>NZ_JAHAMK010000001.1 GCF_018383585.1 Microvirga sp. 3-52
TAGTTGTAGCCGATCTGGCCACCACCGACGAAGCCGCCTTCGTCATCACCGCCGGTGAAGCCGAAAACCGGATCGACGATGCGGTCATCCGAAACCCAGCCGTAGCCGGCGTTCACACCGACGTAGAAGCCCGTCCAGGTGAAGACCGGAACAGCAGCAACGATCGGAGCCGGAGGAGCGGAGCGGATCGGGAGGTCCGCAGCGGAAGCAGCTCCGGCAAAGCCGAAGAGAGCGACGCTGGCGAGAAGAATTTTCTTCATGGTTTCTCTTTCCTAATCGATGTCATGCGAACTCGACCCGGTTTCCCGTTGGGTCAAGCCAAGCACTGTCCGTTTATAGAGCGACAACCGGCCGAGGGCTGTGACCTGACAACCACAGCGCGGAAGACCACCGTGGCAGGATTGTGGCGGCAATGTGCGAGTTTTCCCCTTAAGCATTGCTGGACTCCTAAACGCACAGCTTGGCCGTTGGTTCGACGTCAGAGCGAAAAAATGTCATTTTCTTGTCCGACACGCTGAATTGCTGTGATGTGCTTACATTTCAAGGGGTTGATCATGAACAAAGGTGCCCTCGTGACCGGCGGCGCGCAGCGCATCGGGCGGCGAATCGTCGAGCGGCTCGCGACCGAGGGTTATGCGGTGGCGATTCACTGTCGCCGCTCGACCGACGAGGCGGAGACTATCGCAACCCGCATCAGGGAACAGGGCGGCCAAGCCTCCGTCGTCCAGGCCGATCTCGCGGACGGGAGGGCCGTCGAGCGTTTGGTGCCGGAGGCCGTCCGGGCGCTCGGCCCCCTGACCCTCCTCGTCAACAACGCGTCCGAGTTCGAGCCCGATGAGATCGAGACGCTCGCGCAGGATCGATGGGATCGGCATTTCGCCGTCAACCTGCGCGCCCCGGCCTTCCTCGCCCGCGACTTCGCGCATCAGCTGCCCGCCGACAGGCTGGGAAGCATCGTGAACATCGTCGATCAGCGCGTGTGGAAACTGACGCCGCAGTTCTTCTCCTACACGCTCACAAAAGCGGCCCTGTTCTCCGCCACGCAGACGATGGCGCAGGCGCTGGCCCCGCGAATCCGCGTCAACGCCATAGGGCCGGGGCCGACATTGTCGAACGTCCGGCAGGGCGATGAGGATTTCGCTAAGCAGAGCAGCGCGGTGCTGCTCGGCCATGGCGGCACGCCCGACGAGATCGCCGACGCGGTGCTCTACCTTGCACAGGCGCGCAGCGTCACCGGCCAGATGATCGCCGTCGATGGCGGTCAGCATCTCGCCTGGGAGACGCCGGATGTGGCCGGCATCAAGGAGTGAGCGCGATTGCCGAGATCAGCCGGCCGTAATCCGGCTCCTTGCGATGAGTGGTGCGGCGGTAGCTGAAGAACCGCTTCTCATCGGAATAGGTGCAGAGGTCGAGATTGGTGAACTCGCCGACACCCGCGGCCTCGAGCCGCGCGCCGATGAAGCCTGGAAGGTCGAACATGGCATAGTCCGCCTTCTCGGCTTGCCGGAAGAAGCGCTCGTGCCTGGGCGCCTCGTCAGTGAAGCGCTTGATGAAGTCGGGGCCGACCTCATAGGCCTTCTGGCTGATCGTCGGGCCGAGCACCGCGACGATCCTTTCCCGACGGGCGCCGAGCCGCTCCATGGCCGTCAGGGTGGATTCGAGCACGCCGGTCACGGCGCCGCGCCAGCCTGCATGGGCGGCTCCAATCACGCGCGCATCTAAATCCGTAAACAGCACCGGCCCGCAATCCGCCGTGGTGATGGCAAGGGCGAGGCCGGGCGTCGCCGTGGCCATGGCGTCCGCCTTGGGCCGCTCGCCCCGCCAGGGGCCTTCCACGATCACCGCATCGGGTGAATGGACCTGATAGACGCTGATCAGGGCATCGGGCTTGACACCCAGCGCCTCCGCCATGCGGCGGCGGTTCTCCTGCACCTTCGCGGGTTCGTCCGACGACCCGATGCCGCCGTTGAGGGAGGCGTAGATCCCGTCCGACACGCCGCCCTGGCGGGTGAAGAACGCATGGCGGATGCCGGAATGGGAGGAGAGGGCGGGCGCTTGAATGAACATGGCTCGATCTCAGGGAGAGAGGGAGAGGGCGGGCAATCCGGGGACGGCTGCAATCGCCTCATGTGTAACGGCCAAAACCTTAAACAGATCGCCCATGCCCGTCGGGCCGCGCTCCGTCAGTCGCGCCAGCGCCCGGTCGATATCGGCGGCCTGTGCAGGTGTGGCGCGCGCCTTTAGGGCGGAAGCACGGGCCTCGAGGCCGAGCGCCAGGAGAAAATCGCCCTGAGTGGCGATGCCGTGAGCCCTGGCGCCTTGCGCTGCTGCGGCCTGGGCGAGGCGATGGAAGTCGACGTGGGTCGTGAGATCCGCTTCCCCCGGCTCCTCCAGGGGATCGACCGGTTTGTGCGCTTTGAGCGCCTGCAGCGTGTCTCCGAAGGCGGGGCCCCGATAGCCGTAATCGAGGATCAGGGCCGCGCCCATATCAACTGCCAATCGCCGGGCGAGTTCGCTGATCACGTCGATGGAGGCCGCCGGCCATTCCAGGATGTCGCCGAGGCGCAGGGGCGTGCCGAGAGCGGGCTCGGGCTCCGGGCGCAGGCCGAAGATCAGGCGCTCGCCCTCGAGACCTACCAGGCGCTCGCACCAGCCGCGCTCCGTTCCAACGAACTGGCGCACCGGCAGGGCGTCGAAAAACTCATTGGCGACGAGAAGGGTCGGGCCCGGAGGCACATCCTCGATCCGGTCGTGCCAGTGGAGGGAGAAGTCCGAGGAGGCGAGGGCGGCCTGCTGCTTCGGCCGCAAGGACCGGCTCGTCTCGACGAGATGCACGGTGGCGGCCGCTTTGAAGTCGGGCAGGAGCCGTGTCGTCCGCAGCAGATCGGCCATGAGAGTGCCGCGGCCCGGCCCCAGCTCGACGAGCCGGCAATCGGAGGGGCGCCCCATCCCGTTCCAGACCTCCAGCAGCCACAGGCCGATCAGCTCGCCGAACATCTGGCTGATCTCGGGAGCCGTGGTGAAGTCGCCGGCCAGACCCAGCGGATCGCGGGTCGCGTAGTAGTGCCGAAGGCACAGGCCCATATAGCGCTCGACCGTGACCGGCCCTTCGAGCGCGATCAACTCGCGCAAGCTGTCCTTCAGAGCGCTCACGCGGCCTCAACCGTTCTCGAGGGCCGCGTATAGCCGCGCACCGCCATGACGATAAAGCCGATGCCGACCAGAGCCATGGGGACCGACAGAAGCATCCCCATGGTGATGCCGCCGCTGAACGCCTGCACCGAGGATCCGAACAGGAAGCCCAGTTGTGCGTCCGGTTCGCGGAAGAATTCGCACACGATGCGGGCCACCGCATAACCCAGCACGAAGATGCCGCCGAGGAGGCCGGGACGGCGGAAGCCGAACCGGCGTGCGGCAAACGCCATGACGATGAACAGGATCAAGCCCTCGCCCAGGGCCTCATAGAGCTGGCTCGGATGCCGGGGCTCAGGACCCGCATGGGGAAAGACCACCGCATAGGGAAAATCGGCGGCAGGGCGGCCCCAGAGCTCGCCATTGATGAAATTGGCGATGCGCCCGAAGAACAACCCGATGGGCGTGACCACCGCGGCCATGTCGAGCATGGCCAGCGGGTTGAGCCCGCGCGAGCGGGCAAAGAGCACGATGGCGAGCACGGCTCCGAGGAAGCCGCCATGGAACGACATGCCGCCGCGCCAGATGGCGAAAATCTCCAGCGGATGGGCGAGATACGAGGCCAGGTTGTAGAACAGCACGTAGCCGGCCCGCCCGCCGAGCACGACACCGAGGGCCACCCACACGATGAGATCGTCCACGTCCAGGGGCTTGGGCTGTCTCAAGCCGCTCCAGAGATCGGCCCTTGCCGCGAGGCGCTTGGCATAGAACCAGCCGCCCAGGAGGCCGGCCACATAGGCGAGGGCATACCAGCGGATCGCGAAGGGCCCGATGGCGATGGCCACGGGATCGATGATGGGAAAGGAGAGCGGCATGAGCGGGCCTTGTTCGAATGGGTTGCCATTGGACCCGCCGGAACCCGATCGTCAACCCTGTTGCAGTTTGCGGCGAATGCGCCCATGTGTGACGTTCCAGGGCCTCGAAAGCCCGTCGAACGCTGCGGATTTGAACCCATGACTCAATCGTCCAACCGGATCTTCGATGAACTCGCCCGCTTCGCCACCGATGCCGCGGGAGCCGCACAGGGCGTCCGGAAAGAGGTCGAGAGCGTGGTCCGCAGTCAATTCGAGCGCCTGATCAAGGATATGGACGTCGCCACCCGCGAGGAGGTCGAGGTCCTGCGCGAGATGGTCGTGGCAGCCCGTGAGGAGAACGACCGGCTCGAAGCCCGGGTGAAGGACCTCGAAGCGAAGCTGGCCTCCACCGCCGGCGTGAACCCGGCGACGCCTTGATCCGGGCGGGAATCCGACCTGCGCCCGGCGCGGGCCTCCTGTTGTGGACAGGTGAATCCGGCGCATTGTGACAAAGGCCGAAATCTAAGACTGTCGATTCATAAGCTGATTCGAGGTGGCGACAGCGGGATCTCGGAATATCGAAGGTATTCTGAGTACTTCTTTCGAATGTCGCCCGGATCAACGCAATGGTGTTGCCGGATATGTTTACCATATTCAGGCAATTGAGCGTCCAGGATCGACATGTCGCAGATTCATCTTGAAATCGATCGCTCGGAACATCCTCTCGATGTGGTTGAGCGCCTCGCTTCCCTGCGGCACTGGATCTTCGACCGGGCCGAAGCGGATGAGATGTCCATCTCAGTGGCAGGTCGCTGGGCGGATTACGATGTCGCCTTCACCTGGATCGAGGACGTGGAGGCCATGCATATGGCCTGCGCCTTCGACCTCAAGGTTCCCGAGCGGCGGCGGCAGGAAGTGCTCCAGCTCATCTCCTCCGTCAACGAGCAGCTCTGGGTCGGGCATTTCGACTTGTGGAGCACGGAAAACGTGGTGATGTTCCGCCATGCGCTGCTGCTGGCGGGCGGAGCCGATCCGACCGATGGGCAATGCGAAACCATGCTGCGGGTCGCGGTCGAAGCGTGCGAACGGTACTTCCAGGCTTTCCAGTTCGTGATCTGGGCCGGCAAGTCGGCCCGCGAGGCTCTCGACTCCGTCCTGTTCGAAACCGAGGGCGAGGCCTAGAGCATCGGACCCAAAGGTGGTTTTGCACTTTTGGGTCCGATGCTCGGTTTTTAACTGGTGCATCGTGCGGAAAACCGGAACCACTTTTCCGCACGATGCGCGGGACCTGCCTCGACAGGGCAGGGTGGTGGTGAATAGAGTGCGGCCTCCCGCATCCCTTCCGTCAGGGTAAATTCATGTCGTCGAACACCCCGCATCTGCCGTCATCTCTCATCCTCGTCGGTGCCGGCAAGATGGGCGGTTCCATGCTGGAGGGCTGGCTCAAGGTCGGCATGAAGCCTGAGGACGTGACCGTTCTCGATCCCAAGCCATCCGAGGAGATGACGATGTTCTGCCGGACGAAGGGCATCTCCTTGAATCCTGCCGATCCTGCCGCCGCGGACGTGCTGATACTGGCCATCAAGCCGCAGATGCTCGACGAGGCTGCCCCCGCGCTGAATGGCATTCTCGGGCCGCAGACCCTCATCATTTCGATCCTCGCCGGCAAGACCATCGGTGATCTTCGCTCCAGGCTTCCCGCTTCCAGCGCCATCGTGCGGGCCATGCCCAACCTTCCCGCCAGCATCGGGCGAGGGGCGACCGGGGCGGCCGTCAACGAGAAGGTGAGCGAGACCCAGCGCCTGACGGCCGATGCGCTTTTGAGCAGCAACGGCATCGTCGAATGGCTGCCCTCGGAGGATCTGATCGATGCGGTCACGGCCCTGTCGGGCTCGGGCCCGGCCTATGTGTTCCACCTCGTGGAATGCCTCGCTGACGCCGGCACGGCTGCCGGCCTTCCGCCGGATCTGGCGCAGCGCCTCGCGCGGGCCACGGTCACCGGCGCCGGGGAACTCCTGTTCCAGAGCGAGCTGCCGCCCGCCACGCTCCGGCAGAACGTCACCTCGCCCGGCGGCACCACGGCAGCCGCGCTCGAAGTCCTCATGCGCGAACCCAACGGTCTGAAGGCGCTCATGCGCGAGGCCGTGGCGGCCGCCAAGCGGCGCGCGGAGGAACTTGCAGGCTGATGTTGGGAATGTGGCTCTCGGTTCCTAGATTAAACTGCAATGGACAGTACTCAGGAGATCGATCGTGACCGCTGATGTTCCCACGGATAAGCGCAAGGCCATCGTCGAGGCACTCATGGATCTCGCTTCGCGGCGGTCCTGGAGCGAGATCGAGATCGGCGATATCGCGAAGGCCGCCAATGTGTCGCTTGCCGAGTTCCGCGATCTCTTTCCCTCGAAGGGCGCCGTGCTCGGCGCGCTCTCGCGCCAGATCGACCGGCAGGTGCTGGAGGGAACGACCGACGACCTTGCCGGGGAGCCCGCGCGCGAACGCATCTTCGACGTGCTGATGCGCCGCTTCGATGCCTTGCAGCCCCATAAGCAAGCTCTGCGGCGCATCTCGCAGGATCTGCAGTACGATCCCGTCTCGCTTGCCGCTCTCAATCAGGTGTCGCTCAATTCCCAGCGCTTCATGCTCGCCGCTGCCGGCATCAACACGGAAGGGCCGCTCGGGAAGCTGAAGCTCCAGGGAGCGGTTCTGGTCTATGCCAACACCATGCGCACCTGGCTCGACGACGACGATCCGACGCTCGCCAAGACCATGGCGCGGCTCGACCGGGAACTGCGCCGCGCCGAGCGCATCCTGGAGGGCGCCGAGGACCTGCGTCGCCTGAGCGCGCCTCTGCGCGCGGTCGGACGGGCCCTGATGCAGGGCCGCAGATCGACACGCTCCGAGACGCGCCGCTCCAGCGAAGGCAACGGCGACACGCAGAACCCGGCAGCGGCGATCTAAGAGAGATCAAGAGGCACAATGGATCAGGTGAGCTCGATAACAGCGCCGATCACGTTCGACGATTTCCTGAAGGTCGACATTCGCGTCGGCCGGGTCGTTGCCGTGGAGCCGTTTCCGCAGGCGCGCAAGCCGGCGTTCAAGCTCACTGTCGATTTCGGCCCCGAGATCGGCATCAAGCGATCCTCGGCGCAGATCACGGTCAATCATTCGCCGGAGGATCTCGTCGGATCGCTGGTGATGGCGGTGGTGAACTTTCCGCCGCGCCAGATCGGACCGTTCATGTCGGAGGTCCTGACGCTCGGCGTGCCGGATGCCAATGGCGATGTCATGCTGATCCGTCCGGATCGCGACGTGCCGGTGGGCGGGCGGCTGTATTAGTGCGGCGCAGATGTTGTCACGGGGCTGCGGAGCAGAGCCGGGATGACGTCATGAGTGAAGGTGCCTACGCCGGCAGCCGCACCGTTGCGCGCAGGCCCCCGAGCGGGCTTTCGCCCAGCATGATGTCGCCGCCGTGGGAGCGCGCGACGTCGCGGGCGATGGCAAGGCCGAGGCCCGATCCGCCCTCGTCCTGATTGCGTGCTTCGTCCAGGCGCACGAACGGCTTGAAGACTTCCTCGCGCATGTCCGCCGGGATGCCCGGCCCGTCGTCGTCCACATGCAGAACGAGCCAGCGCGTTTCGTGATTGGCGGTGATCTCGATGCGGTCGCCATGTCGCGCCGCGTTGGACACGAGATTGAACAGGAGGCGTCGGAAGGCGTCGGGGCGGACCGTGATGATCGGGTCGCCGATGATGTCGAGTTCCGTCACATGGCCCTGGCGCTCGGCATCGGACTGCACTTCCTCGAGAAGCTGCCGCAGATCGGTGGCGACCGCCTGTTCGCCCGCGTCGCCGCCGTCACCGCGCGCGAAGGCGAGATAACCTTCGAGCATGCGGCTCATCTCGTCCACGTCGCGCTTGAGGTCCTCCACCTCCGGTGTCTGGCCCAGGAAGACGAGCGAGAGCTTGAAGCGGGTGAGGATGGTGCGCAGGTCGTGGCTGACGCCGTTCAGCATGGTCGTGCGCTGCTCGATGTTGCGCTCGATGCGCCGCTTCATTTCCATGAAGGCGTGGCCGGCCTGACGCACCTCGCGGGCGCCACGGGGACGAAACTCGATCTCGCGGCCCTTGCCCAATGCTTCTGCGGCTTCGGCAAGCCGCAGGATCGGCCTGATCTGGTTGCGCAGGAACAGGATCGCGATGCCAAGCAGCACGAAGGATGAGCCTCCCATCCAAACGAGGAAGATGTGCGAATTGGAGGCGTAGGCCTGGCTGCGCCGCGCAAGGATGCGCATGACGTTGTTCTGATCGAGCTTGATGCGCACTTCCACATAGCTCGAACGTCCGACCGTATCGATCCAGTATGAGCGGTCGATCTGTCGCCGCAGCTCGTCCGTCAGGGTCTCGTCGAGAATGTCGAAGAAGGGCTTTGGGCCGGGCGGAGGCAGATCGGTGTTGCGCAGGATGTCCACGTCGAGCTGCAGGCGTTCCGAAGCGATGCGCGCGAGCGTGCTCGCATCCTTGTCCTGTGGATAGCTCTCATAGATGTCGATGAGCGCCGCGATATCCGCCGTGACCGCCGAGGACAGACGCCGCGTGACAAGCTGATAGTGCCGCTCCATGAACACGTAGGCGACGACGGATTGCAGCAGGATCACGGGCGCGATGATGATGATGAGCGCGCGGGCGTAAAGCCCTTTCGGCAGGAAGCGGCCGAACCAGCGCGCAGCATGGTCGAGGGGCGAATAGCGGAGGGTCGCTCCAATCTTCATCGATCGATCACGAGGCGGTAGCCGATGCCGCGCACGGTCTGGAGAAGCATAGGGTTGGCGGGGTCGATCTCGATCTTGCGGCGCAGCCGGTTGATCTGAACGTCGACCGTGCGCTCGTTGGCGGCAATGCCGTTGCCGGCGAGCGCCTCACGCGGAACATTGTCGCCGGCATGGCTGCCGAGGATCGTCAGGATCTCGCGTTCCCGCTCCGTGATGCGCACCACCTCATCCCCACGCCGCAGCTCCCCGCGGTCGAAGCGATACGAGAAGGGGCCGAAATGGATGACGTCCGGCACGTCGGCGCCCGGCGCGCCCGGCACGGGCAGGGCACGCTTGAGGATGTTGCCGAGGCGCAGCAGCAGCTCGCGCGGCTCGAAGGGCTTGGGCAGGTAGTCGTCCGCGCCGATTTCCAGGCCCATGACCCGGTCGGACGCATCGGCCCGGGCCGTGAGCATCAGGATCGGCACCTGCGAGTGCTCACGCAGGCTGCGGGCATATTCGAACCCGGTCTCCCCGGGCATCATCACGTCGAGCACGAGGGCATCGAAGACGAAATTTCCTGCCTTTGCCCGCGCTTCAGCTGCACTGGCCGCAGCCGTCACCCGATAACCGTTCTCGGTGAGAAAGCGGGCCAGCAGGTCGCGCAGGCGGCGGTCGTCGTCGACCACGAGGACGTGCGGGGCATGGTCGGGAATGTCGATGCGTGCATCCATCGGGGTTCAAGCTGCTTTGTCGGGCCCTGCTTATCAGGTTTTCTTGAGACCGAATACGAGCTGCTTCACATGGGCGCTGTCGTCCGGATCGATGAGGCGCAGCAGGTAGCGGCTGACCGTATCCTTCGCCTCCGGATCCATCTCGGACAGGGCCCGCATGATGCGGCGGGTCTGCAGCTTGGCGAGCTTCAAGGCCAGATCGTGGCCCTTGGCGGTGGCGAAAAGCAGCCGCTGGCGCCGGTCGGAGGTGCCCATCCGGCTCTCGATGAAATCCTTCTCGATGAGTTCCTTCAGGACCCGGTTGAGGCTCTGCTTCGTGATCCTCAGGATATCCAGAAGTTCAGCAATCGTCAGGCCCGGCTGGCGGCTGACGAAATGCAGGACCCGGTGATGGGCCCGCCCGAAGCCGTATTCGTCCAGAATCCTGTCGGGATCGCTGACGAAGTCGCGATAGGCGAAGAAGAACAATTCGATGAGGTCGTAGGCCGGCTGCTCGGCCAAGATGTCCTTGCCTGCATCCTTGCCGGGTTGCTGAGGTTTCAAAGCCGGAATTGCGTCTGGCACCATCCTGTTCCCAATTTTTATGTCAGCCTTGTTGACATATCTCAGGACGATTGTTACTCGTCAAGCCGCTTAGGCGAAATGAATGAAATTGAAATCGGCTGCAAGCAAACCGGAAATTACACGGCCCCGGTTGCCACATAGGTCGGCAAGCAAGGAGAAAACGATGTCCGCGCCCCCCTTCGATCAACGTGATGGATGGATCTGGTATGACGGGCAGATCGTACCCTGGGCAGATGCCAAGCTCCACGTCCTCTCGCACGGGCTGCATTACGGATCCTCCGTGTTCGAAGGCGAGCGCGCCTATGGCGGCGAGATCTTCAAGTCGACCGAGCACTCGGAGCGCCTCAAGAAATCGGCCCAGATCCTCGATTTCGAAATCCCCTACACGGTGGCCGAGATCGACGCGGCCAAGCGCCTCGTGCTGGAGAAGAACGGCATGATCGATGCCTATCTGCGCCCGGTCGCTTGGCGCGGATCGGAAATGATGGGCGTCGCCGCGCAGGACAACAAGATCCACCTCGCCATCGCGGCTTGGGAATGGCCGAGCTATTTCGACCCGGCCCAGAAGATGAAGGGCATCCGCATCGACATGGCGGAATACCGCCGTCCGGATCCGGCCACGGCCCCGTCCACGGCCAAGGCGGCGGGCCTCTACATGATCTGCACCATCTCCAAGCATAAGGCTGAGCGGAAGGGCTATGCCGACGCGCTCATGCTCGACTGGCAGGGCCGCGTGGCCGAATGCACCGGCGCCAACGTGTTCTTCATCCGCGACGGCGTCGTGCACACGCCGATCGCCGATTGCTTCCTCGACGGCATCACCCGCCGCACGGTGATCGACCTTGCCAAGCGCCGCGGCTTCGAGGTGGCGGAGCGCCGGATCATGCCGGAGGAGCTGTCATCCTTCAACGAGTGCTTCATCACCGGGACGGCGGCGGAAGTGACCCCCGTGTCGGAGATCGGCCCCTACACCTTCCAGCCCGGCAACATGACCAAGGTTCTGATGGAAGACTACTCGGCCGAGGTGCAGCCCAAGAGCAAGGCGGCCTAAGGCTTCTCGCTTTCTCTACGCGTCCGCGTCATGCCCGGTCCCGTGCCGGGCATGATCGTTTTAGGCCCTTGGAGAAGGCGTGGATGACCGTGACGGGCACGGCCATGACGATGAAGGAGATCTAAAAGTCCTCCACGTCCGGAATGCGGTTGAAGGCGATCTTCGCGCCCGCATAGCCTCCGGGGATCGTGACCCAGGGACCCCAATGCAGGAGCGCCTTCCGGTGGCTGGTGTTGAACCGGTCGGCAATGACGGACAGGGACTCCATCCGGCGCTTGAACTGCGCCTCCGGCGTATGATCGAACAGATCCTCCTCGATCTCGGCCAACGGCACCAGATCGTGCAGGGCGACATGCACGCTGCGACTGCCATGCATCTCTTCCCGCTCAGCATGGAAGAAGAGGCGGCTTAAGGATGCCAGCAGGGACGGATCGTCCCAGGTCGGCTGGAAATGCTCTCCCCCGTGCCACCCTGCGCTGTGCCTGTCGGTGAGCCAGAGGGCGAGCGCCCGGGCCGAGAATCCGGCTCGGCGCATCCGGGCCGAGGCCTTCGCCAGGAGGACACGGGCGGCCGCGTAGGCGCCGCCGATGGAGCGCCAGTCGGCGGGTAGGACACGCCCATGGCCGAACATCCGCCGCCGGGTTTCGGGGCGCTCCACCGTATAGCCGTGCAGCCCCATCCAGAGCCGCTCCCCCTCGACGCTGCCCCAGAGCCGGCGCAGTTCCTTCGGCTGGAGCCGCCAGAGCGCGGCCATGTCAGTAACGCCTGCCCGAGCAAGGCGCGCCGCATTGCCCCGGGCGATGCCCGGAACCTCCGTCAGGTCCAGGGCAAGCAGGCGGCCGGGCAGGTCGTCCGGATGAAGGGCCACGAGGCCGTCGGGCTTCTCCATTTCGGCGGCGATCTTGGCCAGGAGATCGTTGGGACCGAGGCCGACCGAGCAGGTGAGGGTGGGGCCGATGTCGCGGGCGATGACCTCCTTGACGCGCTGTCCCATGCTGAGCGCCTGCGGCCACTCGGCGGGCAGGAGGGCGCAGAGCATCTCGTCGATGGAGCAGACTGCCTTGACCGGAACCACCGTCTCGATCGCTTCGACGATGGCGTGGTGCAGTCCCACATAGACTTCGTGCCGCGCCGTCACGAGAACGAGACCAGGACATTGCTTGCGGGCCTCGCGTACGAAGGTGCCGCGCCTGAGCCCCAGAGCCTTCGCCTCCCGGCTGACGGCGATGAGCCCCGTATGCTCGGAATCGACCGGAATCACCCCGACGGGTTTGCCACGCAGGTGCGGTTGGAGATGCTGTTCGGCACTGGCGAAGAAGGAATCGAAGTCGACATAGAGCCGTTCGAGGCTCGTCGGTTTGCGCATCGCCGTCCACCCGCATCGTGTCGATGGAACAGATCAAGAACACAGGCTTGGCGGCGAGTCGAGGGCGTGATCTGTGGATAACGGGGAATAATCGGCGGGAGTAATCCGCCTTTCCTTGAGGAACCAATGCTCTGCGGGAGTGTTCCTGTTCCAGAACGAAACAGGAACAATAGGAGTCCTACATGTCATCGCATGGTAAAGCGACGAGCCGTTCTGCCGTTAACCATAAAGCTTCCGCAGAGGCAGGTAATCCGAAGGCCAATCCTGACCTCTCCGACAACCAGATCAAGGATCCGGACGAGTGGGTCTCCGGCGACGAGCCGATGACCGGTGCCCAGGCTTCCTATCTGAAGACCCTGTCCGAGCAGGCCCATGATCCGAAGGCCTTCGATCCCAACCTCGGCAAGGCCGAGGCCTCGAAGCGGATCGATCAGTTGAAGCACAAGCAGAAGCATTGAAAGCTTAACATTTCGATGAGATGGCCGGGCATGCCCCGGCCATCCCGCCTTGTGAGGCTGCCGCTTTCGGACCGGGATCACCGGCACAGGCCGATGATGACGGGAAGGGCAGGGTGCGCCTAAAGGCTTGGCCAAAATCGGATTGCGTGACCCTTCCGCAACCCTCAGGGCATCACCACATTGTCCCCATGGGAGCATCGTGCTCCAAAGGGATGAAACGAAGACGATGATGAAATTTGCTTCTCGCCGCAGTCGGGTGATGGTTGCCCTGGCGGCCGCCTTGGTCCTCGCCGGTAGCGCGGCAGAGGCTCGCGTCGGGCGCGGAAGCGGCAGCTTCGGATCGCGCGGCGCCCGCACCTATACGGCTCCGCCGGCGACCCGGACGGCTCCTGAAGCGGCTGCCCCGATCCAGCGTTCGCAGATTCCGAACCAGGGTCCGAATGTCGCCCGTCCCGGCACCCCGGCCCCGAACGTGGCGCAGCCGCGCCGCTTCGGCTTCGGCACGGGCCTGATGGCCGGTCTCTTCGGCGCAGGCCTGCTCGGCATGCTGTTCGGCCAGGGCTTCTTCGGCGGCCTCGGCGGTCTCGCCTCGATCTTCGGGCTCCTGCTCCAGATCGGCCTCGTGGTCCTGGTGGTCTCCTTCGCCATGAAATGGTTCCGCAACAGGCGCCAGCAGCCCGCTTATGCAGGCGCTGGCCAGGGCTATGCCCGCTCCATGGGCGGCAGCGTGCCCCCGACGGGCGGACGGCCCATGAGCGGCGGCCTCGGCGGCGGCTTAGGGTCCGGCCTGGGCGGTGGTCTCGGGGGAGCCTTGGGTGGCGCCCTCGGCGGCAGGCCGCAGCAGGCGCAGGCCCGTCCGGGCGTGCGTGACGAGATCGGCATCGGCGAGAAGGATTACGCGGCTTTCGAGCGTGGTCTCGTCGAGATGCAGGATGCCTATTCGCGGGAGGACGTCGCCAAGCTCTGGACGCTGGCGACTCCCGAAATGGCCGGCTACATCCAGGAAGAGCTCAACGACAACGCGGCCCGCGGCGTCGTGAACAAGCTCTCCAACGTGCGCCTCAACCAGGGCGACCTGTCGGAGGCTTGGCGTGAGGGCACCACGGATTACGCCACCGTCGCCATGCGCTTCGCCATCACCGATGTCATGACCGACAGGGCCACAGGCCGCGTGGTGGAAGGCGACCCGCAGAAGATCGACGAGGCGACGGAGCTCTGGACGTTCCGCCGCGATCAGGGCGGTCCCTGGAAGATCTCCGCGATCCAGCATGCTTAAAAGCGCCCGATGCCAATAGGAAAGCGGCCGGTGAGAACCGGCCGCTTTTTCATGTCCGGGGCAACAGAGATTATTCGGCGGCCTGGCGGCGGCCCGCATGAGAGCCCTCGCGGACCTCTTCGATGATCTTGCTTACGAAGGCATCGAGATCGCCGGGGTTGCGGCTGGTGATGAGGCCCTGGTCGGTCACCACCGTCTCGTCGCGCCATTCGCCGCCGGCATTGATCACATCCGTCTTGATCGAATGATAGGACGTGCATTTCCTGCCCTTGATCACGCCTGCTTCGATGAGAAGCCAGGGCGCGTGACAGATGGCGGCGACGGTCTTGCCGGAGGAATAGAAGGCGCGAATGATCTCGATGGCCTTCGCCTCGGTGCGCAGCTTGTCGGGATTGATCTGGCCGCCGGGCAGAACGAGCGCATCGTAATCCGCCGGATCCACATCGTCGATGTCCTTGTCGACCGATACGGTCTTGCCCCAATCCGTCTTGTCCCAGCCGTAGATCTTGCCGGACTTCATGCGCGATTTCGGAGCAGCGACTTCCACCGTCGCGCCGGCATCCGCGAGCTTTTCTTGCGGCACCATCAGCTCGGACTGTTCGAAGCCGTCGGTGGCCATGATGAGGATCTTGGCCTGTTTGATGTCAGGCATTGGCGTTCTCCATTGTTTGCGGGGAATCTGCTTGAGAACGGATCTTGCGGGCGGGGGTTCCGCACATGCCCCTGTCGGAACCCTGGCGGCGCGGTCCTGTTGACCCAATCACGGATTTCGAGAAACGAGGAAGAAACGATGGTCAATCCAGGAATGCCGACCAACGATCCTGTGCCCGGCGGCAACATCCCGAGCGAGGTGCCGCCAGGCTCCGTACCCGATGAGGAGCCGGATATCGGCCCGACGGGACCTCGCACGCCGTATCCCGTCAACGATCCCGGGATCACCGATCCGAAGGGGCCGGGTTCCGAGCCCGATTACCTGCCGGGCAATCCGACCGATCCCGGTACGCGCTATTGAGCCGAAAGCCGGCTATGTATCATGAGCCGACGGCGCTTTGCGGGCCGGCTCATACTTCGATGATGGCGTAGGGTTTGCCGGTCGGCTTCTCGATATGCTTGGCGACATTGTAGACCGGCTGCCCACCGGGCGTACGGCCCTCGAAGCGGCCGCGATGCGCGTGGCCGTGAACGATGGCGTTCACCTTGAAGCGGTCGATGGTTTCGGCGAGGCGCGACGAGCCCAAGAAGGGATAGATCTCCAGGGGTTCGCTTTCGATCGTCTCGACGATCGGCGCATAATGAAGAATGACCACGGAGCGCTTGGCGCGAACGTGGCGCATGGCATTTTCGAGCCGCAGCGTCTCGTTCATCGTCTCATTGACGAACTGCTTCATCGCCGGCTCGCCGAAATAGCCCAGCATGCGCCGCCCGAAGCCGCCGGCGAATCCCTTGACGCCCACGAAGCCGACACCGTCGATTTCGACCGATTGCCCGTCGAGCAGCTTCAGGCCGGCATCGCGCAGGATATGGGCGACCTCTTCATGCGCGCCGCACTCGTAATCGTGATTGCCGAGCACGCCCACGACCGGGATTGAGCAGGCTTTCAGATCCTGGGCGAGAAGCTCCGCCTCCTTCGGCTTGCCGAGATCCGTGAGGTCGCCGGCCAGGACGAGAACGTCCGCTTCCCGGGAGATCTCTCCGAAGAGCTCACGGTAGGATTCCGCATTGTCTTCACGAACGTGAAGGTCGCCGATGGCGGCAACCCTCATCGTTTGCCGTGGTTCGTCACTCATTCCGCCATTCACCTTCGCCGCCCACATCGGCGAAGCCCCATTGCTTCACATCGATCTCGTAATCGATGCGGGAGAACATCCGCCCGCGGCAGACCTTCATCTGCGGTGGCGGAAGATCGAGCTGCTTGGCGAGCCTGTCGAGAAGCTCGTCCATCACCCAGCGCGGGACCTTGTCGCGCTCGGATGGGTAGATCCAGCGGAAGTTGAGCAGGTGCATGAGAAGCACCTCCCAATGAACTTCCATGTAGGCGAGCAGCGCGTGCCAGTCGATCTGGTCGTGCGCCTTGAGGATCGTGTGCGCCACGTCCGCGCCGTCATAGCGGTGGCGCAGCTGGATGAAGCATTTCGACCAGACGAGCTCGGTCGGACCGACGATGCGCACGGGAGAGCCGAAGACCTCGATCTGGCGCGCGCGCTCGAACCATGGGTCGCCGATCGGCATGGTGCCGTTGGACGAGGCGAAGATCACGTCGAAGAAGTACTGGCCCTTAAAAACCTTGCCGAGCCAACGGTCGTCCTCGATCTCGACGGAATAGCCGATGCTCTTGAAATGCGACAGGACGCGCGTGTAGTCCCCGGCCTTGCAGAAGATGTCGAGATCCTTGGTCGGGCGCGTGATGCCCGTATAGGCTGACAATGCGTAGGTGCCGGCGAGCAGGAAGGGCAGTCCGAGATGATTCAGCTCCCGAAGCGCCTCCGCATAGAACGCTTCGGATTCCGGATATTTGAGGGTCGGTTCCGCCTTGGCGTCCATCATCGGAACGCCCGGATGAGCACCGGAAACGAGATCTGGATCGTGAACTGCCATGGCCTTGTCCAAGCGCGGCCGAGAATGCCCCGCGTTCGACAACAGAATGGCCGTAGTGAAGTTCCGTACCGGCCAAGCTTATTGCCGGAAACTGCTGTCAGTCGGCAAAGGGGGCAGGGATCGATGATCGAACACCCCGCAGCAGAACCAGGAATCCGAAGCGGCTCTTTAGTCTGCTGCCGGAGAAAGAATTCGATGAGGCTTGGTTGGGCCTAGTGATCTCCGTGTGAGACGCGGGCATCCCGCGGGCTGTTGAGGATCTCGAGCAGGCTCTGGGCGATGTGGCGGGCTTCGTCGTCTTTCAGGCGCAGCAGGAAGGGCGGCATCATGCCGGCCTGAAGAGCCACCACGGCCATGCCGTGCTCGTCCATGCCGACATCGATCGTCTGGGAGGTCACGTCGACCATTTCTTCGGGCATGTCGTCACCTTCCTCGCCGCTTTCGCCGATGGCGGAGAGCAACTGGCTGACGGCCCTGACCAGCGAGCGGGCGGCATGGGGGTCCATGACCACGGCGGTCGATTGCTCGCCCTTCTGAAATGCCAGCTGGATGTTGTCGCCTTCGAGCGTGACGGAAATTCCTGCCATGAGCGTCCTCGTCTTTCCCGTCCCCCCATATGGGGAGCGCCTTCGTCAAGGGAAAGGCAAAGGCCTTGGTACGACAGATGCGCCTCGTCCCCAAGGGGAGAAGCGCATCCTGGTAAACCGACGACGTGCAGACCGTGATCGGTCAGATCCCGCTGCCCGAGGATCCGCCGGTTCGCCTCCGGGTCGCCCCGACCGTGCCGGTGCCCGTGGTCTCCGGCACGCCGGTGCTGCCGGCTCCCGCAGCGCCTGGACCGGACATCATGGTGCCTGCGATGCCTGCATCCGCCTGTTGCTGGATACGAAGATTGTTCTGCACATGGGTGACGCCTGAGACGGATTCGGCCAGATCCTCAGCGTGCCTCTTCTCGAAGCGGCTGTTCACGGTGCCGGTGAGCGTGACCTCGCGCCCTTCCACCCGCACCTCGATC
This sequence comes from Microvirga sp. 3-52, assembly GCF_018383585.1. Lineage (GTDB taxonomy): Bacteria > Pseudomonadota > Alphaproteobacteria > Rhizobiales > Beijerinckiaceae > Microvirga. The sequence continues at coordinate 17,793 of NZ_JAHAMK010000001.1, forward strand.
TCGGAGGCATCGATATGGGGATCTTCCGTGAGGCGGTCGTTCACGTCCTCCATGATGCGGGCATCGGAGCGCTGATAGCCTTTCGGCCCGCGTCCGCGATGCTGGCCGGCCTCGCGCATGTCCCTGTCGCGACGCCGTTCCGCGTCATCGTCGCCGAACCAGGACCGGACCTCGTCGCCCGCCCGCTCGAAGAAGCCGCGATCCTCGTTGTAGTCGCGCGAGCCGCGTCCGAAGCTCTCCGATCCGGAGCGATCCCGGCCGTAGCGGTCCTGCCCGAACTGATCCGGGTCGCGGCGGCGGTCGGTGCCGAAGAAGGGCCGCTCGTAGCCGCCCCGGTCGTCGCCGACCACGTCGTGCCAGTCGAGGGCCGATCCGCCGGTGCCGTAGCCGGCCGAATCCCCGAAATCCCGTTCCGGGACATCGCGGTTCCGGCGCCGGCCGTAATCCTCGTCCGAGCGGGATCCGCTGTCGTAGCCGGCGCTGCGATTGCCGAAGCCGCGGCGAGCGATGTAGCCGTCGTCCTCGCGGTCGCGCCAGTCCATATCCTGGTTGCCGTAGCGGCGTTCGTTGGCCATGAGAGCGCTCCTCGTTGTTGAGAGTTCGGGCCACTCGAGGGTGGCATTTGCGCAACCAACGTGAAGACGCGGAGGTCTGTTCCTGCCCGGGCGGCCGGGCCGCGGCCATGGTTTTTAACGCTCCGCTTGAACGCCTGTCCCGCCTTCGCATTGACCGGGACAGGATTTTCAGACGAACCGAGGTTGAGCGATGGCGGATCTGTCCGGGTTGAGCGACGAGGCGCTGGCGGTCTTCGCCTTTGCCGCCTATCATGAGTTGTCGAGCGGACAGCGGGTCCGCAGCGTGGTCCAGAAGGACGGTGCCGGCCACAGGGCGAGCGCCGCCGCCGTGGACGAACTCGACGGGCGGGGCCTGATCAAGGCCGATGGCCGCGAGATCGTCTTCACGCCGGCCGGCGAGGAAGCGCTCCAAGGCATCGTGTCGGCGATCCGGGACCTCCGAAAACCCTGACTTTCAAAGAAATTCCCTCGTCGGCACGGAACCGACCTTTGCCTTGTAATTGCCCCATCTGTGCCTTAGGTAAATTCCATCGACATTTGGCCGGACGACTGGGCTTCCCGCTTTGGCACTGCCGAGCGCACGTTCCTTCTCTACCATCTATCGACTAGCGGATGACTGGCCCTTGGCCCACATCCACGTGCAAACGACAGTGAAAGGAATTCCCATGGAAACGGGAACCGTGAAGTGGTACAATGAAACCAAGGGTTATGGTTTCATCCAGCCCGATAACGGCGGCAAGGACGTGTTCGTTCACGCCACGGCGCTCGAGCGTGCCGGCATGCGCGGCCTGCGCGAAGGTCAGAAGATCTCCTACGAGCTTCAGACCGATCAGCGCACCGGTCGCGCTTCTGCAGTGAACCTGCAGAACGCATAAGGTTTGATGCCGGAGGACGTGCCTGCACGTCCTCTTGCATATGGCCGTTCCGATTCAGGGGCGGCTTTTTTGTTATGAGGAAGGCTTTGCATGGCAAAGGAAGAACTGATCACCTTTGAAGGACTTGTGACCGAAATTCTGCCCGATGCGCGCTATCGCGTGCAACTCGATAACGGGCACGAGGTCATCGCTTACACAGCCGGCAAGATGAAGAAGAACCGCATCAAGACGCTCGCCGGCGACCGCGTGACCGTCGAGATGTCGCCCTACGATCTGGAGAAGGGCCGGCTCATCTTCCGTCATAAGGATTCGGGTGCCTCTTCCGGTCCGCGTCCGCCGCAGCGCGGCAACCAGCAGTTCCGGCGCCGCTAAAACGATAGGCGCACCTTTCGGGCGCGCCTATCGGTTGCAGATCCTTGGTTGCCTCGAGGCCTGTCACGCGACCGCGTGCATCACCGAGAGAGTGACGCGGTCCGGGCCGAGATCCTCCTCCATGTCGGTGAAGTGCATCAGCTCGGCCAGCCGGTTACGGGCGCGGTTGACGCGGCTCTTGATCGTGCCGACCGCGCAGCCGCAGATCTCCGCCGCCTGTTCGTAGGAGAAACCCGAGGCGCCCACCAGCAGCAGCGCCTCGCGCTGGTCGTGGGGCAGACGGGCAAGCGCCTTCTGCAGATCCTCGAAATCGAGATGGGGCAGCTGGTCCGGCTGCACCGAGAGCGCCGCCGCATATTTGCCGTCCGCATCCTCCACCTCGCGGCGGCGCTTGCGGTATTCGGAATGAAACAGATTGCGCAGGATGGTGAAGAGCCAGGCCTGCATGTTCGTGCCGGGCTGGAAGCGGTCGATATTGGCGATCGCCCGCATCAGGGTCTCCTGCACGAGGTCGTCGGCGCGATCCACATTGTTCGTCAGCGAAATGGCAAAGGCGCGCAGATTCGGCGTCGCCTTGAGCATGGAGTCGCGCAAATCGATGTCGATACTCATGATTGCTGCTTCTCTCCCTTCACTCCGTCGAGCCGGTTGATGATCTCGATGAACCGGTCCGGCACGGGCTGCTCGCCCAGCGCCAGGGCATCGTAGAACTGGCGCAGTCGCTGGCCGATCTGGGCCTGGACCGAGCGGCTGAGGGCAGGGGATGCGGATGTGCTGAGGCCAGGAATCGGCTCTGGATCGTCGTGGGGAATGTAGGATGGCTTTTTCTTTTGCATTGGATTGTCCTGGTCCATCGAAGGTAGCGACCTCCCGCAGGGGTCGCACTGACGGCGGCACCCAATCGCCGTGGAGCTAACGTCAAGCCAGGGTGATCGTTCCGCCGCGGGCGCTGCCCTTTCGGCACTCATCCACAGGGAAAGGGCGCGGGAACTTTTTCCCTTACGGCCAAGTTTCCCTCGATGAATGCCGCCCCCATCGAGGCGGCGCAATGGAGGGAGATTTCTCTATGGCACTCAGCACCATCCTGCTCATTCTCGTCATTCTGCTGCTCATCGGCGCCGTGCCCGCCTGGCCCCACAGCCGCGGCTGGGGCTACGGCCCGAGCGGCCTCCTGGGCGTGGTCCTGCTCATCCTCATCATCCTGCTGCTGATGGGACGGCTCTAAGGCCTTCGGCCCAGAAAACGCCAAGGGCGGCCGTCGGGCCGCCCTTCCTTTTTCGGGAAGAGATCAGTTGCTGCGAATGGGGGGCGATATGGGATGGCGTGGATCCGACGACGTCGCCAGGCAACGAAAAGGCCGCGCTCCCGAGCGTTCGGGAGGGCGGGAAACAGGAGCGGGTCGGGGAGGGAGGAGGAGTGGAGCGCCACGGCTTGCGGCTATGGCGCTCCGGGAGGCAAAGGTTAGAAGTACAGCCCGAACATGTCGTGGCCGGTATCGACGAGCGTGTCGCCATCCGAGATCGAAGCCACCTGGGCCGAGGTGGCGTTGCCGCCGATGGCCGTGTTGACCGCGAACTGATCGATGTCGTTGAAGGATTCCTGCACGTTGGAGCCGCCGCCAAACCAGCTGCTGCCGGCATCGAGCAGGGCATCGGGATCGGCGATGCTGGCCACCTGGGCCGAGGTCGCGTTGCCGCCTAGGGCCGTGTTGTAGACGTCCTGGAAGATGTCGTTGTCGGAGAACTGGTAATTTTCCATGGTCGTGCCTCTTCAAGTTGGCGTTACTCTCAAGACCGCCTGAGATGCTCTCTCTGTTGGCGATGAATGGACTTTGAACCACTTCGGCCGCCGCCGCTGTGAAGTGCGTCACACATCCAGAATTCTTGCGAAATTCTTGCGAAATTCTTCGGTGTCTCCGATTTGCCCATGACGGGAGGGGCCTGTCGCCGGCCCGTGCGGGCCCGAAGCCGCGAAGCACGGATGCCCGTGATGCCGTCGATCGAAGCGCCCTGGAGCTGTGCTCCGGAAGGGCCTACAATGGCCTGCCGCCGGCAAGGTCGCCCAGGCGCCGGCGGCCGAGGGAGCCGTGAGGTCCCGCCGGAAACCAGGGGAACGCCATGCCCCTCGACATCTCTTTCCAGCCGGTCAGCGTCCTGATCGACGGCCACGACAGCGAGGGCCGGCTTATCTTCGCCGACACCCAGCTGACGGCCGTGATCGTCCGCCTCGACGGCGAGGCTCATGCCCCCGACCAGATGGGACAATGGCACCTGGAGGCCGGGTTCGGCCGATGCGACGTGAGCAATGCGCCCTTGTTCGCGACGCCCGAGGAGGCCGGCGCCTGGGTGACACAGGTCCTGACCGGCACGGCCCCGTGATGCATGGAAGCTGATCCATGGAAGCTGATGCATGGAAGAAGCGGCCCGGGTGAAGCGCCGGCCGCCCTGTTCCATGCAAGATGCTGACGCTGCGTCAGACCGGCGGCGAGGCCCCGTCCTCGGAGCCCCGGGACAGGATGGCATAGACCCGCAGCCAGAACCGCACCGCGGCGGGGTTCAGGTCCCGCTCCTCCAGGAAGGCCCGCAGCAGCACCTCGGCCCCGGCCCCCTGGCCATAGCAGCCGACCATGACCCGGCTCGCCTGCGCCGGGTCGAGCCGGCGCCAGAGGGAGGCTTCGCGGGAGCGTTTGCAGGAGGTGGGCATAACCTGAGCGTGTAACGAAATTAGCGAAAATAGGAAATAGCTATTTTGGCTAATTTGCTGAAACAGCATACTTCGCCTGCCCGACACTTGGGCTGGGTATGCAGAAATCCATCCATACGAAACGCCAGGAGCGCCTTCGCGCCCTGCTGAAGGCTGCGCGCAAGAAGGCCGGCCTGACACAGGACGAGCTTGCCGAGAGGATGGGAGCCTACAAGACCTTTGTCAGCAAATACGAGCGCGGCGAACGGCAGCTCGACGTCGTCGAGTTCATTGCTGTGGCCGAGGCGTTGAAGCTGGATCCGAGAGCGCTGATTGATCAGGTGATGTGGGATTAGGGCTCTTCTCAGCCGCTGTGCTCCGCATCGCGCCGTCTGACGTAGCCTGTTCTTATTCCCGCTGTTGATGAGACGGCTCGAAGCGTCTCGGCGACGCGAGACTCAACGTCGGCCCAGAGCTGTCTTTCGTGTTTCAGGAAAGGCCGATGAGGCTGTTTAGGGAGCTCGGTGGAATCGTGCTATCGTGTAACGTAGAGTCACTTTGGATGAGAGGAGGTTGCCATGGGCGCACCGATCCAGAGGCTCCGGCACCATATTTCACACTGGCCGCTTTTGGGGTTCCTCAGTCGTCGCGAACCTAGCCCCGGATCAGACGATCCAGACAGGTTTGCCTTGGACGATGTCGTAGTCACGTTCAAGGAGTGTGAGGGCGTCTGTACGCCAACGGCTGAACAGATCGAGGCGAAGGAACGCGAGCGCGCAGACCAGTTCAAGGGCGATCAGCTTTTGCCGATCCTGGGATTGGGGGGCGGATCACCGAGCCCACCGTCATGAGCGGCGAACGCCAAGCCTCGGCCGATCAGGAAAGGAAGAAGCCGGTGATGCCTAAGACGAGGAAGGCGCTGCCTGCCGCCTGCGCAATTCGGGCGCCTCTCATGTTGACGGCAATATCCGCTCGCACCGCGGCCCGCTCAGATGCCGACATGCTGTCCCGCCCCTGCAAGCTTGCAGCGTGGACACCCGTGCTCTGGGGGTGACCTACAGGCCCCTCGCTTTCAAGCTCGACCCGGAGGGCGAGGCAGGTGATCAGGAGGCCGAGAATCGCGACCCCTGGCCACTCAGCGACCTGATAGGCGAAGTAGGCCGGGAAAGCCGCCGCTGCCAGACAGGCGGTTCCAATCATGAAATTGCTGCGTCTCATCATGCGCCCCATGCCACTCCTGAGGGAATGCGAGGCGCTACGAGGAGCGTTTGAGACGGGCGCAGCGCCCAGAGCGCTCAATCTTACGCCTCACCCTCGATGGATACAAATTTTGAACGAAAGCGGAGACGAGGTGATCGAGTAGGCCTCGCACGGACGGTACGGTATCGTTTCAGCCCATTCTGAAAGAATTCCGCGGCAGATCTGGCAAGAATTAGTACGGAGAAGTTTAAGTGGCTTCGGGGGAGCCGAAGAAGCCATCATCACATTTGCTCCAGCGCTCTTGCGAGGCCATTGAAGCGCCCGCCCGGTCCACCCAGGCGGAGCACCTCCCTAAAATCCCATCACGCTGGAATCCGCCGCGCCTATTCCTCCTTCAACCGGCCCCAGTTCTCCCAGAACGGCTCCGGCCCCGGCGTCTCGCTGGCCGCGCGGGCGGCCAGGACGTCGAGTTCATCGCTGTGGCCAAGGCGATGAGGTTGGACCCGAAAACGCTGTTTGACCAGCTTCTGCGGGAAGGCCATTTAGGAATGGGTGATGCAGCGGGCTCTCGGGGTCTTCCGTCGCATGTTAAACCAGGTTAACGCATTGAAATAACACAGGTTAAGAGTGCAGGAATTCCAGAAATCTCCGTGAACAATGGAGTTCTTCCGTGGTATGTAAGGACCTCACCAAACAGGGGAGATTGCGGTGCCTCGGTACTATTTCGACGTGTCCGTGGGTGATGATTTCACCCGCGATGATGTGGGCTTCGAATACGAGAACCTGGCCGTCGCTGAAGCCGAGGCCGCCCGCGCTGCGGCTGAGATCAGCCAGGATGCTTTGCCGAAGCGCCGCACGTCTGATGTCTGCGTCGTGGTCCGGGTCCGGGACGGAGACGGCCTCCTGCTGTTCACTGTGGAAGTCTCGATGAACGTGCGCCGGACGGTGCGCGCGCTCGCGTAAGACGATCGTCCGTGAATTTCCTAGAGCCCATTTATGGAATGCTCCGCCTGCCGAGCTAGTTGTGGTCGCAGTGCTCAGGTCAGAGTGTGGAGCCATGACCTACTTGATCATCAAAGCGGCCGTTTCAGGCGTTCTTGTTATGGTCATCTCCGAGGTCGCACGGCGCAGTCCTGGGTTGGGCGGGCTTATTGCCTCGCTGCCGCTGGTATCCCTGCTCGGCATCATCTGGCTATGGCGCGATACCTCTGACCTGGAGCGTATCGCCAGCCATGCGGAGGCAACTTTCTGGTTCGTCCTTCCGTCTTTGCCGATGTCCCGATGACGCTTCGGCACGGTATCGGGTTCTGGCTCGCTTTAGCCCTGTCGTGCGTCCTGACGATGTTGCTCTATCTCGGCACCGTCTGGGTTCTGCCGAAGATCGGCATCGACATCTAGCTCGATCGCAAGAGAGCTGCGAATCTCCGATAAGCGTGTTGATGGGACCAGATCAGGTGTCGTTTCAGCCTCTTCGGTAGAATTCCGCGGCAGTTCTGGCGGGGAATGAGCAATGGAGCAGTTTATGTGGCTTTGGGGGAGCCGAAGGCGCCGTCGTTAAGGTAGCCCCGCCCGGTCCACCCGGGCGGAGCCCCTTCCTAAAACCCCATCATTCCGGAATCCGCCGCGCGTACTCGTCCTTCAACCGGCTCCAGTTGTCCCAGAACGGCGCCGGCCCCGGCACCTTGCCGGCCGCGCGGGCGGCCAGGACGTCGAGATGGGCGTGCCAGCCGGCGCTGACGTTGAGCAGGGTCGAGCGGTCGGGCACACGGCGGTGGACCAGGGTGAGGAGCACCTCGGTGCCCTTCCGTTCCAGCTCGAAGGAGACGCCGCCGGTCGAGCCCCAGGTGATGGCGAGCTTGTGCGGCGGGTCGAGCTCGGTGATCCGGCTCTCCATCTTGTGCTCCTCGCCGAAGCCGGGCGGGCGCTCGCCGGGCGGGTTGGTGAGTTCGCTGTTGCGCCAGACGAATTCGACCGGCGCTCCAAGCGTCAGCTCCATCTCGCCCGCCGCGAGCCATTGGCGGCGCAGGTCGCTCTCCGTGAGATAGGCCCAGATGCGCTCGATGGGGCCGGGCAGCAGGCGCTGGATCGTCAGCGTGGCGGGGTCGGTCAGCACGCCGTAGGGGCTGCGGGCCGCCAAGTCCGTGGTGGTATGATCATTGGTCGTAAGGTCGGTCATTCGTCGTCTCCTTTCGAGGGTGGGGACTTTTGGGCGTCCTCCTCGCGGAGGAGCCGTTCCAGCACGTCCAGACGGTCGGTCCAGAAGCGTTCGTAGACGCTCAGCCACTGGTGGGCGCTCGCGAGCGGCCCAGGGTCGAGGCGGCAGACATGGGTGCGGCCGCGGATCTCGCGCCGGAGCAGACCGGCCTGTTCCAACGCCTTGATGTGCTTCGAGGCGGCCGCCAGCGAGATCGCGAAGGGTTCGGCCAGTTGGCTCACCGTGCGCTCGCCCTCCGCGAGATCGCGCAGCATCCGCCGCCGGGTGGAATCGCCGAGGGCGTGAAAGACGGTGTCGAGCCGGGATGTCTGTAATTCAACCATGTGGTTGAATATAGACGCAGACGTTCCGATAGTCAACTGATTGGTTGAATGAATTGCCGCGCCGCTTCCGCCGCGTCATCCCGGGCGGTCCCTGGACTTGATCCGGGGACCGCCATCTCGATTGTCTGGAGCACCGCGCTTCTCATCATCGGGATCACCGGCACGAGGCCGGTGATGACGGGAGGAGGTCTCCAGAGCTTTACGAACCGCAGACCGACGTCGGTTCCCAGGATGAGGGCCTGTTTCCGGTTCAGGGATGGCCATGACCGGGCGTTCGAGAGCATTCCGGCTTCCCGCCAAACCATGTAGATTACGTAAGGGAAGATGGAGGACGCGATGCCGATATTCCTGGACCGTCACGACCTGAAGGGCCTGACCGCCACCGACATCGCGGAGGCGCATCGCAAGGACCTGGAGGTGCAGGGGCGCTACGGGGTACGGTTCCTGACCTACTGGTTCGACGACACTCGCGGCACCGCGTTCTGCCTCATCGATGCTCCCGACATCGAGACCGCCATGCGGGTGCACGACGAGGCCCACGGGGAGGTCGCCCGCGACGTGATCGAGGTCGATCTTTCCGCCGTCGAGGCCTTTCTCGGCCGCATCTCCGACCCGGAGGCGGCGGGGTGCTGTTCCGGGACCAAAGTCGATCCGGCCCTGCGCACCATCATGTTCACCGACATCGTCGATTCCACCGCGATGACCGAGCGCCTCGGCGACACGCGCGCCGTCGAGATGGTGCGGGCGCACGACGCCATGGTCCGCCGCGTCCTGCACGACAAGGGCGGGCGCGAGGTCAAGCACACGGGCGACGGGATCATGGCCTCCTTCGACGACGCAATCGCCGCCGTCGATGCCGCCCGCGCCATCCAGCGGGCCTTCGAGGCCTTCAACCTAGCAAGCCGCGAAAAGCTGCGGGTGCGCATCGGCCTCGACGCCGGCGAGCCGGTGGCCGACCACAACGATCTGTTCGGCGCGACCGTGCAGATGGCGGCACGCCTGTGCCAGAGCGCAGACCCCGACACCATCGTGGTGTCCGGGGCGGTATCAGGATCCCTTCCCGGCCGCTTCTCGCTCGTGGATCTCGGGTCACGAAGCCTGAAGGGGTTCGCCCAGCCGGTCGAGGCGTTCGCGGTGAGCTGGCGGTGAGGAGCACATCGTGTCATCCCCGGCGCACGAAGTGCGGGAGGGGGATCCATGGCGCTGAGCGTGTGAGTGGATTCCCTCCGCTGACGCTCCGGCCGGCAATGACATGCGTGGCAAACGAAAACCGCCTACCGCCCCTTGCGTCCCTTGAATTTCGGCTTCTGTCCGGCCAGCCCCTGCGTCGAGCGCGCGGCGGGGCGCTCGCGGTAGTTCAGCGGGACCTCCCGGTCCGTGCCGGGGCCCATCTCGTCGAGGCCGGGCTTGCGGATGCGGGTGCCTTCGTCCGAGCGGCCCTTGCCGGCCGGGCCGTAGGCATCCGAATCCTCGTCGCCCGCGGTCGCGCCGTCACCCGAGGGCGGCAGGCCCTTCGGCGGCAGGTTGGCGCTGCGGCCGTATTTGCGTGAGCCGCCATACCGGCCCGCTTCCTTCTCCACGTCGCTTTGGCGCGCCATCGGATCGTCGCTGATCGCAAGCTCGGTCGCCTGCAGGCGCTTGAGCTCGTCGCGCAGGCGGGCGGCCTCCTCGAACTCCAGGTTCGCGGCGGCTTCGCGCATGCGCTTTTCCATGTCGGCGATGACGGCCTTGAGGTTGTGGCCGACCGTCCTGTCGGCGAGACCGGTGTCGACCGACACGTGATCGCGCTCATAGACGCTCTCGAGAATGTCGGCGATGTTCTTCTTCACGGATTGCGGCGTGATGCCGTGCTCGGCGTTGTAGGCGAGCTGCTTCTCGCGGCGCCGGTTGGTCTCGGCGATGGCGCGCTCCATGGAGCCGGTGATCTTGTCGGCATAGAGGATCGCCTTGCCTTCCACGTTACGCGCCGCGCGGCCGATGGTCTGCACCAGCGAAGTCTCGGAGCGCAGGAAGCCTTCCTTGTCCGCATCGAGAATGGCCACGAGCGCGCATTCGGGAATGTCGAGGCCCTCGCGCAGGAGGTTGATGCCGATGAGCACGTCGAAGGCGCCGAGCCGCAGGTCGCGGATGATCTCGATGCGCTCCAGCGTGTCGATGTCCGAGTGCATGTAGCGCACGCGGATGCCGTTCTCATGCATGTATTCGGTGAGGTCTTCCGCCATGCGCTTGGTGAGCGTGGTCACCAGGGTGCGGAACCCTTGCGCTGCAAGCTCCTTCACCTCGTGCACCAGATCGTCGACCTGGGAGCGCGCAGGCCTGATCTCCACGATGGGATCGACGAGGCCCGTCGGGCGGATGACCTGCTCGACGAAGATGCCGCCTGTCTGCTCCATCTCCCACTTGGCGGGCGTCGCCGACACGTGGACCGATTGCGGCCGCATGGCGTCCCATTCCTCGAACCTGAGAGGACGATTGTCGAGGCAGGACGGCAGGCGGAATCCGTATTCGGCAAGCGTCGCCTTGCGGCGGAAGTCGCCGCGATACATGCCGCCGATCTGCGGCACGGTCACGTGGCTCTCGTCGGTGAACACGAGGGCATTGTCGGGCAGGTATTCGAACAGGGTCGGCGGCGGCTCGCCCGGCTTGCGGCCGGTGAGATAGCGCGAATAGTTCTCGATGCCGTTGCACACGCCGGTGGCCTCGATCATCTCGAGGTCGAACTGCGTCCGCTGCTCAAGCCTTTGCGCCTCGAGCAGGCGGCCCATGCGGGCGAGCTCCTGCAGGCGGTGCTGCAGCTCGTCCTGGATTCCCTTGACGGCCTGCTGCAGCGTGGGACGCGGCGTCACATAGTGCGAGTTCGCATAGACCTTCACGAATTGGAGGTCGTTGGTCTTCTTGCCCGTGAGCGGATCGAACTCGACGATGCTCTCGATCTCGTCGCCGAAGAGGCCGATGCGCCAGGCGCGGTCCTCCAAGTGGGCCGGGAACAGCTCGATGGAATCGCCCCGCACGCGGAACGTGCCGCGGGCGAAGTCGCTCTGGATGCGCTTGTACTGCAGGGCTACGAGATCCGCGATGAGCTGGCGCTGCTCGATCTTCTCGCCCACCTTCACCGAGAAGGTCATGGCCGTATAGGTCTCGACCGACCCGATACCGTAGATGCACGACACGGACGCCACGATGATCACGTCGTCGCGCTCCAGGAGCGCGCGCGTCGCCGAGTGGCGCATCCGGTCGATCTGCTCGTTGATGGAGCTTTCCTTCTCGATGAAGGTGTCCGAGCGCGGCACGTAGGCCTCGGGCTGGTAGTAGTCGTAATACGAGACGAAGTACTCGACCGCGTTGTCGGGGAAGAACGACTTGAACTCGCCGTAGAGCTGCGCGGCGAGCGTCTTGTTCGGGGCCAGGATCAGGGCAGGGCGCTGGGTCTCCTCGATCACCTTGGCCATGGTGAAGGTCTTGCCCGAGCCGGTGACGCCGAGCAGCACCTGATCGCGCTCCTGCCGGCGCACCCCATCCACCAGTTCGCGGATCGCCGTCGGCTGGTCGCCGGCGGGCTGGAAGTCCGACTTGATCCTGAACGGAATACCGCCTTCCGACTTCTCGGGCCGGGGCGGGCGGTGCGGCACCCAGAGCGTGCCGTTCTTGAAGCGCGGATCGCCTTCGGTGAGCAGCCGCGAGAGCGCATCGACCGTGGCGGAATAGCCGGACCCGGAGGAGAGATCGCCCAGCTCCTCGGTCACGTCCGGCCCGTCATCCGGCCCCTTCAGGCCAAGCTTCTTGGCCAATGCCGGGTCGACATCCGTGATGTCGCCATGGATGAAGGTTTCCTGCGCCCGCTCGGCGAAACCCTCGGCCGCTTCCCGCTCCCGGTTGACCGCGGGATTCAGGAGGTCGGCCAGATGAGGGGCCAGGGGCTTGAGATCAGGTTTGGACGCCTTCCCGGTGGAAAGCTTGGGCTTCTTGGGTGATTTGGCCATAGAACGAATATGGTACGAACGGCCCGGGAATGGAAGAGTGAAGGCGGTTATACCGTATGCTTCTCCGCCTTCCGGCTCCCGCCCCTCAGGGCCTTCAGCAGCGGCACGGCAATGAAATGGATGAGTGGGATCAGCACCGCCCCCAGGATGAGCCCGACAAGGCCCGACGCCGCCGCCGAGACGAGCCATTCGACAATGCCGGCCATGGCCGGAACCGCATGGCCGGCTGCGGCCGCCACATCGTGGATGGCATGGCCCAGCCAGGCGAAGCCGTAGCCTTCGAGCCCGTGGACGATGATGCCGCCACCGACCCACACCATGGCGGCGGTGCCGACGATGGCGAGCATTTTGAGCAGGATTGGCATCCCCTTCACCAAGCCTCGTCCGAATACCTTCGTGAGGGGCGCCAGAGCCCGATCCGCGCCCGTGGGTGGCCTGCTGGGCACGGCGCGGCCGAGCATGCGGGAGACAGGCCGGTTGCTGGCCGCCATGGCCACGCCGGCATCGTCTGCCTTCACGATCAGGGCGACGCCGCCATAGACCAGGGCCGTGATGCCGATGCCGACGACGGCGAGCACCATCGCCTGCATCCAGGTGGATCCCGCCGGGATGCTCGCCAGCGTGATGGCCATGATCTCGGCCGAGAGGATGAAGTCGGTCTTGATGGCCCCGCTCACCTTCTCGTCCTCGACGTTCTGGGCCGTCTGGGTCGCGGCGCCGACGGCGGCCTCGTGCTCGTGGGCCCCATGCGGAAACAGCGCCTCGAACACCTTTTCCGAGCCCTCGTAGCAGAGATAGGCGCCGCCGATCATGAGCAGCGGCGTGATCGCCCAGGGGGCGAACAGGCTGAGGAGCAGGGCCGCCGGCAGCAGATAGATGAGCTTGTTCTTGAGGGACCCCAGGGCGATCCTGCCGACGATCGGCAGTTCCCGTGCGGCGGAAAAGCCCGTCACGTAGCGCGGCGTCACCGCGGCATCGTCGATCACCACGCCGGCCGCCTTGGCGCCGGCCTTCGCCGCCTGGGCGGTCACATCGTCGAGCGAGGCGGCGGCGACCTTGGCGAGGCCGGCAATGTCGTCCAGCAAGGCGATCAGGCCGATGCTCATGAAGGCTCCTGTCGAGAACGTTTAAACGTGACTGCTGACCTGGGGAGCTACACGGCTCCTCAAGACCTGACAACGTCCTGAGGCAGGAATTGGGTGCAGGACGGGGCGTCATCCCGGCCGAAGCGCAACGGAAATCCCGGAGCGCTGGCAGAATGCAGTACATGCTCCTCTCCCTTGCGGGGAAGGATGAAGGGTGGAGGCGCAAGGTTGGAGCGGGCGCTCGATGAGGTCGGGCCAAGCCCGTTCTACCCCTGTCATCACCGGCCTTGTGCCGGTGATCCCGACGGGTTGCGGCGCAGCGGTTTACGGATCGGTCCTGACGGGAAGGTTGCTCTCCGTCGCACCACCTGCCCCTTCCCGCATGGGGAAAAGCGCTCCATCGTGCACGCGATCCCGGATCGACGCTCCGCCCCGGTTGATGCCTCAACCGTTCCCGCCTCACGCCGCCTTGCGCGCGAGATAGCGGCCATCGGCCGTCATGGTGATGCGGCCGTAGCGGACAAGCGTCATGAGCGCCTGCTCGATGCGCGGCTCTATGCGCTTTCCGCCGCGCTTGAAGCCGCGCGCCAGCTCCGCCGCGTCCATGGGCCTGCCCGCCGACAGGAGGGCATGTTCGACCGCGAGAGAATCCTCGTGCCGGTCCTTCGGGAAGTCGGGCAGGGCGCGGTCGATGGCGACCACGTTCGCGCCGAGGTCGAGTTCCCCGGTCTTCGCGGCGGCCGCGCCCTTGGCGAAACGCGGGATCTGGTAATCGGGACGGAGCCAGCGCACGAGGCCCGCCGCTTCCTCCTTCGCCCGCTCGGCATTGAGCGCCACCAGACGTTCGAGGATTTCCTCGTCGGTCAGATCGGCGGGCCAGCCATAGGCCTGGAACACGAGAGCGTCGAGGCGCTCGTGCAGTTCCTTTAGGATGAGGATCAAACCCTCATCCTTGATCCGCTCCTCGTCAGGCGTGAGAGCAACCGTTCCGCCCCGTGTCATCCCCGGCGAGCCGAAGGCGAGGGGAGGGGATCCACTCACAGATGCGCCGCTATGGATTCCCTTCCCCTCCGCTGCGCTCCGGCCGGGAACGGCCCTGGAGGCTCGATGCGCCGCCTCCATCGCCTTCAGCTTCTCCAGCACGTTGTACATCTGCGTCAGCGTGAGCTTCGGATGCTCGGCCTGACGGCTTTTGCGGAACGCATCGAGTTCCTCCGCGACGGCGCGGATTTGAGCTTTCAGGGACTCGGATGGATCGGGGAATGGGAAGGGGTCGAAGCAGCGGGATTTATTGTAGACTGGTCGATCCTCGAGTGTACCTCCTGCGGCTAAAGACCAAACACGGTGACACTTAGAGGAGAGAACAGCTAGTATGAATGCATCATCGCAAACAATGCAAACAATGCGGTGCTCGGGTAGTTTATGTGTCTCAATGAATTGAAACTCGCGGTGTTTCGCAGTTTCCGGTAGACCAATAAAGCGCTTCATCCCTGACAGAGCTTGACGCAGCTCGGGTCTGTTCCGCCCAAAGAGCCACCAATCACGCTTAAATTGACTATCTCTGCTTTCATCCCTTTCAAGCTTCACCGACTCTAAGAGCATCTGGTACAGATTTGGAAAATTCTTGCGGAGATCTGCTTCGGTCCTTCCAAATGTATCGATAACGTACCGAACACGGTGTTCTTGGACCAAATCTCTGCCACTTATAAATGGTCTTAGAATTTCCGACTCTTGTGGGAACCTAGAGAATAAATACTCGGCAGTGATACTTTCAAGAACGAAGCCGCGTCCGGCGAGCATAACCCCGTTCCAAGAGAGACCCTCTGCGGCCTTTAGCGACTTTGCTTTGCTAATGTCATCGCCGATACTCAAGTCAGGATTTATACACCCATATCTAGCCGCCAAAGCGATCTCTGGTTCATCGGTGTCTAAGGATGCCTCTGATACTACTTTCCACAGAGCGCCTTGCTGAGGTTTGATCGCTGCAACGGTCATTGCAATCCTAACCGCTGCTGCGTCTTTAGTAGCTTTGGTCCAAGGATAGTCAGGTATGGCAAACGCTAAGCCAATCGGCGACTTTCCACTCAGATGTCTTTCGATAACGCGTCGATTGAATGTCTGGCCAATGGAGTTTGTTGTGACTAACCCAAAACGACGGAGCGATGCATTCTTTTGCGCCAACATCTCCGCAGCTCTATCCCACCAATATAGAACAAAATCCGCACTTTCATTCATCTGCGGGTGAGCCGCCCATAGCGCGTCGACATAGCCGTCTCCTAGCGGCCCACGCATCGCAGCGCCCTTCCCAAGGAACGGCGGATTGCCCACGATGAACTCCGCTTCGGGCCAATCAGGCCGGCGCGCATTCGGATAGGTCTCGACGCGGCGGCCGTCCTTCTCCGCCACCTGCGGCACGGGATAGCCGTCCCAGGTGAGCACGGCGTCGTAGCCCTGGCGTTGTCCGAAATTGATGTTCGCGAAGGCGCGCAGGATCGGCTCGGAGGGGTGGCCGGTGCGGTTGCGGTAATGCTGCTGCAGATAGCCGATCCACACGACGAGTTCGGCGATGGCCGCGGCGCGCGGGTTGAGTTCGAGGCCGAGGAACCCGTGAGGGTCCACGGTCTCGCGGTCGAGGCCCATGCTCTCCGGTTCGCCGAGCTGCGCCAGCGTCTCCAGCACCTCGCCTTCGAGCTTCTTCATCAGCTCCAGCGACACGTAGAGGAAGTTTCCCGTGCCGCAGGCGGGATCGAGGACGCGGGTGGCGCAGAGCTGCCGGTGGAACGTGCGCACGATGGCGATGGCGGCTTTCTCGTCGCCCGTCTCCTTGGCGTGCTCGGCCTTGCGCAAGGCATTCTGCCAATCCTCGCGCAGGGGCTCCATGACGGTCGCCTCCACGAGGCGCTGCACATAGGCGCGCGGCGTGTAATGGGCGCCGAGCTTCCGGCACTCCGTCCTGTCGAGGGCCTGTTCCAGAAGGGTGCCGAAGATCGCGGGATCGACCTCGGTCCAGGAATACTTCGCGGCTTCCAGAAGCTCGCCGATCTCCTCGCGGCCGAGCGGAAACACGGTGGTGTCCTTGAACAGGCCGCCGTTGAAATGGCGCACGCGGGTCTCGACCACGTGGCTGAACTCGTCGCCCTTTTCCATCTGCTGCCAGAGGGCTTTGAGCCGATGCGGGAAATGCGCCGGATCCGCGACGCTCTTCTCCAGCAGGTTCGTGAAACTGTCGGCCGGCAGAAGCTCCACATCCTCGGCGAACATGGTGAAGAGGCAGCGCATGAGGAAATGCGCCACGTCCTCCGCGTTGCATCCGCGCTCCTCCAATGCCTTGCTCACCTGCGCGAGGCGCTTGGCGATGGCGCGCGTAACCCGAGCCGCCTCCTTCGACGGGTCGAGGGCATGCGGCTCCTGCCAGATGCGCTTCAGCAGCGTGCGGGTCTTCTCCTCGCGCAGGTCGTGAAGATAGATGCGAAAGTCGTTGCGGTCCGGGAAGTGGCTGTAGGCGCGTCCGGTGCCGGTGAAGTCCGCGTAAAGCTCCAGGCAATGGCCGACATCGCAGACGATGATGAAGGGCGGGGCCGGATGATCCGCGTCGAGCAGGAAGACGTAGGATTCCGCCTGCTGTCGCGCATTCTTCATCATCACGTCCCAGCCGCGTGAGATGCTGCGCTTTCCGAGGTTCGCAGGCTCGTCAGTGAGTGGCGCGAGTTTGCCTCTTTCAACCTTTCTTCCGTCAGGCAGGCGCGACTGCTTGGCCTCGAGGATGAAGGCGTTCTTCTTGTAGAGATCGATGCGCTTGGGCGCCGTCACCGCATCGCCGTCGCGCGGGTGGACAGCGCGCTCGAACACGTAGTCGTTCAGCTCACGGTCCGCTCCCGCAGGATCAGGGCGATGCACGCCGAGAACGTCGCAGAGTTCCGACAGGAACATCTGGTAATTGGCGCGCTCCGCACCACCCTCCCGGGCGGTCCATCGGCTGATGAAGATCTCGACGGCGTCGGAGGGAGGAACGGCAGGACGCTTAGAGCTGAACAGGAATGATCAGCCGCAGCGTTATCATGTTATAATGATTCGTAAACCAGTGGTCGCAGCCGATGCCCCCCTTGCCATTGCGGAGGGGCGGACTTCAGGCACAACAGCCTCGATCACGGTGGCGATGCCGATGGTGAGTTTTGCTGCTTTGCTTTTCGGTGCTGGCGAGGGTCTGTCGGTGAGCGGACGCTCAACCCTCGATGCCGGTGCCCTGCGTGACGGCGTCGGTAAGCAGGGCAGGCGTATGGGGTCAGGCGGTGAACGCCGTCGGACCCCTCAGGTAAGCTTCGAAGCGGTCGATCTCGACGTCGGTGTCATCCGGAGACTGGGACGGCTTCACGTCCTGCTGCGTCTCGGTGACGGGGTGTTCTTCCACCGGGTCGTTGATCGGGGCGAGGTCGTTCAAGGCCGTGTGAACGGCCTGGAGCAACTCGCTCTGCACGTCGTCATCCGGGTTCTCCGGGGGCAGGCGCGGAGTCATAGCATCCTCCTTTGGGAGTAGACTGAATTATTGCCTTGAATCCGTGTCACAAATAGGGCGCCGTCGCCGTGCCGACGATGTCGATCCACAGGAGGAATCGGTCGAGGGCGGCCCTGTGGGGAGGGCCCAACCTTCGGCTTCCCTCGCCGTCGGGGCCGCCCCCGGATGTGATTCAGGGATCAGTGCCGATGGTCCCAAGCCCGTGAAGCGCGGCGCTTCTCGGCATCGGGATCACCGGCACGAGGCCGGTGATGACGGGAAGAGGTTGCGGGCGGGCCAGCTTCTCGGGACATCGCTCCGACTGGCGGGGAGAGATCGCGGGATGGTGAGCGGAAGACCGCCTCAGGCGCAGCTGCGGCCCATGGCGTTGAGGCCTTCGTCCAGGAGATCGGCCAGGTTCGGGATGCCTATGAGCCAATCGGCGGTCGAGAGCGAGCTCGCTTCCTCGCGCTCCCGGGCGAGGCGCACGGCGGCGCCCCATTCCTCCGGCTCCATGTCGCCGCGGCCGATATAGACCAGGGCGATCAGGTCGGCGCGCTCGTCGTCGTTGAGGCCCGCGATCACGTCGCGAAGCTCGTCTTCCGTTGCGTCGTCCGGCGAGGAGGTGAGGGAATCGATGCTGCCGTCGTCGATAGGGTTCGAGCCCGAGGCCGGATCGGTAATGCCTTCCTTCACATCGATGGCCCTGACCCGCAGAATGAGTTCGCAAACCTTATCGAGCGCGATATCCATAAAACCCTCTTGGGATGAATCTTGACGGAACTGACAGGGAAACACTGAAGAGGGGATTCGGTTCAGCCCACGCATCCCACGGAGGAGTGGTCGCGACATTCATCGCCGAACGATGCGTCAGCCAAGAGAACAAGAGAAGACGCATCGGACCCAAAAGTGCGAATCCGCTTTTGGGTCCGATGCTTCAAGGCTGATCCTTGGCTTTCGACGGGCGCTGAGCGTAAGGTGGACAGAGGTTGGGGTGTAACATGCGCCGGTTGATCGCTTTCTGCCTGATCGGGCTCTCGCTGGCCCTCGGGCCTTCCCATGAGGCTTACGGGCAGCCCCGCAGGGCCGAGGCGCTCAAACTGGCGCCGCAGCGTCCGGGGCAGACCGACGTCTACATCCTGTCCTTCGGGCTGTGGGGGCCGCAGAGTGTGTTCGAAAGCGAGGCCAAGGGGGCGGCGCGCATTCTCGAGGCGCAGATCGGCTCCAAGGGGCGCTCCATCGTCCAGTTCAACACCAAGCGCCGGGCCGGCGCGACGCCGCAATCCCTGCAGGCCGCCGCCGCCGCCGCTGGTCGGACCCTCGATCCGGCCGAGGATATCGTGGTGCTCGTCCTCACCTCCCACGGGGCGCCGGAAGGGATCGGGCTCGTGGCCGGGCGCGATGCCCTTCTCGTCACGCCGGGCGACGTCAAGCGGCTGCTCGACCAGACCAGGGCGCAGCACCGGGTCGTGATCGTCTCGGCCTGCTATTCGGGCGTCTTCGCCCGGGAGCTGGCCGATCCGAGCACCCTCGTCATCACGGCGGCTGCCGCCGACAAGCCGTCCTTCGGCTGCCGGGACGGGGCGACCTGGACCTATTTCGGAGACGCCTTCTTCAACAAGGCCCTGCGCGGCGAGCGCCGCCTGGACGTCGCTTTTGAGCGAGCCAGGGGCCTGGTCACGCAGCGCGAGCGGCGCGAGGGCTTCGATCCGTCCAATCCGCAGATCGCCGGCGGCGCCCAGGTGCTGGAGCGTCTCGGCGCGAGGTAGCATCGGATATCGGATCGTCTCTCCTCCGGCCGTCATCACCGGCCGTGTGCCGGCCATGTCGGGAGAGGCTCACCGTGAGGCGAGAGTTCGATGAGCCATCCTCCGAGGAACGCGCTCATCGCGCCGCTTGACAGTTCTCCTGGAAGGAATAGGGCAGGGCGCGAACTTCCTCCCCGTCGTCTCTCCCCGTCCTTCCCGGTCCTTTCCATGAATCCCCACACCGCGCCCGTCGTGATGCTGATCGCATCGAACGTCTTCATGACCTTTGCCTGGTACGGGCATCTGAAGTTCAAGACATCGCCCCTCTGGATCGCCGTCATGGCCAGCTGGGCCATCGCCTTCGTCGAATACTGGTTCGCCGTGCCGGCCAACCGGATCGGCTCGGCCGTCTATTCGGCGGCCGAGCTCAAGACCATGCAGGAGGTCATCACCCTCGTGGTCTTCGCGATCTTCTCGGTGCTCTACCTGAAGGAGCCGCTCGGCTGGAACCACCTGATCGGCTTCGGCCTCATCGCCGCGGGCGCCGCCTTCATCTTCCAGGGGCGCTGACCGGCCGGCCATGACGTTCCTCGTCTATGCGGCTGCGGCTCTCGCCGAGATCGCCGGTTGCTTTTCCTTCTGGGCCTGGCTGAGGCTCGGAAAGTCACCATGGTGGCTCGTGCCCGGCATGGGCGCGCTCGCCGTGTTCGCGTATCTCCTGACGCTGATCCCCACCGACGCTGCCGGACGGGCCTATGCGGCCTATGGCGGCGTCTACATCGCCGCCTCGCTCCTGTGGCTCTGGGGCGCCGAAGGAGCGCGGCCCGACCGGTGGGACATGGCCGGCGCCGGCCTCTGCCTGGCCGGAGCGGCGCTCATCCTGTTCGGGCCGCGTGGTTGAGCCTGAGGGGCTGGCTCATGCTGGTTTCGGGCTGACGAAGACCCTCACGTCATCCCCGGCACGAGGCCGGCCATGACGGGGGGCGGTGGTTGAGAGTGCGGCAATCATCCCCTCACGTGCATCCCCTCACGTGGCGGGCTTCATGCGCAGGATGCGGCCGTTGCGGGAATCCGTCAGAAGATAGACGAGCCCGTCCGGCCCCTGCCGCACGTCACGGATGCGCTCGCCGAGCTGCTGCAGCATGCGCTCCTCGCCGGTCACCCGGTTGCCGTCGGTTTCGAGCCGCGAGACGAGCTTTCCTGCGAGCGCCCCGACGAGAATGCTGCCTCGCCAGGCCGGGAACTTGTCGCCCGTGTAGAAGGCCATGCCGGAGGGCGCGATGGAGGGGTCCCAGTAATAGACCGGCTGCTCCAGGCCCGCCTTCTTGGTGCCTTCGCCGATCTTCGCGCCGGAATAATCGACCCCATAGGAGATGACGGGCCAGCCGTAGTTCCTGCCCTTCTGCGGGATGTTCACCTCGTCGCCGCCGCGCGCGCCGTGTTCCACGGTCCAGAGCTCGCCGGTCGTCGGATGGAGGGCGGCCGATTGCAGATTGCGGTGGCCGAGGGACCAGATTTCCGGCTTGGCATCCTCCCGGTTCAGGAACGGATTGCCGGGGGCCGCGCCCCCGTCCGGCTTGATGTGGACGATCTTGCCGAGATGGTTGGCCGGATTCTGCGCCTGGGCACGCAGGTCGAACCGGTCGCCGAGGGTCACGAAAAGATTGCCGTCGCGGTCGAAGACCAGGCGCGATCCCCAATGGTTGGGACCCGTATGGGCCGGCTCCTGGCGGAAGATGATCTGCACCGCCTCGAGCGCGGTCCCGTCCGCGTTGAGCCGCCCGCGTGCGACGCTGGTGCCGGCGCGGCCTTCGCCCCGATCCTCGGCGAAGCTCAGGTAGACGAGGCGGTTCTGCGCGAAGTTCGGATCGATGGCGACGTCCAGCAGACCGCCCTGTCCGCGTGCCGCAACGCGCGGGACGCCCTGGAGCGGCTCGGAGAGATTGCCGTTGGCGTCCGTGATGCGCAGGCGGCCGGGTCGCTCCGTGACCAGAATGCGATTGTCGGGCAGGAAGGCGAGCCCCCAGGGATTTTCGAGATTGCGTGCGACCGTCTCGACGATCACCTCCACCTTGTCGGTGCGAAAACGCTGGGTGTCCTGGGCCAGGGCGGACGGGGCGGCGCCGAGAGCAAGGGCGCAGGCCAGGGCAATACGGGGGCTCAGCATCTGGGAATCTCTCCGTCGTTCCGATGCCGGAGAGCTAGACGCCCGCGACAGGCCGTCAACCATGCCGCCGTTCACTCACGCGTTATCGCGCCGAATAGACGTGGATAGTCTTCGTGTCCTGAGCCGAAAGGGTCTGGGTCGTGGCCATGACGGAAAGGGTCGCAAGGCCCAGCAGCATGACCAGGGCCAGCGAGCGGCGGCTTTCCTGGCGTGGATCGAGGCGATGGACGCGGGACGAAACGTGATAGGCGTTTCTTGGTCGGAGCGGTTTCATGGGCTCATCCCCTGCAACCGGAGGGTGGCTGCGGAAGAAAAACTTGTGTGATTCAAGAAAGTTCCCGCCTCATCCGAAAGTGCTGCTTCCGGTTTCTTGGCTAAGTATCGGCATTAACTAATTATTAACCATTAAGGCAGGTTACGCTCAAGGTTTCGCGCTGACGATGACGGATTCCGCCGAGCGCTCCGCCGGTCCGTGGTAGACCGCCTCGATATTGTGCCCGTCCGGATCGAGCGCAAAGGCGGCATAATAGCCCAGGTGATAGGACCGTTCTCCCGGCGCGCCGTTGTCGCGCCCGCCGGCCCCCAGGGCGGCCGCATGGAAGGCGTGGACCGCCTCCCTGTCCCGCGCCTGGAAGGCGAGGTGGACGCGTGAGACCGGCCCGTCCGCCCGATCGACCCACAGCTCGTCGCAGGCGAAATGGTCAGGGCTTTCCGACGTGAACTCGCGCCCGACAGCCTTCAGGACGGCGCGGTAGAAGCGCCGGCTCGCCTCGAGGTCGGAGACGCGCAGGTGAACGTGGTCGATCAGCCGGCCCTGGTGGAACTGCATGGGCTACCCTCCGACGGGTTCGTTGTCCTCCTCACGTCGTCACCGGCCCTGTGCCGGTGATCTCGATGAAGAAAAGCGCGGCGCTTCACATCATCGGGATGGCCTGGACCGATCCCCGGATCAAGTCCGGGGACGGCCATGACGGTGTGGTGAGGTAAAACTACTCGGCAAAACTACTCGGCCTTGATGCCGGCCGCCTTGATGATCTCGGCCCAGGTCTGGATCTCCTTGGCGAGATAGGGCTTGAACGTCTCGGGGGCGCGCACGTTCAGGGTGAAGCCGATCTTGGTGATGCGCTCCTTCACGTCGGGCCGGTTCAGGATCGCGATGATCGTGCCCGACAGCTTGTCGAGGACGGGCTTGGGCACATTCGCCGGCGCGAAGAAGGCGGCCCAGGATTCCGCGTCCGCATTGGTGACGCCCTGCTCGCGCAGGGTCGGCACGTCCGGAGCCTGCGGGTTGCGCTGCGGGCTCGCGATGCCGATGGCGCGCATCTGGCCGGCCTGGAACTGGCTGAGCACGCTCGGCAGGGTCGAGTTCGACACGTCGATGCGGCCTCCCATGATCTCCGTCACCAGGGGAGCGGCGCCCCGGAACGGCACATGGGTCATCTTGATGCCCGTGCGGGCCATGAACAGCTCGGTCGCCAGATGGGAGCCCGAGCCGACGCCCGTCGAGCCGTAATTCAGCTTGCCGGGGTCCTTCCTGGCGATCTCGATGAGTTCGGGGATCGTCTTGGCGGGCAGGTCGTTCTTGACCACGAACACGTGCTCGAAGGCGCCGGCTCCCGCGAGCGGCGCGAAGTCCTTCACCGCGTCGTAGCCCGGCTCCTTGAGCAGGAACATGTTGTTCCCGTGGGTCTGGTTGTTGCCGAACACGATGGTGTAGCCGTCGGGCTCCGCCTTGGCGACGGTCCGGGTGCCGACCGCGCCGGAGGCGCCGCCCAGGTTCTCGACGATCACGTTCTGGCCGAGGGACTTGCCCATCTCCTCCGCGACGATGCGGGCGATCACGTCGGTCGGCCCGCCGGCCGGGTAGGGGACCACCATCTTGATGACGCGGTTCGGGAAGTCCTGGGCGGAGGCTGCGGTGGCGAAGAGGGCCGCGCCGGCGACGAGGCCGAGCGCGAGGCGGCGGGTGACGGATGTGGTCATCGGAAAAGGCGTCTCCTGAAAAACCCCGTTCTGGAGGGGCTGTTTTGCTTGCTTGGGCGGCTTGGCCGCATTAGGGTCCGCCGCCGTCACGATCCCTTCTTAACGCCCCGATCGGAGGATTCCCATGGGCTTTTTGTCTGACGCCCTTTCCCGCATCAAGCCGTCTGCAACCATCGTCATCACGCAGAAAGCGCGGGATCTGAAAGCCCAAGGGCGGGACGTGATCAGCTTGTCCGTCGGCGAGCCGGATTTCGACACGCCCGACAACATCAAGGAAGCGGCCATCGCCGCGATCCGCCGCGGTGAGACCAAGTACACGCCGGTCTCCGGCATCGTGCCCCTGCGCGAGGCCATCGCCCGCAAGTTCAAGCGCGAGAACGGCCTCGACTACAAGCCCTCGCAGACCATCGTGTCCACCGGCGGCAAGCACGTGATCTACAACGCGCTGCTCGCGACGCTCAACCCGGGCGACGAGGTCATCATCCCGGCGCCGTACTGGGTCTCCTACCCCGAGATGGTGGTGCTGTGCGGCGGCAAGCCCGTGTTCGTCGACTGCACCATGGAGCACGACTTCAAGCTCCAGCCGGAGCCGCTCGAGCGCGCCATCACGCCGAAGACCAAGTGGATCATCCTCAACTCGCCGTCGAACCCGACGGGCGCCGCTTATTCCCGCGCCGAGATGAAGGCCATCACCGACGTGCTGATGCGCCATCCGCACGTGTGGGTGCTCACCGACGACATGTACGAGCACCTGACCTACGGCGATTTCGAATTCGTGACGCCGGCGCAGGTTGAGCCGAACCTCTACGAGCGCACGCTCACCATGAACGGCGTGTCGAAGGCCTATGCCATGACCGGCTGGCGCATCGGCTACGCGGGTGGGCCCGAGCATCTCATCAAGGCCATGGACTTCGTGCAGGGCCAGCAGACATCGGGCACGAGCGCGATCTCGCAATGGGCCGCCGTCGAGGCCCTCGACGGTCCGCAGGATCACCTGAAGGTCTTCAAGAAGGCTTTCGAGGAGCGCCGCGATCTCGTGGTCTCGATGCTCAACCAGTCGAAGTACCTGAAGTGCCCGATGCCGGAAGGCGCGTTCTACGTCTATCCGTCCTGCGCGGAGGCCATCGGCAAGACGGCTCCCTCGGGCAAGGTGCTGGCGACCGACGAGGACTTCGTGTCCGAGCTGCTGGAAGCGGAAGGCGTCGCCGCCGTGCACGGCTCGTCCTTCGGCCTCGGCCCGAACTTCCGCATCTCCTACGCCACGTCCAACGCGGCGCTGGAAGACGCCTGCAACCGCATCCAGCGCTTCTGCGGAAGCTTGCGCTGATGAATCTGCCGCGGACCTTCCATCCGGATCCTGCGGCAGAGCCCTACCGGGCCGATCCCGCCTCCACGCACCGCGTGAAGTTCGACGCCCGCGTCGACTTCACCAATGGCGGCTACGTGGAGGCGAAGGACTTCCTCCTCGACATCGCGGGCGACCATGTCAGCCCGGAACGTCTGGCCGAGATGATCGTCTCGGCCATGAACCTCCTGCGCGCCGGCCCCGTGACTATCACGGCCATGCGCATCGTCCGGCGCGGCGAGCATCAGGACGGGTGACCGGCTTCTCTCCAGGACGGGAGAGGGGAAGGATTGCGGTCCCTTGCTCGTGAAGGACCGACCGTCAGTTCAACTCCACCGTCATCACCGGCCTTGTGCCGGTGATCCCCATGAGGAAAAGCACCGCGCGTCACAGGATCGGGATGGCCGGCACAAGGCCGGCCATGACGGGAGGGTGTGAGCTGGGACGAACTCGTTCCCGGCCGATTTCTTACAGCACGAACCAGCCCTTCTGCAGGTCGAGGGCGCCCTTGATCTTGATCACCGCCTCGGCGGACCGGTCGTTGTCGGTGTTGAGGTACACGTAAGTGGCGCTCTTCGTCTTCTCGAAGCGCACTTCGCCCGCCTTGCTGAAGCTCTTCTCGCCGATGAACGAAAACTTCTGATCGCCGCGCTTGCGCGTGTTGGCATCGATGGCCTTCAGGTCGATCCGGTCGCTCTGCCGGCGCGAGAAGTCGAGGATGTAATCGGCCTTGCTCTTCGACGCACTTGTATCCCGGTCGTCGAAGACGAACACGTCCTTTCCCGAGCCGCCGGTGAGGCTGTCCTGGCCGTGCCCGCCGACGAGCCGGTCGTTGCCGGCTCCGCCCGAGAGCTTGTTGATGCCGGCATTGCCGGTGAGAATGTTGGCAAGTCCGTTGCCGGTGAGCGTCAGGCGCGCGGTGCCGTCCGCCGCCGTGAGGTTCTCCACCTGGGCGGCGGCTGCCAGCGAGAAGCTGCCGCTTGCGAAAACAGTGTCGATGCCGCCGCCGAAGGCTTCGACGATCGTGTCCGCGCCGTCGGTGACATAGATGTCGTTGCCGATGCCGCCGTTCATCACGTCGGCACCGCCGCCGCCGTCCAGCCTGTTGGCTCCGGCATTTCCCATCAGCGTGTTGGCGAGCGCGTTGCCCGTGAGCATCACGCCGGCAGCGCCGTCTGCGGCCGTCAGGTTTTCCACCACGCTCAGCGAGGCGAGCGAGAAGCTGAGGCCGGTGATGATCGTGTCCGTGCCGCCGCCGAGGGCCTCGACGATGGTGTCGGCCCCGTCGGTGACGTAGGTGTCGTCGCCGGCGCCGCCATTCAGCACGTCCGCGCCGGTCCCGCCGTCCAGACGATCGTTGCCGCCGGCGCCGTTGAGGATGTTGGCGAAGGCATCGCCCGTAAGAATGTCGCTGCCCGCGCTGCCCGTCAGCGTGTCGGCGATGCCTGTGTTGCGCACCATCGTGCCGCTGCCGAGATCGACATTGTGCGCCACGTTCCAGGTCAGCGCGCCTTCGACCAGGGTGACGATGGCGGCCTTGGCGCCCGCGCTGGCATAGGCGTGATGCAGGCTCACCTTTCCGGCGACGGGCGCCTGGGTGGTGCTGGTGCCGTCGCCCCAGGCGACGCTGACGCTCGACGCGTTGCCGACGCCAAGCGTCGTCTCGATGAAGCGACCCTCGACGATCGCGGCCGCATTGGCCTTGTAGAACAGGTTGACGAGGAAGAGGTCGCGTTGATTGTTGGTGTCGCCGGCAACCAGGTTGGTGGCGTCGCTTTCGAACATCGCATAGCGCCCGTCCGGGCTGAGCTGCGGCGTATCGCTGTCGAAGTCTGTCTCGGCTCCGCTGGCTGCGCTGGAGATGAGGGTAATCGTGCCGGTGCTCAGGTCCTTGAGGAAGATGTCGGCTTTGTGATTGTCGGGATCGTTCGCGACTAGGTTGGAGGCATCGCTCGTGAAAATCACATAGCGCCCGTCCTGGCTGAACCGGGCATCATAGCTGCCGTCGTTTCCCTGATCTCCGTTGGCTGCGGTGGAGAGTCGTGTGATGGCTCCGCTGCTCAACTCCTTGAGGAAGACGTCGATTTCACCGTTGTCGTCGCCGGCGACCAGGTTGTTGGCGTTGCTTTCGAACATCACGAAGAGCCCGTCGGAACTGAACTGAGCGGCATAGCTGCTGCCGTTTCCCTTTGTTCCGTCTGCCCTGGTGGAGAGGAGTGTAACGGCGCCGGTGCTCAGCTCCTTGAGGAAGACGTCGTATAAATTGTCGGTGTCGCCGGCAACCAGGTTGGTGGCGCTGTTGGTGAACATCACGAAGCGCCCGTCCGGACTGAAACAGATGTCTGAGCCATAGCCGTTTGCCTGTGTTTCGTTTGGGGGGCTGAGGCGGAAAGCCGGATGATGGTCCCGTCGGACAGGTCCTTGAGGTAGATTTGGCTTAAACTGGGATTGCCGGCAACCAGGTTGAAGGCGTGGCTGATGAACACCACGAAGCGCCCATCCGGACTGAAACAAGCTTCGTAGCTGTCGCCGTTTGCCTGTGTTTTATTTGCGGCGACGGAGAGCCGGGTGATGGTCCCGTCAGTCAGATCCTTGCGGAAGATGTCTTCTTTGCCGTTGGTGTTGCCGATAACCAGATTGTTGGCGGCGCTGCTGAACACCACATAGCGCCCGTCCGGGCTAAACTGAGCGTTAAGGCTGCGGCCGTTGGCTTCCTCACCGTTCAATCCGCCGGAGAGGTGCGTGATGGCGCCAGTGGTCAGGTCCTTGAGGTAGATGTCGTCTACATAGTCGACGTCACCGGCAACCAAGTCACTTTTGCTTTCGAACACCACGAAGCGCCCATCCGGGCTGAACTGAGCGTTGCGGCTTTCACCCAGCCCCTCCGTGCGATCGACCGCGGTCGAGATCCGGGTCTGGATATCGGCGCTCGTCGGCTTGAAGACGGACAGCACAGACAGGAACATGGTCGGCCTCACAATCGATAAAAACACGCAGCCCCCCAGCCGCGCGCGAATGTTGTTGCTTAACAGGCAGATCTTCCCTTGGGCTACTCTCTGAACAGAGGGGTTCGCGTGTGTCATGGCGTGCCGGGCGGGTGTCGGAGACTGGCACATCAATCTCCTCTCGTGAGAAGCCTTGCGCGTCGAAGCATTGCGCCTGCGTCCCTCCTTGTGAGGAGGGGCAGGGTAGAAGCGTCAGCGAAAGCCTTTGAAGGCGTGGCGCCCACACACTCTCCCGTCATCACCGGGCTTGTCCCGGTGATCCCGATGAAGAGAAGCGCTGTGCCTCACAGGGTCGGGATGGCCGGGACAAGCCCGGCCATGACGGGGGACGACCGTGACAGGGGAGGGGCAGAGCCAGTGATCCCGATGGATTGAAGCGACGTGCCCAGACCTCCGACCTCATCACCGGCCTTGTGCCGGTGATCCCGATCGGAAAGGCGCCGCGTTCCACCGGGTCGGGATGGCCGGGTCAAGCCCGGCCATGACGGCAGAGGGTGTGACCAAGGACGGTCGACCAAGGCGGGTGTGACCAAGGCGGGTGCAGGACGAAGGCCGGTGCGGGACAGGCCGAGGGGCAGAGCCGGATGACGGTCGGATAGTCAGGATGCCGCTTCCCTGATTCAGGAACCCTGTCCCCGTATGGAACGGCCCCGCCGCTGCGCCGTTGATCGCTAAGCTTGACCACGCCCAGGAGATCCCCATGCGTCGCGCCGCTCTCGCCGTTGCCGCCTTTTCCCTGCTCGCTTCCCTCGGTGCCACCGAGGCCCAGGCTCAGAACCGGGGGCGGGTCGGCGTCCTGTCCTGCAGCGTGTCGGGCGGGATCGGTCTCATCGTCACGTCGCAGAAGACCACCCTGTGCACGTTCAATCCCAGGCGCGGCCCGAACGAGCGCTATGTGGGCTCGATCCGCCGGTTCGGGCTCGATATCGGGGCGACCCGCGGGGGCATCCTGACCTGGGCGGTGTTTTCCAGGGGCAGCGTGGCGCCCGGCTCCCTCGCCGGCAGCTATGTGGGCGGCGGCGCCGAGGCGACGGCCGGGGCCGGTGTCGGGGCCAACGTCCTGGTCGGCGGCTCGAACCGGAGCATCTCGCTCCAGCCCGTCTCCGTGGGCGGTCAGACCGGGCTGAACTTCGCCCTCGGCGTCGCCGACTTCGAACTGCGCCGGGCGCGGTAAAGAGGGGCTGTAGGTTTCACCCTAGTCTCCACGTCATGACCGGCCGTCTGTGGACACATTTCGGCCGTCATGGCCGGGCTTGTCCCGGCCATCCCGATCCTGTGAAGCGCAGTGCTTTTCGGATCGGGATCACCGGCACAAGGCCGGTGATGACGTCGAGTGTACCCTTCGCGGTCGTGCAGCACAGCCAAGCGCAAGCGCGGCCATTCCTGCTCGTGCAGGCACGCGCAAAAGACCCCTTGCCAACTCACCATCAGAGGCAGAGCATTTGCGATAACGCGTCCGTGAAGAGCGCACTGGAAAATGGGGGCAGGGAGGATGACGTCCTATGGCACCCAACGGCAGACTAGGGTCGGGCCCGCGATGCATCGCAATCGTCGGCCCGTTTCAGAGCGGCAAGACCACGCTCCTCGAAGCAATCCTGGAGCGCACCGGAGCGATCTCGCGGGCAGGTCGCGTGTCCAATGGGGACAGCGTCGGCGATGCGAGCGCGGAAGCCCGCGCCCACGCCATGAGCATCGAGCCCAACGTGGCGACGGTCGAGTTCCTCGGCGAGAGCATGACCTTCGTGGACTGCCCCGGCTCGACGGAATTCCTGCACGAGATGCGCAACGTCACGCCGGTCTGCGACGCGGCGATCGTCGTCTGCGAGGCGGACGAGCGCAAGATCCCGGCCCTCGAGATCATCCTCCGTGACCTGGAGGAGGCCGACATTCCGCGCTTCCTCTTCATCAACAAGATCGACACCGCCAGTCAGCGCGTTCGCGAGACGCTGGCGCTGCTGCAGCAGGCTTCGCGCACGCCGCTGCTCCTGCGCCAGATTCCGCTCTGGAAGGACGGCATCGCGGTCGGCTTCATCGATCTCGCCCTGGAGCGCGCCTTCATCTATCGCGAGCATGCGCCGAGCGAGATCGTCGACCTGCCCGAGGGCGAGTTGCCGCGGGAGAAGGAAGCGCGCTTCGCCATGCTCGAGCGCCTGGCGGATTACGACGACTCGCTCATGGAGGAGCTGATCTCGGAGATCGAGCCGCCCCGCGACCAGATCTTCGACGATCTCTCGAAGGAGCTGAGGGAGCGGCATGTGGTGCCGGCCCTCATCGGCTCGGCCGAGCGCGGCAACGGCATCACGCGGCTTCTCAAGGCGCTGCGCCACGAGGCGCCGGGTCTGGCCAACACGCGCGCCCGTCTCGGCATTGCCGAGGAAGGCGCGCCGCTGGCCCAGGCCATGAAGACCCTGCACATGGGCCAGGGCGGCAAGCTCACCGTCGCCCGCGTCATGCGCGGCACGTTCCATGAAGGCGACACGGTGGTCGGCTCGCGCGGAGCGGAGGCCCGGATCGGCAGCCTCGCCGCGCTCGTTGGCAGCACCATGAACCGCAAGGCGGAGGTGATGGCCGGCGATACGGTCGGCTTCGGCCGGCTGGAGGGGATTGCGACGGGAGATGCCTTCGCGGCCGGCAAGGCCAGGCCCGAGGCCATCGTGTCGCCGACGCCGCCCGAGCCGGTCTACGTGATGGCGCTCAAGGTGAAGGACCGCAAGGACGACGTGCGCCTCTCGAGCGCTCTCGCCAAGATCACCGAGGAGGACCCGTCCCTCGCGGTGGAGACCCGGCCCGAGATGGGCGAGATCCGGCTCCATGGCCAGGGCGAGATGCATCTGCGGGTGGCCGTGGAGAAGCTCGCCTCCCGCTTCCAGGTCGGCGTCGAGACGGCCAAGCCCAAGGTGGCCTATTGCGAGACGATCAAGCTGCCCGCCTCGGCCCGTGGGCGGCACCGCAAGCAGACCGGCGGCCATGGGCAGTTCGGCGACGTGATGATCGAGATCAAGCCGCTGCCGCGCGGGGAGGGATTCGCGTTCCAGGACCACATCACCGGCGGCGTGGTGCCGCGCCAGTACATCCCGTCCGTCGAGACCGGCGTCCGGGATGCGCTCAAATGCGGGCCCCTCGGCTTCCCGGTCGTCGATCTCGCGGTGGCGCTGACCGACGGCTCCTACCACACGGTGGATTCCTCGGATGCCGCCTTCCAGGCCGCCGCCAGGCTCGCCCTGGCCGAGGCGCTTCCCAAAGCGAAGCCCGTCCTGCTGGAGCCGGTGCTGTCGGTCGAGATCACGATCCCGTCCGAAGCCCTGTCCAAGGCGACCGCCCTCGTCACCGGACGGCGCGGGCAGATCCTGGGCTATGACGAACGGCCCGGCTGGAGCGGCTGGCAGGTTCTCAGCGCCACCATTCCGGAATCGGAGATCGGAGACCTCATCGTCGAACTGCGATCGGCGACGGCCGGCGTCGGGACCTTCTCGACCCGTTTCGACCACATGGCGGAGCTGAGCGGCCGCCCGGCCGAGATGGTCCTGCAGAAGGCTCACTAGGGCCCGGGGAGGACGCCCGCCCCTTAATGGCCGGGCCTGTCCCGGCCATCCCGATCGTTCGAAGCGTCGCGCCTCACCGAATCGGGATCACCGGGACGAACCCGGTGATGACGTGGAGGTGGTGGTGACGCCGGAGGGTGCTAGGGCCGGTGATGACCGGGCGGGAACGATGATGACGCGGTGGAGCATGCCACTGTCCTGGGTCACACTTGCCTTCGCCCTGCACTGGCCTTCGTCACACCCTC
The DNA here is from genome assembly GCF_018383585.1 of Microvirga sp. 3-52. Lineage (GTDB taxonomy): Bacteria > Pseudomonadota > Alphaproteobacteria > Rhizobiales > Beijerinckiaceae > Microvirga. The sequence continues at coordinate 49,627 of NZ_JAHAMK010000001.1, forward strand.
TCCCGTCATGGCCGGGCTTGACCCGGCCATCCCGATGGTGAGAGGCGCTGTGTCTTTCCGATCGGGATCACCGGCACAAAGCCGGTGATGACGTTGGAGGAGGTGACGACGTGGAGGGAGGAGTGGAAGGCCGCGGCTCATCCGACGCCAGGCATTGCTGAGCCAGATCTTGAGAAATGATCGGACGATCGTTCAGACCTAAACTATTTCCATCGACAAACGCGCTCGCCCGCGCCAAGTTATGCTCTTATGGGGACGCCATCTCCCATGAAGCATAATGGCCGCGAAGCGGAGACAATGATGAACGCCACGACCCCGGCGCCTGCCACGGCAGACAGTTCGGATCCTACTGCAGACCGCCCTTGGCTCAGGTCCTACCCCGCTCAGGTTCCCAGGACGATCGACGAGGCCAGTGCCGGCACCCTCAACGACATCTTCCGCAAGGCCGTCGCAGATTATCCGAACCGGCCCGCCGTCGAGAGCTTCGGCAAGCGGATGACCTATGCCGTCCTGGGCCGCGAGGCCGATGCGGTGGCCTCATGGCTTCAGGGGCAGGGGCTGAAGAAGGGCGATCGGGTGGCGATCATGCTCCCGAACGTGATGGCCTTCCCGGCCATCCTGTTCGGGGTGCTTCTGGCCGGCGGGACGGTGGTCAACGTCAACCCGCTCTACACCCCGCGGGAGCTCACCTACCAGCTCCAGGATTCCGGCGCCCGCTTCCTGTTCGTGCTCGAAAACTTCGCCGCGACGGTCCAGGAATCCCTGCCGGATCTCACATTGGACCGCGTGGTTCTCGTCACGCCCGGCGATCTCCTCGGCCTCAGGGGAGCCGTCGTCAATCTGGTCTCGCGCCACGTGAAGAAGGCGGTCAAGCCCTTCAGCCTGCCGCGGGCGGTTGCCTTCAAGGCCGTCATGTCCGAGGGCGCCACGCGCAAGCCGCAGGCGATGGCCATCTCGCCCGACGATATCGCGTTCCTGCAATATACGGGCGGCACGACGGGCGTCGCCAAGGGCGCGACCCTGCTCCACCGCAACGTGGTGGCCAACGTGCTCCAGTGCGAGGCCTGGATGCTGCCGTTCTTCGGGGATCGCGAGGACCATGTGATGGTCACGGCCCTGCCGCTCTATCACATCTTCGCTCTCACCGTCTGCGCCATGCTGATGACGAGGATCGGCGGGTGTCAGCTCCTCATCGCCAATCCGCGGGACATCCCGGGCTTCGTCAAGACGCTGCAGAAGAGCCGGATCACGCTGATGTCCGGCCTCAACACGCTCTACAACGCGCTGGCCAACGCTCCCGGCATCGAGAAGGTCGATTTCTCGCAGATGGTCTTCGCCGTGTCAGGCGGCATGGCGACCCAGGAGGCCGTGGCGAAAAAATGGAAGGAAGTGACCGGGCAGCCCATCGTCGAGGGCTACGGCCTGTCCGAGACGTCCCCCGTGGTCTGCGCCAACCGGCTCGACATCGAGGAGTTCACCGGCACCATCGGCTATCCGCTGCCCTCGACGGACGTCTCCGTGCGCGCCGGCGACGGCACGGTCCTGCCTCCCGGCGAGCGGGGAGAGCTCTGCGTGAAGGGACCGCAGGTCATGGCCGGCTACTGGCGGCGGCCCGACGAGACCGCGAAGGTGATGACGGCGGACGGCTGGTTCCGCACCGGCGACGTTGCGGTGATCCTGCCCGACGGTCAGGTCAAGATCGTGGACCGGATGAAGGACATGGTTCTCGTCTCCGGCTTCAACGTCTACCCGAACGAAGTGGAAGACGTGATCGTCAAGCATCCAGGTGTGATGGAAGCCGCTGTCATCGGCCTACCGGACGAGCATTCGGGGGAGGTGGTGGTCGCCTATGTGGTCCGGAAGGATAAGGCGCTCACCATTGAGGAACTGCGCCAGTTCTGCAGGGAGAACCTGACCGGCTACAAGGTGCCGCGCCGGATCGAGTTCAGGGAGACCCTGCCGAAGACCAATGTGGGCAAGGTTTTGCGCCGCGCGCTCAAGGAAGAGGTGGAGAAGGGGCAGCCTCGTTAGAGGCCCTGAAAAGAAAAAAGCCGGGCGCGAAGCCCGGCTAAAGTAGAGGTCCGACAAAAGTCAAAACCTTCCAGAGGGAACGGCCGACACGGCATCGCCGGGAGGAAGAAAAGCGTTGCCGCGTTGAAATCAGCCACTGGTGATATCGGCCGCATGGCGCTTATTTGCAATGCAGCATGCCTCATAAAAGGGCTGCGCCGAACGCATGGCTCTTGCCATCGCAGGGACAAATTCTCAGGTGCAATCGAGCGTGGGAGGAGATTCGAACGCGTGCCCACGAACCGGAAGGATCCTGCTCGTGACAAGCTGTTCCGGCTTTTTCGCCCTGTGACCTTCTAGAAGGTCCAGCGCTGGGCCTTGGAGATGAGGAAGTCCCGGAAAGCCTGGACGCGGGCGACGGAGCGCATTTCCTCGGCATAGACGAGATAACTGTCGAGAGACGGCATTTCCACGTCGCGCAGGATCTGAATCAGGTCGGGATTGCCGACCACCGCATAATCCGGCAGCACGGCAATGCCTGCTCCCGTCTCGACTGCCAGTTTCAGCGCCGTGATGTTGTTGACGACATAATGGTACTGGCGCGGCTCGCTTCCCTCGCGTCCGGCCGTCGAAAGCCAATGCACAGCCATGAGATAGGACGGCTGGTCGCCACCGAAGGAGACGATCCGGTGCTCGTCCAGATCCTCCAGGGTCTTGGGTTCGCCGAACCGCTTCAGATAATCCGCCGAGGCATAGACGTGAAAATGCACGGTGAAGAGGCGACGCTGAATCAGGTCCGGCTGGGCGGGGCGGCGCAGGCGGATGGCCACGTCGGCCTCCCGCATGGCCAGGTCCAGTTCCTCGTTGGACAGGATCAGTTCGACCCGCACGTCCGGATACAGATCCAGGAACTCGGCGATGCGCTGAGCGAGCCAGATCGAGCCGAGGCCGACGGTTGTCGTGACCTTCAGCTCGCCTGAGGGCCGCTCGCTTGTCTCGACCAGCCGCGCTTTGGTGGTTTCCAGCCGCATGCGCATGTCGCGGGCGGCCCGGAACAGCAGGTCGCCCTGCTCGGTGAGGATCAGGCCTCGGGCATGCCGGTGGAAGAGGGGAGCCTTCAATTCGCGCTCGAGAGCGCTGATCTGGCGGCTGACGGCGGACTGGCTCAAGCCCAGATCGTCCCCGGCCCGCGTGAAGCTACCCGCTTCGGCGACCGTATAGAAAATCCGGATTTTATCCCAGTCCACGGCGTTTCCCTCATGCCTAGCGCATCGTGCGGAAAAGTGGATCCGGTTTCCCGCTCGAACGATGCGCCGGCCAAGAGAAGGAGCATCGGAATTGATCCCAAAAATGGGGTCCACTTTTGGGTCCGAGGCTCTAGCATGCTCCTGACGCAAGGCAACCCTTATCTCTTATGAGCCGAGGGTCCGACGCAACAGGAAATCGGCCCGAGACCTAACCAGTTGTTAATAAACTTTATTCGGCGGCTTCCTGGCTGGCTTCCAGAGCCGCCAGATAGCGCTCCGCATCCAGAGCCGCCATGCAACCCATGCCTGCCGACGTGACGGCCTGCCGGTAGATGTCGTCCGTCACGTCGCCGGCTGCGAAGACGCCTGGAACGTTGGTCTCGGTTGAGCCGGGCTTCGTGAGCAGATAGCCGCCGGACTTCATGTCGAGCTGACCGGTGAAGAGTTCCGTCGAGGGCTTGTGGCCGATGGCGATGAAGACCCCGTCGGTCTTGAAGTCCGACGTATCGCCCGAGACGATGTTCTTCAGCCGTACATGGGTGACGGAGGAGGGGTTCTCGCTGCCGCAGATCTCCTCGACGGCCGAGTTCCAGATCACGTCGACCTTGGGATGCTTGAACAGCCTATCCTGCAGGATGCGCTCGGCGCGCAGGGAATCCCGGCGATGAACCAGCGTGACCTTGGAGGCGAGGTTTGCTAGATACAGCGCCTCCTCGACGGCGGTATTGCCGCCGCCCACCACCACGACTTCCTTGCCGCGATAGAAGAAGCCGTCGCAGGTCGCACAGGCCGAGACACCGAAGCCCTGGAACTGGCCCTCGGACGGCAGGCCCAGCCACTTCGCCTGGGCGCCGGTGGCGACGATCAGCGCATCACAGGTATAGTTTTCTCCGGAATCCCCCTCCAGGCGGAAGGGGCGCTGCTTCAGGTCCACCTTGGTGATGTGGTCGGAAATCATGTGGGTGCCCACATGCTCGGCCTGCATCCGCATCTGCTCCATGAGCCAGGGGCCCTGGATCACGTCGGCAAAGCCCGGATAGTTTTCCACGTCCGTGGTGATCATGAGCTGCCCGCCAGGCTGGAAACCGGAGATCATCACCGGTTCGAGCAGAGCGCGAGCCGCATAGATCGCTGCAGTGTAGCCCGCCGGCCCCGAGCCGATGATGATGAGCTTGGCGTGTGAGTGGGCCATCAAAGGGTCTCCAGTGGTAAGGCGATGTCCGGCAGGCCGAGAGCGCGGCGGTGACGGCTGAAGCCCTCGGCTATGGCCTCCGCGACCTTGGGTGTTGAATTTAGTGGCTGATAGGGCCGTCCTTCAAGACGACCCTCGAAGGGATGCACAACTCCATGGGCTTTAAGGGCCTTCATGTAAACATCCAGTTTCGGATGTCCCCCCGAGGGCTCGAAGACCAGGATCGGCCGGCCGGTCACGGCTGCCTCGCCGATCATGTTGAAGGAATCCGCCGTTGCAATCACGAAGTCAGCCAGGGCCAGAAAGTCCACATAGGGGTTCTCGCCCGTGCCGTCCCAGAAGAAGCCGCCATGCTCGGCGATCACGGCCACCAGAGCTTCCCGCAGGGCCGGAGGCGTGCGGCGCGAGACCGTGACCATCAGACCGGCTCCGGTCACAGCCACGGCGGTGAGGTGCCGGACGAAGCCGGCGATGTCTTCGTCCGAAAAACGGTGGTGGCGGCTGTCGCCCCCGGCCAGCACGGCGACGCGGGGCCCGGGAAGGTGGGCGAGGCGAGGATCGGGCTGGGTCCGCGCCTCCTCGATGCGCCTGGCCGAGACCCGGTGGGGCGGGGTCAGCGTGTTGAGGACATTCGGCCCCCGCAGGCGATCGTAGCTTGGGGACCAGATGAAGTCGGCAGTCTCCGGTCCGGTACGGGGATCCTTGAGAAACACCGTATAGGCGCGCCCGCCGCTGGCCCTCTTCACATGGCGGAGGTAGGCCACGGCCCGGCGGCCCGAAGCGACGGCAAGGTCGGGAAAAGGCGGGGCAAGGGGACTGCCCGGAGTTCCCGGCCGCTCGTGCGGATCGATAGGGCCCCAGGGCATGAACCAGCTGAAGGGCGGCCTCGGCTTGATCCGGCGGATCTCCGGATCGACGCCGAGCGCCTCCGCCACGCTCAGGGCCTGCAGCTCATCCCCGGCCTTGCCATCGGTCAGCACCCAGGTGATAAGGCCGGTATCCTTGCGCAACATTCGATCAACGAGCCTGTGGAGTTCATGAAGTTCGTTGCGACTTAATCGCCTGTCCTTCTTGTGTAGACCCTCTACACGGTCTACTCACCCAAGACGAGATTTTTTGACCTGATGCCGCATGATCAGGACGACCGGCGGGCGCCCGTTGTCTGACCATGCATGAGCGGAGTTACCGTGCGCGGACGCCTCGATTCCATCGACTGGGCCATTCTGAAAGAACTGCAAGCCGACGGCAGCATCACCAATGTGGAGCTTGCCCGCCGGGTGGGCCTGTCGGCGCCGCCGTGCCTGCGCCGGGTGAGGGCGCTGGAAAGCGCCGGGATCATCAAGGCCTATCGGGCGATCCTGGATCCGAAGAATCTCGGTTTCGAAATCGTCTGCTTCGCCATGGTGCAGCTCGATGTCCAGGGCAAAAAGGATCTGCAGGAGTTCGAGCAGCGGGTGAAGGATTGGTCCATGATCCGCGAGTGCTGGACCCTTTCGGGCGATATCGACTTCATCATGAAATGCGTGGCCCCGAACCTCGCGTCCTTCCAGGGTCTCGTTTCCGAGCTCACCTCTCTGCCGAACGTGCGCAACGTCCGCACGGCGCTCACCCTTGATCTCATCAAGGACGAGCCGCTGGTGCCGATCGAGGACGTAGCGGAAGTCGAGGGCTGATACTTCACCGCGGGCCGCGGCGCTCCCGTCCGAAATGACATCCCTTGAGGATCAGATCTGTCGCCTGAGCCAGCGGACGTAATGCTGCGCCACTTGCACGGCACGTCCCTGCTCGTCCGGAGTCAGGATGCTGGTGTTCACGTCGCGCACGGCCAGCATTGGATGGCTCGCCAGGACTTCGCCCCTGCGTCCCACGGCCAGGGCTTCGCCCTCGACGGCATCGTGCCCGCTGTTTCCGCCGCCACCGCCTCGATCTCGGTATCCGCTGCTGTTGTCAGGGGAAGACGTGAGAAAGACTCCCGTCAGTCGCAGCACAAGACGCGGCCCACGAGGATCGACCCGATCGGCGAAGGAGCGCTGCAGCTCATCGAGCGCGGCCGCGCCGACGAGGTCGGCAAATGGACCGAGCCCCTTGGCCTTGAGGACGCTCACATCGACCGAGAAGGACGAGAAGGCCTGCGGGAAGCTCTGGGCGCCGGCAGGCACGGCAAAGCCTGCGCCGGCGAGGCTGACACAGGCGAGAGCTTTTAGAATGGTCCGACGGGATTGAGGGGACGTCATGGGATTTCTCATCATTGCTGCCCCCTTCCGTTGATCAGGCGCCGAACTGGACGCCGACGACCTCATAGGACTTGCCGCCGCCGGGGGTCGAGACCTCCACCGTATCGCCGATGGTCTTGCCCATCAGCGCGCGGGCGATGGGAGACGCGACAGAGACCCGGCCCGAGCGCACGTCGGCCTCGGGTTCACCGACGATCTGGTAGGTTTTCTCTTCCTCGGTGTCCTCGTCGACGAGTTTCACCGTCGCGCCGAACTTGATCCGGTCGCCGGAGAGCTTTGCGATATCAATGACTTCGGCGCGGGAGATCAGGCTTTCGAGCTCGAGGATCCGGCCCTCGTTGAGGGATTGGGCTTCCTTGGCGGCATGATATTCGGCATTTTCCGACAGGTCGCCAAGCGCGCGGGCTTCCGCGATCGCCTGGATGATCCGGGGGCGTTCAACCTGCTGCCGGTGCTTGAGTTCTTCCTCGAGCGCCGCAAAACCCTTGATCGTCAGAGGGACCTTGTCCATAGTTTGTCTCGTCCAAAAAGAGGTACGAGGCCGCTGTCGCCAGCGCCCTCGCATGTCAACGAAAACTTACCAGAAGCTTCGCAGTTCCAATGTGAGGCCGGATGCCTCAGGCAAAGTAGTCCTGAAGCGCCCGGACTTCGAGATCGCCGCTGAGGTACGCCTTGATGCCCTCGGCCGCGGCAATCGCTCCTGCAAGAGTGGTGTAGTAAGGTATCTTATGCAAGAGGGCAGCTTGTCTTAAAGACCGGGAATCCGAGAGGGCGCCAGCCCCTTCGGTGGTATTGTAGACGAGCTGGATATCACCGTTCTTGATGGCGTCCACCACGTGCGGGCGGCCTTCCAGCACCTTGTTGATCCGCGTCGCCTTGACGCCGTTTTCCTCAAGAAATTTCTGGGTTCCGGCGGTCGCCATGATCCGGAAGCCGATTTCCTCGAGCATCCGGACGGTGGGCAGGATGCGGACCTTGTCCGAGTCGCGGACCGAGACGAAGAGCGTGCCGGTCCTGGGAACCTGGCTGCCGGCGCCGAGCTGGCTCTTGGCGAAGGCCACGCCGAAGCTGCGGTCGAGGCCGATCACCTCGCCCGTCGAGCGCATTTCCGGTCCGAGCAGCACATCCACGCCTGGGAAGCGGGCGAAGGGGAAGACGGCCTCCTTCACGCCGATATGCGGCAGCTCCTTCGGGGTGAGCCCGAACTTTGCCAGCTCTTCGCCCGCCATGATCCGGGCTGCGATCTTGGCAATGGGCTCGCCGATCACCTTGGCCACGAAGGGCACCGTGCGCGAGGCGCGGGGGTTCACCTCGAGCACGTAGATCGTGCCGTCCTTGATGGCGTATTGCACGTTCATCAGGCCGCCCACATCCAGGGCCAGGGCCAGGGCCTTCGTCTGGCGCTCCAGCTCGGCGATGATCTCAGGTGAGAGCGACCGGGGCGGGAGCGAGCAGGCGGAATCGCCCGAGTGGATGCCTGCCTCCTCGATATGCTCCATGATGCCGGCGATGAAGGTGTCCCGGCCGTCGCAGAGGCAGTCCACGTCGACCTCGATCGCATCCGAGAGGTAGCGGTCGAAGAGCAGGGGGTTCTTGCCCAGCACCGTGTTGATCTGGCCGGTCTTGTCGTTCGGGTACCGGGCCTTCACGTCGGACGGGATCAGGCTCGGCAGGGTGCCGAGCAGGTAGTCTTCGAACTGGGTCTCGTCGCGGATGATCGCCATGGCCCGGCCGCCGAGTACGTAGCTTGGGCGCACCACGAAGGGCAGGCCGAGATCGGCGGCGATCAGACGGGCCTGCTCCACAGAATAGGCGATACCGTTCTTCGGCTGCTTCAGATGCAGCTTGTCGAGAAGGCGCTTGAACCGGTCCCGGTCCTCGGCGAGGTCGATGGCATCCGGCGAGGTGCCGAGGATGCGCACATCGGCCTCTTCCAGGGCGCGGGCGAGCTTCAGCGGAGTCTGGCCGCCGAACTGGACGATCACCCCGTGGAGCGTGCCCTTTGAGCGCTCGGTCTCGATGATCTCCAGCACGTCTTCCTGCGTCAGCGGCTCGAAATAGAGCCGGTCGGAGGTGTCGTAGTCGGTCGAGACCGTCTCCGGGTTGCAATTGATCATGATGGTCTCATAGCCCGCGTCCTTGAGCGCGAAGCAGGCATGACAGCAGCAGTAATCGAACTCGATGCCCTGGCCGATCCGGTTCGGACCGCCGCCGAGGATGATGACCTTCTGCGCGTCCGAAGGGTTGGCCTCGTCGGCAGGCTTGCCGGCGAAGGGCGCGGTATAGGTCGAGTACATATAGGCGGTCGGGGAGGCGAACTCCGCCGCGCAGGTGTCGATGCGCTTGAAGACCGGGCGCACGGAAAGCGCGCGGCGCGCCTCGCGCACTTCGGCCTCGGTCTTGTGAGTGAGCACGGCAAGGCGTGCATCCGAGAATCCCATGGCCTTGAGATGACGGAAGGCGCCCGGTGTCTGCGGCAGACCATGGGCCTTCACCTTGGCTTCCAGGTCGACGATGTCCTGAAGCTGTTCCAGGAACCAGCGGTCGATCTTGCAGCTCTCGTAGACCTCATCGTGGCTGATGCCCAGGCGAAGCGCCTGCGCCACCTTGAGGATCCGGTCCGGGGTGGGCGTGCCGAGAGCCGCCTTGATGGCGTTGCGGTCGTCGCCCTTGCCCATGCCCTCGATTTCGATCTCGTCGAGGCCGGTGAGGCCGGTTTCGAGCGAGCGGAGCGCCTTCTGGAGCGATTCCGGGAAGGAGCGGCCGATGGCCATCGCCTCGCCCACGGACTTCATGGCCGTGGTCAGGGTCGGCTCCGCGCCGGGGAACTTCTCGAAGGCGAAGCGCGGGATCTTGGTGACCACGTAGTCGATGGTCGGCTCGAAGGAGGCCGGGGTCGCGCCGCCGGTGATGTCGTTGGCGATCTCGTCCAGGGTGTAGCCGACGGCGAGTTTCGCCGCGACCTTGGCGATCGGGAAGCCTGTGGCCTTGGAGGCGAGCGCCGAGGAGCGCGACACGCGCGGGTTCATCTCGATCACGATCATGCGCCCGCTTGAAGGGTCGATCGCAAATTGAACGTTCGAGCCACCGGTCTCGACGCCGATCTCGCGCAGGACCGCCAGGGAGGCGTCGCGCATGATCTGGTATTCCTTGTCGGTGAGCGTGAGGGCCGGGGCGACGGTGATGGAATCGCCCGTGTGCACGCCCATCGGATCGAAGTTCTCGATGGAGCAGATGATGATGCAGTTGTCCGCTTTGTCGCGGACGACCTCCATCTCGTACTCCTTCCAGCCGAGCACGCTCTCCTCGATCAGCACCTCGTTGGTGGGGGAGGCGTCCAGGCCCCGCTCCACGATGTCGAGGAATTCTTCCCGGTTATAGGCGATGCCGCCGCCGGTACCGCCCATGGTGAAGGAGGGGCGGATGATGGCGGGCAGGCCGACTTCCGAGAGCGCGATCAGGGCCTCGCCCATGGCGTGCTCCTGGTAGCGCTTGCGGCGGTCGTTCTCGCCGGCGTCCCATTTCAGCTTGTAGCTCGAAATCACGCGCTTCTTGTCGCCCGGATGCATGTCGAGGGCCTCGAGGCGCGCGAGCTCGGCGAGATAGGCGTCCCGGTCCGCCTTCTTGAGAGCCGAGGCGTTGGCGAGGCGCGATTTCGGGGTGTCGAGGCCGATCTTGGTCATGGCCTCGCGGAAGAGCTGCCGGTCCTCCGCCTTGTCGATGGCTTCCGCCGTCGCGCCGATCATTTCCACGTTGAACTTGTCGAGCACGCCCATCTTTTTGAGCGACAGGGCGCAGTTGAGCGCCGTCTGGCCGCCCATGGTAGGCAGGATCGCGTCGGGCCGCTCCTTCTCGATGATCTTGGCGACGATCTCGGGGGTGATCGGCTCCACGTAGGTGGCGTGCGCGAGATCAGGGTCGGTCATGATCGTCGCTGGATTCGAATTCACCAGGATGATGCGGTAGCCTTCCTCCTTCAGGGCCTTCACGGCCTGGGTGCCCGAATAATCGAACTCCACGGCCTGGCCGATGATGATCGGACCGGCGCCGACGATGAGAATGGAGGAGATGTCTGTCCGCTTCGGCATTGGGCCACCCAGGCGTGTCCAGCCGCGCGGCCGTAGAGCTACGGCGCTTCAAGCGCAGCCGGGATGTGATCGGATTGTAGGTTGAGAGAGGCTCTTACACGGACCTTGTGCAAATTCAAAGGCCTGAGCCATGATTTAGACAGGCAATGCCCATGCGGCACGATCCGCCGCGTATGGCGGCGAAAGAGAATTGGGAAAAGATGGCCATGACCGAAGAGCCGCGCTGGACGTTGATCACGGGAGCATCCAGCGGAATCGGTGCGGAGCTGGCCCGCGTCTTCGCCGGCAGAGGTTACCCGCTGGTCCTGACCGCCCGGCGGCACGAGAGGCTCGAGGCCCTGGGTGCAGAACTTGGCCGGACCCATGGTGTGCCGGTCGAGGTCATGGCGATCGACCTCGAGGACAGGGAGGCCCCACGGGATCTCCACGAAATGCTCCAGGAGCGGGGGATCGCGGTCCATACCCTGGTCAACAATGCCGGGTTCGGGCTGAGAGGGTATTTCGCCTCCCTTCCGCACGAGAAGCAACTCGCCATGATCGATCTCAACGTGACGGCACTCACTTCGCTCTGCCGGCTGATGCTGCCTGGCATGATCGAGCGGAAGCGCGGGGGGATCCTGAATGTGGCCTCCGTCGCTGCCTTCCAGGCCGGGCCGTACATGGCGGTTTACTACGCGACGAAGGCCTTCGTCCTATCCCTGTCGGAGGGGCTGCATGACGAAGCCAAGCCGCACGGAGTGACGGTCACGGCCCTCTGCCCGGGACCGACCGAAAGCGAGTTTTCGCAGACCGCAGGCTTGAAGGATTCGCGTCTGTTCAGTTCAGGTGTCATGTCCTCCGCGGAAGTCGCCCGAGCAGGGGTCGAGGGCTATGAGGCCGGGCGGGCCATCGTCATCCCAGGCGCCAGGAACCGTGTCGGAGCCATTGGGGCGAAGTTCTCGCCGCGCTTTCTGTCGCGCAGGATTGCAGGGCTTCTTCAGGGAATGAGGTGACGGGCCGGCGGGAAGCCGTTATCGAAAGGACGTGACCGCATCCCGCCCCCTTCATCGTCTCACCCGTCAATTCACCGCCTTCTTCGGGGTCGGCCTTGCGGCTGCCGTGGCTCATTACGGGCTTCTCATTGCTCTCGTCGAGGGCGGAGGCATGCATCCGGTTCCGGCGACGCTCGCGGGCTATGTGGCGGGTGGGCTCGTGTCCTACATGCTCAACCGCAAGCATACTTATGAGAGCGACCGGCCCCACCGGGAGGCTACATGGCGTTTCGCACTCGTGGCCTTCGTGGGCTTTCTCGTGACCTGGTTCCTCATGCACGCCTTCACCGTCTGGCTCGGCGGCCCGTATCTTCCGGCACAGATCATCACCACCGGCGTCGTGATGCTGTGGAGCTTCATGGCGCATAAAACTTGGACATTTGCATAAAGTCTCGGCAGGCAGGAGGCAGATCCGGCAAGTTCCAGTCTTCCAGCGCAGCCCTGGCTTGCGTTCTGCCCGGTCCCGCGAATCTTTTTGCAGTGCAATATGAATGTCGCAGGAGCTGCTCAAACCGCTCTACCGCTTCATCCACCTTATACACTGCATGAGAAGCTTGGGGGCTCTATGTCCGATATGGCCGTTGCCGAGGAAGCCTGTCTTGCCGCCGAGGACAGGGCGCCCGCCGTTCCGCAGTCCCGATTGGCCGTTGCTCTGATCGAATTGGCCCTTGCGGTCGGCAGCTTCGGCATCGGAACGGGCGAGTTCGCGATCATGGGGCTGCTTCCCAACGTCGCGCAGGAATTCAACGTTACGACTCCTGAGGCCGGATACGCGATCAGCGCCTATGCGCTTGGGGTGGTGGTCGGTGCGCCGATCATCGCGGTCCTGGCGGCGAAGCTCGCGCGCCAGACCCTTCTCCTTCTCCTGATGGCTGTCTTCGCGGTCGGCAATGCGGTCAGCGCCGTCACGCCGACCTTCGAATCCTTCGTGCTCCTGCGCTTTCTCACCGGTCTGCCGCACGGCGCCTATTTCGGTGTCGCGGCTCTCGTGGCAGCCTCCCTGGTTCCTCCGAACAAGCGCACCCAGGCCGTGGCCCGCGTCATGCTGGGCCTGACGGTCGCGACCCTGCTGGGCACGCCGATAGCGACCTTGTTCGGCCAGATCCTGAGCTGGCGGATCGCCTTTGGGGCCGTCGGTTTCATGGGAGCCCTGACCGTGGTGCTGATCTGGCTCTTCCTGCCGAAGGACAAGGTCCAGGAGGGTGCGAGCCCGATGCGGGAACTCGGGGCCTTCAGGCGCAAGCAGGTCTGGTTCACCCTCGGCATCGGCGCCGTGGGCTTCGGCGGCCTGTTCTCCGTCTTCTCCTATATCGCCTCGACCGCAACGGAAGTGGCCGGAATGCCGGATAGCGCCGTTCCGGTGATGATGGCCCTGTTCGGCTCCGGCATGATCGTCGGCAACCTCGTCGGTGCCTGGTTCGCCGACCGGAACCTGATGGCCACCATCGGTGGCGTGCTCGCCTCCAGCGCCGTGGTCATGACGGTGCTCTGGCTGACGGCCGAGAACCCCTACCTGCTCTCCGCCTGCGTCTTTCTGGTGGGATGCAGCGTCGCCATCGGGCCTGCGCTCCAGACCCGCCTGATGGACGTGGCTGCCGATGCGCAGACGCTGGCGGCCGCCCTCAACCATTCGGCCTTCAATGTCGCCAATGCGCTCGGCGCCTGGCTCGGCGGTCTTGCGATTGCCGCAGGTTACGGCTTTGCCTCGACCGGTTGGGTCGGGGCGGCTCTGGCCGTCGCGGGCCTCGTGGTTTTCGGCCTGTCGCTCGCGAGCGATCAGCGCTCCGAGAGGTCTTCCGTATCGCGAGCGTGAGCGGGCCGCGCCAGATAAGTTATACGGGCCTGATTGTGCCCGAGGTTCCGCTCGGCGCGCTCGGGTACGAAGCTGGCGTCCTCGAGAAGGTCAACGATCTCCTCGGTGCTGTACTGTGCCAGGCCGACCTCCTCGCGGATCCTGCGATACTCCGAGAAGGCCGTGCGGGCGAGACCGCTGACGGCCGAGCGCAGAAAGCCGCCCTGCCAGGCAAAGCTGAGCAGTGCCTTCGCGTCGGTGAACGGGCTGATATCCGGCGGGATGATATCGCCCAGGACCAGCGTGCCGTCGGCTTTCAGCTTCTCGTGCATGAGCTTCAAGAGCGCACGGAACTCGTCGAGGGAGAGATACTGGATGAGCGAATTCACCACGATGAGATCAAGCGATGCCTCCGCAATGCCGGCGACGTCGTCGGTCGAGAGAACCGTGATCCGCTCGTCGTCGCGAAACCGTTCATTCAAGCGCTCTCGCACGAGCGGAGCTGCATCGCTCAAGTAGAGGCGGCCACATTTGGCGGCGATCCTGTCGGCGAGAAGTGCCTCGCCGCAGCCGTAATCCAAGACGATTGCCCCAGGGGAGGGGACGAGGCCGATAATGTCGTTGGCGAGCAGGCGATAGTGCAGCAGCTTGTGCCGCTCGCTCGCATAGATCGGCGTGTCCTGGTTCCAGTAGTCGCGCCAATTCATCAAAAAGATATCTCCCTGAATTCAGGATTTTGCCGAGAGCGCAGCCGAGTCATGGAGCCTGCTGCGGAGTTTCGCAACCTCCTGGACAAGAGCCCGGGCCTCGTCGAACGAGAGACCCAGGACGCAACCGACATGCGTCGGAATCTCCTCCGCCTTCTCCCGCAGGGCTCGACCGGCCTCGGTGAGTGAAATCCTGACCTGCCGCTCGTCCCTCTTGTCGCGCGTGCGGCGGATATGGCCCGCGTTCTCAAGGCGCTTCAGCAGCGGCGTCAGGGTGCCGGAATCGAGAAACAGCCGGTCTCCGATCTCCTTCACGGTGAGATCATCCTGCTCCCAGAGGACCAGCAGGACCACATATTGCGGATAGGTCAGGCCGAGAGGGTCCAGAAACTGACGATAGGCCCGGCTGAAGGCATGGGAAACGGAATAGAAGGCGAAGCACAACTGGTTAGTGAGCGCCAAAGTCTCTGACTTCTTCGTCATCGTCACCTCCATTCGCAACCAGCCTATGAAAGAAATAGATTGCACACAATGGAATTCTGACCTATACCTATAAATGCATGGCGCACAATTGAATTGTAAGCATGCGATTGACCAGTCAGACTTTCCGGCCTGACACTTCAAGGAGCTTTCCGATGACCCCTCTCTACACAGCCCATGCTTCAGCTCGCGGCGGACGCGAAGGCGTTGCCGCCTCCAACGATGGAAAGTTGGAGGTTCGTCTCTCCACACCGAAGGAGCTCGGTGGTGCGGGCGGTGAGGGGACCAATCCGGAGCAGCTTTTCGCAGCCGGCTACTCAGCCTGCTTCCTGGGCGCACTGAAGTTCGTCGCGTCGCAGGACAAGATCGCGCTTCCGGCCGATGCCCATGTCGAGGCCAAGGTTGGCATCGGCAAGCGCGATGACGGTGCAGGCTTCGGTCTGGTGGTCGAGTTGAAAGCCAACCTGCCGGGTCTAAGCCAGGAGCAGGCCATCGATCTGGTGCATAGGGCCGACGTGGTCTGTCCCTATTCGCACGCCATCCGCGGCAACGTGCAGGTCACGCTGTCGGTCTAAGGACCGACCCACCCGTACCGTAGGGGCAAAAGCCTCCCGCCTCGCAAGGCGGGAGGCTTTTCTGCATTCAGGTCCAAAGCTTCATGAGCGGCCCGTCGGCACCGTCCACAGGGTCGGTATCCGGGAGGGGGACTTGCGCAATGCGCTGCTGCGATGCGGCCAGGGCCTTGGGATCGTCGCGGACCGTGTCGTAATCGGCCCCGCCCGGATAGGCGCCGACCACGGCGAAATCGTCGCTCGCGTTGATGCAGGCATGGGCGACGCCGGCCGGGATGATCACCACGTCGCGGGCGCTCACGGCCACGAGATCGCCGTCCTCGCCGCCGAAGCGGATCTGGGCCGAGCCCGACACGATCCCGAGCACCTCGTGGGTGTTGGGATGGTAATGGTGGTAGTCGTGGATGCCGTCGAGCCAGGCATTCGTCCAGCCGTTCTTGGCGAAGGTCGCCTTGAAGCTCCTGACGGCATCGTCTTCAGAGGGGGAAATCGCCCCGCGTCGCACGATCAGCGGCAGGGACGAGTTCGGGACGATGCCGTTGCTGCGGAAGACGTAGGTCTCCGTGCCGAGCGGTGCGTTATAGCCCCGTGGATCGCCGTATCCTTTCGCCTGAGCCATAATTCTCTCCCTTCAGATCCGGGAGGGAACGCATGGTGCAGGCGAAAGATCGAGCGAGGCCGTGCAAAACCTGTCCGGCCCTACATGCCGATGAGCATCGCCGCGACGGCACGGTCGATGGACAGGTAGAACATCCCGAAGGCCACGGCTGCCGCGATGGCGAACTCGATGATCTGATTCCTGAAGACGCGGAACTTGGCGAAGAGGTTCTGGCCGAAGATCGAGATCAGCCAGGCCGTCGTGAGCACCACCGGGAAAATGAAGAGATAGGACCAGGTGCTCTCGACCGGCCCCACATTGGCCGGGTCGATCAGCGGCCGGATGTTGCGCACCCACGGAGCGTAGAGCGAGGCATAGAGGGACGTCAGCCACGCGAGGGTGACGGCGACGCCGAGGTGAAAGGTGAACAGGTTGTGCAGCCGGCTGAATTGGCCGGAATCATCATCGAAATCCATTGAAATACCCCCAAATCAAGGCCCGGAATCATTTTATTTTTATGGTTAATGATCGGTTACCGTGATTTGGGCAGCTGGCGCAACCGACGCGTTTGTCGCGGCGCCAGTCTTCACAAGTTCGTCAGGCTCAGGCCTTCTTCTGATCCATCAGCTCAACGAAGCGATCGAACAGATAATGGCTGTCCTGCGGGCCGGGGGAGGCTTCCGGGTGGTACTGCACCGAGAAGGCCGGGCGGTCGGTGAGCGAGATGCCGCAATTGGAGCCGTCGAACAGGGACACGTGGGTCTCCACGGCGTTCTGCGGCAGCGTCTCCGGATCCACCGCGAAGCCGTGGTTCATGGAGGTGATCTCGACCTTGCCGGTGGTCTTGTCCTTCACCGGATGGTTCGCCCCGTGATGGCCCTGGTGCATCTTCCTGGTCTTGGCGCCGACGGCAAGGCTCAGCATCTGGTGGCCGAGGCAGATGCCGAAGGTCGGGATCTTCTCCTCGAGCACCTTCCGGATCACCGGCACCGCGTACTCGCCGGTTGCGGCCGGATCGCCGGGGCCGTTGGAGAGGAACACGCCGTCGGGCTTCAGCGCCAGCACGTCCTCGGCCGAGGCGGACGCGGGCACCACCGTGACCTTGCAGCCGGCACGGGCGAGCAGGCGCAGGATGTTGCGTTTCACGCCGTAATCGATGGCGACCACGTGATGCCTCGGGGCACTGTCCTGGTGGCCATAGCCTTCGCCGCGCGTCCAGGTGGTCTCGTCCCAGTCGAAGCGCTGGGCGCTGGTGACCAGAGGCACGAGGTCCAGTCCGTCCATGGAGGGGAGGGCGGCGGCCTTGGCCTTCAGGGCCTCGATGTCGAACCGCCCCTCGGGATCGTGGGCGATGACCGCGTTGGGCATGCCCTTGTCGCGGATGAGCGCGGTCAGCGCCCGGGTGTCGATGCCCGAGAGCCCGACGATGCTGCGGGCCTTCAGCCAGGCGTCGAGGTCGCGGGAGGCGCGCCAGTTGGACGGCTCGGTGATGGCCGCCGCCAGCACGACGCCGCGCACGCCCGAGGACGAGGCGGCGTTGACGCTCTCGGTGTCTTCCTCGTTGGTGCCCACATTGCCGATATGCGGGAAGGTGAAGGTGATGATCTGGCCGGCATAGGACGGGTCGGTCAGGATCTCCTGGTAGCCGGTCATCGCCGTGTTGAAGCAGACCTCGCCGGTCGCCTCGCCGGCGGCGCCGATGCCGAAGCCTTCGAGAACCGTTCCGTCCTGGAGCACGAGAACCGCGGTCGGGCGCGGCTCGGCCCAGCCACCCGAGGAGGACCCGGTGGTGTCTTTGTCTTGCAGCATCGTCATGATCTCTTGTAAGTCCGGGGCCAACAGGCCGTGCTTGAGCAGGCCATTACCCGGGCCGCCCTTGAACTACCCCCGTGACTTAAGGGGCCGTTCGCGTTCCGTCAACGCTCAAGCGATTTAAAACCAAGGAGAACTCCATGCTGCGCGAACGTTTCACCACCGAGATGAAGGAAGCCATGAAGGCCGGCGACAAGAGCAGGCTCGGCGCCATCCGCCTGATCCAGGCGGCCCTCAAGGACAAGGACATCGAGGCGAGAGGCAGCGGCAAGGAGCCGCTGTCCGACGAGGAGATCCTGTCCCTCCTGCAGAAAATGGTGAAGCAGCGCCAGGAATCGATCACCATGTACGAGCAGGGCGGCCGCGCCGAGCTGGCCCAGCAGGAGAAGGACGAGGTCACGGTCATTTCCTCCTACCTGCCGCAGCAGATGGACGAGACCGAGACGAAGGCCGCCATCGAAGCCGCCATTGCCGAGACCGGCGCCGCCTCCATGAAGGACATGGGCAGGGTCGTCGCAGCCCTGCGGGCCAAATATGCCGGCCGCATGGACTTCGCCAAGGCGAGCGGGCTCGTGAAGGACCTGCTGCCGAAGGGGTGAACCCTCATGCACCGCCTGTCATCACCGGCCTTGGGCCGGATGAAAGAGGGTGTGACTCAGGACGATGTCATGCCCACCGCGCCATCACCGACCCTCGTACCCTCCGACGTCATCACCGGCCTTGTGCCGGTGATCCCGATCGGAAAGGCGCCGCGCTCTTCCGACCGGGATGGCCGGGTCAAGCCCGGCCATGACGGGCGAGGGGGCGTCCGGGCGGTGTCCCGACGCGAAGAGCACAGCGCCTCACTCATGGATCGGGATGGCCAGCACAAGCCCGGCCATGACGCCGGAGGAAGGCGATGACGACAGCGCGTGCCATTCCAGATCGTCTGCCGTCGGGGACGACATTCCGTTCGTGAATCTCCAGCCCACCGTGCTAAAAGGCGGATCCCTATCGAGCATCCGACGATGCGCCCTCGCGAACGAGCATCGGTGACCCATGAGCCTTGAACTCTGGCTGATTTATCTGGTTGCCGCGGTCGGCCTTTCGCTGACCCCTGGGCCGAACGGCCTGCTGTCGCTGACGCACGGCGTCTGTTACGGCTTCCGGCCGACGATCTATACGGTGCTGGGCGGCGCGCTCGGGTTCTTCGTCCTGATCGCGGCATCGCTCGCCGGCATGGGAGCGCTGCTCGCCGCCTCGGAGCAGGCCTTCACGATCGCCAAGTGGATCGGCGCCGCCTATCTCGTCTATCTCGGCATCCGCATCTGGCGGGCGCCCGCCTCCGTCCTGGATGTGGCGGAACAGACTAAAGGGTTGCGCAGGGCGCGGCCGCTCTGGATGTTCAACCAGGGCTTCCTCGTGGCGGTTTCGAACCCGAAGGCGCTGATCTTCTTCGCGGCGTTCCTGCCGCAATTCATGGCCCCGGGCGTGCCCTATCCGGTTCAGCTCGCGGTGTTCGGCGGCACCTTCGTGGTGGTGGAGATCGTCTACGAGCTTCTTCTCGCCGTCATGGCGCAGCGCATCGCCCCTGGCTGACCCGGCACGGGCGATGGTTCAACCGCGCCGCAGGCGTGACCTTCGTCGGCATCGGGGCGGCGCTCACGACGGCAAGCCGCTGACAGGCGCTCGTGCCCTAAATCAGTGATCCGGAAATCCTCGTCACGACCGCCCGTCCGTGAATTGAACGAGATCCCACAGATTGCCGTACACGTCCTCGAACACGGCCACCATGCCGTAGGAAGCCTGCTTCGGTTCGCGGATGAAGGTGATCCCGGCTTCGATCATGGCCGCGTGATCGCGCCGAAAATCGTCGGTGCGCAGGAACAGGAAGACGCGGCCGCCCGCCTGGTTTCCGATGAAGGCTTCCTGATGGGACGAGGAGGCCCGGGCCAACAGCAGCGACGTGCTGCCGCTCCCCCGAGGCCGGACGACGACCCAGCGCTTGTCCTGCTCCGGCTGATAGGTATCCTCGACCAGCTCGAAACCGAGCTTGCCGACATAGAAGGCGATCGCTTCGTCGTAGTCCCGTACGACGATGGCTATATGGGCGATGCTCTGATTCAAAGCGCTCCACCTGCTCTCAAACTCGCGCAGGATGGGGAGCTTATGTCTTGGGAGGAATAGCGCGCTTCACCTTGTCCACGTGAAACGGCGTCTCGCGGGTGCGCCTCTGACGTTGCGACCGAGCCCCGGCATCGCTCACATGGGCGGCGATCGATCGACGCAGTCGTCGTCCAGGAGGTCGTGAAAGCTGATCCGGACCCGGCTGCCGTGTTTCGTCGGTTCGGTCGCGGCGCCCAGGCCCACAAGCGCATTCATCTCGCCCACGAGACACCGGGTGCTGTCTGCCGTCCTGATCCGGACCTGGCGATGCCGCACCCGCGCTTCGAAGTCGTTGAGGTGGAACAGGGTCTCAGGATCGATGTCGAGATCGATGCGCCCGTAGCGTTTGCCGTCTCCGCCGGCTGCCACCTGAATGCCCGTCAGAAGATGCTGGAGCTCGGGCGGCCATTCCACGATAGGGTTCTGGGTGAGCGGCATAGGTGATCCCGAGGCTCGAGAGATCCTTCGACGATAAAGGGTCCTCCTCATTCAAGCGAGGGCCACGCTTCCTGGTTCCATGACCCGCCCCCTCGTCACCATCGGCCTGTCGAAAATGGCCGACCCTGTGGATTGCGGGCACAGAAAAGCTTGGCCTTGGGGTTTTTAACTCTGCCGTAGGCGCACTAGTTTATGGAGCAGGTTTGGAGAATTCCGCCTCGTGCGCTACCCGCCCCAAATCCTGGAAGAGATCCGCGCCCGGCTGCCGACCTCGGCGGTCGTGGGCAAGCGCGTGCGCCTGAAGAAGGCGGGGCGGGAATGGAAGGGGCTGTCGCCGTTCAACGCCGAGAAGACCCCGTCCTTCTACGTGAACGACCAGAAGCAGTTCTACCATTGCTTCTCCTCGGGAAAGCACGGGGACATCTTCACCTTTCTCATGGAGACGGAGGGGCTGTCCTTTCCCGAGGCCGTGGAGCGGCTGGCAGGCGAAGCGGGCGTGCCGCTGCCGCAACTCTCCCGCGAGGACCGGCAGGAGGAGGTCAAGCGCAGGAACCTCCACGACGTCATGGAGCTGGCGGCAGAGTTCTTCCAGACTTCGCTCCAGGGGCCGTCCGGAGGCAAGGCGCGGGATTATCTCGCCAGGCGCCAACTGAGCCGGGACACGCAGGCTCGGTTCCGCATCGGCTATGCCCCGTCCGAACGTTATGCACTGCGCGACCATCTCGCCGGCAAGGGCGTGCCCGTCGAGATGATGGTGGAGGCGGGCCTGGTTCATGCGGGCGAGGAGGGGAAGATCCCGGCCGACCGCTTCCGCGACCGGGTCATGTTCCCGATCTGCGACGTGCGCGGCCGGGTGATCGCCTTCGGCGGCCGGGCCATGAGCGCGGACGTTCCGGCGAAGTATCTCAACTCGCCCGACACCCCGCTCTTCAACAAGGGGCGGCTCCTCTACAACTACCACCTCGCCCGCCAGCCGGCCCATGACCGAGGCACGGTGATCGCCGTGGAAGGCTATGTGGACGTGATCTCGTTGAGCGTCGCGGGCTTTCCCCACGCGGTCGCGCCGCTCGGCACGGCCCTGACGGAGGACCAGCTCACCCTGCTCTGGCGCCTTGCCGAGGAGCCGATCCTCTGCTTCGACGGCGACAAGGCCGGGCAGCGGGCGGCCTACCGGGCACTCGATGTCGCCCTGCCCAACCTCATGCCGGGCAAGTCCCTGCGCTTCGCCATGCTGCCCGACGGGCAGGATCCGGACGATCTCGCCCGTTCCGGAGGAAGCGCCGCCGTGGAGCGGGTTCTGGCCTCGGCCCGGCCCCTGGTCGATGTGCTCTGGGCCCGGGAGCTGGAGGCGGGACCGCTGGATACCCCCGAGCGCCGGGCGGCCCTGGAGCGGCGCCTGCGCGAATCACTGGCACTGATTCGCGACGAAACCCTCAAGAAATACTACAGGGAGGAGGTCGAAAGCCGCCTTGCGGCCCTGAATCCCGATTCCCGGGCCAACCGGTTCAACCGTCAGACCGGGGGCTCGCGGCGGGACTTTCAGAAGCCCCAGCCCATGACGCCGAGCTCCCGGCTGAGCGTCTCCCCGCTTCTCGCCCGCAGCGCGCTTTTCGTCGGCGGAGCCGCCGAGTCTCCGCGGGAGGCGATGATCCTCTGCACCTTCCTGGCCCATCCGGAACTCGTTCAAAATCACGTCGAAACCCTTGCAGATCTTGAACTTGAGGGGCGGCCCACCCAGATGGTGCGCAGTCTCCTGCTCGATGGAGCGGCGAGCGGCGAACCTGCCGATCTGACGGTCATGAAGGCCCGACTCGAACGGGCCGGCCTGACGCCGGTGGCGGACAGGCTGACGGCTCTGGTCCGTCCCGGCGACCGATGGATGCTGGATCCGCATGCGGATCCCTTGCGGCTTGAGGACGCATTGAGACAAGCCATCACCTTGCATCGCCGCGCACGCACGTTACATAGCGAACTTCGGGCTGCCGAGCGCGCGCTTGCCGAAGAGGACAATGAGGCCAATCTCGCCTGGCTGCGGGAGGTCCAGAACCAGCTGTCCTCCGTCGAGGGTGCCGAGGCCGATATCGACAGCGGAGGGCTCCAGGGGGGCCACTGATGTCTCACACGATCGGGGTGCGGCAGGTGAGGCGGCTGCCGCTCTCTGGGCAGGGGATGGTTAACGGTTAGTCAAGCGACTCACTGTTTATAGTTGGAATGATTTCAGGTGGCGGAGCCTCGGGGCTCGGCCACCCATTCGCGCATCGCAGGTCCTGTAGGGGGGATGGGCGGGCGCTGGAGTTGAGCAAAGCATGGCGACGAAGACAACCGGCGGCGACGAAGGCGATACGACCACGACCGAGCAGCAGACCGATGGGCCTCTGCTCGACCTGAGCGATGCCGCCGTTAAACGGATGATCAAGCTCGCGAAGAAGCGCGGGTACGTCACTTACGACGAATTGAACGAGGTTCTGCCTCCGGAGGAGTTCAACTCGGAGCAGATCGAGGACGTTCTCGGCCAGCTCTCGGAGATGGGCATCAACGTCGTCGAGTCCGAAGAGACCGACGAGAATGCCCAGCCGGAGGCTGCCGACGAGGAGGAAGCCGACGGCGGCGACCTCGTCGAGGCCTCCCAGACCCGTGCCGTCGCGGTGCGCGAGACCACGGCCAAGGAGCCGACCGACCGCACGGACGATCCGGTGCGCATGTACCTGCGCGAGATGGGCTCGGTGGAGCTTCTCTCCCGCGAGGGCGAAATCGCGATCGCCAAGCGCATCGAGGCCGGCCGCGAGGCCATGATCGCGGGCCTCTGCGAAAGCCCGCTGACCTTCCAGGCCATCATCATCTGGCGCGACGAGCTCGTCGAAGGCCGGGTGCTCCTGCGCGACATCATCGACCTCGAGGCCACCTATGCGGGCCCCGACGGCAAGGGCGCGCCCAAGGTCGATGCCCTGGGCGAAGGCGAGGCCGAGGAGGAGACGGCCGAGGGCGAGGAGGGCATGACCCCGCCCGAGGGCGACCTCGACGACGACGACATGGAGAACAACGTGTCGCTCTCGGCCATGGAGGCCGAGCTGAAGCCGCGTGTTCTCGAGACCTTCGATTCCATCGCCGACAACTACAAGAAGCTGCGCCGCCTGCAGGTCGAGCATGTGGAACAGCGCATGCAGAACAAGCAGCTGACGCCGGCCCAGGAGCGCAAGTACAAGGAGCTCAAGGCGGATATCGTCGCGTCGGTGAAGTCCCTGTCGCTGAACAACAACCGCATCGAGGCCCTGGTCGAGCAGCTCTACGACATCAACAAGCGCCTCATCTCCCATGAGGGCCGCCTGATGCGCCTGGCCGAGAGCCACGGTGTCGCCCGCGAGGAGTTCCTCAAGCACTACCAGGGCTGGGAACTCGACCCGAAATGGGTGCTGCGCGTCTCAAAGCTCGGCGGCAAGGGCTGGAAGGACTTCGTCGCCAGGGCGAAGGACGGCATCCACGACCTGCGCGAGAACATCCACAATCTGGCGAGCGAGACCGGCCTGGAGATCCAGGAGTTCCGCCGCATCGTCATGATGGTGCAGAAGGGCGAGCGCGAGGCCCGTCAGGCGAAGAAGGAAATGATCGAGGCCAACCTGCGCCTCGTGATCTCCATCGCCAAGAAGTACACGAACCGCGGCCTGCAGTTCCTGGACCTGATCCAGGAGGGCAACATCGGCCTCATGAAGGCGGTGGACAAGTTCGAGTACCGCCGCGGCTACAAGTTCTCGACCTACGCCACCTGGTGGATCCGGCAGGCGATCACCCGGTCGATCGCCGACCAGGCCCGCACGATCCGCATCCCGGTGCACATGATCGAGACGATCAACAAGATCGTCCGCACCTCGCGCCAGATGCTGCACGAGATCGGCCGCGAGCCGACCCCGGAGGAGCTGGCCGAAAAGCTAGCCATGCCGCTGGAGAAGGTGCGCAAGGTCCTCAAGATCGCCAAGGAGCCGATCTCCCTCGAAACGCCCATCGGCGACGAGGAGGATTCGCATCTCGGCGACTTCATCGAGGACAAGAACGCGATCCTGCCGATCGACGCGGCGATCCAGTCGAACCTGCGCGAGACCACCACGCGCGTGCTCGCCTCGCTGACGCCGCGCGAGGAGCGCGTGCTGCGCATGCGCTTCGGCATCGGCATGAACACCGACCACACCCTCGAGGAGGTCGGCCAGCAGTTCTCGGTGACCCGCGAGCGTATCCGCCAGATCGAGGCGAAGGCCCTGCGCAAGCTCAAGCACCCCTCGCGGAGCCGGAAGCTCAGAAGCTTCCTCGACAACTGATCGCAATGATTTCGCCTACCGTGATGGCCGGAACAAGCCCGGCCATCACGATCAGCGAGGCGCGGTGCTTCACGGAATCGGGATCACCGGCACAAGGCCGGTGATGACGCGACAGAATCGGACATTGAGAA
This sequence comes from Microvirga sp. 3-52, assembly GCF_018383585.1. Lineage (GTDB taxonomy): Bacteria > Pseudomonadota > Alphaproteobacteria > Rhizobiales > Beijerinckiaceae > Microvirga. Next base: position 74,411 of record NZ_JAHAMK010000001.1, read on the forward strand.
TTACCTAAACAGCGCGAACGCCACGCCGCCCGCCGCGATGGCAGCGGCACTCGCCGCCGAGACGATCCAGCCGGCCTGCGCGCCGCCGAGGCTGAGCGTCATGCCTGCCTTCACCGCGGTGTTCACGGCAGCGGCGATGCCGATGCCGAGCGCCGCCGTGGCGACCGTGATGCCGCCATTGGCGAGACGCGCGAGCGAGAGCGTGATGGCATCGACATCCGCGATGCCGGAGAGCGCTGCCAGAATGGTGATCCCGACATCCCCGGCGGAGGTGCTGATCACCTTCGCGAACAGGCTGATCACGGCGATCAGTCCCGCGAGCTTCAGGGCGGTCCCGAGATCGAAGGGGCTTTTCATGACGAGCTGAGGATGCTCCTCGCTTCCTCGGCCATAACGGACGAAGAGCACTCCGGAAACCGCGATCATCACGAGCCCCGCGGCTCCCAGCGGCCCGGCGAGCGGCATGAGCAGTGCATTGTTCAGGGCGCTTGCCAGGATCAGCACCCGCACAACCATCACCGCTCCGGCCAGAAGGATGCCGCCGGCCAGCAGCGGACCTGCAGGCGGGTGCTCGCGCGCCATCCGTGCGAGGGTCACGGTCGTGGCCGTTGACGACGCCAGACCGCCGGCGAGGGCCGCGAGGGCGACACCCGCCTGACTTCCCATGATCTTCACCGCCATATACCCGATGAAGGACAGGGCCGCGATGATGATCGCAAGCAACCAGATCTCCGCCGGATTGATGGAAGCCCATGGGTCGACGGTCCGGTTCGGCAGCAGGGGCAGCGCCAGGAACGTCATCGCGAGAAGGATGAGCGCAGATCGGATCTCCAGCCATGTCAGACGCCGAAGCCAGCTGTGAAGTGGCTGCTTGAGAGCCAGGATGAGCGTGACAAGGACACCGGCCGCGACGGCGATTTCAAGATCGCCGAGGACCGCGTAAGCGCCGAGGGAGAAGGTGAGGAGGCCGGCGACGACGCCGGTGACGCTGAAATTCTCCTCCGCCTTCGCCTCGAGCCAGGAGAAGGCGCTGAACGCGAGAGAGAACCCGAGAAAGGCCAGCGCCAGAAAGACGGCGTTGGTGTAGTTCGTCAGGATTGCGGACAGGGCGCCGAGCAGGGCGATGAGGGTGTAGGTCCGCAGGCCCGCCGTCCGCTCGCCTTCCGCCTCCTCGCGCTGCTTCCAGCCGCGCTCCAGGCCGATGAGCAGGCCGATGGCCAGGGCAACGGCAAGACGGAAAAGCAGGGACGTGTCGTTCATGGCACTTGGGTTACGTGATCGGCGAGCCTGACGGGCCGCGGCTTCCGACCGTTCCTCCCGTGTCTAGCATGGGCATCTTGCGGGCAACAGCCTAGCTTTCCCGACGGCTTCATCGATGCTTTGCACAGGGCTTGCGCCGCGATACCTGTGGTGGGCTTTCCGCTCCTGAGGCCTGTTCATGATTGTCAGCCTGACCGTAATTCTTTTCTGCCAGCTCCTGGGCGAGGTGGTGACCCGCGGGCTCGGGTGGCCTCTGCCCGGTCCTGTTCTGGGAATGCTCATTCTGCTCGTTCTCTTAAGCCTGCGCGACCGGATCAAGACGAAGATCCCCGAGTTCGGCAGGGCGCTCGACTCGACCGGGAAGGGGCTTCTCGCCCATCTCTCGCTGCTGTTCATTCCGGCCAGCGTCGGCGTGATCCAGCGTCTCGACGTGCTGGCGGAATATGGCGTCGGTCTCGCGGTTGCACTCGTGGTCTCGACCTTCGTGACCCTGGTGGTGACGGTCGTGATCTTCGTGGTGGTGTCGCGCCTCAGCGGCTCCTCGATGGAGGCAGGCGAGGAGGGCAGAGCCCGTGACTGATCAGGCCTTTTCCCTCTGGGTCTATCTTTCGCAGACCCCGCTGCTCTGGCTCGTGGTGACGCTCGGCGCCTATGTCATCGCAGACCGCATTTCGCTCGCCCTCAAGCGGCATCCGTTGTGCAATCCGGTTCTGATCTCCGTCGTCACGGTCGCTCTCGTCCTGTGGGGCACGGGCACGTCCTATCCGGTCTATTTCGAAGGCGCGAAATTCGTGCACTTCCTGCTCGGTCCCGCGACCGTCGCGCTCGCCATCCCGCTCTACGAGAACCGGCGCATCGTGATGCGCTCCATCGTGCCGATGGTGGTGGCGCTCGTGGTGGGATCCGTGACGGCCATCGTGTCGGCCGTCGCCGTGGCGCAGCTCTTCGGCATTCCCGATCCGATCCTGATCTCGCTGGCGCCGAAATCCGTCACCGCCCCTGTGGGCATGGGCATCACGGAGGCCTTAAGCGGTGATCCGGCGCTGACCGCCATCCTGATCATGCTTACCGGCGTCACCGGCTCGATCATGGTCACGCCGCTGATGAACGCATTGCGCATGAAGGACTGGCGCGCCCGTGGCTTTGCGGTCGGGCTCGCGTCCCACGGCATCGGCACTGCGAGAGCGTTTCAGGTCCATTCGCTCGCCGGCACCTTCGCGGGCATCGCCATGGGGCTCAATGCCCTCGTGACCGCACTGCTTCTGCCGCTCGTTTTGGCGCTCCTGCTGGATTAGGTGTTGTTTACTCAACAGCCCCACTATGAAGCGCGTCAGCACGTCGCCAACGGGGAGATGAATCAATGACCGAACCTGCGCCCGGAAGCCCGTCCAGGAAATCGTCAGCCCGCAAGCCCACGGACACCGGGCAGCCGATCCTACTCTCGGGCGGGAACCCTCAAATCGCGAAGGGCTACGGCGATGCTCCCGTGCAGGCCTACATCGCCGCCATGCCAGGTTGGAAAAGCGACGTCGGGCGCCGCCTCGACGCGCTGATCGAGCGCACGATCCCCGGTGTGAACAAGGCGGTCAAATGGAACTCGCCGTTCTACGGAGTCGAGGGTCAGGGCTGGTTTCTCAGCCTCCATTGCTTCACGAAATACATCAAGGTGGCTTTCTTCCGCGGCACGTCGCTGGAACCTGCTCCTCCCGGTACGTCCAAGCAGAAGGAAGTGCGCTATTTCCACATTCACGAGAACGACCAGCTCGACGAAGCTCAGTTCGCCGATTGGGTGAGGCAGGCCAGCCGACTGCCCGGCGAGCGAATGTGAAAAGCGGGTGTTCGTTCCGGGCAGCAGGCTGACGTAGAAGGCTGCATCAATCCGAGAGTTTGCCTCGTAAGCCTCCGCTCTCATCCTGATAGTCAAGACGAGAATAGAAATGAAGAGTTCGCCCGTCCTTCCTGGACAAGTCTTCGGCGTCATGGCCGGGCCTGTCCCGGCCATCCCGATGTTGAAAAGCGCTGCGCCTCATGCAACCGGAATCACCGGCACAAGGCCGGTGATGACGACCCAGGTGAATGTCCGGCTAGATTCTAAGGAGGTCGCATAGGGACCCTCTCGACGAAAGATCCAGAGAACATGGGAGACGCTTTCGGTCTGCGAGACGCTCACTTCGTAATCTCCTCGGGATGATGGCTTCGGGAGCAATCTGAATGATGAGCCAAGCCGTCAAAAGCGACCAACCACCTAAAGCGGTTCTTCAGGCGGCGGGTTGCCGGACCCCACGCTGCCCGTCGTCTCGCTCTGCCGTGGCAGGAGCGCCGGAACGATGCCGTCCGCCACGAGAGCGTGAAGCTGCCCGATGTAATTGTCCTCCCGTGACGGCGCGGTCGGATCGGAGGTCATGACGATGGACAGGCCGAGACTCGGAATGACGTAGAGCATCTGTCCGCCGAAGCCCCAGGCGTAATAGGCCGTGTGTCCGCGCATGTCACGGATGAACCAGCCATAGCCGTAGCGGTCTCCCGTGAAAGGCGAGGCGGTGCGCGGCGTCCACGATTCCCTGATCCAGTTTTCCGACACGACGCGCCTGCCGTCGATCATGCCGCCCTGGCGATACAATTCGCCGAAGCGCCAGAGCGCGCGCGGCGAGAGCGCCATTTCGTTGCCGCCGAGATAGATGCCCTGCGGATCGCGCGTCCAGGGCGCGACATCGATCTCCAGCGGCTCGCCGAGCCAGTCGCGCGCGAGTTCCAGCGTGCTGCGTTTCGAAGCCCGCGTCAGCGCGGCGGAGAGAATATGCGTGCTGCCGGTCGAATAGAGCATGCGTCCGCCGGGCTCGTCCACGAAGGGCCGCGAGAGTGCATAGCGGACCCAGTTGCCGCTGCTGATCCAGGGGCCGTAATTGCGCCCGGAGGTGCGCTCCAGTCCGGCCTGCATGGACAGCAGATGGCCGATGGTGACCTGCCGGATCCGAGGATCGGCCTCGGAGGGAATGCTTTGCCCGAGCACCGACGCAACCGGCTGGTCGACACTCTGCAGAACGCTGCGGTCGATGGCGATCCCGACGAGAGCCGACATGATCGTCTTCGAGGCGGACTTGATGTTCGTCGGACGGTCGAGACGCGCGCCTCCGAAGGCCCGTTCGGCCAGAACGCTTCCCTGGTGGGACACGATCAGGGAGCGCAGATTCGGAAGATCCCCGGCACGCTCGACCGCCTCCTCGATCAGCCGGACGTCGGGCCCTGGCGTCGGAGGAGGGGAGGCGGGCTGGGCGAACGCGCCGACAATGCCGGTCAGGACGAGGAGAAGAGCCAATCCGCTTCGAGGGCTGGCGAAGCTTGAGAGCAGGCGCATGGAGAGCTCTGGCGTTGCATTTGTATCGGACAGGATTCGAGATGGACCGGTGTTCCCTCGGTGCAACACCATCGCACGCCATTGTGAGCACCGGCCGTCCATGCGGCAGCACGCTCCCTCCCTTGCATGGGCGGCATTTGCGCTTTCTCTGCCGATCCCTTATTTGCGAGGAAATTCGTAAATACAAGGCAATATACATGATTGGAACGTGGTTTACCCGCCCGCTCTGGCAGCGGGTCGCCGTGGGCTTCCTCCTCGGCATCCTGGCGGGCGTGCTGGCCGGAGAGCAGGCTGCAATCTGGTTCAAGCCCCTGGGCGACCTCTATCTGAACCTCGTGCGGATGATCGTGATCCCGCTCGTGTTCTTCACCATCACGTCCAGCGTGGCGAAGCTGGCTGAAGCGGGCAATGTGGCAAGCTTAGGCCTGCGCACCCTGTTCTGGTTCGTCGCCACATCGGCCATCGCCGTGCTGGTGGGCATCGCCTTCGGCCACCTCATCGATCCGGGTCTCGGCCTGTCGAACCTGCCGCTCGGCGAGGTGAAGCCGCGCACGATCCCGACGCCGCTCGAGGTGCTGATCGGCATCGTGCCGACGAACCCGATCAAGGCTATGGCCGACACCAACGTGCTGCAGGTGCTCTTCTTTGCGGGCATCGTCGGGGCGGCGCTCGTGTCGCTGGGTGAGAAGACCGCCGGCATCCGCACCCTGGTCGACCAGGGCGCAACCGTGGTCTTCCGCATCACGCGCTGGGTGCTGCAGCTCACGCCCATCGGCACCTTCGGCCTGATCGCCTGGGTCGTCGGGCGCTATGGCCTGGCCTCGCTCCTGCCGCTCGGCAAGTTCATCGCGGCCATGTACCTCGCCTGCCTGTTCCACATCATCGTGGTCTATGGCGGCCTCCTGAAGCTGCACGGCCTCAAGGTCGGACGCTTCTTCCGCGGTGCCGCGCCGGCGATGCAGATGGCCTTCGCGACCTCGTCGAGCCTCGCCACGCTGCCCATGTCCCTGCGCGTCGCCGTCGAGAAGCTCGGCGTGCCGCAGAGCTATGCGAGCTTCGCCGTGCCGCTCGGCGCCAACGTGAAGATGGACGGCTGCGGGGCGATCTATCCCGCCATCGCGTCGATCTTCATCGCGCAGTATTTCGGCCTGGATCTCTCGCTGACGCAGTACGTGCTCATCGGCCTCACGGCGGTTCTGGGTTCGCTCGGCACCGCCGGCGTGCCCGGCACCTCCATCGTCATGCTCACCCTGACCCTGAGCACCGCGGGCCTACCGCTCGAAGGCATCGGCTACATCATCGCCATCGACCGCGTCGTCGACATGATGCGCACCATGACCAACGTGACGGGCCAGATCCTCGTCCCGGTGATCGTCGCCAAGGAGGAGCACATTCTCGACCAGTCCGTCTATGATGGCGCCGTCGAGACGCATACGCCGGCCGGCGATGCGGTTCTGGTTGCGGCCGAGTAACCACAGGCTGCAAACAAGCAAGGCAAAAGGCGGGCCGTCGAGCCCGCCTTTCTTGTATGAGCTCCGGCCGACAGCGTGGATCGCTGAATCCCGTTCGGTCCTCGTACCCTCCGACGTCATCACCGGCCTCGTGCCGGTGATCCCGACGGGTTCAGGCACCGCGCTCCACATCATCGGGCGGGCCGGCACAAGGCCGGCCATGACAATCATGGCAGGATGAGAAGGAGTGTGATCCGGTCTCTCACAACAGGAAGTCCGAAGCGCCGATCAGCGAGAGCTTCACGTTGAGCAGCGTGATCGATTGACTGTCGGCCTTGATGATCACGTCATCGGCCCTGCCGTCACTGTCGGCATTGACCCTGCTGATGCTGAGCTCGTCGAAGCTCAGGCCGTTGCCGCGCAGATCGATGCGGTCGCTGGCGTTCCTGAAGTCGGTGATCTTGTCCTTGCCCCACTTGCCCGAAAAGCGGAACGTGTCCGCATTCGTGCCGCCGGTAAGGATGTCGTTGCCGCTGCCGCCGGAAAGGGTGTCCTTCCCGCTGTTGCCATAGAGCTTGTCGTTGCCCCCGTTGCCGTAGAGCTTGTCGTTGCCGCCATTGCCCTTGATCGTGTTGGCCGCGGACGTGCCCTTGAGGGTGTTGTTGCCAGCCGTGCCGCTGATCGTGGTGGGCGCAGGTGCGGGCGAGGCGCCCGCTGCCGGGTCGATGAGATCGAGCTTCACGTTGGAGGCGCCGATCGTCACCTGCTTGGTGACCGGGGCGTAGCCGCCGCCCGAGAAGGTGACCGAGTAGGTGCCGGCCGCGAGCGCCAGGCTGTAGCCGCCGGCGCCTTCCGTCGGGGTGCTGTACCGGGCGCCGGACGAACTCACGGCCGTGACGGTCAGCCCGCCGAGGCCCTCGCCGATGTCGTAGAAGCGGTCGCCGTCCTTGTCGTCCATGCCGACGCCCGTGAGGAACACGTTACCGCCCGACTTGGCGAAATGCTGCGTGACGAAGGCTCCGTCCCAGGTCTGATACGGTCCGGTGTCGAAGCCGATGCCGATCTCGCGGAAGGTCCCGTTGAGGATGTTGGCCTTGTGCCCCGGACTGTTCATCAGGTTCATGTGCAGGAGCTGCACCTCGTCCTGCAGTCCTGCCGGAGCGCGGGTGCTGGCCCAGGCGATGTTTTCTCCCGAGGTCCAGGAGCCCGAGAAGGCATAGCCGGCGTCCATCATCCGCTGGTGCGGAGAGGAGCCGCCCGTTCCCGTATGGGAGAACGTGTCGGTGGCAATCATCCAGTCGCTGTGCGAATCCGCCGACGCGTTCAGGCTGCCGTTGAAGGCAAGCGGCTGAGCGCCCGCCTTCGCCCGTTCACGGTTCACCAGTTCGAGCATGAATTGCTCATAAGCCGTGGCCTGCGACATGGAACACCCCTTTGTTGCTTATGATTTTTCCCGCGTTCGGGTTAATGACCTGAGCTTGGGCTTAAGGGGCAAATGGGAAAAAGTTGTGACCCTGGGATATGGTGTTGCAACCCGGCTCGGTGCGCGCCGTTGAACGAGGCAGGTGAAACGGCCCTACCGGCGCCGTAACCCTGCCCTGCAGGATGAGAGGGAGATCAGGAACCTATTCTGGTCTATAGCGGAAGCTGGAAACGCCTCAAGGCTGGGCTTGGCCGCAAGCTTGGCAGCATCACGAAGAATGTCGATGACCAACCAAACGCCCGCCATGCCCCTTGCCTCCCGTCCTGTCTCGGCAGAGAGGGTTGCCGTCCCGATCCTGGCCGCCATCAGCGTTTCGCACCTGCTGAACGATCTCATCCAATCCCTGCTGCCGGCGATCTACCCGATCCTCAAAAGCAATTTCCATCTCGACTTCGGACAGATCGGGCTTCTGACGCTGACGTTCCAGCTCACCGCGTCCCTGCTGCAGCCCCTGGTCGGCAGCTTCACCGATCGCAGGCCGCAGCCGTTCTCCCTCGTCGTGGGCATGGGCTTCACCCTCATCGGCCTGCTGACGCTCTCGCGGGCGGGCTCCTATCCGGTCCTGCTCCTGGCGGCGGCCCTCGTCGGCATGGGATCCTCGGTCTTCCACCCGGAATCCTCCCGCGTCGCCCGTCTCGCGTCAGGCGGACGGCACGGCCTGGCGCAGTCCGTGTTCCAGGTTGGCGGCAATGCGGGAACGGCCCTGGGCCCGTTGCTCGCGGCCTTCATCGTCGTCCCGTTCGGGCAGCCGAGCATCGCCTGGTTTTCCGTGGTGGCGCTGCTGGCGATGCTGATCCTGTTCGCCATCGGGCGCTGGTATCAGGCCAAGCTCGCGGATCTGCGCGCCAGGCCCCGCACGGCCGAGACGGGATCGCTGGTCTCGAAGAGGCGCGTCGTGATCTCGCTCGCAATCCTGATCCTGCTGGTCTTCTCGAAGGACTTCTACGTCGCAAGCCTCACCAATTATTTCACCTTCTACCTGATCGCCAAGTTCCAGCTCTCAGTGCAGGAGGCGCAGATCTATCTCTTCGTCTTCCTCGGCGCGCTCGCCGTCGGGACGATTCTGGGCGGCGCCATCGGCGACAAGATCGGGCGGCGCTACGTGATCTGGGGCTCGATCCTCGGGGTCCTGCCTTTCACGCTCGCGATGCCTTACGCCAATCTGTTCTGGACGGCGGTTCTGAGCGTCACCATCGGGTTGGTTCTGGCCTCGGCGTTCTCGTCCATTCTCGTCTACGCGACGGAGCTCGTTCCGGGACGGGTCGGCACGATCGCGGGCCTCTTCTTCGGCCTGTCCTTCGGCATGGCGGGCCTAGGCGCGGCGCTGCTGGGTCAGCTGGCCGACCTGACGAGCATCGAGACCGTCTACAGGGTCTGCTCGTTCCTGCCGGCCATCGGGCTCCTGGCCTACTTCCTCCCGAAGATCGAGAAGAAGCACGCCTGAGGGGCGAGCTCCCCCCGTCATGGCCGTCCCCGGACTTGATCCGGGGATCGGTCCCGGCCATCCCAATGGGACAAGCACCGCGCTTCGACCCATCGGGATCACCGGCACAAGGCCGGTGATGACGTGGGAACGGATGACGTCTGAAGCTTTGTTCCTGCCCTTGCCTCCAGGGACGTATCGGTATCGAATATTTACGAAACGCCGTTCGTCAGCTCAGGGCTGCTCTCGCCGCATCTTCCAGGGCCTTCATCGCCATGCGATACGGGCCCGGTCCATGGCTGATGCGGGCGACGCCGAGCTCCGCGAGCCGTGCAGCCGGGGGCGTCTTCGGGCTCGCCATGATGTTCACCGGCAGGGACGAGCCTTCGACGATGCGGGCGATCAGCGCCTCGTCGGCAAGGCCGGGAACGAAGAACCCGTCGGCACCGGCATCGGCATAGGCGCGGCCGCGCTCCAAGGCCGTGTCGACGAGGCTCTCGTGCTGGTCCGCGGCGGCCACCAGGAACACGTCCGTGCGCGCATTCAGAAAGGCCGGAACCCCGAGCCGGTCGGCCGCATCCCTGGCGCCCTTGAGCCGCGCCGCCTGATCGGAGATCGCGCGCAAGGGACCGGTCTCGCGAGAGCTGTCCTCGATATTGTAGCCGATGGCGCCGGCCTGGACGGCGCGGGCGATATTGGCGCCAACCTCTGCGGGAGTGGTCCCGTAGCCGCTTTCGAGATCGATGGTGACCGGCAGGTCGGTGGCCGCCGCGATGCGCTCCAGATTGGCGATGGCGAGGTCGAACGGCATGTATTCGCCGTCGTCGAAACCGTGCGCGGCCGCAACCGACCAGCTGCCGGTGGCGAGAGCCTTCGCGCCGCTCGCCGCAACCGCCTTGGCGCTGCCCGCATCCCAGACGTTGAACAGGATAACCGGGCGGCCCGGAACGTGGAGAGCCTTGAACGTCTTGGCCTTCGTGACTTGATCCGTCATGCTTTTGACCCCTTGGAGAATGTTGCCGCGATGCGCCGCTCGTGTTCCAGCAGCCATTGCTTGCGCCAGATCTTGCCGCCATAGCCGGTCAGCGATCCGTCGGCGCCGATCACGCGATGGCAGGGCACGATGATCGCCACCTGATTGGCGCCGTTCGCCCGCGCGACGGCACGCGCCGCGTCGGGGCGATCGATGAAGCGGGCGATGTCGCCGTAGCTGCGCGTGGCACCCGCCGGGATCCGGCGCAGCGCGTCCCAGACCGTCGCCTCGAATGCCGTACCCTTCTGAACGATGGGAACCTCGAAGGAGATCGCGCGGCCGGCAAAATACTGCTCCACCTGATGGGCCAGCGTGTCGAGCATCGCGTGCTGCCCGAAGCAGATCGGCCCGACGCGTCTGCGCAGGCGCTCGATCTCGGTCGGAAGCGCCTTGCGTTCCGCGAATTCGAGCAGATGCACGCCCGCATCGTCCACGACAGCGAGCATGGCGCCGATCGGCGAGTCGAGCCATTGCGCCGTCAGGATCTGACGCGCCGGCGTGCGGATCGGCGCATCGCCGATGAGCTTGCTGATCGCATCTCGAAAGCCGCTGCCGGATTCGTAGCCGGCATCGAGCTGGGCCTCCACCACGGAACCTCCCTGCTGCAATGTGTTCACCGCAAGTCCCAGACGCTGCGAGCGCGCATATTGCGCGAAGGTGATGCCGTATTCCCGCTGGAAGGCGCGGCGGACGGTGGAGGGATCGTAGCCGAGGGCCTTTACGTCTTCGGCGCTCCAGCGCCGGTCGGGCTCGGCCTTGATCCTGTCCCGGAGGCTTTCGAGCGCCCCGCTCGTCGGCCGCTTGATGTCGAGGGGCCTGCACCGCAGGCAGGGGCGGAAACCTGCATCCTGGGCGGCATCCTTGCAGGAGAAGAACACCACGTTGTGGCGCTTCGGCTTCCGGGCCGGGCAGGTCAGGCGGCAGAAGATGCCCGTCGTCGTCACGCCCACATAGGCGAACCCTTCATAGGAAGGATCGCGGGCGATCAGGGCGGCAAAGAGAGTGTCGTCGTCGCGAAGCATTGGCATGACCCTGTTCTAGCGCAGCCGCCGGGGCCGTGTCGCCGGAAACGAGGCGTGTATTTTCTTTTCCTCAGCGGGCCTGAGCGACATCGACGCTGAGGCGCATCTCCGGGTGGATGCCGCAGATCACGTCGTAGTGGCCCGGCCGATCGAACCCGACGGTGACGGTATCACCGGGGTTCTGCGCATCGGAATTGAAGCTCTTGCCCGGCCCGTCGAGGCGTATGTTGTGCACACGCGTGTCATCGTTGAGGATGCGCAGGGCATCGCCCACCTTCAGGATGACGGCGCCGGGCGTGAAGCGCCGGGCCTTCTGGCTGACGCTGGATGCCGGCACCGCATCCGCATTGGTGCCCCAGGCCATCGTCCTGGCCGGCAGGCTTGCCGGACGGGGAGGATCGTCGCTGGACACGGTGTTGAGGAACGCGACGAGCTGCGCCCGCTCCGTCGCGCTGAGCTCGATCTGCTGCGGCAGGTCCGCCGAGAGGGTGGGGCGCTTCACCACGCGCTCTGCATAGTGATTCACCACATCGTCGAAGCTCGCAATCGAGCCGTCATGCATGTAGGGCGCGGACCAGACCCGTTCGCGCAGGCTCGGCGTCTTGAAGGCATGATCCGCCGCGCTCACGCCGAGAACCGGCCCACGACCCTTGTCATCGCTCGGCAGGCCGATGTCGTGGAAGGCTTCATCGGTGAAGCGCCAGCCCTGGTGGCAGGCCACGCAACCGGCCTTGCCGACGAACAGGGAGAAGCCCGCAAGCTCGTCGGGCTCCAGCGCCTTGTCGTCGCCCTTCACCCATCGGTCGAACCGGGTTTCCGGCGAGACCAGCGTTCGCTGGAAGGCCGCGAGAGCCTTGGCCAGATTGGCTTGCGTTATGGCGGGATCGTCCGGGAAGGCTTCAGCGAAGGCTTTGCGCATCTGCGGATCTGCGGATAGTTCACGCAAGGCCGTCTGCAGGTTGCCGGCCATCTCTCGCTCGTTCTCGATTGGCACCATGGCCTGGGCTTCCAGGCTCGATGCCCTGCCGTCCCAGAAGAAGGACAGGCCCCAGGCCAGGTTCCAGAGTGGAGGCGTGCGGCGGTCGAGAGGCTGTCCGTCATGGCCCACATGGCGGTCGACGCCGTCGGAGAAGGCGAGGTCCGCCTGGTGGCAGCTCGAGCACGCCACGTTGTCGGAACCCGACAGGCGGGTATCCTCGAAGAGCCCTGCGCCGAGCGCCACCTTTTCGGGAGTGGCCGGATTGTCGGCGGGCGTCGGGGCGTGGTCAGGACGCGCGAAAGCCTTTCGCCAGTGCTCGACGTCGAGCGGAGCGGGCTTGTCGGCCGCTCCGCCCACGAGGCCTGCGAGCACGAGGCTCGCAAGCGCCCGGCCGGCTCTGGCGAGACCCTCGCGCGGCATGGATGTCAGCGCAGATGTCCGAGCTGCAGTTCGAACTTCGCGACGGCGCTCAGGAACTCGCCGGAATCCTTCACGGCCTGCTTCAGCGGCGTCACGGCCGGGAAGGTGGCCTTCAGCTCGTTGAGGCTAGCCTGCACGGCCTTGGCCGCATCGGCGTTCTTCGCGGTGGCGGCCGGAATGACCGTTCCGACGAGACGGTCCGCTTCGAGCACGAAGCCGCGCGCGTCCTGGTACTCGACCACGTTCGCGATGCGGCCCTTGCTGACGGCCTCCTCATATTCGTCGGCCGCCTGCTGCAGCACCTCGAGAGCCGTCTCGAGCACGAAATAGGTGCCGTTCTCCTCCTTCGCCTTCACGGCGGTCTCGGCGGCCGCCAAGCGCTCGTCGAGGGCCGCGCGGGCGCGGACATAGGCCTCCTTGTTCTTGGCCTTCACGGTCTGCGAGAGCGACTTCAAGGCCACCTGGAAGGGCGCGATGTTGAAGGTCTTCAGCTGATCGCGAATGCTGCCGTAGATCTCTTCCTCCGGGTGCAGGAAGTGGGGCAGGGCGTCGGCCCAGCGCCCGGCCTCGATCAGTTCGGCGCCGACGAGAAGATGGCCGCGGATCGTCTCGATTCCGCGATAGACGTGGATGGCCGGCTGCAGCTGCGCGGCGCCGCCTTCCCCTTCGCCTCCTTCGCCTTCGCCGCCGGCAGTGGCCGCAGGCGCCGCGTGGCCCTGGTGCTGGGCGAGTTGGAGCAGGGTCTGGTCCGCCTTGGCCTCGATACCGGCCTGGGGCTGAACGTGCAGGGCCGTCGCCTGCGCAACGGCCGGAGCGGCAACCAGCACGGCGGAGCTCAGGCCCGCCCAGATCTTCCGTTTCTTCATGGTTTTCCCCTCGCCACGGCGGCCGCTGCCGGCTAGTTTAGAAAAGCTAAAAACTACCTGTCTTTACAATGATTTAGCTACAGAATATGGGGGTTCCTGGCAAGCCCGAAGGTGTCTCACCCATGCTCATCACGATTGCGGACGTCCTGCCCCTGGCCGAACTCGGAGAGGTTCGTGCGATGCTGGGATCGATGCGCTTCGAGGATGGTCGCGCGACGGCCGGATGGAGCGCCAAGCTCGTCAAGGACAACGAGCAGGCCCGGGAAGGCGCCGCGCTCACGCTGCTGCGGGACAAGGTGGCGAAGGCCATTCTCGACAACGAGGTGTTCAGCCTCGCCGTGCGCCCGAAGGTTCTGACGCCGCTCACCTTTGCCCGCTACGGCGAGGGCAGGGCCTATGGATCCCACGTGGACAATCCGCTGATGAACGGCATCCGTACGGATGTGTCCTTCACCCTCTTCCTGGCCGATCCGGAAAGCTACGACGGTGGCGAACTCGTAATCGAATCGGTTGCCGGCGAGGAGGAGGTGAAGCTCCCGGCAGGGCACCTCGTCGCCTATGATTCGACGAGCCTGCACCGGGTCGCGCCCGTCACGCGGGGAGAGCGCGTGGTGGCCGTGGGCTGGGCGCAGAGCTACGTGCGCGACAGCGCCCGGCGGGAACTCCTGTTCGATCTGGAAACCGCAAAGCGCGGCCTGTTCGCCCAATCCGGCAAGACGCCGGAATTCGACCTGTTGGCGAAAAGCGGCGCCAATCTCTTCCGCATGTGGGCCGAGGTTTAAGGGGTTCTCGACGTCCTCTCTGGGTTGCTGTCCGGTGTGCCCAACCGGAAACGCACCTGCTTCGTCATCACCGGCCTCGTGCCGGTGATCTCGATGAAGAAAAGCGCGGCGCTTCATAGAATCGGGATGGCCGGGACCGATCCCCGGATCAAGTCCGGGGACGGCCATGACGTGCGGAGGTTATCCATGGAAGATCGGTGCCCCTGTCCCCGGAAGCTCAGGGAAGGGGCGAATCCCAGGAACTTGTAGGTGCTACTGCCAGGAGTAGTTGAAGCTCACGCTGATGCGCTCGCTTTCGGCCTCGTTGAGAGGCACCTCGTGGCGCAGCCAGCTTTCCCAGAGCAGCACCGTGCCGGGCGCGGGCTTCACATAGGCGAACTGCCGGTTCTCCGGCTTGGCCTTGGCCTTGCGCGGCGGCGCGGCCATCATGAAGCCGAGGCGCGGATCCTCGAGCTTGAGCGCGCTCGCACCCTCCGGGATCGTCACGTAATAGGTGCCGCTGATCACCGAATGCGGGTGAATGTGGGAGGTGTGGATGCCGCCCGGCGGGAGAATGTTGATCCACAGGCTGTCGAGCACGAGCTTGCGGCCCTGAAGATCGAATTCCAGCTCCTTGGCAAAGGCCGCCACATGCTTGTCGAGTTCCTTCAGGAGTTCGCCGAACACGGGTACGCGCCACGGCAGATCGTTCAGGGACGCGTAGGACGTGTAGCCCGGATAGCCGTGCTTGGCGCACCAGCGCTGGCCGGCCTCGTCGTCCTCGGCGATGGACAGGCAGGCCGCCTCCAGCTCCGCATTGCGGCGCTCGGCCTTGGCGCCCGTCATCTCGGCGCGGTAGACTTTGGTGACGAAAAGCATATCGATACTTGCCATGGCTCGGCTCTATTCCGGCAGCCGGCTTCTGTCAAAGCCATTGCTCTTTCCGGAACGGCATCCCAGCTTTCATGTTCGAATGGTTCCTCATGGCTTGAAGGATCCGTGAGGGCAACACACCTTGGCCTTATGATGTCATCCTCCCTCGCGTCGATCGCCTCCGACGACCTGTTGACTATGGCTCGAAGTCTCGATGCCGAAAGCCTCGCGCTGGTCATCGCTCTACGGGACTGGCTGGTCACGGCCGCAGGCCAGATGGAGGATTCGAACGAGGTCCTGTCAAGCTTCCTCGACCGTCTGATCGAGCTCGGCGTGCCCGTCGACCGAGCCGTTTCGGCCATTGAGGCGCTGCACACGGAATATGCGGGAATCGGACGCTTCTGGACACGGGAAGAGGGAACCGTCGTGCGCTACCTGCCGCACGGGGACCGCCGCGAGGCCATCTATCAGACGAGCCCCTTCGCCCATGTCAGCCGAACCCGCGAGTGGCTCATCCTCGATCTCGCGAACACCCCGGACGATCTCTTTCCGATCGTTCCCGAACTGAAGGAAGCGGGATATCGTCATTACGTCACCATCCCGATTCGCTTCACCAACGGAGCCGAGAACGCGATCTCGTTTGCGACGAGGTCTCCGAAGGGATTCGGCACGCGCGATCTGACGATCCTGCGCATGGTGATTCCGTCCTTCGCCCTCGTGACCGAGCTGCGCGCGACGAGCAACCGGCTCGACGAGGTGCTGCGCATCTATGTGGGGGACGATCCTCACAAGGCGATTCTTTCGGGCGCCATCCAGCGCGGACAGGTGACCCGCATCCGCTCGGCCATCCTGTTCGCCGACATGCGCGACTACACGCATATCTCATCCACGCTGAGCCCCGAAAGCGCGGTCGAGCTGTTGAACAACTATTTCGACTGCCTCGTGCCGCCCATCGAGGACGAGGGTGGCGAGGTCCTGAAATATCTCGGCGACGGACTTCTGGCGATCATGCGCGACAAGGGCGACGATACGGGCGGTGCCGCGCAGTCGGCTCTCACCGCGGCCACGAAGGCCCTTCGGCGCATCGAAGCCGCCAACAACGAGGGCCGCTTCCCCGTGACGATCAACGTGGGCTTCGCGCTCCACCATGGCGACGCGGCCTACGGCAATGTGGGCTCCGGTCAGCGCCTGGATTTCACGGTGATCGGCCGCGACGTGAATCTCGCGAGCCGCATCGCGGAGCTGAACAAGCGCCTGGGTGAGCCGCTGCTGATGTCAAAATCCTTCGTGGAGCATCTCTGGGGCAATCCCACGCCGCTGGGCGCTCATGATGTCGAAGGGTTCGCGGAGGCCATCGAGGTCTACAAGCCTTGAATCCTGTCGCGCCCATGCGGTGCATCGAGATCCAAGAGTGGTCCGAGCGGTACGATGCCGGTGGGATTGATGGTCCTGTGGCTCTCGTAGTAATGCCCCTTGATGTGGGCCATGTCCACGGTCTCGGCGATGCCGCCCGTCTGGTAGAGATCGCGCAGATAGCCTGAGAGATGCGGGTAATCCGCAATGCGGCGCAGATTGCACTTGAAGTGGCCGACATAGACCGGATCGAAGCGCACCAGCGTGGTGAAGAGCCTGATATCGGCCTCGGTCAGCCGGTCGTCGCAGAGATAGCGGCGCGACGACAGGCTCCCGTCGAGAAAATCCAGCGTTTCGAAAAGCGGGCGAACGGCTTCTTCGTAAGCCTGCTGCGTCGTCGCGAAGCCTGCCTTGTACACCCCGTTGTTGACATTGTCGTAGATGCGCCCGTTCAGGGCGTCGATGTCGGCGCGCAGATCCTCCGCACAGTAATCGCCCGGCCTGGCGCCGATCCCGTCGAACGCGGAGTTCATCATGCGGATGATCTCGGCGGATTCGTTGTTCACGATGGTGCCGGTCGCCTTGTCCCAGAGCACGGGCACCGTCACGCGTCCGGTGTAATCGGGCACTGCCGCCGTATAGACCTGATAGAGATATTGCGCCTGGTTGATGGGATCTGGAATGACGCCCGGACCCTCCTCGAACGTCCAGCCATGCTCCATCATGCGCCAATGCACGACGGAGACGTCGATCATTCCTTCCAGCCCTTTGAGCTTGCGCATGATCAGGGTGCGATGAGCCCAGGGACAGGCGAGCGAGACGTAGAGGTGGTAGCGCCCGGGCTCCGACTTGAACCCGCCTTCTCCCGTCGGGCCGGGGGATCCGTCGGCGGTGATCCAGTTCCGGAAAGCCGATGGCTTGCGGACGAAGCGCCCACCGGTGCTCCTGGTGTCGTACCATTGATCCTGCCAGACGCCGTCGATCAGCAGCCCCATTCCATCCTCCTGTCGGGTCGCGCCGGGGACAACCCGATTCGACCGTGAAAGCAGACAGATGGTCGAACCCGGCAGGGGTCAAGAGGCGTCCCGGTTCCCCGATCCGCCAAGGTGCGTGCGACGGCCGGGCCGGACGGAGGGAGCAAAACCGGCTTGACGGAAATTGGGATGTATTACAGGAACATGAAGGGTCCGGCTCGTTCGGGACCATCCCCCCTTTTTCGAGCCCTGGTTCTTGGAAGAGGGCAATGCCTTCCGCCATGACAAGGGGTGACGAAAGGCTTTCCCTCCGGTAGAGGTTCCCTTGCCTTCCTCGGAAGGGCCTGTAGCTCAATGGTTAGAGCCGGCCGCTCATAACGGTCTGGTTGCAGGTTCGAGTCCTGCCGGGCCCACCACCCCCCTGAATGACGTCGGCCAAGGGGCAATCTTCCCTTGCTCAGGAGGGTTTCAGCCCACGCCAGGGCGTTGAACGGATACCCGAGTGTTGAACAGGAGCGAATTCGTGAGCGCCTCCACCGACCGGTTCGTGCTGCGCGTATCCAAGGGTCTCGACCGGCCGATCGGCGCCCGCGAATTGGTGAGCCGGTCGAATTCGCGACCGCACCTGGGTATCGTGTAAGCTCCGGCAGACCCCGAAAGACCCTCACTGACCGATCGACAGCCCCCCATCATGCATATGACTTCGCCACGGAATTCGCCCGCCGCAGGCTTCACGGACGGCCTGCCCAATCCCGAGCGGCTCCTGGCCTTCCTTGCGATCGCCGTCGCCCTCACCATGGCGGTCCTGGACAGTGCGATCGTCAATGTGGCCCTTCCGGTTCTGGCCCGCGAGCTTCAGGTGGATCCCGCAACCGCAGTGTGGGCTGTCAATGCCTACCAGCTGGCGATCACGGTCTCCCTCCTGCCGCTGGCCTCCCTTGGGGATGCCCTGGGCTACCGGCGGATCTATTGGACAGGGCTCCTGGTCTTCACCATCGCGTCGCTCGGCTGTGCCCTTGCCGGATCCTTTCCGATGCTGATCGCCGCTCGTGTTCTGCAGGGGCTCGGGGCGGCCGGGATCATGAGCGTCAACATCGCTCTTGTCCGCTTCATCTATCCTAGCAAGCTCCTGGGCCGGGGTGTCGGGAACACGGCTCTCGTGGTGGCGGTCTCATCGGCCGCCGGTCCCACCCTGGCCGCAGCCATCCTGTCGGTCGCGTCCTGGCCCTGGCTCTTTCTGATCAACGTGCCGCTCGGGGTGTTCGCACTCATCGTCGCCGCGCGGACGCTGCCGGAGACGCCGCGATCCGCCAGGCGGCTCGACGGATGGAGCGTTCTGCTCAATGCCCTGACCTTCGGGCTCCTGATCACCGGGATCGACAGCCTCGGCGCGGGTGACCTCACCTATCCGCTGCTCGCCCTAGGCGGGGCCGTGGTGGCGGGGTTCGTGTTCGTCCGCTACCAGCTCTCGCTGCGGACGCCGCTGCTGCCCCTGGATCTTCTGCGGCGGCCGGTGTTCGCCCTCTCGATGATGACGTCGATCTGCTCGTTCGCCACCCAGTCGCTCGCCTACCTGGCGCTCCCGTTCTACTTCCACGATGAGCTGGGGCGCAGCGTCACCGAGACCGGCATGCTCATGACCCCGTGGCCCTTGGCAATTGCGGTGGCGGCTCCCATTGCCGGCCGTCTGGCCGACCGCTTCTCGCCCGGCCTGCTGGGTGGCATCGGTCTTGCCACCCTGGCTGTCGGCCTCGCCCTTCTTGCCGTGCTGCCGGACGATCCCTCGACCCTGGACATCGTCTGGCGTCTGACGATCTGCGGCCTGGGCTTCGGCCTGTTCCAGTCGCCGAACAACAAGGCCATCATCACCAGTGCGCCGCCGGAGCGCAGCGGCGGGGCGAGCGGCATGCAATCCTCGGCCCGGCTGCTGGGCCAGTCCCTGGGGGCGGCCCTGGCGGCGGTTCTCTTTGGCCTGGCTCCCGGCAACGCGACGGCCCTCATCCTGTGGCTGGGAGCCGGCCTGTCGGCGATTGGGTGTGTGACCAGCAGCCTGCGGGTCTTTAGGGACCGCCATCCAGGTCGACCCGATCCGGACCCAAAGGCCCGATGAGCACTTCCGTCGGAAGGGACGTCCTCCGTCAGAACGGTTGCAGGTCGTGCCCCACAAACACTGCCTTCCCGAAATCGCGGGTTGGCTGATCGAGCCACATGTCCTCTGTGATGGCCGCATCATCACCGGGCACGAGGTGGGTCAGGACGAGCTTCCCCACCCGGGCTGAAGCAGCAATCTTCCCGACCGCCTCGGTCAAGGTATGACTGGCCGACAGATGCTCGCGAAGCAGCCGTGCCTGGCGCAGTCCCGAGGCAAGGCGATCAATGCCATCTGGATGCAGCACCTCGTGCACCAGCACGTCTGCATCCCGGGCCAGACTGATCAGCTCCGGACATGGCGTCGTATCGCCGGACAGGACGATCGCGCGGTCGGAGGCATCTATCCTGAAGGCATAGGCATCGGCCAGCGGCGGATGGTGCACCCTCGCGGCGCTCACCCGCAAGTTCCCGTCCTCGAACAGAACGCCTCCCTCCCGGAACTCATGCACCCGAACGAGGTGCCGCGGATCGACCCGTCCCTCATCGGCGATGCGGATACCGATATCAAAGCTCATCGACTGAAGGAATCCGCGGATCAGCCCGTGCAACGGGGGTGGCCCCCAAACATCGACGGGCTCGTCCAAGCCCCCGATCCAGGCATTGTAGAGAAGGGGCCCCAGCTCAAGCGTATGATCGGAGTGGTGGTGCGTGATGAGGATCGTCCGCACCTCGTGCGGATGGAATCCGGCCTCAAGAAGCCGGCGTGTGACACCATACCCGCAGTCCACGAGGATGACCGCTCCGCCTGCCACGACGAGGTTTGCAGGATTTGCCCGGGTAATGCTGGGCCGGGGGCCACCCTTGGTGCCCAGCAGGATCAGTCTGGTGCTGTCGAGGCCCGGGATGTCGGATCGGCCATTCTCTGCGGTCATCGCACTGCTCCGGCGACAGGGCCCAGGTCGCTATTGCTCAGGGGTGAACCCGGACGCCTTGACGGCAGGGGCCCAGAGTTCAGCATCGCGGCGCAGGATGACGGCGAAGGCCTCCTGTGAAGTGCCGGTCGGTTGAAATCCCATGCGCGCGAGCCTGTCCCGGACCTCCGGCGTCCGAACGGCGTCGACGACGGCCCCATTCAAGCGGTCGAGCAGATCAGGGGCGGTGCCTTTCGGAGCGAAGAGACCATGCCAGCCCGTTCCATGGATGGCATAGCCTTCCTCCTGAAAGGTCGGCACCTCCGGCAGGAACGGTGATCGCTCCGTGCCGGATGTTGCAAGGACATGGATCCGGCCAGCCTTGTGCAGCTCGATCAACTCGCTCGTCGATGTGAAAAGCATTGGGATCTGGCCACCCAGAAGGTCCGTCATGGCCGCTGCGGTTCCTTTGTAGGGCACGTGCTTCATTCCGAGGCCCGTGGCCCGGCCGAACAGGACGGCGAAGAAGTGAGGGAGAGTGCCGGCGGCGGGCGTGCCGTAGTTCGCCTGGGCCGGATTGGACCTGATCCAGGCCGTCAATTCACCCAGCGTCCGAACCGGGACCTGTGGCCCGACGGCGACGGCGAAGTCGAAGGTCGCGATCTGCGCGACCGGCTCAAAGTCCCGGATCGGGTCGTACCCGAGGGACTGATAGACGTGCTGATACACCACCATCGGGGCTATCGGCGTTACCAGGAGGGTGCTTCCGTCCGGTTCGGAATCCTTCACGGACTTGATTCCCAGCCTGCCGGCCGCTCCGGTCCTGTTCTCCACGATGACGTTGCGCCCCAACCGGGTTTGCAGCTGCTCCGCCACGATGCGGGTTAGCGCGTCTGCGGATGCGCCGGCCGCAAACGGAAAGACGATCCGCACGGTCTCGTCGGCCCGGAGCGGGCCGGCTCCCACCAGACCGAGGAGGGCCACAACTGTCATCATGAACAAGCGAGGCATGTCACCCTCCAGGTGGTTCACCTGTACCGGCATCGATCATCGGTACCTGCAGGCTCATGCCCATGGTCGCGGCAAAGAGCTATAAAGAGAATGCCGATTTCTGTAATATCGCTATCAGAAATCGTGAAGGCCGACGATGAAGCGGGACGAGTGGCTGGCGCGAAGGATCAAGCTGCGGGACCTGAACACGCTTCGGGCCGTCGTCGAGGCTGGCAGCATGGCAAAGGCGGCGCAGGTTCTGGGCATGTCGCAGCCTGCGATATCCAAGGCTATAGCGGATCTGGAGCATGCTCTCGATGTTCCGCTGCTTGACCGATCTCCGCGTGGGGTTGCGCCAACCGAGTATGGCCGCGTCCTGCTCGACCGGGAGGCCGTCATCTTCGACGAACTGCGGCAGGGCCTTGAGCAGGTCGAGTTCCTTAAGGATCCGACCGCGGGCGAGATCAGGATCGGGGCAACGGAGCCGATGACGCTGTTCGTGTCAGCGGTGATCCAGCGGCTCTCGCAGGAATATCCCCGCGTCGTGTTCCACGTGACCGTAGGGGATACCGGGATGCTGTACCGGGAGCTACGCCACCGCAACATCGATGTGGCGGTGACACGGATGGCGGAGCCCTCGGCTGAGGATGACCTAAGGACGGAGGTTCTGCTTGAGGACCCGCTTGTCGTCATGGCCGGGCAGGGGAACCCGTGGGTGGACCGGCCCGGGGTCGAACTGGCAGACCTGATGGGCGAGCCTTGGACCTTGTCGCCGCCGGGAAGTTTTCTCAGCGGCTTCGTCGAAGAGGCCTTCCGTCACCGCGGCCTGGAGCCCCCGCAGGCCGCCGTGCTGACCCTCTCCGTTCAGATGCGGATCAATCTTTTGGCGACGGGCCGTTTTCTCAGTATTCTTCCGAGCGCGATCCTGATGTTTCCGTCCCACCATCCTGCGTTGCGGGCAGTCGCGGTTGATCTGGCTGAGACGCGGAGGCCGATCGGACTTGTGACCTTGCGTCACCGCACGCGCAGCCCTGTCACCGAACTCTTCCTCTCTGCTGCGCAGTCCCGACATAATTGGTCATAGGGCAGGTGCCGGCACCCCCCGGACCAACAGAGCCTGGTCCGCGGCGGCGCTCACTCGCCGACGTTCCTTGTGCGGCCGGAATGTGAAAGTCCGACCGAGCCCGTGCAGACGTTGAGCACAGGATATTCCGCGGTCCCGTGGTCCTGCCTTGTCATGCCCTTGGCATCATGGTGCCTGGCATTGCTCCTTCATTCAGTCTGCAATGGGCGCCCTAGCACGCTAGGGCGCCCATTCACCCAGGGAGGCGGCGCTAATCGCTGATCCGCACGGTCAGCGTTCCCAGCTTGTCGATCGAGCCAACAAGTTCGTTGCCGGGGACCACCGCGCCGACGCCCGCTGGGGTTCCGGTCAGAATGATGTCGCCTGGCTGCAGCATGAAGTACTTTGACAGATTGGCGATGATTTCCGGCACCTTCCAGATCATCAGCCTGAGGTCGGAATCCTGCTTTACCTCACCATCCACCGTGAGGCGGATGGAGCCCTCCGAGATGTGTCCGACCTGCTCGACAGGGTGAAGAGGGCCGCAAGGGCATGATTCATCGAAAGCTTTTCCAGCCTCCCAGGGAAGACCGCTTTTCCCAAGGTCCATCTGAACGTCGCGACGGGTCATGTCGAGGCCGACGCCGTAGCCATAGATGTGATCGAGTGCATCCTCGACCGGAATGTCACGTCCGCCTTTCTTGATCGCGACGACCAATTCGAGCTCGTAATGATATTTGCTCGTCATGGGAGGGTAGGAGATCGAGCTCCCGTCCGGAACGATGCTGTCGCTCGGTTTCTGGAAGAAGATCGGCGGATCCCGGGACTCGTCGCCGCCCATCTCGCGGACGTGGGCGACATAATTCCTGCCAACGCAGTAGATCCTTCGAACGGGGAATATCTGACTCGTTCCTGCCACTGGCAGAAAAGCGCGAGACGGGGGTGTTATTACACAGGAACCTGCGTCCATTGGTGTCGTCCTCAAAAGATCACCTGCATCCGGGTGTCTGTCTGCGCCGCTGATATTTTCGGCCGAGCAGGCATAAAATGTATTTTGCTGAGTCTAGGCGAGTTGTCCTTTGGTATAGTAGCGTCATGTAGTAACCTAAACTATTCTTCGTTTTATTCCGCAGCGCACAACGAAATCATTGAACTTTCGAATTTAAATTGTGCATTGCGTCAATAAAGAGCGTAGAGACAAGACTATTCTCAAATAAATAGATCATACATTTTTTGACATCCTGGCGCAGTGCATACATCATCAGTTGCCGCATCAAACGCCGGCACTGCCAATGAGCAGCAGAATGCAGGAGAGGAAACGTCAATGAAGATGAGCAAAGCTCTTGGATTAGCTGTAACGCTTACCCTTGCCCCTTGGGCGATGAGCGTCGCCAGCGCGCAGAATGCGTCCACGAAGATAACGGTGGTGCTGCCGAACCCGTCGGCCGTGAACAACTTCCCGCTCCATGTCGCGATCGGCGAGAAGATGTTCGAGAAGGAGGGGCTCGATGTGAAGGTCGAGGCCGTGGACGGCTCGTCGCAGGTCCTTCAGGCGATGTCCGCCGGCCAGGCTCAGATCGGGCAGCCCGGTCCGGCGCCCGTTCTCGCCGCCCGCGCCCGCGGCGTTGATGTGGTCTTCATCTACAATCACTTTGCGAAGTCGGTCTTCGGGGTGGTCGTTCCCGAGAAATCCGCGATCAAGTCTCCGGCCGATCTCAAAGGGGCCGTTATCGGCGTCGGCACGGCCGATGGCGCGGAAGTCGGCTTTACCCGCGCGATCCTCACGGATCTGAAGATGAGTGAAGGCAAGGACTTCACCTTCCTGCCGGTCGGCGACGGCGGCCTTGCCGCGGCTGCTTTCCTGCGCGGTGACATCAAGGCCTATGCGGCGGCTGTCAGCGATGCCGCCATCATGGAAACGCGAGGGATCGACCTGCGGGAAATCACGCCCGAGCAGTACTTGAGCTATTTCGGCAATGGCTATGCGGCGATGAAGTCGTTCATCGACCAGAATCCTCAAGCCGTCGAAAAGTTCGGCCGTGTCCTCGTCCAGGCGACGGAGTTCGGGCTGAAGCCTGAGAACAGGGAGAAGGTTCTGCAGCACACGAAAGCCGGAAACCCGCAGGAAGGCGAAGACACGAAGCTGTCGGCTGCCTTGTTCGAGCAGGTGAAGGACCGCATCACGCCGTTCGACAAGTCGAAGGGCTGGGGCTACCAGCCGCCGGAGCACTGGGAGCTGTGGCACAAGAGCGCTGTCGAATCGGGTGTTCTGAAGACGCCGCTTCCGGATCTGAAGGCCGCATACACCAACCAGTTCGTCGACGCCTGGAACAAGGGTGCGAAGTGATGGCGGTGCTTTCAATGGCTGGAGAAGCTGTTGCTCCGGTCGGCCTCATGGGCCGACCGGTGTACGAACTGCGAGGCGTGAGCAAGACTTTCGCCAGGCGCAATGTGCACGCGCTCGACAAGGTGGATCTGGTGCTGCGGGAGGGCACCTTCTCATCGATCATCGGTCCGAGCGGGTGCGGGAAGTCCACCCTGCTCAAGATCATGGCAGGCCTGCAGCCGCCGTCATCGGGCAGTGTGGTTCTCGAGGGTAAACCGGTGATGGGGCCACGCCGGGACATTGGCATGATGTTCCAGCAGGCGACCCTGTTCCCGTGGCGGACCACCCTCGAGAACATCGTGCTTCCGATCGAGATCCGCGACGGCAAGGCTGCAGCCCGCGCCAAGCATGATCAGGCGCGCCAGCTCGTGGATCTCGTCGGCCTCAAGGGCTTCGAGAGCGTCTATCCGAACGAGCTCTCCGGCGGCATGGCGCAGCGCGCAGCGATCTGCCGGATGCTGATCACGGAGCCCGCGGTCCTTCTGCTCGACGAGCCGTTCAGCGCTCTCGACGAACTGAGCCGCGATTTCATGAACATGGAGCTGCAGAGGATCTGCCTCGAACGCAATGCCACGACGTTCCTCGTGACTCACTCGATCGCCGAGGCGGTGATCCTCTCCGACGTGGTGTACGTGATGTCGCCCCGGCCAGGACGCTTCGTCGAAGCCATCACGGTAGACCTGCCCAGACCGAGGACCCTGGAAATGATGACCGATCCGCGTTTCGGCGCGCTCGTTCACCGCATCCGCAGTCATCTCGACAAGGGAGCATTCCAATGACTCAGGCACAGATCCTCGCCCCCACGCTGCCCGAGCAGACGGTTTGGGCAGAACGCGTCTCCTGGATCGACCGGGTTCCGCGTTGGGTGTCCATGCTGGCTCTTCTGATCGGCTTCCTGATCATCTGGCAGATCGTCTATCTGATCGAGCTCGTCTCGCCGATCATTCTTCCGTCTCCTCTGGAGACCATCCAAGACCTGTTCGTCGTCGGCAGGAACCTCCTGACCGGCGACTATATGCTCATGGCTCTTTGGATCACGACGCAGGAGGTTCTTCTCGGCTTCGTGATCGCTGTCGTGCTCGGCTTCGGTCTCGGCGTTCTCGTGGGTGAGACCGCATTCGGCGAGCGTGCCGTCATGCCTTATCTCGTGGCCATCAACACCATGCCGAAGGTGGCGTTCGCGCCTCTCTTCGTATCATGGCTGGGCTTCGGCATCGCATCGAAAGTGGCACTTGCCGCCTTCATCGCCTTCTTCCCTGTCATCGTGGGAACGGCGGCAGGCCTGCATGCCGCCGACCAGAACGCCCGCATGCTGTTCAAGACGATGGGGGCGACCCGTTGGCAGGCCCTGGTCCAATTGAAGCTGCCCATCGGAATGCCCCACTTCTTCTCCGGCTTGAAGAACGCCGCCGTGCTCGTCGTCGTCGGCGCCGTCGTGGGCGAATTCCTCGGCGGCGGCAAGGGATTCGGGGAGCTTATCCGCGTGGCGGCCGCCCAGCTCAATACGCCGCGCGTGTTCTCGCTGATCATCTACCTCAGCCTGCTCGGACTGGCGACGTTCTGGGTTGTCGCCTGGGCGCAGCGCCGATTCGTGTTCTGGCATAAGGAGAGCGTCACAGAGGAGACTCTTGCGCAGTAAGGGGCGTGACGATGTCCCGGGGTTGACCTGCGTCGGCCACCGGGACATTCGGCTCCGAACCAAACCTTGCGCGGGTTGCGTCATGAACAAAATCGAAAAGATAACGGCGGCAACCTCGGTCTATGAGAGGCTTCGCCAGGACATTCTGAATGGCGAGCTGCGGCCGGGGCAAAAGCTCCTGATCGACTTCGTGTCCGATCGGTATGGAACGGGCCTGAACCCGGTTCGCGAGGCACTCAACCGTCTTTCTTCCGAAGGACTGGTCGAGCGCAAGGATCAGCGCGGCTTCTTTGTGCCCCCCGTCAGCATCGAGGGCTGGCGCGAATTGGTGCAAACCCGGTGCTGGCTCGAGGGCAAGGCCCTGGAGGAGGCGATCAAGAATGGCGATCAGGCCTGGGAGGAGCGCATCGTCGTGGCCTTCCACCACCTGTCTCGGACCCCCTGGAAGCTGTCCGAGCAGGACACGAGCACCAACCCTGCCTGGGAGGACCGGCATCGGGCGTTTCACCTCGCCCTCATCGGTGCGTGCGGCTCCTCGATCCTCATCGGGATCTGCAAGGACCTGATGGATCAGGCGCAGCGATACCGCTTCATCTCCGTCGCCTCCTCGCATCGCTACCGCAACACCGTGGAGGAGCACCGCGGGATCATGGAATCCGTGCTCGACCGCAAGACGGAACTGGCCGTTGAGCGTCTCGTCGAGCACTACCAGACGACGCTCAGGCACATCGAAGATCAGATCCAGCCCTCAATCAAGGTCCGGGTCGATCCGCCTCTGCCCGGCTGACCGGATCGAGACGCTGCCGAACAGGGCGCGTCGCGAGCCACAACTCACCTCATTCCCGTTCACGAGCTCAAAGGAGCAAGGAAGTCCCATGAAGCTGCTGCGCTACGGCCCTCCCGGCCAGGAAAAACCCGGCGTTCTCGATCGCGATGGCGCCATCCGCGACCTCTCCGGCATCGTTCCGGATATTGCCGGCGACGTCCTGTCGTCGGCCGGGCTCGAGCGGCTGCGGGGTGTCGATCCCTCCACGCTGCCGCGCGTCGAAGGTGATCCGCGCATCGGCCCCTGCGTCGGGCAGGTCGGCAAGTTCATCTGCATCGGCCTCAACTATTCCGACCACGCGGCCGAATCCGGCATGGCCGTTCCGCCCGAGCCCATCATTTTCATGAAGGCGACCAGCGCCATCTGCGGGCCGAACGACGGCATTGAAATACCGCGGGCCTCCGAGAAGACGGATTGGGAGGTCGAGCTTGGCATCGTGATCGGCAAGAGCGCCAAATACGTGGACGAGGCGCAGGCGCTCGAGCACGTCGCAGGCTACTGCGTGGTCAACGACGTCTCCGAGCGTTCCTTCCAGATCGAGCGCTCGGGACAATGGACCAAGGGCAAGAGCGCCGACACGTTCGGCCCGATCGGCCCATGGCTCGTCACGCGGGACGAGATTCCCGATCCGCAGAGCCTCCATATGTGGCTGGAGGTGGATGGGAAGCGCTATCAGAACGGCAGCACGGAGACCATGGTCTATGGAGCCGCGTTCCTGGTGAGCTACCTGAGCCAGTTCATGAGTCTGCAGCCAGGCGATGTGATTGCGACGGGCACGCCGCCGGGCGTCGGGATGGGCATGAAGCCGCCGGTCTATCTGCGCCCCGGCAATCGCGTGCGACTGGGAATCGAGGGCCTTGGCCAGCAGGAGCAGCTCGTCAGGGACTGGAAGGGGCAGGATTAATCTGCCCGGGCCGATCGGGGGCGGCGGCATCATTCTGCCGTCCGCTCCGGTTGGATATCATCAGCAGGAGCGCGCGAGCGCAGGAGATGTCAATGAGGATCGGGGTCATTGGATTAGGCCGCATGGGGACGGCCCTTGCAACGCGGCTTCAGAGCTGCGGGCACGATCTCGTGGTATGGAACCGCACCTCCGACAAAGCGAAGGGCTTGGTAGAGGCCGGTGCCGAGCTGGGGGAAACACCTGCTGCGGTCGTCGGCCAATCCGAGGTGATCGTCACCTGCCTCCTGGATGAGAACGCCCTGGAGGCCGTCTTCGGCGGTGACCAGGGCATTCTGGCTGCGGACGTGAATGGCAGGCTGTTCATCGAGATGAGCACCGTTCAGCCCAAGATCCAGCAAGCCCTGGCGAAGCGGGTGACTGCGAAGGGCGGAGTCTACGTGGAGTGTCCGGTGAGCGGCTCCACAGGTCCGGCCCGGGAAGGACGGCTGATAGGTCTCGCGGGCGGATCGTCGGAGGACGTCACCCGGGCGCGCCCGATCCTGGAGCAGCTCTGCCGGCGGATCGAACATGCGGGACCTGTCGGATCAGGAACAAGCCTGAAACTGGCTGTCAACCTGCCGCTGGTGGTCTACTATCAGGCTCTGGGCGAGGCCTATTCGCTCTGCCGCCATCTCGGCCTCGAACCGGAGCGCATCGTCGACCTCTTTTCGGATACATCCGGCGGCGCCAACATTCTGAAGGCACGCGGGGCCATGATCGCGAAGGGAATGAGCGGAGACGATCCTCAGCCCGTAACCTTCGACGTGGACTCCTTTCGAAAAGACTTGCGGACCATGCTTGCGGAGGGCGTGGAGCGTGGCTTCTCGCTGCCAGTCACCGAACAGGTTCTCTCGGTTTATGAAGAAGCGAGCCGTGACGGCTGGGGCGCTCGGGATGGAACGAGCCTCGCCGGATATTGGTCGAGCCGTTCTGGAAATGGATCTTTGAAGGAGGCGAAGAAAGAACGCCGGTCAACCGGAACCGCCGACGAAACTTGACGTGCACGCTCCGAACGAGCCGGGAAACGATCCTGTCCTGCGACATGGCAGAACGGCATTGTGCCGGACGTGAGACACGACCGTCCAAATCCATCCCCCCGGTTCAGGCACCGCTTCCTCACCGTTTTAGCTTGCCGGGCGAACACCGCACCATCCTGCCGCAAACAGAGCGATCGTCTTTGTCACGCGCCGCAGGGAAGGGAGGGATACGCGTTCGTCGATGGCGTGAATATTCTCCGCGACGGGTCCATAGACCAGCGAGGGGATCCCTGCGTGGACGGCATAGACCGCGGCATCAAGATAGCAGGCCATGACATAGCTTTGTAATGGCGGATGATCAGGCGGGTTGGCTGCCGCATGAGCCTGCGTGAGAAGGTCCTCGGCCTCCGAGCCGGGCGCGAGAGTATAGCCCGCATGCACGACACCGACCCACTCCACGACCGGTTCCGGGCAGCGTCGCACCAGTGGATCTTGCGCCGACACCTTGGCGACGAAAGCCTCGAATTCCTTCACGCGCTCGTGGGGATCGTCCCCAGGATAGAAGCCGATGCGCCCCTCGAAACGGCAGGAGGATGGGACGGATGCGATCCATTCACCGCCACTGATCGTTCCGATTGTCAGGGCGGCGGGATTTTCCACCTCGTCGAAGTACGGCTTGGCCGGTCGTTCCTCGTTCCACCGCGCCTCGAGGGTACGCATCTGGTCGATGAGCCGCACGGCCGCGTCGAGCGCGCTCACGCCCCCGCTGACCTCGCGCGGGTGAGCGGGTGTTCCGTGGATCGTAATGGCAAACTTGATCACGCCGGAATTCGCGCGGACGAGCTTCTCGTCTGTCGGTTCAGGGATCAGCACGGCGTCGGCGACATAGCCGCCGGCCAATGCCATCGCGGCCCCGTTCCCGGTGATCTCCTCCTCCACGACCGAATGGATCTGGACGGGAGCCGTCAGTTCCAATCCGGCAGTTCTGATCGCGTCGAGGGCGAAAATCGCCGCCGACAGGCCGGCCTTCATGTCTCCCGAGCCTCGACCGTAAAGCCAATCGTCACGTCGTATCGGCTCGAAGGGTGGATGCTGCCAGCGCCCCGGCTCGCCCGTCGGCACGATGTCCACATGAGCGTTCAGGATGAGGGATCGTCCATGCTCGACCGCCGGCTTGCGGATGCCGATGACATTCCAGAAATCCGCATAGCTGACGGTCGCCGGGGAAAAGGCCGGATGACGGCCGATCAGCGACGGATCGAGCGGCTGACGCTCGACCTCGTATCCTCTTCCTCGAAGCGCAGCCTCGACGAGGTTCTGAACCTCGGCTTCCTGTCCTCTCAGCGAGGCGCATCGGATCAGGTCGGAAAGGAAATCGACCTGTGCGTCGAAGGCTGCGTCGACGGCCGCGATGATGCGCTCCCGGTCAGCCTTTGAAAGTGTGTCCACGCGTGAAAGCTCCTCGTCGGAAGATGCAATGCTCAATGGAACGGACCTTGAAGATGAATCCTGAGGCGGCGACACCCGAATGCACCAGATGTCCCTTTCGAATGCCGGAGGCCGATGCCCGTCAATGCCCGTTCGCGATCATGTCCTGGGCGGGCGTGTAGTCGAGGCCTTGGGCGTCCGCCACGGGGAGGCAGGTGATCCTGCCGTCGCATACATTCAAGCCGGCCAGCAGATGCTGATCCTCCGATAGCGCCGTGCGCCAACCCTTGTTCGCGAGGGCCAGCACATACGGCAGGGTCGCATTGTTCAGAGCGAAGGTCGAGGTCCTGGGGACCGCGCCGGGCATGTTGGCGACGCAATAATGGACGACCCCATCCACCACAAAGGTCGGGTTGGAATGCGTTGTGGCGTGGGAGGTTTCGAAGCATCCGCCCTGGTCGATCGCGATATCGACGACGACGGCTCCCTTCTTCATGGTTCCGATCATCGCGCGGCTTACCAGCTTGGGTGCGGCAGCGCCCGGGATGAGCACTGCGCCGATCAGCAGATCGGCCTCTCTGACGAGTTCCGTGATGGCCGCATGGGTGGAATAGACTGTCGAGATCGCGCTGCCGAACTGGTTCGCCAGGCGCTTCAGGGCATCGGGCGACCGGTCGACAACCGTAACCCGCGCCCCCATGCCGATGGCGATTGCGGCGGCATGGGTGCCTGACACTCCCCCGCCCAGAATGACCGCGGACGCTGCCGGAACCCCCGGGACGCCGCCGAGCAGGATGCCGCGCCCGCCCTGGGCCTTTTCCAGCGCATGGGCTCCGACCTGCGGCGCAAGCCTGCCGGCGACCTCGGACATGGGGGTCAGCAGGGGCAGGGCGCCGGAGGGGGAGGTTACGGTCTCGTAGGCAATGCAGACCGCCCCGGATTCCATGAGGTCGCGGGTCTGCTCCGGATCGGGGGCAAGATGCAGGTAGGTGAACAGGACCTGCCCCGGACGCAGGCGTTTGCGCTCCTGGGCCTGGGGCTCCTTGACCTTCACCACCATCTCGGCTTCCGCGAAGATTCGCTCCGGGCCGTCAACGATCTCCGCCCCGGCCGCCATGTAGTCCTCGTCCGTAAGGCCCGCCCCCAGGCCGGCCCCGGACTGAACCATGACCCGGTGCCCGTGGTGGACCAGCTCCTGCACGGATGACGGGATAAGCCCCACGCGGGCTTCGTTGTTCTTGATCTCCGACGGAACGCCGACCAGCATGGATGCTTCCTCAATGGTTCGGGGCTTCAACCCTCTTGTCGCGGCTTCCGCGAAGCCGCTGACGGATCCTTGCGGCGGTTGGCCCCTGCACGCGCCGCCGCAAGAGAGAATTAGAGCGTAGCGGTAACGCTTTCCACAGCATCCTTCGCGGCGGCCACGATGATGTCGGCCTCTTCCTTCGTCAGGCAGAGCGGCGGGGCAAAGCCGAGGATGTCGCCTTGCGGCATGGCCCGTCCGATGACACCCCGTTCCAGCAATGCCGCCGTGATGCGCGGTCCCACCTTTTCGGAGGGATCGAAGAAGACACGGTCGTCGCGGTCTCGCACAAACTCGACGGCGGCCATCAGGCCCTCGCCGCGCACCTCGCCCACGAAGCGGTTGGAACCCACCGCGTCATTGAGCGCCTGATTGAAATAGGCGCCGACCTCGCGAGCGTTGGTGACGACGTCGAGTTCGTCGACCAGTTCCAGGTTGGCGACGCCCGCCGCCGCGCAGAGGGGATGGGACGAATAGGTCCAGCCATGGCCGATCGGACCGAAAGTGTCGGAACCCTGCTCCAGGACGCGCCAGACCTTCTCGGACACGATGACGCCGGAGAGCGGCGCATAGGCCGAGGTCAGGCCCTTGGCGATCGTGATGAGGTCCGGCTTCATGCCGTAGTGATCCGAGCCGAACATGGTGCCGAGCCGTCCGAAGCCCGTGATCACCTCGTCGGCGATGAGCAGGATGTCGTATTTCGCCAGAACCGCCTGGATCTTCTCCCAATATCCCTTCGGCGGCGGCACGATGCCTCCCGTGCCCAGCACCGGCTCGCCGATGAAGGCCGCAATGGTCTCCGGGCCTTCCGTCTGAATCAGGTCGTCGAGCCTGTCGGCGCAATACTGCGAGAACTGCTCCTCGGTCATGTTCAGGTCGGGCCGACGGAAGTAATACGGCGCTTCCGTGTGCAGGATCGGCGGGCGCGGCAGGTCAAACAGGTTGTGGAAGGCCGCAAGACCCGTGAGGCTGCCGCTCATGAGCCCGGACCCGTGATAGCCGCGCCAGCGGGAGATGATCTTCTTCTTCTCGGGCCGTCCCAGCACATTGTTCATGTACCAGACGAGTTTGATGTTGGTTTCGTTCGCATCCGATCCCGACAGGCCGAAGAACACGCGGCTCATGCCTTTCGGAGCGCGGTCGATGATCATCTTCGCAAGGCGGATCGAGGGTTCCGAGCCGTGGCCCACATAGGCATGGTAATAGGGCAGGGCCGCCGCCTGAGCGGCGATGGCGTCGGCAATCTTCGTGCGGCCATAGCCGACATTCACACAGTATAGGCCCGCGAAGGCGTCAAGGCTGCGCCTGCCCTGCCGGTCGACGATGTAGACCCCTTCGGCGCCGGTGATGATGCGGTTCGGCGTCTCGCCGCGGGCATGCTGGGCCATGTGGGTGGACGGATGAAAGAAATGGTCCCGATCCCAGGCATTGAGTTCGTTATCGAGGGTGTTCGTTTCGTTCAGCATGGCTGGCTCCCGGTCAATGGATGTCAAGACAAAGGTATTTCAGATCAGTGAAGGCTTCGAGGCCGTGGCGCGAGCCCTCGCGGCCGAGGCCCGATTGCTTCATGCCGCCGAAGGGAATGGGTGCGCCGGTGATCTTCACTCGGTTGACGGCCACCATGCCGTATTCGAGGGCGCGACCGAGCCGCAGGGCCCGCGCGCCGTTTTCGGTCACAACGTAGGCGACGAGGCCGTATTCCGTGGCATTGGCCCGCGCCACCACCTCGTCTTCCCTGTCGAATGGGGTTACGGCGGCGACAGGCGCAAAGGTTTCTTCCCGCATGATCAAGGCGTCGTCCGGTACGTCGGCGAGCAGCGTCGGCATCATGAAGAGCGGCCCCGGGGTCTCGCTTTCCTCTGTCACGCGGCGTGCACCGAGGGTGAGAGCATCTGCAATTTGGGCTTTCGCTTTCGACACCGCATTGGCGTGCATGAGCGGCCCGATTTCCGTACTCTCCTCGAGCCCCGGCCCGACCTTCAGGGCCGCAATGCGTGCGGCGAAGGCTTCGCAGAAGGCGGGATAGATCGGTCGCTGGACGTAAATGCGGTTGGCGGCAAGGCAGTCCTGTCCGGAGGTTGCGAACTTCGCCGCCATGGCGATCCCGACGGCCTTATTCAGATCGGCATCCTCGAACACGATGAGCGGCGCGTGGCCGCCCAGCTCCATCACGAGGCGCTTCATGGTCGAGGCGCAGCGTGCCGCAATCTTGCGCCCGATCTCCGTCGAGCCGGTGAAGCTGACGACGCGGACGCGCCCGTCATCGCAGAACCGGTTGGCGATGGGCTCGGCGTCCCCCGTGACGATGTTGAAAACGCCGCGCGGAAGGCCCGCCCGTTCCGCGAGCTCCGCCAGCGCCAGGGCGGAAAGCGGCGTGTATGAGGAGGAATGGGCCACCACCGTGCAGCCGGCAGCGAGCGCAGCCGCGGCTTTGCGCGTCAGCATGGCCGAGGGGAAGTTCCACGGCGTCAGCAGGGCCGCGACGCCCAGGGCCTCGCGCCGCATCAGCATCTCCGCGCCGGGCAGGTGGCTCGTCACGCTCTCCACGTTCACGCGCTTGGCTTCCTCGGCGTACCATCCCACGAACGAGGCCGCATAGTCGATCTCGCCGAGCGACTCGGACAGGGGCTTGCCTTGCTCGAGCGTCATGATGAGGGCAAGATCCTCACGGGCCGCCAGGATGAGATCGTACCATGCGCTCAAGCGTGCGGCACGTTCCTGCGGCAGCAGGGCCTTCCAGGCAGGGAGCGCGCGGGCGGCGGCATCGACGGCCTGGCCGGCCTCATCCGCACCGAGGCGCGACACGCGGGCAACATTCAGGCCTGTGGCCGGATCGTTGACCTCGAAGCGTGCATCGGCATCCGCCGCAGTCCAGCGGCCATCGATATAGGCCATCTCGCGGAACAGGCGGGGATCCCGTAAGCGGCTCAGCGCCGGGTGGGTATCCGCCTTCACCGGCACGGGAGCGGTGGTGTGGGTGATCGCGTTCATGCGGCGCTCTCCTCAAGATCCGACGGAACGGAGGATAGCGCGTCAGCCGGCGAGAGGATTTCGGTTCTTCGGCGGGAGACCGGAGAATGTCTCTGTTTTCATTGGACGCGCCGGAGACTTTCTCGCGAAGGCGCCTGCTCGCCCAGGAATGAGCTCAGGAACTCCCGGGTCCGGGGCTGCTGCGGGTTGCTGAAGAACTGTTCCGGGCCGCCCTGTTCGACGATCCGCCCCTTGTCGAAGAAGCAGACCCGGTCCGACACCTCGCGGGCAAAGCGCATCTCGTGCGTCACGAGGAGCATGGTGAGATCGTGCTCCTGCGCCAGATTGCGGATGACGCCGAGAACCTCGCCGACCAGCTGGGGGTCGAGTGCGGAGGTCGGCTCGTCGAACAGAAGGACGCGCGGGCGCATGGCGAGCGCCCGGGCGATGGCGACGCGCTGCTGCTGACCGCCGGAGAGCTGGCTCGGGAAATGATCCTTCTTGTCGTAGAGGTCCACCATGCGCAGCAACTCGGTGGCCCGGCTCTCCGCCTCGTCGCGCTTCATCTTCAGAACCGCGACCGGCGCCTCGACGATGTTGCGCAGCACGGTCATGTGCGGAAACAGGTTGAAGCTCTGAAACACCATGCCGACATTGCTGCGGATCTTGTGAAGGTGCTTTTCGCTCGCCTTGAAGGGGCCGCGGCCGTTGGGCTCGTGGTAGCTGATCCCGTCGATTTCGAGGAGGCCTTCCTGGAAAGGCTCCAGCGTCATCAGAATGCGCAGAACGGTGGACTTGCCGGAGCCCGACGGGCCGATCAGCGTCACTTTCTCGCCGCGCTGGACTTCGAAGTTGAAGTTGTCGAGCACCGTCAGCGCACCGAAGCGCTTGGTGACGTTCTCAAAGCGGATAATGGAGGTCATCGCAGGGGAATCCCACTTTTGGGCAGGGCCCTCTCGATCATGTAGACGAGGGCCGAGCAGATGAAGGTCATGGGAAGGAAGATCAGGCCCACCATGGAAAGCGGAACGAGATACTCGAAGGTCCGCTCGCCGATCATGTTGGCGAGGCCCAGCATATCGAGAACGGTCACGACGGAGAGGACCGGCGTTTCCTTCAGCATGGAGATGAGATAGTTCCCCAATGCCGGTACGATGCGCGGGATCATCTGCGGCACGACGATGTCGCGGTAGACCTGAAGCCGGGTCAGGTTGAGGGCGGTCGCCGCCTCCCATTGGCCGCGTGGAATCGCCCCGATGCCGCCGCGATAGACCTCTGACGTATAGGCCGAGTACTGCAGGCCGAGCGCAAGGGCGCCGGTCATGAAGGCGGGCAGGACGATTCCGAATTCAGGCAGGACGTAATAGAGAAAGAAGAGCTGGACCAGCAGCGGGGTGTCACGCACGAACTCGGTAAAGCCGGTGACCGTCCAGGAGATCAGTCTGCTCTTGCTGCGGCACAGGAGCGCCAGGACGAGCCCCAGGACAAGCGCGATGGCGTAGCCGACAGCCGCCGCCTTCAAGGTCACGAGCAGGCCGATGCCGAGAATCGGCAGAATGGAGAGCGCGAAGGTCAGCGGTGTCGACGTATCCCAGGTATAACCATACATCATGAGTGGGCGCTCCTGGGAAAGGCCGGTCCGCGCCTCAGCTTCATCTCGATGAAGCGCATCACAAACATCAGGCAGAGAGCAATCATGAAGTAGCCGACCAGCGTCAGGGTGTAGACCGTGGCGCTGTCGAGGGTGATGTTGCGCAGGGACTGTGCCTGGAAGGTCAGGTCGGCGATCGAGATCAGCGACACCAGAGCCGTGTCCTTGAGGTTCTGAATCGCGAGGTTGCCGAAAGCCGGCATCATTTCGATGATCGCCTGAGGCATCGAGACATGCCAGAGCGTATAGGACTTGCTGAAATTGAGCGCGCGCGCCGCTTCGAGCTGCGCGGGAGGCACGGCGAGGAGGGCGCCGCGCACCACCTCGGCCCCGAACGCGCCGGTGAGAAGCGACAGCACCGTGATGCCGGTCGTGACCGGGTCGAACGAGATGCCGATCAGTGGCAATGCGTAATAAAACCAGAACAGCTGGACGAGAAGCGGCGTGCCCCGGAACAGAACAACATAGACGAAGGCTATGCCCGACAGGACCCGGTTGCTCGAAGTGCGTGCGATTCCAGCGGCGAAAGCCAGGATCGCACCAAAGAAGATCGATGCGAGCGAGATCATCACCGTCACCTGCGCGCCCTTCAGCAAAGGCGCGAGATATTGCATCCATGTCATCGTCGGCTTCTCCTTACGGCGTTCCATCCAGCCAGGGCCGAACGGCCCTGACCGGATGGTTCGAACGATGCGCGGATTACTTTCCGGCGCAGAGATCGGCGACGTTCTTGGCCGCGGCGGCCTTGACGCTCTCGACGCTCAGACCGTAGGACGTGAGAATCTTCTGGTAGTCTTCGGTCTTGCGAAACTCGACGAGTTCGTTGTTGAAGGCGTCGCGAAGTTCCTTGTCCTCGGGACGGAATGCGAAGCCGCCATAGTTGCGCACCGGCTTTCCGTCGACGACCGGATCCGTGAAGGGCCGCACCTGCTCGACGCCTTGGCTTCCTTCCGCGAGCTTGGATACGGTGAGCTCGGTCGCCGCATAGGCATCCGCGCGGGATTGCACGGTCGAGGGAGCGTCGGCATTGGCCTGGATGATGATGATCTGGTTGTCCTTCACGCCGACGGCGCGCAGGAAGTCGATGTTGTTGGCGCCCGAGACGACCGCCACCTTGAGGGACGGATCCTTGGCGATGTCGGCATAGGTGGTCAGCTTCTTCGGATTACCCTTCTTGACGAGCAGGCCTTCGCCGTAGCTGGAGTTCGGCTCCGAGAACGACACCTGCTTGCAGCGTTCGGGCGAAATGTTCTGTTCCGCGGCCGCGAATGCGAAGCGGCGAGCCTTCAGACCGGGAATGAGCGTGCCGAACGGCGTCACCGTCCAGTTCACCTCGTTGACGCCCATGCGCTTGAGCACGGCAATCGCCACGTCGGGGCCGATGCCGGCAGCCGAGCCGTCTTCCTTCATATAGCCATAGGGCACTTCGTTGGCCGTGGCGCCCTGGATGTAGCCGGCCTCCTTGACCTGGTCGAGAGTGAGGGCTTGCGCGCTCCCGGCCGCGGCAGCAAGAGCGAGGACGGCGACGCCGTAACGGATCATTGTCTTCATCTGGTCTTCTCCTCTGGTGTTGTAAGAACCGCGTGCCGGTTGATCCGGCTTGCAGCGTCGTCGCTGGCGGTGTTTGGATTCAGATCTTCTCCTCCACGGTCGCGACCACCGCGAGGCAGTCTCCGGCCTTGACCAGGCCCGGGAAGTGCCTTGCGGCGAGAACTCCGTCGAGGGCGGCCCGGTATTCGGCCGGGGATTGCCCCGTGCGGCCGATGGGATGGATACGTGCGATCACGTCGCCCGCCCGGATCGACTCGCCAAGATCGACACACGGCTCGACGAGGCCATCATCCTCCGCGAAGCGGAAGCAATCGTTGGACGGCATGTCGAGCCAGCGGGTCGGTCCGGTCTCCGTCGAGCCGGCAACGATGCCCGCATGCTTGAGCACATTCATGACGCCGCGTTTGGCGATGCCCACGGTTCTCGCCGAGGACGTGCCGCCGCCCGACAGCTCCGTGGTCACGAACACCTTGCCCATCTCCTCGGCGGCGGTATCGTACATGCCGACGGCGTCGATCTCGATCATCCGCATGGAGTATGGCGCCGCAAAGGCCGCTACGGCCTCGAAGCAGCGCTTCTCCTGCGCTTTGTCCGGCAGCTCATGGGCGGCCGCATAGGGCAGGAAGTCGAGGGTGCGGCCGCCGGAGTGGAAGTCGAGCACGATATCGGCGAGCGGCAGCAGCATACGCTGGAAGTAGTCGGCGATCTTCTCGGTCACCGTGCCGTCCGGACGACCGGGAAAGCTCCGGTTGAGATTGCCCCGGTCGATGGGCGAGGTGCGGGTTCCAGCGTGAAAGGCCGGGTAGTTCATGGCGGGCACGATGATGACGCGCCCCTGGACCTGATCCGCCTGCAGCGTCCGTGCGAGATCGAACAGGGCCACCGGCCCTTCGTACTCGTCGCCATGGTTGCCGCCGGTGAGAAGCGCCGTCGGGCCGTCACCGCGTTTAATGACGGCGATCGGGATCATCACCGAACCCCAGGCCGAGTCGTCCCGGCTGTAGGGCAGGCGCAGGAAGCCGTGCTGCACCCCGTCCGCGTCGAAATCGACGCTGGCACTGATCGGGGAGGGGCGCTGGATCGGCGTGATGACGTTCATGGCTTCACGAAGAGTTGGCGCGGCACGTTGGAGAGGCATTCGACGCCGGTTTCAGTGATGACGATGCTCTCCGTGAGCTCCAGGCCCATGTTTTCGAGCCACAGCCCCGTCATGAAATGGAAGGTCATGCCGGGCTTGAGCTCGGTCCTGTCGCCGGGGCGCAGGCTCATGGTGCGCTCGCCCCAATCCGGCGGATAGCTCAGGCCGATGGGATAGCCGGTGCGGTTGTCCTTCACGATGCCGTAGCGCTTGAGCACGGCGAAGAACGCGTTGGCGATGTCCTCGCAGACATTGCCGGGCTTGGCGGCCGCAAGTCCTTCCTCCATGCCTTCCAGAACGGCCTTCTCGGCATCGAGGAAGGCCTGTGTCGGCTTGCCGAGGAAGACGGTGCGCGAAAGCGGGCAGTGATAGCGCTTGTAGCAGCCGGCGATCTCGAAGAACGTGCCTTCGCCGCTGCGCATGGGCCTGTCGTCCCAGGTCAGGTGCGGGGCCGAGGCTTCCTCGCCTGACGGGAGAAGCGGAACGATGGCGGCGTAGTCGCCGCCGAACCCGTCGACGCCACGCAGGGCCGCATCGTAAATCTCGGCCACGAGATCGTTCTTGCGAATGCCAGGCTCGACCTTGTCCAGGATGCGCCGGTGCATCGCCTCGACGATGCGGCCCGCGACCCTCATGTATTCGATTTCCGTCGGGCTTTTGACCGCGCGCTGCCAGTTGACGAGAGATAAGGCGTCCTGAAACCTGGCGTTCGGCAGATGCTTGACCAGCGACAGGTAGGCGGCGGCGGAGAAGTAGTAGTTGTCCATCTCGACCGCGATGGTGCCCTTGTGCCAACCTCGTTCCGCAATGATGCCGGACAGGAAGTCCATGGGGTGACGCTCGGTCGACTGAACGTAGTGGTCGGGATAGCCGATGATGTTGTCGTGCGCGAGATAGGCGGTGCGCATGGCGCCATTGGCGTCCTGGCCGCGGCCGAACCAGATCGGCTCGCCGTCCGGCGGCACCAGTACGCATTGATGCACGTAGAACGACCAGCCGTCGTAACCCGTCAGCCAATGCATGTTGGACGGATCGGTAACGACCAGGAGATCGATTCCCGCCCTGTCCATCGCCCGGCGGGTCTTGGCGAGGCGCTCGGCATATTCCGCTCTGCTGAAATTGAGGTTGGGCGCGCTCACGGAACGTCTCCAGTTGCTTCTTTTGTGTCGATGGGTCTGCCCGCTCCGGCTTCCCGGGCGCGTGCATGGGCGAGGGTGGCGATGGCGGTATCCTGCACGCCGGTGCCGGTGAGGTCGCACAGGGTCATGGCGTCCGGGCTTTCGCGGCCGGGTGCCTGGCTGGCGACGACCTGTCCAAGTTCAGGGAACGACCGGTCCGGCTCGATCAATCCGGCCCGGATGGCATGATGCAGTTCCCCGAGGCGGCGTGTCTGCCCCAAGCTGTCGGCGATGTAGAGGGCGCGGGGCAGGATTGCGGGGTCGATCTCGTTCTTGTGCTCGGAGTCGGAGCCCATGGCCGTGATATGCTGGCCCGGCTGCACCCATTCCGCTTTCAGGATCGGCTGTTCGGCCGGCGTCGTCGTGACGATGATGTCGGCGCCGTCGCAGGCCGATTCCGGATTTGGCACGGCTTCGACCGCGATCCCGAGGGATGTGGAGAGATCCTGCGCCGCCGTCTCCGCCTTGGCGAAATCCCGCGCCCAGATGCGGGCTCGCTTGATTGGCCGCACGAGCGTGAGAGCCTCGAGTTGAAGGCGGGCCTGAATGCCGGCTCCGAAGATGGTGGCGACCTGTGAGTCCGGGCGCGACAGGTGCTTCGCGGCAACCGCACCCGCGGCGGCGGTGCGCACATCGGTGAGATAGCCGTTGTCCAGCAGCAGAGCCTCGACGAGGCCGGTCTTCGTGCTGAACAGGATCATCAGGCCGTTGAGGCTGGGCAGGCCGAGCTTCGGATTGTCGAAGAAGCCCG
Source organism: Microvirga sp. 3-52 (assembly GCF_018383585.1). GTDB lineage: Bacteria > Pseudomonadota > Alphaproteobacteria > Rhizobiales > Beijerinckiaceae > Microvirga. Next base: position 115,460 of record NZ_JAHAMK010000001.1, read on the forward strand.
GGCTGACCTTGATGGCGAAGCCGTCGAGGCCGGGCACATACGCCGTCTTGACGTCCACCTCGCCGCGATGCTCGACGATATCGAGCCGGAGGATCGGCGGCATCACGACGGGCTTGGTGGCAAGCGCCGCGAAGGCATCCTCGACGCAATCCACCGCACTGGCGTCGAGGCGCACGGCCTTGCGCAGATCGGGCTCCGTCAGAACGAGCATCCCCGTCATGGGACCGGTCCTCCGGCGGACATGGCCTTAAGGCCATCGATGTCGACGATCCGCCGATGGAGCGCCTCGTCGATGTTGCGGCCCGAAACCAGGACGACCGTCGGGCCCCGCAACTCGACCTTCTTGGCCAGGAGCGCCGCGATCCCGACCGCGCCTGCACCTTCCACCATCTCGCCTTCCGCCGCGAAGGCATGGCGGACGCCCTCGGCGATCTCCTCTTCCGACAGCAGCACGACATCCTCGAGGAGGTCGCGGCACATGGCGAAGGTGTAGCGGTTCTCAAGGCCGATCCCGCCACCGAGGGAATCGGCCAGGGTTTCCAGTTCCTCGACCGGGAGGGGCTTTCCGGCGCGTAGGCTCTCATACATGGCGGCGCCGCGTTCCATGGAGACCCCGATCACCCGCGCCTGCGGAAGTCGTCCCTTGATCGCCTCGGCAACGCCCGCCGCCAGGCCACCTCCGGAGAGTGGCACGAGCACCAGTTCCGTATCGGAGCGGGCGTCGGCGATTTCGAGCCCGATCGTTCCCTGTCCCGCGATGACCTCGGCATGATCGAAGGGCGGAATGGCCGTCAGGCCCTCCTCGCGCACGAGGCGGTCGACCTCTGCCTGCGCGTCGTCCTGGGAGCGGCCGACGATGCGTACCTCCGCTCCAAGAGCCCTGACCGCGTCGACTTTGTTGGCGGGCACGAGAGCCGACATGCAGATCACGGCCCGCACTCCTTCGGCTTTCGCCGCATGGGCGAGGGCACGCCCGTGATTGCCTGTCGAGGCGGTGACAAGACCGCGTTTCTTCGCCTCATCGCTCAGGGACAGAACGGCATTCGTGGCGCCGCGCAGCTTGAAGCTGCCGGTCGGCTGATGACATTCAAGCTTGAGGTGGACCGGAACGCCGCAAACGGCGGATAGACCGGGGGAGAAGACCAAAGGGGTGTACCGGACGCGGCCGGAGATGCGCTCGTGAGCCCGCGCGATCCTGTCGAGCCCGACCGCGATCATGGGCGGGGGCCTGTCGGGACAGGGGCGGACGCGGCCCGATGGACGCTGCCCGCGCTGCCGTGCCAGGAGTCGAATTGAACTGTTTCAACGCCAAGTTTTCGCGCAGGCACCGCGTGCATTCATCACCTCCCGCTAGAACAATGAGATGGTGTGATGCACTAAATTTCATGTCAATCATTATATTGTCATGAAACAATCTCTAGAGAATCTCGCATGGTAGATCTCCCGTCTCGACTGGAAGGTCATGCCAGACATCTTTCACGTCTACGCAATGGAGCTGGTATCGAAGACAGGCGGCAGTTGCTCGAAGGTTTCAGCGATCATCCGCAAGGCGCGGCTCAGGGTCGTGTGGGACAAACGGCCCCCGATGCAGATGCGGATGCCCCCCTCGCACTCCGTCCCCGCCATGAAGGGATCGGACGGGGTGACGGCGATGTTCTTCTGGGCCAGAACCCGCACGAGGCCCTCTTCCGTCCACCGGGGCGGCACTTTCAGCCAGGCGCAAAGGGACAAGGGATGGGTCTGGGCGGTATGCGCCCCGAGGATCTCCGACACCATGGCCTGACGCGCCTGCACCTCCCGGCGCTGCAGGTCGACCAGGTTCATGGCCGTGCCGTCCTCGACCCACAGGGTCGCGATCTCGGCAGGAAGATTCGTTGCGCTCCAGCTCGTCACGCGCATGATGCTGGCGACGCGGATCGAGTATTGCGGCGGAACCACGAGATATCCGACGCGCAGGCCGGTCAGGACCGATTTGGTGAAGCTGGTGACGAAGAAGCCAAGGTCGGGCAGCATTTCGGTAAAGGATGGCAGCGGCGTCTCCAGCAGCGGCTTGTAGACCTCGTCCTCGACGACATAGATGCCATAGCGGCGCGCGACCTCCGCGACGGCCCTCCGCCTCTCGGCCCCCATGACATGGCTGGTCGGATTGCCCAGCGACGGGATCAGCACCAGGGTCGTCACTCCGCCGGCCGCGCAGGCTTCCTCGAACGCCTCGACCAGGATGCCCTCCCGGTCGGTCGGGAGGCCGCGCAGGGTGAAACCCAGGACGTTGGCGAGGCCGATGATGCCATGGTCCGTCAGGTTCTCGGTCAGGACGATCTCCCCCGGCTGGACGATGGCCGCGATGGCCAGGAACAGGCCGTGGGCTGCGCCGTTCGTGATCAGGATGCGGTCCTTCGCCGCCTCGACACCAAGGCCTCTCAGCCAGGTCTGCGCCGCGGCGCGATGGTGTTCCAGCCCCGCAATGGGTCGGCACGGGCGCATGAAGGCGCTGTTGTCGCTCTGGGCGAGGCGCCGCATGACCGCGCGGGACGCGTCCTCATGCGCCTCGGTGTAGCTCGCACGGATGATGGAGAGATCTACCGTCTCGCCGGGATCGCGGTCGAGCATGAAGCGGTCGGCCTTCTCCGTCACGCGGCTGCGGACGAAGGTGCCCCGGCCGACCTCACCCCGCAGATAGCCCCGCCGCTCGGCCTCCTTGTAGCTGAGGCTCACCGTCTGCACTGAAACCTTGAGCCGCCGTGCAAGGTCTCGATGGGTAGGCATGCGCGCGTGAGCCGGCAGGATGTCCGCATCGATGTCCGCGATGATCCGCTCGGTCAGGAGTTTGTGCTTTGTCGCCCCCTTGCGCTTAGCCAAGGTGGGTTGCCAATCGGGAACCGACGCCTGGTTGAGGTGGGCCAGGTCGTCGGGGGCGTTCGTTAAAGTGCGAGTTGGCCCGCGCATAGGACTGTCTCAAGCGATTGTAATGGAGTAATCATTACATTGCGCTGAGACTCAAGGATAGTCATGAAACTCGACAAGATCGATCTGAAAATTCTCGCGGCTCTTCAGAGAGACGGCAGGATGACTAAGCTTCGGCTCGCCGAAGCTGTCAGTCTGTCCCCTACGGCATGCTGGGAGCGCCTCAGCCGTCTTGAGAAGAACGGGGTGATCACCGGCTACACAGCCCGCATCAACACAGACGGGTTCGCGCGTCGGACGACGGTACTCGTGGAGATCATGCTCAGGAGCCACCAGCAGGCTGATTTCGACCGCTTCGAGGCCGCAATCCTCAAGGAGCCTGCGATCATCTCCTGTGATGCGACCGGTGGCGGGGTCGACTACATCCTCAAAATTGCCTCTGATGATATCGACTCCTATCAGAGGCTGATCGACCGACTTCTGAAGCTCGAACTGGGTATCGAGCGGTATTTCACTTACGTTGTTACTAAAAATGTGAAGTGTATCGACACATTACAGAGCTTAAACGTTGAATAATCTTCTGATGAGGTCGTTCAGCTCATGACAAGGTATGCTTCTGGACTATCTTCGAGGAGACCTGGATGAACGAATTCATACCCATATCCAATTCAGACTGCGCGTGACGGCCTAGAGAGTGAGGTTGAATGCCTGCTTGATGCCGAGAACGATGCCGTTCACGGCCACGCTGGCGAGAATGAGGCCCATGACCCGGCTGATGACGCTGGCACCGGCATCGCCGATGATCTTGATGATCCGGGACGCCAATAGCATGAGAACCAGGGTGACAAGCAGAACGAGAGCCATCTGAGCCACGGTCTCAGCCTGCTGTGAGATACTGAACTTGGTGTTGTCCGTGAGCGAGACCACGGCCAGCATGGCTCCGGGGCTTGCAATCGAGGGAATAGCCAGCGGGTAGATCGATCGGTCCACATCCGAAGTTACGAGTTCCTTCTCCTCGACTTCGACTTTCGGCTCTCCGAAAATCATCGTCAGTGCAAACAGGAAGAGGACAACGCTGCCGGCGATTTGGAACGCGTCGAGATCGATATCCATGGCCTGAAGCAGCGCCTGACCCGCCACGACGAAGAACAAGAGGACGAAGAAGGCGGCCACCGTCGCCCGTAAAGCGGTTCTCCGCGCTGCGGCGGCACTCAAGCCGGCTGTGACGGCCAAAAACACCGGAAGTGTTCCAATCGGGTCGATCACAACCCATAAGGTGATCAGATCGGTGAAATACTGGCTCATTGACGGCAGCCCTGGGCTCAACGGCGCAAGTAAAGCGCGCGCCGGATCTAAAGCCAAGCTTAATGCCGTCGCTCGTCGCAACGGGGCAACCACGTACCTCATTGCATGCTAAGCGGCGCGTCCCGGCTTGCGCTCCCGATGCTGCGTCATGGTAATCTACCGGTTGACAACGGGAGCCCGGAATGAGTGCTCAAGCCCAAAGCCGCAAGAACGCAGTACGAGGGCTGAAGTGCCCCAATGCGGAGAAATCCGTGTCGCTGGCGCTGCAGGGCGGCGGCGCACATGGCGCCTTCACTTGGGGGGTGCTCGACTACCTCCTCGAGGACGGCCGGCTCACAATCGAGGCGGTCACGGGCGCGAGCGCCGGATCGATGAACGCGGTCGTGCTCTTCGAGGGCTGGCTCGAAGGAGGACGGGACGGCGCGCGCGAACAATTACGCAAATTCTGGAAGCGCGTGAGTCTCGATGGTGTGCTCTCTCCGCTCCAGCGTTCGCTGTTCGACCGTCTGTTGAGCTACTGGAGCATGAACGGATCTTCGCATCTCTGGTTCGATGCGTGGTCCCGGGTCGCGAGCCCGTACGATCTGAACCCCCTCGACATCAACCCGTTGCGCGATGCCCTCAACGGTCTGATCGATTTCGAGCGGGTGAGGGCGTGCACAGACGCAAAGCTGTTTATTGCAGCGACGAATGTCTGGACTGGGAAGATCCGGATCTTTACCGGCCCTGAACTGACCGTGGACCACGTGCTGGCCTCGGCCTGCCTGCCGATGCTCTTCAAGGCTGTCGAGATCGATGGAGAGCCCTATTGGGATGGTGGTTATACAGGCAATCCGCCGCTCTTTCCACTTTTCTACGAAACACGATCGGACGATATCCTGTTGGTCCAGATCAACCCGATCGAGCGCCGGTCGACGCCGCAGAGCGTGCAGCAAATCCAGAACCGGCTGACCGAGATCACCTTCAATGCCAATCTGCTGCAGCAACTCAGGTCGGTCGAATTCGTGACACGGTTGATCGACGAAGGAAAGCTTTCGACGAAGGATTACAAGCGGGTCTTCATGCACCGAATCCATGGAGGACAGGATCTCGATGAGTTCACCGCTGCGTCCCGCCTCAGTGCTCAATGGAGTTTCTTCAAGGAACTGAAGGACCTCGGCAGAAATGCCGCCCGTTCATGGCTCGAGGAAAACTATCGCTTCATCGGGCAGAAAAGCACTCTCGATCCGCGCGACGCTTATACCTGAACACCTAGCCAACCGGCTAGGTGTTAGCCAAGGGGTGGCATCCCATCATTAGGCAATGGATCCCGTATCGATCAAATCTCATGTGGTGATTTCGCCTCGACGGATGCAGACAAATTTGGCGCTCCTTGCGTATCATTGTTGCGTATCTTGCCAGAAGCGCAGCGATGCGTAGTATTGCGTCGCAACAAGAACAAAAGCTCTTCCGCGTGCCTTTGCGCACAGGGCCGTAAGCTGAAATTTGGAATCATCGTGCTGCGTCGAGAATGCCGATCAGGAGGTTACGCATGCGCTTTCCTCGGTCCTTGGTTGTTTCCAGCGTTCTGTTCTCGTGGATTGCATGGGCAAGCCTGGCTTTGGCCCAGGGTAGCCCTGCGCAACCGCCACCGCCGGTGACTGTTGCGAAACCTGTCGTGAAGGACATCGTCGAGCGGGACGACTTCATCGGACGCTTCGAGGCCATCGATCAGGTCGATATCCGAGCCCGGGTTTCAGGGTATCTCGACAAGGTTCATTTCCAGGACGGCACCTTCGTCAAGGCGGGAGATCTTCTCTTCACCATCGATCCGCGGCCCTACCGCAATGCGCTCGAGCAGGCGCAATCAGCCGTCACATCCTCGCAGGTCCGCCTGGAATTCGCGCAAAGCGATCTCGACCGCGCTGAGCAGTTGCGCCGGACCGGCAACATTCCCGACCAGCTTTTCGACCAACGTCGGCAAGCCTTCCTGACCGCCAAGGCCGAACTGGATCGAGCTCAGGCGGCCCTGCGGCAGGCGCAGCTCGATGTGGAGTTCACGCAGATCAAATCGCCCCTGTCGGGGCGGATCTCGCGCAAGCTCGTTTCCGAAGGCAATCTGGTCAATGCCAACGAGACGATCCTGACGAACGTTCTTTCGCTGGACCCGATCCAATTCTATTTCGATATCGACGAGCGCTCCTTCCTGGCATTTTCGCGGCAGACGCACGGCGGAACGAACACCTTGGCCAGCGGGGAGACCAACGAAGTCCTGCTCACGCTGACGGACGAGCGCCTGGGACAGCGCAAGGGACAGCTGGATTTCGTCGACAACCGACTCGACGCGGCAAGCGGCACGATCCGTGTGCGTGCCATCTTCGAGAACAAGGATCAGTTCCTGACCCCTGGCCTGTTCGGTCGCGTCACAGTGGGCGCCTCCGATCCTTACAAGGGCATCCTCCTGCCCGATGAGGCCATCGGCAGCGACCAGGATCGGCGTGTGGTCTACGTGGTCGGCGAGAACAACGTCGTCAATCTCAAGCCCGTACGGATCGGTCCGCGGATCGACGGCTACAGGGTCATCCGCGATGGGCTCACCGGCAATGAGACGGTGGTCGTAAACGGCCTCGTCCGGGTCCGGCCCGGAGCGCCGATCACGCCGCAGATGACAACGCTTCCGCCGGTGCGGGAACGAAACGGCAGCTGAGTTCACGCGAGGAGGCGCACCCATGCGCTTTGCCCATTTCTTTGTCGACCGTCCCATCTTCGCGACCGTTCTATCGGCCCTCTTCCTGATTATCGGCGGGATCGCCTATACGACTTTGCCCGTGGCGCAATATCCGGAGATCGCGCCACCCACCGTCGTGGTCAGGGCGAGTTATCCGGGAGCCGATGCGCAGACAGTTGCGGCGACGGTCGCTACGCCGCTGGAGCAGCAGGTCAATGGTGTCGAGGACATGCTGTACATGTCCTCCTACTCTACCGGCGACGGCGCCATGGCGCTGACGATCACGTTCAAGCTCGGCACTGATCTCGACAAGGCACAGGTTCTGGTTCAGAACCGGGTGGCGATCGCGACGCCGCGCCTGCCGGAGGAGGTGCGGCGCCTCGGCGTGACGACACTCAAGAGCTCGCCCGACCTGATGATGGTCGTGCACATGCTCTCACCCGACGGATCCTACGATCAGCTCTATGTTTCCAACTACGCCCGTAACTATGTGCGCGACATCCTGCTGCGGCTCGATGGCGTTGGCGACGTCATCATCTTCGGCGAGCGGCAATATTCCCTGCGGATCTGGCTCGATCCTGAGAAGCTCGCCTCCTACGGCATGACGTCGAGTGAGGTGGTGCGTGCGATCCAGGAGCAGAACGTCCAGGTCTCGGGCGGTGCCCTGGGGCAGGAGCCTACGCCGACGGATGCCGCGTTCCAGCTGACGGTAACGACGCAGGGGCGGTTCGAGGATCCGCGTCAGTTCCGGCAGATCATCGTCCAGGCTACGCCGCAGGGGCGCCTCGTGCGGCTGCAGGACGTGGCGCGCATCGAGCTCGGTGCACAGGATTACGTGACGAATTCCTATCTCAACGGCAACCCTGCCGTTGCTCTTGGGATCTTCCAGCGCCCCGGCACCAATGCGCTTGCCGCATCGGATCAGATCATCCGGACCATGGAGGAACTCAAAGGCAATTTTCCGCCGGGCATTGCACATCAGATCGTCTACAACCCCACGGAATTCATCGCCGAGAGCGTGAACGAGGTCTACAAGACCCTGTTCGAGGCGACGGCGCTCGTCGTGATCGTCGTGTTCGTGTTCCTGCAGAGCTGGCGCACGGCGATCATTCCCATCGTGGCGATCCCCGTCTCCCTGATCGGCACCTTCGCCTTCATGGCGGCCCTCGGCTTCTCGATCAACACACTGACCCTGTTCGGCATGGTGCTGGCCATCGGCATCGTGGTCGACGATGCGATCGTGGTGGTGGAGAACGTGGAACGGAACATCGCCCTTGGCATGTCGCCGCGGGACGCGGCTCACACCACCATGGACGAGGTCGGGACGGCTCTTGTAGCCATCGCGCTGGTTCTCGTCGCGGTGTTCGTGCCGACGGCCTTCATCCCTGGCATTTCTGGCCAGTTCTACCGGCAATTCGCATTGACGATTGCCGTGTCGACCGTCATCTCCGCCTTCAATTCCCTGACTCTTTCGCCGGCTCTCGCGGCATTCCTGCTGAAGCCGCACAGCCAGGAGCATTCCAGAAATCCGATTGCCCGATTTGGACGAACCCTGGCCAACGGCTTCAACCGAGGCTTCGATGCCACGTCGAACGGGTATGCGAGAGCGGTGGGAACGCTGGCGCGACACAAGCTGATCGTGTTGCCGATCTATGTCGGCCTTCTGGCGGGCACCGTTTGGATCACCAATCACGTGCCGCGCGGCTTCATCCCGACGCTTGATCAGGGTTATGCCATCGTTGTGATCCAGTTGCCGGACGGATCCTCCCTGTCGCGCACCGATGCCGTCGTGCAAAGAGCCTCGAAGATCATCCAGGAAACGCCGGGTGTGCAGAACGCGGTGGCCTTCGCGGGCTTTTCGGGTGCCACCTTCACCAATGCGACCAATGCTGCGGCGATCTTCGCCGCGTTCAAGCCTTTCGACGAACGCATCGAGGCTGGGGATTCCGGGTCCAAGATCATTGGTGATCTCTTCGCCCGCATGCAGCAGATCGAGGAGGCGTTCATCATCGCCATCCCACCGCCGCCCGTCCGTGGTCTGGGTAATTCAGGCGGCTTCAAAGTCCAGATTCAGAACCGGACCGGCGATGACGTGCGCGGGATTCTCGCCACGGCCTTCCAGCTGATGGGTCAGGCGCGGCAGAACCCGAATCTGGCCGGCGTCTTCACCACGTTCTCGGCCAATTCGCCCCAGCTCTATCTGGAGATCGACCGGCAGAAGGCGAGCATTCTGAACGTACCGATCCCGAACATCTTCGAGACGCTCCGCATCAATCTCGGCACGGCCTACGTCAACGATTTCAATGCGTTCGGCCGTGTCTATCAGGTGCGGGCCCAGGCCGATCAGCGCTTCCGGATCGATCAAGAGGATATCAACCGGCTGCGGGTTCGCTCCTCCACGGGCGCTCTCGTGCCCTTGGGCACGCTCGTCGAGATGCGAGAGGTGTCAGGGCCCGATCTGGTCCAGCGCTACAACATGTTCACGTCGGTGGCCCTGCAGGGCGATGCGGCACCAGGCGTCTCCTCGGGTGATGCGCTCAATGCCATGGAGGCGCTGGTCCGGCAGAACCTCTCGCCTGGAATGGGCTTCGAATGGACGGAACTGGCGTTCCAGGAGCGCCAGACCGGTAACACGGCGGTCTTCATCTTCGCCCTGTCGGTGCTCTTTGTGTTCCTCGTCCTCGCGGCCCAGTATGAAAGCTGGTCCCTGCCCATCGCCATCATCCTGATCGTGCCGATGAGCGTTCTTTCCGCGCTGATCGGCGTCATGATCCGGGGCCAGGACAACAACATCCTGACCCAGATCGGCCTCGTGGTTCTGGTCGGACTGGCCGCGAAGAACGCCATTCTCATCGTCGAATTTGCAAGGCAGGCAGAATTTGATGGCAAGACGCCGGTGGAGGCTGTTGTCGAAGCCTGTCGGTTGCGCTTGCGTCCCATCCTGATGACGGCTTTCGCCTTCATCCTCGGCGTGCTGCCCCTCGCGATCGCGACCGGCCCCGGCGCCGAGATGCGACAGGCCCTAGGCACGGCCGTGTTCGCCGGCATGCTCGGCGTGACCGTGTTCGGACTGTTCCTGACGCCGGTCTTCTACGTGGCCGTGCGGATGGTGGTTCTGCGGCTGTTCAGGCGTCCGGACCCAAAACGAGCGGATTCCTTAGGAACTCAGCCGTCACCCGCCGAGTAGAATCGGAGGGCAGACACACCACTTATTCAGGTTCCGCTTTGACCTAGCACCCGATGTGCTGTCATGGACGCCCGGCAGAATCGTCATCGTGAAGAGATCCCCATGGACACAGTCCAGGCAGCAAGCACCGCGAAATGGGTCACGGAGGCCGGACTGACCGGCCTGACGGAGCTTGAGCTCCTGCACGGCTTCTGTGATCGCCTAGTCGCCAGCGGGCTGCCGGTCGCCCGGGTCAATATCGTCATCGACACGTTGCACCCCATCCACGAAGGACGGGTCTTCCGCTGGCGCCGTGACGATCAGGATAGCCTCGATCCAATTGTCGAGTACGGCCGTACCAATGTCGAAGGGCAGGCCGCCGACAACTGGCGCCGGAGCACCTATTATCACCTTCTTCTCAGTGGAGAGGATTTCCTGCGGCGCCGGATCGGCCCCGGTCATATCGAGGATTTCTCCGTCCTCAAGGATCTCCGCGCAGAGGGGCAGACGGATTATCTGGTCCTGATCCATCGCTTTGCAGCCGAAGGCGCCATCGGCGAAATGGACTCATTCTATTCCTCTTGGACGACGGATGTTGTTACCGGCTTCACCGACGAAGAGATTTCGCTCGTGCGCGAGTTGGCATCACCCCTGATGCTGGCTTTGAAATGCGCCTCACTCGCGCGCATCGCCAAGACCCTCGTTGAAACCTATCTTGGCCGCGACGCCGGGCGCCTCGTCCTGAACGGCCGCATCGCCCGTGGCGTGACGGATCGGATTCAGGCAGTCCTGTGGTTCAGCGACCTGCATGGTTTCACCCACATTACTGAGACCGCGGACCCCGAGCAGATCATTCCGTTTCTCAACGACTATTCGGAAGCGATCATCTCCTCCATCTACGAAGCCGGTGGCGACGTGCTGAAGCTGATCGGGGATGGAGCGCTCGCGATCTTCAAGGAGGAGGATCCGAGCCAAGCCTGCCGGTGCGCTCTCAGGGCCGAGCGTCTGATGCATGCCCGGATCCGGGCGCTGAACGAAGAGCGGTTGTCATGCAACTTGCCGGTCACGAGCGCCTATCTCGGCCTGCATATCGGCGAGGTCTTTTATGGGAACATCGGCAGCCAGGATCGCCTCGATTTCACGGTCGTAGGGCCCGCCGTGAATGAGGTGAGCCGGATCGGCGCTTTGTGCCGCTCCGTCGAGCGCGACGTTCTCGTGTCGTCCACCTTCTTCTCGGCGGCCGCGAAGGAGGATCAGGACTGTCTAGTGTCGGTCGGTCGTTATGCGCTGAGAGGCGTCGCCCGGCCGCAGGAGTTGTTCACGCTCGATCCTTCCCGCATAGAGGAAGAGGGTCCCGAGCGGGAGACGAATGGCGAAACGAAGTCTCATTGCTGAGACATCGCGCGATCGACCCCGCTCAGGATCTTTTCTCGCTACTCACTCTGAACGAGCGGCTTTCGCCCTGCGCTCGACGGGCGTGATCGTCACGGTGCGCATCTCGCCCTTTTTGAGAAGCACGAGCTCGACGAAGTGTCCGATCCGCTCTCCGTTCAGCAGGCGCACCAGATCGTCGACTCCACCTACCGATTTGCCGTCGAGCGAGAGGATGACGTCGCCCTGTTCCAGCTGCGCATGGTCTGCGGGACTGCCGGGTTCCACCGCGGCGATGACCACTCCGAATTGTCCAGTCAAACCGGCCGCATAGCTGATGCGCCGTGGCAGCGGGACAGTCTGCCCCGCAATGCCGATCGAGGCCCGGCGAACGCGGCCGTGGCGGACCAGTTCCGACACGACGAAGCTCGCCGTATTGCTCGCGACGGCAAAGCAGATGCCCTGTGCGCCCATGATGACGGCGGTATTGATACCGATCACCTCGCCGGAGGTCGCGACGAGCGGGCCGCCGGAATTGCCCGGATTCAAGGCCGCATCCGTCTGGACCACGTCGTCGATGAGTCGGCCCGACTTCGCCCGCAGGCTACGTCCGAGTGCCGAGACCACGCCGGCTGTGACGGTCGACTCAAAGCCGAGGGGATTGCCGATGGCAATTGCGATCTGGCCGCGCTTCAGCCGCTTGGAATCTCCCAGGGTCGCGAAGGGAAGTTTGTCGCCGTTGGCGCGCAGCAAGGCAAGATCCGTGTCGGGATCATCGCCGATCACTCGCGCCTCGATGGTGCGCCCGTCGGAGCCGGTGAGCTTCGCATCCCGTGCGCCCCGCATGACATGGCTGTTGGTGAGCAGGAGGCCATCGGGCGAAATGATGACGCCGGAGCCCATCCCCGCCGCTCGGCCCAAATTCTGTGGTTCGACCCGCACCACCGCGGGACCGATCCGGTCCACGACGCTGGTCACGGCATGCGAGTAGGAATCGAGCAGGATTTCGTCATCGCGCGTATCGGAGACTTGTTGCGATGGCGATGACGAGTTGTCGATGTTGAGGAGAAAGGTTGGAGTGCGATCGAGCATGGAGCCCTCCAAAGGATAACGCTATTTCACATCATATGGTGAGGCTGGGGGCGGGAACCAAGAGCCTGGGCGGTGGTGTCTGTCATTACAACATGATGAGGCCCAGACGGATCGCCTGTGCGACTGCATCGGTTCGCCCTGTCGCGTCGAGTTTTGCCGCAATGGAGGCGACGTGAAATTTCGCGGTGTGGAATGAGATCCCTAGCCTGCGCGCAATGAGCTTATTCGAGGCGCCTTCCGCGAGCAGGCGCAGGACTTCGAACTCGCGCGGGGTGAGCAGATCGTCTCGCGGCAGGCCAGATGGATCGTGCGAAGCCGGATCCCGGACGATCCCGGCAGCGCCTCTCGGCATGATGATGAAGCCCCGGTTGACGGCCTCCAGCGCCAGCAGAAGATCCGAGACGGCGACATCGCGGGGGAGAATTCCGCTCGCTCCAGCCTTCAGCGCCTCGGGACCATTCAGGCTGTCGCCCAGGAGGATCGTCGGGACCGCCTCCGAAAATTGCAGGTGATCTGTGATCACCACGTCGGGGTTGCCTGGGTGCAGGGTACCTATTCCGGCATCCTCGGTGAGGATCGTGGCGATGCGATCGATCAGGCTCGCATCGTCGATTTGAAGAGCTACCTTCCGCAAGGCTTCACCCTATCGGCGCCCACTCGCTACTGAGGCTTCGGGCGCTCCTTGATCTCAACCGCAACAGTAATATGCGCATCCGCCCTCACAATTCCCAGATCGACGGATTGGCCCACGCTCTCGGGTCCGAGAAGCGTATAGACGCGGCGGACGGAGGGTAGGACGTCCGCGTTCCACCGGACGAGGATATCGCCTTGGCGAATGCCGGCCGTGTGTCCCGGACCGTCCTGGTCCACACTGATCACGATCAGGCCCCGCGGTTCCGTAAGCCCTGCTGCGTCGGCCGCGGCCTTGTCAATGCGGACCGGCTGGAGCCCGAGGCCCAGATAGCCGCGGGCGACATGACCCTTGTCGAGAAGCTGCGGGGCTACCCGCTCGATGGTTTCCGATGGAATGACGAGAACGCGACCCCGGGGGCCGAGCACCGTCATGCCGACGATCCGCCCGCTCGTGTCGAGGGCAACGCCGCCTTCAGACTGGAAATCGAGCCTGTGATCCAGATGGATCCTGCGGTCGACATGGCCACCGCGCAGGCTCCTCCAGGGTCCGCCTGCAAGGGCGACGATGCCGAGCGCCGCGCTCAGGCCCTCCGGCTGCCTCCCTACGGCCAGAATGAGATGGCCCGCTCGAAGTCCACCTGTTGGATGAAACGCGGTCTCCTCCAGCGCCTGCTCCTCGATGCGGAGAAGGGCGATATCTGTGCTCGGGTCACGACCGATGAGGCTTGCTGTGACTTGGCTCCCATCGGGACGTGTGACCGTCACGTCTTCGTCGACCTCCAGCGCTTCCTCCGCTGTTACGACAAGGCCAGGGCGCCAGAGGATCCCACTTGACGTTCCACGCCTGCGTCCGTGGATCGTCACGAGTCGCGGCGCTATGCCATCGAGCAGATCGGCGGCAAGATCTGAAATCGTAGCGAGGGAAAAGCCGGCTGATGGATCTGGCATGACAAACCTCTTCGGTCATCGTCCAGGCGATCCTGCCGGCAAACAGCCTTCTTCGATACTGACCGGGCGGCTAGGTGGCGTGCACTGCCTTACATAAAATAACCCCGCCCTAGTGGGCGGGGCCAGTCTCGGTCAGCTGCGCTTCGGCGGGGATGCGGGCCAGCTCTTGATGAGCGTGTCGTAATCCACCGTCTCGCCCTTCGGCTTCTCGTTCGCGAGCTTGCGCTGGGGCGCGATAGTGCCAGCGGCTTCCGCTTTCTTGAACCATTCTTCAGCGGAGGTCTTCGGGTTCAGCTTCGGGCCGCATTCGCCCTGCACATTGGCGCGCTCGAGACGTCCGAGCACGTCGTCCTGTGCATTGGCGAGCGACGTCATGGCTTCTTGCGGCGTCTTGGCGCCGGAAGCCGCGTCACCGATGTTCTGCCACCAGAGCTGCGCGAGCTTCGGATAATCCGGCACGTTGTTGCCGGTGGGCGTCCATTGCACGCGGGCGGGCGAGCGGTAGAACTCGACGAGACCACCGAGCTTCGGTGCGCGATCCGTCATCGACTGATGCCAGATGTCGCTTTCGCGGATGAAGGTGAGGCCCACATGACTCTTCTTCAGCGAGACCGTCTTGGAGGTCACGAACTGCGCATAGAGCCAAGCCGCCTTGCGGCGGTCGACAGGCGTGGATTTCAGCAGCGTCCACGAGCCTGCGTCCTGGTAGCCGAGCTTCATGCCGTCCTTCCAGTACGAGCCGTGCGGCGAGGGCGCCATGCGCCATTTCGGCGTGCCGTCCTGGTTCACCACGGGGAGCCCAGGCTTCACCATGTCGGCGGTGAAGGCAGTGTACCAGAAGATCTGCTGGGCGATGTTGCCCTGCGCCGGAACCGGCCCCGACTCGGAGAAGTTCATGCCGTTTGCCTGGGGCGGGGCATATTTCTTCATCCAGTCGAGATACTTGGTGATGGCATAGACGGCAGCCGGACCGTTGGTGTCGCCGCCGCGCTCGACGGACGAGCCGACCGGGCGGCAGCCCTCCATGCGGATGCCCCATTCATCGACGGGCAGACCGTTCGGGATGCCCTTATCGCCGTTGCCGGCCATGGAGAGCCAGGCGTCTGTGAAACGCCAGCCGAGCGACGGGTCCTTGCGGCCGTAATCCATGTGCCCGTAGACCTTGACGCCGTCGACCTCCTTCACGTCGTTGGTGAAGAATTCGGCGATGTCCTCATAGGCCGACCAGTTCACCGGAACGCCGAGGTCGTAGCCGTACTTTGCCTTGAACTTCTCCTTCAAGTCCGGACGCTGAAACCAGTCGTAGCGGAACCAGTACACATTGGCGAACTGCTGATCCGGCAGCTGGTACATCTTGCCGTCGGGCGCTGTCGTGAAAGACTTTCCGATGAAGTCGTTGATGTCGAGGGTCGGCGATGTCACGTCCTTGCCTTCGCCTGCCATCCAGTCGTCGAGCGCGATAGCCTGCTTGTAGCGGAAGTGGGTGCCGATGAGATCGGAATCGTTGACCCATGCATCGTAGATGTTGCGGCCCGACTGCATCTGGGTCTGGATTTTCTCAACCACGTCGCCTTCCTGAATCAGGTCGTGGGTGAGCTTGATGCCGGTAATTTCCGAGAAGGCCTTGGCCAGCGTCCGCGCCTCGTATTCATGGGTCGTGATGGTCTCGGAGACTACGTTGATCTCCTGGCCCGCGAAGGGCTTGGCCGCATTGACGAACCATTCCATCTCCTTCAACTGCTCGTCCTTGGAGAGGGTGGAGGGCTGGAATTCGCTGTCGATCCAGCGACGGGCCTCTTCCATGCCCGCGAGAGCAGCGCTTGAGCCAAGCGCCATGGCAATGACGCTTGTTGAGATGAACAGTTTCAAGTGCCGGTGAGTTTGGGTGAGTTTCATTCGTTCCTCCCAAGTTATGCCCTGGCCGGCTTGTGCGCTGGTCTTATTCCCTCCGGTCCGGGCAAACCGGAAGGCGTTCTTGAGCCATTCCCTCCTAGACGTAGCGAAACACGGCCGCTGCGTAGAGCAGGGACAGGCCGGAGGCCCACCACAGACCTGGGCCGACGAGCCCGAGCCATGCGAGGTGAATGAAGGCGGCACCGAGAAGCGAGATGAAGAGGCGGTCGCCGCGCGTCGTCGGGATGCGCAAAACGCCGACGTGTTCGGTCTCGGGGCGATAGATCGCGAGCAATGTCATAATCAGCAGCAGGCACGCGATTCCTGCGAAGAAAAGCCCCGTCTGCCAGGTCCAGGCCATCCAGGCGAGATCAGGCATGTGAACCTCCTTAGACCCGGCCCAGGGCAAAGCCCTTGGCGATGTAGTTGCGGACGAACCATATCACGAGCGCGCCCGGTACGATGGTGAGCATGCCGGCGGCGGCGAGCAGGCCCCAATCCATCCCGGACGCCGAGATGGTGCGCGTCATGGTGGCGGCGATGGGCTTGGCATTGACCGAGGTTAGCGTGCGCGCCAGCAGCAGCTCGACCCAGGAGAACATGAAGCAGAAGAAGGCCGCCACGCCGATGCCGGAGGCGATGAGCGGCATGAAGATCTTCACGAAGAAGCGCGGGAAGGAATAGCCGTCGATCGCAGCGGTCTCGTCGATCTCCCGCGGTACTCCCGACATGAAGCCCTCCAGAATCCACACCGCAAGCGGCACGTTGAAGAGGCAATGCGCCAGAGCCACCGCCCAGGGTGTGTCGAAGAGGCCTATGGCCGAGTAAAGGTTGAAGAAGGGCAGGGCGAAGACTGCCGCCGGCGCCATGCGATTGGTGAGCAGCCAGAAGAACAGGTGCTTGTCGCCGAGAAATTTATAGCGGGAAAAGGCATAGGCGGCCGGAAGCGCGAAGGAGATCGCAAGCACCGTGTTGATGACAACGTACGTCAGCGAGTT
Source organism: Microvirga sp. 3-52 (assembly GCF_018383585.1). Taxonomy (GTDB): domain Bacteria; phylum Pseudomonadota; class Alphaproteobacteria; order Rhizobiales; family Beijerinckiaceae; genus Microvirga. Next base: position 132,477 of record NZ_JAHAMK010000001.1, read on the forward strand.
GATATAGCCCGAGTACCAGCTCTCGTCGGTGAAGATCTTGATGTAGTTGTCGAAGGTGATTTCCCGGGGCCAGAGCGTGAGGCCGGAGGTGATCTCCATGTTCGTTTTCAGGCTCATGTTGAGGAGCCAGTAGATCGGAAGCATCAGGAACAGGAGGTAGAGGGTCATCACCACCACGCGTCCATTCACCCGCGGGCCGGACAGGGCGCGGTTCGCGGCCAGGGGTGCTGCGATGGGCTTTGTCTCGGAAGCGCCGACGGCGATGGTTCCGGTCATGCTTCGACCCTCTCGCGTTCGGCATCCACGTTGGTCATGACGGTATAGAAGACCCAGCAGATGGCGAGGATGATCAGGTTGTAGACCAGTGACATGGCGGCCGCCTTGCCAAGGTCGAACTGGCCGAGCGCCAGCTTCACCAGATCGATGGACAGGAAGGTGGTGGCATTGCCCGGGCCGCCCCCAGTGATCACGAAGGGCTCGGTATAGATCATGAAGGAGTCCATGAAGCGCAGGAGCACTGCGATCAGCAGCACGCGCCGCATCTTCGGCAGCTGGATCGTACGGAAGATCGCCCAGCGCGAGGCACCGTCGATACGGGCGGCCTGGTAATAGGCGTCGGGAATCGATTTTAGCCCGGCATAGCAGAGCAGGGCGACAAGGCTGGTCCAGTGCCACACGTCCATGACGATGATCGTCACCCAAGCGTCGATGGGATCGTTCGTGTAATTGTAGTCGATGCCGAGTTGGTTGACGGTCCAGCCCAGCAAGCCGATGTCGCCGCGGGCAAAGACCTGCCAGATCGTCCCGACCACGTTCCATGGGATCAGAAGCGGCAGCGCCATCAGGACGAGGCAGAGTGCCACCGTCCATCCTTCGCGCGGCATGGCGAGCGCGACGGCAATGCCGAGCGGCACCTCGATCATGAGGATGATCGCCGAGAAGAGGAGGGTGCGCCATAGGGCATCGAAGAAGCGTCCGCCCAGCTCCGTCGAAGGGTCGAGCAATTCCTGGAACCAGCCGATGCCGTTCCAGAAGAACTGGTTGTTGCCGAAGGTGTCCTGAACCGAGTAGTTCACCACGGTCATCAGCGGCAGGACGGCTGAGAAGGCCACGAGGGCGAACACCGGCAGAACGAAGAACCAGGCTCTGTTGTTGACGGTCTTCGTCATGCCCGGGTTCCTCCGATCGGCTCGCCCGAGACGAGATGTCCGTTGGCATAGATGTGGATGTGGCGTGGATCGAGCGCGAGCGCGGCCTCACTCCCATCGATGGAGATGCCCTCCGGAACGCTAGCGGCAAGTGGGCGCCCGCTCATCTCCACCCGCGCGACGCGGGCGCGGCCGATATCGTCGACGCGCCGGATCTGGACCGGCAGCCCCGATCCCTTCGGCTGCAGCCGCACGAATTCAGGCCGGATGCCGAGCTCGACCCGCTCACCCTCAGACAAGCCGCGATAGGCCCGCTGCAGGGGGATCGCTTCATTACCGACGAAGGCGGTGGCGCCTTCGACGCGGCAGGGTAGGATGTTCATGCCCGGCGAGCCGATGAAATGCCCCACGAAGGTGTGGGCTGGGCGCTCGAACAGTTCGTCAGGAGTTCCGGTCTGCACCACGGCGCCGTCATGCATGACTACGACCTTGTCGGCGAAGGTGAGCGCCTCGGTCTGGTCGTGGGTCACGTAGATCATCGTGATATCGAGCGTCCGGTGGATCTCCTTCAAAGTGGAGCGCAACTGCCATTTCAGGTGCGGATCGATCACGGTCAACGGCTCGTCGAACAGGATCGCCGCCACATCGGGCCGCACGAGGCCGCGTCCGAGGGAGATCTTCTGCTTCATGTCCGCGGTGAGGTTGCTGGCCTTGCGGTCGAGGACACGTGTGAGGTCGAGCAACCGGGCGATCTCCTCCACCCGCTGGGCGGTCCTGTCGCGCGGCACGTGCCGGTTCTTGAGCGGAAAAGCGAGGTTTTCGCGTACAGTCATCGTGTCATAGACCACGGGGAACTGGAACACCTGCGCGATGTTGCGCGCTTCCGTCGGCAGATCCGTCACATCGAGATCGTTGAAGAGCACGCGACCGCGGGTGGGACGCACCAGGCCGGAGATGATGTTGAGCAGGGTGGTCTTGCCGCAACCCGAGGGACCCAGCAGCGCATAGGCCCCGCCCTGGTTCCACACGTGGTTGATCTCCTTGAGGGCGTAGTCATCCGCCGCGCGGGGGGCGGTCTTGTAGGCATGAGCGAGATGATCGAGGGTGATGCGGGCCATCCAGCTCTCCTCACGCGGCTTTCTGGGCAGGGTCGGCGGCCGCAAGACGGCCCGTACCATCGAACAGGAACAGGTGTCGCGGATCAATATAGGCGGTCACGGCTGTTTTCGGCTCAAGGCGCCTCACCCCGGGAACGAGCGCTATGAGGCGGTGCTCGCTGGCATCGAGATGAACATAACTTTCCGATCCTGTGATTTCGGCAACCGACACCATGGCTGGAATGGCGATCTCATCGGTGCCGCCGGGTTCGAGGTTGAGGTGATGGGCTCGAAAGCCTACGGTATAGTCCCCATCCGGAACGGCCGCGAGAGGACCGGTCGCGCGGATCTCGCCGACGGTACTCAAGGATGCGGTGCCGCCGGTCTTACGGGCTTTCAGGGTGTTTAGCGGCGGATCGGAGAAAACCCGGGCCGTGATCAGATCACGGGGGCGGCGATAGACCTGCGGTGTCGGCCCGAATTGAGTCACGCGGCCTTCGAACAGGGCCGCCGTGTTGCCGCCGAGAAGCAGAGCCTCGGACGGCTCCGTCGTCGCATAGACGAAGATGGCGCCGGAGGCCGCGAAGACCCGCGGCAGTTCCTCGCGCAGTTCCTCACGAAGCTTATAGTCGAGATTGGCCAGAGGCTCGTCGAGCAGGACGAGATCCGCACGCTTGACCAACGCCCGGGCGATTGCCGTGCGCTGCTGCTGGCCGCCGGAGAGATTCAACGGCTTGCGGTCGAGATAAGGCTCGAGCTTCAGAAGCTTGGCGGCGTCGCGGACACGCCCGTCGATCTCGCTCTTCGGGAGGCCGGAGACGCGCAGGGGCGAGGCGATGTTCTCGTAAACGTCGAGCGATGGGTAGTTGATGAACTGCTGGTAGACCATGGCTACGCTGCGGCGCTGCACGGGCCAGCCGGTCATATCCCTGCCGTCCACGAGAATGCGGCCGCCTGTTGGCACATCGAGCCCAGCCATAAGCCGCATGAGCGAGGTCTTGCCGGCAAGCGTCGCCCCAAGCAGCACATTGAGGGAGCCATGTTCCAAGGTCAGATGAACGTCGTCGATATGGACTGCTGCTCCGACCTTCTTCGAGACGCCTTCAAGAACAATGGTCATCGGCACTCCCCTGGGCTTCGAGCAGGACCGGAGGCGGCAGAGGTGAAATATATGGAGATCATCGCGGTGCCGTGTTCCACCGCGTTTCGGGCCATGTCATGCCCGTATGCGCCACCACTCACCGCGACATCGAGCGTCGCCGATTCTTGCGGACCCAAGAGCGCTTCTCCCGGCTGCAGATCCACTGCGATCTGAGCTTTCTTATGTTGTTATGGTGAAGGTAACGTGCCCCCATAGCGAAAGCAACTGCTTGGCATCGGTACAAAACTGGCCTTTGACTGGACTGGGTCCGCAGGATGCCTCAAGTGGCGCGACCAGCAGCCCGATGAGTAATTTTTGAACTGAAGTGCCATTGGCGAGTTCAAGCACCACGTGCCGGTTTCGCTTTTCTCCGATAGTGGCCGGTCCATTCATTTGAGCCGTCTGGGAGTATTCCATGCCAGAAACTGCAAAGCCGCTTGCCATCGTGACCGGGGCCTCGTCGGGCATCGGTTATGAACTCGCGAAACTCTGTGCCCAGAACGGGTACGACCTCCTGATCGCCGCCGATCGAGCCGCCATCCACGATGCGGCGAAGGACTTCCAGGCTCTCGGATCCGACGTCGAGGCCATCGAGGCCGACCTTGCCACCCTTGAGGGTGTCGACAAGCTTTACGCCGCTGCCAAAGGCAGGCCGGTCGGTGCGCTTCTGGCCAATGCCGGGCACGGGCTCGGCCACGCCTTCCTGGATCAGGACTTCGCTGAAGCGCGCCACGTGATCGACACCAACATCACCGGCACAATCTATCTGATCCAGAAGGTAGGCTGCGATATGCGCGCCAGAAACGAGGGCCGCATCCTCATCACCGGATCGATTGCCGGCTTCATGCCCGGCACATTTCAGGCTGTTTATAATGGCACCAAGGCCTTCATCGACTCCTTCTCCTTCGCGCTCCGAAACGAGTTGAAGGATACCAACGTGACGGTGACTTGCCTGATGCCCGGCGCTACCGAGACCGAGTTCTTCGAGCGAGCCGGCATGGAGGACACGCAAGTCGGCCAGGACAAGAAGGATGATGCCGCCTATGTGGCGCAGGTCGGCTTCGACGCCATGGTGAATGGCGAAGGAGACGTGGTGAGTGGTTGGAAGAACAAATTCACTACCGTCCTCGCCTCCGTGACTCCGGCCGGCATGCTCGCCGAACAGCACCGCAAGATGGCTGAGCCTGGATCAGGCAAGCGCTGAGTGTAATTCTGCTGCATTCTGCCTGATGCCATGTCCCTCGCGGTTGCCGAGTTGACGATTGCTCCCTGATCGGTCAGGAGCGGAAGTCGCAACCGCGAGGGTTTTCCGATGACTATGCAGACGGACTTGCAGCAGCGTTTAACGGCCCTTCTCGGTCCGACAGCTGTCATCACCGAAGGCTCAGATCTCGAACCTTATGCCGTTGATTGGCGCAAGCTCTTCCCCGGCCGGCCGGCTTGCGTCGTCCGCCCGTCCTCGACCGAGCAGATAGCTCAGATCGTGCAGACCTGCCGGGAGGCGGGGGCAGCTATCGTCCCGCAGGGCGGCAACACAGGGTTGGCCGGCGGAGCAGTGCCGGACCCGTCCGGCACCCAGGTTGTCCTGTCTTTCAACCGCATGGCGGCCATCCGCCGTGTCGATCCGGTCGGCTTGACCATCGAGGCGGAGGCCGGATGCATCTTGAAAGTCGCGCAGGATGCTGCCGCCGCGGCTGGACGCCTGCTGCCGATCAGCCTGGCGGCCGAAGGCTCGGCCACTATCGGTGGGGTGGTCGCGGCCAATGCGGGCGGCGTGAACGTGCTGCGCTATGGCATGACCCGCAGCCTCGTGCTCGGCCTTGAGGTGGTCCTGCCCGATGGCAATGTCATCCGCGGCCTGCGGAAGCTGCGCAAGGACAACGCAGGCTACGACTGGAAGCAACTCTTCATCGGCAGCGAGGGCACGCTCGGGATCGTCACGGCGGCGGTCCTGAGACTTCTGCCGCGACCGAAGCATTCCGTGACAGCATTGCTCTCGGTGGCCGATCCTGCGGCCGCCCTGCGGCTTCTGGAACTCGCCCAAGACGAATTGGGCGACCAGATCTCGGCCTTCGAACTGATCTCGGCCACATCCATGCAGCTTGTTGCCCGGCATGCCGGCTTGAAAGCACCCATCGCCGAGGGCGAATGGTTCGTGCTGATCGAGGCAGCCTCCAGCTTGGCAGGTCTACGGGAGGCAGCCGAGTCGATGCTGGGCTCGGCCTTCGAGCAGGAGATCGCGCTCGATGGCGTCATCGCCGAATCGGGCGCGCAGGCGGCCCAGCTCTGGGCCCTGCGCGAACATGTGACGGAATCCGAGGCTCGGGAGGGCAAAAGCGTCAAGCATGACGTATCCGTGCCGCTGACCGAGGTTCCGCGCTTTCTCATCGAGGCCGGGCAGGCGCTCGCTGCTGGCGTCCCGGGCACGCGCGTGAACGCCTTCGGACATCTGGGTGACGGCAACATCCACTATAATGTGCTCGTGGATGCAGGCTATGATGCAGGTGTCGTGAACCGCATCGTCCATGATGTGGTGGCGGCGTTCGGCGGCAGCATCTCGGCGGAGCACGGCATCGGCCAGTACCGGGTCGGCGAGTTGGCGCGCTACCGCGCAGCAACTGAGATGGAACTTGCCCGTATGCTCAAGCGAGCGCTCGATCCCGATAACCTCCTCAATCCGGGTAAGGTACTCTCAGCACAATGAATCAGCCCCGGCCGAGCGAATAGAACTCGTCGTTTGGCCGCATGCTGGTGACATTGGCGAGACGGTTCGACATGGCGAAGAAGGCGGCAATCGCCGCGATATCCCACACGTCGTCTTCCGTAAAGCCGTGGGCGCCTAATGCTGCAATGTCGGCATCGCCGACAGCATAGGCCTCAAGGGACACCTTCATGGCAAAGTCCAGCATTGCCTTCTGCCGAGATGTGATGTCGGCTTTCCGGTAGTTGATGGCGACCTGGTCGGCAATCAGCGGGTTCTTGGCACGGATGCGCAGGATGGCGCCATGAGCAATGACGCAGTATTGGCACTGGTTGGCATTGCTTGTCGCCACTACGATCATCTCGCGCTCGGCTTTGGTGAGATTGCCTGGTTTCTCCATCAGGGCATCGTGATAGCCGAAGAAGGCCCGAAACTCGTCTGGGCGACAGGCCAGCACCAGAAAGACATTTGGCACGAAGCCCGACTTCTCCTGAACCGCGAGAATGCGCGTGCGGATATCTTCGGGCAGATCGGATATCTCGGGGGTGGGAAAGCGGCTGATCGGCGGCTTGGTCAAGAAAGGCACCTCTTGTCTTTGGCCCAGGTTGATACAGCATTCCTCAAGGGTCTTATTGCCAGATCGAGCTTATTCGGGTTGGATCATGTAAACAACGTGCAAGGAACGATCCGGAGGGAGAATGCCCATGAGTGCCCAGCAGGCCGTTGCCGCTGATGACATTCTGCTGTGCGAGGATCGGGATGGGGTCGTAACGCTCACCCTCAACCGCCCGGCCCAGTTCAATGCTCTCTCCGAGGAAATGCTGACGGCGCTTCAGGGGGCGCTGGACGAGCTGAGAAAGGATGAGGCGGTTCGCTGCGTCGTTCTTGCGGCCTCCGGCAGGGCCTTCTGCGCGGGGCATGATCTCAAGCAGATGCGGGCCAATCCGCATCAGGATTACTACGAGGCCCTGTTTGCGCAATGCAGCCGGGTCATGCAGGGCATCGTCAACCTGCCCGTTCCGGTGATCGCACGGGTGCATGGCATGGCGACGGCGGCCGGGTGTCAGCTCGTGGCGTCCTGCGATCTGGCTGTGGCGGCTGAGAGCGCAACCTTTGCCGTATCCGGAATCAATGTGGGATTGTTCTGCTCCACGCCGGCCGTGGCTCTTTCCCGCAATGTCTCGCCCAAGCAGGCTTTCGACATGCTGGTGACGGGTCGCTTCATCTCATCCGCCGAGGCATTGTCCTACGGGCTCGTCAGCCGGGTCGCGCCGGATGCGGAACTGGATCAGGCCGTGGCCGCTTTGACGGCCGACATCTGCGCGAAAAGCCCTGTGGCGATCCGCACGGGCAAGGCCATGTTCAGCCGCCAGCGCTCCATGAGCCTGGAGGAGGCTTATGCCTATGCGGGCAACGTCATGGCCTGCAACATGATGGCGGAAGATGCCGCCGAGGGCGTCGACGCCTTCATCGAGAAGCGCAAGCCGCATTGGAAGGGGCGATGAGCATCCCCCCTCAACCCGCACTCTTGTGAGCCCGTGCTATCTCGCGCAGCTGGAATTTCTGGATCTTGCCCGTGGAAGTCTTGGGGAGTTCCGTGAAGATCACGGTGCGCGGGCATTTGTAGGACGCCAGATTCTGCCTGCACCAAGCCATGATGTCTTCCGCCGAGGCTGATTGGCCGGGCTTCAGCTCAACGAAGGCACACGGGGTCTCGCCCCATTTTTCGTCCGGCATCGCAACAACGGCTGCCGCCTGAATGGCGGGGTGCTTATAGAGGGCATCCTCCACTTCGATGGACGAGATGTTCTCCCCGCCGGAAATGATGATGTCCTTCGAGCGGTCCTTCAGCTGCACATAGCCGTCCGGATATTTCACGCCGAGATCGCCCGAATGGAACCAGCCGCCCTCGAAGGCCTTGGCCGTGCCGGACGGATTCTTGAGATAGCCCTTCATGACCACGTTGCCGCGGAACATCACCTCGCCGAGGGTCCGCCCGTCGGCAGGCACCGGCCGCATGGTTTCTGGGTCGAGCACGTCGAGAGCATCCAGCACCGGATAGCGCACGCCCTGCCGGGCCTTCTTCGCCGCATAATCGCCTGCGTCGAGAGCATCCCATTCTTCATGCCATTCGTTGACGACCGCCGGGCCGTAGACCTCCGTCAGGCCGTAGAGATGCGTCACGTCAAAGTGTGCCGCCCTCATCGCGGCGAGCACCGCTTCCGGTGGCGGGGCGGCGGCCGTCATGAATTTGACCGTGTGGGGCAGGGGACGCTTTTCGGAGGCGGGCGCATTGAGAAGCGTCGACATGACGATGGGTGCGCCGCAGAGATGCGTGACCTCGTGATCGGCAAGAGCGTCATACATGGGCTTTGCCCGCACGGCGCGCAGGCAGACATGGGTGCCGGCGACGATGGAGAGCGACCAGGGAAAGCACCAGCCGTTGCAGTGGAACATGGGAAGCGTCCACAGATAGACAGGGTGCTGTCCCATGCCGGCCGTGAGAATGTTGCCCATGGCGAGCAGATAGGCTCCGCGATGGTGATAGACGACGCCTTTTGGATCGCCCGTGGTGCCGGAGGTATAGTTCAGGGTGATGGCATCCCATTCATCCTGCGGTGGGCTCCAGGCGAAGTCCGGGTCGCCTATGGCCAGGAACTCCTCATACTCCATGGATCCCAGCCGTTCGCCGGGGCCGGTGAATACCGGATCGTCGCAGTCGATGACGAGAGGTTTTGCCGAGGACAATTCGAGAGCCGCTTTGACTGTGGTCGCGAATTCCCGGTCGGTGATCAGCACCTTGGCTTCGCTGTGCTCCAGACAGAAGGCGATGATCTTGGCGTCGAGGCGGGTGTTCAGCGTGTTGAGCACCGCACCGGCCATGGGGACACCGTAATGGCACTCGAGCATGGCAGGCGTGTTGGGGAGCATGACCGAGACGGTGTCGCCGCGTCCGATGCCACGCTGGGCAAGTGCCGAGGCGAGACGCCGGGAACGGGCATAAAGGTGCTGATAGCTGCGCTTCAGGGAACCGTGGATCAGTGCCGTGCGGTTTGGGTGAACGCTGGCCGCTCGCTCCAGGAAGGTGAGGGGCGTCAGCGGCTGATAGTTCGCCGGATTCTTGTCCAGGTTCGTGTCGTAGATCGTCGAGGTCACTATCTTTCCTCCCCCTGGCGATGAGTATCGCCAGGGGGAGGGGAACTGACAACCCTACGAAATGTCACCACCTGATTCGCGCCGTACTCGAGAGCGGATCATTCCTTGACGGCCATCACAGCGCGCTGCGCCTTCGCCGTGATCTCACCCCAGGCCTGTGCGCGGATGTCGGAGGTCTGGCATACCCACGATCCGCCGATCGCTACGACATTCGACAGGGCAAGCCAATCCCGGGCGTTCTTCTCGTCGATTCCGCCCGTGGGGCAAAACCGTGCCTGCGGGAACGGGCCAGCCAGGGCCTTCAGAGCGGGAATGCCGCCGGCCGCGACGGCCGGGAAGAACTTGACGGTCTGGAAACCGTGAGCGAGCGCCGCCATGAGTTCGGAGGCAGTGGCGATGCCGGGAATGAATGGAATTTCGCTCTGGCTCGCTGCTTCGAGCAGGTCTGGTGTAGCGCCAGGGCTCAAGGCATAACGTGCGCCGAGCGCCTGAGCACGCTCCAGATCCTTAGGGGTCAGAACGGTCCCGATGCCGACGATGGCCTCAGGAACCTCCCGGATGATGGCAGCTGCGGAATCCGCCGCAGCGGACGTCCGCAGGGTGATTTCCAGCAAGCTCAATCCGCCCGCCACGAGAGCCCGTGCGAGGGGAACCGCGTCCTCAACACGCTCCAGCGTGATGACCGGAACGATGGGGCCGGCGCGGAGGAGATCGGCCAGCTTCTTGTTGCGGGAGCTGGCGAGGTCCTTCTGGTCTTGTGGCATGGGAGGAACTCCTTGGATGGAGATTGCAAGCATAGTTTACGGCATGGCCTCGCGCGGAATGATCGCGCCGCGATAGCGCACGACCTGGCCGGCGAGACGATGCCCCGCTGCTGCGGCGGATTGGGGGCTCTCACCTGAGAGGCGCGTGTTGAGATAAGCCGCCGCGAAGCTGTCGCCGGCCGCAGTGGTATCGACCACATCCTCCGCAGGCTTGCCGGTCACGACAATGTCTTCACCTTGCGACAGGACGCGGCAGGTAAGGTCGGGGTATTTGAGGACGATCTCGGCCCTGTCGGCGAAGGTCATCAGTTCGTCCACACCGCTGCTGCCGAACAGGAGGTCGAGGTCTTCCGTCGATGCGAGGATGATATCGGCACATGCGAAGGCCTGACGGAAGCCAGCCCGCGCGATATCGGGATCGGGCCAGCCCCGCGGGCGGAAGTTCGTGTCGAAGGCGACACGGCCGCCTTTGGACCGCGCGTCGCGGAGCACGTCGAACAGGCGCTCGCGTCCACTGTCTCCGTAGAGGGAAAGGGAGATGCCCGAGAGATAGACGAGATCGTATGTGCCGATGGCTTGGATGACGTCCTTGGCTTCCGGCGTCTGGAACAGCAGGCGCGCGGCAGCGGTTTCGCGCCAGTATGAGAACCGGCGCTCGCCCTTAGGATCCGTTTGGATGATGTAGAGTCCCGGCAGACGCCCGGGCAGGCGCAGCACTTGTTGTGTCCCAACGCCTTCCGCGTTCCAGGCTGCGATCAGTTCATCGCTCCAGCTGTCGTCTCCGAGCGCGGTGATGTAATCCGTCGGAGTACCGAGACGGGCCAGATAGGCGGCGGTGTTGAACGTATCGCCGCCATAACCGCGGGACAGCCGGCCATCGGCCTCCTCCCGAAGCTCGATCATGCATTCTCCGATGCAGGCGACCTTTGTCATGCTTTCACCGTGGCATTTCCTGAATTATGGTGAGCGTAAGCTCTTTGTCGATCCAATAACTGCAATACTGCGGTTTTGCGACAGGGAAAGTGACATCAGGTAATCCTCGGATGTCCAGTTCCCAGCCTTCCAAAGAGATCATGCAATCTCGAGACAGCACGCGAAAAGCGGCGCTGCCAGCGATGTTTGTTCGAACTCAAGCTGCTCCGCATCCTGTTCGGAGTTCGGATACAGGGCGCAGTTCAAGGGGGCGGAGCCAGCATTCGGGCCTTTGTCGACGAGAAATCGACAAGTAACTCTTACTATTGTGCGGAAACCTAGCTTTGCCATCTTTAATTCTTGGCTGAAAGCGTTATTGAGAATCTGCTGTCTTATGCATTCACCATCTACAAAGGAGTTTCTGATGGCCAAGACTGCAACCAAAGTTTCCAAGAAGGCCCCGGCCAAGAAGGCTGCGGCGCCTAAGGCTGCAGCAAAGGCATCGTCGAAGGCTGCCAAGGCCCCTGCAAAGGCCGCCAGCAAGGCTGCCGCAGCCAAGGCACCGGCCAAGAAAGCGTCCGTAAAGAAGGTTGCGAAGGCTTCCTCCTCGGCGTCATCCCCGATCCTGACGCTGCGCCACATTGCGGAAAAGCTCTCCGAGCTGCATGAGCTTCCCAAGCGCCAAGCCAACGAGATGCTGACCCAGGTCGTCGAGCTGATTGCCAAGAGTCTGAAGAAGGGCGAAAAGATTCGCCTGACCGGTCTCGGCATTCTGCAGGTGCGCAAGCGCGCCGCTCGCATGGGTCGCAATCCTCAGACTGGTGAGCCGGTGAAGATCAAGGCTTCGAAGAAGATTGCGTTCCGCGCTGCCAAGGACCTCAAGGAATCCATCTGAGTTTCCGGCAAATGGAACAGCGCCTTGCGCGCTCCTATCCAAGAGAGCGTTCGATTCGGCGCGAAGAGCAAGGCGGATCATCCGTCTTGCTCTTTTTGGTAGAGGGGGCCGTCCTGCCGAGGTGAGGCGTCTCCTCCTTAAGTTGCCCTTCTGAAGCCCGCAGCTGGTACCAGAACGAATGAGCGCGAGCGCACCGCGCGGAAAAGTGGATCCGGTTTTCCGCATGGCGACGCGTTAGCTTAGGAAATGAGCATCGGACCTAAATGAGGAATCCACTTTCAGGTCCGACGCTCTAGAACAAGGTTGTGCAGATCGAACAGCCCCAGCCGCCGCGCCGCTCCAGGATTGTCCCGGTCATCCTTGGACGACTGGCCCTTTCGATACTGGCGGGACTTGGGATCGTTGCCGCGCTGATCTGGGGCGAGGTCATTGCGATCCCCAACCGCCTCAATCCCTTCACGCCGTTGCGCATCGCCGACGATGTCAGCTGGCTGACGCGTCTCAAGCTCTCCCGTCTAAAGCGGGACGGGGAGCAATGCCGTGCGGTTCTGGCCGATTCGTCCGTCTCGCACCGATCGGTACCGGATCGTCCTTTGGAGCAGGGATGCGGTCTGTCCGATGCGGTTGAAGTGTCACGATCCCTGGTGGGCTTGAGCCGGGAGTTCACGGCCACCTGCTCGCTCACAGTGGCCTGGGCTCTGTTCGAAGCGCATGTCCTGCGTCCGGCGGCCCGCCAGCATTTCGGGCAGGACGTCGTGCGGGTCACGCATTTCGGCACGTATGCCTGCCGCAATGTCAATCATTGCGCGAACGGCCGGCGCAGCGAGCATGCGACAGCCAATGCCGTCGACATTGCCGGTTTCGTTCTGGCGGACGGACAGCAGGTCACGGTGAAGAGCGATTGGAGGGGAAGCACCGCGCGCCGATCGGCCTTCCTGCGCACCCTCAGAAATGGAGCGTGCGATTTTTTCGATCTCGTACTCAGCCCCGACTATAATGAGGCTCACCGCGATCATTTCCATTTCGATATGGGCTCCTACCGGGCGTGCCGATGAGGAGCCTACTGATCCACGTGATTTGAACGGGAACGAAGATCAGTTGAATGCGTAGCTCGGAGCCTCACCCATCTCAGCTGCCCGGGCTGCGAGCAGCAGCGCCTCGCCGAGCTCCCGAGCATGCTCGGGTGTCATGGCGACGGGCATCTGGCGGCGGATGCCGAGCTCGTATTCCTCAGGCGTAGTCGCGAGTTCAATCACCATCATCGCATCGCGGCCATCCAGTGTGCCGACGGAGAAGCTGGTGAGAGCGCCGATCAGATCCATATCCGGTTTCATGGCTGTGCCCCTTGCGTAGCGTAAGAAACATTTACCCGAAACACCCGCCCCCTGTCTGCTCTGCGTATAGAGAGTGGATTTTGTTACGTACTCTTCAGTCCCTGGAAAGCTGTGACCGCGTAGGGGCAGCCTCTGCCCGCCCCTCCTGACGGGCGGAGTCACGTGCCGGATAGGGAATTCCGCCGGTTTATCGGCCAAGCTTGCGCATCAAATGCCTGATTGGGGCGTTGACAGACTGCAATCTTGGCGGCGGCCGACGGATTGATGGCCGGGAGCGGAGGCAGTCATGGCGAATAGGCTCCTGAGTACGCTCGCGTTTTTTCTACTCGCCGGCGATGTGCTGGCAGGTGGTCCCCCTGACGCGGAAATGCAGCTCGACGTTGCGCTTGTCATTGCCGTCGATGTGTCGTCTTCCATGGAAAGTGAGGAGCAGGGGCTTCAGCGCGAAGGCTTCATCGATGCCTTCCGCTCGTCCCTTGTTCACGAAGCGATCGAGAACGGTCTGAATGGTCGGATTGCGGTTACCTACGTCGAATGGTCGGGCGTGAAAGATCAGAGGGTCATCGTGCCCTGGACGATCATCGACAATCCTGAGAAGGCGATGTCATTTTCCAACCAACTCGCCTATCAGCCTATCCGGCAGGCAGGTATGACATCGATCTCCGGAATCATCGACCATAGTCGCAGGCTCTTCGAGCAATTGGGTGGCGCTCCGCTCCGTCGCGTCATCGACGTGTCCGGAGATGGTCCCAACAACGATGGTCGTCACGTCACCTATGCCCGCGATGAGGCGGTTGCGGGAGGTATCATCATCAATGGCTTGCCGATTATGTTCAGACGGGCGACCGGCAGCACGGAGCTCGAGGATCTGGATCTCTACTTCAGGGAATGCGTCATCGGCGGCGTTGGCTCTTTCGTCCTGCCCCTGCACGATCCTGAGCAATTCGCCATGATCGTTCGCACGAAAATCATGCGGGAGATCGCGGGGATTGGCGATAGCAGGCCCCTGATCGTGCCGGCCCAGCAGGAAAGCATGAATTGCATCACGGGCGAAAGACGCAAGCAGGAGGATCTGCTGAGCCAGGAGAAAAAGCCCTGAGCTGCATGGATAGGAAGCCAAGCGCCGGATGGCGCTCGGCTCATGCTGGCTTCTACGCTGCTCTCAATTTAGAATCGCTCACTTCATGAGACCAGCCGCCTTGAGCGCCTTCGTGATCACCGATCCGATATCCAGATGGGACGAAGCCGATTGTTCGCGCTGCTGCGGCTTATGCACTGCAGCCTCGTTTCTCGGTGCTTCCGCCGCAGTTGGGAGAACGTGGAGGGCTGCTTCCGAGACCTGCGGAACGGGTTGAGGCGCAGGACGGCTCCAGGCCCTTCTCTCGGAAGGCTCCGTCAGCCCCCAGAACGTTGCGATCCGGAAGCTCGATGAGATGCCTACATCCAGAAGGAAGGGGCCGGGGGCGCCGTAGCTGTTCTCATCGTTGCCGACCGCCAGCGGTGTGCCATGGACCATCCCGGTGATGACATATTCCTCAATGATCTCGTTGCCCGCTGCATCGATCCAGGCGCGCCTTGGATAGCCGTCCACGATTTCACTGCGGTTCGGGCCGGATCGAAGGCCATGGACATTCGTCCATTGCTTGATGATCTCGCCCGCATTCATCGGTTTGACCGTCGCATCGGCGCTGCCGTGCCACACGGACACTTTGGGCCAAGGTCCCTTGTGGGAAGAGGCATCTCGCACGAGGTCGCCCCATTCCTGTGCCGTTCGCGTCCGTCCCTGGAACATGCATTCGAAGGCTTCTGGAACGCTCGCGGCGCAGTGATAGGGAAGGCCGGCAATGATTGCGCCGCCGGCGAAGACTTCCGGATATGCGGCGAGCATGGTGGACGTCATCGCGCCGCCGGCCGAGAGACCCGTCACGAAGATGCGGCTACGATCCACGACATGCTGCTGAACGGCATGCTCGATCATCTGACGGATCGAGTAAGCCTCGCCGCGATCGCGTTCGATGTCGCCAAGCTGAAACCAGTTGAAGCATCGGTTCGGATTGTTGGCCTCCTGCTGCTCGGCATAGAGCAGAATGAAACCATACTGATCAGCAAGCGCTGACCAGCCCGAGCCGTGATCGTATCCGGCTGCCGTTTGCGTGCATCCATGCAGGACGACCACGAGACCGGGGGAGGTTGGAAGGGTTTCCGGAACGTAAGTCAGCATCCGGAGGTTGCCCGGATTGGAGCCGAAGCCGGTGACTTCCGTCAGTCGATTTGGTGCCAATGGGTTCTCGAATGCGACGGATGCCGCATTCGACGCGGCCATCGCGGTTTCCCACTGGCGGCGGTGATGAGCCAGATGGCGAATCATTTGCCCTAAGCGCTGCATAATGACTGGGCCTTTTCAGGTATGGGGTTATCTCGAAACTAACTCGTCATATGGGGTTTATGTTGCGATGCACAACATACTTTGTGCGATGCAATATGGACCGGAGCCTTCTTCCGCGCCTCATCGTTGAAGCTTGGCCGTTCCTTGACCGGGATCAATGCTGCGGAAGCGGCACTGATCAATCGTCCGTCGTCTACGTGTCGGATGAAATGCCTTAGGTCATAACGGACAATGCCGCCCGCAACCTTCGAATCCTTTTGCGTGCCGAATCGACTATTGTGGATATTCGCTTTCAGCAGACGATCACCCGGTCCTCCCTGTGGAGCGCTCCGGCGCTGCTGGGCGCCTTCGCTTTTCTGATGGGTAATGTGTCCCTGTTCTTTGTTCTGCACCAGGCCGGCGCCCGATCTGGGCGGCGGCTGTGATCGCGCTTGTCAATTTTCTGCTGGCCGTCGTGATGCTGATCGTCGCACAGCGGTTGAAGGTCTCGCGGGAGATGGAGCTGACCTTGGGGGAGTGCAACAGCGCTGTACGGGCCCTTGAAATGAACGCGCAGGCTCTTCAGCAGCAGCTCGTGGAGGTTCAGAGGGCAGGGAAGCGGTCGTGGGTTTCGTCCGCCACCCAGTTGACTCGGCTCTTCCAAGTATCCCGTGCCGCTCGCAGGTGCGCTGATCAAAGGGATGAAGAAGCCGTAATGAACCATTTCATCGATCTGCCGCTCTGAAGGAAAGCAGGTCGGGACATGATGATGTCCCGACCTGTGGCTTTTATCAGGGGCGCTTGTCCGATGAGCGCTTCTTGTCCTTCGGACGCTTTTGATCCTTCGGACCCTTGGTGTCCTTCGGCTTCCCATATGGCGGAGGTCCGCCTCTCTCCTTCGGGCCTTTGCTCTTCGGCCTATCCCAGGATTTGCCCTCGTGAGGCTTGCCATCACGCGGCTTGCCGGGTCCAGCATCGGCCGGCTCGATGCGAATGTCCTCGTCATTGGTCTTGCGGACAGCGGAGGCGAATTTCGGCGCGTGGGACTTGACGATCTCGAACTTCGTCTCGCGATCGAAGATCTTGATCGAGCCGATCTCCTTCTTCGTCACATGACCGAGGCGGCAGATGATCGGCAGAAGCCAACGGGGATCGGCATTGTTGCGCCGACCGACGCTCATGCGGAACCATACCATGTCCTCGGACGAGCGCTCGAATCCGCCCTCGGACGAATCCCGGCTACGGTCTTTGAAGTCGCGTACGCGCTCGTCCTGCCGCTCGCGCTTGTCCTTGCGCTGACGCGGTTCGCGGTCTGGACCTGTATCCACCATCTCTTCGGGAGCAGGCAGCCGCGAACGGTTGAAACGAACCAGGGCATTGGCGATCTCCTCGGCCGAACGCTCTGCGAGGAGCGCCCGCGCCATGACAAGATCCTCCTCCGTTGTCTCCTCGGTGAAGATCGGATCCTGCATCAGGCGCTCCCGGTCGCGCAGGCGGATTTCGTCCGCGGAGGGAGGACCGGCCCAAGTCACGTCGACGCCTGCCATGTCCACGAGGCGCTCGGCCTTGCGGCGGCGGGTATAGGGCACCAGCAGCACGCAGGTGCCCTTGCGCCCGGCGCGGCCCGTGCGGCCGCTGCGGTGCAGGAGCGTTTCATGATCGTTCGGCAGATCGAAATGGATCACGAGACCGAGATCCGGAAGGTCGATGCCGCGAGCCGCCACATCGGTCGCGACGCAGACCCGTGCACGCCCGTCACGCAGAGCCTGCAGAGCGTGGCTGCGCTCGCTCTGGGTCAGTTCGCCCGATAGCGCGACCGCCAGAAAACCGCGTTCGAGCAGGCTGGCATGCAGATGCCGTACCGCCTCGCGGGTGTGGCAGAACACCATGGCGCCGCGGCTCTCGTAGAAGCGCAGCACATTGACGACCGCATGCTCGACTTCGTTGGGGGCGATCCTGAGCGCCCGGTAGTCGATATCGCCGTGCGGCTGGTTCTGGACCAAGGTGTCGATGCGGTGTGCTTCGCGCTGGTAGCGACGCGCCAGGGCCACGATGTTCTTCGGCAGGGTCGCAGAGAACAGCAGCGTGCGTCGCTCCTCCGGCGTAGCGTCGAGGATGAATTCCAGATCCTCGCGGAAGCCGAGGTCGAGCATCTCGTCGGCCTCATCGAGCACCACGACGCGCATCTTCGAGGTGTCGAGACGTCCACGCTCCAGGTGGTCGCGCAGGCGGCCCGGTGTGCCGACCACGATATGACAGCCATCGGCAAGCGCCCGCTGCTCGCGGCGCACATCCATGCCGCCGACGCAGGAGACGACCCGCGCGCCGGCCGGGCCATAGAGCCAGATGAGCTCCCGGTTGACCTGGAGGGCGAGCTCACGGGTTGGCGCGATGATCAGCGCCATCGGCTCACGCGGCACGTCGAAACGCTCCGCATCACCCAACAGGGTGGAGGCCATGGCGAGGCCGTAGGCGACGGTCTTGCCGGAGCCGGTCTGGGCCGAGACAAGAAGGTCACGATCGAGGGCATCCGGCTGCAGCACGGCGGCCTGGACGGGGGTCGGATCGTTGTAGCCCCGATCGGCAAGGGCGCGTTCGAGGCTGGGATTGGTCTTGGGAAAAGGCATGTGAATAAGGCTGAACCGTGTCTGGGGAGCCTACGAGGGCTCCGGTAAGGATGATCAGCCGGAGGCAGCGGCGTCGTCAATTTCGTCGATGGACACCAGGAACACGACATCGATATCGAGGTCGTCGTCATAGTCTTCGTCGCCTTCGTCGACCTCGTCCTCTTCGTCCAGGGCCTCATAGAAGGCATCGATCTCGTGTTCCGATGCGGGCCGTGTCGTCAAGGCAGCTGAGCCGTCCCAGAGGGAGCGGCCCTCGCTCTTAAACGATTTCAGGTCATCTTTAAAGCTCTCGCTGAGAAAGAGTTCGCGGGCTTGTCCCTCATCTGCGTTCGTCACGGCAACTGCCTTGCCGTCTATCTCCAGGGTGACCATGGCTTTCCCTTCGCCGATACAGCTTGATCAAAGCACTAACGCCTAGGTCTCCGATTCGATCAAAACGAACATTCCTAAGCCCTTTGATCTTCAGGAAGGATGTGAAAAGCCCTTAAGACCAGTATAGACACGAGGCGACCAATATGAGACCAGTTAGGCCGTGAACGCGACTGGCTCCATTCTCCGTTTCCGGTCTCTGGACCGGCTGTCCCTGCCAGGCTCCCGTGTCAATGAGGACGGGATCGGCCTGCGTGGGTCTGTTGCCTGGGTGGTCGATGGTGCGACCGGTCTGTCCAACGAGCAGCTCACCTCCGGTGGCAGCGATGCCGCCTGGCTTGCCGGTCTGGTCGGCAAGCGGTTGATGGATCTCGCCGGAACAGGAGGCGCCGATGCGGTCTTGAGCCGCCTTGAGGCCGATATTCATTCTGCCTTCCGGGAGACCACAACCCACGTCCCGGAAGTCGGCGACGACCATGCCCCCTCGGCCTGCCTCGGCTTGGTCGAGGCCCATCCAGGGAACAGTGGACAGGTAAGGGTCCAGGGCCGCTTCCTGGGTGACGTGATCGCCCTCGTGCCCTCGGAACGAGGGATCGTCCGGTGGACCGATGACCGGGCCAAGCCTTTCGAGAGGAAGACGCTGGCCGCCCTCGGGGCGCGGGAGCACGCGCCCGGCTCCATCCCCGAAGCGGTGAAACGCCAGATCCTCGAGAACCGCACCAAGCTCAATCGGCCCGACGGGTACTGGGTCGTGAACCCACTCCGGCCCTGGGCCGGCCGCGAGCTGCGGTTCGAGGCGCAGGTGAAGCCGGGCGTGCCTATCCTGCTTGCCACCGACGGTTTCATGCGGCTCGTGGACGTGTTCGGGGCATACTCGGACAACACCCTTCATGCCGAGCTTGCCGCGGGTAAGGGTCCTGCTCTGATGCAGGAGCTGCGGGAAAGAGAGCGGAGCGATCTTCTGGCAGGCGCTTATCCGCGTGTTAAAACTCACGATGACGCGACGTTTCTCGTCATCGCAGCCGAGCCATATGGCTGAAGAAATTCCGTCGGGCATGCCGAAAATCATACCCGGCGGTGGGAGGACAAGGCCTTTAACAATGAGGGAACTGACAATGAAACTGACCCGACGCATTCTGATGGCCGCTGCTGCCGGCAGCTTCCTGCTCTCAGGCACCGCCGCCATGGCTCAAACCGAGCTGACCTTCTGGAGCTGGCGCCAGGAAGACAAGGCTTTTTACCAGGACATCATCAAGAAGTTTCAGGCGAAGGAGCCGGGCATCACGGTCAAGTTCGAGACCTACGCGCCCGAGAACTACCAAACCATTCTGTCCACGGCGCTCGCCGCCGGCCGCGGCCCGGACGTGATCCAGGCGCGCGCCTACGGCAACCTTGAGACCATCGCGACCTCCGGCTATCTGCTCGCCCTCGACCAGCAGAACGTGCCCGAGCTGGCGAACTTTCCGGAAGCGGCACTCGCGGCCGAGACCCTACGCTCAAACGGCAAGGTCTACGCGGTTCCCTTCGCCATGCAGGCTCAGCTCGTGGTCTACAACAAGAAGATCTTCAAGGATAACGGCCTGAACCCGCCCAAGACCTGGGACGAGATGATGGCTCTGGCCCAGGCGCTGAAGGCCAAGAACATCAACCCGTTCTCCAACGGCACGGCAACGGCCTGGCAGAACGAGACCATCGTCGGCGGCCTGCTCTCGTCCATGCTCGGCAAGGAATTCGAGGCCGACATCGTCTCCGGCAAGGCCAACTTCACCGATCCGCGCTTCGTCAGCGCCCTCGCCAAGCTGAAGGACATCAGCCAGTACTTCGCGCCGAACTTCATAGGCGTTGATTATCCGTCCTCGCAGCAGCTCTTCGTGGCGGGCCGCGCGGCCATGTTCGCGGGCGGTTCCTATGAGGTGGCGAACTTCAAGAACCAGAACCCCACGCTCGATCTCGGCGTGTTCCCGGCTCCCGTCCTAAAAGCAGGCGACCAGGCACTGATTGCCACCTATTACGACGGCGGCTATGCGGTAAACGCGAAGAGCGAGAAGAAGGACGCCGCGCTCAAGTTCGTGCGCTTCCTGGCGACCCCTGAATACGGCACGGCTTTCACCAACACCCTCAAGAATCTGTCGCCGATCAAGGGCATCAAGATCGAGGATCCGATCACGCAGGATGTGGCGAAGCTCGCTGAGAACTCCATGTCCTACCTGATGCTCGTGCGCTTCCGATACCAGGAGCCGAGCGGTTCGGTGCTGCTGCAGTCGAACGTGCAGAAGATGCTCGCCGGCCAGCAGACCCCCGAGCAGGCGGCTGCCGAGATCAACAAGGGTATCGCGACCTACTACAAGCCGTTCCAGAAGTAAGACACTGATGAAAGGGCGGCAGGCTTTTGGAGCCTGCCGTTTATCCCGAAGGCATCTAATTCCATGCAAGCCTCGCGCCAACAGCCCCGCTCGCTGAAGCACCAATTGTGGGTGGCGTTTCTCGTTGTCCCGCCTATCGTCTTCATGTCGCTGTTCGTGGTCTATCCGATCCTGTCAGCCTTCGCCTATGCCTTCTACGATTGGCAGGGCTTGGCACGCGGCGAGTTCGTCGGCCTCAAGAATTTCAGGGAAGTGCTGTTTGGCGCCACCATGGCCCCGGTGGTGTGGAACGCCTTCCTGCACAACGTCTATGCGCTAATTGCGCTGATGATCATCCAGAACGGCGGCGGGTTCTTTCTCGCTTGGCTTCTCTACAAGGAGCCCTTCGGCTTCCGCTTCCACCGGATCGCGGTATTCGTGCCGGTGGTGCTGTCGACGATCATCGTCGGCTTCCTCTGGAAGCTTTTCCTGAATCCCAATTTCGGCATCATCAATCAGGCCCTCTATTCAGTGGGGCTCGATTCGTGGGCCAAGCCATGGCTCGGTGATTCCTCGACGGCGCTCGGTGCGCTCATCCTCGCCAATGCCTGGCACTTTGTCGGGTTCCCGGCTCTCGTCTATCTCGCCGGCATGCAGCGCATCCCGCCGGAAATCATCGAGGCGGCGCGGCTCGACGGCACCAACGAGTGGCAGCTTCTGAAGAATGTCGTGTGGCCGCTGGTGGCGCCGAGCACCACGATCCTCTTCACATTGCTGTTCATCGGTGCTTTCAACTGGTTCGAGATCCCCTACGTGATGGTGGGGCTCGACGGCTCGCCCTTCGGCTCCACGGACGTGCTGGGCCTCGTCTTCTACCGCACGGCCTTCGGCAACCAAAGCGCCAGCATCCAGAACTTCGGCATGGGTTCGGCCCTGGCCACGCTCCTCTTCCTGTTCATTGTCGTCTTCGCGTCCATGCTGACCCTGTGGCTGCGCCGTCGGGAGATCCAGTTTTGACCGCCATCACGTCCGACGCACCCGCGACGCGTCAAGCGATTCCCTTCGTCCTGCTCGCCCAGGTTATCCTGATCGCGAACTCCTTCATCATGCTCTATCCGGTCGTGGTGATGGTGCTCTCCGCCTTCAAGACGACAGGCGAGATCTTCGAGCATCCCTTCGCCTTGCCCGATTTCACGCAGGTGCAGAACTTCGCCAAAGTGCTCGGCGAGACCGCCATGCCGGTTTACTTCGTCAACTCGATCCTCGTGACGGGCACCTCGATCGTTCTGATCCTCGTTCTCGGCACCATGGCGGGCTATGCGGTGGCACGCTACGAGTCTCGCACCAACACTTTTATCCTGCTGTTCTTCTTGGCAGGGCTGATGCTGCCGCTGAAGCTTGCCGTCATCCCGCTCTTCATCCTGTTGCGGGATCTCGGCCTGCTCGACAGCCGATGGAGCCTGATCGTCACCTATACGGCCATCGGCCTGCCTTCGACCGTGTTCATCATGGCAGGATTCCTGCGCACGCTGCCATCGGAACTCGAGGATGCGGCGCGCATCGACGGCGCGTCCGAGCCTCGCATCATGTGGTCGGTCATGCTGCCGCTGGCGCGCCCGCCCATGGCGATTGCCGCCATACAGAACGCGGTGCCCATCTGGAATGACTTCTTCTTCCCGTTGGTCTTCATCCAGACCGATGCGCGCAAGACCCTGCCGCAGGGGCTGACCACCTTCATGGGCGAATACACCACTGATTGGGGCATGTTGTTTGCCGGCCTCACCATCGCGGCGGCTCCCATCACGCTTCTGTACATCGCCCTGTCTCGCCAGTTCATCCAGGGCATGACGGCCGGTGCAGTGAAGTAAGGTGAACCCATGCTGATCCCGAAGGGCACTCTCGTCGTCTCCTGCCAAGCGCGGGCCGACAACCCGTTGCACGGTCCGGTCCATATGTCCGCCATGGCGCAGGCCGCGGAGGCCGGCGGCGCCGGAGGTATCCGTGCCAACGGCGAGGCGGACGTGGCGGCGATCCGCGCCGTGACGAAGCTCCCGATCATAGGAATCGCGAAGGTATGGGACGCCCGCTTCCCCGTCTATATCACCCCAGGTTTCGAACAGGCCGTACAGATCGCGAAAGCAGGCGCCGACATCATCGGGCTCGATGCCACGCCGCGTCCGCGGGATGGCGAGCCGGTGGAGCGCCTGATCGGGCGGATCCGTGCGGAACTCGGCACAGAGGTCTTTGCCGATATCGCCACGCTGGAGCAGGGTCAGGCCGCCTTTGCTGCCGGCGCCACCTATGTCGCGACCACACTCTCCGGGTACACGCAGGAAACGGCGTCTCTCAGGACCGAGGGCCCCGATCTGGGGCTTCTGTCGGCTCTTGCGGCAGCACTCCCGGTGCCCATCATTGCGGAAGGGCGCTTCGATACGCCGGATCTCGTTGCGGAAGCTCTCAGGCGTGGGGCCCATGCGGTGGTGGTGGGAACCGCCATCACCAACCCGCGCGAAATAACACGAAAATTCGTTCGCGCGATCTCGTTCTAGTTCATCAGTCTGGCTTCAAAAGAAAGTTTGTAACGGAAACGTGAGACCACCACTGGCGTTCTCGGGTGTACCCATTCACAATGGGTTCCAAACGAGGTGATGCCGTGCTGATCCGCCGCCCTACCGATATCCCGCCTTCCGAGATTACGCCCCGGGAGGTGTATTTCAACCGCCGCCAATGGATGGCTGGCGCTGCCGGGCTCGCTCTGGCCACGGCCCTGCCGAGGAGCCTGGAAGCTGCGCCTCTGTCTTCTGCTAAAAGTCCCTTCTCAACGGACGAGAAGAAGACGAGCCGCGAGGACATCACGAGCTACAATAATTATTACGAGTTCGGGACCGGAAAGGAGGATCCGGCGGCCAAGGCCGGAAGCCTCAAGACCTCACCCTGGACGGTCAAGATCGACGGCATGGTAGGCAAGCCTGCAGAGTTCGCTATCGAGGATCTGATCAAGTCATCGGCCCTGGAGGAGCGCATCTACCGGATGCGCTGCGTCGAAGGCTGGTCCATGGTCATCCCCTGGGTCGGCTTCCCACTGGCGGATCTCGTCAAGCGCGTGGAGCCCTTGGGCAGTGCGAAATACGTGGCCTTCGAGACCGCCTACCGGCCGGAGGAGATGCCGGGCGTCGAGTCCATCTTCCCGGTGCTCGACTGGCCCTATGTGGAGGGCCTGCGTCTCGACGAGGCCATGAACCCGCTCACCATTCTGGCGGTCGGCCTCTATGGCGAGACCCTGCCGAACCAGAACGGCGCGCCGATCCGTCTCGTGGTGCCGTGGAAATACGGATTCAAGGGGATCAAGTCGATCACCCGCATCAGTTTCGTCGACAAGCAGCCCGAGACATCCTGGAACAAGCAGGCGCCGAGCGAATACGGCTTCTATGCCAATGTGAACCCGAGCGTCGACCATCCACGGTGGAGCCAGGCAACCGAGCGGCGCATCGGCGAGGGCGGCCTGTTCGTCAAGCGCCGCCCGACGCTGATGTTCAACGGCTATGCCGAGCAGGTGGCGAGCCTTTACACCGGCATGGACCTGCGGAAGCTCTACTGATGGCGGGCCGAGCCTCCGTTCAGGCAGACAAGAAAAGCCTTGCGCTGCCTCAGGTGCCGAAGATTGCGATCTATCTCGTCGGCTTCATCCCGGCAATCTGGCTGTTCTATGCCGGCATCACCGATCAGCTCGGAGCCGATCCGATGCGCTATCTGGAACAGGGGCTCGGACTATGGGCCCTGCGCTTCCTGATCGCGACCCTGACGATCACGCCCCTGCGCCAGCTCTTCAATATCAACCTGCTGCGCTATCGACGGGCTCTGGGACTAATCGCCTTCTACTATGCCGCCCTGCATCTGGTCACTTATCTCGTGCTCGATCAGGGGCTCGATGTCTCGGCCATAGTCGCCGATATCGTGAAGCGGCCCTACATCACCATCGGCATGGCGACCTTCGTCATCCTCGTGCCCCTGGCTCTGACCTCCAACAATGCCTCGATCCGGCGTATGGGAGGGCAGGCCTGGGCGAAGCTGCACCGCCTGGTCTATCTGGCGGCCATCGGCGCGGCGCTCCATTTCCTGCTCGTCGTGAAATCCTGGCCTCCCGAGCCGCTCGTCTATGCTGCCATCGTGGCCGTATTGCTCGGCTATCGGCTGATCCGCTCAACAATGAAGAAAACGTCTCCTCGGCGGCGTCTGGCTTGAACGCCCGGCTTACTCGGTTAGGATGCGCCCGGCAACAACAGGCTTACCCTTGAGCGAGAAGATCATCAATCCGGCAAGCTCTATCTTCGGGGCATCCGCCAAAGTGCTTATGGTAGGGCTGCTCTTCGCGGTCTTTGCGCTGAACGCAGGAGCCTCGGCTCAAGCCAGAGACGTGGTGGTCTTCGCCGCGGCCAGCCTGAAGAATGCCCTCGATGACGCCGGTGCCGCATGGATGCGGGACACCGGCCGGCGGGTTGTCGTCTCCTATGCGGCGAGCAACGCACTCGCCAAGCAGATCGAGGCGGGCGCTCCAGCCGATCTCTTCTTCTCAGCCGATCTCGATTGGATGGATTACCTCGCCTCCAAGAGCCTGATCAGGCCTGAGAGCCGCGTCGGCCTCCTCGGCAATTCCCTCGTGCTCGTCGCACCGAAGGGATCGACAATTCAGGTCGTGCTGGAGCCCGGCATCGATTTTGCGTCGATCCTCGGCAGTGGCCGCCTCGCCATGGGCCATGTTGAGGCAGTTCCGGCAGGCAAGTATGGCAAGGCGGCTCTGGAGCATCTCGGCGCTTGGGAGGGGGTGAAAGGCCGGATCGCGCAGGCCGACAATGTCCGTGCCGCGCTCCTTCTCGTCTCCCGTGGCGAGGCGCCCTTAGGGATCGTTTACAGGACGGATGCCGTCTCGGATCCGAACGTGACAATTGCCGCGACATTCTCGATGGGAAGCCATCCCCCGATTGTCTATCCGGTGGCGCTCACAAGAGCCTCGACGAATCCTGATGCCGCGTCCTTCCTGGCATTCCTGCGCTCGGCTCAGGCCAAGCCATTGTTTGAGAAGCAAGGCTTCATCGTCATCAACACTGCAGGTTCTGGTTCGTGACGGACTGGTTGACTCCTGAGGAATGGACGGCGGTTCGCCTGAGCCTGAAAGTCGCGCTCGTTGCGATGGCGGCGAGCCTTATTCCCGGTGTCGCCATCGCCTTTGCCCTGGAGCGCGGGCGCTTCTGGGGACGGCATGCGCTCGATGTGATCGTCCATCTGCCTCTCGTGCTTCCTCCGGTGGTCGTCGGATGGTTTCTTCTCATTGGCTTCGGACGGCGCGGGCCTATCGGGGCGTTTCTCGACGCGCAGTTCGGCATCGTCCTGTCGTTTCGCTGGACGGGCGCTGCGCTTGCCTGCGCCATCATGGGCTTTCCGCTGCTGGTGCGGGCCATCCGCCTGTCCATCGCATCGGTCGACCGCAGGCTCGAAGATGCTGCCGGCACATTGGGCGCGCATCCAGTCTGGGTTTTCGCCGCCGTGACGCTGCCGCTGATCCTTCCAGGCATCATCGCCGGCATGGTGCTGTCCTTTGCCAAGGCGATGGGCGAGTTCGGCGCGACGATCACCTTTGTGTCCAACATTCCTGGTGAAACGCAGACCGTTCCCACGGCCATCTATGCCTACACGCAGGTGCCGGGAGGCGAGGGCGGTGCGATGCGGCTGACGCTCGTCTCCATCGGCATTTCCATCGCCGCACTCTGGCTCTCCGAGTGGCTGGCGCGGCGCGTTCGGCGACGGGTTCACGCGCAATGATCCTCGATGTCGATATCCGGCACGTACAAGGCGCCTTCAGCCTTCATGCGCGCTTCCAGTCGGATGGAAAGCTCACGGCGCTCTTCGGGCCATCGGGTTCCGGTAAGACGACGATCGTAAGCGCCATTGGCGGCCTCGTGCGCCCCAGCCACGGAAGGATCGTCGTGCAGGGACAGGTGCTCCTCGATACAAAGGCGAATGTTTTCACGCCGAAGCACAAGCGGCGGATCGGCTGCGTGTTCCAGGAGGGACGCCTCTTTCCGCATCTCGACGTGCGGCATAACCTGCTCTTCGGCCGCTGGTTCACGCCCAAACGGGACAGGAAGGCGAGCTACGATCATATCGTCGATCTTCTCGGCATCGGCCATCTGCTCGAGCGGCGGCCATCCACGTTGTCGGGTGGCGAGAAACAGCGGGTCGCTATCGGGCGGGCGCTTCTGGCCGATCCGCAATTGCTGCTGATGGACGAGCCGCTCGCCTCCCTCGACGAAGCGCGCAAGGCTGAGATCTATCCGTATATCGAGCGACTGCGCGACGAGGGCGGGGTGCCGATCGTTCTCGTCAGCCATTCGGTGGCCGAGATTGCGAGGCTTGCCACATCCATCGTCGTTCTGTCCGAAGGCCACGTGACAGCTTCAGGTCCGGCATTTGACATCCTCCGGCACCCCCATCACTTCGCGCAAACCGGCCTCGCAGAGGCGGGAGCACTGATCGAGGCCCAGGTATTGCGGCATGAGGATTCCTTCGGTCTGACCGTGCTGCAGACCAGGGCTGGAACACTGAGGGTGCCGCATCTGACATATCCCGCTGGCACGGGCCTGCGCGTGCGTCTGCGCGCGCGCGACATCATGCTGTCTCTGCAGAAGCCCATAGGCATGAGCGCATTGAATGTGTTGCCGGGACTTATTTCCTCGATCGAGCATGCCGAGGGGCCGAGCGTGGATGTGCAACTCGATTGTAGCGGCGACCGTCTTGTGGCCCGTGTGACCCGCAAATCGGTGGAAGAGCTTGGCCTGAAGCCGGGTCTTCCCGTCCACGCCATCATCAAGAGCATCGCCTTCGACCCGGAGGCTCTCGGCGCGGTCAAGCCGCAGCGTATGTGAGATTTTCGCCTATCGAGGTTGCACCGGCGGCAGAGCCGTGTAGCCTCTCCTGCCATCCTTTTCAGCTTCGAGAGCCTCAGATCATGAACGAGCAATTCCGACACCCGGCTGATGCCACGTCCCATGCCAAGCTTCTCGACCGCTTGGCAGAAGTCGCCGTTCGTGTCGGCCTCGGGCTGAAGCCCGGGCAGGAATTGGTCGTGACGGCTCCGCTCGAGGCCGTCGCCTTGGTGCGGGGCGTTACGGAACATGCTTACAAGGCCGGCGCCTCCCTCGTCACCACGATTTTCTCCGACGAGGAGAGCACGCTCATGCGCTTCCGCCACGGTCGCAACGAGGGTTTCGACACGGCGCCGGCCTGGCTCTATGAGGGCATGGCAACCGCCTACAAGAACGGTGCAGCCCGGCTCGCTATCGTCGGTGAGGACCCGTCGCTCCTTGCCAAGGAGGATCCGGAAAAGGTCTCCCGTGCCAATCGGGCCCGCTCCAGGGCCTATATGCCTGCCCTCAACATGATTGCCGGCTTCGACATCAACTGGACGATCATCTCCGCAGCGACGCCTGCCTGGGCCAAGACTGTCTTTCCGGACGATCCGGAGGACGTGGCCGTCTCCAAGCTCTGGCAGGCGATCTTCTCAGCTTCCCGTGTCGATATGCCGGATCCTATCGCCGCATGGGAGAAGCACAACGCGAACCTCCAGGCGCGTACGCGCATGCTGAACGACAAGAACTACGCCACGCTCCATTTCCGAGGCCCCGGCACGGACCTGCGTGTCGGCTTGGCAGACGGGCATGAATGGAACGGCGGCTCGACCACGGCGAAGAACGGGATCGTCTGTAATGCCAATATCCCGACCGAGGAGGTTTTCACCACGCCGCACAAGGACCGGGTGGACGGATACGTGACCAGCACCAAGCCGCTCTCGTACAACGGCACCCTGATCCAGGGCATTCAGGTACGGTTCGAGGGCGGGCGCATCGTCGAGAGCAAGGCGCGCACCGGAGAGGCCGTGCTGAACAAGGTTCTCGATACCGACGAGGGCGCGCGTCGCCTCGGCGAAGTGGCTCTGGTGCCGTTTTCGTCGCCGATCTCACAAAGCGGGCTTCTCTTCTTCAACACCTTGTTCGACGAGAATGCCTCCAGCCACATTGCCCTTGGCCAAGCCTATAGCAAGTGCATCCGCAATGGCGGAACGATGAGCGAGGACGAGCTCGCGTCCCATGGCTCAAACAAGAGCCTGATCCATATCGATTGGATGATCGGCTCCAACCAGATAGACGTCGATGGTATCACACAGGACGGCAGAGCCGAGCCGCTCATGCGGGGCGGCGAATGGGTTACTAAGTAACAAATATCCGGCCTTGCAGCTGTGCCGGATCTATGATCTGGCCGATTTCCTGATCTGATGCAAACAGTGCTTGACGTGTTGGCATTATGGCTGTGATGGATTGCAGGTATCAAAGAGGTACTGATCTTGCCATCGGTGGGGTCAGTGCCTTCTCACAAGCGTGGATGTATGTCGGATACTGCCAATCTTAGGTCTCAGGACCAAGCTCTCCTGTCGGTTCGCTCCCTGTCGGTGGAGTTTGGAACGGGGAGCGGAGCCTTTAAAGCTGTCAAGGACATCAGCTTCGATGTGCAACCGGGCAGGACCCTGGCAGTCGTCGGCGAGTCGGGATCAGGCAAATCCGTCACCTCCTTGGCGATCATGCGTCTGACCGATTATACGGGCGGGCGCATCACCGGAGGGCAGGTGCTTTTCCGGCCCGACGGCGGCGAAGCGATCGATCTCGTCAAGGCGTCCGACAGCAATCTTCGCCAGATCCGCGGCAACGACATCGCGATGATCTTCCAGGAGCCGATGACGTCGCTCAATCCTGTCTTCACCATCGGCAATCAGATTTCCGAGACCCTGATCCTGCACCAAGGCTTGAACGGACGCGATGCACGCCTACGGGCGAAGGAGCTGCTGCAGAAGGTGCGCCTTCCCGACGCGGACAAGCTTCTCGACCGCTATCCGCACCAGCTCTCCGGCGGCATGCGCCAGCGCGTGATGATCGCCATGGCGCTCGCCTGCAATCCAAAGCTTCTGATCGCCGATGAGCCGACGACAGCGCTCGACGTGACGATCCAGGCGCAGATCCTGCATATCATCCGCGATCTGCAACAGGAGATGGGCACAGCGGTCATCTTCATCACGCATGACATGGGCGTCGTTGCCGAGATGGCGGACGATGTAGTGGTGATGTGGAAGGGCGAGAAGGTAGAGAAGGCGCCGGTGCGCGACATCTTCGCAGCACCCCAGCATCCTTATACCAGAGCCCTTCTCTCCGCCGTGCCGCGCCTCGGCAGTTTGAAAGGGCAGCCGTTCCCCAAGCGCACCCCCGTCATGGTGATGGATGGCGGCGTGGCCAAGCCCGTCGGCGACGCCCATGAGCAGAACACCGCCGATTACACGAAGCCGATCCTTCAGGTAGAGAAGCTCACGACTCGTTTCGATGTGGGTAAGACCTTCTTCGGTCGCGTGACTCATCGAGTTCATGCGGTGGAAGAGGTGAACTTCGACATCTATCCCGGCGAGACATTGGCGCTGGTTGGGGAGTCCGGCAGCGGCAAATCCACCATCGGGCGCACGCTGCAGCAGCTCGTCGAGCCGACGGGCGGCACGGTGCGCTTCGACGGGCGCGACATGGCGGCCATGAGCCAAGGCGAGCGGCGGCGCCTGCGGCAGGAGATCCAGTATATCTTCCAGGATCCCTTTGCCTCGCTCGATCCGCGGCATACGGCGGGCTATAGTGTTGCGGAGCCGATCATCGTTCATGGCCTGATCCCGGATCGCAAGGCGCGCGAGCGGCGCGTGCACGAATTGCTGGAGCAAGTCGGTCTGCAGCCGCAGCACGCCAAGCGTTATCCTCATGAATTCTCCGGTGGCCAGCGCCAGCGCATCTGCATCGCACGGGCGCTGGCGAGCAATCCGAAGCTCGTCATCGCGGATGAATCCGTGTCGGCTCTCGACGTGTCGATTCAGGCGCAGATCGTCAATCTGCTGATGGAGCTGCAGGAGAAGCGGCGACTGTCCTATCTTTTCATCACCCATGACATGGCTGTGGTCGAGAGGATTAGCCATCGCGTCGCGGTGATGTATCTCGGTCAGATCGTCGAGCTCGGGCCACGCCAGGCGATTTTCGAGAACCCGCAGCATTCCTATACGCGCAAGCTGCTCTCGGCAGTGCCGATTGCGGATCCGCAACGCGAGCGGGCCCAGACGCGGATCGAAGGCGAGATCCCAAGTCCCGTGCGTCCGGTCGGGCAGGAGCCCGCCATTCATCGCATGCGCGAAGTCGAGCCGGGACATTGGGTTGCGATCGAGGCCGATCAGCTCCGCGGGGCTGCGTGAGAGACCGTTTTCCAGAGGGAGACATAAGATGAAGTTTTCGACCACCATGAAAGTGCTCGGCCTGACGGCCGCTGTCGCGTTGGCACCCGTGATGGTATCTGGTGCTCAGGCCGCCGGGACGCTGACCACGGCCGTTGCCATCGATCCCGGCAGCTGGGATCCGATCGATACCTTTCTGGTCAATTGGTCGTCCGCCGCCAACAACCTCTTCGACGGGTTAACTGCTCGCGGCGCCGACATGAAGCTGAGGCCTGGCCTCGCAACGTCGTGGGAGTTTCTCGACAACAACAGCCGCATCCGATTCAAGCTGCGCCAGAACGTAAAGTTCCACAACGGCGAGCCGTTCAATGCGGCGGCCGTGAAGTTTACCTTCGATCGCCTGCTTGGCGACGAAGGCAGGAAGGGACCGCAGCAGTCGAACTACAATACCATCGATCGTGTGGAAGTCATTGACGATAACACTGTCGATTTCATCATGAAGCAGCCGGATCCCGTCTTGCTGACGAAGCTTGCCGGCTATGGCGGCATGATCGTGCCGCCCAAGTACATCCAGGAAAAGGGTGACGCTCACTTCAACCTGAACCCGGTCGGCACGGGTCCGTTCAAGTTCGTGGAATACAGCCCCAAGGTCAGCCTCACCCTCGAGGCCTTCCCCGAGCATTGGGGCGGCGCACCGAAACTCGACAAGGTCGTGACCCGCTTCATCTCGGAGGCGAACACACAGGTGGCCGAGCTTCAGGCGGGCCGCATCGATGTGGCAACCCTCATTCCGTTCGGCCTCGCGCCGACGGTGGAAAAAAGCCCTAACCTGAGCCTCATCAGCATCACCGGCCCAACGGTCGTCGCCCTGCGCCTCAATACCCGGGACGGCATCACGAAGGACGTGAATGTCCGCAAGGCGCTGATCATGGGAATCGACCGCGAGGCGATCATCAAGGCCGTGCTCCTCGGTCACGGAAAACCGATCGCAAGCTTCCAGTCCGATCTGTCCTTCGGCTACGATCCGAGTTTGAAGCCGCTGCCCTTCGATCTCGCCAAGGCGAAGCAGATGCTGCAGCAGGCGAAGGTCCCGGCTGGTGCGCCGGTGAGGATCGATTTCCGCGGCAATGACGCGACCTTCCGCGAGGTGGCTCAGGCCGCCGCGGGCTTCCTCCAGGCCCTCGGTCTCAAGCCCTCGCTCCAGCCGCACGAACCTCCGGTGCTGCTCAACGATATCATTCCGAACGGCAAGACAGGCGAAGCCTGGCACAATGCCTGGGGCGGATGGACCTTCGACTACGACAACACCGCTTACCTAATGTATCACTCTGGCGAGAAGTGGAACCCTTACGACAACGATCCCAAGCTGAACGCCCTGCTCGAGAAGCAGCGCACGATGTACGACGTGAAGGAGCGTGAGAAGGTTCTGCAGGAGATCGCGCGCTACGTGGCCGATCAGGCGCTGGAGATCCCGCTCTACAACCAGAACACGATTTTTGGCGTGAACAAGCGGGTCAAGAATTTCGATGCGCCCGCAGACAGCCGCTTCCGGTTCACGGAAACGACCGTCGAGTGACGAATAGCCTAGGACATTGCTACTCGCGGTACTGTCCGGAACCAAGATGTGAATGGAGGCCCCGCGCAAGCGGGGCCGTTTTTCCAAGAGCCAAGAAGGGCCACCCCATGGCGGGCTTCATCTTCAAACGATTGTTGCAGGCTGTTTTCGTGGTCCTCGCAGTAACTCTGATCGTCTCGTTCGCGATCAGATTGTCGGGCGATCCTGCGATCATGCTGATGGGTGGCGGCAATGTCACCGAGCAGGATCTGCAGAACATCCGGCAGTCGCTCGGGCTCGAGCGGCCGTTCTACGTCCAGTATCTCAGCTTTCTCGAAGGCATGGTAACGGGAGATTTCGGCAAGAGCTTCATGGGCGGAACGCCCGTTTCGATGCTCATTGCCAATGCCTTGCCGGCCACTCTCCTGCTGGCGTTTGCGTCCCTCCTCGCATCCATCGTCCTGTCCGTGCCGCTCGGCGTCTATGCGGCGGTGAACCGGGGGCGCTGGCCGGATCAGATGATCCGCATTCTGTCCTTGGTAGGCCTGTCATTCCCGAATTTCTGGCTCGCCATCATGATGGTGCTGCTGTTCTCCATCGTTCTCGGCCTGTTGCCGCCCAGCGGCATGGAGGGCCCGGAGAGTTTCGTCATGCCGGCGCTCACCATGGCGATCATTCTCACGGCCACGAATGTGCGCCTCGTGCGCACCTCCATGCTGGAAACGCTCTCGCAGCAATACATCATGGTGGCGCGCTCCAAAGGTTTGCGCGACCGGGTCGTCCTCTACAAGCATGCCCTGCGCAATTCAGCCATTCCGCTCGTCACGTATATCGGGCTGCAGTTCGGCGGCCTTATCGGCGGCATCGTGATCGTGGAGCGGGTGTTCAACTGGCCCGGCATGGGCACGCTCGCGTTCGATGCTATCTCGAACCGCGACTACCCGGTGTTGCAGGGCACCATCACGGTACTCGCGCTCTTCATCGTTCTCATCAATCTTCTGGTCGATATCGCCTATGGGCTTATCGATCCGCGTATCCGGACGGAGTAGGGCCCATGGCTGCCGCTCAGGCTGTGTCGTCGGCGCGCTGGCACTTTCGATCGCTCGAACTCGTTCTCGGCCTCCTGCTTACCGGTGGCATGGGGCTGGCCGTGCTGTTCTCGGGATTTCTCTTCCCTGATGGCGGCGAGAGCATGGACCTCATGGCCCGTCTCACCCCGCCTTTCCAGGATATCGCGCATCCTCTCGGCACCGATCCCCTTGGTCGTGACGTGCTGGCGCGCGTGATCGTCGGCGGCAAGATCTCGCTCACCGTCGGCATTCTCTCGGTGATGGGAGCGGTGACCGTGGGAACGCTCGTCGGGCTGGTCGCAGGCTACTATCGCGGCATCGCCGAGATCCTGCTCATGCGCTTTGCCGACATTCAGCTCGCACTTCCCTTCATCCTCGTCGCCATCATGTTCCTCGCCATTCTCGGCACCGGCGTCGACAAGGTGATCTTCTTCATGATCCTCGCGCAATGGGTGCAATATGCGCGCCTGGTGCGCGGCTCCGTGCTGGCGCTGCGAGATCGGGAGTTCATCCTCTCGGCCCGCGCTATCGGCGTCGGCAACGGACGCATCATATTCACTCATATCCTCCCCAATGTGCTTGGTCCCGTCGTCATCCTGATGACGCTCAACGTGGCCAACAACATCCTTCTCGAAAGCAGCCTCACCTTCCTGGGCCTCGGCGTCGATCCGCTCATTCCGAGCTGGGGCGGCATGCTGGCCGATGGACGCACCTATCTGCAGACGGCCTGGTGGGTCAGCGTGTTTCCGGGCCTTGCCATCATGTTCACCGTGCTCGGCCTGAACCTTCTGGGCGACTGGCTGCGCGACCTTCTCGATCCGACAGGACAGAGTTCACGATGACGACTTTGCTCGACGAACGTATCCCGCGCACTCTCGAAACCCTCCTGCGCGACTGGGCCAGGAATGATCATCGCGGCGTGACGCTCGAGGCGTGGCTGTTCGAGGATGAGACGGCACGCCGCGCCGCCGAGGCGTTGTTGGCGGAGGCCGGCGTTCGGGCACGGCTGCGCAGCGCCTACAAGCCGCTCGTCCATGCCTTTCTCGAAGAACTCGATACCACCGATCTGAAACGCGTCACCGTACGATATCCTGTGCACGAGGAGGCGGACCGCCTGCGTTTCCTCCTAGAGGCTTATCCTCTGGCGGCCCTGCTTGACGCCGAGACCCACTTCGAGCCAGGTGACGCCGATCTGAACTATCTTGTCACGCTCGAGTACACGAACGGACATGTGGCGGAGCATGCGGTCCTCGCACCGAACAGGCTTCGCCCCAACCATCTCGACGAGGTCGATCTCACGCCGACCGGCTGGCTGAAGGTCACTGGGCGGCCGGACCAGGCATCGGATCTCGATGAGCCGCTCGAAACCGAGATGGAGCAGGTGTTCCACAGGGTCATGAGGGTCGTCGCTGCGCACGAATGGCCCGAGGCGGAGCCCTATGCGGAGACGCTCGCCATCGACGTGACGATCCCCGGCATCGAGCGTCCGCTCGACTATGGCGACGAGGTCATGAGCACGCGCGAGGCGCTGCACGAGGACTTTTATTTCTCGCTGCTCGAATTCTTCAAGCGCAAGTCCGGCCGCCCACCGGAGGATCGCAGCGTGCAGCCGGGCCAGATCGTGCCGGATATCCGCGCCGGCGAGGGCGACGCGCATGTGCGTGTCACGCTTCGCGCTTTCGGGGCACCGGAGGACCCGGTGAAGCCCGAGCAGGACATCGAGACGGCGGATGCCGCGCCTGGTCTTGCGCAGATTCACCGAGAGCTCGCAGCGCTTCACGGCGAGACCTTCGAGGGAATCTCTCGGGAGGGACGCCCTGTGCAAGGAATTTACCGGGCCGGTTCGCGCCCGGCCGTTCTCGTCACCAGCGGGCAGCATGCCAACGAGACATCGGCTCCAGTCGGCACATTGAGAGCCGTGCGCCGCCTGCTGGCCAATCCGGACGCCAACATCGCCTATATCCCGGTCGAGAACCCTGACGGCTATGCGCTGCATGGACGTCTGTGCGAAGGCAATCCGCGCCACATGCATCATGCGGCGCGCTATACCTCTCTCGGCAACGATCTCGAATATGGCCAAGGTGGGCCTCTTTATGAGATCGGCGCGCGCAACCAGGCGCTGGAGATGTCGGGTGCCCAGTTGCACCTCAACCTCCACGGTTATCCGGCCCATGAATGGACCAGGCCGCTGACCGGGTATCTGCCGCGCGGGTTCGAGCTCTGGACGATCCCAAAGGGCTTCTTCCTGATCATGAGGCATCATCCCTCATGGGCCGAGACGGCGAGGACTCTGATCGAAGCTGTCACCACAGGCCTGTCGGCGGTGCCGGGCTTGGCCGATTTCAACCGCCGTCAGATCGAGATCTGCTCGATGCATTCCGGCGGGACACCCTATGAGATCATCAACGATGTGCCTTGCCTGATCACCGCGGACGAGCGCCATCCAACACCGCTGACCCTCATCACCGAATTCCCCGACGAGACGATCTACGGCGAGGCTTACCGCTTTGCGCATACGGTGCAGATGGCGACTGTCATCGCGGCCGAGGAGGCATTCGCGTCAATCATGGCGAGGGTGTCATAGGATTGCCGGTCAGGGAGTTGCTCGGCATGGACATGAGCGGGACGGTATCCGTCTGATCTCCTGTTCCCCTTCCAGCGACGGGTGCGTCCATCGCCTGGAACAAGCCGAGTCCCGCTGTCGTTCTTCGGCGGAG
Source organism: Microvirga sp. 3-52 (assembly GCF_018383585.1). Lineage (GTDB taxonomy): Bacteria > Pseudomonadota > Alphaproteobacteria > Rhizobiales > Beijerinckiaceae > Microvirga. The sequence continues at coordinate 168,967 of NZ_JAHAMK010000001.1, forward strand.
CCGGCACGCAGGGGCCGGTCTTGCGGAGCGAAAGCCATGGCCCGGTGGTCCTGGAAGCAGAGCGAGAACGACGCATCCCTCAAGGAGGCCGTCGATCTCGTGCGCGAGCATGGGGAAACCCTGGCGCCGATTTCCGATGAAGAAGCTTTCGGCGCCATGTTCGACCGGTTTTCCGACGCCAAGATCGTGCTTCTGGGCGAGGCGACCCATGGCACTTCGGAATTCTACCGTGCCCGTGGCGCGATCACGAAGCGCCTGATCGAGCAGCACGGCTTTTCCATCGTCGCCGTCGAAGCCGATTGGCCGGATGCGGCGCGCATCGATGCCTATGTGCGTCACCGCCATGTGCGCGATGGGGATGATACAGCCTTCGAGCGCTTCCCCACCTGGATGTGGCGCAACGAAGAGGTTTATGACTTCGTCAACTGGATGCGCGAGTACAACAAGGAGCGCCCGGAGGATGACCGTGCCGAGTTCCGCGGCCTCGACGTCTATAGTTTGAACGCGTCGATCCGCTCCGTTCTCGACTACCTCGACAAGGTCGACCCGGAGGAGGCCAGGGAGGCGAGGGGACGCTACGCTTGTCTCAGTCCCTGGCAGTCGGATCCCGCCCGTTACGGCCGCGCCGTCCTGACCGGACAGAAGAAGCCTTGCGACGAGGCGTTGCTGCGCCAGCTCCAGGATATTATCGGCAAGCGCATCGACTACCTCCAGGCCGATGGGGGTGAAGCCTTCTTCGATGCAGTGCAGAACGCCAAGATCGTCCACGCGGCCGAGCACTACTACCGGATCATGTATGAGGGCGCGACGGAGTCCTGGAACCTGCGCGATCGGCACATGTTCGAAACCTTGCAGAGCCTGCTTGCCCGGCGCGATAACGCCAAGGCGATCATCTGGGCCCACAATTCCCATATCGGCAACGCGGCCGCCACGGCCATGGGCTGGCAGGGTGAGTTCAATATCGGCGAGCTTTGCCGCAAGTCCTATCACGGCGAGGCCGTGCTGATCGGGTTCGGGACCGACCGCGGCACGGTGGCGGCTGCGGACGATTGGGACGAGCCGATGCAAGTCAAGGACGTGCGCCCGGCACGGCCCGACAGTCACGAGCGCGTCTTCCGGGATACGGGCCTAGGGTGCTTCCTGACCGACTGGCGCGAGAACGGCCAAGCCGACCTGATGGAGGTTCTCTCACGGCCACGCCTGGAGCGGGCCATCGGCGTGGTCTACCGCCCGGAGACCGAGCTCTACAGCCATTACTTCGAGGCCGTCCTGGCGGAGCAGTTCGATGCCTTCATCTGGTTCGAGGAGACCAAGGCGGTGACGCCGCTCACGCATGCGCATGGAAAGGGGATGCCGGAGACCTATCCATTCGGGCTTTAGGAGCGGGTGTCATCCCGGGGAGCCTGTCCTGCCCATACGCGCCACCTGTCATCACCGGCCCGGTGCCGGTGATCCCGGTCTGTACAGCGGTGCGTTTCACAGGGTCTGGATGGCCGGGACGAGCCCGGCCATGACGAGGAGAGTGCGGCGAGACGAGGCACGGCGTCACTCCTCCGCCTTGCCCCCGCCGTCTGCCCCTGCTAACTGACGGCCAACTCCATTCACATCTCGATCAGCAGGGCTTTTCCGTGTCCCGTCAGTTCATCTACCACATGCGTGGCCTCACCAAGACCTATTCAGGCGGCAAGAAGGTCCTGGATAACATCCATCTGTCCTTCTACCCGGATGCCAAGATTGGCGTACTCGGCGTCAATGGCGCCGGTAAGTCGACCCTGCTGCGCATCATGGCCGGTACCGATACGGACTGGACCGGCGAGGGCTGGGTCGCCGAGGGGGCGCGGGTCGGCTACCTGCCGCAGGAGCCCCAGCTCGACCCGTCGAAGAACGTCCGCGAGAACGTCATGGAGGGCGTGGCCGTCAAGAAGGCGATCCTCGACCGGTACAACGAACTCGCCATGAACTATTCCGAGGAGACGGCGGACGAGATGACCCGTCTCCAAGACGAGATCGAGGCCAAGGGCCTGTGGGATCTCGATTCCCAGGTCGACCAGGCCATGGACGCCCTGCGCTGCCCGCCGGACGACTGGTCCGTGGACAAGCTCTCGGGCGGCGAGCGCCGCCGTGTGGCTTTGTGCAAGCTGCTCCTGGAGCAGCCCGAACTGCTGCTCCTCGACGAGCCGACCAACCATCTGGACGCCGAGACGACCGCTTGGCTCGAAGGGCACCTGCGCAGCTATCCGGGCGCGATCCTGATCGTCACCCACGACCGCTACTTCCTCGACAACGTGACCGGCTGGATCCTCGAGCTCGACCGCGGCCGGGGCATTCCCTACGAGGGCAACTACTCGTCCTGGCTCACGCAGAAGCAGAAGCGCCTGGAGCAGGAGGGCCGCGAGGACGAGGCGCATAAGCGCACCATCGAGCGCGAGCGCGAATGGGTGTCGGCCTCGCCGAAGGCCCGCCAGGCCAAGTCGAAGGCCCGTATCCAGCGCTACGAGGAACTCGTGGCCAAGGCCAATGAGAAGGGCCCTACCACGGCCCAGATCATCATTCCGATTGCGGAGCGCCTGGGCAACAACGTCATCGAGTTCGACAACCTGAAGAAGGCTTTTGGCGACAAGCTCCTGATCGATGGCCTGTCCTTCAAGCTGCCGCCGGGCGGCATCGTCGGCATCATCGGCCCGAACGGTGCCGGCAAGACCACGCTCTTCCGCATGATCACGGGCCAGGAGCAGCCGGACGAAGGCTCGATCCAGATCGGCGAGAGCGTGAAGCTCGGCTATGTCGACCAGAGCCGCGACTCGCTCGACGCCAACAAGACCCTCTACGAGGAGATCTCCGGCGGCAACGAGGTGCTCTATCTCGGCAAGCGCGAGATCAATGCCCGGGCCTATTGCGGCGCCTTCAACTTCAAGGGCTCCGACCAGCAGAAGAAGGTGGGCGTGCTCTCGGGCGGCGAGCGTAACCGCGTGCACCTCGCCAAGATCCTGAAGTCCGGCTCGAACGTCCTGCTCCTCGACGAGCCGACCAACGACCTCGACGTGGATACCCTGCGGGCGCTCGAAGAGGCGCTGGAGGATTACGCGGGCTGCGCCGTGATCATCTCGCACGATCGCTGGTTCCTCGACCGCATTGCCACCCACATCCTGGCCTTCGAGGGCGACAGCCACGTGGAATGGTTCGAGGGCAACTTCGCCGATTACGAGGAGGACAAGAAGCGCCGCCTCGGCACGGATTCCACGATCCCGCACCGGATCAAGTACAAGAAGTTCGCGCGGTAAATTTAGTTGAAAGATGGGTCGGGCGCGAATTCAAGTTTGTGCCCGATCTTTTAACACGCTCGTCTAGGACGATTTGGGATAGTTATTGGCATAGGTTGAGCTTCTCTATTCGTCAGATAGGAAAAAGTCTTCGTCAATTCTTTTGATTTCGATCAACCTATCTGTCCGCACTCCAACTCCGTATTTGATCATGAGATCAGCTAATCGATCTCCATCGATGAGAGCAACCCGGAAGGGTACAGTGCTCAAGTAGGCTACGGCGCTTGGGGCAAATTTCGATGTTGTGACAAACACACCGTCACGGGCGGCATTGCCCGTTAGAGCTCCGATGAACATTTGCATCTCCGGACGGCCTACTGATCCGGATGTGTATCTCTTAGCTTGAAGATAAAGACGATCACGACCTAAGATATCGACATCGATGACACCATCGATTCCGCCATCACCGGGACGTCCAACCTGCTGCATGACGCTTGCGAAGGACGAGCCATAGCCCATAGCAAGCATAAGTTTTACGACCAGCTGTTCAAAGAACTGTGGCGTCTGTGCTTTTACCCTCTCAAGAATCTCAGAGCGCACAGCAAATTCGAGTTCACGCACTGCATCGTCAATCTGTTCATCCGGAGTTAAAGGTATTGCAGCTTTCTCAGACGTTTGTGACGCAGCGGAAATATCATTCTCTGCCTTGTCAGAGCTACGTTCAGCCCAAGTACGATATTCGGGGCTGATTTCGCGAAGAGTAGCATCGGAGACTGGCTTTCCACTCGCCAACAAATCTCTTCCTGACCCGTTGATAATGTACTTCCCTCTGGTCGGACGCGTTAATAGGCCAGCCTTGAGGAGGCAGTAGCGTGCCCAGCGGACGCGATTAGTAATTGTAAGCTCTCGTCCTGAAGGGAGCAGTCGGGATCGTTGCTCTTCGTCCAATCCAAACCTATCCGCTACCTTGCCCGCAAGCTCATCTGTCGAGAATTCGCTCATTGCCAATAGGTCGAGTACTGCTGGCATTACACCTTCCCAATTTGGGATAGACTTAGGATCTGGAATTGCCATGCGAGTCTCTGATGTTATAGATATACAGTGATACTGATACGCCCGCCTCGGGGCAAGGATCTCGCAAGAACTTCCACTGCTTCACTCAAGAGGGGGCATTCTCCTACATAGGCAATCATTGGATTGTTGAGCGAAACGGTGTATGACCCTTGAGGCACGAGACATAAGAAGAGAGTCCACGTGCCAGCCGATCATATCTCCACCTTCCAATCCGTTGCCACGCCTGAAGAAGCCGTCGAACAGCTCATTGCGCTTCATGACAGCGCGATGGAGGCGCAGCGCCAGGCTCTCGATCATTTCTTTTCCACCCGCACGGCACCCACACCCTTCGAGCGGTCCCGCTTCCGCTATCCGGAACTTCGCCTCGATTACCGCTCGACCTCCGTGCCGCCGGTGAAGCAGCGCGCCTATGCCAAATTCCAGGGCCCGGGCGTCTATGCCACCACGATCACGCAGCCGGCCTTTTTCAGGAACTACCTGCTGGAGCAGCTGAATTTCCTCGTCCGCGATTACGGCGCCACCATCGAGGTTGGCGTCAGCGACCAGGAAATTCCCTATCCTTACATCTTCGAGCGCGGCGACGAGCTGGGCCGCGGAGCCCATTCCGCTTCCGAACTCGCCCAATATTTCCCGACTCCGCTTCTCGCCAAGGTGGGAGACGAGATCGCCGACGGCACCTGGGTGTTCCATGAGAGCGAGGCGCGGCCCCTGGCGCTCTTCGACGCGGCCCGGGTCGATTATTCGCTCCGCCGTCTCGTGCATTACACCGGCAGCGACTGGCGCTGTGTCCAGCCCTGGATCCTGCTCACCAACTATCATCGCTATGTGGACCAGTTCATCCGCTGGGCCGTGAAGGAACTGGCGAACGAGGAGGGGCCCTATACGAAGCTCGTCCTGCCGGGCGGCATCACCATCGAGCGGGGGTTGGACGAGGCCGTCGTCGAAGAGCTGATCGGCTCCACGCCCTGGCACCGGTTCCAGATGCCGGCCTACCACCTGATGCGCCAGGATGGGCATGGGGTGACCCTGGTCAACATCGGCGTCGGCCCATCGAATGCGAAGAACATCACCGATCATCTGGCGGTGCTGCGGCCCCATTGCTGGCTCATGGTCGGGCATTGCGGCGGCTTGCGTCAGTCCCAGTCCATCGGCGATTACGTGCTGGCCCACGGCTACCTGCGCCGCGACCATATTCTGGATGGCGCCGTGCCGCCGGAAATCCCGATACCGGCCCTGGCCGAAATCCAGGTGGCCCTGCAGGACGCGGCCGTGCAGGTCACCGGCGAACGGGGCGAGGAGTTGAAGCGGCGCCTGCGCACCGGGACGGTCGTGACCTACGACGATCGGAATTGGGAGCTGCGCTGGAGTCAGGAACGGCGGCAGATCAATCTGTCCCGCGCCATCGCGGTGGACATGGAAAGCGGCACCATCGCGGCTCAGGGCTATCGCCTGCGGGTTCCCTACGGCACGCTGCTCTGTGTCTCGGACAAGCCATTGCACGGCGAGATCAAGCTGCCGGGCGCCGCCAATGCCTTCTATGAGCGTGCGGTGAGCGAGCATCTCATGATCGGCCTCGCCGCCCTCGACATCCTGAAGGGTCAGCGATCCTCCCTGCATTCGCGCAAGCTGCGCAGCTTCGACGAACCGCCGTTCCGCTAAGCCGCCGAATCTACGGCACTCCTCATGGATCTTGAGCGGCGGCCTCAGCCGCTGTCTCGGGCTCACCGGGATTGTCCCGGGGGGGCGATCCGAAGAGCGCGGCGCTTTTCAGCATCAGAATGGCCGGCACAAGGCCGGCCGTGACGGCAGAGGGTGCGACCCAGGACGGAGCAGGTGTATTGGCCGCCTCGGCGGCTCATTCCTCACCGCCGCCGCTCCTCCGCCTTGATGGCCCGGTGTCGGCTGTACCAGAACTCCCGATATTCCTGCATCTGCCCGCGCACGCCGTCCACGAAGACCTGGGGGTCTTCCAGATAGCATGCCAGATAGCATGGCGGCCCGAAGCCGCCCTGGCACTGGCCCGTGCGCCGGCAGCGGCTCCTGCGGCAGGTCAGCGGTACCTGCAGCACATCGGCATCGGGCAGGCGGGAGAGGATGTGCTGAACGCGGCTCATGATGAAACCCCCGAAGGAATGAACTGACGGGAAAGGGATTGGAAGGAATGAAGGCGTGCGCCTGCGGCCCGGGGCTGGATCAGCCCCGGGTTTGAAGGCAATCGAGGGTGGCGCGAGTGGCGGCCCGGCTCGATGACTATGGGTTTGATGGAAGAGCCGGACGGCCGCTTCGCGCACGGCTTCTTTAGGCGGACAGGAGAGGCAGGCTCAGTCGACCGCCGCAGGCGGGGTCGTCTGCGCGACGGGGGCCTGCGACCGATCCCGACTACCCGCCCACCTCCTGGGCCTCCTGTCATGCGGGCTTGCGTGACCGGCACACTGGAGTGTGCGGGCTCCCACGCTGCGACGCCTCGAGCGCGCCCCTCGTCAGGAACCGATCTAAGGCAACTCTCTAGCTTGTGTGCAACACAGTGTCAAGAACAAAGTGAGAACATTGTCCCCAGGCCTGACCACGCCCTCCACGTCATCGCCGGCCTTGTGCCGGTGATCCCGATCGGAAAGGCACAGCGCCTCTCAGCATCGGGATGGCCGGGTCAAGCCCGGCCATGACGCCGGAGGAGGCGATGACGCCAGCGCGTGTCATTCCAGATCGTCTGCCCCCGGATATGAGCCGAGAATCAGTCCGGGCCACCCACGCCTTCCGGAACCGCAGCGGCGCAACGACGGGGATCCCCGGAATAGGCCCGGGGATGACGGGAAGATGAGCGGAGAAGTGACCTGCGCCGTCGTTCCGGGACGAGACTCAGCGAGAGCTTGACCGGAAGGGCCGCGGGTGTGGAAACCCGGAACGATGACGCTCCCGATCCGCACACAGCGGCCGCCGCCGTGTCCTCTCCTGTGCCGGCAGGGTACCAGGTTCCGCTGCGGGGCTCCGGGACGACGGGAGGCGGAGATGTCATCATGCCCGGCTGCAGCGGGCGAAAGCCCTTGCAAGGGAAGGAGCCCCGTGGCGCCGGGACTGCGGGTGGATCTCCTGCGATAGCCCCGCCATCTCCGGCCAGGCATGGCAAAGGGAGCGACAGGGATGCCGAACCCCGGGCCAAAGCTTCCCTTGCCCCCGATCCAAAATAGATATAAATATATCTTTATATGTAAGAGCGAGATTGGCTGTGTCCGACACCCCGCCTCCGTCACTGGATCTCACCCTGGACGTCCTGCGGGCCGCCGCCGAGGAAACGCGTCTGCGGATCCTGGCTTTGCTGACGGAGGGCGAACTCTCCGTTTCCGACCTCACGGACATCCTCGGGCAGTCCCAGCCGCGCATTTCCCGCCACCTGAAGCTTCTCGTCGAGGCCGGCCTCGTGGAGCGGCACCGGGAAGGGGCTTGGGCTTTCTTCCGGCTCACCGACCGCGGTGTGGCGCTTCGCATTATTCGCCCGACCTTGGAGAGCCTCGACCGCTCCGATCCGCAACTGCTCGAGGATCGCACCCGTCTCGAGGGCGTGCGCGCCCAGCGCTCGCAGGCCGCGCAGGCCTTCTTCTCCCGTCTGGCGCCGGACTGGGACCGGATCCGCTCCCTCCATGCGCCCGAAGCGGTGGTCGAGGCCGCCGTCCTCGATACCCTGGGCTCTGCCAAGATCCGCAATCTCGTCGATCTCGGCACCGGCACCGGCCGCATGCTGCAGCTGCTGGCGCCGCGGGCCAACCGCACGGTCGGCCTCGATGCCAGTCACGCCATGCTCTCCGTGGCACGGGCCAATCTGGAAAAGGCGGACCTGCGAGGCATCGAGCTGCGCCAGGGGGACATCTATGCTCCTCCGTTCCCGCGCAATACCTTCGATCTTGTCGTCATCCATCAGGTGCTGCATTACCTGGATGACCCAGCCCGCGCGATCCGCGAGGCCGCGCGTCTCGTGGCGCCCGGCGGGCGGATCCTCGTGGTCGATTTCGCACCGCATAATCTCGAATTCCTGCGAGAGGTCCAGGCCCATCGCCGTCTCGGCTTCGCCTCCTCTCAGGTGGCAGGCTGGCTCGACGAGGCAGGGCTCGACTGCACGCTCAACCGTGAGATCGCTCCGCCGAAGAAGGGCGACGAGCAATTGACCGTATCCCTTTGGCTTGGCCAGGATCGTCGCGTGGTGACGGATTGGCCCATGAGTGAACCCGACAGAGAGGTCGCCTGATGTCACCGCTCACCCTTCGCCCGAGCCGGCAGGTCTCCTGTCCGATCAAGGTCTCCTTCGAGTTCTTCCCACCGAAGACCCCGGAGATGGAGACGACGCTCTGGGCCTCCATCCAGCGTCTCGCCCCTCTCAATCCGCAATTCGTTTCCGTCACCTATGGCGCCGGCGGCTCGACCCGTGAGCGTACGCACACGACGGTTTCCCGTCTCGTGCAGGAAACCCATCTCAAGCCAGCCGCGCATCTGACCTGCGTCGCAGCGACGAAAGAGGAAGTGGACGAGGTCGTTCACTCCTACTGGGATGCCGGCGTGCGCCACATCGTGGCACTTCGCGGCGACCCGGTATCCGGCATCGGCACGGCCTATGAGCCACAACCTGGCGGTTACCAGCAGACCTGTGACCTCGTGGCCGGCATCAAGGCGATCGGCGATTTCGAGGTCTCCGTATCGGCCTATCCGGAGAAGCATCCCGAGGCCGCGTCGCTCGATGCGGATATCGACGTGCTGAAGGCGAAGGTCGATTGCGGCGCGGACCGTGCCATCACCCAGTTCTTCTTCGACAACGATCATTACTTCCGCTATCTCGACCGCGTGCGCGCACGGGGCATCGATATTCCCATAGTGCCCGGCATCGTGCCGGTGCAGAACTTCAAGCAAACGGCGAACTTCGCCTCCAAGACCGGTGCGAGCGTGCCAGGCTGGCTTGCCTCCCGCTTCGAGGGCTTGGAGAACGACGTCGAGACGCGCAAGCTCGTCGCAGCCGCCGTTGCGGCCGAGCAGGTGATCGATCTCGTCGACCGCGGCGTGAACGAGTTCCACTTCTACACCATGAATCGCGCCGATCTGGTTTATGCCATCTGCCATCTGCTCGGATTGCGCGATCAGAGCGTGAAAGCCGCAGCTTGAGTTTCGTGAGGCCCGGTTCGCGAGCCGGGCACTCGTGTTTGCCTGCCTTGAAAGAGCCTCGCCTGTCGGCGCAACTCCGACCGCGATGAAAAGAGAACAGATCGAATGGCTGCATATACTCCTCGCCCGGCCAATGGCGCTGACGTGATCAACGCGCTCCGTGATGCCGCCTCCAGGCGGATTCTCGTGCTCGACGGCGCGATGGGAACGGAGCTGCAGAACTCGCGCTTCTCGGAAGAGGATTTCCGGGGGCAGCGCTTCAAGGACTGGAAGCAGGACGTCAAGGGCAACAACGACCTGCTCATCCTCACGCAGCCGGATGCGGTGCGCAACGTACACCTCGACTACTTCCGGGCAGGCGCGGACATCGTCGAGACCAACACCTTCTCCGGCACCTCCATCGCCCAGGCCGATTACGGCATGGAGGAGATCGTCTACGATCTGAATTTCGAGGGCTCACGCCTTGCGCGCGAAGCGGCGCTCATTGCCGAAAAAGAAGATGGCCGCCGCCGCTTCGTGGCCGGTGCCGTCGGGCCGACGAACCGCACGCTCTCGATCTCGCCGGACGTGAACAATCCGGGCTATCGCGCGGTGACCTTCGATCAGGTGCGGGATGCTTATGCCGAGCAGGTGAGGGGGCTCATCGATGGCGGTTCCGAGATCATTCTCATCGAGACGATCTTCGACACGCTGAATGCCAAGGCTGCCATCGTCGCGACGCATCGGGTCTTCGCCGAGAAGGGCGTGACGCTGCCGATCATGATCTCAGGCACGATCACGGATCTCTCCGGTCGTACGCTGTCGGGCCAGACGCCCACGGCCTTTTGGCATTCGGTGCGCCACGCGGAGCCGTTCTCGATCGGCCTCAACTGCGCGCTCGGAGCCCGCGAGATGCGCGCACATATCCAGGAAATCGGCAAGGTCGCCGACACGCTGGTCTGCGCCTATCCGAATGCGGGCCTGCCCAACGAGTTCGGTCTCTACGACGAGCGTCCCGAGGCGACGGCCGCGATGCTCGCGGAATTCGCCGAGGCGGGGCTCGTCAACGTGGTCGGCGGCTGTTGCGGCACGACGCCGGATCATATCCGGGCCATCGCCGAGGCCGTGGCGGGGAAGACACCGCGTGTGGTGCCGAAGATGCAGCCGCTCATGCGCCTGTCGGGTCTCGAACCCTTCAACCTGACCTCTGACATTCCCTTCGTGAATGTGGGCGAGCGCACGAACGTCACGGGTTCCGCCAAGTTCCGCAAGCTCATCACCAATGGAGACTATGCGGCCGCCCTCGACGTGGCGCGCGATCAGGTAGCGAACGGCGCGCAGATCATCGACATCAACATGGACGAGGGCCTGCTGGACTCCGAAAAGGCCATGGTGGAGTTCCTCAATCTCGTCGCGGCCGAGCCCGACATCGCCCGCGTGCCGGTGATGGTGGATTCCTCCAAGTTCCACGTGATCGAGGCCGGCCTCAAGTGCATCCAGGGCAAGGCCATCGTGAACTCGATCTCCATGAAGGAGGGCGAGGAGTCTTTCATCGAGCACGCGAAGATCTGTCGCTCCTACGGCGCTGCCGTCGTCGTCATGGCCTTCGACGAGCAGGGCCAGGCGGATACGCTGGAGCGCAAGGTCGAAATCTGCACGCGTGCGTACGAGATCCTCACCGAGCAGGTCGGCTTCCCGCCCGAGGACATCATCTTCGACCCGAACGTGTTCGCGGTCGCCACCGGCATCGAGGAGCACAACGGCTACGGGGTCGACTTCATCGAGGCGACCCGGATCATTCGCGAGACGCTGCCGCATGCGCACATCTCCGGCGGCGTGTCGAATCTGTCCTTCTCTTTCCGCGGAAACGAGCCGGTGCGCGAGGCCATGCATTCCGTATTCTTGTTTCATGCCATCAAGGTCGGCATGGACATGGGGATCGTGAATGCGGGGCAGCTCGCCGTCTATGACGAGATCGACCCGGAGCTGCGCGAGCTGTGCGAGGATGTGGTGCTCAACCGCCGACCCGACGCGACGGAGCGCTTGCTGGAGGCGGCTCCGCGCTTCAAGGGCGACGGCTCGGGCGCTCCGAAGGCCGCCGATCTCGAATGGCGCTCCTGGCCGGTCGCGAAGCGCATCGAGCATGCGCTCGTCAACGGAATCACCGAGTTCATCGAGCAGGATACGGAAGAGGCGCGGCAGGCTGCCGAGCGTCCGCTGCACGTGATCGAAGGCCCGCTCATGGCCGGAATGAACGTGGTGGGCGATCTCTTCGGCGCCGGCAAGATGTTCCTGCCGCAGGTGGTGAAGTCCGCGCGCGTCATGAAGCAGGCCGTGGCCTATCTCATGCCGTTCATGGAGGCGGAAAAGGAAGCCACCGGCAGTACGGAGCGCTCCACGGCCGGCAAGGTGCTGATGGCCACCGTGAAGGGCGACGTGCACGATATCGGCAAGAACATCGTCGGCGTGGTCCTCGCCTGCAACAACTACGAGGTCCTCGATCTCGGCGTCATGGTGCCGGCCCAGAAGATCCTGGAGACGGCCCGCAAGGAGAAGGTGGATGTGATCGGCCTGTCAGGCCTGATTACGCCGTCTCTCGACGAGATGGTGCATGTGGCGAGCGAGATGGAGCGCGAGGGCTTCGACATTCCGCTCCTCATCGGCGGCGCCACCACGAGCCGCGTGCACACGGCGGTGAAGATCCACCCGAACTACCATAAGGGCCAAGCCGTCTATGTGACGGATGCAAGCCGCGCCGTGGGCGTCGTCTCGTCCCTGCTGTCGCCCGACATGAAGGACGGCTATGTGGAGACGCTTCGCTCCGAATACCGCAAAGTGGCCGACGCTCATGCCCGTTCGGAGGCCGACAAGCAGCGCCTGTCCATCGAGAAGGCCCGCGCCAACAAACTTGCGATCGATTGGTCGTCCTACCAGCCGCCGAAGCCCAGCTTCACCGGCGCGCGCGTGTTCCGCAGCTACGATGTCGGCGAGCTCGTCCCCTATATCGACTGGACGCCGTTCTTCCAGACCTGGGAGCTGAAGGGCCGCTTCCCGGCGATCCTCGAAGACGAGAAACAGGGCGAAGCCGCGCGGCAGCTCTGGGACGACGCGCAGGCGATGCTCAAGCAACTTGTAGACGAGCGCTGGTTCAATCCGAAAGCGGTCATCGGCTTCTGGCCCGCCAACGCGGTGGGGGACGACATCCGTCTCTACACGGGCGAGAGCCGCACGGAGCCGCTTGCAACCTTCTACGGCCTGCGCCAGCAGCTCTCGAAGCGGGACGGCAAGCCCAATATCTGCCTGTCCGATTTCGTCGCGCCCGTCGAGAGTGGACGGCCGGATTGGGTCGGTGCCTTCGTGGTCACCTCCGGCATCGAGGAAGTGCGCATCGCGGAACGCTTCGAGCGTGCCAACGACGATTACCGCTCGATCATGGTGAAAGCGCTCGCCGACCGTCTGGCGGAGGCGTTCGCGGAGCGCATGCACGAGCGCGTGCGCAAGGAGTTCTGGGGCTATGCCTCTGACGAGAACCTCACGAACGAGGGGTTGATCGGGGAGGAGTACCAGGGCATCCGTCCTGCGCCCGGCTATCCCGCACAGCCCGATCATACCGAAAAGGCGACCCTGTTCAGCCTGCTTGAGGCCGAGCGCCGCATCGGTGTGACGCTCACCGAATCCTATGCCATGTGGCCGGGCTCGTCCGTGTCGGGTCTCTACCTGTCGCATCCGGACGCCTATTACTTCGGCGTCGCCAAGGTCGAGCGGGATCAGGCGGAGGATTACGCGGCGCGCAAGGACATGAGTGTGACGGAGGTCGAACGTTGGCTCGCTCCGATCCTCAACTACGATCCGGCAAGGTATCGCATCTTGGCGGCGGAATAAGGCTCCGACGAGCCTCCCATGTCATGGCCGGGCTTGTCCCGGCCATCTCGATCGTTTGGAGCGCCACACGCTCTGTCTCGTCATCACCGGCACAAGGCTGGCGAATGATGGGTAAAGAGCGGCTTCGGTCGTCACCATGCGCAGCGAGATGACTTCGCGACCTCCACACAATCTCACTCGCGCCGCAGCGCCTCGATGGGATCGAGCTTGGCCGCGCGCTGCGCCGGATAGAACCCGAAGAAGATGCCGACAAGCGCCGAGAAGCCGACCGCGATGAGGGTGGCGTTCGTCGACACGAGCGAAGGCCAGCCGGCGAGCTGCGCCACGAGATAGGCGGCGCCCACGCCAAGGCCGATGCCGAGGGCCCCGCCGATGGTGGAGAGCGTCGTCGCCTCGATCAGGAACTGGCTCAGGATGTCGCGCGGCCGCGCCCCGACCGCTAAACGCAGGCCGATCTCGCGGGTGCGCTCGGTGACCGAGACCAGCATGATGTTCATGATGCCGATGCCGCCGACCAGAAGCGACACGGCGGCGACGGCGGCGAGCAGCATGGAGAGCGTGTTGGCGGAGGCGGACGCAGTGTTGGCGATCTCCGTCAGGTTCCGGATCGAGAAATCGTCCTCGTGCTCGGCCACAATGCGGTGCCGCTGGCGCAGGAGCTCGGTCATGGTCTCGATGCCCGGCTGGATGTCACTCTCGTGGGCGAACTTCACGAAGATCGAGCCGACGGATCCGTCCTTGGCGTAGTTGCGCCCGATCACGCGGCGTCGGCCGGCATCGAGCGGCACGAAGACGGCGTCGTCCTGATCCTGCCCGAAGGCCGATTGGCCCTTCGGCGCCATGACACCGATGACGCGGAAGGGCACGTTGCGCACGCGCACGATCTGGTCGATGGGATCGTCCTCTCCGAAGAGGTTGCGGGCAACCGTCTGACCGAGAAGGATCACGATGTCGCCGCGGCGGACCTCTTCCGGGTCGAAGGTACGCCCGGTGGCAACATCCCACTCGCGGGCGGAGAACCAGTCGAGATCGATGCCGTAGATGCGCGTGCCCCAGTTGCTGCCGCCCGCGACGACTTGCGTGCCGCCCTGCACGAAAGGGGCTGCCGCGACCACGCCGTCGACCTCGCGGCGGATGGCCTCCGCGTCTTCATCCGTGAGGGATGAAGCTGCACCCGCGCCGAGTCTTGCGCCACCCTGCGTCACGTTCCCTGGGGTGACGATGGCGAGGTTCGCCCCAAGGGAGCGGATCTGTTGATCGACGAGATTGCGCGCGCCTGAGCCGATCGCCACCATGGCGATGACGGCGGCCACGCCGATGACGATGCCAAGCATGGTGAGCAGGCTGCGCAGGGCATTCGCCAGAATGGCGGAGAGGGCGGAGCGGATGGCTTCGACCAGTCTCATTCCGCAGCCTCCCGGGCGAGCGCGCTTGCATCGACCGGCGACTGGCGGTGATCCTCGATCACGCTGCCGTCCCGGAAACGGACGAGGCGACGCGCGTGGCGCCCGACTTCGGCATCATGGGTGACCAGCACGATCGTGACGCCCTCGCGGTTGAGTTCCTGAAACAGGGCCATGATCTCGCTCGCCGTGCGGCTATCGAGAGCGCCGGTGGGTTCGTCGGCGAGCAGCAGGCTCGGGCTGTTGACGAGCGCGCGCGCAATGGCGACGCGCTGCTGCTGTCCTCCCGACAGCTGCATCGGGCGGTGATGCGCCCGCTCGGCGAGGCCGACGCGACCGAGCGCATGGAGAGCCCGGTCACGGCGCGTCCTGCGGTCGCAGCCTGCATAGATCATCGGGAGTTCGACGTTGCCCAGCGCATCGGTGCGGGGCAGCAGGTTGAACTGCTGGAAGACGAAACCGATCTCGCGGTTGCGCAGGCGCGCCAAGCCATCCGCATCGAGGCTTTCGACGGCCGTGCCGGCGAGCCGGTAATGGCCGCCGGTCGGCTTGTCGAGACAGCCGATGAGGTTCATGAACGTGGATTTTCCGGAGCCGGACGGACCCATCACGGCGACGAAATCACCCTTGTCGATGTCGAGCGACACCGCGTCGAGCGCCACGACGCGGGCCGCGTCGAGTTCATAGACCCGTCTCAGATCGCGCGTTTCGATGAGGGCCACGGGTGCTCCCTTAGAACATGCGCGGCGGGCGCGGGCGGCGGTTCGCGGCTGAGCCGTTCGTCTCCTCCGCGGCGTCGGAGCGCTGGGCGCCGATGATGATGGCTGCACCTTTCTGCACGTCACCGCGCACGATTTCCGTGTAGATCCCGTCCGTCGCCCCGAGCCGTACGTGTACCACCTGCGGATTGCCGTCCGGTCCGACACGGTAGATGCGTCCGCTGGTGCCCTCGTCAGACTGCATTTCCGCATCCTGGCTGCGCGCACGACGACGCGGCGGCTGGCCGTTCTGCGCAACGGTTCTCGGCTCGCTCGAAGCGACAGCGACAGTCGGCCGGAAGCGTAAAGCCGCGTTCGGGATGCGCAGCACGTCCTCGCGCTCATCCGTGACAATCTGGAGATTTGCCGTCATGCCGGGCAGGAGCGCCTGGTCCAGATTCCTCACGCCGATGACGGCCGTGTAGGTCACCACGTTCTGCACCGTCTGCGCGGCCAGGCGGACCATGCGAACGCTGCCTTCGAAGGCGCGGTTCGGATAGGCATTGACCGTGAAGGTCACCTTCTGCCCGTCCTTGAGTCGGCCCACATCCGCTTCGTCGATATTGGCATAGATGTCGATCTCCCGAAGATCCTGCGCGATGGTGAACAGGGTCGGTGCAGAGAGCGAGGCCGCGACGGTCTGACCCAGTTCGATGTCGCGCTTCACCACGACGCCATCGACCGGGGACTTGATCGCGGTTCGGGCGAGATCGATCTCGATGTCCTTCAGCTTCGCCTGTCGTTGGAGGATGATGGCCTCGGCCGATTTCACCCCGGCCTCGGCCAGCGCGAGGTCCGCCTTGAGGCCCTCGGCCTCCGCCTTGTTGGAGGCGATCTGCGCTTCGGCTGACACGAGGTTTGCCTTCTGAATGTCGACCTGCGTTCCGGCCTGCTCCAGCGCTGTCTGAGTTCCCACCGCGCGGGTCGTCAGTTCCCGCTGCCTGTCGAGATTGCGCTGCGCTTCCGCAAGCTGCGCCTGGGTCCGGTCGCGCTGGGCCTGAAGATCGTCGGCCTGCGCCTCGGCGCGCTGCAGGGAAGAACGTGCCTTGTCGATCTGTGCGCGTTTGGTGTCGAGATCGGCCTTCGCCTGGGCGAGATCCGCCAGGGCCGCGTCACGGCGAGACTTGATCTGTTCGGCGTAGAGGCGGGCCACCACCTGGCCTTCCTTTACAGGCGTGTTGTAGTCGGCAAGGATCTCGACTACCTGGCCGGAGAGCTGGGAGCCGACCAGAACGGTCGTGACGGGGTTGAGCGTGCCGGTCGCGCGGACGCTGGCCGTGATGGGGCCGCGATCCACCGCGCCGAGGCGATAGGCCTGATCGGACGCGTTGCCGCCCGTGGGCTTCCACAGCACGAAGCCTAACGCCCCTGCCACAACGAATAGGCCGATCAACCACAACCAGACGCGACGCACCGAAAAACCCTCTGCAAGACAGGGAATGTCATGAGGGCTGATTGTGGCCGATTTCCTATAGTGTTGCGAGTTAACTCTTTGTCATGCGGCACTCTGTGGCCGCGCGGCGATCAGGTTGCGCAGGGTCATGATGGTGGAGGCATCGGCGACACCGTCGACGCGCTCGGGTCTGAAATGCCGCTGGAAGGCGGAAACCACCTTTTCCGTGTCCTCGTCGAAGACACCGCTGATCTTCACTCCATAGCCGTACATGACGAGCATCGCCTGCATGGCCTCGATGGGCATGCCCTGGTCGCCGCGCGAGAAGAAACGGCCGTCGCTCATGGCCGCCGGGGCAACCCAGTGGCCGACGCCCGCCTCGTGCAGGCGCCGCCAGGGGAAAAGCTCGCCCGGATCGACCTTGCGGCCGGGGGCGACATCGGAATGGCCGAGCACGCGGGTTGCCGGAATGCGCCAGCGGGTGACGATATCCTTGGCCAGGGCCGCGACGCTTTCGATCTGCGCGTCGGGATAGGGAGGCAGGCCGCCGGGATGTCCGGGATTGGCGATCTCGACGCCGATAGAGCAGGAATTGATGTCCGTTTCGCCGTCCCAAGAGGAGAGGCCGGCATGCCAAGCCCGACGCATCTCCGGCACGAGCTGGAGAACGCGTCCGTCGCCGAACACGAAGTAATGGGCGGAAACCTGCGACACCGGATTGCACAGCCACTGCAGGGCCTCGCCCTCGTCCGGCATGCCCGTGTAGTGGAGCACGAGCATGCTGGGGCGCCGGCCGTCCTTGCGCTCCCCATGATTGGGCGACGGAAACACCTTGCTGGCGATCGGGCTCTCCGGCGACAGAGCGCTCATGCCGTCACCTGAGGTTCCGCTCGGCGGCGATGCGCTCCCAGGCAGCGTTGATGGTGGCCACGCGCTCCGTTGCGATCTTCACGGCTTCGGGCGGTAGGCCGCGGGCGATCTCCCGGTCGGGATGGTTCTCGGCCACGAGCCTGCGGTAGTGCCGCTTCAGTTCCTCGTCGCTCATGCTCCGGTCGGCGTCGAGGATCAGGTAGGGATCGTCCGGGCGCCTGACGTGACGGGCGGCGACGCGCTCGAAATCCTTATCCGAGAAGGCGAAGATCGTGGCCACCTCCTTTAGGTAGGCGTACTCCGCCTCATGGATAGCCTCGTCCGCCTTGGCGATGTGGAACAGGCCGTCGAGCACGTCCTCGAGCAGGGCAGGCTCTTCCTTGAAGGCGTCGCCGAGCTGGCGGGCATAGGCCTCGAAACCGTCGGAGGTCTGCATGGCGAGGTTGAACAGGCGTTCCACCTTGTCGTGCTCGCTCTCCGGCACCTCGACGATCTGCTCGAAGGCCCTGACCTCGACATCGACCACGACGCCGTCCGCCTTCGCCATTTTGGCAGCGAGCGCCACGAGGCCCATGGTGAAAAGCACGTCGCGCGGCGACTTCCCGAAGGGAGCGCCCTCGCGATCAATGAGAACGTGGCCGGCCACACCACCCAGGAGAGCACCGATCGGTCCGCCCAGCGCGAGCCCGATGCCGGCACCACCCAATTTACCCCAAATCGACTGAATCATCGTGGGACTAGTCGTACGCTCAAGTGCGGGCAAAAGGAAAGGGGCCGGAAATGCCCCGACCCCTTAAATTCAATCCCGGATGCGCGATCAGCGGCAGTAGACGTTGCCGTAGACGTCCTGGTAGGTGCCGTACGGGCAAGCCGGACGAGCCGGAGCCGTCGAGGCGCCGACGATCGCGCCACCGGCAGCACCGATGGCCGCACCCGCCAGAGCGCCGCTTCCACGACCCGTGGCTGCACCGCCAATGGCCGCACCAGCAAGGCCGCCGATTGCAGCGCCGCCGACTGCGCGCTCGCCGGGGGTGTTGCAGGCTGCCATCGAGAGGGTGAGGGCACCGGCGGCAATGGCTGTCATGATCTTCTTCATGGAGGCTTCCCTGTTGTTGAGCGGGCTATAGGCTGCCCATTCCTGTTTAGCTTGACCTTACGCTGTCGCCAACTCCCGGCCAGGGAAAGAGTTCCTCCCTATTGCGGATAAGCTGTCGAAAAAATTTCAAACTTGCCGGAGGCTGGAAGCGGGCCTTCAAAGCCATGGCCTGCAGAGGGAACACGGTCAGGCTTGAACGTATTCTGAACAAATATGCGGCTTCCAGTGCCTCATCTTCGCCTTATTTGGCCGTCACCGACCGCGCCTCTCGATTTGTGGCCGCTGGAGTATCGGTTGACTTGGCAACATCTGCTCAGAACCCTCGCAGTTGCGTTTCTCGGCGCGGCGGCGCTGACCCTGGCCGCGGAAGCCCGGGCTGAAGGAGGAAGCGCGGATAGCGTCATTTCCCCCGACAAGGCGGAGGAGTTCCTGCGCGCTGCGGCCGCCGAGGCCGCAGCCGTGGCGGAGGACGACGCTGCCGAAGCGGCCGATGCCCAGAAGGCCGCGAAGGCTGCCAAGGGAACGGACAAGAGGAAGCCGAAGGACGACGCTGTCGCGGCCAAGGCTGACAAGCCTCTGGATGGCAAATCCCAGCCTGGCCATTCCAAGCAGGTAGGCCAAGCCGCCGCCCGATCCGAGGACGAGGAGCCCAGCAACGAGACCGCGTCTCTTCCTTCGACGCGGGTGGACGCCAGGCTGAAGCTCCGGCAATCCGACGCCATGCGCGCCGGAACCCTCAAGCCGCTCATCACCCGCTATGCGTCGGACAATGGCTTGCCCTATGAACTGGCCGATGCCGTCGTCCGGCTCGAGAGCCGCTACAATGCCGGCGCCCGCAACGGCCCGAACATGGGCCTGACCCAGATTAATTTCCGCACCGCGCAATCGCTCGGCTATGAGGGCCCGGCTGCGGGCCTTCTCGATGCGGAAACGAATCTCCGCTACGGTCTGAAGTATCTCGCCAAGGCCTACAAGCTCGCCGGCGGCGATATCTGCGGCACCATCCTGCGCTATCAGTTCGGCCACCGGACGCAGACCATGACGGGCGCTTCGCGCGCCTATTGCGCCAGGGTGAAGGTGATTACGGCTGCTGCGGAGTAAGCCTGCCCTTGACGGGAAGGGGCGTTTGGCTCCACATCCCCATCGTCAGCTGGCCGGGCGGCCGCTTCGAGCTTGGCTCGGGGAGGAAAGTCCGGGCTCCATGGAAGCAAGGTGCCGGATAACGTCCGGCGGGGGAAACCCCAGGGAAAGTGCCACAGAGAGCAGACCGCCCCGCATGGCGGGGTAAGGGTGAAAGGGTGTGGTAAGAGCGCACCGCGGACGCAGCAATGCGAACGGCAAGGTAAACCCCACCAGGAGCAAAACCGAATAGGGACGACAGGCGTTCGCGCCAGGCCTGCTTCCAGGCTCGTCGTCCGGGTTGGTTGCTTGAGGCGGTCAGCAATGACCGTCCCAGAGGAATGGTCGCCACGTCCAAGGTCTTAGACTTTGGGCCCTACAGAACCCGGCTTACAGGCCGGCTGACCCCATCTTTCCACAGGCCTGAATTTTGCAAGAAAGCGGAGCAAACCGTTGCTCCGCTTACGATTCATTAACTGTAAATACGTCTCATGGAGAGTGCATGCCACGAAGCGTGTCCTCCATCTCCGTTCCGTTGACGCCCATAGTATCCCATGTTATCCCAAATCATCCCGTCGACGGTGTCTCCTGAAGGGGGCGTCAAGCACTCAAGAAATGCTGGCGCTCTGCTTTTGGAAGTAGCGTCACCACCGACTGCGGGTGGCGGATCCTCAAGATCCGCCCGGGGGCTGACAATCAGGAGCGTGCGAGCTGCGGCCAATGAACCGCTTCGTGTCCAATTTCACCAACAAGTTGGATTCGAAGGGTCGCGTCTCGATCCCCGCATCCTTCCGGGCCGTGTTGGCCAGGGACGGATTCGAGGGGCTCTACGTGCATCCGGCGCTGGACGCGCAGGCATTGGATGCAGGCGGCAACGTGCTTCTGAACGAGATCGATGCGTTCTTGTCGACGCTGTCGCCCTATTCGGACGAGCGGGATCAATTGTCGACGGCGTTGTTCGGGACAAGCGAGATTCTGAAAGTCGATCCGGAGGGGCGTGTCATCCTGACGGATACGGTAAAAGTGCATGCCGGGCTCGGCGATACGGTGACGTTCGTCGGACTCGGTCACAAGTTCCAGATTTGGGAGCCCGAGCGCTTCCGTGCGCACTTGGAGGAGGCGCGCACGAAGGTCCGAGACCTGAAGAGAGCGTTGGGAAGCCGAGTTTTGGAGCCAAGGTCAGTGCAGAATACCTCACCAGGAGTGCGGGAACGATGATGGGACGCGGCGACGGCCCAGGAGCCGGAGCCGCTGGCGGACCGTCCCGTCACGTTCCTGTTCTCCTGGAGGAGGTTGGCACAGCGCTCGATGTGACGCGCGGCGGCGCTTTCGTCGACGGCACGTTCGGCGCGGGCGGATATACGCGCGCCATCCTCGATGGACACCCCCAGAACAAGGTGATCGCCATCGACCGCGATCCCGATGCGATTGCGGGCGGAGCGTCCCTTGCGGCCAAATTCAAGAAGCGCCTGATGCTCGTTCCCGGCCGCTTCGGCGATCTCGACGAGGTCGCGCGCGCGCAGGGTTTTGAGAGCGTCGACGGTGTCGTGCTCGACATCGGCGTGTCGTCGATGCAGCTCGATCAGGCCGAGCGCGGCTTCTCGTTCCGCAACGAGGGCCCACTCGACATGCGAATGGAACAGAGCGGTCCGAGCGCGGCCGATCTCGTCAATGAATCCTCCGAGGCGGAACTCGCCGACATCTTCTATCATTACGGCGAGGAGCGGCGCGCCCGCGCGGTCGCGCGCGCCGTCATCGAGATGCGGCGTCGCCAGCCGTTCGAAACCACGCGTCAGCTGGCCGATCTCGTCGCCTCGCTGATCCGCCAGGAGCCGGGCGGCATTCATCCGGCCACCCGTGTGTTTCAGGGGCTGCGCATCGCGGTCAATGACGAACTCGGCGAGCTGGTGCGCGCGCTGCACGCAGCCGAGCGCATTCTGAAGCCCGGCGGCCGTCTCGTGGTCGTCACGTTCCATTCGCTCGAAGACCGCATCGTGAAGCAGTTCTTCGCGGCCCGCACGGGCCGCGCGGCCACCGGTTCCCGTCACCTGCCGACGGCCGCCGCACCCGAGCCCACTTTCGATGCGATCACGAGAGGTCCTGTGGGGCCGAGCGAGCAGGAAATGGCGCGCAATCCGCGGGCGCGCTCTGCGAAGCTCCGGGCTGGCGCGCGCACGGAAACGCCGCCGCAGGAGCCCTTGAGCGCCATCACCATGCTGGCCGAGCTGCCGCAGACGGCTGAAAAACGGGGAGGGCGCCGATGATCCGGCTGCTCCATATCATCGCGATCTCTGCTCTCATCGCATCGGCAGGCTATGCCTATTCGATCAAGTACGACACGCTCTATTATGCCGAGCAGGTGGCGAAGCTGAAATCCAAGCTGCAGCGCGAGCGCGAGGCCATCGCGGTGCTGCAGGCGGAATGGCAGTATCTCGACCGCCCTGACCGGCTTCAGGAAGCGGCCGACAAGCATCTCGACCTCCAGCCCCTGAAGATCCAGCAGCTCGCGCGCTTGTCCGACCTGCCGAATCGTCCCTCGCGTGAGGACGAGATCGGCCGCAAGCTGGAAGCGCTCGGGCTCCTTGGGCCGACATCGACGCCGAAGGACAAGAATTCGGACGCCCGCACCCCGACGACCCAAACCCCGAAACGGTGAGCCTCGTGTTGCAAGAGCCCCAAACCGAATGGCAGGGTAAGAGCCTCCACAATGGAGCATCGGACCCGGAAGTGGACACCACTTTCGGGGCCGATCCCATGCTCGCGCCTTTGAGCGGTGCATCGCCGGATGCGGAAAGCCGGAGCCGTTTCGCCACGCCGCGCGTGAAGCGCGGCGTGCTCGGCCACGCGCGAGAGCTGTTTCGACTGCGCCACGACAAGAGCACGTCGCGGGTGGGGCTTGCGGCTGCATGCTTCGTCGGCCTGTTCAGCCTCATCGGCGGCCGCCTGGTTTATCTTGCGGTCACGAGCGAGAACACGAGCGAAGTGCGCCGCGCGGCGTCATCTGAGATTTCCGCGGCCCGTCCCGACATCGTTGATCGCAACGGCGAGATTCTTGCCACCGACGTGAAGATGGTCTCCGTCTTCGCCGAGCCGCGCAACATCGTCGACAAGGATGAGGCGGTCGAACTCCTGACCGCCGTGCTGCCCGATCTCGACGCGACGGACCTGCGCAACAAGCTCAGCACCAGGAAGGGCTTCGTCTGGGTCAAGCGCGAGATCACGCCGCGCCAGCAGGCGGAAGTGCATCGCCTGGGTATTCCCGGCATCGGCTTCCTGCCGGAGAACAAGCGCGTCTATCCGAATGCGGAGGCAGCCGCACACGTGCTCGGCTTCGCCAACGTGGACAATGTGGGCATCGCCGGCATCGAGAAATACATCGACAGCATGGGCCTGCAGGACCTCAACGGCGCGGGTTTCAACATCTCCGCGGCCGATCTGAAGCCGATCCAGCTGTCTCTCGATCTGCGCGTGCAGCATGCGCTGCGCGACGAGCTTGCCAAGGGCATGGCGAAGTTCAAGGCCAAGGCGACCGCCGGTGCGGTCCTGGATGTGAATACGGGCGAGATCATCGCTCTCGTGTCATTGCCCGACTACGATCCCAACAATCCGGTCGATGCGCTCGACAAGGATCGGATCAACCGCATCAATGTCGGCGTGTTCGAGATGGGTTCGACCTTCAAGGCGCTCACCGTCGCAATGGCGCTCGATTCCGGCAAGTACAACATCAACTCGACCTTCGATGCGCGCTCCGGCTTGCGCTACGGCCGCTTCACCATCGGCGACTATCACCCGACCCGGCGCGTTCTGACGATGCCGGAAGTGTTCGTGCACTCCTCGAACATCGGCACGGCGCGCATGGCGCTCGGCATCGGCGTCGAAGGGCACAAAGCCTTCCTGCGCAAGATGGGCCAGCTCTCACGTCTCGAGACCGAACTGCCGGAAAGCGCTCTGCCGATCATTCCGCCCAAGTGGGGCGAGCTGAATACGATTACCATCGCCTTCGGTCACGGACTCGCCGTGGCGCCGCTTCAGGCTCTCTCCGCCGTCGGCGCGCTGGTGAATGGCGGTATCATGATCAAGCCGACATTCCTGAAGCGCACCGAAGCGGAGGCGCGCCAGAACGCGCTGCAGGTTCTCAAGCCCGAGACAAGCGAGGCGATGCGCTATATCATGCGCCTCAACGCCTCGACTCCTGAAGGCTCGGCAGGATCGGCCTCCGTGGCGGGCTTCTTCGTCGGCGGAAAGACCGGCACCGCCGAGAAGGTGATCAACGGCCGCTATGCCAAGAACAAGAACTTCACGACCTTCACGGCCGTGGTGCCGGCCGACAAGCCGAAATACGTGTTCCTCACCATCATGGACGAGCCGCAGGCGGTGGAAGGAACCTATGGCTTCTCGACCGCGGGCTGGAATGCCGGCCCGGTGACCGGCAACGTGATCGAGCGCGTGGCCCCGCTGCTCGGCGTGCCGCCCCGCTTCGAGCCGCCGGCACAGCCGTTCCCGCTCATGTCGCGCCTCGGCGCCTGGGGCAGCAACCGATGAGCGCACGTAGCATGCCTCTTGGCGATCTGATGCCCGAAGCGCAGGGGCATGAAGATGCCCCTCCTGTTTCGAAGATCGCCTCCGACAGCCGCAAGGTGGAGCGGGGCACCCTGTTCTTTGCGGTGCCGGGCACGAAGGTGGACGGCATGAGCTTCGTGCCGCAGGCCGTTGCGGCCGGAGCGGTTGCCGTTGCCGGCGAAGCGGAGCGACCGTCCGATCTGCCAGGTCATGTCGCCTATGTTCAGGTCGGCGATGTCCGCCGGGCGCTCGCTCTTGCGGCTGCACGATTCTATCCGAAGCAGCCGGAGAAGGTCGTCGCCGTCACGGGAACGAGCGGCAAGAGTTCGGTGGCCGATTTCACGCGCCAGCTATTCGCTCATCTGGGCTACAAATCCGCCAGCGTGGGAACGCTTGGCATCATCACGTCGGATGGCGCGGCCTATGGCTCCCTGACGACGCCGGATCCGATCTCCCTGCACGAGAGCTTCGATCGCTTGGCGAACGACGGCATTACGCGCCTTGCCATGGAGGCCTCCTCGCACGGCATCGACCAGCGCCGTCTCGACGGTGTGCGTCTGCAGGCTGCAGGGTTTACCAATCTCGGCCGTGATCACCTCGATTATCACGCCACGACCGAGGCCTATGCCAAGGCGAAGATGCGGCTGTTCGATACCCTGCTGCCCGGCGATGCGCCCGCCATCATCAATGCGGACGGCCCTTATGCGGACGTGTTTCTGAACGGCGTCCGCAATCGCGGCCTGAAGCTTTTCACAACCGGCCGCATGGGCGAGACCCTTCACCTCGTCGAAGCTCGTGCCGAGGGGTTCACGCAGGCGTTGACGGTCGAGGCATTCGGGAAAACCGTTCGGACCACGCTGCCGCTGCTTGGGGCCTTCCAGGTCGAGAATGCTCTCGTCGCCGCAGGCCTCGTTCTCGCCGTCGAAGGCGAGGGGAGGGCAGCCGAGGTGCTTGAGGGCTTCATGACCCTGAAAGGCGTCTCAGGCCGTCTGGAGCAGGTGGGCGAGGTGGATGGAGCCATCTGCATCGTCGATTATGCTCACAAGCCCGATGCGCTGGCTCACGTGCTTGATGCCCTGCGCCCCTTCGTGAAGGGACGCCTCGTCTGCGTCGTCGGCTGCGGCGGCGACAGGGATCGGGGAAAACGTCCGCTCATGGGACGCATCGCCTCGGACAAGGCGGATCTTGTCATCGTCACGGACGATAATCCTCGCTCCGAAGATCCGGCTGCGATCCGCGCCGAAGTCATGACAGGTGCTCCCGGCGCCCGCGAGATCGGAGATCGCGCCGAGGCGATCCGCACGGCCGTGAAAGAGCTTCGTGAAGGCGATATTCTAGTCGTGGCGGGCAAAGGTCATGAAACGGGCCAAATCATCGGCGACCGGACCCTGCCGTTCTCGGACCACGACGAGGTCCGGGCGGCCATTGCGGAGAGGCAGGGATGAATTCGCCCCTTTGGACAAAAGACGCGATCGCAGCCGCCACCGGCGCCCGCCTCGGCGGCGGCTTCGTGCGGGCGACGGGTGCGTCCATCGATACGCGCACCCTAGAGCCGGGCGATCTCTACTTCGCCATCAAGGGCGATGTGCATGACGGCCACGATTTCGTTGCGGCCGCCCTGGAGAAGGGCGCTGCGGCTGTAGTCGTGTCCGAGGAAAAGGCTCCTGCCCTTAACGATTCCGACAGGCTCATCGTCGTGCCGGACGTGCTCGAGGCGATGCGGCAGATGGGACGCGCCGCGCGCAAACGCACGGATGCGAAGATCGTCGCGATCACCGGCTCCGTCGGCAAGACCGGCACGAAGGAGGCCATGCGGCTCGCCCTGTCTCGCCAGGGAGCGACCCATGCCTCTGTGGCCTCGTACAACAATCATTGGGGTGTGCCGCTGACGCTTGCCCGCATGCCGCGCGAGACCGCCTTCGGCGTGTTCGAGATCGGCATGAATCATGCCCACGAGATTCTGCCCCTGACGGGCATGGTCCGCCCGCATGTGGCGGTCATCACCACGGTCGAGCCGGTCCATATCGAGTTCTTTCCTTCGCTCTGGGGCATCGCCGATGCCAAAGGCGAGATCTTCTCCGGCCTTGAACCCGGCGGAACGGCGGTGATCAGCCGCGACAATGCCTATTTCGAGCGCATGCGCGCCCATGCCGCCGCGTCCGCCGCAGGCCGTGTGATCACCTTCGGTGAGCACGAGGCAGCGGACATTCGCGCTCACCGCATCATCGTGAAACCCGAACACTCGATCGTGGACGCCACGGTCTTCGGCCAGCCCCTGACCTACAAGATCGGCACGGCGGGCCGGCATATCGCACTCAATACCCTGAGCGTGCTTGCGGCCTCCCATGCGATCGGGGCCGATCTCGCGCTCGTGGCGCTGTCCTTCGCCGAATTGAAGCCCCCGGTCGGGCGCGGCGAGCGGACCGTCCTCGCGGTCGGCGAGGGCGAGGCCCTGCTGATCGATGAGAGCTACAACGCCAATCCGGCCTCCATGCGCGCAGCGCTCGCCAATCTCGGCGCCGTCGAACTCGGCCGTGGGGCGCGGAGGATCGTTGTTCTGGGAGACATGAAGGAGCTGGGCGAGACGGGCCCGCGCCTGCACGCGGAGCTCGCAGAGGCGATCGAGGCCAACAGGATCGACATGCTGTTCGCGGCCGGCCCCCTGATGCGGAACCTCGTGGATGCCTTGCCGAAGGCCAAGGTCGCGGTCCATGCGGAAACCTCCGCCGAGCTGACCGATGCCGTCTGCGCGGCGGTTCGCCCCGGCGATGCCATCACTGTCAAGGGCTCGCTCAGCATGAAGATGGCGCTGCTTGTCAAAGCCCTGAAAGAACGTTACGGCGCGCGCTCGACGGCCCACGCGCTGAAAGGATGATCGATGTTGACCTGGTTGGCTGAGCTCAGCCCCTATTTCAGCCCCCTCAATATCTTCCGCTACATCACGTTCCGCACCGGCGGCGCGACGGCGACGGGTTTGCTGATCGTCTTCCTGTTCGGCCCGTGGATGATCTCGCTCCTGCGCCTGCGCCAGGGCAAGGGGCAGCCGATCCGCGAGGACGGGCCGCAATCGCATCTCTTGACCAAGCGCGGCACGCCCACGATGGGTGGCCTGATGATCCTGGCAGGCGTGCTGATCTCGACCTTGCTCTGGGCAAACCTCGAAAATCACTATGTCTGGGTCGTGCTGTTCGTCACCGTGGGCTTCGGCGCCATCGGGTTCTACGACGATTACCTGAAAGTGACGAAGCAGTCGCACAAGGGCTTCTCCGGCCGTTCCCGCTTGGCCATCGAGGCACTGATCGCAGCCGTCGCCTGCATCGCCATCTCCTACATGGCGACGCCGGGCCTCGCCAACAAACTGGCGCTGCCGTTCTCGAAGGACCTGATCTTCAATCTCGGCTGGTTCTACATCGTCTTCGCCGGTTTCGTGATCGTGGGGGCCGGAAATGCGGTGAACATCACCGACGGCCTCGATGGGTTGGCCATCGTGCCGGTCATGATCGCGGCCGGCACCTTCGGCTTCATCGCCTATCTGTCGGGCAACGCGGTATTTTCCAATTACCTGCAGATCCATTTCGTGCCCGGCACCGGCGAGCTCGCGGTGATCTGCGGCGCCCTCATCGGCGCGGGCCTCGGCTTCCTCTGGTTCAACGCGCCTCCGGCCCAGATCTTCATGGGTGATACGGGCTCGCTCGCCCTCGGCGGTCTTCTCGGCACCATCGCGGTGGCGGCCAAGCACGAGTTCGTTCTCGCCATCGTCGGCGGCCTCTTCGTGCTGGAGATCATGTCCGTGATCATCCAGGTCACGTCGTTCAAGCTCACCGGCAAGCGCGTCTTCAAGATGGCGCCGATCCACCACCATTTCGAGCAGCTGGGATGGACCGAGCCCCAGGTGGTGATCCGGTTCTGGATCATCGCGGTCGTGCTGGCGCTCACCGGCCTCGCCACCCTCAAGCTGCGGTAGCGCGCATGATCCCGGTCACCACTTTCGCAGGCAAAACGGTTGCTCTCTTCGGCCTCGGCGGATCAGGGATGGCGACGGCGCTTGCTCTGAAGGAGGGCGGGGCGCATGTGATCGCCTGCGACGACAATGCGGCGAAGATGGCCGAGGCCAATGCGAAGGGGATCGAGACCGCCGATCTGCGGAATGCCGACTGGTCCCGGTTCGCGTCCTTCATCCTCTCGCCCGGCGTGCCGCTGACCCATCCCGAGCCGCATTGGTCGGCAAAGCTCGCCCGTGCGGCCGGCGTCGAGATCATCGGCGATATCGAGCTGTTCTGCCGCGAGCGGGCGAAGCGCGCACCCAATGCGCCCTTTGTCGCCATCACCGGCACGAACGGCAAGTCGACCACGACGGCGCTCATCGCGCATATCCTGCGCGAGGCTGGCCGCGACGTGCAGATGGGCGGCAATATCGGTACGGCGATCCTCTCACTGGAGCCGCCCTCCGGCGGCCGTATCCACGTGATCGAGTGCTCGTCGTTCCAGATCGATCTCACGCCCTCGCTCGCGCCCACCATCGGCGTTCATCTCAATCTCTCGCCCGACCATCTCGACCGGCACGGGACGATGGAGGATTACGCAGCAATCAAGCGGCGGCTGGTGGCGAAGGCAGGGCTCGCGGTCATCGGCGTCGACGACCCGCCGAGCCGTGAGATCGCCGATGCATGCCAGGCAAACGGCGTGAACGTCGCTCGCATTTCGGTCGAGCCGCTTGGCGTGAAAGGTGTCTTCGCGGACGGCGAAACGCTTGTCGGGGTGACGGCGTCGGATGCCGCTCCCATCGCCAACCTGTCGGGCATCGGCTCTCTGCGCGGCGCCCACAATGCCCAGAACGCCGCCGCGGCTGTTGCCGTCGCCCTAGCCCTGGACGTTTCTCCCGAGACGATCCGCACCGGCCTCCACACCTTCCCCGGCCTGCCGCATCGCATGGAAGAGGTCGGCCGCATCGGCTCTGCTCTCTTCATCAACGATTCCAAGGCAACCAACGCGGATTCCACCGAGAAGGCGCTGAAGTCCTTCGACGGCATTTTCTGGATTCTCGGCGGAAAGGCGAAGGAAGGCGGCATTGAGCCGCTGACATCCTATTTCCCGAAGATCCGTAGGGCCTACCTCATCGGCGCGGCTGCGGACGAATTCGCCGGGACGCTCGGGAGCGAGGTTCCGCATGTCCGGTCCGGCACTCTCGACAAGGCAGTGGCACAGGCGGCGGCGGATGCGCAGGCGCTGGGCGGCCCGGCCGTCGTGCTGCTGTCGCCGGCCTGCGCGTCCTACGATCAGTTTGCGAATTACGAAGTGCGCGGAAACCATTTCCGCGATCTGGTCCGGGCACTGCCCGGCCTCGAAGCCAAGGGGGCTTGAAGATGGTGTCGCGCGCGGAACGCTCGGCTTTCGGCGACTGGTGGTGGACGGTCGACCGCCTGCTTCTCGCAGGTCTCGCCATCCTGATGCTGGCAGGTCTCGTCTTCCTCATGGCCGGCGGCCCGCCCGTCGCGGAGCGCCTCGGCCTCTCCACGTTCCACTTCGTGAACCGGCAGGTGATGTTCCTCGTCCCGGCGCTCGCTATCATGATCCCGGTCTCGTTCCTGTCCCTGCGCCACATCCGGCGCCTGGCGCTGCTGGTCTACGCCGTCGCCATGGTGCTGATCCTGCTGGCGTTTCAATACGGCCCCGAGATCAAGGGCGCCCATCGCTGGATCATGATCGGTCCGCTCGGCCTGCAGCCGTCGGAGTTCGTCAAGCCCGCCTTCGTGGTGCTGTCGGCCTGGGCCTTCTCGGAAGGCGCGCGGCGCAAGGACGTGCCGGGCACGCTGCTGGCTTTCCTGCTTCTGCCCTCCACCATCATCCCGCTCATCCTCCAGCCCGATTTCGGGCAGACCATGCTGGTCACCATCGTGTGGTGCGGCCTGTTCTTCATCGCCGGCCTGCACTGGTTCTGGGTGATGGGCCTCGGTGGTGCCGGACTTGTGGGAATCGTGGCGGCCTATGAGTTCCTGCCGCACGTGCGTGCGCGCATCGAGCGCTTCCTCGACAAGGATTCCGGCGACACCTTCCAGGTGGACACGGCAATGGAATCCTTCTCGCGGGGCGGCTGGCTCGGGCGCGGTCCGGGCGAAGGCACGGTCAAGCGTATCCTGCCCGATGCCCACACGGACTTCATCTTCGCCGTCACGGCGGAAGAATTCGGCATCGTCGTCTGCATCGCGCTGCTGGTGGTCTTCGCCTTCATCGTGCTGCGCGGCCTCTCGCTCGCCCGGCGCAGCGAGGACACGTTCTGCCGCCTCGCGGCCACGGGCCTCATCTTCATGTTCGGCCTTCAGGCCTGCATCAACATGATGGTGAACGTGCACCTCATGCCGGCGAAGGGCATGACGCTGCCCTTCATTTCCTATGGCGGCTCGTCGCTGCTCTCGCTCGCGCTCGGCATGGGCTTCCTCATCGCGCTCACGCGGCGGCGCCCGCGCGCCGAGATGATGGACCACTACGGCCAGGATCGGGCGCATTGATGGGCGTTCCTCTCATCCTCCTGACCGCCGGCGGCACCGGCGGTCATCTCTTTCCAGCCGAAGCACTGGCGAATGCCTTGAAGGCGTCGGGCGCGAAGGTGGCGCTTGCCACCGACAAGCGCGCCAATGCCTATGCAGGTTCTTTCCCGGCGGATGAGATCGTCGAGATCCCGTCCGCGACCCCGTCCGGCCGCTCGCTGCCGCAGATGGCGAAGGCGGCTCTGCTGCTGGGGCAGGGGACCCTCAAGGCCGCATCCCTCATCCGGCAGATGAAGCCTGCCGTCGTCGTAGGCTTCGGCGGTTACCCCACCGTGCCGCCGGTATTGGCAGCCTCCTTCCTCAAGGTGCCGACGGTGATTCATGAGGCGAACGGCGTGATGGGGCGCGCGAACCGCCTGCTCGCCCGCCGCGCCACCGCGATCGCGACGGGTTTTGCCGACATCAAGGGGATTCCGGCGCATGTGCCCGGAAAGCTCATCCACACGGGCAATCCGATCCGTCCCGCCGTGTTGGAGGCCGCGAAGCAGCCCAATGCGGCCCTTGAGCCAAACGGAAAGCTTCGTCTCCTCGTGGTCGGCGGCAGCCAGGGCGCCCGGGTGATGAGCGATGTGGTGCCACCGGCGATCGAACTCCTGCCGCCGGATCTGAGGGCACGCCTGGTTGTCACTCAGCAGTCCAGAGGCGAGGACCTGGAGCGGGTCCGCGACCATTACCGGAAACTGGGTGTGGCATTCGAGGCCGAGCCTTTCTTCAAGGACCTGCCGAACCGGTTGGCCCAGGCCCATCTCGTGATCTCCCGGTCCGGCGCCTCCACGGTCGCGGAGCTTGCGGTGATCGGCCGTCCCTCGATCCTGGTTCCACTGCCGGGCTCCCTCGACCAGGACCAGGCGGCCAACGCCAAAACCCTGGGCGATCTCGGCGCTGCCATCGTTTGTCCGCAATCGGAATTCACCTCTGAGAGGCTGGCGAACGAGATTCAGCTCATTTTTCAAGAGCCTGACCGCTTGACCAAAGCCGCCGCCGCTGCACATAGGGCCAGCATCACGGATGCGGCTGAGCGTCTGGCCCAGGCCGTTCTCGCCCTCATTCATTCGAACAATAATGGAAAAACCTCATGAAACTGCCGCCGAAGCTTGGACCCATTCACTTCATCGGCATCGGCGGCATCGGCATGTCGGGTATCGCCGAGGTCATGCACAATCTGGGCTACACGGTGCAGGGCTCGGACGCGGCCGACAACTACAACGTGAGGCGCTTAGCCGATAAGGGCATCAAGACCTTCATCGGCCACAAGGCCGAGAATGTGGACGATGCGGAAATCGTCGTGGTCTCGACCGCGATCAAGCGCGACAACCCGGAACTGATCGTCGCCCGCGAGAAGCGCCTGCCGGTCGTGCGCCGTGCCGAGATGCTGGCCGAGCTCATGCGCTTCAAGTCCTGCGTCGCGGTAGCGGGCACCCACGGCAAGACCACCACGACGTCCCTCGTCGCAACCCTTCTCGATGCCGGTGGGCTCGACCCGACCGTCATCAACGGCGGCATCATCAATGCCTACGGCACCAATGCCCGCATGGGCGATGGCCAGTGGATGGTTGTGGAGGCTGACGAGTCCGACGGCACCTTCCTGAAGCTTCCGGCCGATGTGGCGATCGTCACCAACATCGACGCCGAGCATCTCGACCATTTCGGCACATACGACGCGATCAAGGACGCCTTTCATTCCTTCATCAACTCGATTCCGTTCTACGGCTTCGCCGTGATGTGCATCGACCATCCGACCGTGCAGGATCTCGTGGGCCGCATCGAGGATCGCCGCATCATCACCTACGGCGAGAACCCGCAGGCCGACGTGCGTCTGATGGACGTGGATTCCCGCGGCGGCCAGAATCGCTTCCGCGTCATGATCCGTGACCGTCGCCCGGGTTTCCGCCTCGAACTCGAAGACCTCGTTCTGCCGATGCCGGGTGCGCATAACGCGCTCAACGCCACCGCTGCGATCGCGGTTGCGCACGAACTCGGTGTCGCACCGGACGCGATCCGCAAGGCACTCGGCGGCTTCGGCGGCGTGAAGCGCCGCTTCACCCGCACGGGCGACTGGAACGGCGTCACGGTGTTCGACGATTACGGCCATCATCCCATCGAGATCGCGGCCGTGCTGAAAGCCGCACGCGCCTCGACGGACGGGCAGGTCATCGCCGTGGTGCAGCCGCACCGCTACACGCGTCTGTCCGCCCTCTTCGATCAGTTCTGCACCTGCTTCAACGATGCGGACGCGGTCATCGTCGCGCCGGTCTATGCGGCGGGCGAGCAGCCGATCCCGGGCGCCGACCGAGACAGCCTCGTCTCGGGGCTCAAGGCCCGCGGGCACCGCAACGTGATGGCGCTTGAAAAGTCCGAGGAACTCGCGGGCTTCGTGAAGGGAATCGCGCAGCCGGGCGAT
Source organism: Microvirga sp. 3-52 (assembly GCF_018383585.1). Taxonomy (GTDB): domain Bacteria; phylum Pseudomonadota; class Alphaproteobacteria; order Rhizobiales; family Beijerinckiaceae; genus Microvirga. Next base: position 202,449 of record NZ_JAHAMK010000001.1, read on the forward strand.
TACGTGATCTGCCTCGGCGCCGGCAACATCACCCAATGGGCCTATGCACTGCCGGGCGAACTCGAGGCGCTGGGCGAGAAGGCGGCCTGATGTTTGCCGATATCGTCCCCGATCTGAAAGCCGGCATGCCCGAGTTGCGCGGCAGGCTGGAGGCGAATGCGCCGACGGCACCTCTGTCCTGGTTCCGCACGGGCGGTCCGGCGCAGGTGCTGTTCACGCCGGTCGACGTGGACGATCTCGCCTACTTCCTGCAGCGCCTCGACCGCAATGTACCGGTTCTCGTCGTAGGCCTGGGCTCCAACCTGCTCATCCGCGATGGCGGATGGGAGGGGGGCCTGGTTCGCTTGGGAAAAGGGTTTGCCGAAGTGGCGGTGGAGCCGGGCCTGCGCGTGCGCGCCGGCGCCGGCGCTCCCGACGTGAAGGTCGCGCGCGCGGCGGCGGAGGCCGGCATTGCGGGCTTGTCCTTCCTGCGCGGCATTCCCGGCGCCGTCGGTGGTGCATTGCGCATGAACGGCGGCGCCTATGGCGGCGAGACGAAGGATGTGCTCGTCGAGGCCAAGGGGGTCACGCGCACCGGTGAACCGGTGAGTTTCACCAATGCCCAGATGGGCTTCACCTACCGCCATTCGAGCGTGCCGGACGACGTGATCTTCACGGAAGCGCTGTTCGAGGGCCGTGAAGGCGATCCCGCCGAGATCCTGGCCGAGATGAACGCCATCACCGAGGCGCGCTCCTCGACACAGCCGGTCAATACCCGCACGGGCGGCTCCACCTTCAAGAACCCTCCGGGCACGAAGGCTTGGGAACTGGTCGATGCCGCGGGGTGCCGGGGACTTCGCATGGGCGATGCCCAGGTCTCCGAGATGCACTGCAATTTCCTGATCAACCACGGCTCCGCCTCCGCTGCCGATATCGAAGGCCTGGGAGAAGAGGTGCGCCGCCGCGTTCGCGAGATGTCGGGCGTGGAGCTCGAATGGGAAATCAAGCGGGTCGGGATCGCGAAGGCCTGATTCGAATCATTTTCAATTCCCGGTGTCGCCGGGGCGCATGACGGGAGAGACCCATGGCGAAGCACGTTGCCGTTCTCTATGGCGGCTGGTCGGCGGAGCGCGAAGTGAGCCTGGCTTCGGGTCGGGCCTGCTGCAAGGCCCTGGAGGAGCAGGGTTACAAGGTCACTCCCATCGACGTGCAGCCCGACATCGCCACCGTTCTGCAGGCCGTTGCGCCGGATGCGGTGTTCAACGCGCTCCATGGCCGGGTGGGCGAGGACGGAACGATCCAGGGTCTGCTCGAAGTCTTAAGAATTCCCTATACCCATTCCGGTGTCCTCGCCTCGGCGCTCGCCATGCAGAAGGACAAGGCCAAAATGGTCATGGCGGCTGCGGGCGTGTCGGTGCCCAAGGGGCAGGTCGTTAACCGTTTGGAGGCGGCGAAAAGTCACGTTCTTCCCGCGCCCTATGTCATCAAGCCGGTGAACGAAGGCTCGTCGGTGGGCGTCATCATCGTCCGCGAGGACCGGTCCCATCCGCCCCAGGAGCTCACTCGCGAGGACTGGACCTTCGGCGAGCAAGTGCTTGTAGAATCATACGTTGCGGGCCGGGAACTCACCTGCGCGGTCATGGGCGACAGGGCGCTCGGGGTCATCGACATCCAGCCCGCCACCGGGGTCTTCTACGATTATGATGCGAAATATGTGAAGGGGGGCTCCATTCACGTCCTCCCGGCAGAAATTAAACCGAATATTTACCAAAAGGTCCAAGAGTTGGCGTTAACGGCGCATCAAGCGCTCGGCTGCCGGGGAATCAGCCGCGCCGACTTAAGGTACGACGACACTCCTGGAGGAACAGGAGAGCTCGTCGTTCTCGAGGTCAACACGCAACCCGGCATGACCGAGACGAGCTTGGTGCCAGAACTGGCAGCCCACGCGGGCTATTCGTTTGGCGAGCTTGTGCAATGGATGGTGGAGGACGCTACCTGCAACCGATGACGGCCTACCCGGCCGGATACGCGGTTGCGCGCTCTGCCCCCAGGAGCCGGGGAGCGGGCGCCGCCCACTTCAGGAATCCTTCCCGAATCAAGAAACTCTTCGGCACCTCGCGCAGCGTGCGCCGGCGCTCCGCTGGCGCTCCGCTCGAGCAGCGCCTTCCGCGCTTTCTCGGAACGGGCTTAGCACTCGGTTTCTTCGGCGTCGTCGTCGGCTTCGGCCTCTGGCAGGGCGGCCATATCGACGGCTTCATCCGTGACTACGGCGAGCCGCATCATGCGCTGGCACGGGCGGTCGGTCTCGGTCTCGATCAGGTGACGATCTCCGGCATCTCGCAAATGGGCGAGAACGAGGTTCTCGCGGCAGCCGGCATCAATTCCAAGCAGTCACTGGCCTTCCTCGACGTGAACGATCTGCGCGAGCGCCTCGAGCGCGTTCCAATGATCAAGTCGGCCACCGTGCGCAAGCTCTATCCGAACGAGCTCGTCATCACGCTCGCCGAGCGCGAGGCGCACGGAATCTGGCAGAACAACGGCGAATTGTTCGTGATCGCCGCCGACGGCACGGTGATCGACCTGATGCAGGACGAGCGCTATCTCGATCTCCCGTTCGTGGTAGGCGAGGGTGCCAATACCCGCAGCAAGGATTATCTCGCGCTGCTCGAGGCTGCAGGCCCGCTCAAGAACCGCATCCGTGCGGGCACTCTCGTGGCCGGGCGGCGCTGGACGCTCAAGATGGACAACGGCATAGACGTGCGCCTGCCGGAACTCGGGGCCACTGATGCGCTGGCCCGTCTCGTGAAGCTCGAACACGAGCAGAAGATTCTGGAAAAGGACGTGCTGGCGATCGATCTGCGCATGGCTGATCGCGTCGTCGTCCGCTTGACGGAAGAGGCAGCCCTGGCCCGCGCCGAGGCCCTCAAGAAAAAACCAATGCGCGGCAAGGGGGTCGATACATGAGTCTCTCGGGTCACGGTTTGACGCCCCGCTTGAAGCCGCTTTCCGCGCGCAAGAGCGCCATCCTCTCGGTCCTGGACGTGGGCACGAGCAAGGTCGTCTGCGTCGTGGCGGAATTGAAGCCGGCCGACGAGGTCGAGGCGCTGCGCAGCCGCACCCATGTGGCGCGTATTCTCGGCATCGGCCACCAGCGCTCCACGGGCCTCAAGGGCGGCGTGGTCGTCGATCTGGAAGCGGCCGAAAGCGCGATCCGTCAGGCGGTTCACGCCGCCGAACGCATGGCGAAGGTCGAAATCCAGTCGGTGATCGTCAATCTCACCGGCGGCCGTCTCGCCTCCGAGCATTTCGAAGCGCATATCCCCGTGCGCGGCGCGGTCAGCTCGGGCGACGTTCATCGCGTGCTCGATGCTGCATCCAGCTACGACCTGCGTCGCGGCAGAACCGTGCTTCACGCTCTGCCCACCGGCTTCTCGCTCGACCAGCAGAACCACATCGTCGATCCGGCCGGCATGATCGGCGAGCGCCTCGGTGCGGATCTGCATGTGGTCACGTCCGAAGCGGCGGCCGCGCGCAATCTCATGCTCGCGGTGGAGCGCTGCCATCTCGGCGTCGAAGCCGTGATCGCAACGCCCTATGCGGCGGGTCTCTCCGCGCTGGTCGACGATGAGGCCGACATGGGCTGCGCGGTGGTCGACATGGGCGGCGGCACCACGAGCGTCGGCATCTTCTCCAACGGGCATCTGGTGCATACCGATGCCATCGCCGTCGGCGGTCACCACGTGACCATGGACATCGCGCGCGGTCTCACGACCCGCGTGTCCGCGGCCGAACGGCTCAAGACTCTCTACGGCTCCGCCATCACATCGAGTGCGGATGACCGGGACATGATCGCGGTGCCGCAGGTCGATGAGGACGAACGGGACGTTCCGAATCATCTGCCGAAGTCGCACCTCGTTCGGATCATCAAGCCGCGGGTCGAGGAAGTTCTCGAACTCGTGCGCGACCGGTTGAAAGGCGCGGGCTTTGCGGCCCAGGCCGGACGGCGGGTCGTGCTGACGGGCGGTGCAAGCCAGCTCGTCGGGCTGCCGGAAACGGCGCGCCGCATCTTGCAGGGCCAGGTTCGTGTCGGGCGTCCGCTCGGCATCAAGGGTCTGCCTGAAGCGGCAAAGGGCCCTGCCTTTTCGGCAGTGGTCGGCCTCCTGGTTTATCCGCAGGTGGCTCATATCGAGTATTTCGAGCCGCGTACCAGCGGCTTGTTTCAGAGTACGGGAACCGACGGCTACTTCTCGCGGGTGGGCCGTTGGATTCGCGAGAGTTTTTAATACGAGTAACGCGTTGGCGCGGCGGGCCATCGTGAAGAGTTCAAGTCAACAAGGGTTAGCGTCCGCCAAACGCTTATCGGTATAAAGGCCAGAAGAGGCACAGGTCATGGCAATGAATCTGCAAACTCCGGACATCCGGGAACTCAAGCCGCACATCACGGTTTTCGGCGTCGGCGGTGCCGGCGGAAATGCCGTGAACAACATGATTGAATCCGGTCTGGAGGGCGTCGAGTTCGTGGTGTCGAACACCGACGCGCAGGCTCTGGCCTCCTCCAAGGCTCAGCGCGTGATTCAGATGGGCATCCAGGTCACGGAAGGCCTCGGCGCCGGCTCGCAGCCGGAAGTCGGCCGCGCGGCTGCCGAAGAGGTGATCGACGAAATCCGCGATCAGCTCGCCGGCTCGCACATGGTGTTCATCACCGCCGGCATGGGCGGTGGCACCGGCACGGGTGCAGCCCCGGTCGTGGCCCGCGCTGCCCGCGAACTCGGTATACTGACCGTTGGCGTCGTGACGAAGCCGTTCCAGTTCGAAGGCGTGCGTCGCATGCGTCTGGCGGAATCCGGCATCAACGAACTGCAGCAGGCGGTCGACACGCTCATCGTGATCCCGAACCAGAACCTGTTCCGTGTCGCCACGGAGAAGACGACCTTCGCGGACGCCTTCGCCATGGCCGACCAGGTGCTCTATTCCGGCGTTGCCTGCATCACCGACCTGATGGTGAAGGAAGGCCTCATCAACCTCGACTTCGCCGACGTGCGCTCCGTCATGCGCGGCATGGGCAAGGCCATGATGGGCACAGGCGAGGCTTCCGGTGAGAAGCGCGCCATCCGTGCCGCCGAGGCGGCCATCGCGAACCCGCTCCTCGACGATGTGTCGATGAAGGGCGCGCGCGGCCTGCTCATCTCGATCACGGGCGGCAATGACCTCACCCTCTACGAGCTCGACGAAGCAGCGACCCGCATCCGCGAGGAAGTGGACCAGGATGCCAACATCATCCTCGGCGCGACCTTCGACGAGAGCCTGGAAGGGATCATCCGCGTCTCCGTCGTGGCGACCGGCATCGACCACGCCATGCTGGAGAAGGGCGGAGACCTGACTGCCACCGAGCAGCGCATCTCCGAGGTTGCCGAGCGCCTGCGTGCCGAGGCGCGCGCCCGCGCCACGTCCACTCAGCCTGCGCCGAACTTTCGCTCTGCCGCCCAAGCCGAATCGGTGAAGGCGGCTCCGATCCTGAACCAGGGTGCGTCCGTTCTGGCTTCGGCCCCCGTTGCGGCTCCGGCTCCCGTCGCCGCGGCCCAGCCGATCGAGTCCGCTCCGCAGCCCGTGATTCGCGACGACGTGGTCCTCACGCCGGCTCAGCCCCGTCAGGCGGTGGCCTACGAGGCTCCGGCTCCCCAGCAGCCTGTCTATGAGGAACCGGTGGAGCAGGGCGCCTTCATCCCGCCGCAGGCGGAGCGCGCCATGCGTCCGGCCCGGATGCCGCGGATCGACGAACTGCCGATGCCGGCGCAGAATCAGATCCGCGCCAGCCGCGGCGAGGAGCCTGCTCACGAGCATAAGCCGTCGCTGATCCAGCGACTTGCGACCATCGGCTTCGGCCGTCGTGAGGAGCCTCATCACGCCCCGGCCGAGCCACGCCAGGAGGCGTCGCGCCAGCCCATGTCCTCGGTCCATGCCGAGTATGCCCGCCGGCCCATGCCGCCCCAGGCTCAGCGTCCTCCGCAGGCCCCGATGGCTCCGGCTCCCCGGGCCCAGTCGGAAGACGACCAGCTGGAGATTCCCGCCTTCCTGCGTCGCCAGGCCAACTGATTTGATCTGACGCCGCCGTCACGGGTGTTACAAAAGGCCCCCAGCCCGTTTACGGCTGGGGGCCTTCTTCGTTAAAAATGTATTAACATCAATGACTTGCGAGTTATCCAAATTGTAACACAAAGTAAGAAAGCGTGATTTGGCCTAGCCTGACAGCGGTACTAAGGTGCCTCCACATTAAAGGGGCAGCGCTAATGAGAAGCCTGCCGGTCGGAAGAACAATGCAGCAAATGCAACTTCCCCGGCGAAATAGGCTCAGTTTGGCGACAAGGGTAGTTGAGGTTCAGGAATAATGAAGCAAAGCCAGCAAACCACGCTTCGCGCCGCCGTGACCCTCGTTGGGACCGGAGTCCATTCCGGGGATGAAGTGAAGATGATCCTTCATCCGGCTGAAGCGAACCATGGCATTGCTTTCCTGCGCACCGGCCTGCCGGGCGGCCTGGACCGACTGATCGACGCTCGGCATCTGGCGGTCACCGCCACCGAGCTCTGCACGGTGATTGGCGACCGCGACACAGGCGCGGTCGCCACCATCGAGCACCTCATGGCGGCCCTGACCGGTCTCGGCATCGACAACGTGCTGGTCGAGATCGACGGTCCCGAGGTTCCGATCCTGGACGGCAGCTCGGCTCCCTTCATCGATGCCATCGATCAGGTCGGCATCGCCATTCAGGGCGCCACCCGCCGATATCTCAAGGTGCTCAAGCCCGTCCGCATCACGCAGGGCAAAGCGTTTGCCGAACTCCTTCCCAACGACCGCGCCTTCCGTCTGGACGTGGAGATCGATTTCCCCACCCCGGTGATCGGCCGCCAGCGCAAGGCCGTCGACCTTTCGCCCTCCGTGTTCCGCCGTGAAATCTCCCGCGCCCGCACCTTCGGCTTCATGCGCGACGTGGAAAAGCTCTGGAGCGCCGGCTTCGCCCTCGGCGCCTCCCTCGAGAACACGGTCGCCATCGGCGACGACGGCATCATGAACCCCGAAGGCCTGCGCTATGCGGACGAGTTCGTCCGTCACAAGCTGCTCGATGCGGTCGGCGATCTGTCCCTCGCGGGGCTGCCCCTGCTCGGCACCTACCGCTCCTATTGCGGCGGGCACCGCATGAATTTCTCGGTGCTCGAGGCCCTGTTCTCGCAGCGCTCCAACTACGCCATCGTGGACGCGGTTCCCCGCCGCGAGACGGGCTATGCCGATATCGGCAGCGTGGCGGCTTCGGTTCTCGCCCCCGAGATGCATTAAGGCGGCTTCCTGCGGACCAATATTTCCGCTATAGGCAGCAAGCGCCCATTGGCCGCATGATTTCATGCAGGCTTTCTTAATTCCTATTGGGTAAACCCTAACGTATGGGCTTGGCTCTGCCCCTATGCTTGGGCTAAAGAACCCTGGTGCATCGTTAAAACATCGAGCACGGTTTTTGGAGGACCGCGAGGCATGTCGTTCGCGAAGGCTTATGCAGGTATGAAAGGCGCGTCCGCCCGCGCACTGATCCTTGGCGTCTGTGCCTTGGGGCTCGCCGGCTGCGAATCCCTTTCGTCGCTCAATCCATTCGACAAGAGCGAGACCTACAAGCCCGAGATCGTGGCGAACGCCCCGGCGGAGGAGATCTACAACGATGGTCTCGCCCGGGTTCAGAAGGGCGATTTCGACGGCGCGGTGAAGAAATTCAGCAGCCTCGACAAGCAGTATCCCTATTCCGAATGGTCCCGCAAAGGACTGATCATGGAGGCCTACGCCAATTACGAGGGCGGCTTCTATGAGGAATCGATCACGGCGTCCAAGCGCTACCTTCAGAGCTATCCGAACACGTCGGACGCGGCCTATGCCCAGTATCTGATGGCGTCGTCCTATTACGACCAGATCCCCGACATCACGCGCGATCAGGAGAAGTCCGAGCGCGCCATCCTGTCGCTGCAGGAGCTGATCCAGCGCTATCCGAATTCCGAATACGTGGCGGACGCCAAGAAGAAGCTCCAGGTCGCCAGCGACCAGCTCGCCGGCAAGGAATTGGAGGTCGGCCGCTTCTATCTGCAGAAGCGCAACTATGCCGGCGCCATCAACCGCTTCCGCACCGTGGTTTCGCGCTACCAGACGACCCGCCACGTGGAAGAGGCCCTCGAGCGCCTCACCGAAGCCTACATGGCCATGGGCATCGTCAACGAGGCGCAGACCGCCGCCGCCGTTCTCGGCCACAACTTCCCTGACAGTCCTTGGTACAAGGACGCCCACGCTTTGCTGACCAAGGGCGGCGTGCAGCCGCGCGAGGATTCCGAGTCCTGGATCAGCAAGGCCTTCCGCGGCGTTCCCCAGGTCAGTCAGCGTACGGGTTAAGCCTCACCTTCCATGCTGATCCAGCTGGCGATTCGCGACATCGTCCTCATCGACAGGCTTGAGCTTCACTTTCATGAGGGGCTGAGTGTCCTCACGGGTGAGACCGGCGCTGGCAAATCCATCCTGCTCGACGCCTTCGCCCTGGCCCTCGGCGGCCGCGGCGACGGAAGCCTCGTGCGCCACGGCGAGAACCAGGGGCAGGTGACGGCTGTCTTCGACTGCCCCCTCGACCACCCGGCCCGCCGCATCGCGGCGGATGCCGATATCGACATCGACGGCGACCTGATTCTGCGCCGCGTCCAGGTGGCCGACGGGCGCACCCGGGCCTTCGTCAACGACCAGCCCGTCAGCGTGCAGGTCCTCAGGGCCATCGGCGGGACCCTGGTCGAGATCCACGGCCAGCACGATGACCGTGCCCTCGTCGACCCCGTGTCCCATCGCGCCATCCTCGACGCCTTCGGCGGCCTCTCCGCCGAGGTGCAGGCGGTTGCCGAAGCCGCACGGAAAGTGCGCGATGCCCGTACGTCCCTGCAGGACCACCGCAACCGCATCCAGAAGGCCCGCAAGGAGGCCGATTTCCTGCGTCATGCGGTCGAGGAGCTGACCACCCTGAATCCCCAGGCCGGGGAGGAGGAGACTCTGGCCGAGCGCCGGGTCATCATGATGCAGTCGGAGAAGGTGGCCCAGGATCTCAATGAGGCCTATGAGGTCGTCGCCGGCAACACGTCTCCGGTCAACGAGCTCTCGGCCGCCGTGCGCAAGCTCGAGCGCCGCAGCGCCCAGGCGCCGTCTCTCGTCGAGCCCAGCGTGAAGGCCCTCGATGCCGCACTCGTCGCCATCGACGAGGCTCGCGCGGCTCTCGAAGAGGCCATCCGCGCCACCGAATATGACCCGCGCGAGCTGGAGCAGACCGAGGAGCGCCTCTTCGCCCTGCGCGCCGCCGCTCGCAAATACGATGTCCCGGCCGACGAACTCGCCGCCCTGCGCCAGCGCTTCGAGGAGGACGTGGCGGCCATCGATGCGGGCGAGGAAAAACTCGTCGGGCTGGAGAGCGCCCTCAAGGAGGCCGACACCGCCTACGTGAAAGCCGCCAAAGCCCTCTCGTCCGGACGCAAGAAGGCCGCCCAGTCCCTCGATGCCGCGGTCCAGGCCGAGCTGCCGCCCCTCAAGCTCGAGCGGGCGCGGTTCATCACCGAGATCACAACCGACGAGGACAGCCGTGATCCGAGCGGCTTCGAGCGCGTCGAGTTCTGGGCCCAGACCAATCCCGGGACCCGTCCCGGCCCTCTGATGAAGGTGGCCTCGGGCGGCGAGCTGTCCCGTTTCATGCTGGCGCTGAAGGTCGTGCTGGCGGACAAGGGCTCGGCCCCGACCCTGGTCTTCGACGAAATCGACACCGGCGTCGGCGGCGCGGTGGCCGACGCCATCGGCCAGCGGCTCGCGCGGCTGGCGCGGAAGGTCCAGGTGATGGCCGTGACCCATGCGCCGCAGGTCGCCGCCAAGGCCGGCAGCCACTTCCTCATCGCCAAGGAAGGCGTGCGCGGCAAGGAAGACCGGGTCGCCACCCGCGTGATCCCGCTCGAAGCGACGCCGCGCCGGGAGGAAATCGCCCGCATGCTCGCCGGCGCGACGATCACCGAGGAAGCCCGCGCGGCGGCGGCGCGGCTGCTAGAAGCGGCCGCGCATTGACGGGAGCCGTTACGGCGGCCCGATTGATCCACCCGTGCACGTCATCACCGGCCTCGTGCCGGTGATCCCGATAATGAGAAGCGCGGCGCCTCACCGGATCGGGATAGCCGGGTCAAGCCCGGCCATGACGTCGGAGAGTGTCGTTCCCGTCCGCTGCACGGCCTTCCGGGAATGTCATCAATGGCCAGCCCTCATCATGTTCTGTAGCTCAACTTCGGATACCAGTCCGTCCCGCGCCCTTCGGGCGTGGTGTCGAGCACGTTCCACAGAGGGGCGAAATCCGGGGCGCCGCGGGGATCCTGGCCGGGATCGGCGGAATCGCTGGTCATCTCGCCGCTCCAGAAGTGACGGATGGTCCCGTCGCGCCGGGTGAACACGTTGAAGCTCGGGATTTCCGACCCGTCCGGCAGGACGCCGTGATAATCGCGGGAGTAGTTGCCGTTGAGGTCGGTATAGAGCTTCAGGTTCGTCCAGCCGCGTTCCTTCTTCCAGGCGATCAGCCGCTCGATCGGCGAGCGCGCGACGACGGCAAACGCCATGCACTGCTGGATATCGGCGCCGTTGCCCTCGATTGCTCCGAGCAGGTTGGTGCACATAGGGCAGGGGCGCTCGCGCTGCGGGCCGAACATGTAGCTGTAGACGGCGAGTGACTGCCTGTCGCCGAAGAGATCGGCGACGCTCGCCGGGCCATCCTCGCCTTCGAAGCGATAATCGCCGATCACTTCGCCGCCGGGCGGCAGGGCACGGCGCTGCGCCGCCACGCGCTCCAGGTGGCGACGCAGTTCGATCTCCTCGGCCAGCAGGGCAGTGCGCGCGGCGCGGTATTCGGCGCGCTCTCGTTCGGGAAGCGCACCGGCGAGCGCCGCGCGAGCTCTGCGGCGGGAACAAGTTCGTCAGCCATGAGAAGGCTCCTCGGGAGGGTCGCTGTCGTGTTCTCAGATCAGGTTTTCGACGGCATGCTCGGGCGATCAGGCCGCCGGTGCGTTCTCCCGGAAGGGCTGCAACTGAGCCTCCAGGGCGCGCCCGAAGGCCGCCCGGCCGGTGCAGCGGCGGACATAGGCATCGAGATTGGCATAGCGCTCCAGCAGCCCCGTTTCGACAAGCTCGCGCAGGACCATGGTCATCATCAGGTCGCCGGCGGTGAAACGGTCCTCGAGAAATTCGCGTTCGCCGAGCCACGCTCTGAGAGCGGCGAGGCGTTTGCACAGCATGGCCTCGGCCTGCGGGCGGCGCTCCTTCGTCCACGCCTCGCCGGCATGGAAGACGTCGAGCTGAACCAGGTTCTGCACATGGGGCTCGACCGAGTTCAAGGCCGCGATCACCCAGGTCGTGACCCGAGCCCGGCCCGCTTCGTCCGCAGGGGCGAGCGCCTCGGATCGCATCGCGAGGTGCAGCACGATCGCGCCGGATTCGAAGATCTCGACCGCGTCGTCCCTGTAGGCGGGAACCTGGCCGAAAGGCTGCCATTCGCGATAGGCGGTGGTCGCCTGGATCCCGGGATCGATCAACGTCGCCTCGTAAGGAAGACCTGCCTCCTCGAGAGCCCAGCGCACACGAAGATCGCGGACATAGCCTTGAGCGAAGGGCGGCACCCATTTGAAGGCGGAAACATGGATGTTCATGGCAGGGCTCCTGAGATCATGATTTGCGCGGGCCGACGAGGCCGAACATGGCTCCCTGCGGGTCGCTGGCCACGATGATGAACACGCCGCCGGGAACCTCGGCGGGGCCGTAATGGATCGCGCCGCCGTTGCCGGACGTGGCCTTCGCCGCGACATCGATATCCTCGACGCCGAAGTAGAAGGTCCAGGCCGGCGGCGGACCCTCGGGCGTGCGCCGCATCATGGCCCCGATGGTCCGGCCGCCATGGTCGATGAACTGGTAATCGCCCATCTCGCCCATCGGCATGGCATCGCCCTTCTTCCAACCGAAGCGGGATTGGTAGAAGGCAAGCGCCGCTGCCGGATCGGTGGTGGAGAGCTCGTTCCAGTTGCAATGGCCGAACTGGCTCTGGTCGAAGGCCGTGCTCGTCCCGTCCATGGCGCCGCGCATCACGTAGAACATGACCCCTTGTGGGTCGGTGAGCATCGCGAAGCGGCCGACGCCGGGGATGTCGGTGGGTGGCATGTGCTGGGCGCCGCCGTCCCGAACGATCTCGGACGCCGTCGCATCGACGTCCTCGACGGCGACATAGCCGAGCCAGGTCGGGCGCATGCCCGCCTGCTCGGCACCGGCCGGGAGGGGCATGAGCCCGCCGATATCCGTGCCGCGGATCGCGAAGATCCGGTAGCCGCGATCGGAGCACTCCGCGGGTCTCTCTTGCCATCCGACAACCGCGCCGTAGAAGCGTGCGGCCGCGTCGGCATCGTTCGTGAGGAGTTCGTACCAGATGAAATCGCCGTGCTGATTGGCCATGTCGCACCTCTCTGCGCAGTTGGTGGAGCGTCGGATCAAGCCTGGAAGGGACAACCCCTTCCAGGCTCAAGGCGCTAGACGTCGAGGATCGGCATGAAGCCGCCGAAGATCATGCGCTTGCCGTCGAAGGGCATCTGCTCGCCCATGGCCTGCATGCGAGGATCGGTCATGATCTTCTGATTGGCGGCGTCCCGGACCTCCTTCGAGGGATACTCGATCCAGCTGAACACCACGACCTCGCCGTCCTTGGCCTGCACGGAGCGGCGGAAATCCGTGAGCTTGCCGTCCGGCACGTCGTCGCCCCAGCATTCCACCATGCGGGTGGCGCCGAATTCCTTGAACAGGGGGGCGGCCTCGGCCGCGTGCTTACGATACTCGTCCTTCTTATCCGCCGGCACGGCGAGCACGAAGCCATCGACATACTTCATCGCGTATCTCCCTTGGGTTTCTTGGAATCAGAGCTTGGATATGCGGCGCTTCAGACACCTGTTTTTCTTGACAAATACGTTGATATCAACATAATTGGGCCATGTCAAACTCCGGCGCCGTTCCCTTCGAGACAACGCACCTGATCCGCGACGCCTGCCTCTGCCTGCATGTTCAGCGCGCCGCCCGGGCGCTGTCGCGCCTGTTCGACGAGGCCCTGCGGCCCGTCGGGCTGACCTCCGGGCAGTTTTCGCTGCTGAACGCACTCAACCGTCCCGAGCCACCATCCATAGCGCCCGTGGCGCAACTTCTGGCCATGGACCGGACCACTTTGACCGCCGCCCTGAAGCCGCTCGAGCGCGACGGCCTCGTGGCTATCGCCAAGGACCCGGACGATCGCCGCAACCGCCTGCTGCGTCTGACCGATAAGGGGAGGGAGATCCTAGCGGCCGCCATCCCGATCTGGCGCAGCCTCCATGGCGCCATCGAGGCCGGCATGGCGGAATTCGAGCCTGATCATCTGCGCGGCGCGTTGAAGGACCTTTCCAACTCGGCGCCGGTGCGGACAGTCGCAGGCTGATGCTCCGGCGCTCTCCCGGGCAGGAGGGCGGCCTCCACCCCGTGTCAACCCGGCGAGTTGAAGGCAGAGGAGGGGATGCACAAGGCCGCGCCTGACCGTGAATTTCGTTCTCCTCCGCTGCTTGTCCCGCATCCGGGAGTGACACTGTCCTTGGTCGCACCCTCTGCCGTCACGGCCGGGCTTGACCCGGCCATCCCGATGCTGTGGAGCGCTGTGCCTTTCCGATCGGGATCACCGGCACAAGGCCGGTGATGACGTGGAGGAGGTGATGACGCGGCGGGTGTGATGAGGCGAGATGTTATGTTCTCACTTTGTTCTTAACACAGTGTATCACCTGAGCTAGACCGGTGCTCATCCCGGTCCGACGGGGGGCGCGCTCGCGAGGCGTCACAAGCGAGGGGCGGGGAGCGGTCCTGCCGCAGGCCTCGCACGCCTGTGATCGCGGGAGGCCGACCCTGGGCTGACAGCGCAGGAGGTCCGCCTGAAAAGTACCGCGTGCGAAGCGCCGTCCGGCTCTTCCCATTCTCCATAGATCATCGAGCCGGGTGGCCCGTCGCACCTCCCTCGATCAACCTGACGGCTCGGAGCCCCACGGCTCCGGGCCTACAGGTGCTGGCTCTTGCACAGAGGACAGGTGCTGGCGCTTGGACAGGTGACGATCATCCCCGCAGACGTCATCACACCCTCACACGTCATGGCCGGGCCTGAACCCGGCTATCCCAGTCGGACGAGCGCCGCGCTTCAGGCATCGGGATCACCAGGACAAAGCCGGTGATGACCGGCGGAGCGTCCGAGGGCTAAATGAAATCGCAAGCGGAACGAGGCACCAGCCAATTGGGATCGCCGGCACAAGCCCGGTGATGACGGCGGAGTAATGGCAGGTCCGGATCGGGCTGCTCGCACAGATTTACGTTGCCTACCGGGCTATGGAGCTGTCAGCGGCGGACCTGCGCATCGACGCTACCCGTACTTGATGAGGGTCTCGCGCGGTGGCATCGCGGCGCTTTATGCCAGTCTCAAGCGCTTCCAGGCCAAGCATGGCCCGAAGGGCGTAAGGATTGCCGCCTATCATCCCTTTTATCCTGCATGTGACTTCGAGCTGGTCGGCGAGTTCGACGTTGCCGACGCCCCGATCCGGGAGTTCCACGGCAGCTTGGACAACGGGAACCCGGCCGCACCGTTCACGCCATTCCAGGCAGACGGACAAGCCATCTTCTGCACATGATGGCGGATCTTCGCCTGCGCGGACCCTGATCACGGTGGACGGTCGGTGCGAATGGCCGTCCGACCCCTGGAGAGTCTCCCGCAGAGCGCTATGGTTCAAGCACCCTCAAACACGATTCGACCATGCCCCCACGCAGCACCGCTTCTCAGAATCCTGTCGACCACCTGACGCCCGATGAGGCGCGGATCGAGCATGAGGCGCTCGGCGCCGAGATCAAGGAACACGACAGGCGCTATTATGAGGAGGACGCCCCGAGCGTCTCGGACGCTGAGTATGATGCCCTGCGCAAGCGCTACGAAGCCCTCGAAGATCAGTTCCCCGAGCTGAAGACGCCCGAGAGCCTGACGCAGAAGGTCGGCTCCAAGGTGTCGGAGAAGTTCGGCAAGATCCGCCATCGGGTGCCGATGCTCTCGCTCGCCAACGGCTTCGCCGACGAGGAGGTGGAGGAATTCGTCGAGCGCATCCGCCGCTTCCTGCAATGGAAGGCCGATGCGCCGCTGGCCTTCACGGCCGAGCCGAAGATCGACGGTCTCTCCTTGAGCCTGCGCTACGAGAACGGCAGGCTCGTGTCCGCCGCCACCCGCGGCGACGGAGCGGTCGGCGAGGACGTGACGAACAACGCTCGCACGGTGGGGGACATTCCGCACCGGCTCAAGGGCTCGAACGTCCCCGACATCCTCGAGGTGCGCGGCGAGGTCTATCTCTCGCACGAGGATTTCGCCGCGATCAACGCGCGGCAGGAGGCGGCCGGAAAGGCGCTTTTCGCCAACCCGCGCAACGCGGCGGCGGGTAGCCTGCGCCAGCTCGATGCGTCGATCACCGCATCTCGCCCCTTGCGCTTCTTCGCCTATGCCTGGGGCGAGGTGAGCACCATGCCGGCGACGACGCAACACGGCATGATGGAATGCTTCCGCAGCTTCGGCCTCAAGGTCAATCCGCTCACCCGCCTCTGCACGAGCATCGCGGAGATGCTGGAGCACTACCATGCCATCGAGACCGACCGCGCCAATCTCGGCTACGACATCGACGGCGTCGTCTACAAGGTCGACGACCTGGGATTGCAGCAGCGACTCGGCTTCGTCTCCCGCTCGCCGCGCTGGGCTCTGGCACACAAGTTTCCTGCCCAGAAAGCCGTAACGGTGCTCGAGGATATCGAGATCAATGTGGGTCGCACCGGCTCGCTCAACCCCATCGCGCGGTTGAAACCCGTCACCGTCGGCGGCGTCGTCGTGTCCAACGCGACCCTGCACAACGAGGATTACATCAAGGGCATCGGCGGCAACGGCGAGAAGATCCGCAACGGCGTCGACATCCGCATCGGCGACACGGTGATCATCAACCGGGCCGGCGACGTGATCCCGAAGGTCCTCGACGTGGTGCTGGAGAAGCGCCCGGTTGATGCGAAGCCCTACGAATTTCCGACCACATGCCCGGCCTGCGGCAGCCATGCGGTGCGCGAGGTCAACCCGCGCACCGGCAAGGAAGACGCCGTGCGCCGCTGCACCGGCGGGCTCATCTGCCCGGCGCAGGCCCGCGAACGCCTGAAGCATTTCGTGTCGCGCAATGCCTTCGATATCGAGGGCATGGGCGAGCAGCGCATCGACGAGTTCTACGAAGAGGGGCTCGTCCAGCGGCCGCAGGACATCTTCACCCTGCAGGCGCGCAATGCGAAGAGCCTCAAGCGTCTGGAGAACCGGGAAGGCTGGGGCGAGACCAGCGCGAAGAACCTGTTCGCCGCCATCGAAGCCCGTCGCTCGATCGCGCTCAACCGCTTCATCTTCGCCCTCGGCATTCCTCATATCGGCGAAACCTCCGCGCGGCTGCTGGCACGCCATTTCGGCACCTTCGAGCACTTGCGTGAAACGGCGAAGGCCGCGGCCGATCCTTCATCGGAAGCACATGCGGAACTCACCGCCATCGGCGGCATCGGGCCGGTGGTGGCGGAAGCCGTCGTCGAGTTCTTCAAGGAGGGTCATAACGAGGAGATGCTCGATGCACTTCTTGCCCAAGTGTCAGTCGAGGCCATGGAGGCGCCGGCTTTGGCGAATTCGCCCGTGGCGGGTAAGACCGTGGTGTTCACCGGCTCCCTGGAGCAGATGACCCGCGAGGAGGCCAAGGCCATGGCCGAGCGGCTCGGCGCCAAAGTGGCGGGCTCCGTGTCCAAGAAGACGGACATCGTGGTGGCTGGCCCTGGCGCGGGATCGAAGCTCGCAAAGGCTGCGGAACTGGGCCTTCAGGTCATGGACGAGGACGGCTGGTTCGCCCTCGTCGGGCGCGGGTGAGATTTCTGTCCAAGACTTGGACATTCTCATGTGGCATGGTGTCGGCGATGACGGTGATCACCCCCGAGGTCTCGCTCGATCCCGATCAGGTCGGGGTGGGCGACGTGACGCATTTCTGGCGAGTGCCGCGCTTTCGCGACCTCGACTGCCTGCGCGCGACCTTCCGCCGTCACGCTTATGCCCGCCACAGCCACGACACCTATGCCATCGCGGCGGTTCTGGCCGGCTGCGAGACCTTCTTCCATCGCGGCGAGCAGCACTACGTGCCGGCAGGGTCCGTGGCGGTCGTCTGCCCGGACGAGATCCATGACGGGGAGCCTTATGGCGGAGGGTTCGAGTACCGCACCTTCTACCCTTCGGCCGAGCTGATGCAGGAGATCGCCGAGGACGTGGCCGGGCGGCCGCTCTCCCGTGCCCCCTGGTTCCCGCGTTCCGTCATCAACGATCCCGAGCTTTTCCTGGCTCAGGTCAGGCTTCATGCCTGTCTCTGCCAGGATGAAAGCTGGACCTCCGAAATGGAGCAGGACACCCGCCTGATCGATTTTCTGAGCCGCCTGATCGCCCGCTGGGCCGATCTCGATGCCCTGCCGACCCTGCGCTACGGCTCGAAGGGCATCCTGCGGGTGCGGGATTATCTGGACGCTCACATGAGCGAGGAGACGGACCTTGCCGATCTCGCCAATATGGCGGGGCTCTCCCGCAGCCACTTCATCCGCGCCTTCGCCAAGGAGACCGGCCTGACGCCGCATGCCTACCTCCTCGACCGTCGCTTTCGCGCGGCCACGAAATTGTTGAGCCAGGGCCAGGCTCCGGGCGACGTCGCGGCCGCGTGCGGTTTCTTCGATCAGAGCCACCTCAACCGCGTCTTCAAAGCCCGCATGGGCGTGACGCCGGGGGCCTACCGGGCCGCCTGAGACCGCACTTTCATCCAAGACGGCTCCGTGTCCAGCGCGCATAAGGTGCGGTGAAAAGAGCATCGTCATGGATCAATCGAGTCCCTTCGCCACCAACTATCGCCGTGAGATCAAAGCCGGCTTGCGCGACATTGCACCCATCGTGGTGGCGGCTGTTCCGATCAGCCTGCTCTTCGGCGCGGTAGCGGCCGCCAAGGGGCTGACGCCGCTGGAAGTCACGGTGATGTCGGCTCTCGTCTTCGCAGGCGGGGCGCAGTTCGCCGCCATCGAAACCTGGATTCATCCCGCGCCCATCCTGACGCTCGCTTTCGCGACGCTGCTGATCAATGCGCGCCACGTGCTGATGGGGGCGTCCCTGTCGCCCAAGGTGCAGATGTCGCGGGTCCAGAAATTCCTCAGCTTTTTCTTCCTCACCGACGAGGCCTGGGCCTTGTCCGAGCGCCGCGCGCTGGACAGGCCCGTCACCGGCGCCTACTGGGCCGTCATGGGCGTCGTGCTGTGGGCGAACTGGACCGCCTTTTCGTGCGTCGGGGCGATCCTCGGCTCGTTCCTCGGCGACCCGGAACGGATCGGCGCGGATTTCGCCTTCACGGCCCTGTTCATCGGCCTCGTCGCCGGTTTCGGCCGCAGCCGGGTAACGCTGGTCACGGTCGCGGTCAGCGCCGGCGTCGCGGCTCTCGTGCATCACTTCATCGGCGCACCCTGGCATGTGGCTTCGGGTGCGCTCGCCGGCATTGCCGCCGCTTATCTCGCAGCTCCCGAGGAGGCGCGCTCATGAGCCTCGACACGACGACTCTGCTGGCCATTGTGGCCATGGCACTCGTGACCTACGTCACCCGCATCGCGGGTCTTTTCGTCGCCGATCGCCTCGTGCTCACGGGCCGAGCCAAGGCTGCCTTCGACGCCATCCCGCCAGCCGTACTGGTCGCCGTGATCGCGCCGACGGCGCTCACGACCGGATGGGCGGAAGCCTCCGCCGCCACCATCACGGCAGTGGCTGCGTTCAGGCTCCCGCTGCTCGGCACGGTGGCTGTCGGCGTGATTGCCGTCGTGGTGTTGCGCAATCTGATTTGATGCGACAGTCTCACTGTCATTCCAGGGTGAGCGGAGCGAGAGCCTAGAATGACAGTGGCGAGTCTCAGCCAATCGCCTGCGTCGCGTTCTCCAGCCACGCCCGCGTCTCGGGATCGAGCTTCGGCCCGATCTTCTCGCGTACAACAGCATGATAGGCATTGAGCCATGCGATCTCGTCGGCCGTCATGATCGTGGGCTCGACCAGGCGCAGGTCGATGGGCGTGAAGGTCAGCGTCTCGAAGCCCATCATCTCACGATCCGCGCCGGGAATCGTGCGCGGCTCCACGAGGATCAGGTTCTCGATGCGGATGCCGTAGGCGCCCGGCTTGTAGTAGCCCGGCTCGTTGGAGAGCATCATGCCCACCTCCAGCGGCGTATGCCCGGTTTTGGCGATGCGCTGCGGGCCTTCGTGCACCGAGAGATAACTGCCGATGCCGTGGCCCGTGCCGTGATCGAAGTCGAAGCCCGCGTCCCAAAGCGGTTTGCGGGCAAAGGAATCGATCTGCGCGCCCGTCGTACCCTTCGGAAACACGGCCTGCGCGATGGCAATATGGCCCTTGAGCACACGGGTGAAGCGGTCCTTCATCTCGGCCGTCGGCTCTCCCACGATGATCGTGCGGGTGATATCCGTCGTGCCGTCCTCGTATTGCGCGCCGGAATCGATCAGGAAGATCTGATTCGGCTCAAGGGTGCGGTTGCTCGAACGCGTGACGCGGTAATGGGGCAGAGCGGCATTGGGACCTGCGCCCGAAATGCTCGGGAAGGAGACGTTCTTCAAAGCGCCCGTCTCGAGGCGGAAGGCCTCCAGCGCGTCAACCGCGTCGATCTCCGTGAGCTTGCCCGAAGTCGCCTCGCGGTCGAGCCAAGCCAGGAAGCGCGCGACCGCCACGCCGTCTCGCAGATGTGCGGCATGGGAGCCTGCAATCTCGGCCTCGTTCTTGACCGCCTTCATGAGAGCGATCGGATCGGCCCCGACGTCGACCGCGCCGCCGGCCGCCTCGATGCGCCGGATCAGAGCGACGGCCCCGGTGGCGGAATCGATTCGGATCTTGCCGCCTGTCTGGCCCAAGATGTCGAGCGCGCTCTGGAAGGTGCCGATCGGCGCGAAATCTGCGAGGTCGCCCACCGCCGCGCCGGCCTCGTTCGTCACCTTCGCCGGGTCGAAGAAGAGGCTGGCACGGCCTTCCTTGGGAAGAATGGCGTAGCCGAGAGGCAGGGGCGTGTGCCCCACATCGCCGCCGCGAAGGTTGAAGGCCCAGGCAAGATTGTGTGGATCGGAGATGACCAGCGCATCGAGCTTCGCCTCGGCCATCTTCTTGCGGATGCGTTCCAGCTTGGCGGGCGCGGCCTCGCCCGCCTGGTCGAGCGGGTGTGGTCTTACGGGAGCCTGCGGCGGGGCCGGGCGGTCGATCCAGATCACGTCGACCAGATTGATGTCGACCGGGGCAAGCTTCCCTCCGACGCGATTTACGGCGTGCTCGAGCTTCTTCAAGCCGTCGCTCGTGTGAAGCCACGGGTCATAGGCGAGCACGCCACCCGCCGGGAGACGCTCGGCAATCCAGTCCTCCGGCGTGGAGGCAGTGAGTTGGACCGGGGTAATGACCGACGTATCCACCTGCTCGGCGGCCTGGACGGTGTAGCGTCCATCGACCACGAGAGCTGCCTCGTTCTGGAGAATCACGGCCGTGCCTGCAGAGCCCGTGAAACCTGTGAGCCAAGCCAGGCGCTCAGCGCTCTTCGGGACGTACTCTCCCTGATGCTCGTCGGCGCGTGGGACGATGAAACCGTCGAAGCCGCGTCTGGCCATCTCCGTGCGTAGTTTGGCGATGTGCTGCAGGCCTTGAGCAGGGGAGGTCGTATCGTTGAAGAACTGGAACTGAGCCATGGAAATCAGCACCGAAGGTCGGAAATGAAGAGGGCGACACGCTAGAGCATCGGACCCAAAAGAGAAAACCACTTTTCGGGTTGTTCCAATGGAAACGCAGGCAGCCGAGTTCCCCACGGATGGTGCTGTATTCTGCGGCGACAGGCCCGCAAAATATGCACAGAGTGCCTGCCAGCTAATCATTTATGAAGGTGTCCTGCAATGGACGCATGACAATCATGTGATCTTGTGACTTCAACTAAAGTCGGACCGAGCTTATCTTCCTGATAACGAAAACAGGGGAGCGCTGAAGGGTCTCAGCACCAATCTGTTGGAGATGAGCCCATGATCACAGCCGTTTTATCGTCCGCCCTCGTCGGTCGCGTACAAGCCCCTTTGAAGCTTTCGCAGATGGCTACACGCTTCGTGAGCGCGCTCGTGGAGAGCCGCGCCAGGAGCGCCGCACGGGAGTTGCGCCGCCACGAGGCTTTCGTGAGCGACCTGAGCCGTAGGCAGGACCATTCATCGCTATTCCTGGGCCAATCCGAGCTTTTGCCCGTCAAGATTTAACAGTTCTCTTTCAAAACGAGACAACACCATAATCATCATCACGGCCATGAAGGCCATCCGCGACGTCTGGGCTGAAAGCCTCAAGCTGCGCAGCGAGCTCGCCAAGCGCTATCCGGGTGTTCTGTCCGAGTAATGAGAATTAGTGGCGGGGTAGCGGACGAGCGTTGCCCCGCCTCAGCACCAGCGCCGCCCAGCCGTCGAGATCGTAGCGGCGCTGCAGATACCAGCCCTGATGGGCATAGGCCGACAGGACTCCGGGAACGTCTCGAGCCAGCAGGCCCGACAGAATGATCGTCCCGTCCCGGCTCGCCACATGCGCCAGCGAGGGTGCCAGCATCCGCAGGGGCTTTGCCAGGATATTGGCAAAGACCAGATCGAAATGGCCCGCACGGTCAGCCTCCGCATGGCGGATGCCGGGGCCTACGTAGAGCTTCATAAAGGCCCCGATCCCGTTCAGCCGCGCATTCTCGCGCGCCACGCGCACCGCTTCCGGATCGATGTCTCCAGCCACCACGGGCCGTTTCAAAATCTTCGCTGCGGCAAAACCCAGAATGCCCGTGCCGGTGCCGACATCGAGCACATGGCGGGGCGTGCGCATCTTCAGCTCATCCACAAAAGCGAGCAGGCAGCCTTTGGTCGTGCCGTGATGCCCCGTGCCGAAGGCCAAGCCCGCCTCGATCTCTATGGCGATGTCGCTGGGGCGGCGCTCGTGACGATCATGCGAGCCATGGACGAATATGCGGCCCGCACGGACAGGCTTGAGACCCTCCAGCGAAGCCTTCACCCAATCCTTCTGTTCGAGCGGAAGGAAAACGCCCTTGTCCGCCTCTGCCCCGACGAGGGGACGCAACAAGTCACGAATTGCTGCCTCGTCGGGCTGATGCGCGAAATAGGCCTCCAGCATCCACGGCCCGCCATCCTTCGTCTCGAAGGAGGCAACGGCCGTCTCGGCCGGATCGAAGATCTCGCCGATCATGTCGGTCATGACGCGTGCGGAGCGCTCGTCCGTGGTGATGCGGAAGACGTGGGTGGGGCGATTGGGGTGCAGACCTTCGAGCATGACCTCGCCTTACCACCCCTCGGGCCGGAGGTCACCTGTCCGTGAGATCCGGCTTTCCCTGGAACCGTCAGGGTGGCGTCCCGTTGTGCCCTCACCTGATGTCGGCCGTGGTCTGCGGATCGACGGCTGCGATTTTTCTCTCCCAGGAGATCCCCAATGCCCGGACGTCTTTTCGATAAGGTGACCATCGTGACGGGTGCCGGTACCGGTATCGGTGAAGCGATCGCGCTCAAGTTTGCCCAGGAGGGCGCGCGTCTTCTCCTTGTCGGTCTGCCGGACGATCCGGTGGAGGATGTCGCTCGCACGATCAACGGAGCCGGTGGCTTCGCGGAGATCTACCTCGGCGACATCGCCGACGAGCACCATGCTCAGGCAGCCGTCGAAGCCTGCGTGAGTGCTTATGGCCGCATCGACATTCTCATCAACAATGCAGGAGTCTTCCTGGCCGTTGCCGAGACGCAGGATTATCCCACCGACAAATTCGACGAGACGTTTCGCTCGAATGTGCGCTCGGTCTTCCTGATGACCAAGTTCGCCTTACCCCATCTGCAGGAGACGCACGGCAACATCATCGCCACGGGATCGGAGGCCGGCATGCTCGGCCACCCAAAAAATACCCCCTATGGCGGCACGAAGGCCTTCATTCATTCCTTCATACGTGGTGTGGCAGCGGAACAAGTTCCCTATGGCGTGCGTGCCAATTGCGTGTGCCCCGGCCCCATCGATACCGCGTGGACGCACAAATCTACGGGGCCAATGGATGCTGAGCTCGCAACCATGATCACGCAGGCGACCCCCATGGGCCGGCGGGGCACGCCGGAGGAGGTCGCGAACGTGTTCTGCTTCCTGGCCTCCGATGAGGCGAGCTTCGTCACGGGCGCGCTTTACACGGTGGACGGCGGCATCACGATTTCGAAAGGACCGGTCGGCGCCAAGGCCTCATCGCATTTCAAGAAGCAACCGAAAGGCAAGCTGCCAACGCGCCACTCGCATGATGGCTTGAAGAACAAGGATTACGAGACCCTGACCTGAGCCGGAATTCGAGGAACTGACGCTCGCTCTCAGGCGGGCGTCAGTTCTCTGGCTCCTTCGAGAACTTTGAGGCGCTCGGCTTCCTTGGCCTTGTACACGCGCTGGGTATCCGTGATGTAATCGCGCACGACGGGCGCTGCATCGCGCTTGCGCGCCAGCTGCATGTGGAACACGAGCTGGCTGCCAGTCGTGAACATGGTCTCGGCGCTGATGAGATAGAACTCGAACATCCGGCAGAAGCGCTCGTCGTACATGGCAGCGATCTTCTCCCGGTTGGCTTCGAAGCGCCGATGCCAATGGTTGAGCGTCATGGCGTAATGAAGGCGCAGGAACTCAAGGTCGGTCACCCACAATTGGTTCTGCTCGACAACCGGGAAAACCTCCGACAGGGCAGGGGAGTAGGCGCCGGGAAAGATGTATTTGCGCAGCCATGGGCTCGCGGTGCCGGGCGGGCTCATCTTGCCGATGGAGTGCAGCACCATGAGGCCGTCATCGTCGAGAAGCGCATTGATCTTGGCGAAGAACTCACCGTAATGCTGCACGCCCACATGCTCGAACATGCCGACCGAGACGATGCGATCGAACTTCTTCTCCACCTTACGATAATCAAGCAGCTCGAAGCGAACACGATCGGACAGGCCGGCTCGCCGCGCCTTCTCGTTCGAGAGTTCGTACTGCTCTTTCGAGAGTGTGACACCCGTGACGTCCACGTCCTCCATTGCGGCGAGGTAGAGCGCGAGGTCGCCCCAGCCGCTCCCGATGTCGAGGATCTTCAGGCCGGGCTTGAGCTGAAGCTTCGAGGCGATGAGTCGCAGCTTGTTCTGTTGTGCCTCTTCCAGCGTGTCGTCGTCGTTCATGAAGTAGGCACAGGAATACTGCATCCCCTTGTCGAGGAAGAGCTTGTAGAAGTCGTTTCCGAGATCGTAGTGATGCGCCACATTCTGCTGCGCCTTGCCGACGGGGTTTGCCTGCTGGAATCGCTTTACGGTCCGCGAGATGCGCTTCAGCACGTTCTGGAGCGGATAATTGGCCAGGGTCGAGCGGTTCATCGAGAAGAGGTTGAGGAAGTCTCTCAAGTTGGAGCCATCCTCGAAGCTCATGCGCCCATCCATATAGGCTTCGCCCGCATGCAGTTCCGGATTGAGAAAGAGCTTATGATAGAGGGAGCGATCCGTGAGCCGCATGGTGACGCTCGGCCCGGGCTTTTCCCCGCCGAATACATGCACGGCGCCCTCCGCGTCGATCACCCTCAGGGTGCCTGCGCGAATAAACGACTTCAGCATATGGGACAGCGGGAACATCGGAGCCTCTTCGATTGCTTGGTTGCACGGGATGGTTCCACAGTTGCAGGCAGGTTGCTAGAGGGAAAACCAGCAGATCAGAACCAGTCTAAAGTGCAGGAAGGACAGCCTATTTGGGGAACAACCATTAGTCGCTCCGGTTGGAAGGCTGACCCTCGTGGGGCCGGGGGCATCATCCAATTCATCGAACAGGAGCAGCCGATGTTCTTCCGTCAGAAGCAAATGGCGTATCACGCCAAGCCGGATAAACCCGATCCCATCTTCGCAAAAATGCTTCAGGAGCCCCTCGGCGGCCAATGGGGCGAGATCAGCGTGATGATGACCTATCTGTTCCAGGGCTGGAACTGCCGCGGTCCGCAGAAATACAAGGACATGATCATGGACATAGGCACCGAGGAAATCGGCCATGTCGAGATGCTCGCCACCATGATCGCGCGCCTGCTCGAAACCTCACCGATCGAGCAGCAGGAGGATATGGCCAAGAACTCGGTGGTCGGAGCCGTGATGGGCGGGGCTCGCGTCGAGGACGCTATCGTTGCCGGCATGAACCCGCAGCATTACATAGTCACAGGCCTTGGCTCCCATCCGAGCGACAGCGTGGGCAATCATTGGACCTCGAAATATACCGTTGCGAGCGGCAATCTTCTGGCCGATTTCCGCTTCAACGTGACGGCGGAGAGCCAGGGCCGCCTGCAGGTCGCCCGTCTTTACAATATGACGAACGACACCGGTGTGCGCGACATGCTCTCATACATGCTTGCCCGTGACACCATGCACCAGAACCAGTGGCTCGCTGCGATCAAGGAACTGGAGGAGGACGGCCTTGAGATGACTCCGGTGCCGTCGAACTTCCCGCAGGAGCTGGAAAAGACCGAAGTTGCTTATCAGTTCCTCAACCACTCCGAGGGCATGGAAAGCCAGCAGGGACAATGGGCACGAGGGCCTTCGCCGGACGGCAAAGGCACGTTCACCTATGTGGATCGTCCGCCGGCCTACACAGAAGACGAGGGGCACCTCAACCCGGTCGATCCACGTACCTACGGTACGCCGCCCGCGCCAGTGCCTCCGGCGGCTGCGGAGTGACAGCGGCAAGGGCCGACTGCGACATTCCTTCATGGCCGGGCTTGTCCCGGCCATCTCACTTCACGAGATCATGCATCTCGGATCGAGATCACCGGCACAAGGCGGCGATGACGAAGGAATGGTCCTCTAGCCCAACGCCTCGACGAAGCTGTCGAGCACCATCTTCCGCCCAGCCTTGTCGAACTCGACAGTGAGCTTGTTGCCGTCGACGGCTTCGATGGTGCCGGGGCCGAACTTGGTGTGCAGGACGCGTCCGCCCACCGCAAAGCCCGAGCCGCCGGTGGATTTGGCGACCAGTTCTCCTTCGATCAGCGTCGGCCCGCGCCTTTCGCCGGACCTGCGGGCGGAATAGCCGCCATCGTCGGCCGAGGCGCGGTGGGCCTGGGCGCGCTGCCAGCCTGGCGTCTGATAGGACGAGCCGCTGAAGGGCTGCATGCGATCGAAGCGCGAGCCGCCGCCGTATCCCCCATAGGAGAAGTTCGCGGGGGCCTCCACGATCTCCACGTTCGTCTCCGGCAGATCGTCGACGAAGCGGCTTGGCACGGTCGAGTTCCACAGGCCGTGGATCCGCCGGTTGGAGGCGAAGTAGATCTTGGCGCGACGCCGGGCACGGGTGAGGCCCACATGGGCGAGGCGGCGTTCCTCTTCCAGTCCTGCGCGGCCGCTCTCGTCGAGGGCACGCTGGTTCGGGAAAAGGCCTTCTTCCCAGCCGGGCAGGAACACCGTGTCGAATTCCAGGCCTTTGGCCGCGTGAAGCGTCATCAGGCTCACGCGCTCGGTGGTGTCACTCTCGTTGGCTTCCATGACCAGGGAGACGTGCTCGAGGAAGCTCTGCAGGTCCGGGAACTCCTCCATGGAGCGCACGAGTTCCTTGAGGTTTTCCAGGCGCCCCGCCGCATCTGCCGATTTGTCCTTCTGCCACATGTCGGTATAGCCGGATTCCTCCAGCACCGTCTGTGCGACCTCGGACTGCGTCATCGTCTCGGACAGCTTCGACCATCGGCCAAAGGAGATCAGAAGATCGCGCAGTGTGGCGCGGGGTTTTGGCTTCAGTTCGTCGGTCTCGACGATGAAGCGAGCAGCCTCCATCAGCGGCACGCGGGCAGCGCGGGCATGGTTGTGCAGCACCTGGATCGTCGCATCGCCCAAGCCACGCTTCGGTGTATTCACGATCCGCTCGAAGGCGAGATCGTCAGCAGGCTGGTTGACGACGCGAAGATACGCCAGCGCGTCGCGGATTTCCGCGCGTTCGTAGAAGCGCGGGCCGCCGATGACGCGATAGGGGACGCCGAGTGTCACGAGCCGGTCTTCGATCTCGCGCATCTGGGCGGAGATGCGCACCAGGATCGCGATCTCGGAGAGCGGGTGCTTCTTGGCATGAAGCGCCTCGATCTCCTCGCCGATGAGGCGTGCCTCGTCCTCGGAATCCCAGGCGCCGGTGATCGTCACCTTTTCCCCCGGCTCGTCCTCCGTGCGCAGGGTCTTGCCGAGGCGGCCCTGGTTCTTGGCGATGAGTCCGGAGGCCGCGGAGAGAATGTGCCCGGTGGAACGATAATTGCGCTCCAGACGGATGACAGTGGCGCCGGGAAAGTCGTGCTCGAAGCGCAGGATGTTGTCGACCTCGGCACCACGCCAGCCATAGATCGACTGGTCATCGTCGCCGACGCAGCACAGGTTCTTGCGCGCCTGGGCGAGCAGCCTCAGCCAGAGATACTGGGCGACGTTGGTGTCCTGATATTCATCCACCAGCATGTAGCGGAAACGGTTCTGATACTGTTCCAGGATATCGGGATGCTCGCGCCAGAGGCGCAGACATTCGAGCAGCAGGTCGCCGAAATCGACGGCGTTGAGAACCTTCAGACGTTCCTGATAGGCACGGTAGAGCCGTCCGCCCTTGCCATTGGCAAAGGCGCCGGCTTCACCGGCGGGAACCTGATCGGGTCCCAGGCCCCGGTTCTTCCAGCCGTCGATATGAGCGGCGAGCTGGCGGGCAGGCCAACGCTTCTCGTCGATGCCCTCAGCTTCGATCACCTGCTTCATCAGGCGAAGCTGATCGTCGGTGCCGAGGATCGTGAAGTCGGAACGCAGGCCGACCAGTTCCGCATGGCGGCGCAGGATCTTGGTGCCGATGGAGTGGAAGGTGCCGAGCCACTGCATTCCCTCGGCCACGGGACCGATCACGGACGTGATGCGCTCGCGCATCTCCCGCGCCGCCTTGTTGGTGAAGGTCACGGAGAGGATCTGGGACGGGTAGGCCTTGCCGGTGGCGATCAGGTGCGCAATCCGGGTGGTGAGCACGCGGGTCTTGCCGGTGCCGGCCCCCGCCAGCACGAGAACCGGGCCCTCGGTGGCCTCGACAGCAGCGCGCTGCTCCGGGTTCAAGCCGTTCAGGTAAGGCGATTGCGGCGTAACCGCCGCACGGGCGCGGGCGCTCAAGGAGCCGGATGCCGGCTCATGGGCAAGGCTATCCTGCGGTTCGGGTCGGTTGTCGGACTGATTCATCGCCGGGACCATGGATCAAAAGGCGAACGGCGTCGAGCCCGAATCCCTGTCGATCCTGCCGCAGGGTCGAACTTCCGGGCTTCAATCTCATTGTCGAAAAAGACTTGCCTTGCCATATGAGTAAGGCAGGCCCGAAGAGGAATGTCCCATGCGTTTCATGGTGGCCCTTGCCATCGTCTCAACCCTTGTCTTGCCCCTGGCCGTACCGGCCGAGGCTCAGACGCGCCTGCCGCGCACGAGCCCTGCGGAGCGGAATACGGATGCGATCAATCGGCGGATCCAGCAAGATCAGCGAATTCTGGGCGTCGAGCAGGACATTCGAAGCGAAAGCAACCGGATCCGGCAGAATATCGAGCGGGACCGCCTTTTCGCTCCTCGGTATCTCCCACCGGTGCCGCGCACGGGTTGCGGGCGGGGAAGAGTTTGCTAGTGCCGGGTCCCCAAGGCCGATAGGGCGTCCTGAATCTCGGCCTTGTGCGGGATGCCGATCACCCGGCCCAGGGATTGTGGCCTCGTCAGCCGGGCATGGGTGATCTTCATGACGGCGAGGTTGGCCGCGATATCGTCCGGGAAGGGACAGACCTTCCGGGTTTCCATCTCCACGTGGAGGGAGAGCCCCTCCATCGTTGCCGCTACCCAGCCCTCAGTGGCATGGCGGATTTCGAGATAGTAGTGGATGCGTTTCTCCTCGAAATCGATGAGCTGGAGCGTGACACGCACCCGGTCATGCATCTTCAGTTCGCGCTTGTAGACCGTGTGAACCTCGGCCGCGAAGAAGGATGCCTTGCGCTTTTCCAGATACTCGTGCCCGAGGCCTACGAGACTGAAACCCTCCTCCACGGCCCGGTCGAAGAGGACATGGTAATAGGCCATGTTCATATGGCCGTTGTAGTCGATCCAAGCGGGTTCGACCCGCATCGTGGAGGACACGAAGGGCGCAAAGAAAAAGACGGGCACCCGCTTCTCCATGATCAATCTCGTGCCTCGATGCCGCTCAGACGGTTGCCCCTCTCCTGTAGGGGTAGGAATGTTAGCACGTTGTCGCAGGCTTTGCATGAGGGATGCGGCATCTTTCTCATCCGGAGTGTTGCCTTTGCAACGGTTCTGATAGCTATGGGTGAAATGAGCATCACAACCGGATCTGAAGCCTCCATGAATGCCCCCCAAGTGGCTGCCCCTCACGCAACTGTCCGCCAGAAAGCGACGGACGCCTCCATTGCCGCTCTGTTGTCCGACCTGTCTCGGCGTTTCGGTGACAGGGTCGCCACCTCGACCGCCGTGCGCGAGCAGCATGGGCATACGCTGACTTGGGTGAAGAACCAGCCGCCGGACATCGTGGTCTATCCTCGGACCACGGAGGAGGTGGCGGAGATCGTGAGACTCTGCGCCACCCACGGGGTTCCGATCATCCCGTACGGCACTGGCACGTCTCTGGAAGGACATGTCAATGCGCCCTATGGCGGAGTTTCCATCGACCTGAGTCTGATGAAGCGCATTATCGCGGTCCATGACGAGGATCTCGACTGCGTGGTCGAGGCGGGCGTGACCCGCAAGGAACTGAACGAGTACCTGCGGGACAAGGGCCTGTTCTTCCCCATCGATCCGGGTGCTGACGCCTCGATCGGCGGCATGGTGGCGACGCGCGCCTCCGGCACCAATGCGGTCCGCTACGGAACCATGAAGGACGTGGTGCTGGCGCTTGCCGCCGTGCTGCCCAATGGCGAGATCGTGAAGACGGCGAGCCGCGCCAAGAAAAGTGCTGCTGGCTATGACCTGACCCGCCTCCTCGTCGGCTCGGAGGGAACGCTGGGCATCGTCACCGAGATCACCCTGAAGCTCCACGGCATTCCGGAGGCGATCTCGGCCGGCATCTGCCCGTTCCCGACGGTGAAGGCCGCCTGCGACGCGGTGATCATGACGATCCAGACCGGCATCCCGGTGGCGCGCATCGAACTGCTCGATGAGGTCCAGGTGAGGGCGGTCAACCTCCATTCCAAGCTGTCCCTGCCGGAGAGCCCGCTGCTGCTCCTGGAATTCCATGGGTCCGAGGCCGGAGTGCAGGAGCAGGCGGAGCGCTTCGGCGAGATCGCGGCCGAGTTCGGTGGCGGACCGTTCGAATGGGCCACGAAGCCCGAGGAGCGCTCGCGCCTCTGGCAGGCCCGTCACGATGCCTATTGGGCGGCCAAGGGGCTGCGCCCCGGTGCACAATCGGTGGCGACCGATGTGTGCGTGCCGATCTCCCGCCTGGCGGAATGTGTCGACGCCACCAAGCAGGACATTCTGGACAGCGGTCTCGTGGCCCCCATCGTCGGCCACGTGGGCGACGGCAATTTCCACGTGCAGCCTCTCGTGAACACGGACGATCCGGCGGAAATCGAGGCCTGTGAAGCCTTCGTGGATCGGCTCGTGCGGCGGGCGGTCGCCATGGAGGGAACCTGCACGGGCGAACACGGCGTAGGCCAGAAGAAGATGAAGTACCTGGAACTGGAGCATGGGCCGGCAGCCCTTGGCCTCATGCGCGTCTTGAAACAGGCGATCGATCCCCACAACATCATGAACCCGGGCAAGATCATTGCGCTTTGACAGTGGAACACACGGAACAAAGCTCCCGGTCCTTGTCGGCATGGGATAAGGACGTGTCCCTGTAACGGAGAAAAGGCAGCCTCTTGCGCGATATCCTGACGATCATCGCATCCATCGTGATCCTGATCCTGGCGGTTGCTGTCGCGGCGCCTCCCTTAGTCAACTGGGAGGCCCATCGCGACACGATCGACCGGATGATCTCGCGCGCATCCGGCACGGAGGCCCAGACGGAGGGCGACATCAGCATCCGTCTTCTGCCCGCACCGAGGGTGACCCTGGGTCGCCTGCGGCTCGGCGGCAAGACGCCGGACTCACCGGTTCTGACCGCCGATTACGTCAGGGCCGAGGTCGACCTGACACCGCTGCTCCGGGGAGAGG
Source organism: Microvirga sp. 3-52 (assembly GCF_018383585.1). Lineage (GTDB taxonomy): Bacteria > Pseudomonadota > Alphaproteobacteria > Rhizobiales > Beijerinckiaceae > Microvirga. The sequence continues at coordinate 233,825 of NZ_JAHAMK010000001.1, forward strand.
TGCGCTTTACGGAGACCCGGGTGGGCCGGGCCGACATCCGTATTCCGGTTTCGGGCGACGGCGAATGGCGCCTGCCGCCGGAGCTGGTGTCGGGCAGTGGCCGGGCCCGCGAGTGGGCCATCGAAAACCTGAATGTGGCCCAACTCCTCGTCACCACGCAGAGCGCGAGCACGGGCCGCACGAACCAGGCCTTCGCCGAGAATGTCTCTATCGAGGGTCAGAAGCTGATCGGCCCCTGGCGGGTGGAGGGAACGACCTCCGGCATACCCTTTCGCTTGGTCACGGGAGAACTGGCCGAGGATAAGAGCGTCCAGGTCAAGCTCTCGGGCGGGGGCGATGTCTATCCTCGCTTCGATCTCGATGCCAGGCTGGGCTTAAGCGAAGGAAACGGCGATGCCGCGACGCCGCAGGTCTCCGGCAAGGCCAAGGTCCTTTTCGGCCCGCCGGCGCAGATTGCGGCCGCAGGAATCCCGATCCCCATTGCGGTCGAGACCGAGTTCAAGACGGTGCCGGGCGCCGTCGAGCTCAACCCGGTCAGCGTGGAGGCGGGCGAGGGCGGCGCGAGCCTGCGCATGACCGGCGAAGGCCGGATCGGGCTCAACGAACCGCGTATCTCCTTGAAGCTCGAAGGCCGCCGGCTCGATGCGGACAGCTTCATCCTGTCCGGAAACGGACAGGACTTCAAAAGCCGGCTGCAGCAATGGTCCCTCCCGCTGATCCGAGTGCCGATCGATCTCGACCTGAAGATCGACAGCATCGGGTTGGGCCAGGAGGACCTGTCGAATGCCGCGTTGCGCCTGTCCCTCGACACAGGCCGGGCGACGCTCGACCGGATCGAATTCAACGCCCCCGGCGAGACGCGGGTCGCGCTCGAAGGACAGCTCGGCCTGACCACCAGGGGCGGGATCAACGGCAAGGTGGCGCTGGCCTCCAACGCATCCGACCGCCTGGCGCGCTATCTCGCCCGCATTGGCCTCAATTCGCCTCTGCTCAGGGTGCTCGATGGGCGTCCGGTCGAGGCCTCGTCGGAAATCGCCTTCTCGAACCCCGTCCTGTCCTTCAATCGCCTGAGGCTGAAGACGGGCGAGTCGGTCCTGACCGGGAACGCCCGCTACACCGCGCCGGAGGCCAATGAGCGCGGCAGGCTGGAGGCCCAGGTCGCAATCCAGGGCCTGAACCTCGATGACCTGCCGCAGGTGTCGAGCGTCTTCCAGGCCACCGAAAATCTCGATGTCGGCTTCATCCTGGATGCGCGCGGGGTCAGCGCCGGGAAGAGCCCTCCCACCGGCCGCATCTCGGCCCGGATCCTGTCCGACGGCCCGGCGCTTCTGGTCGAAACCCTCGATATCGTCGATCTCGCCGGCGCCAATGCCCGCGTGCGGGGCCGCATCGCTCCCAACGGTTCGGGGCAGATCACCGGCAAAGTCACCGCCCAGCGCGCCAGTCCCCTGGTCGACCTGCTGGGGAGCGTGTGGATCGGCGGGATTTCGAAGCTCGTGCCGTACTTCGTGCGCGAGGGCGCACTCGACCTCGATGTCACGTCGGAGCGGGTTGCGCCGGCTCCCGGGTCCACCGAGCTGCGGCTGCGCACGACCGCGAAGGGGCGTGTGGCCGGAGGGCCGTTCGAGGGTCAGGTCGAGTCGCTCGACGGGCGGACCGAAAGCCTCATGATCGGCCTGTCTGCCGACAATACGGGGCGCTGGGTCAACCGGGCAAACATGGCCGGACTGAACCGGCCTTCCAGGGTCGATCTACGCGGGACCCGCGTCGGATCCGGATTGTTCAATGTCACCCTCGCCGGCGACATAGCCGGGGTGAAAGTGGCAACCACGCGGCCCTTCGCCCTGAGTGAGGCCGACGATGTGGTGGATAGCGGCGAGGTCGAAGTCTCGACGCCCGACATCACGCCGTTCCTGCTCCTCCTGGGGGATGGTGCCGGTGTTGCTCCGCCGGTGCCCGTGAACGGGCGGGTGACCCTGGGCCGGGAGAGGGGAGCAACTCTTCTCGACATCAACGGCAAGGTTTCGAACGAGAACGTGCAGGCGCGCCTTGTTGTCGTCTCCCGTTCGGAGATCGGCGGCGAGGTGTCCCTCGGGCGGCTCTCCCTGCCCTGGCTGGTGGCGGCCCTGTCGCTCAACGTGCCGGGGGATCAGAGCGCCACGGCCATCTGGTCCACGGCTCGCTTCGGCCAGAGCGGACGCCTCGTCACCGGCGGCCAAGTCACCTTCCGGGTCGGGTCGCTCGAGCTGGGCCGCGGCCTCCAGGCCAGCCGCGCCTCCTTCGTCGTCGGAGCGCAATCGGACGGCATCTCCATCCGCAGCCTCGACGCCACCATCGGCTCCGGCCGCATCACGGGCTCGGCCACCATCACCCGGCAGGCAGGAACGGCGACCATCGTCGGCGAGGGAGCCCTGGAGAAGGTCCCCCTGTGGGCTCTCACCGGAGCCTCGCCCTTCGAGGCGGTTCTGTCCGGTCCGCTCCGGTTCGGGGCCGCGGGCGCAAGCCTGTCCGAGCTCGTGGCCAATCTCGGTGGCGCCGGCGACTGGCAGGTCACGAATCTCCGTCTGCCCGCAGCCGATCCATCCGTGTTCGACAGGGCCCTCAAGCGCGCGCTCGCCGAGAACGATCCCCTGGCCGAAGGCAAGGCGGAAGCGCTCCTCGGGATCGAGCTCGGACGGGGGCCCTTTAACGCTGCGCCGGTCAAGACCTCGGCGGCGCTCGTGGGCGGCGTGCTGCGCCTGTCGCCTTTCGTGGCGGAAAGCGGCTCGGCCAATTGGCAGGGGTCGATCACCTACGATCTGAAGACCCTGCAGCTCGATGCCCGCGGATCGCTCACCGCCAAGGCATCGCCTCCCGAATGGGTCGGCGCGCCACCGTCGGTGGGCCTTAACTGGCAGGGCTCCCTGACGGCTCCCGTTCGTCAGATCGATGCAGGCCCGTTCCGCAATGGGCTGGCCGCAATCGTGCTCAAGCGCGAGCTGGAAAAGATCGAGGCGTTCGAACGGGCTGCCGCCGAGCGCCAGCGCCAGATCGATGCGCAGCGGGAGGCGGAGCGGCAAAGGGCCAGGGCAGCGGAAGAAGAGGCGCTTCGTCAGGCCAGGGCCCGGGCGGAGGCCGAGCGCGCCCGCCGGGAGGCGGAGCGGCTGCAATGGGAGCACCAGAACCAGCCCGAGGAAGAGCCCGAGGCGGCGCCATCACAGACCTCCGTGCCGCCCTTGTCCCCCCCGGCTCCCATCGGCCCCCCGCCGTCGATCTTTGGGGCTCCGCCGACGCGGTAGGGGCTGGCTGGTAGAGGCTAGGCACCCCCTTGCCCTCGGGAGGCGTGTGCCGCGTCATCCCCGGCGGTCCGCAGGACCGGGAAGGGGATCCATAACGCTGAGCGCGATTGAGGATGCCTTCCCTCGCTCCGCTCGCAGGGGACGACACCCTCCACGTCACGGCCGGGCCTGTCCCGGCCATCCCGATCGGAAGAGCGCCCGTGCTTCATGCCATCGGGATCACCGGCACAAGGCCGGTGATGACGTGAGAGGATGTCATCGACGACTACGCAGGCCTGCACTCAAAGCGGTGAAGTGTCGCTCGACGAAGGAGTGCTCAGGCGATGGCGCAAATCGCTCAGCACAAAAACCCGGATCGCGGAGGAGAGGTTCTGTTCGCCGCGCTCCGCATCGATGCGCCCGATCAGGGACTGAACGGAAATCCTGTCCCGTTCCGCGATTTCCCGCAGAGACGCCCAGAAGGGCTCTTCAAGGGAGATGCTCGTCCGGTGGCCGGCGATGGAGACGGAGCGCTTGACGATGCCGAAGCCCATTCACGGCTTCTCGCCGTCGTCGCGCTTGTGCGAGTCGAGGCGGCTCTTCGCCAGATCCTGCTCAGCCTTCGTCAGGTTCTTCTCGGCCTTGGTGCGGCCGAACGCGATGCGGTTCTCGTCGGCGCGGGCCTCTTTCTCGGCCCGCGCCTTTTGCTTGCGCGCCTGGCGCAGATTGATGATCTCGGCCATGGCGCCTGTTTTATCTCATTCGCCCGGCTGAAGCATCGTCTCGGGACGAACGACGGCGTGGAAGTGATCCTCGGCGACACCGGCCTTCAGGGCCTCTTCCTTCAGGGTCGTGCCGTTCTTGTGCGCCGACTTCGCGATGGCTGCCGCCTTGTCGTAGCCGATGGAGGGAGCGAGTGCGGTCACGAGCATCAGGGAGCGCTGCACAAGCTCGTTGAGGCGTTCCCTGTTCGGCTCGATGCCGACGACGCAGTTGTCGGTGAAGCTGATGGCGCCGTCCGCGATGAGGCGGATCGACTGCAGCACCGCATTGACGATCACCGGCTTGAACACGTTGAGCTCGAAATGGCCCTGGCTGCCCGCGAAGGTCACCGTGGTCTGGTTGCCGGCCACCTGGCAGCACAGCATCGTCATGGCCTCGGCCTGGGTCGGATTGACCTTGCCGGGCATGATGGACGAGCCGGGCTCGTTCTCGGGCAGCGAGATCTCGCCGATGCCCGAGCGGGGGCCCGAACCCATCAGGCGGATGTCGTTGGCGATCTTGAACAGGCCGGCGGCGAGGCTCGCCAGCGCGCCGTGCGTGTAGACCAGAGCGTCGTTGGACGCGAGAGCCTCGAACTTGTTGGAAGCCGAGGTGAAGGGGAGAGCCGTCAGCTCCACCACCTTCGAGGCGAAGCGATCCGCGAATTCCGGATGGGCGTTGAGACCCGTGCCGACGGCGGTGCCGCCCTGGGCCAAGGCGTAGATGCCCGGAAGCGTCTGTTCGATGCGGGCAATGCCGAGCTGCACCTGGGCGGCATAGCCGGAGAATTCCTGGCCCAGCGTCACCGGGGTCGCATCCTGCAGGTGCGTGCGTCCGATCTTCACGATGTCCTTGAAGGCCTCCGCCTTCTCGTTCAGGGCCTTGTGCAGGTGCTTGAGGGCGGGGATGAGCCGGTCGTGAACCTCGCGGGCGACCGCGATGTGCATGGCGGTGGGGAACGAGTCGTTCGACGACTGGCCCATGTTCACGTGGTCGTTCGGGTGAACCGGCTTCTTGCTCCCGCGCTCGCCGCCAAGGCGCTCAATGGCGAGGTTCGAGAGGACCTCGTTCATGTTCATGTTGGACTGCGTGCCCGAGCCCGTCTGATAGACCACGAGCGGAAACTCATCGTCATACTTGCCCTGCACCACATCGGCGGCGGCCGCCGCGATGGCATCGGCCAGGCGCGGCTCCAGCTTGCCGAGATCCTTGTTCACAAGAGCGGAGGCCTGCTTCACGATAGCCAGCGCATGGACCAGGGGAAGCGGCATCCGGTCCGTCCCGATGCGGAAGTTCTGGAGCGAACGCTGCGTCTGGGCGCCCCAGAGCTTGTCGGCTGCCACTTCGACGGGGCCGAAGGTATCTGTTTCGATGCGGGTTGAGGGCGACATCCTGACCTCTTTCGATGGAGTTGCGTGTTCTTATCTCAAATGGTGGCGCTCGCAACCGCGAACGCGCATGGAGGCCTTGTAAATTCGCATGAGCGACACCCTGGAAGCTGCGTCTTTCCACCCGCCTCATCCCAAGCCCCGTACCGAGCCCCTGGGCATGGTGGCGTTCCTGAGGGCCGTGCGCGAAAACCCTCTCAACACCTGGATGGAGGCGCATTTCCAGGAGCCCATCATCACCGGCGAGGGGGCCTTAGGCCGCATGACCGTGGTGAACGACCCTGCAATCATCCGCCATATCCTCCTGGACAACGCCGCCAACTACCGGAAGGACGATCTGCAGATCCGGATCCTCGCGCCCGGCTTGGGGCGCGGGCTCGTCACGGCGGAAGGCGACGAATGGCGGCTGCAGCGCCGCACCATCGCGCCCCTCTTCACGCCCCGGACCGTGAGCAGCTTCTTCCCGGCCATGGTGGAGGCCGCGGAGCGCCTCGTGAGGCGCTGGCGGAGGCGCCCGGAGGGTCGCGTGGTCGATGTGTCCCTCGACATGACCCGGGTGACCCTCGACGTGCTGGAGCGGACGATCTTCACGCAAGGGGTGCCGAAGGACCCCGATGCACTGGGCCGGGCCATCACCCGCTACTTCAACAGCCTGGGGCGGGTCGACCCGCTCGACATCTTCGGCTTTCCCGATTGGGTGCCTCGGCTCGGACGTCTGAGGGCGAGGCCGTCGATCCGGTTCTTCGAGGAGACGGTCAACGAGTTGATCGATGCGCGGAAAGCGCTGCTCGCCCGCGGCGAGCCGGCGCCCCGCGACCTGCTGACCCTGCTGCTGGAAGCGGCGGATCCGGAGACCGGCAAGGGCTTGAGCGATATCGAGGTGCGGACCAATATCGTCACGTTCATCGGGGCGGGGCACGAGACCACGGCCAATGCCCTCTCCTGGTCGCTCTATCTGCTGTCCCAGGACGAGCGGGTGCGTGCTCACGTGGAGCGGGAGGTGGATGAGGTGCTGGGAGAGGGGCCGCTCGAGCCCCACCACCTGGAACAGCTCGTCTACACGCGCGCCGTCATCGACGAGGCGATCCGCCTCTATCCGCCGGCGCCCTATATGAGCCGCACGGCCATCGGCGACGATCGGATCGGGGAAGTGGAGATCCCGGCGGGCTCGATGGTGGTGATCGCGCCTTATGTGCTTCATCGTCACAGGACGCTCTGGGACCAGCCGGATCTGTTCCGGCCCGAACGCTTCCTCCCCGAGAACCGCAGCCGGATCGACCGTTTCGCCTATCTGCCGTTCGGCGCCGGGCCCCGGGTCTGCATCGGCGCGAGCTTCTCCCTGCAGGAGGCCGTGATCGTTCTGGCGACCATCGCGCGCTCGATGCGGCTCGATCTCGTGGAAGGGCACGAGGTCGCGCCCGTGCAGCGGATCACCTTGAGGCCGCGGGGCGGATTGCCCATGCGTCTCACGCAACGCGCCCCGAAAGCGGCGTCAGGAATGGCCTGAAGGTCGCGGGGAGGGCTTAGTTCTTCTTGCGGAAGGCGTCGAGGCTGACGACCTCGGCGGTGCCCGGAGCGCCCTCGGCGGCATCGGCCTTCGAGCCGTCCTCGACTGCAGGATCGATCTCGGCCTTTGCCGCAGGAGCCTTCTCGGGGGCAGGGATCTTGTCCGCGCCGGGTTGGGGCTTGCGGGGCTGCTTCAGCTCGACGGGCTCGGAGGAACTGCCGCGGATGGGCTGCGGCGGCGACGGAGCCTCTTCGATCTCGTCCTCTTCCTCCTCGTCCTGGCTGTCGAACTTGAGCCCGAACTGGACGGAGGGATCGAAGAAGCCGGTGAGCGCATCGAAGGGGATGAGCAGCCGCTCCGGGATGCCGGAGAACGACAGCCCGACCTCGAAGGTGTGTTCGGTGACGTTCAGGTCCCAGAACTGGTGCTGGAGGACGATCGTCATCTCCTGAGGATATTTTTCGCGCAGGCGGTTCGAAAGGCGAACGCCGGGAAAATCCGTCTGGAAGGAGATGTAGAAGTGGTGCTCGCCCGGAAGCCCATCCTTGGCGTCGATCAATACTTTGCGCACGACGCCTTTGAGCGCGTCCTGCACCAGAAGATCGTAGCGGATCAGGTCTTTAACGGCCATGCGCGAGCCCTTGCAGAAACAAAAGTGGAGGCTTCTGTTGCCAGGTGCCTCCGGACCCCGCCTTACGGTGCTAACCGCAAGGGCTTTGAGTCGGCTTTAGGGACCGCTTACGCAGCCACTGCAACCGGAGCATAGTTGTCGTTGGCAACTATAGATTCGGCCCGATAACGGCGGAACCATGCCGAGCGAAAGTCTATCCTTTACGCCCTCGTCGATCCTATTTCGCCCCCGCCGAAACCCAGGTCTGGCCTGAGCTTTGGTGGAGGCGCCGGGTACCGCCCCCGGGTCCGATGGGTTTATTCCGATAGCCGTTTATCGCCATAGCCGGTCGCGAGACCGGCAGATCCAATATAGGCGGCACGGACGGATTTTGAAAGAGCGGGGATAACCCGGACGAGGTTTAAAAGTGACTCGGAAGGGCCGGGATGCTGCCTTATTATGAACCCAGCAGAACAGAGACAGGGTGATTAGCTTGCCGGCCACATCCTGTCTCTCTGAGTCCTGCTGCGGGATGATCATAGGGGTCCAATCCTACGATCTGGCCCAAGCCATCAGCTTCCAAAACTGACGGCTGTACATGAACGAGGGTGTGAGGCACCAAACCTTACGGGGTCAGAGGTCCAAACTCTGACCTTCCTCATCACATACTCTGCACCGCCAAAAGCGGTCAGGCAATGTAGTCGGAAAGGCGCGAGTTCGTAATCCACTATGATATGTCCAACGGGATAAAATCCGACTCGGACGAGCAGCCTCCTTGCCCTATGATCGAGCCAGGAGCACAGTATGCAAGCCTATCTCGATCTCATTCGCCGCATCATGGACGAGGGCGTCCGCAAGGACGACCGGACCGGAACCGGGACGATTTCCGTCTTCGGCCATCAGATGCGCTTCGATCTCAGCCAGGGCTTTCCGCTCGTCACCACGAAGAAGCTGCACCTGAGGTCGATCATCCATGAGCTGCTGTGGTTCCTGAAGGGCGATACCAATATCCGCTACCTCAAGGAGAACGGCGTTTCCATCTGGGACGAGTGGGCCGACGAGAACGGCGACCTCGGCCCCGTCTACGGCAAGCAATGGCGCTCCTGGGCGAAGCCCGATGGCGGCAGCGTCGATCAGATCCGCTGGGTGCTCGACGAGATCCGCCGCAACCCCGACAGCCGCCGCCTGATCGTCTCCGCCTGGAACCCGGCGGAACTCGACAGGATGGCGCTCGCACCCTGCCATTGCCTGTTCCAGTTCTATGTCGCGGAAGGGCGGCTCTCCTGCCAGCTCTACCAGCGCTCGGCGGACGTGTTCCTCGGCGTTCCCTTCAACATCGCGTCCTATGCGCTGCTCACGCACATGATGGCGCAGGCCGCGGGCCTGCAGCCGGGCGATTTCGTCCACTCCTTCGGGGATGCGCATCTCTACCTGAACCACCTGGAGCAGGCGCGCCTCCAGCTCTCGCGCGAGCCGAGGCACCTTCCGAAACTGCGGCTCAATCCCGCGGTGCGCTCGCTCTTCGATTTCACCTACGACGACATCGCCATCGAGGATTATGATCCGCACCCGGCCATCAAGGCACCCGTCGCAGTCTAAGGTGACATGAGCAGGCGCCAGGCTATCGAAAGCGCGGTCCGCATTCTTGCCCCGCGCATTCCACGGCATGAATTCGAGGCCGTGGCCGATCACGCCATGGGCAGCCGGGGCCTGCACGGCGCTTCACCCGAGACGGCCGCCTGGCTGTCTCTGACCGCCTACATCCGGCATAGGCTGACGGATTACGACGAACTTCTGGATGAGGGCTACGACGTGGAAAGCGCCCGCTTCTACGTGCTGGATGACATGAATGCCATTTTGGAGGAATGGGGCTCTCCGCGGCGGGTACAGGTTGAAGACGAATCCGAATAAGCTCGACAGCAACGGTGACTTTCGACACAACGGCCGTATGAGTCCTGTAATCCGCAAAGCCGAAGCAGGGGATGCTCCGGTTATCTTCAGTTTCATTCGCGAGCTCGCCGAATATGAGCGGCTGGCGCATGAGGTCGATGCGACCGAGACCGATATTGCCCGGGCCCTTTTCGGCGCCAATCCGCGGGTCTTCGCGGATATTGCCGAATGGGAGGGCCAACCTGTCGGCTTCGCCCTCTGGTTCTATAATTTCTCGACCTTCCGCGGGCGCCACGGGATCTACCTGGAAGACCTCTTCGTCAGGCCCACCTTCCGCTCCAAGGGAATCGGCAAGGCGCTGCTGCGGCATCTCGCCCGCCGCTGCGTCGATGAGGGCTTGCCTCGTCTCGAATGGTGGGTGCTCGACTGGAACGAACCGGCCCTGCGGGTCTACCGCTCCATCGGCGCCGTTCCGATGGAGGAATGGACCGTGCAGCGCATGACGGGCGACGCTTTAAGACAACTGGCGGAGGAGCCATGACCATCCCTCTCATCCTCGTCGTGGCGGTCGCCGAGAACGGCGTCATCGGGCGGGACAACCAACTCCTCTGGCGCATCAAGACTGATCTCGGACGCTTTCGCAGGCTCACCATGGGCAAGCCGATGATCATGGGGCGTAAGACCTTCCAGTCCATCGGTAAGCCCCTGCCAGGCCGCGAGACGATCGTGCTGACCCGCGATGCCGGTTTCTCCGCCGAGGGCGTGCACGTGGTCCATACCTGGGAGGCGGCGGTCGCCAAGGGAGCGGAGCTCGCAGCCAAAATGGGGGCCGGTTCCGCCGCCGTTGCCGGGGGGGCGGAGATCTACGCCCTGGCGCTGCCGCAGGTGCAGAGCATATTCCTGACAAAGGTTCAGGCTGCGCCGGAGGGCGATGCCGTCTTCCCGGATTTCGACCGGTCACAGTTCCGCGAGACGAGGCGGGAAGATCATCCGAAGAGTCCCGACGACGAGCATCCGTTTACCTTTATTGATCTTGAAAGGCGCCGCTGACCCTGTCCAAGGTTGACGAAGGCCTCTGCAATCCCCAATTCGCAGGCTTGACAGGCGGAATAGGCAACACCCACAACCGTCTTGGAATCTCAGCGGCTGTCCAGCCGGTCTTTAAAGAGTGAGGAAAGGCGTCCTATGCCTTGGAGTAACCAAAGCGGCGGCGGTGGCCCGTGGGGTCAACGTGGCGGATCGGGAGGCGGCAAGAGCCCATGGGGTTCCGGCGGCTCGCAGGGGAACGGATCTCCCCCCGACCTTGAAGATATCCTGCGCCGCAGCCAGGATCGCCTGAAAGATTTCATTCCCGGCGGCTCCATGGGGGGCAGGGGCCTGATCATCCTGGTTCTGGGCGTGATCGCCGTCTGGCTTCTCACCGGCTTCTATACGGTGCGGCCCAACGAGGTCGGCATCAACTTGATTTTCGGCCGCTATACGGGAACGTCGGGCGAGGGCCTGCGCTACAACCTGCCGTATCCGATCGGCCGGGTGATGAAGCCCAACGTCACCGCCCAGCAGCGGGTCGAGGTCGGCTACCGCTCCACGCCGACCGGCCAGGGTCGCGCCCGCGACGTGATCGAGGAAAGCCTGATGCTGACCGCCGACGAGAACATCGTCGACATCGATTTCGATGCGGTCTGGCAGATCAATCCCGCCCGTCCCCAGGATTACGTCTTCAATCTCCAGAACCCCGACGGCACCATCAAGTCGGTGGCCGAAAGCGCCATGCGCGAGGTCATCGGCCGGCGCAACATCCAGGCCATTCTGACCACCGAGCAGGCCAGCGTCGCCCAGGAAGTGCGCCAGATCATGCAGGAGGCCCTGGATGCCTATGGCGCCGGCGTCCTGATCAATGTGGTCCAGCTCCAGGCCGTCCAACCTCCCTCTGAGGTCCGGCAAGCCTTCTTCGATGTGAACGCCGCCCAGCAGGATGCGGTGCGTGTCCAGAACGAGGCCGGCGCCTTCGCCAGCCGCGTCGTTCCCGAAGCCCGAGGCGAGGCTGCCCGCACGGTGCAGCAGGCGGAGGCCTACCGGGAGCAGTCGGTCGCCGATGCGACCGGTCAGGCGGCCCGTTTCAGCCAGGTCTATGAGGAATACCGCAAGGCACCGGATGTGAGCCGCGAGCGCATCTTCCTCGAGACGATGGAACGCGTCTACGGCGGTGTCGACAAGATCATCGTTGACCAGAACGGCCAGGGCGTCGTGCCCTTCCTGCCTCTCACTCAGCAACCCCAGCGCCCGCAGCCGCAGGGCAATGCCGCCAACCCGCAGGGAGCCACGCGATGAACGGTTCGACTCTTCGCACGGTGATCCTGATTGCTCTGGCTCTGGCCGCCATCGTTCTCTACAGCTCGATCTTCATCGTGCAGCAGACCCAGTATGCGCTGGTGCTGCGCTTCGGCGCAGTGCAATCCGCCATCTCGGAGCCAGGGCTGAAGTTCAAGCTGCCGCTGGTCGACACCGTGACCTATTTCGAGAAGCGCGTGCTCGATCTCGATCTGCCGGTTCAGACCCTTCTGTCGGCAGACCGGCAGAACCTGGAGGTCGATGCCTTCACGCGCTATCGCATCATCGATCCGCTGCGGTTCTATCAGGCCGTCGGCAATATCGCTCTGGCCAACCAGCGCCTGCAGAGCTTCACGAACTCGGCCATGCGCAACATCCTGGCAAGCGCCTCGCGCGATGCGATCGTCCGGACCGAGCGCGCAGATCTGATGAACCGCATCCAGGTTGACGTGAACCGGCAGGCGGCAAGCCTGGGCATCGAGATGATCGACGTGCGCCTCACCCGCGTCGACCTGCCTGCGGCCAATAGTCAGGCCGTCTACCAGCGCATGCGCACCGAGCGTGAGCGCGAGGCGGCGGATCTTCGTGCCAACGGTCAGCAGCAGGCACAGACCATCCGTGCCAAGGCCGAACGCGAGGCTACGATTATCCGAGCCGAGGCCAATCAGCAGGCCGAGAAACTGCGCGGTGAGGGCGACGCAAACCGAAACCGCATCCTGGCAGAGGCTTTCGGGCAGGATCCGGAGTTCTTCTCCTTCTATCGCTCGATGCAGGCTTATGAAGCAGGCCTCAAGGGAGGGGAGACCCGCCTCGTGTTGAGTCCGGATTCCGACTTCTTCCGCTATTTCAACGACCCCACGGGTCAACGGGGCCGCGGAGGTGCCACCCAGCCCACTCCAGCGCCGGCTCAGCCGGCTCCAGCCCAATAAGGCCCTGATGTTGGACTTGATTGCAGCCCTCGGCCTCGCTCTTGCGGTCGAGGGCATCCTGTTTGCGGCCTTCCCGGACGGTATGCGCCGGGCCATGTACGAGGCGGCCCACAGCCCGAGCGATCAAATGCGGATCGTCGGCATCATCTCTGCCGTCATCGGCCTCGGAGTGATCTGGCTGGTGCGGCAGTTCGGCTAGAGCCCCGGACCGGATTTTCGGCGCGGCACGCCAGGGCGCGGTCCAGCTTCCGCCGCAATATCCGCTTGAATGGCGGGGCCGAGTACCAATCTATATGCCTATTCTCCGAGAGAGGGTTTTCGATGAACACAGCCACGAATGCGCTGGCGCCTTCCAAGACGGCACTGCCCCAGCGTCCCCTGCGCCGGCTGGCCGCGTCCTGCTTCGCGGTCTTCGCCATTGTTGCAACGGCCGCTATGCCGCTGCCGGTCTATGCCCGTTCGGCGCCCGAATCCTTCGCCGATCTGGCCGACGAGGTCACAGGCGCCGTGGTGAACATTTCGGCCTCGACCACGGTCGAAACCCGCAACCGGACCCTGCCGCAGCTGCCGCCGGGAACCCCGTTCGAGGATCTCTTCGAAGAGTTCTTCAATCGTCGCGGTCAAGGCGGCAACGGCGAGAACAGCCCCTCGCGGCCGCGCAGCTCGAACTCTCTCGGCTCCGGTTTCGTGATTGATCCGTCGGGGATCGTGGTGACGAACAATCACGTGATCGGCGATGCCAACGACATCAGCGTGATCTTCCCTGACGGCACTCGCCTGAAGGCCGAGATTGTCGGCAAGGACTCCAAGGTGGACCTGGCCGTGCTGAAGGTGAAGACGGACAAGCCGCTCAAGGCAGTCAAGTTCGGCGATTCCGATTCCATCCGTCCGGGCGACTGGGTGATGGCCATCGGCAACCCCTTCGGCCTCGGCGGTTCCGTGACCGCAGGCATCGTGTCGGCCCGCGGCCGAAACATCGAATCCGGCCCCTACGACAACTACATCCAGACCGACGCCTCCATCAACAAGGGCAATTCCGGCGGTCCGCTCTTCAACATGAACGGCGAGGTCATCGGCATCAACACGGCCATTCTCTCGCCCACAGGCGGCTCGGTTGGCATCGGCTTTGCGGTTCCCGCTTCCACGGCCGTGCCGATCATCGACCAGCTGCGTCAGTTCGGCGAGACCCGGCGCGGGTGGCTCGGGGTGCGCATCCAGAATGTGGATGATGCGACTGCCGAAGCCCTGAGCCTTGGTACGGCGCGCGGCGCCCTGATCGCCGGCATCGACGAGAAAGGTCCTGCCAAGCCGGCCGGCCTCGAAGTCGGTGACGTGATCGTTCGCTTCGATGGCAAGGAGGTCAAGGATTCCCGCGACCTGCCGCGCATCGTGGCGTCGAGCCCGGTCGGCAAGGCCGTCGATGTGGCCATCGTCCGCAAGGGACAGGAGATGACCAGGCAGGTCACCCTGGGCCGGCTCGAAGACACCGAGAAGCAGGCGAGCCTGCAGCAGCCCTCGACCGAGCCGCCGACTGCGACCCGTCAGGCACTCGGCCTCAACATGTCCGGCATGACGGACGAGTTGCGCCGTCGCTTCAGCCTGAAGGACGATCTGAAGGGTGTCGTCATCACCCGTGTCGACCCGAACTCGTCGGCTTCCGACAAACGGATCCAGGCCGGAGAGGTCATTGTCGAAGTCAATCAGGAACCGGTCGCGAACCCGGCCGATGTGACCAAGAAGATCGATGATCTCAAGGCCCAGGGCCGCAAGTCGGCGCTGCTCCTAGTGGCGAATGCGCAAGGCGAGGTGCGCTTCGTGGCCCTATCGATCGAGTAAGCGATCCAGCCGGGAATTCGGAGGGCGGTCCTTGGGGCCGCCCTTTCTGTTTGACCGCATCGTTCTTTATTAAGAACAATTTGGTTGACATAAAGGTCAACTTTGGGGGATGGAAGAGTGATGTCTTTCCCTGAACCGCAGGCTCCGACCGAGCCTATTGCGAACGATCAGAGCTCATGACCCAACCTGTTTTCCCCGTTCCTGCCGCCCTGAAATCGACAGCCCATGTGGATGCGCAGGCCTATCAGGATCTCTACCGACGCTCCATTGACGATCCGGAGGACTTCTGGCGCGAACAGGCTCAGATCCTGGATTGGGTGAAGCCCTTCACGAGGGTGAAAAGCACGCATTATTCGCCCGATGACGTGACCATCGAATGGTTCGCCGACGGAACGCTGAACGCGTCCTTCAACTGTCTCGACCGTCATGCTCGCACCCGGGGCGACGATGCCGCGATATTGTGGGAAGGCGACACGCCCAGCGACGCCCGGACGGTCACATGGAGCGGCCTGCAGCAGGAGGTCTCGCGCCTTGCCAATGCCCTGAAGAAGCTCGGGGTCAGGAAGGGCGATTTCGTCAGCGTGTATCTGCCGGTCGTGCCGGAGGCCATTGCCGCCATGCTGGCCTGCGCCCGGATCGGCGCGGTGCATTCGGTGGTCTTCAGCGGGTTCTCGGCGGAGGCTCTTGCGGGCCGCATCGAGGATTGCCGCTCGCGGGTGCTGATCACGGCGGATGAGGGCCTGAGGGCCGGCAAGCATGTCCCGCTCAAGGAGAACGCGGATTCGGCGCTCGAAAACCTTCCCTTCGTCGAGCACGTGCTCGTCGTGCGCCGCACGGGCCGCGGCGTTCCCATGACGGCGGGCCGCGACCGCTGGTACGACGAGGCTCTGGCCGAAGTCCCGGCCGAATGCGACCCCTTCGAGGTCGGCGCCGAGGATCCGCTCTTCGTGCTCTATACCTCGGGCTCCACGGGCAAGCCGAAGGGAATGCTGCACACCACCGGGGGCTACCTCGTCCATGCGGCAGCGAGTTTCAGGGCGATGTTCGATTACCACCCGGGCGACATCCACTTCTGCACGGCGGATGTGGGCTGGGTGACGGCCCATACCTACCTGATCTACGGGCCGCTGGCGAACGGCGCCACCATCGTGCTGTTCGAGGGCGTGCCGACCTGGCCCGACGTCTCGCGCTGGTGGCAGATCATCGAGACCTACAAGGTCAACATCTTCTACACCGCGCCGACCGCCATCCGCTCATTGATGCGCGATGGGGAGGGGCCGGTGCGCAAGCACGACCTGTCGTCCCTGCGGATCCTGGGATCCGTGGGCGAGCCGATCAATCCGGAGGCCTGGCTCTGGTATCACGAGGTCGTCGGGGGAGGCCGGTGCCCGATCATCGATACCTACTGGCAGACGGAGACCGGCGCCGTTCTCCTGTGCCCGCTGCCCGGCGCCATGGACCTGAAGCCGGGCTCGGCGACGAAGCCGTTCTTCGGCGTTCGGCCCGCTCTGCTCAACGGTGACGGGACCACCGTCGAGGGCGAGGGGACAGGAAATCTCTGCTTCTCCGATTCATGGCCCGGGCAGGCGCGCACGATCCTGGGTGATCGCGAGCGGTTCCTGAAAACCTATTTCAGCACGTTCCCGGGTTACTACTTCACCGGCGACGGCGCACGGCGCGATGCGGACGGCTATTACTGGATCACTGGCCGTTTGGACGATGTGATCAACGTCTCGGGCCACCGGCTTGGCACCGTCGAAGTCGAGTCTGCCCTGGCGTCGCATCCGTCCGTGGCGGAAGCCGCCGTGGTGGGCATGCCTCACGAGATCAAGGGACAGGGCATCTTCGCCTTCGTCATGCTCAAAGAGGGCATTGCGGAGAGCGATGACCTCCGCCGCGATCTCGTCCGGGTCGTGCGCACGCGCATCGGCCCGATTGCCACCCCGGACCGGATTGAATGGGCGCCGCAGCTTCCGAAGAATCGCTCGGGAAAGATCCTGCGCCGGATCCTCACGCGCATCGCCGCCGGCGATTACGAGGACCATGGCGACACCTCAACGGTTGCCGATCCGACGGTCGTGGCGGAGATCGTCAAGCGGGTCCAGCTGCACAAAACCTGATCAGCGCCCGTCCTTGTCATAAAGGGCCCATCTTGTCAGAATAACCTATGTGAAAGATCGCCGGAGAGGATCGATTCCTCCGGCGCCACGTCGCGTCCAATCGTTCAGTTCCAGTATCCCGCATCCGATTTGTTGCAAGCAAAAGGGCCAAAGCCGCCGGCCATGCGGTCGTGCGCGCGACAATGAAGCCCGGTTTCAATGGGGCGATCAGGAGCAAGCCATGAGCACGATCAAGACAGGGGACGGCACCGAGATCTTCTATAAGGATTGGGGCTCAGGACAGCCCATCGTCTTCTCCCATGGGTGGCCGCTGAGCGGGGACGCCTGGGATGCTCAGATGATGTTCTTCGGCGAGCGCGGCTATCGCGTGATCGCGCACGACCGGCGCGGGCACGGGCGCTCGGCGCAGACTTGGACCGGCAACGACATGGACACCTATGCGGACGATCTCGCGGCACTCATCGAAGAGCTGAACCTGCGGGATATCATCCTCGTCGGGCATTCGACCGGCGGCGGCGAGGTCACCCGCTATATCGGCCGGCATGGAACGCAGCGGGTCGCCAAGATCGTGCTGGTCGGGGCGATACCGCCCCTGATGCTGAAGACGGAAGCCAATCCGAATGGTCTGCCGATCGAGGTCTTCGACGACCTCCGCAAGAGCACCTACGAAAACCGGTCGCAGTTCTTCTACGATCTCAGCATGCCCTTCTACGGTTACAATCGCGAGGGCGCAAAGGCATCGGATGGCATCCGCATGAACTTCTGGTTCCAGGGCATGCAGGCCGGCATCAAGCCCGCCTACGACTGCATCAAGCAGTTCTCGGAGACCGACCTCACCGAGGATCTGAAGAAGTTCGACGTGCCGACGCTGTTCCTGCACGGCGACGACGATCAGATCGTGCCGATCGTCGCGTCGGCGATGATCTCATCGAAGATCGTGCCCAACGCGACGCTGAAGGTCTATCCCGGCAGCCCACACGGTCTGGCACAGGTTCAGGCCGATCGGTTCAACAATGACGTTCTGGCGTTTATTCAAGGCTGACGGCGCAGACGGCGCCAGGAGTGCATATCACACTGGCGCCGTGACGATTTCATCCGCCCTGTATCCCTGGGCATAGAGCAGTGCCGATAAATCAGCATGGTCGATCCGCGCATGAGCAGCAACGGCCACCGCGGGCTTGGCGCGGAAAGCCACGCCCAGGCCTGCTTCACCCAGCATGGCAAGGTCGTTGGCGCCGTCTCCCACGGCCATCGTCTCGTGCGGCACCAGGCCGAAGCGGGTGCGCAGCTCGATCAGGGTCGCGAGCTTCGCCTCACGGCCCAGGATGGGCTCCTCGACCTGGCCTGCGAGCTTCTCGCCATCCAGGATCAGATGGTTGGAGCGGTGCTCGTTGAAGCCGATCTTGGCCCCGATGGGGCCGGTGAACAGGGTGAAGCCGCCTGAGACGAGGCAGGCATAAGCCCCGTTGGCGCGCATGGTCTGGACGAGGGCGCTGCCGCCGGGCGTGAGCGTGATGCGTCTCTCGATGATCTCGTCGACCACGTTGACCGGCAGGTTCTTCAAGAGCGCGACGCGCTCGCGCAGGGCCGGCTCGAAGGCGATCTCGCCGCGCATGGCCCGCTCGGTGATCTCGGAAACCTCCTTCTTCAACCCGACGTAATCGGCGAGTTCGTCGATGCATTCCTGGCCGATCATGGTGGAATCCATGTCCGCCAGGAACAGGCGCTTGCGGCGGGTCGCCAGGGGCTGCACCACGATGTCGATGGGCAGGCCGTCAAGAGCCTGGCGCAGGGTGTTCTCAATGGCTGTCGCATTGGGCGGGGCGGGGACGATCAGATCCGCTGCGATTCCCCTTGCCAGGACGGAGCGTTCCGTCTCATGTCCGAGCGACGTTGCGGCGAGCGCCACGATCTCATCCGTGAGAGCCGGTTGAGACGGGTTGGCAACGAGGGTCGCAACGAGGGAATTCGAGGAAGACGCCATTGGGAGACCTGGCTGTGAGTGACGTTGGTGTCGGCGCGGTTCTCATCGCAGGGCCGACCGCGTCAGGCAAGTCCGCATTGGGCATCAAACTGGCTCAAAGGCTCGATGGCCTCGTGATCAATGCCGATTCCATGCAGGTCTACCAGGATCTGCGGGTGATCACCGCCCGGCCCGCGCCTGCCGAGGAGGCCGAAGCCCCGCACAGACTCTACGGCCATGTGGATGCCGCCGTGAACTTTTCCGTGGGCCGCTACGTGGCCGATGCGACCCAGATTCTGCAGGAGATCAAAGGCCGAAAGCTCCCCATCTTCGTGGGCGGGACCGGGCTCTACTTCAAGGCTCTGACGGAAGGCCTGTCCGACATGCCCCCTGTTCCGGAAGAGGTGCGCGAACAGGTGCGCCGGGACAGCGAAGGGTTGGAAACGTCCGAACTCCACCGCCTGCTGTCGGAGCGCGACCCCGAGACAGCCCGGACCCTGCGTCCCTCTGACCGCCTGCGGGTCCAGCGGGCGCTCGAGATCTTCGCCGCGACCGGGCAGCCGCTCGTCTCCTTTCACGGGGCACGCCAGCCGGGGCCTCTAGCCGACGTCTCGGTGATCAAGCTTTTCCTGGAACCGGACCGGGACGAACTGCGCCGGCGCATCGACCAGCGCTTCCTGACGATGATCGAGCAGGGCGCCCTCGATGAAGTGAAGGCTTTGGGCGAGCGAAATCTCGATCCCATGCTCCCGGCCATGCGCGCTCACGGCGTTCCAGGCCTCCTGGCTCACTTGCGGGGCGAGATGTCGCTCGACGAGGCCATTACTAAGGGGCAGGGCGACACCCGGCGCTATGCCAAGCGCCAGTTCACCTGGTTTCGTCATCAGTTGCCCGATTGGCGATGGGTCGAGCCGGAACAGGGCTTCGAGGCCGTGATGGCCCGGATCAATGCCCAGCAGCGCCCGTGAACATCTGGTAGAAGGTGATGAAGATCTCGAACACGATCAGCAGGACGATGATCAGTTCGAGGCGCAGGGACCGTTCGGTATCGATGATGTCGGTGAGAGCCTGGGCCGTGTCGCCGAGCACCTCGAGCTTGCGGTGGAGCGCCGTGGCGCGTTCCTTCAGCTCGTATTCGTCTTCCAGGCGGGCGTAGAGGCGCTCGAGGTCCGGACGATCCCACAGGACGTCCGGCTTTTCCTCCACGGCCACGCCGCCTGACATGCGCTGGCGGACCAGAAGGGCCTGGCCGACCTGTTTGAGGATCCTGCGACGATCCCGCGGACGCCGGCCCTTTTCCGCGAGGTGCTGGACGGATGGTTCCACCAACTCGAAGGCGGCGGTGGCCTCCCGCTCGTCGCGGGCCAGGGTCGCACTCTTGGACAGGGCATCCGCGATGACGATCAGGCGTTCGGTCGAGAGCTGCTTGATGTAGATCGGGCCTCCCGGCGGGATCTGGTCGTCCCGGTCCGGCGTGATCTCGATGATCGCGGTCTCTTCCTCGTGCCGCGCGAACTCGCCCCGGATGCGCTGGCGCAGGCTGCGAATGACCTCGTCCTCCTCAAGGGGCGTCAAACCGACGAGTACAGCCACGCCGTAACGGAAGAGGGCGACGAAGCCGTCCTGGCCGGCCCGGAAGGCCAGGGGGGTGGTGGAGAGCACGTCGCTGCGCTCCAGCCCCGCCACATCGAGGCGGTCGCCCAGGAGCAGGGCGCGGGCCGTAAGGCGCAGGTTCTGGATGGGCGCGCCGGTGGAGGAGATGGTATCTGACATGGTCATACGACTAAAATAGGGGCCCTAAGCTAAAAGCTAAGCAGGTTTGAGCCAAGTCACCCCCGCTTGACCGAATGAAACGGATCGTTTAGCGTCGGCGCAACTTTTGAACCGAGAGCTGCCCCCATGCGCAAGCTTATTCTCGTAGTACGAGCGCCATCGACGGAGCGGGATTGACCCGCAGGTCCGGCGATGGCGCACAGGCCCCCTCAGGGGCCTTTTTTATTGCCCGAATTCCAAGACAGTGATGCGAAAGACCCCAGGGAGCGAGTGAGATGAGCGAGACGATGACCGGAGCCGAAATGGTGATCCGAGCCCTGCAGGATCAGGGAGTTGAGCATATCTTCGGTTATCCGGGCGGCGCGGTGCTTCCCATCTACGATGCGCTCTTCCATCAGGAGAAGGTTCGCCACATCCTGGTCCGCCATGAGCAGGGGGCGGTGCACGCGGCCGAGGGCTATGCCCGCTCCTCCGGCAAGCCGGGCGTGGTGCTGGTGACCTCCGGTCCCGGCGCGACCAACGCGATCACGGGTCTCGCCGACGCGATGATGGATTCGATCCCGCTGGTCTGCATCACCGGCCAGGTGCCGACCCATCTCATCGGCTCCGACGCCTTCCAGGAGTGCGACACGGTCGGCATCACCCGGCACTGCACGAAGCACAACTATCTCGTCAAATCCATCGAGGATCTGCCGCGCGTCCTGCACGAGGCCTTCTATGTGGCGCAGAACGGTCGCCCGGGGCCGGTCGTGGTCGATCTGCCGAAGGACATCCAGTTCAAGACCGGCTCCTATGCCCGTCCTCTCAGCAACCAGCACAAGACCTATCGCCCGACCGTCAAGGGCGATATGGACCATATTCGCGCGGCTGTGGAACTGATGGCCAACGCCAAGCGCCCGGTTTTCTATACCGGCGGCGGCGTCATCAATTCAGGCCCCCACGCCGCAACGCTTTTGCGCGAGCTCGTGCAACTCACGGGCTTCCCCATCACGTCGACCCTGATGGGCCTCGGCGCCTATCCGGCCTCCGGCAAGCATTGGCTCGGCATGCTCGGCATGCACGGTACCTACGAGGCCAATCTCGCGATGCATGAATGCGACGTGATGATCAATATCGGCGCGCGCTTCGACGACCGGATCACGGGCCGCCTCGATGCCTTCTCGCCCTTCTCCAAGCGCATCCATGTGGACATCGATCCGTCCTCCATCAACAAGACCGTGAAGGTGGACATCCCGGTCGTCGGCGATTGCGCACATGTGCTGGAAGACATGGTGCGCCTGTGGCGCCAGAATGCCCACCAGTCGGACAAGGTCGCCCTCGCGGATTGGTGGGGCAAGATCGAAGGCTGGCGTTCCCGCAACTGCCTGGCCTTCCGCAACTCCACCGAGACCATCAAACCGCAATACGCGTTACAACGCCTTTACGAATTGACGAGGGATCGTGAGGTCTATGTCACGACGGAAGTGGGACAGCACCAGATGTGGGCGGCTCAGTACTTCAAGTTCGAGGAGCCGAACCGCTGGATGACCTCGGGCGGGCATGGCACGATGGGCTACGGCTTGCCCGCCGCCGTCGGCGCGCAGTTGGCGCATCCTGATGCGCTCGTCATCGACATCGCCGGGGAAGCCTCGATCCAGATGATGCTGCAGGAGATGTCGACCGCTTTGCAGTACAACCTGCCGGTTAAGGTGTTCATCCTCAATAACGAGTACATGGGCATGGTGCGCCAATGGCAGGAGCTGCTGCATGGCGGACGTTATTCGCAGAGCTATTCGGAATCGCTGCCCGATTTCGTGAAACTTGCCGAGGCCTACGGCGGCGTCGGCATCCGGTGCGATAAGCCCGGCGATCTCGATGCGAAGATACTCGAGATGATCAATGTGAACCGTCCGGTAGTCTTCGACTGCATCGTCGACAAGACCGAGAACTGCTTCCCGATGATCCCATCGGGCAAGGCGCATAACGAAATGCTGCTTAACGACTATCTCGGAGAGACCGGGGCCGATATCGGTTCCGTGATCGACGAGAAGGGCAAGATGCTGGTCTGATGAGGATTTGAACCATGCCGACCCTCGTCATCGCCAACAAGTGCTACTCCTCGTGGTCGCTGCGTCCCTGGCTGCTGATGAAGCAGCTCGGGATTGCCTTCGACGAGATCACCGTTCCGCTGGATCTTCCGGACACGAAAGCCAAGGTGCTCAAGCACTCGCCGGCCGGCAAGGTGCCGATCCTGATCGATGGCGATGTGACCGTCTGGGAGAGCATCGCCATCATGGAGTATGTCGGCGAGGCCTATGGCGTGCCCGTGTGGCCTGCGGACCGCAAGGCCCGTGCCATGGCGCGCTCGATTGCGGCAGAAATGCATTCCGGATTCTCGGCACTGCGCTCCGCATGCCCAATGAACCTCGGCAAGAAATTTGCGCAGAAGGATCGAGGCGAAGCCGTTGCCCGTGACGTCGCCCGCTTCAGCGAGATCGTTCGTCAGGCGCGCGAGCATTTTCGCGCCGGTGGTCCGTTCCTGTTCGGCGCCTTCTCGGCAGCCGATGCCATGTATGCGCCGCTCGTGACGCGTCTCGATACCTATTCCATCGCGCTCGACGTTAACACGCGCGCCTATGGGGATGCGATCCAAGCTCTGCCGGCTTTCCAGGAATGGCGCTCTGCAGCCATGGAGGAGGAATGGATCGTCGGGGCCGATGAGGTCGACGAGGAAGCTATCGAAAATTATCGCAAGGCGGCTTGAGGCCGGATCAGAATTGGGGAAACCAGACCATGCTTCAGATGAAAACCCATTACCCCGATGCGACCCGTGTCGAGCCGTCGAACCGGCACACGCTCGCCATCGTCGTCGACAACGAGCCAGGCGTTCTTGCGCGCATCGCCGGCCTATTTTCAGGGCGCGGCTACAACATTGAGAGCTTGACCGTCACCGAGACGGAGCATGAGGCGCATGTCTCGCGCATCACCATCGTGACGACCGGCACCGACAGCATCATTCAGCAGATCAAGAGCCAGTTGGAACGACTCGTGCCTGTGCATCGAGTGGTCGATCTCACGCTGACCGGTGAAGCCGTCGAGCGCGAGCTCTGCCTGGTGAAGGTCGTCGGCAAGGGCGATTACCGGGTGGAGGCGATGCGTCTCGCCTCGGCCTTCGGCGCCCGTACGATGGACGCGACGCTGACCTCATTCGTCTATGAGCTGACCGGCACGACGGATGAGGTCGAGCGCTTCATCAAGCTGATGACGGCAGTAGGATTGGTCGAAGTCTCCCGCACCGGCGTCGCCGCCATGGCGCGCGGTGCGGAAGGAATGGGTGGTCTCAGCCCCTGAAGTCGTTTTCCTTGAGGAACGCCTCCTCCTCCGGTGTCGACTCTCGTCCGAGGATGGCGTTGCGGTGAGGGAAGCGGCCGAAGCGGGCGATGATGTCGTGATGGTGCCGGGCCCACTTGATGGAATCGTGGCCGAGGGCTTCGTTCAGAATCACCGAGCGCTCCTGATCCGCCAAGGACTCGGAGTGCATGAAGGGCAGGTAGAAGAACCGACGGAACTCGGGTTCCACCTGACCGTCGAACCCTCTCTCGATGGCGCGGTCCGCGGCCATCAGGGCGACCGGGTCGGCTTTGTAGGTTTCGCGCTTTCCCCGGAACATGTTCCGGGGAAGCTGGTCGAGGAGGAGAATGACGGCAAGGGCGCCTTCCGGGGTCAGCTCCCATTCGTTGAGATCGCCCCGTGCGGCGGCCTCGTAGGTGGGCAGAAAGCGGTCGCGGCAGACTTGGTCGAAGGACTCGTCCTTCGAGAACCACTTCTCTGGTCCGGCCTCGCGCCAGAAACTGAGCACTTCGTCGGGAGTGGCAAGGCGCTGCATGCGGCTTCGTCCTTCTCGGGGAAAGAGATTTAAGATCAATCTAGAGCATCGGAGAGCCGTTTGAACTCTCCGGGCTTGGATCGCTTGTTGACAGAACTGGCAGGATCTTGCGCTGAGCGCAGGCGAGGCCCGCAGTTTTGCTACAAGCCACGACTTGTCAGCGCAGTTTTATTCGCTAAAAGCGGCGCCTGATAACACGAATGTTGCGCAGCCCTTTACGGGACCGTGCGGCGAAGACGAGGACGGGGGAAAGCCCCCTTTGAGATGAGGGACTTGAGGACCATGCGTGTCTATTACGATCGCGACGCAGACATCAATCTGATCAAGGGCAAGAAGGTTGTCATCGTCGGCTACGGCAGCCAGGGCCATGCCCATACCCTGAACCTGCGCGATTCCGGCGTGAAGGACATCGTCGTGGCGCTCCGCAAGGGTTCGCCCTCCGCGGCCAAGGCCGAGAAGGCCGGTCTCAAGGTCATGGAAGTGGCTGAGGCCGCCAAGTGGGGCGACGTGGTCATGATGCTGACCCCGGACGAGCTGCAGGCCGACATCTACCGCAACGAGCTGAACGACAACATGAAGCAGGGCGCGGCGCTGCTCTTCGCCCATGGCCTCAACGTTCACTTCAACCTCATCGAGCCCCGCAAGGACCTCGACGTGCTCATGGTCGCCCCGAAGGGCCCGGGCCATACGGTGCGCTCCGAGTACCAGCGTGGCGGCGGCGTGCCGACCCTCATCGCGATCCACCAGGACGCCACCGGCAACGCCCATGACATCGCGCTCTCCTATGCCTCCGCCAATGGCGGCGGCCGCGCCGGCATCATCGAGACCACCTTCAAGGAAGAGTGCGAGACCGATCTCTTCGGCGAGCAGGTGGTGCTCTGCGGCGGTCTCGTCGAGCTCATCAAGGCGGGCTTCGAGACCCTGGTCGAGGCCGGCTACGCCCCCGAGATGGCCTATTTCGAGTGCCTCCACGAGGTGAAGCTGATCGTCGACCTCATCTACGAGGGCGGTATCGCCAACATGAACTACTCGATCTCCAACACGGCCGAGTATGGCGAATACGTCACGGGCCCACGCATCATCACACCCGAGACCAAGGCCGAGATGAAGCGCGTTCTGGAGGACATCCAGAGCGGCAAGTTCACCCGCGACTGGATGCTTGAGAACAAGGTCAACCAGACCTCGTTCAAGGCGACCCGCGCCCGCAATGCGGCCCACCCCATCGAGGACGTGGGCTCCCGCCTGCGTGACATGATGCCGTGGATCAAGGAAAAGGCCCTGGTCGACAAGAGCCGGAACTAAGCCGTTCAAAGGGCGGCGCGGCCGGTTCGGGTCGCCCGAAATCACTGCAGCTAAGCCGAATGCGGGTTTGTCAGCTCGGCTCAATCCCGCTAGAGCATCGAAGGGATCCCTTCGATGCTCTTTTTATTGCGATGAGCACCACGAACTTGCTTGAAGAATTATCTGAGTTCGACCTGCCGCTTTGGGCCGGGCTGGATCCGGTCGCGCGTCGTGAGCTTCAGTCTAAGCTTCAGCGCATCATTCTTCCCGGTGGCGAGGTTCTCTTCCGGGAGGGTGATCCGGCGGATGTGCTCTACATGCTCGTCTCCGGCGCTCTCGGGGTGTCGGTGCAGGGAGACCATGGCGAGCAGCGACGAATCGCCCGCATCGCGCCGCCCGAGACCATTGGAGAGATGGCCCTCATCTCCCATGCGCCCCGCTCGGCGACCGTCACGGCCCTCAGGGATTCCGTTCTGCTCACCCTGGCCCGCACGGATTTCGAACGCCTGATCGAGCGCTGGCCTTCCGTGATGCTTTATCTCTCGAAGCTGTTGGCCGATCGGCTTCGCGCGGCGACACGCTTCACGCCCGCCACCTTTACCCCGACGACCTTTGCTATCGTCCCTGTCACGCAAGGGGTGGCAGTTTCCGAGTTCGCGCAAGCCTTCCTTGCGGAGATGCGGCGCATCCATGGCGGCGGGGTCGACCTGGCGGCTGCGATGCCGGCCCAGGAGGACGAGAGCTGGCTCTACCGTTTCGAGGCCAGCCGCGAGCGCGTGATCTATGTCGCACCGGAGTCTTCGGGAACCTGGACGGAGCGGTGCATCCGCCACGCTGACCATGTCGTGTTGCTCGCGCGCCCTGGCGAACCGCTGACCTGCGAGGCTGAGGCGCTGACGAATGCCGTATCGTCCTGGCGGCGTCACGATCTCGTTCTGCTGCAGAAGCAGGATGCCAGACGTCCCGCGCCGGCACATCCGTCATTGCAGCGGCTCCCCGTTCATCAGGCGCTCCAGGTGCGCGAGAAGAACCTGCCGGATCTCCAGCGGCTTATCCGCACTTCAAGCGGAAGAGCCATCGGCCTCGTCTTGGCCGGGGGAGGAGCACGCGGATTTGCTCATCTTGGAGCCATTCGAGCTCTGCACGAATACGGCATTCCTATCGATCTCGTCGGTGGAACGAGCATCGGTGCCGTCATGGCAGCTGTTTGCGCTATTCAGATCAGCCTCGACGATGCGCGCGATCTGATGATGGAGGCCTTCGTTCGAAGTCCGCCGCTGAACGACTATACCCTTCCGCTTATCGCTCTGATCCGTGGCCTCAAGGTCGATGCGCGGCTGATCGAGCATTTCGGCGAGCGTAATATCGAAGACCTCTGGCTGCCGTTCTTCTGTATCTCGTCCAACCTCACGACAGGGACGACCCATGTGCATCGCCAGGGATTGCTCTGGCGGGCCCTGCGGGCGAGCCTTGCCATTCCCGGACTGCTCCCGCCCGTGATGGAGCCAGAGGGAGTGCTTGTGGATGGAGCCATGATGAACAACCTGCCAGCCGACGTGATGGCTGATCTCCAGCGGGGGGCGGTGCTCGGCATCGATGTGGCGCGGGATGTCGCCTTCACCAGTTCGGGAGACGAGGAGAAGAAGGCGCCGCTGCTGCGCAGGATTCTGGGCTTGCCGACCAACGCCCCGGATATCGTCAATCTGCTCTACCGCTCGGCCACGATTTCCAGCGACGCCCAGACCCTCAAGGCGCGCGCTCATGCCACCCTCGTGATCCACCCACCTCTCGCCGATGTGCCGCTTCGGGGATGGGAGCAGTTCGAAAGGGTGGTGGAAATCGGTTACCGGCACACGCGGGAGCGTATTGAGGCGGGCGCGCTCGATGCTTTCAGAATTCCCTGAGAGAAGCGGGCGAGCGATCCGGATCACATGTAATGCAACATCATCGCTGCACTTGCCACGACAAGGCCGAGAACAATGCCGAGTGTTGCCGAGCGATGGTTCCAGAAGCGATAGATAGCAAAGGAGCAGACAAGGGTGGCCAGGAGCGCGGCGAAATCCTGCGTCAGATGGTTCACCTTCGTCGGACCTCGGAGCGGCCCGGCTTCCTCCCAGCTTTCCAACATCCAGAAGACTGAGAAGATGAGAGACGCGGCACACCCGACGCATGGCCACCAGGCATCCGGTAGGCCGATTCCCATCGGATTGACCGCCTCACCGGTGGAGGTCGTGGAACGGAGGTCTTCGTAAGAACCGAAGGAAGAAGGTGCCACAGCAACGTTTCCGTGATGTTATAGCTGTGCTGTTAACATCACGGAGGGCTGCTGCCACCTCTCGAGAAAGAGGGGAATGGCGGCTTATCAGATGAGCCGCCGGGTTCTACTGCTTGTTGCTCTTCGTGTTCTGTGCCTTGTTGTTGTCTTGCTTGCCTGGGTCGACGCGGTTCTTCATGGTGCCGCCCGAGCCGCGGATGTGATCGCCGGGGTGCTTCTTGCTCTCGCCGGAATTGTCGCCGTTCATCTTGCCTTTGCCCATGAGGACCTCCTTTGGTGATGGAGGTTAATGACCCCTGGGACACCCGGTTCCCGGCTGACCTCAGCTACCACAGCAGATAATGCGCGAGCCCCGCGCCTGGCGCGAGGATCACGAAGGCCCAGACGGAGGCCGAGGCCAGATTGGCGGCCTGGAACAGGACCTGAGGCATCAGGAAGATCCCT
Source organism: Microvirga sp. 3-52 (assembly GCF_018383585.1). GTDB lineage: Bacteria > Pseudomonadota > Alphaproteobacteria > Rhizobiales > Beijerinckiaceae > Microvirga. The sequence goes on from NZ_JAHAMK010000001.1 coordinate 262,056, forward strand.
GCTATCAAGGCGATGACGGCGCGGATCGGTCCGAAGAACCGGCCCAGGAACACGGCCCAGGGGCCGAAGCGCTGGAAGAAGCTCTCGCCGCGCGCGATCAGCTTCGGGTTGCGGGACAAGGGCCAGAGTTCGTAGGCGGTCTTCTTGTAGCGCTGACCGATTTCGTAAGAGAGCCAATTGCCGAGGAAGGCGCCGCAGACGGCTCCGGCCCAAGCCTGCCAGAAAGGGATATCGGCTGCCGCCAGCACGAACCCCGCCGCGATCAGGATCGTCATGGTCGGCAGAAGAAGGGACACGAAGGCAAGGGATTCGGCAAAGGTCATGAGACCCAGCACAAAGGGTGCGTAGCTCCTATGGTTCTGCACAAATTCCAGAATGCCGGTCTTCAGAAACTCGATGTCCATGGTGCCGGTGAGTGTCCTGTTGTGGTTATGGCGCCAGGGTCAATACGTGCCATGACGGAAAGAACCAACTGCCTTTGTGATGAATGGGATCACATCAGGCAATTTGAAGCGGGGCGGTAGTTGCGGTAACCGGGAGGCGAAAGGGGCCAGAGCCATGAACGTTCTCTCGATCCAGTCCCATGTCGCCTACGGCCATGTGGGTAACGCCTCCGCGGTCTTTCCGATGCAGCGCCTCGGAGTCGAGGTCTGGCCCATTCACACGGTGCAGTTCTCCAACCATACCGGCTACGGCTCCTGGAAAGGCCGCGTCTTCGACGGGCCGGCCATCGAGGACCTCGTGGAGGGCATAGCGGAGCGCGGGGTGCTCGAGCGCTGCAACGGTGTTCTGTCAGGCTACATGGGGTCCGCCGATATCGGTAACGCGATCCTCTCGGCCGTGGCGCGGGTCCGTGCCCTCAATCCGGAGGCTCTCTATTGCTGCGATCCCGTCATCGGGGACGTGGGCCGGGGCGTGTTCGTGCGACTGGGCATTCCGGAATTCATGCGGGAACAGGCCGTGCCTGCCGCGGACATCATCACGCCGAACCAGTTCGAGCTCGATTTTCTGTCCGGCCTCGCGAGCCAGACCTTGGCCGATGTGAAGCAGGCGGTCTCGATCGTGCAGGGGATGGGCCCCAAGGTCATGCTCGTGACCTCGGTCGAGACGAAGGAGACCCCTGCCGACTGCGTCGATCTCGTCGCCGGCGAGGGCGGGCGCTTCTGGCGGGTCCGTACGCCGAAGCTTTCCTTGAGCGTCAACGGGGCTGGCGACGCCATCGCAGCGCTCTTCTTCGTTCATTATGCCCGTTCGCGCTCGGCGCCGACGGCTCTCGCCGAAGCCTCGGCCTCCGTCTACGGCCTGCTCAAGCGCACGGAGGAGGCAGGCTCCCGCGAAATTCTGACCATCGCGGCGCAGGATGAGTTCGTCTCGCCCTCTCACCGCTTCGATGCGGTAGAGATTTGAGCCGTTCCCAGTCCGCAGGATCTTATTCGGCGATGCCAGTGCGAGGCGAATAGGCCGAAGGGCGAAGCCGAACTGCCTTGCGGTCTTTCTTCCGCCGGTCCTAGAATGCCGCCCGAAAGAGGGATCATGAGGACCGGGATGGATCAGGCAACCTCCCTTGCGGCGGTGGCGCTCAACGATGTCGCCATCACGTTCGGGTCGAAAGTGGGTGGTTACACGGCGGTCAGCGGCATTGATCTCTTGGTTCGCCCGGGCGAGTTCGTGGCGATCGTCGGGCCGACGGGATCCGGCAAGTCCACGATTCTCAATGCGGCCGCCGGCCTGCTGAAGCCGTCCGCAGGTCGGGTCAGGATCTTCGGCAGCGATCTGTCCAATCTCAATCTGCGTGCCGGATATCTCTTCCAGCAGGACGCGCTGATGCCGTGGAAGACGGCTCTCGACAATGTGGCTGTCGCTCTCGAATCGAAGGGCGTCTCGCGCAACGACGCCTTGCAGCGCGCAAGGGATTGGCTGGTGCGCGTCGGGCTCTCGGCCTTCGTCGATCGGTATCCGCACATGCTCTCCGGCGGCCAGCGCAAGCGCGTGGCGCTGGCCCAGGTTCTGATCCGCGATCCCGAGATCCTTCTGATGGACGAGCCATTCGGGCCTCTCGATGCGCAGACGCGGCAGATCATGGGCAATCTGCTTTTGAGTTTATGGGCGGCGGATCGCAAGGCGGTGATGTTCGTCACGCACGATCTGGAGGAGGCAATTGCCCTGGCCGATCGTGTGGTTCTGATGTCGGCGGGGCCCGCCGCGGGGATCATCGGCGACTTTCCGGTGGACCTGCCCCGGCCACGCGACATTGCGGAAGTGCGCATGGAGCCCACGTTCCACCGCATCCACAAGGAGATCTGGGCGAGCCTGCGCGTCGAGGTTCAGAAGGCCTACAGCCAAGGGGAGGGAACGTGATGCCGCGTCTGAAACTGACCGTTCTCCAGATCGGCGTGGGTCTGATCTTCCTTCTGCTGTGGCATGTACTGACCGTCTATCCGATCTCCGGAACGGCCAAGCAGGTCCAGTTCTTCTTCTCGACGCCGCTCGACGTTCTGAAACGGTGCTGGACCCTCTTCGCCAGCGGAGAGATCTGGGGGCATCTCTGGATCACATTGGTCGAGACGATCCTGGCCTTTCTGATCGGCGCAGGCGGCGGGATCATTTTCGGATTCCTCTTCGCACGGAAGGAACTGCTTGCTGCGGTCTTCGATCCTTACATCAAGGCCGCGAATGCATTGCCACGCGTTGTGCTTGCCCCGATCTTCGCTCTCTGGTTCGGCCTCGGCATCTGGTCGAAGGTGGCGCTCGGCTTCACGCTCGTGTTCTTCATCGTATTCTTCAACGTGTATCAGGGCGTCCGCGAAGTGTCGCCCGTCGTGCTCGCCAATGCGCGGATGCTCGGAATGAACGAACGCCAGCTGCTTCGGCACGTCTATTGGCCTTCGGCGTTGACCTGGGTGTTCTCGTCACTTCACACCTCGGTGGGGTTCGCCCTCGTGGGTGCCGTCGTGGGCGAATATCTCGGATCGTCTGCCGGCCTCGGCTACAAGATCCATGAGGCCGAGAGCGTTTTCGATGTGACCGGCGTCTTCGCCGGCATGCTGATCCTGTCCGTCTTCGTCATCTTGATCGACATGCTCGTGACGAGGATCGAAAACCGCTTCCTGGTCTGGCGGCCGCAGACGTCCCTGGCCGCTCGAACATAGGATGTATAACGAACACAATCAAAGCAGGGAGAAACGCCATGGAACGCCGTACATTTCTGAAAAGCGCAGGAGCTCTCGGACTTGCCGCAGCTCTGGGCCCGAACGCATTCGCCCAAGGGGCGCCGGAGAAGGCGAAGGTTACGCTCGGCGTCGGCGGCAAGCCTCTGCTCTACTACCTGCCGCTCACCATTGCGGAGCGGAAGGGCTTCTTCAAGGAGCAGGGTCTTGAGGTCGAAATCAATGATTTCGGCGGCGGCGCGAAGTCGCTCCAGGCGCTCGTCGGCGGCTCCGTCGACGTGGTGACCGGAGCCTACGAGCACACGATCCGGATGCAGGCCAAGGGTCAGGATATTGTGGCCGTTACGGAACTTGGCCGCTTCCCAGCCATCGTGATCGCGGTCAAGAAGGACAAGGCCGGGCAGATCAAGTCGGCTGCGGATTTCAAAGGTCTGAAGATCGGTGTCACGGCCCCCGGATCCTCGACTGCGCTCACCGCGCAATACGCCATGGTGAAAGCCGGCCTGAAGCCATCCGACGCTGCCATCATCGGCGTCGGCTCGGGCGCCAGCGGGGTGGCTGCCATGAAGAAGGGCGAGATCGACGTGATCTCCCATCTCGATCCGGTCATCGCCAAGCTTGAAGCCGATGGGGATATTCAGATCCTGATCGACACCCGCACGGAGGCGGGAACCCGCGCTCTCTTCGGCGGCTCGAACCCGGCAGCAACGCTCTATACGAAAAAGGACTTCGTCGAGAAGAACCCGCAGACCACGCAACGCCTCGTCAATGCCTTGGTGAAGAGCCTGAAATGGCTTCAAAGCGCGAAGCCTGAGGATATCGCCGCCACGGTGCCGGAAGAGTACTACCTGGGTGACAAGCCGCTCTATCTCAAGGCCGTGCAGAACTCGCTCGAGAGCTATTCGCGCGACGGCATCATCCAGATGAGCGGCATGCAGAGCGTGCTCGAAATGCTGCGCCAGCTCGATCCCGAACTGAGGGATGCCAAGGTGGATCTCGCAGCGACCTTCAACGACCGCTTCGTGCGGCAGGCGACGATCTAAGCCCGCACGGGCAAACACAAAGGATGTTGCCGGCACGAGACTTGTGGCGGCGGCTCCTCGACGTCCGGCCTGTAAATACCATGCGCTATCTTTCCCTCTCCCTTGCGGGGAGGAGTTAGAGATGGGGGAGGTGCAATTGGATGAGACCTTTCCAGCCTTGTGCCGGCCATCCTTATCCTGTGAGGCTCGACGCTTCATGCCATCGGGATCACCGGCACAGGGCCGATGATGACGTGGCGGGGAGAGCCGTGCCAGACTTACCCAGGGCATTGCTTGGACTCTGCGACGCGCACCCTTGTTCTCCCCGTATGGGCAAGGGAAACACCTGTGTCTCCTGTTTTGAGCCTGACTCTCAGGTTCATGTCATAGAGTGACTTCACCTCTCACACGACAGCACGTTCGGTTGACAGAAAGGCGCGTGGCAGTACCTCATCCGGTGCTGAAGAATCGATGTTCTCCTGCCCTTGAAGAGGTCTGGTCCGCATGTCCCGTCGCTTTGTCACCCTCGACGTCTTCACTTCCGAGCGCTTTGCCGGAAATCCACTTGCGGTCGTTCTGGAAGCCGAGGGGCTCGATACGGCAGGCATGCAGAGGATCGCCAAGGAGTTCAACCTCTCCGAGACCGTCTTCGTCTTCCCGCCATCCGAGCCGCGTCAGCGCGCCGATATCCGCATCTTCACGCCGGCGCGCGAATTGCCCTTTGCCGGGCACCCGACCGTGGGAACGGCGGTGCTGCTGGCACTTCTTGATCAGAACGGCGAGAACGGCGCCGTGGCCTTTGGCCTAAAGGAGCAGGTCGGCATCGTCCCCTGTGCGGTCGAGGTGAAGGATGCGACGGGCGGCACGGCGCGGTTTCGCCTGCCGCGCTTGCCCTTCGTGTGGGGGGAGGGCAAGGACTCTACGACATGTGCTTGGGCACTCGGCCTCGATCCCACGGAAATCGGCTTCGACCGCCATGTTCCGAGCCGTCATTCGGCAGGCGTCGCTTACGATCTCGTGCCGGTCTCCTCTCTCGACGCGCTGGCGAAATCAAAACCGCAAGGCGAGGCCTTCGACAAGGCCTTCGGCGACAGTGACCACCCGGCGCCTTATGTCTATGCCCGGATCCCTCAGTCAGACGGCCTGCGTTTCCGCGCCCGCATGTTCGGTTTGGGGATGGGCATCGCGGAAGATCCGGCGACCGGCTCCGCTGCGGCCGCCTTCGCGGGCGCGCTCATGCAGTGCGAGCCCCTGGGCGACGGCGAGCACAACATCGTCATCGAGCAGGGCGTCGAAATGGGGCGTCCGAGCGAGATCGTCCTGCAGATGGTGATCAAGGACGGAGCCCTCGTCTCGGCGGAGATCGGTGGCCACGCGGTGATGATGAACCGCGGCGAGATCCTGGCGTGAATCGTGAGCCTCAGATCCGGCGCGTCACCCGCGTCGAGGCATTCTGTCGTCCGCTGGATTGGGCATGGCCGAAGCAGAACCGGGAATTCATTGAGGAGAACTGGAAACGGCGCACGGCAGGCAAGCCGCAGATGTTCAACGGACGGGTGCTGCTGCTCCAGGATGTGGAATACGAGCAGGATCTGTGCCGCAACACCTATTTCGCGGTCGATTACGCGGATTTCGTGGCCTGGATCGACAAGGGTTATCCGGACCCCGCCATCGCCAACGGATTTGCCATGGGAGCGCTGCGCGGCTCCGACGGAGCCTTCATCTGCGGGGTCATGGGGAACGGCACGACCAATGCGGGCCGCATATATTTCGCCGCGGGTACGCCCGATCTTTCCGATCTAAGGCCGGACGGCACGGTCGATCTTGCCACCAGTCTCACGCGAGAACTGGCTGAAGAGACAGGTCTTTCCGAGGATGATTATCACGTGGACGATGAATGGATTGTCGTCCAGCGATGGCCGACAATTGCGCTGCTGCGGATGGTGACCCTGCCGGTCACGGCGGAGGAGGGCGCTGCAAGAATCCGCGCCAACATCGCGGCCCAGAACGAGCCCGAATTGCAGGATGTACGGATCGTCCACGGGAAAGAGGACATCGATCCGGAACGGATGCCGCTGTTCCTGCAATCGTTCTTCGGCTGGGTCTTCGATCAGAGATAGCCGTGACGGGACTTCGTGGCATTGACCATGCGCACGGCTTCCGCATTGCGCCCGCCGGCGCAGGCGGCCTCCGCTTGGCCGATCTCGCGGTCGACCTGGTTGTAGACCGACTGGTTCACGTGCCCCATGGCAAGATCGTTGCTCATCACGGCGCGGTATCGGTCGATCTCGCCCTTGCAGCCCGATCCTTCCGGCATGCGGAAGCCGGAGGGCGTGGCGCTGGTGCTCGCGGGGGCAGGGGCCGAAACGGTCTGATTGCAGGCGGCCAGGGGCAGCGCCAGCAATCCCGTCAGGTACAGGGAAAGGATCGCTGTTCTCATGAAAACACTCCTGGTTAGGCGAGGGAGGGGAATAACGGCCAAGCTTCATCCGATCTAGGGCAATTTGGCCGTAAACCAGCCCCCCATGGCTCGAGTCATAACCCATACGTTCGTCGAGCTTTGACTTTTCGTTTGTTTCAACGGCTTGCCATCTGAACGAAGCCCCGTTACAAACAAACCCGTTGTTCGCGGCTTCAAGCCCGCGGCCGAGGAGGATTTGGGCAGCGATGATAATCGGCTTCCCCAGCGCATGGACGAACGGACCCGCTCCCGCGGCCGATCGCGCGCGTCTTCCTGGCCTCCTTCTCCTTAGCTGCCCCTGAGGGTCGGCTGGGCGTTGCCGCCTGGGCTCTCAGGGGTTCTGGACCAGCAGGAACAACCTTGAGCGCCCAGGATCACACTTCCGACGGCCTCGCCCCCTCCGAGAAGGACTAGAATAATGACCGCTTCCGTATCCGGCTCCTCCAAGGACCGCGTTCTGATCTTCGACACGACCCTGCGCGACGGCGAGCAGTGCCCCGGCGCCACCATGACCCTGGAGGAGAAGCTCGAGGTTGCGGACCTGCTCGACACCATGGGGGTCGACATTATCGAGGCAGGCTTCCCGATTGCTTCTAACGGCGACTTCGAGGCCGTCTCGCTGATTGCCAAGCAGGTGAAGCGGGCCACCGTCGCCGGCCTCGCCCGCGCCATCTCGGCCGATATTGCCCGTGCGGGCGAGGCCGTGCGCCACGCTGTGAGGCCCCGCATCCACACCTTTGTCTCCACCTCGCCGATCCATCTGGCGCATCAGATGCGCAAGTCGGAAGAGGAGGTTCTGGAGATCATCACCAAGACGGTGACCCAGGCGCGGAACCTGATCGAGGATGTCGAGTGGTCGGCCATGGACGCTACGCGCACGCCCCTCGACTACCTGTGCCGCTGCGTGGAAGCCGCCATCAAGGCCGGGGCCACTACCATCAACCTGCCCGATACGGTGGGCTATGCCACGCCGGACGAGTATCGCGCCATGTTCCGGGCGGTGCGGGAGCGGGTGCCGAATGCCGACAGGGCGATCTTCTCGGCCCATTGCCACAACGACCTGGGTCTTGCGGTCGCCAACTCCCTTGCCGCCTTGGAGGGCGGGGCCAGACAGATCGAGTGCACTCTCAACGGCATCGGCGAGCGTGCGGGCAACGCGGCTCTGGAAGAGATCGTCATGGCGATCAAGACCCGCGGCGACGTGTTGCCCTACGAGACGGGCATCGAGGCGACCATGCTGACCCGCGCCTCGAAGCTGGCCTCGGCAGCCACGTCTTTCCCGGTGCAGTACAACAAGGCCATCGTCGGCCGGAACGCCTTCGCCCATGAGAGCGGCATCCATCAGGATGGCATGCTGAAGAACGCCCAGACCTACGAGATCATGACCCCGGAGAGCGTCGGCGTATCCAAGACCTCTCTGGTCATGGGCAAGCATTCGGGCCGCGCAGCCTTCCGCAACAAGCTGGAGGAGCTGGGCTACAGCCTCTCCGACAACCAGTTCCAGGATGCCTTCGAGCGGTTCAAGGAGCTCGCCGACCGCAAGAAGCACGTCTATGACGAGGATATCGAGGCGCTGGTCGACCAGAACATCGCCATGGCCCACGACCGCATCAAGCTGGTCTCGCTCCATATCGTGGCCGGCACCCGTGGGCCGCAGCGCGCCACCATGCGGCTTCAGGTCGACGACAGGATCGTCATCGAGGAGCAGGAGGGCAACGGTCCGGTGGACGCCACCTTTAACGCCATCAAGGCCCTCGTGCCCCACGAGGCGGTTCTGGAGCTCTATCAGGTTCACGCGGTGACTGAGGGCACGGATGCCCAAGCCGAGGTCTCGGTACGTCTCTCCGCGGACAACCGTAGCGTGACCTCCCGCGCGGCCGATCCGGACACCTTGGTCGCCTCCGCTCAAGCTTATCTGGGCGCCCTCAACAAGCTTATGAGCCGCGGCGCACGCCTGCACGCCCAGCACGCGGCGGAGTAACGTTCCTTCATGCTCGTGCATCCCCGGTTCGTGCCGGGGATGCGCGGCCGATAGCGACTTTTCTGATTGCGGACATCGCTGTCTGCAGTGAGCATCGAAGCCGGAGAATGTTTCGAAGTAGCAAGGTTACCGCTTGCTGACGGCTCGAACTGCTCGAGAGATCGCCGAACGCGGCCTTGCCGTTTGGCATGGCCGATCTGGTCTGACCCGTTCTGGAGTGGTGTTCCTGAAGAGATTGGTGGGTGTGCAAGGATTCGAACCTTGGACCCGCTGATTAAGAGTCAGCTGCTCTACCAACTGAGCTACACACCCGTCGCCGAAGCGAGTTCAGCGGCGCGATGTCCGCTGAAGAGGCCGTGCGTGTAACAAACCGCATGCCCCCTGTCTAGCCTGTTTGATGAGGTTTTTCGGCATCAGGCCGCAGATTCTAGCGATGTGCCGTCGCCGATGTCCTGCCCGTGACTTTCATCGCCTTGGTCCGCCTCCTCGGAACGGTCAGGCTTTCCGATCATTGACATAAGTTGTGTCGACCGCCGCGCGTGAACGGCGGCAAGCGGGAGGCTGGCCCCATGAGCGACGAGCCAAAGATCCAACCCTATCCTGGGCCTGCAGGGGGGTGGGGATCTCTTAAATCCGTCGAGAGCATCCTGACCAAGGAGGGGCGTCTTGTCAGCGGCAATGCGATTCTGCTCAAGCAGAACAAGCCGGACGGCTATGCCTGTGTGAGCTGCGCCTGGGCCAAGCCGGCGGATCCGCACCCCTTCGAATATTGCGAGAACGGCGCCAAGGCCACGGCGTGGGAACTGACCACCAAGCGGGTGACGCCCGAGTTCTTCGCCGAGCATACCCTCTCGGAGCTCAGAACCTGGTCCGATCACGATCTCGAGGAGGCCGGACGCCTGACACATCCCATGCGCTGGGACGCGGCCTCGGATACCTATGTGCCCGTCAGCTGGGAGGACGCGTTCCACGAGATCGGCCAGGAGCTGAAGGGTTTCGATCCGCGCCAGGTGGTTCTCTATGCGTCTGGCCGCGCGTCGCTTGAAACTTCCTATATGTGGGCGCTCTTCGCCCGGCTCTATGGCACCAACAATCTCCCCGATTCCTCCAACATGTGCCACGAGAGCACCTCGGTGGCTTTGCCTCAAAGCATCGGCGTTTCCGTAGGCACTGTGATCCTCGACGATTTCGAGAAATCTGACTGCATCCTGTTCTTCGGCCAGAATGTCGGCACCAACAGTCCGCGAATGCTTCACCCGCTCCAGGAGGCTTCGAAGCGCGGCGTCCCCATCATTACGTTCAATCCCCTGAAGGAGCGCGGACTCGAGCGCTTCACCAATCCGCAGGCGCCGACCGAGATGCTGACGGGCTCGGAAACGCGCATCTCCTCGCAGTATCATCAGCTGAAGATCGGCGGCGATATCGCAGCGCTCATGGGGATGGCCAAATCCCTGATCGAAGCCGATGACCGGACAGGGGAGGTTGGCGGCAAGCCCGTTCTCGACCATGCCTTCATCGCCGAGCATACCCATGGCTTCGAAGAATTCGCCCAGGCCGCGCGGCAAGCGTCGTGGCCCGAGCTGGAGCGCCGCTCCGGTCTCCCGCAGGCAACACTGGAGGCGGCTGCCACCGCTTATGCTCGGGCGAATGCCGTCATCGGGATCTACGGCATGGGGCTGACGCAACACAAAGCCGGTGTCGAGAACGTGCAGATGCTTGTCAATCTGCTTCTCCTGCGCGGCAATATCGGCAAGCCGGGTGCCGGCATCTGTCCGGTGCGCGGGCATTCCAACGTGCAGGGACAGCGCACCGTCGGCATCGCGGAAAAGCCCGAACTGGTGCCTCTCGACAAACTCAAGGAGCAATACGGGTTCGAGCCGCCACGCTGGAAGGGCATGACGACTGTCGAAGTCTGCGAAGGCATCATCAAGGGCGAAGTCAAGGCTTTCGTCGCTCTCGGCGGAAACTTCGTGCGGGCCGCGCCTGAGACGGCGGCTCTGGAACGGTCTTGGACCCGCTTGCGGCTTTCCGTGCAGATCTCGACCAAGCTCAATCGCAATCACCTTATCCCCGGTGAGATTTCCTACATACTCCCATGCCTCGGACGCATCGAGATCGACGAGCAGGAAACGGGACCTCAGGCCGTGGCCGTCGAGGATTCAACGGCTTGCATCCACGGCTCCAAAGGCGTTGCCAAGCCCGCAAGTCCGGATCTTCTGTCAGAACCGCGCATCGTCGCGGAGATCGCGAAGGCGACGCTGCCGGTAAACGAAAAGGTACCCTGGGACGAGTGGGTGGCCGATTATGCTCGCGTTCGCGAAGCGATCGAGGAAACCTATCCGGAAGATTTCCGCAGCTTCAATGACCGCATGTGGCAGCCGGGGGGCTTCCACCGTCCCATCGCGGCACGCGAACGGCGCTGGAAGACCAAGACGGGCAAGGCCAACTTCATCGTGCCCAAGAGCCTCGAAGCAGACCTCGGCATCGCAGAGCAGGATACTGATGTCTTCCAGCTCATGACGGTGCGCTCCAACGATCAGTTCAACACGACCGTCTACGGCTATCACGATCGCTTCAGGGGCGTGAAAGGCACCCGCATGGTGCTCTTCATGAACCGCAACGACATTGCTCGTCTGAAGCTGGCGGAGGGAGATGTTGTCACTCTCACGACCGCCGTCGATGATGACGTCCTGCGTCAGGTGAGCGGCTTGCGCGTTACACCCTACGAGATTCCCGAAGGCTGCTGCGCAGCTTATTATCCGGAATGCAATCCGCTGATCCCGGTTTGGCATCATGCGGATCAAAGCAAGGTCCCGGCGGCGAAATCGATTCCGATCCGTATTGAACTTCTGCAGCACCAGCAGCCGGAGGCGGCGGAATGACCTTGCACCTGTCGCCCGTCATCCGCCTGCCGCGCATGAGCGTGGCACAGGATGCTTGTGTCACCGGTGAGCGGATGGTGCCGGAGGAAACGCCCGTGGCCCTGACCTACAACGGGTCGACGCATGCGGTGATGATGGCGAGCCCATCCGATCTGGAGGATTTCGCCCTCGGCTTCAGCCTGTCCGAAGGGATCGTCTCCGACCCCGCCGATCTTGGGTCAATGGAGATCGTCGAGCACGATCTCGGATGTGAGATCAGGATGTGGCTGTCGGATCGATGTGGTGGCTCCTACCAGATGCGCAGGCGCGCATTGGCAGGTCCTGTCGGCTGCGGGTTATGCGGTGTGGAATCCCTTGCCGAAGCCGCGCGCCCGGTCAGGCCGGTCACAGGCTCGCTTCGGTTGCGGCCCGGCGCCATCAAAGCTGCCATGGCTGATCTCTCGGAGGCTCAATGCCTGAATCGCGAGACGCGAGCCATACATGGCGCGGCCTTCTGGCGCCCGGATAAAGGCGTGGTCGCCATTCGGGAGGATGTTGGACGGCACAATGCGCTCGACAAGCTCGCCGGAGCCCTTGCCAAAGCACGAGAGCCGGGTTCCGATGGTATCGTGTTGCTGACCAGTCGCGTATCCGTCGAGATGGTTCAGAAGACAGGGCGTATGGGCGCATCGATCCTGGTAGCGATTTCTGCGCCGACAGCTCTGGCCGTGCGGGTGGCGGAGAGCTGCGGGATCACCTTGGTAGGCATCGCTCGGAGCAATGCCTTCGAGGTGTTCACCCACCCTGACCGCATCGACCTTCGAACATCCTGAGGGAACGAAGCTCCGCTGAACCGATTGTGTCAACAGCGAAGCTTCTTCTCGGGCTCATTGCCTGATTCAGCAAAGGGTGCGCGGCACTGGCGATGGCGCAGCTCTTCACACCGGCGGCAACCACCCTGTTCCGGGTGGCCATCGTGCTCACGTGCCTGGGGATCGTGGCCGGGGGTGCCATGGCCTATGTCTGGGCACGTTCCGGCAGCACCTGGAATGTCGGCAAACCGGCGGCGCAGCCAATCCCTTTCCGGCATGATCTGCACAGCGGATCGCTCGGTATCGATTGCCGATACTGTCATTCAACCGTGGAGCGTGCGGCGGACGCTGGCATGCCGTCCGCCCAGACCTGCATGTCGTGCCATTCGCAGGTGTGGGTGGGGGCGAGTGTTCTCGAACCGGTCCGATCGAGTTTCATCCTCGGTCAGCCGATCGAGTGGGCCTCCGTCCATCGCCTGCCGGACTATGCCTATTTCCACCATGCGGTTCACGTGACCGAGGGGGTCGCCTGCGAGACCTGCCACGGCCGGGTGGACCAGATGCCGAAGACGGTGAAGACCCAAACCATGTCCATGGGATGGTGCCTTGATTGCCACCGCAATCCGGTGCCGCACCTTCGACCGCGGGAGGCGGTGTTCGAAATGGGTTATGAGCCGCACGGCAAAGGCCTGCCGGAGGACGTGCGCGCCTTCTATCAGGAGGCGTCCCGGCGTCTCACCAGCTGCAACACATGCCACCGGTAGAAGCCATGGGTGAGGGAGCGCCATTCGATCTCGACGCCCTGCGGGCCCGCCTCGCGGCCGAGGATGGATCGAGACTCTGGCGCAGCCTGGAGGAACTGGCCGACGCGCCGGAGGTGCGCCGCTATGTGGAGGCCGAGTTCCCGGACATCGTGCAGGCCTCGTCCATCGACCGGCGAACCCTGCTCAGACTCATGAGCGCCTCCTTGGCTTTGGGAGGTCTTGCTGCCTGCAACGGCAGTGAGGCCGGCAGGAACGCTCCGCTCCTGTCCCAAAGTCACAATATGCCCGGCTACACGCCGGGGGTGCCGGTCACCATTGCCACATCGCTGCCGTTGAACGGCTATGGCCGGGGCGTTCTGGTGAAGGCTCAAGAGGGGCGACCGATCAAGATCGAGGGAAATCCGCTGCATCCGGCAAGCCTCGGGGCAACGGACGTGTTTGCCCAGGCAGAGATCCTGTCCCTCTATGATCCGGACCGGTCCGACACACCTCTGCAGAATGGCTTCCCGAGAAGCTGGGAGGAACTCACGAGCTTCATCCGCCCCGTCCGAAACGAACTCGTTGTCGCCGAGGGACGGGGGCTTCATATCCTGACGACGCCGACTTCGTCGCCGACCCTGCAGCGGCTTATGGCACAGGCGCGGCAACTCTTTCCACTTGCCCAATGGCATGTGTTTTCACCCATCGCCGACGACAACAGACGGGTCGCCGCCACGGCGGCATTCGGCCGGGACCTCGACCTCGTCTACGATCTGACCCAGGCCGACGCCGTCGTCACCCTCGGCGGCGATCTTTTTGCCGAGGAGCCGGGGCATCTGCGCCATGCGGCCGACTACCAGGCACGCCGGCGGATGCAGGATCGCGCGCTGCCTCGTCTTTTCGCCGTCGAGACACGGCCGAGTCTTGTCGGGGCCCGCGCGGACGAGCGTATTCCTCTTCGGCCGAGGGACTTCGAAGCCTTCGTTCAGGCGCTGGCGGCCGCTCTCGGCACAGGCCCTGCGCCTATCCCCGCGCCGCATCCGTCTATCTCGAAACTGGCGGACGAACTGCGCGGTGCCGGGTCCCGCAGTCTTGTCGTGGCAGGGCGTGAGCAATCGGCCCGGGTTCATGCTTTCGTGCATGCGATCAATGCCGGGCTCGGCGCTTTCGGAACGACGATCCGTGCCATCGAACCTGTCAGGACGATGGCGGAGGATCTGCGCACGCTCGCCGATCTGGCAGGGGCCATCGAGGCCGGTGAGGTATCCCGTCTCGCTATTCTCGGCGGCAATCCAGTCTATACCGCGCCTGCGGACATCGATCTGGCCTCGCTCATTCGCCGCGTTCCGCTGTCTCTGCATCTCGGGCAGCATCGGGATGAGACAGCCGCCGTCTGCCAATGGCACATTCCCGAAGCCCACCCGCTTGAAAGCTGGGGGGACCTGCGAGCCTTCGACGGCACGGTGGGGCTGAGACAGCCTGTGGCGATGCCGTTGAAGCCGGGATTGAGCGTAGAGGAGTTCCTCGGCCTCATGGCGGGGCAGAATCTGGATGGGCGCGCGCTCGTTCAGGCCACGTGGCGCGAGGCCTGGGGCGACGGGTTCGAACAGCGCTGGGCACACTCGCTCGAGGATGGGGTGGTCGAGGGTTCGGCGTCACCGACGGTCGCGTTGACCGAACGGTTCGGTGTGACAGCCGAACTGGAAGCTCCTGCCACATCGGGTGGAATCGATGTGGTCTTCGCTCCCGACCCTTCCGTCTGGGACGGCTCCTTCGCGAACAATGGCTGGCTGCAGGAACTGCCGAAACCTTTGACCAAGCAGGTCTGGGGCAACGCGGCCCTCATCGGGCCTGAGACGGCGGCCATCTTCGGCTTGTCCTCGGGCGATGCCATCGATCTCACGGTCGAAGGGCGCGTGATCCGCGCACCCGTCTGGATCCTCCCGGGCCATGCGCCCGGTACCGTGACGCTGACGCTGGGCTATGGCCGCCAGCTCGCAGGCAGGATCGGCAACGGCATCGGGTTCGATGCCTATGCGGTGCGCCCGTCGCGCCAGCCCTGGACCGCCACGGGCGAGATCAGGACGGCCGGCGAGCGGCTTCCGGTCATCTCGACGCAGCAGCACCATTCGCTGCAGGGCCGCGACATCGTGCGTGTGGTAGCACCCGACCAGGCCCCCGTTCCGGAGCGAACGGAGCATCCCTCGCTCTATCCGGAATGGCCTTATGAAGGCCATGCCTGGGGCATGGCCATCGATCTCGATGCCTGCATCGGCTGCAATGCCTGCGTCATCGCCTGCCAGGCCGAGAACAACATCGCCGTCGTCGGGCCGGAGGAAGCGACAAGGGGGCGCGAGATGCATTGGCTGCGGGTCGACCGTTACCATGCTGGTGATCCCGCCAATCCGGATACCTATTTCCAGCCCGTGCCCTGCATGCATTGCGAGAAGGCTCCCTGCGAGGTGGTCTGCCCGGTCAACGCCACCGTGCATTCGTCGGAGGGGCTCAACGACATGGTCTATAACCGCTGCATCGGCACGCGAACCTGCTCGAACAATTGTCCCTACAAGGTGCGTCGCTTCAACTTCCTCGACTATCAGGGTACGGACTACACCGCCTCTCCCGATGCCATGAACCCGCAGGTGACGGTCCGGGATCGCGGCGTCATGGAAAAGTGCACCTATTGCATTCAGCGCATCGGCACGGCCCGTGCCGATGCGCATGTCGAAGGCAGGCCCGTGCGCGATGGCGAGATCGTGACGGCCTGCCAGCAGGCCTGCCCGACCCGGGCCATCGTGTTCGGCGACATCAACGATCCCGGCAGCGCCGTGAGCCGGCTGAAGCGAGATCCGCGCGATTATGCGCTGCTCGGCAACCTGAACACGAAGCCGCGGACGACCTATCTCGCCCGTATCGAATCCTCTCGCGAGAAGGGATAGCCGATGGGGAGCGAGGCCCAAGCCGTCACGAGCACGGTCGCGGAGGTTCCGCTCTCCCGTCGCTTCGGTCGGATCTGGTGGATTGCGCTCCTGGCCTCCGGCGCGCTCGTGCTGCTCCTCGGCTATACGCTGGTCTCGGTCACGATCCTCGGTGTCGGTGTCTGGGGTGTGAACATCCCCTTCGTCTGGGGCTTCGACCTGATCAACTATGCCTGGTGGATCGGCATCGCCAACGGCGCCAGCCTCTTCGCGGCCATTCTGGTATTGCGCCGCCACGATCTGCGAACGGCGGTGAACCGCTTCGCCGAAGGTGTCGCGCTGTTCGCCGTCATCTGTGCGGGAATCTTCCCGATCTTCCATCTCGGGCGTCCCTGGCTGTTCTACTGGACATTCCCGTATCCTGCGACCTTCGAGGTTTGGCCCCAGTTCCGCAGCACCCTGACCTGGGATTTCTGGGCCATCAGCACCCATGCCATCGTCACGAGCCTGCTCTGGTACGTCGGTCTGATCCCCGATCTCGCGACCTTGCGCGACCGCGCCCGGCGTAAGGCCGTGAAGCGCATCTACGGCGTCTTCGCCCTCGGCTGGCGGGGCTCGGTGCGCGATTGGGCGTATCACCAGCGCGCCTACCGCCTCGTCGCCATCCTGGTACTGCCTCTGATCCTCATCATGCAGAGCACGGTCGCCTTCGAATTCGCCGTGACTCTCGTGCCCGACTGGCACGAGACCCGCCAGCCGCTTCACTTCGTGGCCACTGGCCTGGCCCAGGGATTGTCCATCGTACTCCTGGTCACCGTGCTGCTGCGCTGGGGCTTGCGGCTCGAGCGGTACATCGACGAAGGAGACATCGACCTTCTAGGCAAGCTCGCCCTCGCAAGCGCCCTCGTGTCGGGCTATCTCTATCTCGACGAGATCGTTTCGGCCCTCCTGGCGGATCGAAGCGCGCAGGAGGCGACGTTCAACCGGATGACCGGCGAGTATGCGGGTCTCTACTGGACGGCCATCGTCTACAGCATCCTGATCCCGCAGCTCCTCTGGCTGAAGGCGGCGCGCCGGAGCACCATCGCCGGAGTGTTCGTCGGCTTCTCCATCGGCGTCGGAATCTGGTTCGACCGCTACTCGATCATCGTCGGCGGGCTCCAGATGGATCATCTGCCATCGATCTGGCGGACCTACAGCCCGACCCTTGCCGAGACGGGACTCTTCCTTGGAACCGTCGGCCTGTTTGCGGCGCTCCTGCTGCTGTTCGTTCGCTTTCTCCCGGTGATCTCCATGTTCGAGACCCGGCATGACGAGCATCAGGAGAAATCCTCATGACGCAGCGCCTCTATGGCATCATGGCCGAATTCAGGAGCCCGGAAGCCCTGACGGATGCCGTCAAGGCAACGAAGCGTGCGGGTTTTACCAGGCTCGATGCGTTCAGCCCCTTTCCGCTCTCGGATCTCGCCCAGGAACTCGGCGTTCGCACCGCCGTCATTCCCTGGATCGCATTCATGGCTGCGCTGGTCGGCGCAGGCCTTCAATATGGTTCTCAATACTGGATGAATGCCGTCGATTATCCCCTGAACGTCGGCGGACGGCCGCTCGACAGCTGGCCTGCCTTCATCCCGTCCACGCTGATTGTCGCGATTCTCTGGGCGGGCGCCGCGACCCTGATCGGCCTGCTTCTGATCCTGCGGCTGCCGCGGCTCCATCATCCCGTCTTCGAGGTTCATGGTTTCGAGCGTGCTTCCAACGATCGCTTCTTTCTCTGCATCCTGAGCGACGATCCGCTTTTCGAGAGTGCGGCGACCCGGAATTTCCTGGAGGGACTGGCGCCGCAGATCGTGCGGGAGGTTCCCGCATGCGCTTAGCCGCTGCCTTCATCGCGAGTGCACTCCTGGCAGCCTGCGATACGGGTACGGAGCAACGGGATGCCGTCGCCTCGACCCGCACGGTCCAAAGACCCTATCTGCCCGTTCCTCCAGGAACCATCGCCAGGGGAACGGCCGCACGGCAGGCGGCTCTTGCATCTCCTGGACCGGAGGTGACACGAGACGTCATGGCGCGGGGCGAAGAACGGTTCCGGGCCTTCTGCTCCCCATGCCATGGCTCCAGCGGACGCGGCGACGGGACGGTGGTCTCGCGCGGCTTTCCGCCGCCGCCCTCCTATCACGAAGAGCGCCTGCTCTCGCTGTCGCCGGAGCAGATCGTACAGGTGATTACCAACGGAAAGGGGCGGATGTTCCCATATGCGGACCGCGTGCTTCCCGAGGAGCGCTGGGCCATCGCGCATTATGTCAAAGCCTTGCAGGCCCGGGACCCGGGCTCGGGTCCGGATCGCGGGGCGGCACGCCCATGAATTCGATGGAAGTCTTCTACATCGTGTTCGTCAGCCTGTCGGGTCTCGCGATGGGCAGTCTCGCGGTGCTGATGATCGGCCATCTCATGAGCGAACATTGGCTGGCTCCCGTGCGCGGCGAGGTGGAGGCTGCGGCGCTCACGCTGCCTTTGCTGCTCCTTCTCGGCATTCCCCCTGCCTTCGGGCTCGAGCAGCTCTTTCCGTGGGCGACCTGGCGGGGCGACCTGCCGTCGCTGCGGGCCGCTTTCCTGAGCCCTGCCTTCTATCTGATGAGGAGCGCCATCTATCTGGCGGTCTGCATCGGGCTGGCGTTCTGGCTGATCCGGACGCCAAATGTGCGCCGTACGAGCGCCGTCGGTCTGGCCCTGTTGACTCCGGTCATGAGTTTCGCAGCCTATGACTGGGTTCTGTCGCGCGAGCCGCATTGGTGGTCGAGCCTGTTCGGGTTCGCTTTCGGCCTCAGCCAGGTTCTTGCCGCCCTCGCTATGGCGATCCTTCTAACCTTGCTCAAAAGTGAGCCTGCCTCTCCTGCGCGCATGAAAAGCCTGGAGCGCGCATTGCTGACGCTCGCCCTGCTGAAAATCTGGACATGGTTCGCGCAGTTCGTGATCGTCTGGCTCGCCAATCTGCCACAGGGGGCGGAGTGGTATATCAGGCGCTCCGATCCGGGAAGCCTCGCTCTTCTCGCCGCCTCATACGGCCTGATGCTGATTGCGATCGTGGTGCTGGTTCCCTCCGGGGTGAACCGGATCGGCATGATCGTGGGAAGCGCGCTTGCACTTCTGCATCATGCAACGCACGTCATCTGGATCCTTCAGCCCCGAGGCGATCCGTCCTGGTTCGATCTGGGCCTGTTCGCAAGTCTTGCGGGCCTCTGGGTCGCGGCGCTCGCAATCGTGATGCACCTTCGTCCCACCTATGCGGAGGAAGCCGCCGCAGAGCCTTAACTCGTCACATCGGGGCGGCCCGGTCCGGGACGGCGCGGCGTGTCCGGGGCTGCGTCTCCAGTGGAACGGGCGGCGGCTCCGGGAGATCGACCGTTGTCTCCTCCTGACCACGGAGGGGGAGTGGCGGATCAGGGGGGTAGACCCGGACCTTGCTGTCGCCAAGAGTGTAGAGATAGCTTGCGATATGGCGCGCCTCTGTCTCCGTCAGGCCCTGGGCGGGCATGCCGGTTCGGGGCTTCAACGCGACGGGATCGACCAGCCACGCGATCAGATTCTGAGACGTGTTCGGCAGGAAGCCCGCGAGAAGATGCTGCTGCGCGTAATCGTTCAATTCGGGACCGACCCGGCCTCGTGCACCTCTGACTCCACTGATCGTGTGGCAGGTGCCGCAGCCATAGGACTGGATCAGGGCGCGCCCCTGCTCGGGCTCGCCGCCCGCAATTCTCAACGCGGCGGACGGCTCCTGCGAGTCGCTGCACGCGGAGAGCGCAGCAAGGGCCGCCAGGATCACTCTGGGGATGAGGGCGTGACCGGTCATGAACTTTGCTTGAGGAGGTCCGGCGGGGAAACCGGCAATGGCTTCCTCCGTTCCCGCCCCGGCGGCGTCACGAGCCGGAATGCCATGAGCAGACCGGTGACGAGATAGATCCCGCACATGGGAAGGGACATGATCGCGCCCGCCAATTGCTGATCCTCCAGGGCGCTCAGGCCCCAGCTGGCCGTGTCGGGCGCGTGATACAGGGCCTCCCGGGCGAAGCTGAGAAGGGCGCTCAGGAGTCCGCTCTGCAGCAGGGTGACGAAGCACGCGATCAGGGCGGCCGCCGCGCCCTCGCGGCCCGACCGGGCTTTGATGACGCCGCGCCAGAACAGGAGCGCGGTTCCGAAGAAGAGAACATGCTCGAGCCAGTGAAGCCGGTCGGATGCGAGGGCGGCATCGAAGAGCGTCGGGCTGTGCCAGATCCACAGGGTCGCCATATGGATCATCGCGGCCGGAATCGGTCTCGCGCACGGCGAAAGGAAAGTGAGCGCCGCTCTCATCGGTCCGTTGCGGGCCAGCCCGCGCCGCCGGCGCTCGGGGAGCGCCCAGAGCCATGCGACCTCCGGCTTGCCGAGGACGAGGAGGGGCGGAGCGACCGCGATCAGGAGGATGTGCTGGACCATGTGGACGGACAGGAGCGGTTTGGAGAGCCCCTCCAGCGGCGAGAGGAGCGCGATGGCCAGCACGGTGATGCCCCCGGCGAAGCAGAGGATCTGCGGCATGCCGAAACCCGGCAGAAGACGACCGAAATGTCCTCGCAGACGCCACACGCCGAGGATGAACAGCAGGCTCGATGTGACGAGAGGAATTGTGACGAGAGGGTCGGCATGCCAGGAATGCCAGAGATCGTCCGGCCCGTGAGGCGCTGTTCCATGGGCAAAGGCAGGGCGGCTGGACAGGAGAGCTGCCAATGCGGCGGCGAGGCCGAGTTCGCTTTTTGGAGGCCTGTTGCAGGATGTTTTGCGGGAACCAAGTCTCACGGCCAAGCTTATCCGTTCAGTGCATGCAAGACCCATGTAGGGCAGATGGATCTCGAAGCGACATGGCGTGACGCCCCGCGGCGGCTGCGCGCGGCGACGGCGCGTGCGGCAGCCTTTGCGTGCGTGCTGTCCCTCATGGGCTGCAGCGGCGTGCAATCGGCGCTCGATCCGGCAGGCGGCGACGCCCGGCAGATCTACTGGCTCACCGTGATCATGACGGTGGGAGGCACTCTGATCTTTCTCTTCGTCACCGGGCTTCTGCTTTACGCGATCTTCGCTCCGCCCGAGCGGCGGGCTTGGCTCGGCAGCCGCAGGACCATCGTCTATGGCGGGCTCGCTTTTCCGATCGTGATCCTCTCGGCGCTTCTGCCCTATGGCCTCATCGTCATGCGCGACACGGACGTGCCGATGCCGGACGCGCTGCCCATCGAGGTTATCGGAGAGCAATATTGGTGGCGGGTGAAATATCCAGTCGAAGGCGGGAAGCCCGAGTTCGCCACCGCCAACGAGCTCGTCGTTCCCGTCGGGCGGCCGGTGACGGTGTCTGTGACCTCCGCCGACGTGATCCACAGTTTCTGGATCCCGAATTTCGGCGGCAAGATCGACATGATCCCGGGGCGCATCAACCGCCTCAACTTCACGGCCGAACGGCCCGGGATCTATCGCGGCGTCTGCGCCGAGTTCTGCGGCGACCAGCATGCCCGCATGGCCTTCGACATGGTGGCGCTGGAGCCTGCCGCCTTCGAGGCCTGGCGGGCCGCGCAGGCGAAGCCGGCGCAGGATCCGGACGCTCCACATCTCGCGCGCGGCCGGGAACTGTTCCGCATTGCCGGATGCGGGTCCTGTCATGTGGTGCGCGGCACGGAGGGCAACGGGGCGTTCGGGCCCGACCTGACCCATGTGGGCAGCAGGCGCACGATCGGGGCGGGTCAGTTTCCCAACAATATCGGCACGCTCGCCGGCTGGATCGCCAACACGCAGCATATCAAGCCGGGGGTGCGAATGCCGTCCTACGGCTCGTTCACGGGTGAGGATCTTCGCGCGCTTGCCGGCTATCTGGAGAGCTTGAAATGAACGTGCCCGAGCGCCCCAGATCCTTCGAACCGCGAGAACCGGATCCTCCCAACCCCCTGCCGCGTCCCGAGGGCGAGTTCGAGGCGCTCAAGAAAGCCTGGGAGCCCCCGCGCGGCATCAGCTTCATCACGGCGGTCAACAATACCTATGTGGGCCTGTGGTATGTCGGCACGGCGTTCCTGTTCTTCATCCTGGCGGGAATCCTCGCGCTGATCATGCGTGCGCAGCTGGCGGCGCCGGAAAGCGACCTCGTCGGTCACGATCTCTACAACCAGCTCTTCACCATGCACGGCACGGTGATGATGTTCCTCTTCGCCGTTCCGGCCGTGGAGGCGGCGAGCGTCTATCTCCTGCCGAACATGCAGGCGGCCCGGGACCTGCCGTTTCCGCGCCTCTCGGCCTATGCCTTCTGGGCCTATTTCGTCGGCGGTCTCGTGTTCTTCTGCACGATCTTCTTCGGCCTTGCGCCTAATGGCGGCTGGTTCATGTATCCTCCGCTGACCAGTACCAGGTACTCACCGGCCGACAACGCAGATTGGTGGCTTCTGGGCATCGGCTTCATCGAGATCTCGGCCATCGCGGGGGCGATCGAGATCATCGTCGGCGTGATGAAAACCCGCGCCGTCGGCATGAGCCTCGACAAGCTGCCGGTCTACTCCTGGGCCATGCTGGTCTTCGCCGTCATGATCGTCATCGGCTTTCCGGCGATCATCCTTGGCACGCTGCTGCTCGAGCTGGAGCGCGCCTTCGACTGGCCCTTCTTCATCGCCGAGCGGGGCGGGGATCCGCTCCTGTGGCAGCACCTGTTCTGGTTCTTCGGCCATCCGGAGGTCTACATCATCTTCCTGCCCGCGACCGGCATGGTGTCGATGATCGTGCCGACGATGGCGCAGACGCCGCTCGTCGGCTATCGCCTGGTCGTGCTGGCGCTGATCGCCACGGGCTTTCTCTCCTTCGGCCTGTGGGTGCACCATATGTTCGCCACGGGCCTGCCGAAGATGTCCCTGAGCTTCTTCTCGGCGGCCAGCACGGCGGTGGCCGTGCCGAGCGGGATCCAGGTCTTCGCCTGGATCGCCACCATCGCGTCGGGGCGCATGAAGCTGACGACGCCCTCGCTCTTCGTCATCGGCTTCCTGTTCATCTTCACCCTCGGCGGCCTCACCGGCGTGATGGTCGCCATGGCTCCCTTCGACTGGCAGGCCCATGACAGCTACTTCGTCGTGGCGCACCTGCACTACGTCCTCATCGGCGGCATGGTGTTCCCGCTCTTCGCAGCCTTCTATTACTGGGTGCCGGTGGCGAGCAGGCGTCCCCTGTCCGAGCGGCTCGGGCGCTGGGTTTTCGGCCTCATGTTCCTCGGCATGAACATCACCTTCCTGCCGATGCACATCACCGGCCTGATCGGCATGCCGCGGCGCGTCTATACCTATCCGGTCGGCATGGGATGGGACGCGCTCAATCTCGTGTCCACCATCGGAGCCTTCATGTTGGCTGCCGGCGTCGCGCTCTTCCTCGTCGATCTCGCAAGGAACTTCCGCTTCGCGGGCGAGGACAACGCGGGCAACGTCTGGAACGCCAGCACGCTTGAGTGGCTGCCGAACGGAAACTACAACACCCGCAGCATCCCGTCCGTCATCAGCCGCGATCCCCTCTGGGATCAGCCGAACCTGCCAAAGGACGTGGAGGACGGGCGCTATTATCTGCCGGGGACGGCCACGGGAGGACGCGAGGCCCTCGTGACGAGCCCGTTCGACGCCAGGCCGCAATACATCCTGCAGGTTCCGGGACCCGGATGGCAGCCGGTGTTGGCCGCCGTGTTCACGGCCGCCTTCTTCCTGCTCCTGACGGTGAAATTCGTTCTCATATCGACGATCTGTGGGGTGCTCGCGATCGGCTGCGTGATCTGGTGGCTCTGGGAGACCGATCCCGGGCCGGTCCGTCCGCCGGCCGACATCGGCGGCGGCGTCGTGATCCCGGTCTATGTCGCCGGCCCGATGAACCATTCCTGGTGGGCGATGATCGTTCTCATGGTGGTTTCGGGCATGGTCTTCACCTGCCTGATTTTCTCCTACCTCTTCCTGTGGCTCGTGAATCCGGGTGCATGGCCGCCTCAAGGGGTCGAACTTCCTGACCGGTTCTGGCCCTTCGCCGCCGCCGCTCTCTACAGCATCAGCGCGGCCCTGATCGCCTGTGCCAGCCGCACGCTGAGGGGGGACGATCGCCGCAGCCCGGGCTCCGTACCGGTTCTCATCGCCGTCGCGCTCCTGTTCGTGGCCGCAGCGTCCGCATTGGATCTATGGGCGCAATGGCAATCCGGCTTGAGTCCGTCAGCCCACGCTTATGGAGCGGCGGTCTACGCCATCGCCTCCCTGCAGATCTTCTTCGTGCTGACGACGCTCATCATGGGACTCTATACGATAGCCCGCTGGCTCGCCGGCAAGCTCGACAGCGTCCGCCATACGACGTTCGATAACACCATGCTGTTCTGGTGCTACACCGTCGGCCAGGGCCTGGTCGGTCTCATGGTCGTCTATGGCTTCCCTCGCCTGACCGGGGGCCTCTAGTATGACCGGGCAACGGACAGGGCAGGTTCTCCTGATGCTCGCCGGCCTTGTCGCATGGGCGGTCCAGTTCACCGTTATTTATGGAGCGACATCGACGCTGTGCGGCCGCGGATGGGTCGGCGCGACGATGCTCGGCGTGGGAAATGTTCAAGCGATCATCTTGGCTGCGACGCTCGCGGCTCTCGCCGTCACCGCCTTGGCCTTGGCCTGGTCGCTTCGGCTTTATGGACAGGCAGGGGATCGCGCCGCTCCGGCGGATCGGTTCATGAGCCAGACTGGCGCGCTGATCAACGGGTTCTCGCTTCTCGTCATCCTTTGGCATGGCATCCCTGCCTTCATCCTTCCGGCTTGCGCATAAGCGCTCAACTACATGGGGTCCCGCGATGATCGACTGGCAGGCGATTTTCATACCCGTTCATTCGATACCCGAGATCATCCTTCGCGGGACGATGACCTATATCATGCTGTTCCTGATCCTGAGATTTCTGCTCAAGCGGCAGACGGGCGTGATCGGGGTGGCGGACCTTCTCGTGATCGTCCTCATCGCCGATGCGTCGCAGAATGCGATGGCGAACGAGTACAAGTCGATCACCGAGGGAGCAATCCTGGTTCTCACCATCGTCTTCTGGAACTACGCCATCGATTGGCTGGGCTTCCACATCCCCGCCTTCCAGCGTTTCACCCGGCCCCCGCCGCTTCTGCTGATCGACAACGGCAGGATGCTGCCCCGGAACATGCGGCAGGAGATGATCACGAAGGAGGAGCTCGACAGTCAGCTTCGAGAGCAGGGGATCGAGCACTGCTCGGAAGTGAAGAGAGCCTATATCGAGGGCGACGGAACGATCAGCATCATTCGGAAGGACAAGGGTGAGACCGGCGGGAATGCCGAGTCGCTGAAGGGGATGACCTAGATGCTTCAGACGATGCCGCCGCTACCCCCGACGACGGCGGGACGCTCCTTCGAAACATTTTGGCGATAGCCGCTGGCGCGGTAGGCCGCAATCGGATCGATGGCGCCGCCGGCCTGCAGGCGCGCCGTTGCCAGAATCGGCTCGACATCGGTCCGATAGGCCGTCTTCAGCGTCTCCGAGGCCATAAGGGCATCATTGTCGTCCTGATAGCCTTCGAGTGCCTTCCGGTTCACGAGAAGCGCCTGGGCATAGGCGCGGCGGATCTCGTTGGCGCTGCGGATCAGGCTCTCGATCGGATCGGTCACGTTGTGCGACTGATCGATCATATGGGCCGGGTGGAAGTTCTCGGCCCGGCGGTGCTCGGCATCGACCAGCTCGTTGAAGACGAGGAAGAGGCGGTGGGGATCGATGGCACCGGCATCCAGATCGTCGTCGCCATATTTCGAGTCGTTGAAATGGAAGCCGCCGAGCTTCTTGAACTGGATCAGGCGGGCGACGATCATCTCGATATTGACGTTCGGCGCATGGTGGCCGAGATCGACGAGGCAATAGGCCTTGTCGCCAAGCTCCGTTGCGATCAGATAGTTGGTGCCCCAATCCTGCACGACGGTCGAATAGAAAGCCGGCTCGTACATCTTGTGCTCGGAGAAGATGCGCCAATCGTCCGGGAGTTGCTTATAGATGGCCTTCATGGAATCGAGATAGCGCTCGAAGCTCCGGGTGAAGTTCGTCTGCCCCGGAAAGTTCGAGCCGTCGCCGATCCACACCGTCAGAGCCTTGGAGCCGATCGCCTGACCGATCTCGATGCACTCGATGTTGTGCTCGATGGCCTGCCGGCGCGTTGCGGCGTCCGTGTGGCTCAAGGAGCCGAACTTATAGCTCTTCTCCTGACCCGGCGCATCGGAGAAGGTGTTGGAGTTCATGGCGTCGAAGCCGAGCCCCAGGGCGTCGCCATGGGCCTTGAGGCGCCTCGGATCATCGACCTTGTCCCAGGGGATATGGAGCGACACCGTTGGTGTCGCGCGGGTGAGCTGATGGATCACGGCGCAATCATCGAGCTTGTCGAAGATGTTGCGCGGCTCGCCGGTGCCTGGGAAGCGCGCGAACCGGGTGCCGCCCGTGCCGACGCCCCAGGACGGGACCGCCACGAAGAACTGCGCGACCTGGCCGGTTACGGCATCGATGTCGATGCCATCGCGCGCGAGCTTGGCACCCAGAGCATCGTAATCCGCCCTCAAGGCGCTCATGCGCTTCTCGTTCTCCGCGGAAATGATCGCTTCCGCAATCCTCTGTTCGGTCATGGCGTCCTCCCTGGAGCATCGGACCCAAAAGTGGATCCACTTTTGGGATCCAATCTGATGCTCAATTCCTTGAGCAGCGCATCGTGCGGAAAACCGGGGCCACTTTTCGCTGACGCGGCCCTCTGGGTCCGCACGATGCGCTGGTGCGGATCTTAGCGCGTGAATGATGTCGCGTTGCCCGCATCCACGTTGATGATGTTGCCGGTCGACTTGGCTGAAAGATCGGATGCGAGGAAGTAGATCGCCTCGGCAATGTCCTCCGGGAACACGTTCAGCTTCAACAGAGAGCGCTTGCGGTAATGCTCCTCCAGTTCGTCGACGGCGAGCTTCGACGAAGCGGCGCGCTGCTCGCGCCATTCCCCGGTCCAGATCTTGGAGCCGCGCAGGACCGCGTCCGGATTGACCGTGTTCACGCGGATTCCAGCTTCTGCTCCCTCCAGCGCCAGGCAGCGGGCGAGATGGATTTCGGCGGCTTTGGCGGTGCAATAGGCCGATGCATTGGGCGAGGAGGCGAGGCCGTTCTTCGACGAGACGAAGACGATATTGCCGCCGAGCTTCTGGCGCCGGAACAGTCGGAAGGCCTCCCGCGAGACGAGGAAGTAGCCCGTCGCGAGGATGTCGATGTTGCGGTTCCACATCGCCAGATCGGTCTCCTCCACGGGAGCCGAGGAGGCTATGCCGGCATTGGACACCAAAATGTCGATGCCGCCGAATTCGACGCTGGCCTCAATAAAGGAGGACAGGACCTCCGGCTCGCTCGTGACGTTGAGTTTCGCGCCGCGCACCGCGTCCTGCCCGAAGCGTTTGGAGAAATCCTCCACCGTGGAGGCCAGCGAGTCCTGATCGATATCCGCCAGCACCACGCAGGCGCCTTCACCCACCAGCCGTTCGGCGGTGGCACGGCCGATGCCGCCGGCGCCGCCGGTGATGAAGGCCACGCGGCCGGCAAGGCTCTTCGGCTTCGGCATGCGCTGGAGCTTGGCTTCCTCGAGCAGCCAGTACTCGATGTCGAAGGCTTCCTGCTCGGGCAGCCCCTGGTACTCGGACACCGAGGAGGCGCCGCGCATCACGTTGATGGCATTGACGTAGAACTCGCTCGCGATGCGCGCCGTTGCCTTGTCGCGGGCGAAGGACAGCAGGCCGACTCCGGGGATCAGGAAGATCACCGGATTGGGGTCGCGCATCTTCGGGCTGTTCGGATGCTTCGACTGCTCATAGTAGCGCGTGTAGTCGGCCCGATAGACCGCCAGCGCGTCATCGAGACCGGCGAGCACCGCATCGACATCCGGGGCCTTCGGATCGAAGTCGAGGACGAGCGGGCGGATCTTGGTGCGCAGGAAATGATCGGGGCAACTGGTGCCGAGCTGGGCGAGGGGCCTCAGGTCGGCCGAGTTGACGAATTCGAGCACCGCATCCTGATCGTCGAAGTGACCGAGCTTGCGCTCCGCCTGGCCGATCTTGCCGCGGATCTCCGGCATCAGGCGCGCTGCGATCCTGCGGCGCTCATCCCGCGAAAGGCTGGACGTGACGGCGCCGCCGAAAGCCGACTTGCCCGCCGTCTTCTCGGCAAACCACGTGATGGCCTGATTGATGATCCGAAGCGTCAGTTCGTAGCAATCCTTGGCGTCATCCGCCCAGGTGAACAGGCCGTGGCTCTCGAGCACCACGCCCTTGGCGTTGGGGTTGGCCTTGGCGAAAGCTTCTAGGTCGAGGCCCAGCTGGAAGCCGGGGCGGCGCCAGGGCAGCCATCCGATCTCGTCCCCGAAAATCTCCCGGGTCAGTTCACGGGAGTTCCTGGACGCGGCGATCGCGATGATCGCATCGGGGTGCATGTGATCGACATGCTTGTAGGGGAGGAAGCCGTGGAGAGGCGTGTCGATCGAGGCCGCCCGGGTGTTGAGGTTGAAGGTGGCATGGGGCAGGAAGCCTACCATGCGGTCTTCGTCCTCCACGCCCTTGTAGATGGTCTTCAGCGACCGCAGCTTGTCCATATAAAGCGTCGCGAAGCCGTCGAGCTTGATCGTGCCGACGTCGCCGCCCGAACCCTTGACCCAGAGCACCTCGACCTTGTCCCCCGTCAGCGGATCGGTCTCGGTCACTTTCGCCGATGTATTGCCGCCGCCGTAATTGGTGATCCGCTTGTCGGCGCCGAGAAGATTGGAGCGGTAGAGCAGCAGGCCCGGCTCGTCGAGGGTGGCTGCCTTTGCGTCGTCCCAGTGATTTTCGAGGAGTTTGACGGCTTGCGTCGCGGTGTCCACAGTTTCCTCCTGGCTGCTCGTGAGGCCGTAGGATGCCCCGGATTTGAGCGGAAAGGTGGCGGGAGCCCCCAGCATTGTCAACCAGAACCAATCAAATTTGATCAATAATGATCATGATACGAAGGTGGTATGCGGATATTGATTGACTGTGATTGGTCCGGTGAGCAGTCTAAGCCAGAACTTGCATGAATCTGAAAGGCACTCGATCCTCCCGATCTTTCTTGAGCCGCGTTGTTGAGGGACCATGCACGAACGTGAAAGGCACCGGATCATCCTGAGCGCCGTCCAGGAGAAGCCGGTCGCGACCGTCCAGGATCTTGTGGAGCTGACCTCCGCCTCGGAGGCCACGATCCGCCGCGATATCGCGGCCCTGCACGTTCAAGGGCGACTGCGCCGCGTCCGCGGAGGAGCAGAGGCCCTCCATCCGGCCCAAATCGGCAGTCTTGCGGCCAAGCCGTTTCGCGTGTCTGAAGGCGAGAACGTCGCCAAGAAGCGGGCCATCGCCCGGGAGGCCGTTGCTTTGTGCACGGAAGGGGATGCCATCATCATCAATGGTGGCACCACCACGTTCCAGATGGTGCATTATCTGACGGCCCGCCGCTTGCAGGTCTTCACGAACTCGTTCGCCATCGCCGAGCATCTCGTGAAGCATTCCAAGAACCAGGTGATGCTGCCAGGCGGATCGATCTATCGTGACCAGAGCATCATTCTCTCGCCGTTCGAGAATGACGTGACGCGCAATTTCTACGCTCGCCGCATGTTCATGGGTGCCCAGGGCGTCGGCGCGCTCGGCGTCATGGAGCAGGACGCCCTGATCATCCAGGCTGAGCAGAAGCTGATCAATCAGGCCGACGAACTGGTTCTGATGGTGGATTCCACCAAGTTTCAGCGCCGCTCCAGCCTCATTCTCTGTCCTCTCGATCGTGTCTCCACGCTGATTACCGATGACGCCATCCCGGATTCGGCCAGAACCATGATCGAGAATGCGGGGATCAAACTGATCATTGCCGGAACGACGGCGGCAGATCAGTCCGTGGAATCCTCATCGGCGGCCTGAGAGCCGGCGAGAGGTGTTTGAAAAGGGAGGAAGAACATGAAAGCAATTGCAAAGCTCGCCCTCGGTACAGCATTGGGTCTGGCGCTCTTCGCCGGATCCGCAAGCGCGCAGAATGTGAAGATCGGCCTTGTCGCAAAATCTCTCGGCAACGGATTCTTCGAGGCGGCCAACAAAGGCGCGCAAGAGGCGGCGAAGGAGCTGGGCGGCGTCGAGGTGATCTATACCGGACCGACCAGCACGACGGCCGAAGGGCAGATCGAGGTCATCAATGCCCTCATCGCGCAGCGCGTCGATGCGATCGCGATCTCGGCGAATGATCCCGATGCGGTCGTTCCGGCGCTGAAAAGGGCAGCGCAGCGCGGCATCAAGGTCATCTCCTGGGATTCCGCCGTCGGCAAGGACGGACGGATCGTGCACCTCAATCCGTCGTCGAACGAGCTGATCGGCAACATGTGCCTGAAGCTTGCAGCGTCCCATCTGCCGGACGGCAAGGGCGATTTCGCGATCCTGTCGGCGACATCCACCTCGACCAACCAGAACACCTGGATCGCCGAGATGAAGAAGCAGCTCCCGAAATACCCAGGACTGAACCTCGTCACGACCGTCTATGGCGATGATCTGGCCGACAAGAGCTATCGCGAAGCCCAGGGCCTGCTGAAGTCTCATCCCAATGTGAAGGTGATCGTTGCTCCGACGACGGTCGGCGTGCTCGCAGCCTCGCAGGTGGTGAAGGATGCCGGCAAGATCGGGCAGGTCTATGTGACGGGCCTTGGACTTCCCTCCGAGATGGCCGGTGCCGTCCATTCCGGCGCGACGAAGGAATTCGCCATCTGGAACCCGATCGATCTCGGCTATACCGCGACGCAGATCGCCTATCGCCTGGTCAAGAAGGAGACCGAGGGCAAGCCCGGTTCCGAGATCAACGTCGGCCGCATGGGCAAGATCAAGATCGGCGACAACGGCGAGGCCGCCATGGCCGACCCCTTCGTCTACAACAAGGGTAACGTCGACGAGTTCGCCAAGATCTTCTGAAATCGCGAAGCCACTTGGAACGAGGGCGCGGACAGCCGCGCCCTCCTTGCTCTCATCGGCTATTGG
This sequence comes from Microvirga sp. 3-52, assembly GCF_018383585.1. GTDB lineage: Bacteria > Pseudomonadota > Alphaproteobacteria > Rhizobiales > Beijerinckiaceae > Microvirga. Next base: position 293,111 of record NZ_JAHAMK010000001.1, read on the forward strand.
CAGAGTTTCCCATGTCCGTGGTTCAAGCGGTTCCCGAGAGCCAGACTCCGCTTCTGGAGATGCGCGGCATTTCCAAGTCGTTTCCCGGAGTCAAGGCCCTCGATCAGGTCGACGTCACGCTCCATCCGGGAACGGTGACGGCGCTGATCGGCGAGAATGGCGCGGGTAAATCGACGCTCGTCAAGATCCTGACCGGGATCTATCAGCCGGACGGCGGTGAGATCGTTGTCAGTGGCGCTCCGGTGCATTTCGCGAATGCCGAAGCGGCGATCCGGAGCGGCATTACGGCGATCCATCAGGAGACGGTGCTCTTCGACGAACTCTCGGTCGCCGAGAACATCTTTCTCGGGCATGCGCCACGCAATCGGCTGGGACTCGTCAATTGGGGCGCGATGAATGCGCGCGCCGCTGCTCTGCTGACCTCCATCGATGCGCCGATCAGTCCCTACACCCGCCTGAAGGACCTCTCCATCGCCCATCGCCATCTTGTCGCCATCGCGCGCGCGCTGTCCGTCGAGGCTCGCGTGGTCATTATGGACGAGCCCACTGCCGCACTGTCCTACAAAGAGGTGGAAGATCTCTTCCAGATCATCGAAAGGCTGAAGCGGCAGGGCAAGGCGATCCTCTTCATCAGCCACAAGTTCGAAGAGGTCTACCAGATCGCCGACAGATTCGTGGTGTTCCGCGATGGTCGCTCCATCGGTGCCGGGATGCTGTCACAGACCGGGCAGGACGAGATCGTCCGGATGATGGTCGGCCGCTCCGTCGAGCATGTCTTTCCGAAAGTCGATGTGGCGATCGGGAGCACCGTTCTGAATGTGTCGGGGTATTCGCATCCGACGGAGTTCAATGAAGTCTCCTTCGACCTGCGCCGCGGAGAAATCCTGGGTCTCTACGGACTGGTCGGGGCAGGGCGCTCGGAGTTCTGTCAGGCCTTGTTCGGCATCACCCGCCCGAGCGCAGGAACCATTGAACTGGAGGGGCGCCGGATCGACATCCGCTCACCGGCGGATGCCATTGCGGCCGGCATCGTCTACGTTCCCGAGGAGCGTGGTCGCCACGGTGCCGTTCTGCAGATGCCGATCTTCCAGAACATGTCCATGGCGACGCTCGGCAGCACGACCAGGGTGGGCTTCCTGCACCAGGCGGAGGAGTTCGCTTTGGCACGGCGGTATGCCGAGCGGCTGGATCTTCGTGCCGCAGCACTCTCGGTTCCCGTCGGCACCTTGTCCGGTGGCAACCAGCAGAAGGTCGTCATCGGGAAGTGGCTCGCGACAAGGCCGAAGGTCATCATCCTGGATGAGCCCACGAAGGGCATCGATATCGGCTCCAAGGCGGCGGTGCATGCCTTCATGAGCGAGCTCGCGGGCGAGGGCTTGAGCGTGATCATGGTCTCGTCCGAACTGCCTGAGATCCTCGGTATGTCCGATCGCGTGCTGGTCATGCGCGAGGGACGGATGGCCGGCATGTGGCAGCGCGACGGACTCGATGCCGAGGTGCTCGTACGGGCAGCCACGGGCAATATGTGATCCCTCAGGACAAGGAATTTGGAACGGAACGATGAGCCGAATCCTGAAGTATCGTGAACTCCTGCTGGTGGCGATCATCGTCGTGTTGATCGCAGTATTTTCCTATCGCGCGCCGGGCTTCGCCTCGCCGGAGAGCCTTGCCAACATCTTCAACGATACGTCCATTCTGATGATCCTGGCGCTTGGCCAGATGGCCGTGATCCTCACCAGGTCCATCGACCTCTCCGTGGCCGCGAACCTGTCGTTCACTGGTATGGCCATCGCCATGATGAACGCGGCCTTTCCGCAGATTCCGCTGCCTCTTCTCATCGCGGTGGCCATGAGCATCGGAGCGCTCCTTGGCGCCATCAACGGGTTCATGGTCTGGAAGATCGGCATACCATCCATCGTGGCGACGCTTGGCACCCTGACGATCTATCGCGGCATGGCTTTCGTGCTCTCCGGCGGTGCCTGGGTCAACCAGACCCAGATGACTCCGTCCTTCCTTAATACTCCCCGCATGTCGGTGCTCGGGCTGCCGTTGCTCGGCTGGATGGCTATCCTCGTGATTGCGATCATCAGTCTGGTCTTCACCCGCACGGTGTTCGGGCGCGCTCTCTATGCGACGGGTGGTAATCCGACGGCGGCGCTCTATGCGGGCATCGATGTCGGGCGCACGCGCTTCTTCGCCTTCGTCCTGTCAGGCGCTCTGGCGGGCCTTTGCGGGTATCTCTGGGTCTCCCGCTATGCGGTCGCCTATGTCGATATTGCGGCCGGGTTCGAGCTCGATACGGTCGCGGCCTGCGTGATCGGTGGAATCTCGACGCTCGGGGGCATCGGTTCCGTCGGCGGCGCGATTCTCGGCGCCCTGTTCCTCGGCGTGATCAAGAATGCATTGCCGGTGATCAACATCTCGCCGTTCTGGCAGATGGCCATTTCCGGCTTCGTGATCATCGTGGCGGTGCTCTTCAACGCTCGGCAGGAGAAGCGGAAGGGCCGCCTCATTCTGCGCGATGCCGTGAAGCATCAGCCTGCGCTGACGGAAACGCCGGCCGAAGGAGCAGCCGCATGAGCACGCTCGCTCTCGAGAAACAGCCGACGCGGCATATTCCTGACAAGCTCTCGACGCCGGCCGGGCGAATCCTTGGCAGCTGGGAGACTCTGCTTGCCGCGGTCGCAATCTCGATCTTCATCGCCAATTCGTTCGCCTCTCCGCATTTCCTTGATCCGTGGAACCTGTCGGACGCCACGTACAACTTCACAGAGAAGGCCATGATCGCCTTCGCGATGACATTGCTGATCATCTCCGGCGAGATCGATCTTTCGGTGGCTGCCATCATCGCATTGGCTTCGACGGCCATGGGAGCCGCTGCGCAAGCCGGATTTCAGACCCCGGCTCTCGTCGGGATCGGGCTTGGTGCCGGACTGCTCTGCGGAGCCTTCAACGGTCTTCTTGTGGCGCGTGTCGGTCTTCCCTCCATCGTCGTGACCATCGGCACCATGAGCCTGTTCCGAGGCATCGCGCAGATCGTCCTCGGCGATCAGGCCTATGGCGGCTACCCGGCGAGCTTTGCCTGGTTCGGGCAGGGCTACATGTCGGACTTTTCCTGGTGGCCTGCGCTCCCCGGTTTCGAAGTCGTCACCTTCGAAATGGTCGCTTTCGTGATCCTCGCCCTTGCCTTCGGTATCCTGCTCCACTGGACCGCTTTCGGACGGCGGATCTATGCCATCGGCAATAACGCCTTTGCAGCCCAGTTCTCCGGCATCCCGGTTCAGCGCACCAAGTTCATCCTCTTCCTGATGACCGGTCTCATGAGCGGGTTCGCGGCTGTCTGCCTCACCTCGCGGCTGGGCTCGACCCGGCACACCATCGCAGCCGGCTGGGAACTCGAGGTGGTCACCATGGCGGTTCTCGGCGGCGTCAGCATCCTCGGTGGTTCGGGAACGATTCCAGGGGTGGTGCTCGCTGCCATTGTGATGGGGCTCGTGACCTTCGGCCTCGGGCTTCTCAATGTGCCCGGCATCGTCATGTCGATCTTCATCGGACTGCTGCTGATCCTCGTGATCGCGCTGCCGATCGTCATCCGCCGCATTCGTTCAAAGGCCGCAGCATGAGCGCGAAAGAGAAGTATGCCTTCAAGATGCAACTCAACCCGGGCATGGAAGAGGAGTATCGCCGGCGTCATGACGAGATCTGGCCGGAACTCGTAGAGCTTCTGAAGGAGGCGGGCGTCGAGGATTACTCGATCCATCTCGACCGGGAAACGGGCATTCTCTTCGGGGTTTTGTGGCGAAGGGCGGATCATCGCATGGCGGACCTCCCCGGCCATCCCGTGATGAAACGCTGGTGGGCTCACATGGCAGACATCATGACGACGCATCCTGACAATTCACCGGTCGATAAGCCGCTTGTCACCGTCTTCCATATGGCATGATCCCATGAGAGTCGCAGTACTCGATGTGGGCAAGACCAATGTCAAAGCCGTCATCGTCGATGCCGATGAGAGGCGTGAAGTCGCTGCACGCACTCGCCCCAACCGGGTCCTGACGGATGGGCCCTACCCACACTTCGACGTGGATGGGATCTTCACCTTCTTCCTGCAGGCCCTGAAGGAACTCCACTCGGAATTCGGGTTCGATGCCATCTCGATCACCGCTCATGGCGCGAGCGGGGCTCTCTTGAGCGCTGAAGGCCTGGCGCTGCCGATCCTCGACTACGAGTTTCGCTTCCCCGCCCATGTCGAGGCTGCCTATGACGAGATCAGGCCGTCTTTTTCGGAGACGTTCTCACCGCGCCTGCCCGGCGGACTCAATCTCGGAGCACAGCTTCACTACCAGAAGACCGTCTTTCCGGAAGCATTCGGGAATGTGCAGAGCATCGTCACCTATCCGCAATATTGGGGCTGGACGCTGACCGGCATTGCGGCCACGGAGGTGACCTCCCTTGGCTGCCATACCGACCTCTGGAGACCAAAGCAGGGAGGCTTCTCGTCGCTCGTCGAGACGCTCGAGATAACCGACAAGGTGGCCCCCGTCAGAAGACCGTCCGATCTTCTCGGTTATGTGACGGATGAGATATCCAAAGAGATCGGACTTCCTCAACCTGTGCCTGTCTATTGCGGCATCCACGACTCGAACGCTTCGCTTCTGCCTCATCTCGGCCAGTACCATGCGCCGTTCGCCGTGGTTTCGACCGGGACGTGGATCGTAATCTTCGCGGTCGGCGGAGATCTCGATCATCTCGATGCGCATCGTGACACCCTTGCCAATGTGGATGCCCTTGGCCGTGCCGTGCCTTCCGCACGTTTCATGGGAGGGCGTGAATTCGAGCTGCTGACAAAAGGGCAGGGGGCAGCGACACCAGAAGCCGTTCGTCGTATCCTGGAGGAGCGCATTCTCGTGATGCCGAGCGTGGTACCGGGATGCGGGCCGTTCCCTGATTCCCAGCATCGGATCGTCAATGCCTCGAGCGGGCTGAACCCGGATGAGACCTATGTCGCGGCCTCGCTCTATGCATCCCTGATGACGAAGGCTTGCCTCGACCTGACGCGCGCTGCGGGGCCCGTCATCGTGGAAGGCCCCTTTGCACGCAATGCCCTCTATGCGGAAGCTCTGGCGAAGGTGACCGGACGTCCGGTCGTTCCCGTTGCCGGTTCGACAGGCACGAGCGTTGGTGCGGCTTTGCTCACGCTGGAATCCCCAGCCCCGACCTCATCTCGCAAAAGCCAGGAGACTTTCGACGGTCAGCTTTCGGAAGACTTTTATCAGTATTATGCCGAGTGGTTCCGCCATGTCGGGGATGAAGAAAACCGAGGAGCCTAGAGCCGCGCTCTGGTCGGTCGTTCATTCGCCGTGACTGTATGATGTGGAACGGAGACAAGGAGCGTTTCCAATTTAGAACATATGCATTCGTGCATCGTTAAACCGTTCTCGTGGGGCTAATCCGTTATAGCAAGATTTGCAATTAACCTCGTTCTCAGCCTGCCATATTGCAGCCGCACTGCGACGCTTAGCTTGAAGTACAATGCATCTGAAACATTGGAAAAGCGAAACAGGCTGCTGATGAAATTGGAACGAAAGAACCTAACAACTGTAGTGGATACGAACACTGTTCTGTCGGAACTTGAGCGCACGATGATCGCATCCATCGCTCTGATGAAACGCCTACGGCGCGAGAGGAGGCGTTCGATCCGGATCGAACGCTCGACGGAAGAACAGAGCGCTTGATCGAAGCGATTTTGTTTCAATCATGAAACGGTGGCGCGGCTTGCTGTCTCTCACCAGGAGGGTCTTGCCGAAACCTCAATGCGAGAGCCGCGCCGATTGACGGGGTTTGTCATGGGTGGCGTTCCGAAGCGGGTTCGGTACTCCGTGGGACATACACCCGTATGGCGTTTGNGCCGAAACCTCAATGCGAGAGCCGCGCCGATTGACGGGGTTTGTCATGGGTGGCGTTCCGAAGCGGGTTCGGTACTCCGTGGGACATACACCCGTATGGCGTTTGAACAGGTCGCGGAAAAAAATCACGTCCTCATAGCCAACCGCCTGACTCACTTCCTGAATGGTCTGCTGCCCGTCCTCCAACAATCGCTTCGCCATAGTCACGCGAATGGTGTGGATGTAGCTCAAAGGGGTATGCCCAGTCGCGTCCTTGAAACGGCGGATGAAGTTGCGAGGGCTCATCCCAACCCTCGCTGCTATGGTGTCAACACCAATGGGGTGTTGAAAATGCCTGTGAACCCAGTCCTGCGCGCGCTGGATGCTTTCGTCGTTATGGTCCTGGCGCAGCATGACATCGGCGAACGCGACCTGCCATGTGCGAGGCATCTCGATCAGCAGGGCCTTGGCACATTCCAAGGCAATCTCACGACTTGCAAACCTCTCGACCAGATAAAGGCTCAAATCCGCGGCTGAGTTGATGCCGCCGCTGCAGGCAATATCTCCGGCGTCGGTAATGAGATATTCCGGTTGCCAGTCAACATCGGGAAAGCGCTTGCGGTAGATTTCGGCCAGTCCCCAGTGCGTTGTTGCGCGTTTTCCAGCAAGCAGTCCTGCCTCGGCCAGCAGGGCGACACCCGAGCAGACCCCTGCGATCTTTATGCCCGCGCTTGCCCATTTCTGCAGCCACGGGATGATGGCGGCGTTAGGCTCGATGACGGCATCGATCATATAGCCTGTCTGCATCATTGTATCGAACGGCAATCCGCCTGCGGGAACGAAGATGATATCGGGTTGCTCCACATTCTCAACGGCGCAGGAAGGGAGAAGCGATACCAGTTGATCCGTGACGGCAGGGCCACCACCGAGCGATGCCGTTGTCACGCGAAAACGCGGCTCCGGTGCCTTGCCGCTCAGGAGATTCCAGAGGACGCCCGCATTGCGGAAGATCTCCATCGGCAGAAGGGCTGTCGAGGCGCATCCGCCATTCAGGAACAGAACGACCACGTGGAGCATCGGTGCGTCTCCTTGGCAGTTTTGCCCTCTCACGTTGTCATGATCGCCTCTCCCGAGCAAGTAAACTTCCCGGCACAATCAAGCTGAGTTTGCTGCGTCCGTCGCACAGCGTTGGGACTATCGCCTGCGGGCGCAGCCCCTTTCCTCCAACCTGGGAATCCGTGCTCATGACGACTTTTATCGCTCAGCGCTGCCGTCTCTCAGCAAGATCCGTGCTTCTCTCGGCAACTGCCGCCTTGGCAATTCTGGCGGCAGGTCCTGTCGACGCCTGTCCGCTCGGAAGTCATGACAGTCCGCGGGTACGGATGCTGCATGCTCTGCAGAAGCCGAGCCAGCATGGCGCAGGGCATCATACGACAGTCACGCAACTCCAATCGCAGCCGCAGGAGGCTCATCCGAAACGCACGGAACTCGGCACTTACAGCCGGGATCTGCCGCGAGGTGCCGCGGCGCCTCGCTCGGAGGGCAAGCCGCCCCTATACGACAATCTCGGTCAGCTCTCCTGGGCCGTGACCAAAGATCGGAACGGGCAGGCTCAGGCCTATTTCGACCAGGGTTACCGCCTGGGCTGGGGCTTCAATCATGCGGAGGCGGCGCGCGCCTTCCGGACTGCCCAGGAACTCGACCCGGACTGCGACATGTGCCTATGGGGTGAGGCATGGGTTCTAGGCCCACATATCAACTATCCGATGGATGCAGACGCGAATGCGCGCGCCCTTGTCGTGCTCGAGAAGGCACGAGGCCTCGCAGCCGGCAGCGGCGACCTGCAGGCTGCATTGGTGGAAGCGCTCTCGAAACGGCACTCACCCGATCCTAACGCCGATCGCAAGGCATTGGACCAGGCCTATGCGGATGCCATGGAAGCGGTGCAGGCCCGCTTCCCGCAGAACGCCCATGTGGCATTGCTTACAGCCGATGCGCTCATGAATCTCACGCCTTGGGATTATTGGGCGGACGGGGGAAAAACCCCGAAAGGAAAGACCGAGAGGATCGTCGCGCTGATCGAGGGCGTTCTTGGGGTGCAACAGCTCGGCCCCTTGGAGCCATACCCCGATCATCCAGGTGCCATCCATCTTTACATCCATGCGGTCGAATCATCCGACCATCCGGAGCGTGCCGCACCGCATGCCGAGCGTCTGGAGAAACTGATCCCTGGCGCTGGGCATCTGGTACATATGCCGAGCCACATCTGGTATCGCCTCGGACGATGGCGCGACAGCCTCGATGCCAATGTGCGTGCTGCGGCGGCGGATGAAACATTCCTGAAGCAGGGAGGTGCAAGCCTTCTCTATTCCGAAGCTTATTACGCCCATAATGTCCATTTCGTCATGGTCTCTGCCCTGACAGGAGGCGATGGACGCACGGCCATCGAGGCGGCGCAGAAGCTGTCCGGCATCGTGTCGGATCGAGCCAAGCGTGAGGTTCCCTGGACGCAGCCCATTGCCGCCGCGCCTTATAACGCCCATGCCCTCTTCTCGACGCCTGAGGATGTGCTGGCCCTTCCGAAGCCGCAGGGAGACTTTCCCTTGGTCGAGGCCGCCTGGCATTATGCCCGCGGTGTCGCCCTGGCCCGCCTGGGGCGCGCAGACGACGCCCATGCCGAGGCGGCTGCCATCGAGGACCTGGCGAAGAGGCCGGAGATCACCGCCTTGCCCGATGCCGGTGTGCCCGGACCGGATGTGCTGACCATTGCCGCACGCGAAGTCGAGGCGCGGATCGCACAGGCTGCGGGAGATCAGGCGAGAGCTGCCACGCTGTTCACGGAGGCCGCTACGATCCAGGATCGGTTACCCTATATGGAGCCACCATACTGGTATTATCCGGTGCACCAGTCCCTCGGGGCGGCGCTGATGGCGCAGGGAAAACCCGCGGAGGCCGAGGAAGCCTTCCGTGCCGCCCTCCAGCGCTCGCCGAACAATGGATGGGCTGCTGCCGGATTGCTTCTCGCTGGAAAGGCGCGCGGTGATCAGAAAACGGTCGAGGAAGCACAGACCCTGATGCAGAAGAACTGGTTCGGCACGGACATGCCTGCCCCCAGTCAACTCTGAAACTGAGTCATTGAATTGACGTATGGGAGGCTCTGATGGAGATCATCAGGGCTTTCCCCATCGGGCCTCTGTGGACCTTTTCCTCCAGAGCCAGACCGGTAGCGAACCCGCTCGCCCCCGGATCGACGTGGCAAATGGCCCGTCCAGAACACCAGATTCAAGGACCGAGCGTGCCGGACCCGCCGCGTCGTAGAGAGCATCGCTCAAAGCAAGGCTGGCGTGGTGGGCCGCCGCTACTTCCATCAATCGGCTTGCCACATTGACCGTATCGCCGGTCGCGGTGATGTGTTGGTGGCTGTCTCCTCCGAGCCGCGATGCGATGATCCGCCCGTAATGGGCGCCGATCTTGAACCCGATACGCGATGCAATCGGCTGCGGCAGCGTCGCAAGCCAACTCTCCGTGCGCATGCAAAGGGCAACGCAGGCAGCCAGGGCGTGCCCGGCATCCTGAGGAGAGGGATCGGGAAGTCCGAACAGGATCATGGCGCCATCTCCCATGAAGCTGGCGACAATTCCATGGTTACCCACGGCTTCCTGATCGACAAGGGTATGGAAGCTTCGAAGAACCTCGCGTGTCTCGTCGAGAGGAAGGATTTCGCTTAGACCGGTGAACCCCGACAGATCGATGAAGATCACCGCAGCCTGTTGGCGCACCGGTTTGATGAGAAAGGTTGAATCCTTCGTCAGACGCTCGGTCAGGCGCGGATGCTGAAAGCTCTGCAGGGTTCTGCTCTGCACGGTAAGGCGCTCCGCCCGGCTGCGATCCAGCCAGATCCGGGCCGCCCCAAAGAGAATGACAGGTGGCGCTGAGGCCAAAATTGGCAGAGCGGCACTGAGCCAGACACCCTGCATGAACGCCACGACAGTCACGCAGATCCATAGGATGGCGATGCCGGCGATAGAGGCAAAGCCCCAAATGCTGCGATGCCAGGAGAGAAGCAGTACGAAAAGAACGGGCAGAACGACGGCCATGGTGGCATCGATGAGGCGAACATGCCGGTCTCGCACGAGGCCATCGCCTTCCATCAGATGAGCGATTGCAGTCGCCAAAACCTCCACACCCGGAAGAACCGGATCGAAAGGGGTTGGAAAGCTGTCGCCGCCGCCCGTCACCGTCGCGCCGATGACGACGACTTTGTCGCGAACCGCATCTTCCGCAACATTGCCGTTTAGGATCTGGCCTGCGCTGATCGTGCGAACAGTGCCGCCGGGCCCATAGAAGCGAAGCGGCAAGGCGTACCCTCTCTCGGTGCTCGTCGATGTCCCGCCTATATCGATTCCATCCGAGTGAAGAACAGGATCGCGGTTCACGGCAATGGAGACGGCCCGCAGCGGAAAAGAGGGAATAATCCTGCCGTCCGACTGCAGCAGAAGAGGAACATGGCGCGGAACGCCGGACGCGTCCGTCGCAATATTGACAACACCTACGGCTGCCACTCTGGTCAGTAATTCAAGCGGCAGAAGCAGGCTTTGCGCGGCAGGAAGGCCCTCACGGGCGTCGGTACGTTCGTGAGGGCGGTGCGAGTCGCGCCTGAACTGGCCTGCGGCCGCGAGAACGCTCGGCGCTCCACGAAGGGCGTCCGCGAGTGCCAGATCGCCTTCCGCCGGACCTGGATCAATGAACAGGATATCAAGCGCGATCACCTTGGGCTTCATGCGTCCGAGGGCTGAAACAAGGCGGGCCATTGTTGCTCTGGACAGGGGATAGGATCCTGCCGCGTGGATCGTCTGATCGTCGATCGCGACGATCGTGACCCCATCCGGCGCCGGACGTGGACCCCGGATCAGAAAGCGCAAATCGGCCAGAGGCGCTTCCACGCGGTCGAGGAAGGCCGCGCGACCTTCCCAGTACGACAGCGCGAGTCCGGCACCCCAGAGCCCGGCCAATGCTGCCGCGATCAGAGTGAAGGCGTAGCGCCGACCCATATTGATGCTATCGTCCGAACCGCGCCAGGAGAGCAGACGCACGAGCGGCGGGCCACCGCCTGACGACCAGAGGCGCCGTTCCCGGCTCCACATCCACGCCTTCCCCCGGGCCGAGATTGACACTGCGTGTTCCGCCGCTTACCCGTCTGACCGATACGCGACCGGTCACCACGAAAACAGCAGTCTTGCCTCCGGCGACATCGACGGCCCACTGCGTGCCGCGCACGGCTGCAATGGCCTGAGGGGTCAGAATCTCGAAGCCTTGTCTCCTGGATCGTGCCGGTGCATCGATGAGAATGGCGCGGTTCCGCAGGCTGACCGCATCGGGCTGGCTATCCCCGTTCCGGTCGACGAGATTGTAGTCGGCTCCTGCCTCGGCCTCGATGGTCAGCCCGTCACGGCAGCGCAGAACCTGCCTTTGTGGAGCCGCCGCAGCCTCCAGCACGCACCCGACATTCTGCGCCTGCGCCTCTCCAATGAAAACAAAGCAGGCAAGAAGGACAGGCAGAATGTGCCCGACCGCCATAAGCGAGATCGCCCGGCGGCCCGTCCCATCCCATCTCATGATGTAACTCCGTCGCCAATGGGTCGGACGTCATCCCGAAGCGAATGTAACTTTTCGATGGTTTATACTATGAAGTCATTCGAAGTGCTAGAGAAGGCCAGTAGTAGACCTTTCGGCGGACCGATCATGGACGCACGAGGGGTTTGCCGCATTCCATCGATGCTCGATCTATTTACGTTGTGCGATGAAGAAGAGGCGTGGAAAGCGCAGTAAAACCTTTCCGTCTTGTTGAACAGGATACGCTTCGGCGATCGCTGCTTGGTATCGACTTAGATACTCGGAACGCTCCTCAGTCGAGAGACGATCGAGATAGGGCTTCAGGCCAGTGCTCTTGAACCACTCGACGATAGCCTCGGCACCATCGAGCGGATGAACATAGATCGTTTGCCAGATGTCAACCGAGCATCCGGCCTGCTGCAGCCAGGCATAATAATCCTCGAACGATCCGATCGTCTCTCTTGCCTGTGCGGCGAAGGACAGCTTTTCGGCCCAGGGTCCCTCCCGCGCAACCTGTACCATGAGCCGGTGGGAGGGCTCATACAGATTGTCCGGCATTTGAACGGCAAGACATCCTCCGTCTTTCAAGAACGAGACAAGACGTGCGAGAAGGCCGGGATGGTCAGGAAGCCATTGCAGGACGGCATTGGCGAATATCAGGTCGAAACGCTCCTCCGTCTGCCAGTTTGCGATGTCAGTCTCCTCAAAGTCTCGATCCGGCAATCGTGCTCGGGCCTTGGCGAGCATGTCGGGCGAATTGTCGAGCCCGAGGACTCGCGCCGTCGGATAGCGGCGGGCGATCAGTTCCGTGCTGTTTCCGGGTCCGCATCCGATATCGACGCAGTTCGTTGTTTCTTCCAAGGGCACGCGCCTGAGCAGGTCGATGGATGGCCGGGTACGCTCATCCTCGAACTTCAGGTACTGTCCCGCATTCCAATCAGCCAACGGAAAGCCCTCCTCGTTCAAGCCCCCAGTGTTGCAAAGGATGCATGTGCTCCGTACAGCAAATCCTATTCGAGCGGGGCGAAAACCTGCTGAGGACGATCAACGCCCGGCAGATGATGGCGGCCGAGATCGGACAGAGGTTGGTCGAGCTCTTGGGCAAAGACGCGTGACACGACCACCTTTCGATCCAGCTGCTTTGCCAGATCCAGAAGCCTGCTCGCGCGGTTCACGGCTGGGCCGATGACTGTAAAGTCGAGGCGATGAGGCGCGCCTACATTGCCATATGCGACCTCTCCGAAATGCAGAGATAGGCTGTGCATCAGCGGCGTGCGACCAATGGAACTGCGGAGATCGTTCTCTGCGTCCGTCCTCAGGCCAAACTCCTGAGCGGCCGCAAGGGCGCTCCGGCACGCGGACATGCCGTTCTGCGCAGAGGAGGTTGGAAATATCGCCAGTACGGAGTCGCCGATGAACTTGAGAACCTCGCCGCCATGCGCTTCGACGACGTCCCCGATGATCCCGAACCAGGAATTCAGGTCGGCCAGCACCTCGGGGATCGGTGAGTGCTCCGACAATCGGGTAAATCCGCGAAGATCGGTGAACCAGATCGCCGCCTCGATGAGTTCCATTGCCCCTCGGTCCACACGGCCTTCGATGATGCGCTGGCCCGTTCGCGGGCCCACATAGGTGTCGAGCAGATCGACCGCGATGCGTCGCAGGACGTGACGCTCCAGATAAGGGCTCAACATCTTCGCGGCGCGTGCCAGGCAGTCGATAGTCGCCTCATCGAACCCTTGTGCATCTTGCGTCGCGAAGGACATGGCCGCGGTCCGGGTCTGATCCAAGAAGGGCAACGGATACATGACGTAATCCGTCGCGCCGGATAGTCTCAGTTCCTCGAGCAGCGGCATCTCGGGGCAGGGCACGTCAAGCCTGCGGCGGAACGGCTTGCTCGTTTCATCCACGATGCGGGTCGGGCTGCTGAGATACGATGGCGACGATGCTGCGGTGGCGCGGTCGGATTGCCGCACGGAAAGGCTCTCGTCCACCCAGATATGCTGCCAGCCACTGACCTCCGGATGCAGCACTTCCAAGCCGAGGGACGCACGCCAGACGGGCCAGCCCGCCCGGACGGCCTCCCGGCAGAAGCCTGCGAACAGGTCCTTCACATTTCCGTGCGGCGCTTGATCGATCAGCCAGCGCGCAATCCCATCAATCCGATCCATAGCGCCCATACCTGTCTCGCCATGATGCCTCATCTGACCACCCCGACGGAATTCTGGCAAACACTTCAGGGGTAGCCTGCGCTTACACCGGTCGTGATGATTCTCCTTTTGCCTGCGCGAGGGAGGCGGTAAAACGGCTCGGCCCTGCCTTGAAAATCCGTTCCAGCGCCATTCCTTCGTGGCGAGCTAAAGAGGAACTTTCCGTGACAGACCATCTTCCCGCCGTTCTCGACCGTATCGATGCCGACCTGGATAAGAGCCTTGAGCGTCTCTTCGAGTTCATCCGCATCCCCAGCATCTCGACGGACCCGGCATATAAGGAAGAGTGCCGTCGGGCGGCGGACTGGCTCGCGGGCGAACTGCGCGGGTTGGGTTTCGATGCTTCAGCCCGCGCGACTCAGGGCCACCCCATGGTCGTCGGACATCAGGTGCAGCCTGCCAAGGGGCCACACGTGCTGTTCTACGGTCATTACGATGTGCAGCCTGTCGATCCCATCGAGCTGTGGAGCACGCCACCGTTCGAGCCGACCCTCGTAGCGGCACCCAACGGCGACACCTGGATCGTCGCGCGGGGCACGTCGGACGACAAGGGAGCCTTGATGACTTTCATCGAGGCCTGCAGGGCGTGGAAGGCTGTGTCCGGCGAGTTGCCGATTCGCGTGTCAATTCTGCTTGAGGGTGAGGAGGAATCCGGCAGCCCGAGTCTCAAGCCTTTCCTGGAAGCCTATCGGGATGAACTGGCGGCTGACGTCGCCCTCGTCTGCGACACCGACATGTGGGACAATGATACACCAGCCGTGACCACCATGCTGCGTGGCTTGGTGGGAGAGGAAGTGGAAATCACCTGCGCGAACAGGGATCTTCATTCCGGCATGTTCGGCTCTGCCGCACGCAACCCGATCCATGTTCTGACCGAGGTTCTCGCGACACTGCGCGATGTCGAAGGGCGCATCACCTTATCGGGATTCTACGACGGCGTGCAGGAACTCCCGACGGCCGTGAAGGAACAATGGGACCGTCTGCCATTCGACGAAGTCGGCTTTCTCGGGCAGGTCGGCCTGAGCATTCCGGCAGGCGAGAAGGGGCGCAGCGTGCTGGAGCAGATCTGGGCCCGGCCGACCTGCGAAATCAACGGGATCGTAGGCGGCTATACGGGCGAGGGCTTCAAGACGGTCATCCCATCAAAGGCTTCTGCCAAGGTTTCTTTCCGCCTTGTGACCGGGCAGGATCCAGCCAAGGTTCGAGAGGCTTTCCGTGCCCATGTCCGGGCCCGCATTCCCGCGGATTGCACCGTGACGTTCAAGGAGCACGGGGGCAGCCCAGCGCTCAGTCTTCCGCTGGATGGACCTTGGCTCAAGCCGACCCTGGAGGCTCTCACGCAGGAGTGGGGCCGTGAAGCCGCGCTGGCGGGAACGGGTGGTTCCATTCCGATCGTCGGGGATTTCAAACGCCTGCTCAACATGGATGCGTTGATGGTCGGCTTCGCACGGTTCGACAACCGCGTGCACTCGCCCAATGAGAAATACGATCTGTCAAGCTTCCATCACGGCATCCGTTCGTGGGCTCGAATCCTGGCAGCCTTTGCGCGTTAAGCGTCGCGCCTAGGCTTGTTGTCCCTGAATCAGGTCCCTCATGCGTCGTGCTCTAATCCGGGGCGACAGCCAGATTGTTCCGGCGTATACTCAAGGCATAGGTTACGGCTACGCGTGACCCGCTGGATGACACACGCAAGGCCGTGATCTCAACTGCCAAGGTTCAGCCCTGGAGGAGCGATTATGGCCAATTTTCATATTGTTGCCGGCGCAGGCGAGGCTCCGGCACATCCGGTTGTCAGAAAGATCACACCCGCCGACTTGAAAGAAGCCCTGGCGAAGGGATTTGATGATTTCTGGGCCATGCCGTCACACTTGGTTTTCCTTGGTCTGATCTATCCTGTCGTCGGCGTTTGCCTTGCCGCGCTTACCTTCAGCAACAACGCACTGCCGCTCCTCTATCCACTGGCCTCAGGCTTCGCGCTGATCGGCCCGTTCGCAGGCATCGGCCTTTATGAGATCAGCCGCAGGCGGGAACTTGGCTTGTCGACATCGTGGCAGGACGCGTTCAACGTACTGAAGTCCCCTTCGATCCCGTCGATCATCGCACTCGGCGTTCTGCTGCTGGTGATCTTCCTGACCTGGCTGACGACGGCTCGTCTTCTTTATCAATCGATCTTTGGCTATGCGGTGCCCACGTCCTATGCGGACCTCGTCAATCAGGTTCTCACGACGTCGGAGGGCATGCGATTGATCGTATTGGGCAACATTCTCGGCTTCATCTTCGCCGTAGCTGTCCTGAGCATCAGCGTGATTTCGTTCCCGCTTCTTCTCGACCGTGACGTCGGCGCGGCCGTTGCCGTTTATACTTCGATCAAGGCAGTCGCGATGAACCCGCTCACCATGGCGCTCTGGGGCCTCATCGTTGCGGCGGCGCTCCTCGTCGGATCCATCCCGCTCTTCGTCGGACTTGCCATCGTGATGCCGGTGCTCGGCCATGCAACCTGGCATCTCTACCGCCGGGTCGTGGAGCCTCCGCATCCTGACGAGGCTCATTCTGCGAGGTAGCTGAAGTTCTGGAGAGAAATCTGGAGGCGGTCCGTCCATCGGG
Organism: Microvirga sp. 3-52; assembly: GCF_018383585.1. Lineage (GTDB taxonomy): Bacteria > Pseudomonadota > Alphaproteobacteria > Rhizobiales > Beijerinckiaceae > Microvirga. The sequence continues at coordinate 309,423 of NZ_JAHAMK010000001.1, forward strand.
CCGCCTTCATGCTGTTCAGGAGCCGGGTCCGAAGAACACGACCCTGGACAGAAGCGTGTAATCCGCTTCGAGCACCATGATCGCCACGAACACCAGAACGGCGCTCATCGGTATCAGGATGGCGTAGACCAGCGAGAGGCGCTCCCAGGCCATGTGCATGAAGACGGCGATGATGAGACCTGCCTTCAGCAGCATGAACAGGATGATGAGGGAGTATCTGAGCAGGCCCTGAAGCTGGAAAAAGTCGACGAAGTAGGAGCAGGCGCTCAGAATGAACAGCCACGCCCAGACCACCAGATAAAGCTTGATCGGGTGGTGCTGTCCCTGTGCGTGTGCCGATGCCTGTGCCTGTGCCATGGCGTGCCTCTTACCAAAGGTAGAAGAATGCGAAGATGAAAACCCAGACCAGATCGACGAAGTGCCAGTAGAGACCCATGATCTCGACAGCCTCGTACCGTCCCTTCCGGCTGGTGAAATAGCCCCGCCTCTCGTGATCGTAATCGCCCCGCCAGACTTTTCGTGCGATAATGAGAAGGAACAGCACGCCGAAGCTCACATGGGTGCCGTGGAAGCCGGTGATCATGAAGAATGACGAACCGAACTGGGCCGCCCCCCACGGATTGGCCCAGGGGCGGGCCCCCTCGTGGATGAGTTTGGTCCATTCGAAGGCCTGCATGCCCACGAAGGTGGCGCCGAGGAGAGCCGTCACCAGCATCAGGACGGCGGTTTTCTTGCGATCACGGCGGTATCCGAAGTTCACGGCCATAGCCATGGTTCCGCTACTGCTGATCAGGACGAAGGTCATGATCGCGATCAGAATCAGGGGAAGCGTGACGCCTCCGATGGTGAGGGCGAAAACTTCGCTCGGATTGGGCCACGGCACAGTCGTAGACATGCGCGCGGTCATGTAGGAGATCAGAAAGCAGCTGAAGACGAAGGTGTCGCTGAGGAGGAAGATCCACATCATGGCCTTGCCCCAGGACACATTCCTGAAGGCCTGGCGATCCGAGGAGAAGTCGGCAGCGACGCTGCGCAGGCCCGAGGCCTCGTTATGGGTGGTTCTTAAATCCGTCAGAGCCTGTTCCGCCATACGCAGGACTCCTCCTATGTCAGCAATTGCCGACAGATATCCACGAATTCACCCGCCCAGCCTGTCAGCACGCTGAGGAAGACGAGCCAGACGAGGAGCATGAAGTGCCAGTAAGTGGCGCAGAGCTCCACGGACAGGCGCAGGGGCTCCGCGGTCGTCTCGCGCCATGCCTTCTCGGTGGTCCTCCCCAGCGCCACCAACCCGCCGAGGAGATGAAGGCCGTGCATGCCGGTCAGGACGTAGAAGAAGGCGTTGGCCGGATTGGCAGCCAGAAGGTAGCCTTCGCCGGTCAGCTGCCGCCAGGCCAGGAGCTGGCCCGAGAGAAAGGCCAGGGCCGATATGCCTGCCGCGAGGAGGCCCAGCCTCAATTCGGGCATCGCTCCCCGACCGGCTGCGTTCTTTGCGCCATGCAGAGCAAGGCTGCTCAGAACGAGCATCGCCGTGTTGAGCCACAGAATCCGTGGCATCGGCACCATGCGCCAGTCGGGCAATTGCATGCGCATCGCGTAGGCACTGATGAAAAGCGCAAACAGGGAGCCGACCACTGCGAGAAAGATGCCGAGCCCGATCTTGGATGGAGGCGTGGCATTTGCTTCCACCAAGGCGCTCGCCGTTCCCTGTTCCAGCCAGGGCTTGGACGCCAGCCCCTGTCGCGAGAGCCACCAGGCGCCGATAACGGCCAGCACACTCAGGAACAGGAGGATGCTACCCATGGGACGATCCTGGCACTGTTCGCGTGATCCCGGGCTGGTTTTGCGGCAGGAAATCCTGATCGGCTCCCGGAACGCTGTAATCGTAGGCCCAGCGATAGACGACCGGCAGGTCCTTGCCCCAGTTGCCGTGGGGCGGCGGTGTTTCCGGCGTCTGCCATTCCAGCGTGGTGGCCTGCCAAGGATTGCCGCCGGACGGACGGCCATGACGCAGGCTCCAGAACAAATTGAAGACGAAGACCAGTTGCGTGGCGCCGACGATCAGGGCCACGATGGTGATGAACGCATTGAGCGTATGGGCCGATGGCGGAACGAAGGACATGTCGGCGATGTCATGATACCGCCTTGGGATGCCCATCAGCCCCAGGTAATGCATGGGAAAGAAGATCGCATAGGCTCCGAGGAACGTGACCCAGAAATGGAGCTTGCCGAGCGTGTCGTTCAGCATGCGCCCGGTCACCTTCGGATACCAGTGATAGATTGCTCCGAAGATCACGAGGATCGGGGCCACGCCCATGACCATATGGAAATGTGCGACCACGAACATGGTATCCGAGAGCGGCACGTCCACCACCACGTTGCCGAGGAACAGGCCCGTGAGACCGCCGTTCACGAAGGTCACGATGAACGCAAGTGCGAACAGCATGGGAACGGTAAGGTGGATGTTGCCGCGCCAGAGCGTCAGGATCCAGTTATAGACCTTGATCGCCGTCGGAACGGCGATGATCAGCGTCGTCGTGGCGAAGAAGAACCCGAAATAGGGATTCATGCCGCTCACATACATGTGGTGCGCCCACACCACGAAGCTCAGGGCGCCGATGGCGAGCAATGCCCAGACCATCATGCGATAGCCGAAGATGTTGCGTCGCGCATGGGTGCTGATCAGGTCCGAGACGATGCCGAAGGCGGGCAGGGCGACGATGTAGACTTCCGGATGCCCGAAGAACCAGAAGAGGTGCTGGAAGAGGAGGGGGCTGCCGCCGTTGCGATCCAGCGGTTGGCCCATCTCGACGATGGCCGGCATGAAGAAGCTCGTGCCGAAGATCCTATCAAAGAGCATCATCACGGCGCCGACGAAGAGGGCAGGGAAGGCCAGCAAGGCCATGAAGCTCGCCGTGAAGATGCCCCAGACGGTGAGCGGCATGCGCATCAGCGTCATGCCGCGCGCGCGCGCCTGCAGCACCGTCACCACATAATTAAGGCCACCCATGGTGAAGCCGATAATGAAGATCATCAGAGAGGCGAGCATCAGGACGATGCCCCAATCCTGTCCTCCCGGCGTGCCCGACAGAATAGCCTGGGGCGGATAGAGCGTCCATCCGGCGCCTGTAGGTCCTCCCGGTGCGAAGAAGCTTGCGACAAGAACCAGAACCGCGAGCAGATAGATCCAGAAGCTCAGCATGTTGATATAGGGAAAGACCATGTCGCGCGCGCCGACCATCAGCGGAATGAGGTAGTTGCCGAAACCTCCCAGGAACAGGGCGGTAAGCACATAGACGACCATCATCATGCCGTGCATGGTGATGAATTGATAATAGGCATTGGCATCGATGAAGGAGAAGACGCCCGGAAAGCCGAGCTGCAACCGCATCAGCCAGGACAGCACGAGAGCGATCAATCCTACCGACAGAGCGACGAAAGAATACTGGATCGCAATGATCTTCGCATCCTGACTGAAGACGTACTTCGTCACCCAGCTATGAGGATGGTAAAGCTCAACGTCTTCGACATCGGCCGGCGCAACGGCACCAGTCGGACCAAGTGGCACATCGACCATCAGGCGGCTCTCCTCGGTAGTTTCCGTTTCCTCTCCGTCCAATGAGGCAAACGCCCCGTCAGTTGGCGGCGGGCGTGAGGCGCGCGAAGCTTCGCGCTGCCTGATCCTGCAGCCATGCCTGATAGTCACTTTGTTCCTGAACCACGAGCTTTCCGCGCATCTGTGAGTGACCGACGCCGCAGAGTTCCGCGCAGAGGATATCGAACGTTCCCGTCCGAGTCGGCGTGAACCAGATGTAGGAAACCTGGCCCGGTACCAGATCCATCTTGGCCCGCAGCTCCGGCACATAGAAATTGTGAAGGACATCGACAGAGCGCAGGAGCGCCTTGACGGGCTTTCCGATCGGAAGGTGCAGTTCGCCGCCTTCGATCACGACATCGTCCTGCGATTTCGGATCCTCCCGGTTGATGCCGAGGGGGTTGTCCGGATCGATCAGGTGCGCGCCCGAGGTGGCGAGTTGGCCATCAGCTCCGGGCAAGCGGAAACTCCATTGCCATTGCTGCCCAAAGATCTCGATGTCGGTTGCATCTTCCGGAACCGTGATGAACTGCCGCCAGACGAACAATCCGGGGGCCAGCATGGCTGCAACGCCGATGCCTGTGACAACCGTCAGCCACCATTCGAGCCGCTTGTTCTCAGGCTCGTAGTGTGCCTGTCGGCCGGCCTGATGGCGGAACCGATAAACGCAATAGGCCATGAAGAGCACGACGGCGACGAAGACTGCTCCGGTGATCCAGAAGGTGATGATGATCGTGTTGTCGATGTAGCGCCAGTTCGAGGCAATCGGCGTCCACCACCAAGGGCTGACGAGGTGGAACACGACCGAGCCGACGGCCACCAGAACGAGTATGAGCGCTACAGCCATTCCTCACCCATCTTGCCATGAGAGGCCTTGGACATGAAGCAGAAGGCAATAACTCTTTTTACGCCATTACATTGTTTTTGGTCGGAAAACTCTACACGAGGATTCAACCATAACAAATCTATTGGCAATATTGGTTGCTCTACATCGGAGCAACTTGGAATAAGCCATAAGCCGAACTGAAAAATTACACCCGGCGGAACGGTTGGTCAATCAGCCTTGGCTATCGGATATCTGAGAGACATACTTCAGCATCGTTCTTAGGGAGATGCCAATAAGAACTCATTTTCGCCACATTCTGCGAATCCGAGCAATCCGCAGTCGATCGGAATCCAGAATAGGGTAGATTGTGATCGGCTCGCTGGTGGCGGTACTCTTTAGGGGCTGGTTAACTTGCTTCTTCGACGGTCTCTATTGGAAGTATATTTTCCTCGCTGCTGCATGTGATCTTTCATCAACTATCAACCCAAATTCGAGCGGTCAGGGTTTTGTCGTTGGGGAAACTGTGGTTAGGTGCCTCTCGATAGACTGAACTCGTCTTCATCCGAATGCGCGAGCTGGACGAGGGCGGCTGTGACACAAGGGAATATTGGTCCGTTTTGACCAGAGGGATCGTGCCTCAATTGCGGTGGCTGAGTAACAAACGACGGATCGTAATTCCCGTTCTAGTAGGCGTTCTGTTCAGTGGACTGCCGACCGCGCCTGCCGTCGCTCTGGATCTCTTCGGTTGGCTCCGTGGGGGTGGCGATGCGCCACCGCCTCCGAGCCAGCAGGCCCTGCCTTACTCCCTCGATATTGTGGTAGGCGGCGACAACAGCGACCTGAAGCGGACCCTGAAGGACGCTTCGACCCTTCAAAGCCTGCAATCGGATCCGCCGCCCGATGCCGCGGCTCTTGCCAGCCGGGCCCAGGCCGATCTGCCCCGCCTGATCGATGCGCTCTGGGGCGCCGGGTACTACAATGCCCGCATCACCATCAACGTCGCCGGCGTTCCGATGATGTTGCAGGCGCCCCGCACGGATGCCGCCACCCGGGCAGCCTCAGGCTATCTCGCTCGCGCGCTCGTGCCCGTTCAGATCATCGCAGACCCCGGTCCGCAGTTTGCCTTGAGAGATGTCGCGGTTCTCGATGCGAGGACCGGCCGGCCCTTCCCACCGGGCGAGCTTCCGCCGCGGGTCGTGCAGATCAAGCCGGGAGATCCGGCCCGCTCCGCCGACATCGTCGCCGCCGAGGCGCGCATCGTCGACCATTTCCGGTCCCAATCGCGCCCCTTCGCCAAGATCCGGCGGCAGGATCCTGTGGTAATCCATCCAGCGCAAGCGATGGATGTGAGCCTTGCCGTCGATCCGGGGCCGCGGGCGGGGATCGGAGCGGTTTCGATCCACGGGGCGGAGAATGTCGATCCGGCCGTGGTGCGCTCCTTCATCTATACGGAGCCAGGCGATCCCTATTCACCGGCGGAACTGGCCTCCATGCGCAAGTCGATCTCCCAGATCGAGGCTCTGGCGTCAGTGCGCATCCGTGAAGGCGAGGCCCTGGACGCCTATGGCAACCTGCCCCTTTTCGTGGAGCTGACCGAGCGTCCGCAGCGGGTCGTCGGAGCCTCGGTTCAGTATTCGACGACCGATGGACCGGCCGTACGGGCCTACTGGGCCCATCGGAACCTGTTCGGCGGCGCCGAGCGGCTGAGGTTTGAGGGCAGCATCTTCTATCTCACCGAGGATGGCGGCCAGCCCGACCGGAACCAGGATTTCACATGGGACAACCTGGGAGGCCGATTCCGCGCGAGCTTCCTCAAGCCTGCTCTCTGGGGCACCCGCAACGATTGGCTGGTCGATGGCCTCGTCGAACGCGACAGGACGGAAGGCTATACGAGCCGCCTCGTCAACGCGAGCACCGGCATCCGCCACCGCTTCAGCGAGACCTTCTCGATCCAGGGTGGAATTGAGTACGAGAAAGGGCAGACGACAGACGTTCTCGGGCAGATCGATTACACTCTCGTCGGCCTGCCGGTCTCCCTCAGCTACGACTCGACCGACAATCTCCTCAATCCCACTGAGGGCATCCGGGTGCTCGCCTCCGTGGCTCCTTACCCGGAATTCCTCGGCTCATCCGTGCCGATGACCATCGCGAGGGGAACGGCCTCCGCGTATTACTCCCTAGACGAGGAAGCCCGCTACATCCTGGCCGGCCGAATCGGCTTGGGTTCTATCGTCGGCGCGGATCTCGATGAGATCCCGGCCAATCGGCGCTTCTTCGCCGGCGGCGGCGGTTCGGTGCGCGGCTACCGCTACCGGACCCTCGGTCCGACCTTCCTCGGGGAGCCGATCGGTGGCCGGAGCCTGCTCGAAGCCTCGCTCGAGGCTCGCATCAAGATCACCAACACGATCGGCATCGTGCCCTTCGTCGACGCCGGAACGGCCTTCGAGTCGAGCTTCCCCGATTTCGACGAGGACATCCGCGTCGCGGCAGGCCTGGGCCTGCGCTACTACACGGCCATCGGCCCTATCCGCTTGGATGTCGCGATTCCGGTCAATCCGGGACCCGGCGATCCCTCTTACGCCATTTATGTCGGAATCGGGCAGGCCTTCTGATGATCAAGCCAATCCGAACCATCGCCTTCGTCTCGATCGTCATCGTTCTGGCGATTGCCGCATTCTGGCTGCTGGCCGGCCGTCCGAGCCAGGCGCAGAGCGACCAGGGCATTCTGGCCAATCTAATCTCACGTCTCCTATCGACGCCGACCACGCGCGTTACCATCGGAAGCATCGAGGGAGCGCTCTCCTCGAATGCGGTCATTCGTGACATCCGCATTGCCGATCGGGATGGCGTGTGGCTCAACCTCGATCGCGCCCGCCTCGTCTGGAGCCGCACCGCGCTGCTGAGCGGGCGGCTCCAGGTCGATGAGCTCACCATCGACCGGTTGCAGATTTCACGCAGGCCGCTGCCTGCCGAGGAGGATGCGCCGGTCTCCGATGAGCCGATCCTGCCCGAACTGCCGGTGCGTGTCATCGTCGATCGCTTCGCCCTGCAGGAACTCAATCTCGGTCAGCCGGTGCTCGGTACGCAGGCGCAGCTCTCGGCCGCCGGCTCTGCTCAACTCGGCAATCCGTCCGAGGGGCTCGATCTGAACTTCCAGGCGCAGCGTCTCGATGCTCCCGGCCGGCTGTCGATTGATCTCACCTATGTTCCGCAGACGAACCGTCTCTCCCTCGACCTCGCGCACCAGGAGCCCGCGGGCGGCATTGCGGCCCGGTTGATGGATCTGCCCGGCCTTCCTCCTGTCGACCTGAAGATCGTCGGTCAGGGACCCATGAGCGATTTCGCAGCACGGCTCGATTTCTCCGCCGGGCCAACGATCGGCGCGGCGGGGACGGCGACCGTCAAGCGCGCGACAGCTGCTTATGATGTTAATCTGGACCTTGCCGCCCGCATCGAGGGATTGCTGCCGGCACCGGCCGCGCCGGTCTTTAGCGGGACCACCCAGCTCGTCGGCAATGTCACCGTCGGTGATGACAGCAGTCTGCGCTTCCAGCCGGTGCGCATCACGTCGAACGTGGCGCGCTTCGACATGACCGGAACCGTCAGCTCCGGCCAGATTCTCGATCTGACGCTCAACGCCCGCGCCTTGCCGACCGACGGTACGAAAACGCGTGCAGGGGAGGCGGAGATCGCCCGGCTCAATTTCGACGGGACGGTGCAGGGTCCGTTGACGGCGCCACGGATCAACGGCCTGCTCGATGCAGCAGAGATCAGACTGCCGCAGGGAGCGTTGGACACGCTGACAGCGCAGGTGACGATGAATCCGGTGGACGGCACGTCACCTCCCAGCCGGTTCTCCTTTGCCGTCGACGCCAATGCCGGAGGTATTCGGCCTGCCGACCGGGCGCTCGCCCGAGCGATTGGGACGACGCTTTCGGTCACCTCGCGTGGCTCCTTCGGCCTGGACGGCATTGCTGATGTCGAGACGGCGCGTATCGAGACCTCCACAGCCCGGGCAGGCTTCACGGGACGGGTGGGAGGCACAATCCTAGATGGCACACTCGATGCCAACATTCCGGCACTGGCGTCCTTTTCAGGGATCGCAGGCCGACCGTTGCAGGGCGCCGCTACCCTGAGGGCACAATTGTCAGGCAATCCGCGTCGGTATGACATGGCGGCTGTCGTTGATGCCCGGCTGCGGGAACTCTCGACGGGAACCCCGGCAGTCGACGGTCTCCTGGGGCGCACGGTTACAGCTGCGGGCACGGTGCGCCGCATCCCCAATGGTTTCGCCTTCGAGAACTTCCGCGTCGACGGGGCGCATCTCGATGCCCGTGTTGACGGGCGTGCCACGCAAACCGCGGCCGATCTGGGCCTCGACATTACCATCGACGAGTTGAGGCGAGTGGATCAGCGGGTCACCGCAGGCCGGGCGAATGTCATGGCTCGTCTTGCAGGTTCGCTCGAACGGCCGGACGTGAGGGGCGTTGCAACGCTCACCGACGTGCGCGCCTTGAACCGATCGATCCCGCGCCTTGCGATCAGTCTCGACGCCAAGGACGTGACGGGGGCGCTCGACGCCGCCCTGATGCTCGATGGGGAAGTGAACGGGAAGCCCGCAACGGGCTCCGTCCATCTCGCAAGGCCCCCGGAAGGCGGGTGGCTCCTGGACCGGCTCGATATCGATATCGGCTCGGTCGGGTTGAACGGAAATCTCCGTCTGGGCTCCGACGAGCTGGCGCAGGGTGAGATCACCCTGTCCGGCAGCAGCTTCGACGATCTCTCTCCGCTCGTGCTGATGAAGCTCGACGGGGCGCTCAATGCCGTCATCTCACTCACTGCACGTGACGGCGGTCAGAACGCCGAGATCACGGCGCGGGGCACGCGCTTTGCCGTGGCGGATGTGTCGGTGAGGGATTTCGATGCAAAGCTCAGCGTTCAGGATCTCTACCGCCGTCCCATGATTGACGGCACCATCTCCGCCGAGGCGCTGACCGCTGGCGGTCAAACCTACAGAACCGTGAGGTTCGTCGCTGATGGGGCGCCGGATGTTTCGCGCTTTACGGCGTCTGCCGTCGGGCAGGGCTTCAACCTCGATGCACAGGGGCGCGTCGTTCCGGGTGATGCGACACGGATCGAGCTCGCCAGCTTCACGGCACGTCGCGGAGGCAGGCGGTTGGCCCTGGCCCAGCCTGCTGCCATTACGCTTCAGAATGGCGCGGTCACCCTGTCAAACCTTGTGATCGCGGCGGATCAGGGCCGTATCGCGGTTTCCGGCACGATTGCCGACAGGCTCGATCTCTCCGTCGACGTCCGCAGCCTGCCGCTTCAGGTCGCCGACATCGTGGTGCCCAATCTCGGTCTGGCCGGCACGGTCAACGGAAATGCTTCCATTGGCGGAACCATGGAAGCTCCTACCGGAAACTACCGTGTCAACGTATCAGGCCTTGCCACGGCGGAGACCCGCCGGGCCGGATTGCCGCCGCTCACCATCGAGGCGCAGGGGCGTCTTGCCGATCAGCGGGCAGGGATCGATGCCCGGATCGCCATCGGGCGCGGCGGAACCTTGCAGGTTTCGGGAAGCCTTCCGCTCGATCCGGCCGAGGAACTGGCGCTCAGGGTGGCGGGGCGCACCGATCTTGCCATCGCCAACTCGTTTCTGTCCGCATCTGGTCAACGTCTGACAGGAGCTGCCAATCTCGACCTGTCAATCGCCGGACGCTTCTCGAACCCGCGCATCGAGGGGACCGTCAACTTGGCAAATGGCAGCTTCGTCGACTCGCTCCAGGGCATCCAGCTGAACGGCATCGCCGGACGGTTCGTCGCGCGCGGGCAGGTGCTTTCCATCGAGAATCTGACGGCGCAGACGCCGAGCGGTGGCTCTTTGGCCGCTCGAGGCCAGGTGACGATCGATCCGGCCGCGGGGTTGCCTGGCGAGATCCGCATTACGGGCAATCGCGCCCAGCTCGTCTCCAATGAGACCATCGAGGCCAGCGCCGACCTGGATCTCACCATCTCGGGGCCGCTTCTGAGCAGGCCGCGGGCCGCGGGCCGCATCAACATCATCACGATGAACGTCTCGGTGCCCGACCGGCTGCCCACCACCCTGAGGCCGCTCCCCGGAACCAGGCATGTGAGGCCGACGCCGACCGCCGCCGCGCGGCTTGCTCTCGCGCAGCGGCGGCAATCCGCTTCTGCGAGAGGCACCCCGTTCCGCGCCGAACTCGATCTGATGCTGACGGCGCAGAACCGGATCTTCGTGCGAGGACGCGGCATCAATGCCGAACTCGGCGGCGACCTGCGTCTCCAGGGCACGAGCCAGGATCCTGTCGCCATCGGCGCCTTCGAACTCCGGCGCGGCCGCTTCGACCTTCTGGGCCAGAGGCTCGAGTTCGTGCGCGGGCGGCTGGACTTCACCGGCGATCTCACGCCGTCCCTCGATTTCCTGGCGGAGACGCAGGCAGGCGACGTGACGGCTCGCATCGGCGTGACGGGCCCGGCCTCGAGCCCCGAATTCACGTTCAGCTCCGAACCCTACCTGCCCCAGGACGAGGTCCTCTCCCGCATCCTGTTCCAGAGGCCGTCGGGCGGGCTGTCGGCGGGGCAGGCCCTGCAGCTCGCGCAGGCCGTCGCGCAGCTCTCCGGCGGTTCCGACAACGACGCGTTCGAACAGCTGCGTCGTTCGCTCGGCGTCGACAGCCTTGACATCACCGTCGGTGCCAGCGGAGGACCGGGCGTGGGCGTCTCTCGCTATATCAGCGACAATGTGCGGGTGGGCGTCAAGGCCGGCGCTCAGCCCGAGGAGAGCGGCGTCACGGTCGATATCGACCTGACCCGGCGCCTGAAGGCCCAGGGCGAGATCAATGCCGAGGGCGGCAGTTCCGTCGGGCTTGGGTTCGAGCTGGAGTACTGACAGGGGGCGCCTTCAAGGCGCCCCTCGTTCCCGACGATCAATCGACTTTGGCGCCGGAGGCTTTGACCACCTTGGCCCATTTCTCATGCTCGGTTCTCACATAGGCCATGAGCTCGTCCGGGCTCATCGGCTGGATCTCGCCGCCGAGATCGGCGAACCGCTTCTGCAGCTCCGGCGTCTCCAGGGCCTTGCGCACTTCCTGGTTCAGCCTGGAGGTGATTTCAGGCGGCGTGCCCTTCGGGGCAAACAGGGCAAACCAGCTCGACGCCTCGAAATCGGGCAGGCCCGCCTCGGCCAGGGTGGGCTTGTCCGGGATGGCGGGCGAGCGCTTGGACGAGGTGACCGCGAGCGCGCGCAGGTTTCCGCTTCGCACCTGCTCGATGGAGGAGGGCAGGTTGTCGAACATCACGTCCACCTGACCGCCGATCAGGTCGTTCACCGCCGGCCCGCTGCCGCGATAGGGAACGTGCGGCATCTCGATCCCCGTCATCTGCTTGAAGAGCTCGCCTGACAGATGGATGGAGGTGCCATTGCCGGAGGATGCCATCGTCATCTTGCCCGGCGTCGCCTTCGCCTCGGCGATGAATTCCTGGACGGTGGCCGCCTTCACTTTCTTGGGGCTCACCACCATCAGGTTCGGCACCCCGGCCACGTAGGCGACCGGTGCGAAATCGGTGAGCGCGTCATACGGCATCTTGGCATAGAGGCTCGGGTTGATGGCATGGGTGCCTACGGTTCCCATTACGAGGGTGTAGCCATCCGGGTCGGCCTTGGCGACCGCATCGGTCCCGATATTGCCGCCCGCTCCGCCGCGGTTCTCGATGACGAATTGCTGTCCGAGGGATTGCGACAGCTTCTCGCCGACGAGGCGGGCGAAAATGTCGGTGGTGCCGCCTGGCGTGAACGGCACGATGAGGCGCACGGGCCGGGAGGGATAGGTGGCCTGCTGCGAGAGCGCGGCTCCGGATACCAGGCAGGCCGAAGCACTCAAGGCAAGGCCGAGCACATGCCGACGCGTGAGGCTGGAAAGGAATGGCATTGCGGCTCCCTATAGGGTTGATGTCGTTGACCGCACCAAGTTCCGGTGCGGCAACCACCATGAGAGCGCAAGGTCCTGCCCGAGGCAACGGCTTTCCAGTCAGCGCCGGTCGAAGCGGCTTGCGATGAGGTCTCCCGTGGACTGGACCACCGTGACGATGACGATCAGGACGGCGATGACGCTGACCATGACGGTGGTGTCGAAGCGCTGATAGCCGTAGCGCATGGCAAGATCGCCCAACCCGCCGGCACCTACGGCCCCTGCCATGGCCGAGGAGCCGATCATCGACACCAGCGTGATGGTGAAGCCCCGGATGATGCCCGGCAGGGCTTCCGGCAGAAGCACATGGACGATGATCTGCCAGCGGCTCGCGCCCATGGCCTGGGCCGCCTCGACGAGGCCGTGATCGACTTCCCGCAGGCTGACTTCGGCGATGCGGGCGAAGAACGGTGTTGCCGCGATGCTCAACGGCACGACCGCGGCCCAGAGCCCGATCGATGTGCCGACGATGAGGCGCGTGAACGGGATGAGGGCGACCAGAAGGATGATGAAGGGGGTCGAGCGGAAGCCGTTGATGACGCTGCCCAGGACCCGGTTGAGACGGGGCATCTCGTAGATGCCCCCGATGCTGGTGGTGACGAGAACGACGGCGAGGGGAATCCCGGCCGCGAAAGCGAAGAGACCGGCCGTGCCGACCATGATCAGGCTCTCGAGGAACGCATCCCAGAACATCGGGAGGAAGTTTGTGGGCATGTCTGATGATCCCGTCTCTGGTTATGGATTCCGTGCTGAGGCGCCAGTGGCGTTCTTCGCCTGGGCTTCGCTCTGGATGACCGCCTGGAGGACGCCGACGGGCGGCGTGCCGTTCAGCCAGTAATCGCCGATGGCACGCGCACGCTGAACGGCGGGATTGTGGGATGCCAGCGTGCGGGCATTGCGCCAGTAGCGGTCGAGGCGCCGCGTCTCGCTCACGGCGGATGCGCCGCCGATCTCGAAGAGCAAGGTCGTCGCTTCGAGCACCTGCTCGATCACGATCTGCTGCGCCTGATAGGCCTTGATGTTGGCCGACGTATAATGCTCCGTCGCGTCCTGGCCATTGAGAGCGGTCCGGTAGGAGTCCTCGATGGCATCGGCAACGCCTTCCACCAGCGTGTCCGCCGTGAAGGAGAGGCTCGCGAGACGTCCGATCACGCTCTGGACGAGCGGGTCATGGCGCGGGCTGGACTTGCCGGGAACCGCAAAGGTCCTGGTCTTGGCCCGGGTAAACTCGATGGCGTCCTTCAGGACGGCCCGCGCGATGCCCGCGAGGGCGGCCAGGTGGAACAGCTGGTAATACGCGATGATGTAGGATGTCTTGGGCGGCTGCTCGACGGAGACCCGGCGCAGGATCTGATCCGCCCCGATCTCGACCCGGCTGAAACGTGTCGTGCCGCTGCCGGTCAGGCGCTGGCCGAAGCCGTCCCAATCGTCTTCGATCACGACACCCGGAGCCGTCGTCGGGAGGACGAGGGACACATACTCCGTTCCCTCGAGGGCGACCGCCACGATCCACGTCGCATAGATCGTCCCGGTGCTGTAGAATTTATAGCCGTCGAGAAGCCAGCGATCGCCTTCCTTCGTGAGGGTGACGGTCGTCTCGGTGCCTTCCGTCTTCTCGGCCATGGCGGCGCCGAAGAGGGCGCCGTCGACGATGAGGGAAAACCATCGCCGGCGGTCGGATTCGTCCGGGCTGTTGAGGCGCTCTTCCACGAAAGCGAAGTGAGCGCGGAAGATCTGGGGCAGGTTGGAATCGGCCTCGCCCAGTTCGATGAGAAGCCGGAACGCCTGGGGCAGGCTGGCGCCGAGACCGCCATAAGCCTGCGGAATGCGCAGGGCACCGAAGCCCGCTTCGCGCAGCCAGGCGACGGCCTCGAAGGCCAAGGCGCGCGACTGCTCCCGGGCGACGGCTCCCTCGGCAATCCTTGCGAAAATCGGCCGGAAGCGCCGCGCCAGCTCGTCATAGGAGACGGGCGGGGACGCAAGCCGGTGTGGGGCGTCACCGGGTCCGACATGCGGGTCAGATGCGAAAAGGCTCGTGGCGGCAGACATCGTTGCTTCCGTTCGAATGGAGAGAGGGGATCAGGCAATTTTTCTGGCGGGAGCAGGCTGCTCCGCGTTCGAACGATAGCGAGCACCCCAATGCTCGGACGGAAGACGGCTTCGGCCCTCGCCGAACAGCTTCTCGCGCAGGGTGCCGTCGGCATAATCGGCCTTGAACAGGCCCCGCTCCTGGAGCGCCGGCACGACCAGATCGACGAAGTCGGCCAGGCTTTCCGGCGCTACCGTGCGGGGCAGGTTGATGCCGTCGATATCGGCGGTCTCGACCCATGAGGCGATGTGGTCGGCGATCTGCTCCGGCGTTCCCACGAACGGCTTCTGCCGGCTGCCCAGGATCATCTGATCGATCAGCTTGCGAACCGTCCAGACCGTGCCGGCGCTTCGCGTGGTGATGGCTTCGAGCGTCGAGTTGTTGGCGTTGTTCTTCTCGTACTGGATCGGCTCGTCGAGATCGTATTTCGAGAAGTCCACGCCCGACGAGCTCGAGAAATGCGCCAGAGCGCCTTCCACGCTTGCGTGCCGGCGATACTCCTCCAGCTTGTCCTGGGCTTCCTTCTCCGTGCGGCCGACCACGACGCTCATGCCGACGAAGACCTTCACGTCACGGGGATTGCGGCCGTAGCTTCCGGCCCGCGCACGGATATCGGCGATGATGTCACGGGCGACATTCGGATTCGGCCCGCCGGTAAACACGCATTCGGCGTGCTTGGCCGCGAACTCGCGTCCGCGGGTCGAGGAACCGGCCTGATACAGAACGGGCGTGCGCTGAGGAGACGGTTCGCTCAGGTGAATGGCGTCGATCTGGTAATAGGGCCCATCGTGCTTGATGGACCTGACCTTCTCGGGACGCGCATAGATGCCTTCGGCGCGGTCGCGGATGACGGCATCGTCGTCCCAGCTGCCTTCCCAGAACTTGTAGAGCACGTCGAGATAATCGTCCGCGATGTCGTAGCGGTGATCGTGGTCGAGCTGCTCGGAAAGCCCCATGCCGCGCGCCGCGCTGTCGAGATAGCCGGTGACGATGTTCCAGCCGACGCGGCCCTTGGTCAGATGATCGAGCGTCGACATGCGGCGGGCATGAAGATAGGGCTGCTCGTAGGTCGTGTTGACGGTGACGCCGAAGCCGAGGTGCTTCGTGGCATGGGCCATGGCCGGCACGAGGAGCATCGGGTCGTTGACGGGAACCTGCACGCCGGCCGCGATGGCGCTCCCGGGCCCGCCCTTGTAGACATCGTAGACGCCCACGATGTCGGCCAGGAAGATGCCGTCGAGCTTGCCCCGCTCGGCGATCTTCGCGAGGTTCACCCAATAGTCCAGGCTCGTATAGGACGAGGAGAGATCGCGCGGGTGGGTCCACATCCCGTGATTGATGTGGCCCACGCAGTTCATGTCGAAGGCGTAGATGTTGATCTTCTTGGTCATTGTCTCACCCGGCTCGATCGTCAGCTGACGCTCAGTTCGTTGGATTGGGTTCGGATTTCTGCGCGGGCTCCCACGCGGGAACGGTCATGTCGCCGAAGTGCTTCCTGAGGATGGCTTTGACCTCGGGCGAGTTCTGGTAGATGGACACGAACCTGTTGATCCGGGGATCCTTCGCATCTTCGGGGCGGACGACCCATTGGATGGCGAAGCGCTTCTGCACGTCGTCGAAGATCAGGGCCGAGTTCGGATCGATGTCGAATTGCTTGAGGGTCGCCGGATAGCCCTGGCCGAGATCCACGTCATCGAGTGCCGTGGGCAATTGCTGGGCGATGAGCTCGGTGATCTTGATGTTCTTGGGGTTGGAAACGATGTCGGCGACCGTCGCCTTGTATTCCAAGCCTTCCTTGAGCTTGATCAAGCCGATCCGCTCGAGAAGAACGAGGCCCCTTCCGCCGTTCACCGGATCGTTGGCGATGGCGACCTTCGCGCCATTCGGCAGGTCGGCGACATTCTTGTATTTCTTCGAGTAGAGGCCGACCTTCGACATCGTGCCGACGCCGATGGAGACGAAATCGTAGCCCCGCGCCTTCTTGGCATCTTCCAGGAAGGGGATGTGCTGGAAGTAGTTGGCGTCGATGTCCTTGTTGGCGAGCGCGGCATTGGGCGTGACCCAGTCTGTGAACTCGATCACCTTCACGTCGAGCCCCTGCGCCTTGGCCTCCTTGGCGGCCTGATGAACGGCGTCGGCCGAGAGGCCGGAATTGATCCCGATCCTCAATGGGGATGCGGCCTGAGCCGCACCCGGAACGAGCGCCCAGGTGGATGCGGCCAGAAAGGCCAGGACCGCAAAGGATCTGGAGCGTGATCGGCGGCGGTTCCATTCGGATAAAAACGTAATCGGCATCGGTCTGTCCCTTGTGTTTAACGAAAGTATAGGCTGGCCTTTCCTGTGTCCGGATCGGACGAACAACAGGATGAGTGGTCGTCATCTTGGGAGATGACGAGTTTTGGCAGCTATGAAGATCTGCGTACTGGATGGCAGATGCTTCGTTGTGCTTTCACATCCGGCACATGCTGCGCTTCGGAAACTTGCAGGAATGGTGCCCAGGAGACGGGCCGGGGTCAATTAGATTGTTCTTTTTTTAGAACACGGGAGTGAAGAAAAAACTTCTTCCTTCCCGGAACGCCGCAGCAATAATCTTCCTGCGGGGGTTCTGATTTTCTCCCGGCCCGGCTTTTCAAAGGAAAAGGGTGCCAAGGTCGAGTTGCCTTTTGCATGTCCGAGAAGGCTGGCCGGCTTGACCTTGTTCTATATAAAGAACATAACTGGTGCAGCGAAACGCTGCGCAGGTCTGCTGATGGATGCAATCGACGCCAAGATCTTAGGGTTCCTGCAGGAGGATGCGAGCATCTCCGTGGCTGAGCTCGCCCAAAGGGTGAACCTGTCCCAGACGCCGTGCTGGAAGCGGATCCAGCGGCTGGAGGCGTCCGGGGTCATCAAGAGGCGGGTGGCCCTCGTCGATCCGGAGAAGGTCGGCCTCAGCTTGACGGCTTTCGTGGCCGTCGAGGCCCACGATCATTCCGAGGCCTGGATGCAGCAATTCGCCGATTTCGTCACGGCGATCCCCGAGGTGATGGAAATCTATCGCATGGCCGGCGACGTGGACTACATCCTGCGTGTCGTGGTGCCCGACATGGCGGCCTACGACCTCTTCTATAAGCAGCTCGTCAAGGCGATTCCGCTCAAGAACGTCACGTCGCGGTTCGCCATGGAGCGCATCAAGTCCACGACGGCCTTCGTGCTGCGGTCCTGAGAGCGGGTCATCGGGGGGGGCGCAAGCCTCTTCCTCCCTCGTCATGGCCGGGCTCGTCCCGGTGATCTCGTTTCGGTGAGGCGCGGCGTTCTTCCATCGGGATGGCCGGCCATGACGTGGTGGGCGTTGTTCCCGGCGTAACATTGGCGGAGGGGGCGAACCCGCACACACGCTCAGCGCCATGGATCCTCTTCCCCCGCCTTCGGCACGCCGAGCATGAGAGGGGGCAGCCTGCGACACTGGCCTCTCACGAACTGAACAGCTCCGGATGCTCGGTCTCGACCCGGGGCAGGGCACGCAGGATCTCGGTGAGATGCCGGCGCATCGCCTCGGCGGCCCCCTCTTCGTCGCGGGCATCGATGGCGGCCATGATGGCACGGTGCTGATCGATCAGCGGCAGCATCGCCTCCGGTCCGGGGAGGGTGAGCTGACATACCCGATCCATGTGGGCCTTGATGTCCTGAACGGCCTCCCAGGCCAAGGGGCACCCGGCGCCCTCGGCCAGCGCGATATGGAAGAGCTCATCGTAACGCTGGAAGGCATCGTGGTCGTCCCGCCGGGCGGCCTGTTCCTGCATCTCCAAGAGATCGTTGATCCGCTCACGGCTCTGCTGATCGAAGGACGAGCAGGCGCGGCGCACGACCGCCGTCTCGATCGCCTCCCGGACGAATCGGGCCTCCATCATCTTCCGGACCGAAATCTTGACCACCGTGGTGCCGCGCTGCGGCTGGATTTCCACCAGACGCGTTCGCGCCAGGCCGATCAGCGCCTCGCGCACCGGCTGGCGCGAGACCCCGTGGCGCTCGGCGATGTCCTGCTCGGAAAGTCGGCTCCCGGGCGGAAGCTCCAAGGCGATGATCAGGCGGCGCAATTCGCTCTCGATGCGCTGGGCGGCTGAGCCTTGGCCGACGGGGAAGGGCGTGTTCACGGCACTCTCATTCTTTTGGCGGGTTGCGTAACATATAAGTGCATACTACCATACAACGGTCGACCAGGTAAGCCGCAGTAAGCAGCGTCTGGTCCCGTCCTGATGGGTCGCATGGGCCACGGGCGCAGGACAAGCCGGCTGAAGGTCTGGTTTGAAACAATAAAGCACTTGAGGAAGCTTAAGGAGGAACATGATGTTGACCAGGAGAACTCTCGCCGCAACCGCTCTCGGCGTGTGGGCGGCTCTTATGAGTGGCACGGCAGGCGCCCAGACGACACTGCGCTCGGCCGATATCCATCCGGACGGATATCCCACGGTCGAAGCCGTGAAGCATTTCGGCTCCCTGCTCGAGAAGAAGACCAACGGCCGATATAAGGTGCAGGTCTTCCACTCCGCGCAGCTGGGCCAGGAAAAGGACACGATCGAGCAGACCCGCTTCGGCGTGATCGACCTGAACCGGATCAACATGGGTCCGTTCAACAATCTCATTCCCGAAACGCTTGTCCCGTCGCTGCCCTTCATCTTCCGGTCGGTAGACCATATGCGCAAGACCATGGATGGCCCCGTCGGTGATCAGATCCTGAAGGCGTTCGAGCCCCATGGACTCGTGGCGCTGGCCTTCTACGATTCGGGCGCGCGCTCGTTCTACAATTCGAAACGCGCCATCAACACGCCCGCCGATCTCAAGGGCATGAAGGTGCGCGTGATCCAGTCCGACCTGTTTCTCGACATGGTGAACGCACTCGGCGCCAATGCGACGCCGATGCCCCCGGGCGAGGTCTATTCCGCACTCCAGACCGGCGTCGTCGACGGAGCCGAGAACAACTGGCCGAGCTACGATTCCTTCCGCCACTTCGAGGTGGCGAAGTTCTACTCGCTGACCGAGCATTCCATGTCGCCGGAAGTGCTGGTGATGTCGAAGAAGAGCTTCGACAAGCTGTCACCGGAAGACCAGAAGGCGGTGCGCGAGACGGCCAAGGAGTCCGTCGTGAAGATGCGCGAGCTCTGGGAAGCCCGCGAGAAGGAAGCCGAGAAGAAGATCCGGGCGAGTGGCAGCCAGATCAACAATGTCGACAAGCAGCCCTTCATCGATGCCATGAAGCCTGTCTACGAAAAATACGCCAAGGATGCGAAGGTGAAGGAGCTGGTCTCCCGCATCCAGGCGATGAACTGAGCCATATAAGGCTGATAGATTAACGGACCGGCTCCGGCCGGTCCGCCTCTAGCTACACTGGAGACCTTCACCGATGCGCGCTGAACTTGCCGCGCTATCCCGCATCCTCGCCGTCGTGAACCGTGCGGCTCTCTGGATTTCCGGGATCGGCCTCGTCGTCATGACCGCCTTTGTCGCCTGGCAGGTGTTCGGACGTTATGTGCTGAACCAGTCGCCGAGCTGGACGGAGCCCGCCTCCCTGCTCCTCATGAGCTGGTTCATCCTGCTGGGATCCGCCGTGGGGGTGCGCGACGGTAACCATCTCGGCTTCGAGATCGCCCTCCACTATGCCCCTCATGGCCTGCGCCATATCATGCTTGCCGTGACCGAGGTGTTGGTGGCGATCTTCGGCGGTGCCATGGCCTGGTACGGCACGGCGCTCGCCGTGGAGACCTGGACCGCCGCGATGCCCGGCCTGCCGATCCCGCAGGGGTTCGATTATGTGCCGCTTGCCGTCGGCGGTGTGCTGATCGCCCTCTTTTCCCTGGAAAAGCTCGTTCGCCTTCTGCTGGTTGGAGACGACGCGCCCATGGTGCGCGTCGACGAGCCTCATCTCGTTGCCGTGAAGGATTGAGACAATGGAGATCTGGGTTCTCTTCGGCGTCTTCACGCTCCTGCTCATCATCGGCACGCCGGTCGCCTTCTGTCTCGGCATCGCGTCGCTGGCGACCGTGCTCTACATGCAGCTCCCGCCGGTCGTGGTGTTCCAGCAGATCAATTCCGGCATGAACGCGTTCGCCATGATGGCGATCCCGTTCTTCATCTATGCCGGCGATCTTATGATGCGCGGCGGCATCGCCGACCGCCTGATCCGTCTCGCCGCCGGTTTCGTCGGCCATCTGCGTGGCGGCCTGGGGCAGGTGAACGTGGTCGCCTCGACCCTGTTCGGCGGCATCTCGGGCTCGGCGATCGCAGATGCCTCGGCCATCGGCGGCATCATGATCCCGCAGATGGAGAAGCGCGGCTACGCCAAGGATTATAGCGTCAACGTGACGGTGAACGCCGCCATCATCGCGCTGCTCATTCCGCCGTCCCACAACATGATCATCTATTCGATCGCGGCGGGCGGCACGATTTCCGTGGCGGATCTGTTCACCGCCGGCGTCGTGCCAGGGTTCCTCCTGGCCGCCGCATTGATGATCACGGCCTATGTGGTGGCCGTTCGTCGCGGGTATCCGGCCGATCCGTTTCCGGGCTTTCGGATGCTGGCCTATTTCTTCGTCTCCGCCGTGCCCGGCATCCTGCTGATCTTCATCATCTTCGGCGGCGTGCGTTCGGGGATTTTCACGGCAACCGAGAGTTCGTGCATCGCCGTCGTCTATGCCTTGCTCGTCACGCTCTTCGTCTATCGCGAGATGAACTGGGAGAGCTTCGTCGAGGCGACGCTCGGCGCCGTGCGCACCACCGCCATGGTCCTGCTCGTCATCGGGACCGCCAGCGCCTTCGGCTGGCTCATGGCCTTCCTGCAGGTGCCGCAGGCGACGATCGCTCTCATGAAGACGGTGTCCGACAACCCGATCGTCGTGCTCCTCCTCATCAACGTGATCCTGCTGGTGCTCGGCACCTTCATGGACATGGCGCCGATGATCATCATCTGCACACCGATCTTTCTGCCCGTGATCAAGGCCTTCGGCATCGATCCGGTGCATTTCGGCGTGATCCTGATCCTCAATGCCGGCATCGGCCTCAACACGCCGCCGGTCGGCTCGGTGCTCTTCGTCGGATGCGCGGTGGGCAAGATCAGCATCGGCGAGGCCATGAAGACCATCTGGCCGTTCCTGGGCGCTAGCATCGTCGTCCTGCTGCTCGTCACCTACATTCCCGGCCTGTCGCTCTGGCTTCCGGCCCTGTTCCGCTGATCCATTCAATCAATGAGGTAATGATGACCATCGAAATCCGGCAGGTATGCCACCCCGAGGCCGTCCGCCATTTCAGCTCGGCCGAACTGCGCCGCCATTTCCTGATCGAGACGCTTTTCGTTCCCGGAGAGGTCAAACTGACCTACAGCCATATCGACCGGCTGGTGGTCGGCGGCGTGACGCCGACTTCCGGCGCGATCAGGCTGGAATCGCACAAGCAGATCGGCTCTCCCAACTTTCTCGATCGACGGGAACTGGGCGTCGTCAATCTCGGCGGTCCCGGACGCGTCCACACGGATGGTGAGGTTCACACTCTCGAGCCGCGCGATGCGCTTTACATCGCCATGGGCACGAAGGAGGTTCGCTTCGAGAGCCTCGATGAAGGGACTCCAGCAAAGTTCTACCTCGTCAGCACGCCGGCTCATGCCCGCTTCGAGACGGTGAAGATCGGCCTCGACCGGGCCCGCCGCGTCGATCTCGGCGATGCCGCGAACGGAAACGTCCGCACGATCTTCCAGATGATTCACCCGGAGGTGTGCCGCTCTGCCCAGCTCGTCCTCGGCATGACGCAACTGAAGCCCGGCAGCATGTGGAACACCATGCCGGCGCACCTGCACGATCGCCGCTCCGAGGTCTATGTCTATTTCGACATGCAGCCCGACACGCGCGTCTTCCACTTCATGGGCGAACCGGACGAGACGAAGCACCTCGTCGTCGCCAACGAGCAGGCGATCCTGTCTCCCGGCTGGTCGATCCATTCCGGCGTCGGCACGAGCAATTACACGTTCGTCTGGGCCATGGGAGGCGACAACCAGGACTTCACCGACATGGACATGGTGCCCATGGATAAGCTGCGGTGAGGGTGCTGCGATGACATTGTCCTTCGATCTGACCGGCAAGACTGCCATCGTGACCGGCGCCAATACGGGACTCGGTCAAGGGATCGCGGTGGCGCTGGCACAAGCGGGGGCATCCATCGTCGCCGTCGGGCGCTCATCGATGGAAGAGACCGAGCGCCTGTGCCGCGACACGGGCGCGGGCTTTCATGCCGTGCAGGCGGACCTGTCGAGCCTGGAGCCGATCGAACGGATCGTCGGCGAGGCAGTATCGGTCAGCGGCCGGATCGACATTCTGGTCAACAATGCCGGGATCATCCGCCGTGCCGATGCGATCGAGTTCTCGGAAAAGGACTGGGACGACGTGATGAACGTCAACCTCAAGTCCACCTTCTTCCTGTCTCAGGCCGTGGCGCGCACGATGCTGGCGGATGAGGGAGGCGGCAAGATCATCAACATCGCCTCGCTCCTGTCCTTCCAGGGGGGCATCCGCATTCCGTCCTACACGGCGAGCAAGAGTGGTCTTGCCGGTCTCACGCGATTGCTGGCCTGCGAGTGGGCCGCCAAGGGCATCAATGTGAATGCCATTGCGCCCGGCTACTTCGTGACCAACAACACAGAGGCGCTTCGCAACGACCCGAAGCGAAGCAGCGAAATCCTTGGACGGATCCCGGCCGGACGCTGGGGCGATCCGACTGACCTCGGCGGCGCTGCCGTCTTCCTAGCGTCACCGGCCGCAGACTACATCCACGGCGTCGTTCTGCCGGTGGACGGTGGTTGGCTCGCCCGCTGAAACCCTTTTGGAGGAACCATGAACCGTATCAATCAGCCTTTCGCCTTCGACAGCGAGATCGAATGGGAGCCCGCAGGCGAGGGCATCCGCCGCAAGATCCTCACCTATAATTCAGAGGTGATGATGGTGCGTGTCGACTTTCAGGCCGGAGCTGTCGGTACCCCGCACTCGCATCCCCATATCCAGTGCAGCCTCGTCGAGACGGGTGTCTTCGATATCACCATCGCCGGCCGGACCGAGCGTCTCAAGCAGGGCGACAGCTTCCTCGTCCCGCCCGACGCCGTCCACGGAGCCGTTGCCGTCGAAGCAGGCACGCTGCTCGATGTCTTCACTCCCATGCGCGAAGACTTTGTGTGATCTGAAGCCTGAGACGAGCGATCGGTGTTCTCCCTCAAGCCGCAACCATGTTGCGGCTTGAATTGCGTTTGGAACGATCATCTCTCGGCCTCGGAGTCTGTACCCTAACGTAACGTATATGGGGCCTCGATCATCCGCTTGTCTCGGTTCTCGGGGCGCCCAATTCCTCTATGCAGGGGCAAGACGTAGCAACGAACTTGGCCTCCTCGAACGCACGTTCTGCGTTAATATGGTTATAACGTATCGCGTTAACCGAGCTCCTCAGAAATTCTCCCCTGCGGGAACTTCGGCCCTTGAAAAGCGTTAAACGGGGTCGAATTCCATCTGAAGACGAACACAATAGCTTTTGGGACGTCGGCACATATGGGGACCCGGGCGAGAGTAGGCCTGGGACAGCGTAACGGGGGGCCTTATGTCACAAGTCGAA
Source organism: Microvirga sp. 3-52 (assembly GCF_018383585.1). Taxonomy (GTDB): domain Bacteria; phylum Pseudomonadota; class Alphaproteobacteria; order Rhizobiales; family Beijerinckiaceae; genus Microvirga. The sequence continues at coordinate 333,542 of NZ_JAHAMK010000001.1, forward strand.
ACCGCCACTTCGCAGCTTGATCCCAGGCTGCTTCTCAAGACATTGCGTGCCTTCAGAAAAGGCGATTTTTCTGCCCGTCTGCCATCAGACCTGACCGGCATTGATGGCGAGATCGCTGAAGCTTTCAATGACATTGCCGATCTGAACCACGGCCTCGCGCAGGAACTCGAGCGAGTCGCCAAGGTCGTCGGCAAAGAGGGCCGGATCGAGGAGCGCGGGCGGCTGGCAGGGGCGACCGGCTGCTGGAGCGAATGTGTCGATTCCGTCAATGCCATGATCGGCGACATCGTTCAGCCGACCGTCGAGGTGGCCCGGGTCATCGGCGCCGTGGCAAAGGGCGATCTGAGCCAGACGATCGATCTCGCGACGGACGGGCGACCGCTACGTGGCGAGTTCCTGCGCATCGGCAAGGTCGTGAACACCATGGTGGGGCAGCTCGGCAGCTTCGCCTCGGAAGTGACCCGCGTGGCGCGTGAGGTGGGCTCGGAAGGCAAGCTCGGTGGTCAGGCGAAGGTCAAGGGCGTTGCCGGCACCTGGAAGGACTTGACTGAGAACGTGAACCTGATGGCGGCGAACCTGACCGGTCAGGTGCGTAACATCGCCGAGGTCACCACCGCGGTCGCAAATGGCGATCTGTCCAAGAAAATTACCGTGGATGTGAAGGGTGAAATCCTTGAGCTCAAGGACACCATCAACACGATGGTCGATCAGCTGAACTCCTTCGCTTCCGAGGTGACCCGCGTCGCGAAGGAAGTGGGCTCGGAGGGCAAGCTCGGCGGACAGGCGCAGGTGCGCGGCGTCGGCGGCGTCTGGAAGGACCTGACCGACAACGTCAACATGATGGCGGCCAATCTGACCGGTCAGGTGCGTAACATTGCGGAAGTCACCACGGCGGTCGCCCGGGGGGATCTGTCGAAGAAGATCACCGTCGATGTGAAGGGCGAGATTCTGGCTCTCAAATCCACCATCAATACCATGGTGGACCAGCTCAACTCCTTTGCCTCCGAGGTGACGCGCGTCGCCAAGGAGGTGGGCTCGGAAGGCAAGCTCGGCGGTCAGGCGCAGGTCGAGGGCGTCGGCGGTGTCTGGCGCGACCTGACCGAGAACGTGAACATGATGGGCTCGAACCTCACCGCCCAGGTTCGCAACATCGCGGACGTGACGACAGCGGTCGCGAACGGCGATCTCTCCAAGAAGATCACCGTGGAGGTGCGCGGCGAAATCCTTGAGCTCAAGAACACCATCAACACCATGGTGGATCAGCTCAACTCCTTTGCTTCGGAAGTGACGCGCGTTGCGAAGGAAGTGGGTTCCGAGGGCAAGCTTGGGGGACAGGCACAGGTGCGCGGCGTGGCCGGCACCTGGAAGGACCTGACCGACAACGTGAACCTGATGGCGGCGAATCTAACCGGTCAGGTGCGTAATATCGCCGAGGTCACCACAGCGGTGGCCAATGGTGACTTGTCGAAGAAGATCACCGTGGAGGTACGCGGCGAGATTCTGGAGCTGAAATCGACCATCAACACCATGGTGGACCAGCTCAATTCCTTCGCCGGAGAGGTGACCCGCGTCGCGAAGGAAGTGGGCTCCGAGGGCAAGCTCGGCGGCCAGGCCCGTGTGGAAGGCGTTGCCGGCACCTGGAAGGACCTCACCGACAATGTGAACCTGATGGCGGCGAATCTAACCGGTCAGGTGCGTAATATCGCCGAGGTCACCACAGCGGTGGCCAATGGTGACTTGTCGAAGAAGATCACCGTGGATGTGCGCGGCGAGATTCTGGAGCTGAAGTCGACCATCAACACGATGGTCGATCAGCTGAACTCCTTCGCCGGAGAGGTGACCCGTGTGGCCCGCGAGGTGGGCACGGAAGGAAAGCTCGGCGGGCAGGCGCAGGTGCGCGGCGTTGGCGGCGTCTGGAAGGACCTGACCGACAACGTCAACATGATGGCGGCGAACCTGACGGGTCAGGTGCGCAACATCGCCGAGGTCACCACAGCGGTCGCGAACGGCGACCTGTCGAAAAAGATTACTGTTGCGGTCGAGGGCGAGATCCTGGAGCTGAAGTCGACCATCAACACCATGGTCGATCAGCTGAACTCCTTCGCCGGAGAGGTGACCCGTGTGGCCCGCGAGGTGGGCACGGAAGGAAAGCTCGGAGGGCAGGCCCAGGTGCGCGGGGTCGGTGGCGTGTGGAAGGATCTCACCGACAACGTCAACATGATGGCGGCGAACCTGACGGGTCAGGTGCGCAACATCGCCGAGGTCACCACAGCGGTCGCGAACGGCGACCTGTCGAAGAAGATCACCGTGGATGTGCGCGGCGAGATCCTCGAGCTGAAGTCGACCATCAACACCATGGTGGACCAGCTGAACTCGTTTGCCTCCGAAGTGACGCGTGTGGCCCGCGAAGTGGGCATCGAGGGCAAGCTCGGCGGACAGGCGCAGGTGCGCGGCGTGGCCGGCACCTGGAAGGACCTGACCGACAACGTCAACATGATGGCGAACAATCTCACCGGTCAGGTGCGAGGCATCGCCAGCGTGGTGACGGCAGTTGCCGAGGGCGATCTCAAGCGCAAGCTGATCGTGGATGCCAAGGGCGAAATCGCGGCACTCGCCGAAACCATCAACGAGATGATCGATACCCTCGCGACCTTCGCCGATCAGGTGACGAACGTTGCCCGTGAAGTGGGTGTGGAAGGAAAGCTCGGCGGTCAGGCGAGGGTGCCCGGTGCCGCCGGCCTGTGGCGCGATCTCACGGATAACGTGAACCAGCTCGCCGCCAACCTGACCACCCAGGTGCGAGCCATCGCCGACGTCGCCACCGCCGTGACCAAGGGCGACCTGACCCGGTCGATCTCGGTGGAAGCCTCGGGCGAGTTGGCTTCGCTGAAGGATAACGTCAACGAGATGATCCGCAACTTGCGCGATACGACGCTCAAGAACGCGGAGCAGGATTGGCTGAAGACCAACCTCGCCAAGTTCACCCGTATGCTGCAGGGCGAGCGCGATCTCACCACCGTGTCCAACATGATCCTGTCGGAGATCGCCCCGCTCGTGAACGCCCAGCAGGGTGTCTTCTACACAGTCGGGAGCGATGGCAGCGAGCCCATGTTGGAGATGGTCGCCTCCTATGCCTTCACCGAGAGGAAGCATCTCAACAACCGCTTCCGCCTCCGCGAAGGTCTCGTCGGGCAGGTCGCCTATGAGAAGAAGCGGATTCTCCTCACCAACGTGCCGGGCGACTACATCACCATCAGTTCGGCTCTCGGAGAGGCCCCGCCCCTGAACATCATCGTGCTTCCGGTCCTGTTCGAGCAGGAGGTGAAGGCGGTGATCGAACTTGCCTCGTTCAGCCGATTCTCAGAAACGCATCAATCCTTCCTTGAGCAGCTCACCGAGTCGATCGGTATCGTTCTGAACACCATTGCCGCCAACATGCGGACGGAAGGCCTTCTGAAGCAGTCTCAGCTTCTGACCACCGAACTGCAGAGCCAGCAGGAGGAGTTGAGGAACACCAACGACCGGCTGGAGCAGCAGGCCGCAACCTTGCGTCAGTCGGAGGAGCTCCTGCGGCAACAGCAGGAGGCACTCCAGAAGACGAACGAGGAGCTTGAGGACAAGGCGCAGTTGCTCGAACTCCAGAAGAGGGAAGTCGAGGCGAAGAACCAGGAGGTCTCCGTCGCAAAGACGGCCTTGGAGGAGAAGGCCGAGCAGCTTTCGCTGACCTCGCGCTACAAGTCGCAGTTCCTGGCCAACATGAGCCACGAGTTGAGAACGCCGCTGAACTCGCTCCTGATTCTGTCGAAGCTCCTGACCGAGAACTCGGACGGCAACCTGACCGACAAGCAGAGAGAGTTCGCCAAGACCATTCACGCGGCGGGCTCGGACCTGCTTTCGCTCATCAACGATATCCTGGATCTGTCCAAGATCGAATCCGGCACCGTCAGCATGGAAGTGTCGAGCGTCGGCTTCAAGGATCTCGTCGAGAATATGGAGCGGACCTTCCGCCAGATTGCAGAGGAACGAAAGCTCGACTTCCATGTGGAGGTCGATCCCAAGCTGCCGCTGGCGATCAGGACGGATTCGAAACGGCTGCAGCAGGTGCTGCGCAACCTGCTCTCGAATGCCTTCAAGTTCACGGAGCGCGGAGGCGTGACGCTCCAGATCGGTTCGGCCGAGGGATCGCCGCTGCGAGCCGGCAGCCAGTGGATCGCCATGTCGGTGACGGATACCGGCATCGGCATCCCGGAGGAAAAGCAGCGGATCATCTTCGAGGCCTTCCAGCAGGCGGATGGTACGACGAGCCGGAAGTACGGCGGGACCGGTCTCGGTCTGTCGATCAGCCGTGAAATCGCCCGCCTGCTCGGCGGCGAGATCGTGGTGTCGAGCACACCGGGAAGCGGCTCGACCTTCACGCTCTTCGTGCCGGTTGAGCCTCCTGCAAGTCATGGGATCGCCGGAGCGGGATCGTCCGTACGGTCAAACGGCGACGGGGCGGGGCAATACACGCCGTCTGACGATTCGGCGGGAACGATGATCCGCCAGCCGTCGGCCGCGATGGCACTCTCGGCTTCCCTGGATGATCGCCACGCGATCACCAATGGCGACCGGGTCGTCCTTATCATCGAGGACGATGCAATGTTCGCCTCGGTGCTACTGGAGCTTGCCCGTGAGGAGGGCTTCAAGGGACTGATTGCCATGGATGGCGCTTCGGCGCTTGCCCTCGCGCATCGCTATAAGCCCCATGCGATCACTCTCGATATCGGGCTTCCCGATATGGACGGCTGGGCGCTCCTGGATTTACTGAAGCATGATCCGCGGACCCGCCATGTGCCGATCCACGTGATCTCGGTCGACGACCAGAAGAAGCGCGGTCTCAGGGCAGGGGCCTTCGGCTTCCTGGAGAAGCCTGTCGACCGGGAGGCTCTCATGGGAGCGCTCAACCGCACGAAGGAGTTCATCGACCGGCCCGTGAAGAAGCTGCTTCTCGTCGAGGATGACGACAATCAGCGCATGAGCTTGTCCGAGCTCATGAAGAGCGAGCAGGTCGACGTGACGGCGGTGGGAACGGCCGAGAGTGCCCTGGAGGTCATCCAGTCACGGCAGTTCGACTGCGCCGTCGTCGACTTGGGCTTGCCGGATCTTCCCGGGGCAGAGCTCATCGAGCGCATCCGCAAGACGAAGGGCGGTGAGGAACTGCCGATCGTCATCTATACGGGACAGGATCTAGCGAAGTCCGAGGAGCGTCGACTGCAGGGCATCGCTGCAACGCTCATCGTCAAAGGCGAGGGGTCGTCCGAACGTCTTCTCAACGACACGGCTCTGTTTCTGCACCGGGCGATCAGTGCCATTCCCGAAGAGAAGCACATCATTGTCGAACGGCGGGCCGATGGCTCGCTCGACGGCCGGAAGGTTCTGATCGTCGACGACGACATGCGCAACATCTTTTCGCTGACGAGTGCGCTCGAGCAGCACGGGATCTCGGTCGTCTTCGCCGAGAATGGCCTGGAAGGCATCGAAAAGCTCCAGGCCAACCCGGATGTCGATTTGGCCTTGATCGACATCATGATGCCGGAGATGGACGGCTATGAGACCATGCGGGAAATCCGGAACATCCCGCGTTACCGTGACCTTCCCCTTGTCGCAGTGACTGCAAAGGCCATGAAGGGCGATCGGGAGAAATGCCTCGAAGCAGGTGCGACCGACTACGTCTCGAAGCCTGTGGATGTGGATCAACTTCTGGCTGTCTTGCGCGTTCAACTCAGTCGGAGCACATATATCCCGGACGGGAGAATTGCTCCCAATGGTGCGGCAGAGACCGGGTTGAACTCATGACGGACGACGCAAGGCGAGGGGAGTCGGGTCCGAAGCTGGATGATTTTCATCTGGTCGCGGCCCGTCCTCAGTCCGATCCCATCCCCGCCAAGATTTTGGTGGTCGATGACGACCCGAGAAACCTTATCGCTGTCGAGGAGGTCCTCCGGTCTCCCGGTGTGGAGATCGTGACAGCCGATTCCGGCGAAGGAGCTCTGCGCCACGTTCTGAAAGATGATTTCGCCGTCATTCTGCTCGACGTGCAGATGCCGCGCCTCGACGGATACGAGGTTGCCAGTCTGATCCGGAACCGGCCCCGTTCTTCACGGGTGCCGATTCTGTTTCTGACGGCATTCAACAAGGACGAGATGCACGTCTTCAAAGGGTACTCGGCAGGTGCTGTCGACTACGTCTTCAAACCCATCGAGCCCTTGATCCTCAAATCCAAAGTCGACATCTTCGTCGATCTTTACCGGAAAACGGAAGAGATCCGCCGGCAGGCGGAGCAGGAGCGCCGCCTGCTGATGGACAACCTTCATGTCCGCAGCGAGAAATTGAAGGCGGAGCAGGCCCTTCGGCGCCGCGAGGAACATCAATCGATCGTTCTGCAATCGCTTCCGATCGCGCTTTATACGGCGTCCGTCGAGGAGGACCACCGGCGGCTTCATTTCACCAACGAGAGTATCGAGCGCATCACGGGATTTCGACCGGAGGCTTTCCTCGAGCGCCCGGATTTCTGGTCCTCCCGGATCAACCCGGACGACCAGGAGCGTGTCCTGGCCCAGTTGAAGCGGCTGGAGGAAGAGGGTTCCGTCAATCTCGAGTATCGCTGGCTTTGCGCCGACGACGTCGAGCGGCATTTCCTCGATCAGACGGTTCTGATGAAGGATGAGGACGGCCGTCCACGCGAATTCTTCGGTATGTGGTTCGATATCACCGAGAGCAAGCAGATGGAGCAGAACCTGCTCCACGCCAGCAAGCTTGAGGCGGTCGGCCGCCTCACGGGTGGGATCGCGCATGATTTCAACAACATGCTGAGTGTCGTGATCGGCAATCTCGATCTCTTGAAGAAATCCATTCAGGGCAATGAGAAGGCGGAGCGAAGGGTACGGATGGCCCTGGAGAGTGCCCAGCATTGTGCCGATCTCACCTACAGGCTGCTGACCTTCTCACGGCGTCAAGCCCTGCAGGTTTCAACGATCGATGTCACGAGCCTCATGCCGAGCCTTCTGGAGCTGATGCGTCGAACGCTTGGCGAGCATGTCAATGCGGATTTCCGCTCCGGCGCCAAAATATGGCCGGTCCAGGTCGACCGTGCTCAGTTCGAGGCAGCCCTATTGAACCTCGCGGTCAACGCCCGCGATGCAATGCCCGACGGCGGCGATCTGACGATCAGTGTCGAAAACCAGGTAGTAGAGGAGGGGAGATCCGCACCCAGCGGTGAGTTCGTCGTGATCTCCGTGAGCGATACAGGAATCGGCATGCCGCCGGAGGTGCTGGAGAAGGTGTTCGAACCTTTCTTTACCACCAAGGAAAGCGGAAAAGGCACCGGCTTGGGCCTTAGCATGGTGTATGGTTTCGTGCAGCAGTGCCATGGCCATGTGGAGGTTGAGAGTGCGCCGAACGCGGGCACGACCATCCGCATCTTCCTTCCTCGCTCCCACGAGACCGCGGAAAGTGCGCCGGATGACCAGTCGGCCATTACGCACCCTTTCGGTGAGGGGCGTACGGTGCTTGTGGTTGAAGATAACCCGGCTGTTCGTCAGGTAGCGCTCTCAACTCTTCACTCTCTCGGCTTTAGGGTGCTGGAGGCGGAGACCGGTGATGAAGCCGCTCGCCTCCTGAAGACGAAGAAAGATATCAAACTCGTGCTCTCCGATGTCAGGATGCCGGGAGAACTCAGCGGCATCGACTTGGCCCGGCTCATTCAGCGCGAGCAGCCGGATATCCAGGTGCTTCTGACGACAGGCTATTTTGACGGGGAGGACAAGCTCGAAGATCTCAATCTTCTCTACAAACCCTACCGGGCGACCGATCTTGCAGAAAAGATCCAGTCGCTGATGAAGACCCCGCACAAGATCGAATTCGAAGCCGCAGCGATCCACCAGGCTGCTGCCGTTGCATGATTCCCCTACGGCGTTGCACAGGAAACGAAGGTTGGATTTTGATCGATCGCGTGTCTTGGTCTCGGGCGCCGTCGACTCTGGATCAGATCGTCCCGATCATGCTGTTTCGTTGCAGCCCTCGCGACCGGCGCTTACGTCTCGGCGCTGAGACTGTCCCTGCCATCGCACCAGGCGGTATAGAAATCGCCGGTCCGGTCTAGGACAAAGACAGTCGGTCTGTTCGACACGGCCGACCAGCAGGCGGATTCAACGGCGAACTTCAGGGCCTTTGCGCGAAAATAGAACGATCCGAGATCTCTTCCGAATTGAGAAACCGTCCAACGATTATGCTTGAATGCAACGCAGTATGCTCCGTGGGGCATGAAGCACCTCCCAAGTAGCTTTTCTGGCAAATCACAGGTGCCGTAGCTAACGGTCCTGGACGGATATTGCAACCGCGAATGACGGTTTATGCCGACAAAGCTTAAGGATCAGTTTCGAGGCGGATTCAGAGTGAGGCCGTCACGCCTCCATCAACATAGATGATCTGCCCGTTGACGAAATTCGCGGCATCGGAGGCGAGATAGACCGCAGTACCAATAAGATCCTCCAGTTCTCCCCAGCGACGGGAGGGAGTGCGGGCAATGAGCCAGTCGGAGAAGGCTTTGTCGTCAACCAGGGCTTGGTTGAGTTCCGTCTTGAAATAGCCTGGCCCGATGCCGTTGACCTGAAGGCCGTACTTGCCCCAATCGATCGCCATGCCTTTCGTCAACATCTTCACGGCACCCTTCGTCGCCGTATATGGCGCGATGGAAGGGCGGCCCAGTTCACTTTGAACCGAGCAGATGTTGATGATCTTTCCCCGAGCGCGCGGGATCATCTTTCTGGCAACTGCTTGGCCCACATAGAAGACGCTGTCGACATTCGTCGTCATCAACTCGTGCCAGGTTTCCTCCGGATAATCCTCAAGGGGGGCTCGGCACTGCATTCCCGCATTGTTGATCAGAATATCAATGGGACCAATGCTGCCTTCGATCCGATCGACGGCAGCCTTGACGGCCGTGCTGTCCGTCACATCGAAGGGCATCTCGAAGACGTGCAATCCCTCATCTCGGAATTTTTGAGCCGCATTGGCGACTTTGTCCGGCTGGCGGCCGTTCAGGACGACACGTGCTCCCGCACGCCCCAGGCCAAGTGCGAGAGCAAGGCCAATGCCCGTGCTCGATCCCGTCACGAGGGCAATGCGTCCGGAAAGATCGAAGAGACTCGGCATTTTCACGTTCATCCTCCGCTCCTGAATGAGCGAATGCATTCTTAGAGAATGCGGCCCGGATTGAGGATACCCTCAGGATCAAGCGTTTGTTTCATCTTCATCATCAAGGCAAGCTCGGTTTCGGTCCGACTCAAAGCAAGGTAGGGGCGCTTGATGCGTCCGATCCCATGCTCCGCGGATATGGATCCACCGAGCCTTGAGACCAGTTCGTAGACGAGCCCCTGAACGCCTTTCTTGATATCGTCGGTCATGTCGTGGATTGCCACGTTGATGTGGATGTTGCTGTCGGCCACATGCCCGAAGACGACGTAAACGGCATCGGGCCATTGCTTCGGCATTTCCCGGCGCAGATGGGCGACCGCCTCCGTCATGCGGTTCAGGGGCACGCTGACGTCGAAGCGGATCTCTTCCGGCAGGAAGCGGCCATACTCGTAGGGTGTTTCCCGATAGGCCCAGAACCGGTTCCTGTCGGCTCGTGACTGGGCGATGACGGCATCCTTGATGAGATCCTGTTCGTAGAATTCACTGAGCAGGAGAGAGAACGCTTCTGTTCCTGCCGGACCCTCGCCCATATCGGCCTCGATCAGGAGTGTCACGTCGTGTTCCGACTCGAAGGCAGGCGGAAGTCCGCAGATCTCGGTTGCGACGGTCATGAATTCCCGCCACATGGCCTCGAAGACCAGCAGGCGTCCTGGATGAGCCTGCTGGAATCGGCGCAGGACAACGAGAGCATCATCGAATCGGTCGACGGCGCAGAGAGCCGTTTGAAGGCCTTGAGGTTTGGGATGCAGACCGATCACCGCCCGGGTGATGATCCCAAGTGTTCCCTCGCTGCCGATGAAGAGCTGCGTCCAGTCATATCCCGCATTGTTCTTCAGCATCTTGTTGAGCGAGCGCACCACGGTGCCGTCCGCGAGAACGACTTCGAGTCCGAGCGTGTTGCGCCTGGCCATGCCGTAGCGCAGCACCTGATTGCCGCCGGCATTGGTTGCGATGTTGCCGCCGATCGTGCAGGTTCCGCGCGCTCCGAGATCGATCCCGCACAGGAAGCCGGCCTCGTCCGCCGCCTGTTGAACGACCGCGAGGGGCGTTCCAGCGAGCGCCGTGAGCGTCGCGCTCGCCGGGTCGATCTCCTCGACCCCGTTCATCCGCTCGAGGGACAGCGCGATCTCACCCGTCTGCGGGTGAGCACCGCCGGCAAGTCCAGTCAGCCCTCCTTGCGTGACGACGGATTGGCGATGCTCATGGCAGATCCTCAAGGCCGTTGAGACATCCTCCGTCGTCTGAGGAAGGATGAGCGCCTGGGGAACTGCCGGCTGGAGACCGCTGGCATCCGCATGATTGCGGGAGGGAATGTCGGGGCCGGTGCGGATCTTTGATCCCAAGGCTTCGACAAGGGCGTCAATCACATTGCTCATCGTGTTCCAACTCAAACTCTCAAATCGTCGCGGTCGAATGACGTAGCCGTACGTGGTCCCTTTTTGACTAGGGCTCGTTCGTCAGCCGGATGATCGCGTCCGGGCGCTTCCAGAGTTCCGGCTGCAGTTCAAGCCCCAGACCTGGCTTCATGTTCACCGTGACCTCTCCTCTTCTGACCGTCGGCAACTCCGTCACGAGTTCCGTGTACCAGCCAGTATAGAAGGCCCGGACGCTCTCCTGAATCAAGGCATTGCGCGCATGCAGGGAGAAGTGACAGGAGGCGGCGTAGACCACGGGGCCCGTGCAGTCATGGGGCGCGACAGGAACATGCCAGGCTTCGGCCAGCGCTGCGATCTTACGTGCCTCTGTCAGACCGCCGCACCAGGACAGATCGAGCATGGCCACGCCGGCGACGCCGGTTTCGAGGTATTCCCGGAAGGCGTGGGTGTAGGACAGGGTCTCCGAGGCACATACCCAGGCCTTCGAGTGCTCCGCATATTCCTTGAGGTCGCCGATATTGTCGAGGCGGAAGGGGTCCTCGTGCCAGTAGGTCTCGAACTCGGTCAGCGCCGAAGCAAGCTTCTTGGCCATCGGCAGGCTCCACAGGGAGTGGAACTCGACCATGATGTCCATCTTGTCGCCCACGGCATTTCGAATCTTGGCAAAGGGCTCGAGCGCCGTCCTCATTTCGTCGGGTGAGATGTCGTATCCATGGCTCCGTTCGGCCGCGACGTCGAACGGCCAGATCTTCATGCCCGTGATGTCTTGCTCCAGGAGGGAATGAGCGAGATCGTCGGCATGGTGCAGGAATGCCTCCAGATCTTCATAGGCACCCTCGGCATCACCGATACCCCAGTTGGCGACTTTCTGGGCACGACTGTCGCGAATGTAGCGGTAGCCCGCACAGGTATTGTAAACCCGGATCTTGTCCCGGGAGCGGCCACCCAGCATATCGCAGACTGGTTTGCCATGAGCTTTGCCGAACAGATCCCACAAGGCGATGTCGATGGCCGAATTGCCACGTGTCTCGACGCCCGCGGAACGCCAGCCCAGATAGTTCTGGAGATCGCGGTTGATGCCTTCGATCTGAAGAGGATCGCGGCCGATCAACTTGGCCGCGACCGTCTCGTGAACATACGCCTCGACGGCCGCAGCTCCCATGAAGGTCTCACCAAGGCCGACAAGCCCCTCGTCCGTGTGGAGAAGGACCCAGATGATGTTTGCGAATTCCTGGAGACGGATTGTCTCGACGCCTGTGATCTTCATGGGATCCTCGTCGCGGCTACGCTCTTGTAATTGTCAGCAGAGGCGGAAGGAGCAATCCGTCTCCCGGATATCATCGAAGCTGCCGCGCCGGCGATATCCACGGAAATGCTCTGCATAAGCAGGTATTCATAAGTCTAAGATGAAACAAAGGTGCATTTCAATACGTGCTCTGGTTCGCCCGGATTACCCCAATGACACTCACCTTGAAATCAGCATTGATCCTGTTCCAGGCGAAAAAACAAGAGAACGAAACCACGGATGGGCCATCCCCGCTGTCATGCATGGCAGTTTGCCTTCGGAACCGTTCCATCCGCTGAATTGACACGTTATGTACCTGAGCCTTAGATCGGGCACCATGTTTCGCCTTCAGAGGACTTGAAGAGTCCTCCGGAGCGAACAGAATCAATGGGCGCCGAGAAGGGTCCAAGGGCAGGGAGAGATTGTGAGCAGGATAATTTCCTTCTTCTTCAAAGGCTTGGAAGGCCTGCTGGTTCTTCTGCTGGCGGCCATGGTCGTCATGGTCTTCGGCAATGTCGTATTGCGCTACCTTTTCGATACCGGGATCGACGTTTCGGAAGAGCTCTCTCGCTTCTTCTTCGTATGGCTGACCTTCATCGGTGCCGTGGTAGTGGGACGTGAGAATGCCCATCTGGGCGTCGAAACACTGGTCGCCCGGCTGGGCGATAACGGGCGTAAAGTTTGCATGGTCCTGTCCGACCTGTTCATCATCGGCTGCTGCGCCGTCTTCTTCTGGGGGACATGGCAGCAGGCCGAGATCAACGCCACGAATTACGCGCCTATCACCGAGATCTCGATGCTCTGGGTTTACGGGGTCGGGTTCTTCACAAGCATCGGTCTGGGACTGATGGCCATCCTTAGAATCCTGCGTGTCGTCACCGGGCGCGTGAGCGAGCATGAGCTCAAGGCCTTTGCCGGCGACTACAGTGGTGATGAAGCCCATGCTCTGAGGGAGCGACTCGAGTGACAATCGTCGTATTCCTCACATCGCTTCTCGGAGCCATGGCACTCGGAATGCCGATCGCCTTCGCGCTGATCGTCTGTGCTCTCGCGCTCATGCTCTGGCTCGGCAATTTCGACAGCCAGATCGTGGCTCAGAACATGATCATCGGTGCCGACAATTTTCAGCTTCTGGCCGTCCCATTCTTCCTGTTGGCCGGAGAATTGATGAATGTCGGAGGCCTGTCGAAGCGCATCGTCAATTTCGCCTTGGCATGTCTCGGGCATATCCACGGCGGCCTTGGCTATGTTGCGATTGTGGCCGCACTCATTCTCGCTGCGTTGTCCGGCTCCGCCGCCGCGGATACGGCGGCTCTCGCGGCGATCCTGATCCCCATGATGCGGAATGCCGGATACGATATTCCACGGGCGGCGGGTCTCATCGCGGCTGGCGGCATCATCGCTCCGGTGATTCCACCATCGATCGGCTTCATCGTCTTTGGCGTTGCGGCTAACGTTTCGATCTCCCAGCTCTTCCTGGCAGGCGTTGCGCCTGGATTGATGATGGGTCTGTCTCTTGTCGTCGCCTGGGCCATCGTCAGCAGAAGGGACAAGATGAAGACGGCCCCGCGCACCACCATGCGTGAGCGCGGCAAAGCCTTCATCGATGGATTCTACGCCCTGCTCATGCCAGTGATGATCCTCGGCGGCATCAAATGGGGCATCGTGACTCCGACCGAGGCGGCCGTGCTGGCGGCCGTCTATGCGCTCGTCATCGGCATGTTCGTCTATCGCGAACTGAAGCCGTCGATGCTCTACGGCGTCTTCCTCACGGCCGCTAAGACGACAGCCGTGGTGATGTTTCTTGTCGCCGCGGCGCTCGTTTCCGCCTGGCTCATCACCCAGGCGAACATACCGGCCGAAATCAGCGGTCTCATCGAGCCTCTGTTGGGCAACAAGACCCTGCTCATGTTCGCCCTGATGTTCCTGGTCGTCATCGTCGGAACCGCATTGGACTTCTCGCCGACGGTTCTGATCCTGACGCCTGTTCTCATGCCGATCGTCAAACAGGCTGGCATCGATCCGGTCTATTTCGGGGTGCTTTTCATCATCAACAACGCCATCGGTCTCATTACGCCTCCGGTTGGAATTGTGCTCAATGTGGTGAGCGGCGTGGCCCGCGTACCCATGGGGGCCGTTATCCGCGGCGTGAATCCGTTCCTGATCGCCCAGCTCATCGTGCTCGTTCTGCTCATCGTCTTCCCCGACCTGGTTATGGTTCCCTTTTCCTGGTTGCGGGGACGATGAGCATGCTGACAAATCAAAAGAGAGAGGAAACTACCATGAAAGCTTTCAAATTCGCTCTTGCTGCCGGTATCGCCGCAAGCGCAATGGCGGCCCTTCCGGCCTATGCCCAGTTCACGGAGCGCAACATCCGACTGTCCAACGGCGTGAACGAAGATCACCCCAACGGCAAGGGTGTCGAGAAGTTCAAGGTCTGCCTTACCGACAAGTCCGGTGGCAAGATGAAGGTCCAGGGCTTCTGGGGCAACGCCCTGGGCGGCGATCTCCAGGCCACCCAGGCTCTCCGCTCCGGCACGCAGGAGATGGTCGTCACCTCGAGCTCGCCGCTCATCGGCATCCTGCCTGAACTTGGCGTTTTCGACCTGCCGTTCCTGTTCGCCAATGAGAAGGAAGCAGACACCGTTCTCGATGGCGAGTTCGGCAAGCATGTGGACGCGAAACTCGAAACGGTCGGTCTCGTCAATCTGGCCTACTGGGAGAACGGCTTCCGTAACCTCACCAACTCACGTCGTCCCGTCGAGAAGTGGGAGGATTTCAAGGGTCTGAAGGTTCGTGTCATGCAGAACAACGTGTTCCTCGACACGTTCAAGAACATGGGCGCCAATGCTGTGCCGATGGCCTTCGGCGAAGTCTTCACGGCCCTTGAAACTAAGGCAATCGACGGGCAGGAAAATCCGTTCGTGACCATCGACACCTCCAAGTTCTACGAGGTGCAGAAGTACCTGTCCGTGACCCGCCATGCGTATACCCCGTTCCTCGTTCTCTACTCCAAGAAACTTTGGGACGGGCTGTCGAAGGATGAACAGGCGGCTCTGCGTGATTGTGCCGTCGTCTCTCGCGACGAACAGCGCAAGGTTTCGCGCGAGCTCTCGCAGGCCTCGTTGAACAAGATCAAAGGCGAAGGCATCGTGGTCAATGAGCTGAATGCCCAGGAAGCCAATCGCATGCGCGAGCAGGCGAAATCGGTCTGGGAGAAGCATGCGGCAACGATCGGTCCTGAGACGGTCAAGTTGATGCAGGCAGAGCTCGACAAGGTTCGGCAAAAGTAATCCAGTCGCTCTGATCGGAGCTGCGCCGCTCGAACAAGTCAAACATCGAGCGGCGTAGCGATCCTTTTTTCAACCTGGACGTCACTTGAGACGAACGGGTAAAATTTGAAAAGATTGTTGATCGATGCAGATCCTCATTCTCGGGGCGGCCGGGATGGTCGGCCGCAAGCTTACGGAACGCTTGGTGAAGGAAGGCCGATTAGGGGGAGACGCGATCACGCGTCTCGTTCTGCATGACGTGGTCGAGCCCGAGCGCCCTCAGGCATCCTTCGCCATCGATACGCTGAACTCCGATTTCTCCATTCCGGGAGAGGCGGCGAAGCTCGTTGCGAGCCGTCCCGATGTCATCTTTCACCTTGCCGCCATCGTTTCCGGCGAGGCCGAGGCCGATTTCGACAAGGGATATCGGATCAATCTCGACGGCACCCGGTTTCTGTTCGATGCTGTCCGCACCATTGGAGACGGATACAAGCCACGGCTCGTCTTCACGTCCTCCATCGCCGTCTTCGGTGCACCGTTTCCGGAGGCGATCGGGGATGAATTCTTTCTGACGCCGCTCACGAGCTATGGCGCGCAGAAGGCGATGGGTGAGTTGCTGCTGGCCGATTATACGCGGCGTGGATTCTTCGATGGCGTAGGAATCCGACTCCCTACCATCTGCGTACGGCCTGGGAAACCCAACAAGGCGGCATCGGGCTTCTTCTCAAGCATCATCCGCGAGCCACTGAATGGCCAGGACACGGTCTTGCCGGTCTCGACGGATGTTCGCCACGCCCATGCCTCGCCGAGATCGGCCGTCAATTTCCTTGTCCATGCGGCGACCATCGATACATCCAAGATCGGTCCGAGACGCAATCTGACGATGCCGAGCGTGTCGGTAACCGTGGGTGAGCAGATCGATGCGCTTCGTCGCGTTGCCGGCGAGGGGGCCGTTGCCCGAATCCGGCATGAACTCGACCCGAACATCATACGTTTCGTCGAGGGATGGCCTCGCCGCTTTGATGCCAACCGTGCTGAAAGTTTGGGCTTCCGTGCCGAGGCCAGTTTTGACGAAATCATATCCATCTACATCGAGGACGAACTTGGCGGCGTCGTTCCAGCGTGACCGATGCTCCATGGGGGAGTGATGGAGGTGATCGACCGTCGAGAAGGCTCTCAGCCCTGAGGTCGCTCAGGAAAGAAGCGCTGTCTGAAGGAAGCCCATTTATGGATTGCCCAGAGCGTGAAGCGTCCCACGGGCTTCTGCAATATGGGTACATCATAGGCGATCAACAGAAGCCCCAAGGGAAGCATCCATAATCCCAAGAACGGGAGGATGGAGAAGATCCCACCAAGGATGAGGAGGATTCCCGCCGGAATCCTGACCCATCGCGAATCGGGATGGCGGAGGCTGCGAAGGGCGCGGGCGACCTTTCCCGGCACCTCATGCTCCAGGCGTCTGAATGCCCTCCTCAAAACGGCTCTTCCGCTTTCCTGTCTCATGCTCTTTGCAATATCCATCGCCGAGAGGAGTTCCGTGAATGTCTCGGAAGAGAGGCTAGGATGCTCTCAGGCTCGGCCTTTCTGGTCTATGGATATTGAACGCAAGCTGAATCCGCGCCTTATGTTCCGGTGCACGTCAGACAAAGAACAGGTGCGGTTACGCCTGCATAGCGTTAGAGATTGAGATCGGAGAGTGCGTCGGCGACAGCCTGCGCACCTTGTTCCCGAACCCGCATGATCCTGAGAGCGCGTTCTTTCTGCTCAAGACGGTAGAGATAAGGATCGAACTCGAGCGGAAGGACCGGATCGCCGAGATAGCGCGGCTTTTCTCCCCGTTCGTGATAGTCTGCCCTCAGCATCTGCCCGAGATGTTCCTGTACCGAGTGGGGGAGCGGCGGCACGTTATGACGCGCCGATAGTGCCATAGAGCCCGGTTGAACGGAATTTAGACCATTTGCAATGTTATCAAGCATCGTGTAGCCCCGCAAAACTGCCTAGGTTAACGCGCAACCAGCGACCGGGTTTCAGTTCCGATCGGCACAAAATGACGCGGATTCCGCGTTCAGCCCTCGGGCGGGGTTGGTTCGGCAAGCCCCGACCAAGCCCGGCAACATAGAGATCTTCTCCATTACCGAGTTTGGAGAAGAACCTTGCAACACGACTCATTGCTTGCTGAACGGCTCAGGTTCATGGGCATCGATGGTGGGGTTTGCCACGATCTTCAGTCGGTATGGAAAGATATATCCCCTGAACTGCCGAAAATCCTCGAGCGCTTCTACACGCATATGCATCGGCAGCCGCAGCTGTCCAAATTGATTGGGTCGCAACAGTCCCGGCTCGTTTCAGCTCAGATGTTGCACTGGGGTAGGCTTTTCAGCGGCAGCTTCGACGCAACCTACGTGGAAGGTATTCGCCGCATCGGTCTGATCCATAACAGGATTGGCTTGGAGCCCCGCTGGTACATTGGAGGCTATGCCTTCATTCTCAATGAGTTGGTTCATGTCCTCTCGAAGAAGCATCGCTTCAGTGGGGCATCGTTCGCGCGCAAGCTGACGGTGGTGAACCAGGCGGTCATGCTGGACATGGACTTAGCCATTTCCGTGTATCAGGACGCCTTCGTTCAGGATCGTCAGAAGAAAGGTGAGGTTCTGTCGCAGGCAATCGATTCGTTCTCCAACGCGGTGCGGGAGAGCCTGCAGATCTCGGGCCAGGCGAGCGGCGCTCTCTCGGAGAGTGCGACGGTCCTCGATGAGGCAACCGGAAGTGCCAGTAACCTTGCCATTCAGGTCACGACGGCGGCCGAGCAGACGGCTTCCAACATGCAATCGGGAGCCGCCGCGACGGAACAGCTGGCATCGTCCGTTCGTGAGATCGGGCAGCAGGCCAGCCGATCGGCGGATGTCGCGCGGCACGCCCTCGAGAGCTCTCAACGCACGAAGGAATCCGTCAACGGATTGGCCGACCAGGCCAAGCAGATCGGGGATGTGGTCGATCTGATCGAGCGGATTGCGGCTCAGACCAATCTGCTCGCACTGAATGCCACGATTGAGGCGGCCCGTGCCGGGGAGATGGGAAAGGGCTTTGCCGTTGTGGCGCAAGAGGTCAAAACCCTCGCCAACCAAACCGCCAAGGCGACAACCGAGATCGGCTCACGTATCGGTGCGATCCAGGAAGCGACGCAGCGCAGCGTGTCCGATATCGACGACATAGGCCGCATCATGGAGGAACTGAGCGGCATTGCGACGGCAATCGCGGCTGCCGTCGAAGAACAGGCTGCCGTGACATCGGAAATCGCCGTAAACGTCAACCAAACCACCGATCATACCCACGCGGTTGTCCGGAGCATCGAGGCTTTGACCGGATCGACTGCCTCTGCGGCAGCCGCAGCGCAGCACGTCTCAAGCGCCAAGCATACCCTGGATCAACAGCTTCAGCGCCTGAGACAGGACATCGACCAATTCCTTGCAACGGCAAGGGCCGCCTGAAGAAGGAGCGCGGAGAAGAGCGAACGTCACCGGCTCCTCCCGGCTTCAGGCGTCGGTCGGAGCGGACACGGCACAGCTGGAGGAATAGGGCCGACAGGGTCCGATCTACTTGTCTTGTCTGCCTGTACAAAGTCGACGGAAGTAGTTTTGGCCCCGAATCGTGTCTTTTCGGGTACAGACAGGACTCCGCAAATCAGACATCTTGCCGACAGTTGATGCCGGAATTGCTTTCCGGGTATTTGACGGAGCCGTGGGGGCTTCTGTGTGGGGGCACAGGTGGATCAGACGGATCAGGAAATCGAGCATATCGCTCGGGCATTTTTTGTCGCTAGGCATGAAGCTGGGGTTTGGGAAACTGCGTCGCGGATTTTGAAGCACGAGTTCCGTCTTTATGCCCGACATGCTCTCTGTATGCTTGAAAAGAAGCAAGAGAACACTTGGGTCGACAGCTATGATGTGGCCCCGGCTCAATCCCTTGAGGCTGCCTGACGAAGCCCTCCTGCCGCCGGAGGGACAAAGGTTTGATCCCTAAAGCACCTCCGGGAATGGACCCTATGGTTAGACGTCTGATCGAGCCGATACAGGCATCACGGCTTTTTGTGCGTCAAAAGGGGGAGGCCTGTTGAAGGCTTCGCATTTCCTGCCATTTTGAATGGGTGCAGACTCTCTGCCGGGAGTCTGAGGAGCATTTCATGCAATCACCCGACGAATGGGAAATCCCTCCTGAGTACCAGCCTGATCCGAGAACCCTCGGGTATGACCTCAAGGATGCTCTGGCCGCCGTAGTTTCCCTTCGGGCACGGGTTTCCGACGATGCGTTCACCGCTGAGACGCTCGGTACGGAACGGGCAGGACAGGGTGTCGTCATCCGGGATGATGGCCTTGTCGTCACTATCGGCTACCTGATTGCCGAAGCCGAGGAGGTCTGGCTGACCACCAACAAGGGCCGGGTCGTCCAGGCGCATGTCCTTGCTTACGATTATGAGAGCGGTTTCGGATTGGTGCAGGCGCTCGAACCCCTGGGCGTGCCGGTGCTGGCCCTCGGCGACTCCCGCCATCTGGAACCCGGCGATCAGGTCGTCATCGGGGGCAGCGGAGGACAGAGCCATTCCCTCGCCGCACAGGTCGTCGCCTGCCAGGAATTCGCCGGCTATTGGGAATATCTCATCGATCCGGCCATCTTTACCGCGCCGGCCCATCCCAACTGGGGTGGAACGGCTTTGATCGGGCCGCGTGGGGATCTGGTCGGCATCGGTTCGCTCCAACTCCAGCATCAGGCTTCCGGCGGCACGGTGGTGCCCCTCAACATGAGCGTGCCGATCGACCTCTTGAAACCTATCCTGGATGATCTCTTGACCCGCGGGCGGACCAAGAGCCAGCCGAGGCCTTGGCTCGGATTCTATGTTGCGGAGGCAGAGGACGACCAGCTCACGATCATCGGCTTGGCCGGTGATGCGCCAGCACAACGGGCGGGGTTGCGGGCCGGGGATCAGATCCATGCGGTTGCCAGCCAGCCCGTGACATCCCTGGCGGAATTCTATCGCGCCATCTGGGCCCTGGGCGCCGCCGGCGTCGACGTGCCGCTGACACTTGAGCGGGAAGGGGACATGTTCGATGTGACCGTTCGGTCTGCTGACCGGGGCCGCTTCATGAAGGGGCCCCGCCTGCAGTAACCGTCGTCGGACGGAAGCGAGTGCTTTGCGCTGACCGCTGCGTCGTTCTCGCCACAATCCGGCAATTCCTGAACGGGCATCGATCCTCAGGTGGAGATTGAGACATGAGCCTGAAAGTCGCGCTGCCAAGTGGTGAAACCGTGCCGGCCCTCGGGCAGGGAACGTGGCAGATGGCCGAGACGGCAAGCCGCCGGGGGCAGGAGATCGAAGCGCTTCGCGTCGGTGTCGGGCTTGGGATGACGCTCATCGATACGGCCGAAATGTATGGCGAGGGCGCCGCAGAGGAGCTCATCGCCGAAGCTCTTGTAGAACAGCGGGAACGGCTTTTCCTCGTAAGCAAAGTCTACCCCCATAATGCGAACCGCGTTGGCGTCGTGCAGGCCTGCGAGCGCAGTCTCAGGCGCCTGAAGACAGACCGGCTGGATCTCTATCTGCTGCATTGGCGTGGAGGTGTGGCATTGGAGGAGACGATCGCCGGGTTCGAGGAGCTTCGCAGCTCCGGCAAGATCCGCCAATGGGGCGTCAGCAACTTCGATGTCGACGACATGCAAGAACTGCTTGAAATTCGTGGAGGAGAGAACTGCGTCACCAATCAGGTACTTTACAATGTGACACGCCGAGGTCCGGAGTTCGATCTTATCCCCTGGATGGCCGAGCATCGTATGCCGCTCATGGCCTACAGCCCGATCGAACAGGGCAGGCTTCCGCGTGGTGGTGTTCTACAAAAGATCGGACGGAAGCATGGAGCAAGCGCGTTCCAGATTGCTCTGGCTTGGCTTCTCCAAAAGCCGGATGTGATTGCGATTCCGAAGGCTTCCAGTCCCGGCCACGTGCGGGATAATCATCGAGCACTTGAGATCCGGCTCGATCCGGAGGATCTTGAGGCCATCGATGCAGAGTTTCCCCCGCCAGAGCGCAAGCGCCCGCTTGAGATGATCTGATACGCTATCGAGACGCAGGACACCGAAAACCCATGACCTTCACCCGAGCCGACGCACTCGCCGTCGCGGATATTCTCAGAACAACGGCGCAAGCCGAGATCCTGCCGCGCTTCCGGAACCTGTCGGCTGACGCCATCCGTACGAAGTCCTCGCAGCTCGATCTTGTAACGGATGCCGATGAGGCGGCCGAGCGTGTCATCGAGACCGAGCTCCTGCGCCGGTTTCCGGCGGCTATCGTCATCGGGGAGGAGGGTGTCAGCCGAAATGCGCGGCTGCTCGACGGACTCGGCGAGGCCGATCTCGCGTTTATTCTCGACCCCGTCGACGGCACCTTGAATTTTGCCTCAGGCCTGCCGCTCTTCGGCGTGATGGCCGCCGTGGCGATGAAGGGCGAGATCGTCTGCGGGGTGATCCTGGATCCGATCTCTGACGATTGGGCCATGGCGGTTCGCGGAGAAGGTGCCTGGACTCAGCGCCCGGACGGCAGCACCAGTCCGCTTCAGGTTTCTTCGCCGGTGCCATTGGCGCAGATGGCGGGCAACGTTTCATGGCGTTATCTGCCCGAGGACGTTCGCCCCATAGTGACGGGAAATCTGCCGAAGGTCGCTATGGCGGCCGATCTCCGCTGCGCGGCGCATACCTATCGCCAAATCGCGGCCGGTTACCTTCACTTCTCGTTCTCGTCGAGCGTGATGCCATGGGATCATGCGGCAGGCTGGCTGATCCATCGTGAGGCTGGCGGCTACACGGCGCATTTCGACGGTTCGCCCTACCGCCCTGTCAATCGCGGCGGCGGTCTCATCAGCGCGCCCGACAAGGAAAGCTGGCAGGCCGTGCGCGATGCGCTTCTCCCGCCTCAGGACTGATCTTTTTTAAGATAGTTGTAGACCGTTGCGCGGCCCAGACCCAGCAGGCGCGAGATATAGGCCGCTGCATTGCGCCCGCCGAAGGCCCCATCGCCGGCAAGATCGGTAACAAGCTGCTGTTTCTGGGCGCGGCTCATCTCTGCGATGGTGACGCCGCGTGCGCGGATCCATGACTGGATGTATTCGTTGATGCGCTCGTGCCAGTCCTCCTTGAACAGCGAGGCCGGCTTCTCGGGGGATTGAGGCACGGCAACGAGCGCAGTCAGGGTCTGCATCACGGCGTGAAAATGTGAAACATCCATGTTGATGCAGAGAATGCCGACGGCCTTTTCTGCTAAGCGCAGGACAGCACTGACCGATTTGATGCGCCGCCCGTCCCAGTTCACCTTCTCATAAGGTCCGATGATGATGTCCGACGGCTTGAAGTCGATCTCGTGCAGGAGAGACGGCTCACCGAGCTCCCGCTTGGAAAAGGGATTGGACAGGTAGACCACAGTCTCGGTCGAGAGATCGTGGAGCACCACCTCCGCATAGGGTTGGAAGAGCAGCGCGATGGCATCGCAGACAGGCGCATAGCTCGCCAGTTCCGGCGCGAGCGTCACCGTGGCGTCGGCTTTGCGCGTCCGGCTCATTTGAGCCCTGTACGCACGAAGGACGCAAGCCGATCCAATCCTGCCTCAAGATGATGGGCGGGTGCCCCGATTCCGATCCTGATGTAGTGATCCATGCCATAGACGTCGCCTGGCAGAAGCATGATGCCGCGCTCTTCGCGCAGGCGGTGCACCAGTTCGGTCGAGTTCATCGACATGGCGTAGCGGATGAAGGCCATGCCTCCGGCTTCGGGCGGCACGAAGGAGAAAAGGTCGCTGTTGGCATCGACCCAGCGCTGCAGCAGCGCAAGGTTCTCACGCAGGATGCGCTTGCTGCGGGCGAGGATCTCCTGCCGCTTGGCAGGCTGCACGGCGATCTCCGCCACGAACTCGCTCACGGCGCCCGTCGTGATCGAGGTGTAGTCCTTGCGCTGCCAGGAGGCGTAGATTTCCTGAGCAGGACCGACGAGCCAGCCGATGCGCAGGCCCGGAAGTGCCATCGCCTTTGACAGGCCACTCGTGATGATGGCTTTTTCATAGAGATCGGCGAAGCTCGGAGGCTCGTCCTGATTGAGCTCCGCGCCCTTATAGACCTCGTCCGCATGGAGGTAGATGCCGTGATGGCGGGCGATCGCGACGAGACCGTCCATCGTCTCGCGGGACAGAACGCTGCCGGTGGGGTTGTTGGGGTTACAGATCGTCATCATCTTCGTGCGATGCGAGATGGCCTTGCGCACGTCATCGAGATCCGGCGTCCACCCGAGTTCCTCGCGCAGCAGGACCTCCTTGACGGTCACACCGATGGCGCGGGCCCAGCCCCAGATCTGCAGGTAATTCGGAACGAAGACCACAAGTTCGTCCCCAGGCTCCAGGAGCGACATCACGAGAAGGAAGTTCGCCTCGGCCGAGCCGTTGGTGACGATTACGTGGTCCTCGTTGCGATCGGGGTGAAGGCTGGCAATTGCCCGCCGTAGCTCCACGCGGCCGTTGGTCCAGCCATAGCCGAGTTCCACGTCGAGCACCTGGCTTTGCTGCTCCGGCGTCAGAAGCTCGCGCAGGGAATAGGGGTGCACTCCGCTGTCGGACAGGTTGTACTCAACCGTATTCTCGTAGAGCGACTGAATGCGCTCGAGCGTGAACTCTTCGATCTTCATGGCGATCCCCGCATCGTAGGACAGTTTATCCGGGCTCTAACATTAGATTATTAGACTTCATAGTCCAAGTTGGACTTGACCGTTTAATTCCTTGTCTGCCATGGTCCGCCTCTGCCGGCTGCCATGACGATGCTGTGGCGCGGCAGGTTCTCTAAGCTTGCCTCGACGCCATACCTCATTGGAGCATTTGGGTGCAGTTCGATACTTTCCTGATGGAGCGAAACCAGACGCTGTTTGAGAACGGCGTCGAGATCAATCTCACGGAGAGCGGGGTGCATCCCTGCACCATCGAAGAGATCCTGCCGGGGGACGAGGCCCAGGCTCTGCTGCGTCAGCCCCTCGGCTATGGTTGGACGGACGGGCGGCCGGATCTCAGGGCCGCGATTGCGACCTGGTATTCCGGAGCCTCTGCCTCCAACGTTCTGGTGACGAACGGCTCATCGGAAGCGACGATGATCACGCTGATGGCGATGATCGATCCCGGCGACAAGGTACTCTTTGCCGTTCCCAACTTCATGCAGGTGGACGGACTCGGACGCGCCTTGGGCATGTCCATCCAGCGCCTTCCTCTGCTGGCCGATCAGGGCTGGCAGGTCGATCCAGAAGCTCTGAAGAAGGCGATGGAGGGCGTGAAGCTAATTTCCGTCACCAATCCCGCCAATCCGACCGGAGCCGTTCTGTCGCGCCGGAGCCGCGAGGCTCTTCTGGACGCAGCGCAGGGATCAGGCGCTTGGCTTCTCGTCGACGAGATCTATCGCGGCGGCGAGATCGACGGGGCGGAGACGGAGACTTTCTATGGCGACTATCCTCGCGTCATCGTCACCAGCAGTCTGTCGAAGTCCTTCGCGTGCCCGGGACTGCGTCTTGGCTGGATCGTCGGACCTGAAGGCGCGGTCGAGGAAGCGGCGAAGCGGCAGGATTACACGACCATCGGAAGCGGAATTCTGAGCCAGATCCTCGGGGCTGCCGTCATGGAGCCGAAGAACCGCGAACGCATTCTGGCCAGGGGGCGAGCCCTGCTGCGCGAGAATGCCGATATCGTGGAGCGTTGGGTCGAGAAGCGGAATCGCTGGTCCTGGCAGCGCCCTGATGCCGGCGGTATGGCGTTTCTTCGCTATGATTTCGACATGCCGTCAGAAGATTTATCGAACCAGCTGAGGGAAGAGGAAAGCGTCTTCGTCGTTGCGGGAAGCTGGTTCGGGGTTGAAAACCACGTCCGTATCGGCATCGGGGTGAAGACCGAGCATCTGGTGGAAGGATTGGCCCGTCTGGACGCATTCCTTTCCCGGCATGGCTTAGCCCAGAGAGCATAGACGATGCTACCGTCTGAACACCTGGTGCGGGCAAGAGAGGATCTCCGGCGCCTTGTCCGCATTCCATCGGTGAGTGCGCGGGGGGAATGCCTTTCCGAATGCGCCCATGCCGTTCGCGACCTGCTCGTCGCGGCTGGATTTCGGACGGAGATCTGCGCTGGGGAAATCGGCCCATTCGTCGTCGCCGAGATCGGTGACGGTCCCCTGGCCGTCATGGTGTACAACCATTACGACGTGCAGCCCGAGGACCCAGCACCATTGTGGAAAAGTCCTCCGTTTGAACTGAGCGAACGCGATGGGCGATGGTATGGACGCGGCGTTGCCGATGACAAAGGGGAGTTCATCAGCCGCCTCGAGGGCTGGCGCCTGTTCCGCGAAGAACATCCCGGACCTTTGCCCTTCCGATTCATCTGGCTCATCGACGGCGAGGAGGAGATCGGCAGCCCATCGCTCGAGACATTCCTGAAGACACGGTTCCAGGATGAGAAGGTCGATGTCTGCTGGTGGGAATATGGCGAGATCGACTCCACCGGCCGCCCCATCGTCCTCTGCGGCTTCAAGGGCGTGATGGCCGTCGAGCTGCGTTGCCGGACGGCCAGGGCCGATCTGCACTCGAGCCTGGGTGCGGTCTTCGACAACCCATTGTGGCGGCTTGCTGCCGCCACGGCCTCCTTGCGCGACGGGTCGGGCCGCGTTCTGATCGAGGGTTTCTATGATGCAGTTCGGCAGCCTGCGCAGGACGGGCTCGATGTCGCGGCCAAGCCTCCATTTTCGTTCGACAGCCTGGTTCAGGCAACGGGCGGACAGAAGGTTCTGGACGGCATCGATGAGGCCAATTTCTATGCGGCGATGAATTTCGAGCCGTGCATGAACGTCAACGGCTTTTCCGGCGGTTATGCCGGCGAGGGCGCCAAGACCGTGGTTCCGGCCGAGGGCTCCGTCAAAATCGATTTCCGCGTCGTGCCGGATCAGGATCCGCAGCACGTTGTACGTCTCCTACGAGCTCATCTCGACCGGCTCGGCTTCGAGGATGTCGAGCTCATCGTTCACGACGCCAATGTGAAGCCTGTCCGGTCGTCGACAGATCACTGGTTCATTCAGGATGCCCGAGAGATCCTGGAAAAACATTTTGAGCGACCCGTCATCGTGCAGCCGAGTTCGCCCGCCTCCGGCACGGCGCATCCCTTCGTCGAGCAGCTCGGCGCGGATATCGTGGGTATCGGACTTACCCATCACGGGGCCATGCTACATTCGCCGAACGAGAACATCATCATCGAACAGTTCGAGGCCATGATCGAATGCTCCGCGGCGCTCTTTCGGAGGTTTGCGGAGCGGGCAGCCGGAATGAGATCGGAGATCAAGTCAAACGACGTCTTTCCGATGAACGGGGTGACACCATGAACAGCATCGTTCTCGAAACCGCTGCACGGTCGGTTCAGGCGCGTCGGCGTATTCGCCAGCATATCTTCGAGACGCCATTGCTGCCGTCCCGCCAGATCGGCCCTCAGAGAGGATCCTCCGTCTTCTTCAAGGCCGAGAACTTTCAGCTCACCGGCTCCTTCAAGATCCGGGGTGCTGCGAGCAAGATGACAGCGCTCGGGCTCGACCGGGGCGTCATCACGGCATCGTCCGGCAACCATGGCATCGCATCGGCACAGGCTGCTGCGTCGACCAGGCAGGCCTTGACCGTCGTGCTGCCTGAGAACGTTTCGCAGGCAAAGCTCGAACGGATCCGCTCCTTCAACGTGGATGTGATCCTGCACGGCGCCGAGAGCGGAGAGGCGGAGCTTTACGCACAGCAGCAGGCTGCTTCCCGCGGCCTCGTCTATGTCTCACCCTATAACGATCCCGAGATCGTCGCAGGACAGGGCTCCATCGGACTGGAACTGCTCGAACAGGCCGACAGCATCGACAATGTCTTCGTTGCCATGGGCGGAGGCGGTCTGATCGGCGGCATCGGATCCGTGCTCAAGAGCTTCAGCCCGCGAATGCGGATTTACGGGGTGGCCGCTCAAAACTCGGCAGCCCTTGCAGCATCCATGGCAGCAGGGTGCGTGGTCGAAACCGAGCATTTCGACACACTTGCCGATGGTGTCGCCGGAGGCATGGACGAGGACAGTATCACGCTGCCGCTTGCACTCTCCGTCATTGACGAGGTCGTCACATGCACGGAAGCGGAAATTGCCGACGCCCTCAGGGACCTGGCCTTCAGGGAGAACCAGATCGTCGAGGGCGCGGCGGCTCTTGCCCTGGCAGGGTTCCTCAAGGTTGCGGATCGCTGCAAGGGGCAGACAAGCATCGTGATTCTTTGCGGAGCCAATTTCGATCGCGACAAGATTCTTTCTGTCCTGAACGGTTAGGCCAGTGAGCATGATGGCGGCTGCCTCTCCGATCGCCTTTCTCGATCTTCCGCAAATCGAGGAGCGCCTCAAAGGCCTTGATCTGGTCGGCCTGATGGAGGGTGCATTCGCGGCCTTCTCCCGTGGTGAGGCGGTGGTGCCGACACCCGGTGAACTGCTCCTCAGGGATCCGCCGGGCGAGGTTCATATCAAGTACGGGTATCTGACTGGAAGCGATACCTACGTGATCAAGATTGCTTCCGGATTCTGGAACAATCCGGAAAGAGGCCTCAGCAGCAGCGATGGCCTCCTTCTCGTCTTTAGAAAGGAGACGGGCGAGCTGGCCGCGGTGCTCAACGACAGGGGGCGGCTGACGGATCTGCGCACGGCTGCTGCAGGCGCGGTTGCTGCAAAGCACCTCGCTCCCGAGAGAGTCGATGCGATCGGTGTTCTCGGCTGCGGCATACAGGCGGACCTGCAGGTGCAATTGCTGCAATCCGTGCGGCCCTGCCGCGACATCGTGGTCTGGGGGCGCAATCCGGAGCGTGCATCGGCCTATGCGAGACGGATGCAGGACAAGGACTTTTCCGTCGAGATCGTATCATCGCCGTCAGAGGTTGCGTCTCGCTGCCGTCTGATCGTCACCGCAACCGCAAGCCCGTCGCCACTGCTCCAATGGAGCGATCTTCACCCAGGCACTCATGTTACTGCCATCGGGGCCGACAGCGCCAACAAGCAGGAACTCGATGAGACGATCATCCGTAATGCCGACGCTGTTGTGACTGACAGCAGGGTCCAGGCCCGGTCGCGCGGCGAGTTGGGGCGCGCCTTCGGGGTCGATATCAATGCTATGAACAGAGTGATCGAGATCGGCGAGATCGTTCTGGAAACGGCGAAGGGGCGTGTGAAACCGGACCAGATTACCGTATCGACCTTCTCAGGATTGGCTGTTCAGGACATCGCGATCGCATCGGCGGTTCTGAAGCAGCCATGAGGCGAATTCCGTCGTTCAGGCTGTCCGCGCGATGCGATCAATCAGAGCATCGATGTCCGCGATCTTCTTGAGACGGCGCTTGCATTGCCGGTCGAGATACCAGGCTCTGCCAATACTGAGGCCGAGAAAGGGCAGGGCCCAGAGGATGCTCACCGCATCAAGCAGAACCAAGCCCAGAAACGCGATGGAGAGAATCCATGCTTCCATCCGCCCAAAGCCTTCCGTCAGCCCGTTCTTCACCAGCAATTGCTGTCGCTCCATCAGAAGGTGAGCCTTGGCGTGGTCCATTCTGGACCTTTGCGCGACGGAGGGAAGAGCGCTGCGCAGGTTCCCGAGAGCCGCTTCGATATCCGTCAGGCGCGCTGCTCGTTCCGGCGTTTCGGGCTCTCGCGGAATTGGGACGAAAGCTGCAGCGATGCGGCGGTAGAACGCCACGAGCGCAGGCGGATGGTTATCCTGTTCGGTCCCGCACGGGCTGGATTGAAAGTTGCCCGTGATGCGGTTGCGGATCTGGACAACAACCGCCCCATCCTTGTTTCGCTCGTTTCTTTGAAAGGAACTGGCGACATGCTCGGCGATCGCAAGTTCCACCGCGGCCTCAGCCCTGTCCGTCGACATCAACAGCCTCCTTCGCCTCTGGTGCTTCGGTGGGGAACGGGCCGTGTTGGTGAAGCGAAATGCACAGGCCGAAACATCCGGCAGCGCCAATGTGGCGGCTTCCTCAAGGTGAAGGAGCATGGTTAATGGATGGTTAAGCTTGGCGCCAACCTCCACAGTATCAGGGAGATCACGCGCCCTTTCATCGGGAATGCCGATCGCTCTTCAGCGCTGATCGCCCGGGAGCATGTCTGCGAGATCCTGGAGGAACTTGATGGACGCGGGCGGCCGGCCCTCCTGTTCCGCGATCTTGATGATGTTGTGCAGGATATGGGCGATCTCGCTCAGCTTGGCGACGCGGCTCGCAGACAGGACGTGGAAGAATGTCGAGAAGGCGACGGCGATGGCTTGATCGTGTTCCTCGAGCCGGCGGTACTGCTCCTTGAGGGTCTTGATGTCCCTTTCCTGGGCCGAAACGATCTCGACCAGGGTCAGCATCTGTTCGGCCAGAGTATCCACGGAAGCGTTCATGTCGATCGGGCGTCCCAAGTCTTCGATGTTTGAGGGAGGAAGGGGATGAAAGTCGTCGGCAACGTGGTGCCGGAGCGACTCGCTGACGGCATGTAGCGCGGACAATACACGATCCGGTTCCTTCGGATGAGCGTCGGCCTTCGTGAGAGTCCGTTGACCAAGCCTGGCCTCAGACTCATCCGCGGTGATCCTGGGCAGTCCTGTCACCCGGCTGAACTTCGACACCGTCTGCCGCAGGATACGACGCAACTTTACCTGAACATCAACAATCACGTTCCCACGTCTGCTCCCGCCAACCTGCGCTCTTCCCTCTAAACAGGAAGGCACCGACGGTACCATGACTTCAGCGCAAATGCTTCAGGAAGCTCTTGGGCGGACGAGACAGGTTATCCTCTTGCATAGAGCAGCCGCGCCCGAATGGTCCCTTCCAGGGCACGGATCTCACCGAGGGTTTCGCGGCTTTGCTCGGGCAGCCCTTCCGCCTCGATCACGACATAGCCGATCTCGCCATCCGTCTGCAGATGCTGACCCGTGATGTTGAGGCCGCGTTGCGAGAAGGCATTGTTGAGGCGCCCGAGAATTCCAGGCACGTTCCGATGCACATGGATGTAGCGTGTGCCGGTGGCGCGGGACGGGAGCTGAACCTGGGGAAAGTTGACGGCTCCGACCGTCGTGCCGACATCGGAATACTCCACAAGCTTCTTCGCAACCTCGGCACCGATGCGCTCCTGCGCCTCTTCCGTCGATCCTCCGATATGAGGTGTCAAAATAACGTTGGCGAGCCCCTGCAGGGGCGTAACGAAAGCCTCCTTGTTCGAGGCAGGCTCGACGGGGAATACGTCCACGGCCGCTCCACGCAAGTGGCCGTTTCTCAGAGCCTCGGCGAGCGCGTCGAGATCGACGACCGTGCCCCGGCTGTTGTTGATGAGATAGGCACCTTTCTTCATCGCGGCGATCTCGGCCTTGCCGATCATGCCATGAGTGGCCGGCGTCTCGGGAACATGCAGGCTGACCACATCGCTCTGGTTCAACAGGGCATGGAGGCTGTCGGCCGGCTCCGTATTGCCGTGGCGAAGCTTGTCGGTCTGATCGAAGAAGATGACCCGCATGCCCATGGCCTCGGCCAAGTATGAGAGCTGCGAGCCGATATTGCCGTAGCCGACGATGCCGAGTGTCTTACCGCGGACCTCGTGGCTGTCGACGGCTGATTTGTCCCATCGCCCGTTATGGGCTGCGGTCGATTTGGGAAAAGTGCGCCGCAGCAGCATGACGATTTCGCCGATGACGAGTTCGGCCACGCTTCGGGTGTTGGAGAAGGGGGCGTTGAAGATGGGGATGCCCGCATGCCGGGCGGCTTCCAGGTCGACCTGGTTGGTGCCGACGCTGAAGCAGCCGACGGCGATCAGCCTGTTCGCAGCCTCTAGAACCTTGCTCGTCAGCTGGGTCCGGGATCGGATGCCCAGCAGATGGACACCCTGCAACGCTTCCACCAGCTGATCCTCGTCAAGGGCCGTCTTGAGAGAGGTCAGGTTCGTGTAGCCGGCGCTCCTGATCAGTTCGACAGCGCTGTCGTTCACCCCCTCGAGCAAAAGAACGCGAATCTTGTCTTTCTGAAGAGAGAACATCTCGGACATGTCGGCTCCATTCGGCGTGCGCCGGCATGCCATAGCGCGCCAGGGCGATGGCGCAAGCGTCTTTTGGGCATCGGGCCTATGCCTCGGACGGGAGAGCGCCCTCAATCGGAGCAGATCCCATACCCCCTATGCACCGTCACCCTTGATCGGGTCTGAGGTATGATGAACCAATCCGGTTGCAGCGGCGACCGGTCAAGGAGGCGGGAGCCGTTGCCGGATGTACGCACGGCTCCCGTTCCATTTTCAACGCGGCGCCATTCCATCCAGTATCAGGGCCTCCCACAGCTTGGCCGTTCTCTGCCATGTGAGCAATTTGGCCGTGCTGACCGCGCCGTTGTGGAGCAGGTTCCAGAGCTCATCATCTTCGGCAATCCTGCAGGCCTGAAGGCCAAGCTCCCGAAAATTCCTGCAGATGATGCCGTTGATCCCATGCTGAACCCTCTCGGAGAGGGAGCCGATGCCCAGCGTGATCACCGGCAGGCCCATGGCCTGCGCCTCGGCAGCTGCGATGCAGAAGGTCTCGTCGAGAGCGCCGGGATAGATCATGGCCTTGGCCGTGGCATAGAAATCGGCCAGCTCGCTCTTGAGCTTGGAGCCATGAAAGACAATGCGGCTCTCGGCCGCCTGAACATCCGTCAGACCGAGATCCTGGGCGAGGCTGCCGAAAATATGGAAGCTCGCATCCCTGATCCTGGGGGCGACATGGCGCGTCCAAGTGTCCAAGGTCTCCTTCAGACCGCGTTGGCGCTGAGAGGCCCAGACGAAATGCTTTTCGCGGGGGAGTTCGAGATTTCTGTTCAGAAAGAGGCCGGAAATCCCGTGCGGAATGACGTTTCGAGACCGGAACGGATAGAGAGACGTCATATCCTTTTCAGCGAACGTTCCGACGAACACCGCTTCCGGCCGGTGCCTGACGAGGGCCGGCAGCTGATGCTTGCGGATGGATTTTTCGAATGCCAGCGGATTGTGCAGCCACAGCAGCTTCCTCGTTCCCGGCTTCGCATGATCGAAGATGCGGGCGTCGTTGGAGCTGATCAGAACGTCGCAGCTCTGCTGCCCGATCGTGTCGAGAGGAACGGTCGTGACGCCGCTTCTCTCGAATGTATCCAAGGTCCGCGTTGCCAGAATGACCCTGTGCCCCCGATCTGCAAGAGCACGGGAGAGTTCGGCATTGGCCGTTTCCAGTCCACCGAGACGGGAATCCGATAGAGCCTCTATGGTGAATTCAGCCTTGGTGGGGCAGGCGACGACGATCTTCAGCACAAAGGGATTGCCTTGTTGTCTTCGGGCTTCAGGCCGATGGTTTCAGGGAGTCTCGTGGGCTTGCCGCCACAGCGGTATCGTCTTGCGGGGCGAGAGCCAAGAGCCCGCCGATCCAGACCGGCAGCCACAGGTAAAGGTAGAGGGTGTTCACAAAGGCGAACGGGTTCGAAAGGTCCGTGGCCACAAAGCTCATCGAGAAGAAGATTCCGAGGAGTGCGAAGGTGCGGCTCGGACTTGGCGATGCCGCGGCGGCCCGTTTCACGGCAAATGCAATGATGCCGAGGAACAGCAATGCCATCGGCAGGCCGAAATAGAAGGTCAGTCCGAGGATGCCGTTGTGAGGGTGGGACACGGCTCCTCCCGGGAAACGGTAGGTCGGCCCGATGCCGAACCAGAGCCGCTCCTGGATCATTCCCGATACGATGCTCCAGACATCCTGCCGGTTGGAGGGCCTGCACATGCTGAGGTGCGTGGTGCACGCCCAGGCCTTGAGCCAGGGCTCTGCGATGACGAGCGTTACCGGAAGGGCAAAGCAGAGAGCAGCCAGGACGAGCCCCGCCGAGACTCGTTTCGCAGAGGTCCGGAACAGTTCGAGGATGCTGGTTGCGACCAGGGCCAGGCCGATGGCGAGGATTGGACCTCTGCTTTGGGTGAGGACTACCGTTATGGCGATCAGGAGCAAGCCTGCCAGAATCAGGCGCTTTTGACGGAGAGCCGCCTTCGGATGGATGGCCAGGCCTGCGAAGAAGCAGGCGGCCAGTCCGCCGGAGCCCAGGATCTGGTGGCTTGCGCGTCCGATCGGCACCAATCTCTCTGCGAAAAGCTCGTTGACCGAGACGCGCCCGTCCTTCCCGAGGATGATGGCGTAGCGTACCAGCGAGATCGCCGCAGCAAGGCAGCCCAGAACGAAGAGGATCCTGAAAAGGCGGTTGAGGAATTCCGGATCGCGCTGCAGCGATGCAAGAAGCAGGGGAAGAAGCATGGCGATTCCGATGGCGCTGCCGAGAACCGCTGCGGCTTGCTTGTCGGTCGGTGTCCGGATGGCGATGCCCAGACATTGCCAGACCAGAACGCCTCCCATGAGGATCGTGAGAGGCAGAAGCTTTTTGGGGTCGAGCAGGGCGCCACGGGTGTCCGCATCGAACACGAGCGTGAGAATGCCTAAAATGACCAGCAGCCCTATGGTCGTGGACGAGACGATGCCTCCGATCGAGACGAGGAGAATCGTGGCCACGGTGATGTAGATCAGGAGAGCGTGGGCCTTTTGATCGGCAAAGGACCGATAGAATTGCTCAAAACGTGCTTTCATAGCTCAGCCACGGCATCAGATGGGCAAGAACGATCTGGATTATGTGATAAAGTTTCATTTAATCATGGCTCTATGCCGTTGAACGCATGGAAGCAACACAATCCAGAAATCGTTTGCGATGGCTTCATGCCGGCACTATGAGCGCTCGCGGAGCCTCCATACGGACGATAGAGTAGAGAAGCAATGGCACGGCATAAATCGAAGCTTACCCGAGCGCTGAATTTGAAGCCGCATGCCTATACGTTTTTCCGCCACCTCACGGCTCCTCTGCCCATCTCGCGGCACTTGCTTGGCTTCTATCCTGATATCGCCCCGCTTCCTGACCGGATCGATCGGATCAGCGAGTCCGTCGACTACCGAATCAGGCTCGTCGATCCGGCCTACAAGCCGGCCCTGGAGGTTCTGGCGGTTCACAACTGGGATATCGTCCGGCCCCATATCCAGCATCGGGATCCCTTCCTGGTGAGGCGGTTCGTCGGGATCGTCCGGGACGTGATCGTACCAGGACATACGCTCACGCCTGTCGACCCCCAGGGATGGCGTCAGATCGGTTTCGAGCTTTCAGGACGTTCGAACTGGAATTTCGCCCATCCGGGCCCCAGCATCTTCTCGAGCCGCCGCATTGCCGAGCCGGCCATCGTCGTTCCACCTTTCTGGAACTACTGGCACCTGTTCCTGGAGCACCTGCTGCCGCTCATTCAGGCCGCTCGGCTGAGGGCCTGGGGGGACGAGACCCTGAAGGTCATCACCAAATCGAAGAGGCCGCCCCTGATCGACGCCGTCATCGACGGATTACGGGAGGAGGGCGTCAATCTTTCCGTTGTGGAGGTCGGGCCGCGCGAGCACCTGCAGATCGACCGGCTGCTCGTTGCGGTGAACCAATGCCCGAATCTGGAGCGGATCTACGGCTTGGCCGAAGCAATCCCGACCGCGCGGCGGGTTTTCACCGCAGCCTATCGGCCGCGCCCTCAGCGCGAGAGCGTCGGGCCCCGCCTCTATATCAGCCGGCGCGGGACCAAGCTGCGCCAGATCGCCAATGAGGACGAGGTGGTCGCGGGGTTGAAGCGGCTGGGTTTCGCGGTTCTCCAATCGAAATGGGACAATCACCCTGAGCAGCTTGCCGCTTTCTCGGGGGCGGAGGTGGTCGTCGGCGTTCATGGGGCCGGCATGACCAACATCATCTTCTCGTCCCCTGGCACCAAGGTGCTGGAAATGTTCCCGAACAACCACCGCAAGACCTCCATGCTCCATCTCTCGGCGGAGCATGATCTGAGCCATCAGCCGTTCTTCGGGTCGGACGAAGGACACAACCAGACCTTTACGGTCGACGTGCCGCGTCTGCTCGAGCGGGTGGAAAGCCTGCTGCGCTGAATTGTCAGGCTTGGCGGGATCCAAGCCCCGCCGGTGTGTGTTTGGCTTCAAACCGTATTGGATGTGCCCTCCGGAGGCTGAGACGCCGTCGTGGCGAGGCATGACGAGAAGGGGGCCAAGTGCCGCGAATCCTGACCTACAACGTGCATCGCTGCCTCGGTACGGACGGTCGGCTCTCCCACTCGAGGATTGCGGATGTCATCGCGGCTTATGAGCCGGATGTGGTCGCGCTTCAAGAACTCGACGTGGGACGTCTCCGAACGGGCGGGATCGATCAGGCCCATGCGATCGCGCGGGCGCTCGGAATGCATGTGCATTTCCATGCCAGCCTGCGGGTTCTCGAGGAGGAATACGGCAACGCGATCCTGACCCACCGGCCGTCGCAACTGGTCAAGGCGGAAGCGCTTCCAGGGTGGGCCCGCAGGCCGAGCCTGGAGCCGAGAGGAGCCCTCTGGGCGTCGGTTCAGATCGGCGGTACCGAGGTTCAGGTGATCAACACTCATCTGGGTTTGCGCCGACACGAGCGGCTGGCCCAGGTCGATGCCCTGCTGGGTCCGCACTGGCTTGGCCATCCGGCCTGCCGCGAACCGGTGATCCTTGTGGGCGACTTCAATGCCACGCCTAGTTCCCGGGCCTACCGGCGCTTGTCTTCGCACCTGTCAGATGCTCAGGCCCAGACCAGGCTTTCCCGGCCCAAGGCGACCTTTCCCTCCCGCCTGCCGATGCTGCGCATCGACCATGCATTCGTCAGCCGTTCGATCCGCGTCCTGAGGGTCGAAACCGTGCGGACATCTCTCGCCCGCCTGGCCTCGGATCACCTGCCGCTGCTCGTCGAGTTCCAGATCGCCCATGGCAAGGGGCATAAGCCCAGCCTTGCCCATGCACAGGAATAGGAGACGCATGGTCAGGGTCACGGATCACCGGAGCCTGAACCGCGTTAGCTCCCTGGAGCGGAGGCGTTCGCAGCGAACGCGCTAACGGGATTGAGGAGAGCGGATGCGGAACTGGAAATATGTGATTGCTGCGGCGGCCATCGGCCTTGCAGCCTTCCTGCTCTACCGCACGCTCAGCCGCTACAGCCTGGACCAGCTGATCGCAGCCGTCACGGCCGTGCCCGTGCCGAGGCTCTTGGGTGCCGCCGGGTTCGCCGCTGCGAGCTACCTGTCCCTGACTTTCTTCGATTATCTGGCCCTTCACTACGTGAAGCGGCCGCTGCCCTATCCGAAGGCGGCCTTGGCCTCCTTCACTGCCCTGTCTCTTGGCCACAACATCGGATTGGCCGCCTTGAGCAGCGGCGCGGTCCGCTACCGTTTCTACAACCGATGGGGATTGAAGACGGGCGAGGTCGCCAAGGTGATCGTCTTCTGCGGCATCACCGTCGGACTGGGCCTCCTGGTTCTGGGTGGCGCGGCGCTTCTGCTGCGCTCCGGGCTGGCGGTGGAGATCACGGGTCTCACCAAGCCCGCTGTCGTGGCCCTGGGGCTCGGCTGTCTCGCGCTTCCGGCTTTGTACCTGATCCTGTCGGCCTACCTGCGGAAACCTCTGAGGATCAGGCGCTGGACCCTCGAGATGCCGCCTCTTCGGCTCGCCATCGGGCAGGTCATGATCGGATCCATCAACTTCGCATTCGTGGCGGCCTGCCTGCATCAGGCGCTCGCGGCCGTGGCCGACGTGGCCTATCTGGGCGTGGCGTCCGTCTATGTGATCGCCAACGCGACGGCGCTCGTCAGCCATGTCCCCGGCGGCCTCGGGGTCATCGAGAGCGTGGTCATGTACCTGCTGCCGCAAAAGGATCTGATCGGACCCCTCCTGGTGTTCCGGTTCGTCTATTTCCTCGCGCCGCTCGGCCTCGGGAGTCTTCTGTTTGCTGTCACGGAGCTGTTCTATCGACGCAGAAGCAGCGCTTGCGAGGCCAGCGCCGGAATGGAGGCCAAGGCGTAAGCCTCACTGCTTGCGGCGGCGGAACAGCGAGAGGGGCTCGAAGGGTTCGAGCGGATCCAGAAGGCCCGTCCCCGTTGCCGGTACATCCGGGCCGTCGTCCGACATGGCCCCGAATGGGCGAAGCCCGCGGGCGCCCGTGTTGAGCTGTTCGATGGCCGCGACGACGGATCCGCCGCTGTCGTCGAGAGCCCTGCCGAACGTCTCCGGATCGACTTCCAGATGTTCCGCAATCAGACGATCCCGAAGCCGGACGATGGTCCGGCGCATCTCCTCCGTCGTCGCCTCGATGGCGGCGTCGCATTCGCTGTCGAGGCCGATCGACCGGTTGTTCAGGTTCGACGAACCGATGCGCAGGAACACGTCGTCGACGATGATGAGTTTGGAGTGGATCAGAACCTGGCACTCTCCACCCTCGCCATTGGGGATGACCGGGTAATAGACCCTCAGCCGGTCATGATGATCCGATTTGCGCAGGCGGCGGATCAGCCGGTCGCGGTTGGTGCCCATGACCAACTCCTCGGCCCAGCCGTGGGACTCGTGGGTCTGGATGACGACGATTTCAGGGCCGTCAGGATCGGCGAGCCGCCGCTCCAGAACGTCGCCCACATAGGGGGCCGTCATGTATTGCGCTTCGATGTAGATCGTCTTCCGCGCAGCCGAGAGGGCATCGAGGGTCAGAGCCGCCGCCTCGTTGGCGGCAGGCTGCTCTCCCCAGGCCGGATAGGTGCGGGCGATGGCAATCGGCACATTGCGAAAATCCGGCACGAGGCCGGGCGGCCAGGGGTCGGATCCGCTCGGTGAAGCCGTCAGCGTTTCGCCGGTCGCAATCTTCCAGCGTTCATACCCCACTTCGGCGATGGACCGCGCAGCGTCGCCGTCCACGGCCATCTGGAGATCGTGAACCGGTTCGTAGATGCTTCCATCGTCCTTCAGCCGGATCGGATCGTCACAGGCATGACGATGGGTGTCCCAGCGCTCGACGGTCAGGTCCATGCCTCCGACAAAGGCGAGATTGTCGTCGATGCAGACGATCTTCTGGTGATGGGCCGCATAAAGAGGATGATGCGTATCGAGCTTGAGTTGCAGGCGCGGGTGGTTCTGCCAGTCGGCCCCGAAGATCAGAGGACCGGGCGCGCCGGGCGCATGCACGACGGCGATGCTCCACACGAGAATCCTGATTTCGAGATCCGGCCGCTCCTCGACAAGGGAGCGGAGCAGGGGGCCGAGAGGAGGCGAGTCCTCGGCGCTGACGTCGGGACGCAGGTGGATGCTCCCGTCGAAATCCCAGCCGATGATGAGGATCGAGCGCCGGGCTTTCCGCAGAGCAGCTTCGAGATGAGCGAAGTAGGGAGCCCCGTCGATCAGAACACTTGCTCGATCAGCTGGAGCCACACGCCAGCAGTTCCGCCCGGGACGCAGAATAGGATCCCCAGGCGATCGAAGCGCCTGGGGGGCGATGTCGGGTGCTTGCCGGCTCGTCGTTTCTTCCAGAAGTTGCACGTCAGCCACATTCATAACGGAATATCTTACCAACCAGGGACTGAAGCCAAGGTTCCGGGTGGAAACAGACCAGGGTTAAAGCGTTGCCCCTGTGAATCCGGCCCCAGCCAAGCCTGGACGGCGGACCGCAACTCAGCCCTCGGGATTTGGTGAAGCCACGTGTTCGACTGGATCGTCAGCCTCATCGACAAGGCCGGATATGTCGGCATTGCTCTCCTCATGCTGTTGGAGAATGTTTTTCCTCCGATCCCCTCGGAGGTGATCATGCCGCTGGCGGGCTTCTCGGCGGCCAAAGGAACGCTCAGCTTCGCCGGCGTGGTGATTTCTGGAACGGTCGGCTCGCTCGCGGGAGCCTATTTCTGGTTCCTGATCGGCCGCTGGATCGGTCCGAAGCGCCTGAAGCAGTTTGCAGGCCGGCACGGGCGCTGGCTTACGCTGCATCCCGATGAGGTCGAGCGAGCCAGGGCCTTCTTTGCCCGGTATCAGATCGTGGCGCTTTTTCTGGGCCGTCTGATTCCCGCCATTCGTTCGCTCATTTCCGTTCCAGCCGGGGTGAACTGCATTCCAACCTCCACCTTCCTTCTGTGGAGTTCTCTTGGAACGGCTCTCTGGACGCTCCTGCTGGCCAGCGCCGGGTATCTGCTGCAGAGCCAATACGAACGTGTCTCGGAATGGCTGAATCCCGTTTCGAACGTCGTCGTCGCCGGGCTCGCTGTCTGGTACATGTACAGGGTCATCCGTTTCAGGGCGCCGGAGCCGTCCTGATCCAGGCCGATGAAATCTTCATCTCGAAACGCTTCAACTCTGAGCAAACATTTGCCGTCGATTCGGCGCGCAGACGTTGCTATTCACGGGAACTGCCTAATAATTTACACAGTTCATATCCAACGGACGCGTAATCTTGTGACTGGAGCGTGAGACCGGCTCACTTGGCGCGTCGTCTGGGCGAGGCATGGCAGCAGGATTGAAGGTTGAACATGGACAAGGAACTCGAAGAAAGAATCCGTGAACGGGCATATGAGCTTTGGATGCGGCACGGGAGCCTCCCTGGCCAGGCCGATGAATATTGGTATCAGGCCGAGCGGGAGATCGTTGGGGAACGCGATCAGGATGCCGGCACGCAGGCTGCCCCCCTCATCGATCCCGCGCCTTTGGGCATGACGAGCATGACGGCGGACGAGATACTCTCCAGCCCGGCCGCACCGAAGACCCGCAAGAAGCGCAACCCCGCCGCCGCGCCTGAAGGAGGCGAGACGCCGGTCGAGGCTCCGAAGCGCAGGCGCTCGACCCGCGTGACCTGAACGGATGCTATGACATGAGCCTTCGGCCTGCGCGGCCGGAGGCTCAAGGGGCAAGAGCAAAACTGAAGCCGGAAAACATAAGCGCGAACTTGCGGCCGGTTTCAGCGTCTACAGAACGGGGCAGGTGGCTGCCGTTGATGTGAGGACCCGGTCTTGCCGAATTCCAGCGTTTCCTACGCACCTCTCTCCCGCCATGCGATGGCATATGTTCTGGCCGGTGGACGCGGCAGTCGATTGATGGAGTTGACGGATATCCGTGCCAAGCCGGCGGTTTATTTCGGCGGCAACACGCGGATCATCGACTTCGCGTTGTCGAATGCATTGAACTCCGGCATCAGGCGCATCGGAGTGGCGACGCAGTACAAGGCGCACAGCCTCATCCGTCATCTCCAGCGCGGCTGGAACTTCTTCCGGGCCGAACGGAACGAAAGCTTCGATATCCTGCCGGCCAGCCAGCGTGTGTCCGAGACCATGTGGTACGAGGGCACGGCCGACGCGGTGTATCAGAACATCGATATCATCTCGAGCATCGACCCCGAATACATCATCATTCTTGCAGGCGACCACGTCTACAAGATGGACTACGAGATCATGCTCCGGCAGCACGTGGACATGGGAGCCGATGTCACCGTCGGCTGCCTCGAGGTGCCGCGCATGGAGGCGACCGGCTTCGGCGTCATGGCCGTCGACGAGACCGACCGCATCATCTCGTTCCTGGAAAAGCCTGCCGATCCGCCCGGGATGCCGGACAATCCGGACATGGCGCTGGCCAGCATGGGCATCTACGTCTTCAACACGAGGTTTCTCTTCGAGCAGTTGCGGCGTGACGCGGGAACGCCCGGCTCGAACCGGGACTTCGGCAAGGACATCATCCCCTATCTGGTTCGGCACGGAAAAGCGGTCGCGCACCGCTTCACGCGCTCCTGCGTTCGCTCGGGCGCCGAAGCCGGCGGCAGCGATGCGGAGGCCTATTGGCGGGATGTGGGCACGGTCGATGCCTACTGGGAGGCCAATATCGATCTGACGGCGATCGTTCCGTCTCTCGACCTCTATGACCGAGACTGGCCGATTTCCACGTTCTCCGAGACATGGCCTCCGGCGAAATTCGTCCATGATGAAGAGGGCAGGCGCGGGCACGGCATCAACTCACTGGTCTCGAGCGGCTGCATCGTCTCCGGTGCCGCGCTGCGCCGGTCGCTCGTCTTCACGGCCGTGCATCTGCATTCCCACGCCGACGTGGAGGGGGCCGTCATTCTTCCTTTCGTGGAAATCGGCCGGGACGCCCGGCTGAAGAACGTGGTCATCGACCGAGGCGTACGCATCCCGGACGGGCTGGTGGTCGGTGAGGATCCGGAAGAGGATGCCCGCCGGTTCCGCCGCACCGACAAGGGCATCTGCCTCATCACGAAGCCGATGATCGAGAGACTGTCGGAATGAAGCCTCTGAACGTTCTGTCGGTCACGTCAGAGGTCTTTCCCATCATCAAGACAGGCGGATTGGCCGATGTGGCCGGAGCTCTGCCGTCGGCCCTCGCGCAGGAGGGCGTGACGGTCATCACGCTCGTGCCAGGCTATCCCGCCGTGCTGAAGGCCCTGGAACGCCCCGAAGTCCTGCACCAATATCCCGGCTTCTTCGGCGGAACGGCACGTCTTCTGTCCGGCAGGGCAGGAGGGCTCGACCTCTTCGTCGTCGATGCTCCTCATCTCTACGAGCGTTCTGGTTCACCCTATCTTGCGTCGAACGGTCGGGACTGGCCCGACAATGCCCGGCGTTTCGCGGCGCTCGGGCGAGCGGCGGCCGATATCGGGCAGGGACTGGCTCCGGGTTTCGTTCCTGACGTCATTCACGCCCATGACTGGCAGGCAGGCCTCGTGCCGGTCTATTTGAGCCTCTCCGACAGCCCGCGTCCCGGTACGGTCATCACCATTCACAATATCGCCTTTCAGGGCATCTTTCCGGCCGATCTTCTCTTCGAACTCGGCCTGCCCGCCAGCGTCTTCACGGTCGACGGGGTCGAATATTACGGACAGATCGGCTTTCTGAAGGCAGGGCTCCAGCTTGGGGACCGCATCACCACCGTGTCCCCGACTTATGCCAAGGAGATCCAGACGCCCGAGGGCGGAATGGGGCTCGACGGATTGCTGCGCGCCCGAACGAACATCGTGTCCGGCATTCTCAACGGCATCGACGACAAGGTGTGGGATCCCTCGACGGACGCGCATCTTGCGCGCACCTACGATCGCAACAGCCTTGAGGCGCGGGCGGTCAACAAGCGGGCGCTGCAGGAACGGCTGGGGCTGAAGCCCGATCCCGAGGCGCTCCTGTTCGGCGTCGTCAGCCGCCTGTCGGAGCAGAAGGGGCTCGACCTCGTGCTGGCAGGCCTTTCGCGGTTGCTCGCGGACGGAGCACAGTTGGCTCTGCTGGGAGCAGGGGACAAGGCACTGGAAGACAGTTTCCAGACCGCGCGCATCGTTTATCCCGGTCAGGTCGGTTGCTTCGTTGGCTATGACGAAGCGCTGGCACACCAGATCCAGGGTGGAAGCGATGCACTTCTCGTGCCTTCGCGGTTCGAGCCCTGCGGTCTCACGCAGCTCTGCGCCATGCGCTATGGGAGCATCCCTATCGTCGCGCGCGTAGGCGGTCTCGCCGACACGATCATCGACGCCAACGAGATGGCCGTCGCCACCGGTGCCGCGACAGGTTTCCAATTCGGGCCTGTCAATCTCGGCGCGGCGCTGGATGCCTTCGACCGGGCGAAAGACCTGTGGCGCGACAGGAGCGCCTGGCAGCGCCTCCAGGTGAACGGCATGGGAGCCGACGTGAGCTGGCATCGCCCGGCGAGGCAATACGCCAATCTCTATCGCTCCCTTCGCTCGCCCTAGAGCATCGGACCCAAAAGTGGATTCACTTTTGGGATCCAATCTGATGCTCAATTCCTTGAGCTGCGCATCGCCCGGAGCGAAAAACCGGATCCACTTTTCCGCACGATGCGCTAGGGCATCGGAGAAAAAGGGCCCCAGTTTTTGGGTGCGCTCCCCATCATGCTCCAGGTTTGAAGGCGTTCCGGCCTACTTGTGTCATCACCGGCCTTGTGCCGGTGATCCCGATTGGAAAACACGGCGCTTTTCAGCATCGGGATGGCCGGGACTGATCCCCGGATCAAGTCCGGGGACGGCCATGCCGGGGAAGGGGACATGACTGTCCTGAAAGGTCTCTTGGCCCAATATACACAGCCGAATGCCTGCGTCCGGCGTCCGATGAGTTCAGTTTCTGCGCGTTTTTCTAGATCAGGCGCTTTTCCTTTTCTCCGGTTTCCGCTGCTTCTCCGGTTTCAGCTGGAAGAGAAGCAGAGAATGGGCCGTCACGGTATATTCCTTGCCGAACCGGAATTCGGTGGGCGCTTCCAGATCGGGCTGATTGGTGTCGATGTGGCACATCCAGGCTTCGCCGCCGATCACCTCCGGCAATGTGCACTTCACCACGTCATGATGCGCATTCAGGATCAGCAGCAGGGTCACGTCCGTGCCGCGCCGGCGGATGCCGGTCGGCTGGGCGCGTCCGTCGAGCAGGATGCTGATGCACCGGGCATTCGGGTCCTGCCACTGCTCCGGCGTCATCTCGTCCCCGGCGGGTGTGAGCCAGGTCACGTCCTTGACGTCGAGTTCCTCGTTGTAGATCCCGGACAGGAAACGGCCTCTGCGCAGAATGGGAAGATCCTGACGCAGTTGGATGAGCTTGCGGGTGAATTCGAGAAGCTCGATGCCGTCCTCGTCGATGCCCTCCCAATCGATCCAGGAAATCTCGTTGTCCTGGCAATAGGCATTGTTGTTGCCCTGCTGGGTGCGCGCGAACTCGTCACCCGCGAGCAGCATGGGCGTCCCCTGCGAGAAGAGCAGAGTGGCGAGCATGTTGCGCATCTGGCGCAGCCGCAGCGTGCGGATCTTCGGATCGTCGGTCGGGCCTTCGACACCGTAGTTGAAGGACAGGTTGTGATCGTGACCGTCCTTGTTGTCCTCTCCATTCGCCTCGTTGTGCTTCTCGTTGTAGGAGACGAGATCGTTCAACGTAAACCCGTCATGGGCAGTGATGAAGTTGACGGATGCCCATGGCCTGCGTCCGCGCTTGTTGAAAATATCCGCCGACGCGGTGAGGCGGGAAGCAAGCTCCGGCAGTTTCCCTTCCTCGCCCTTCCAATAGGCCCGCACCGTGTCGCGGTACCGGTCGTTCCACTCGGCCCATCCGGGCGAGAAGCGACCGACCTGATACCCGCCGGGGCCGCAATCCCACGGCTCTGCGATGAGCTTGACCTGGCTGAGCGCCGGATCCTGACGGCAGGTATCGAGAAAACGCCCATCTTCGTCGAATCCATGCGGCTCGCGGCCGAGAATGGTTGCAAGATCGAAGCGGAAGCCGTCGATCTGCATCTCCTGCGCCCAATAGCGCAAGGAGTCCGTCACCATCTGCAAGACGCGGGAATGGCTGAGATTGACCGTGTTTCCGGTGCCCGTGTCGTTGATGTAGTAGCGCTTGTCCGGCGCAAGCCTGTAATAGGATGCGTTGTCGATGCCCTTGAAGGACAAGGTCGGCCCGAGCTCGTTGCCTTCGGCCGTGTGATTGTACACCACGTCCAGGATCACCTCGATCCCGGCGTCGTGAAGATGGCTCACCATCTCCTTCACTTCGTTC
Source organism: Microvirga sp. 3-52 (assembly GCF_018383585.1). Classification (GTDB taxonomy): domain Bacteria; phylum Pseudomonadota; class Alphaproteobacteria; order Rhizobiales; family Beijerinckiaceae; genus Microvirga. The sequence continues at coordinate 378,200 of NZ_JAHAMK010000001.1, forward strand.
ACGAAGGGAGTCGCCAGATAGCGCGGCTGCGGCGCGAAGTAACCGATCGTGTTGTAGCCCCAGTAGTTTCGCAGCCCCTTGTCGATGAGGTAGCTGTCGTCCACGAAAGCGTGGATGGGAAGAAGTTCGACGGCCGTGACGCCGAGATTCCTGATATACTCGATCACCTCGTGCTGCATGAGCCCCGAGAAGGTACCGCGCAGCTCTTTAGGAACCGCCGGGTGCTGCATGGTGAAGCCGCGAAGATGCGTCTCGTAGACGATCGAACGCTCCCATGGAGTCTGCGGCCGGCGCATCCGTCCCCAGGTAAAGGCCGATTCCACGACACGGCACTTGGGCATGAACCGCGCGCTGTCCCGCTTGTCGAAGGACAGGTCCGCATCCGGCGAGCCGATGGTGTAGCCGAACAGGGCCGGGTTCCAGACCAGATCGCCGACGAGCTGCCGGGCGTAGGGATCGAGCAGGAGCTTGTTCGGGTTGAAGCGATGGCCATCCTTTGGCTCATAGGGGCCATAAACGCGATAGCCGTAGGTCGTGCCGGGCCGGGCATCCGGCAGGTAGCCATGCCAGACCTCATCCGTGTATTCCGGCAGCTCGACCCGCTCCAGTTCGTTGCGGCCTTCGAGATCGAACAGGCAGAGCTCGACCTTCGTGGCATTGGCGGAGAAGATGGCGAAGTTGACGCCCAATCCGTCCCAGGTCGCTCCGAGCGGATAAGGCAAACCCTCGCGCACCCGGGATGTGCGCCTCACGTTCGGAGCAACGACCTGAGCTGCCGGGAGCTCACGGGTATCGACTTTGTCGTTCATCTAGAATCTCAAAACCAAGCGGAGAAAAATTGTTCATGTGACCAACGCACGAGCCTGCGGGAGGTCCCGTGCAAGCGGAACTATATGTTCGCTCTGGAGCCCTAAGGGTCGAGGGCGAGGATGACCGTCGCCAGCGGCGGGATCGTCAGAGTGAGCGAGCAGGGCTGACCGTGACTCGGCGTATCCTCGGCCATGACGCCGCCGAGATTGCCCACATTGGAGCCGCCATACTGGGCGGCATCCGTGTTGACGGCCTCGCGGTAGAAGCCGGGCAGCGGAACGCCGATGCGATATGTTTCACGTGGAACGGGGGTAAAGTTCGACACGACAATCGCAAGGGATTTCTCGTCATCGCCACGCCGCGCCCAGGCAATGACGCTGTTGTCGCGATCGTCGGCCACGAGCCACTCGAATCCCTTCGCTTCGCAGTCGCGCTCATGAAGGGCGGGAATGGATTGGTAGGCGCGGTTGAGGTCTCCAATCAGTAGCTGAACGCCTTTGTGGTAGGAATCGTCAAGAAGATGCCAGTCGAGGCTATCGTCATGGTTCCACTCGCGCTCCTGAGCGAATTCGCAGCCCATGAACAGAAGCTTCTTACCGGGATGTCCCCACATGAAGCCGTAATAAGCACGAAGATTGGCAAATCGCTGCCATTGATCGCCCGGCATTTTGCCGAGGAGGGATCCCTTGCCGTGAACGACTTCGTCGTGGCTTAGCGGCAGGATGAAGTTCTCCGAAAAGGCGTAGAGCAGGCCGAAGGTCAGATCGTGATGGTGGTAGCGCCGGAAGACGGAATCCTTGCTGATGTAACGAAGGGTGTCGTGCATCCAGCCCATGTTCCATTTGAAGCCGAAGCCGAGGCCTCCGGTATAGGTCGGCTGCGAAACGCCCGGCCAGGCGGTGGATTCTTCCGCGATGGTGACGGCACCCGGCGCGGTGGCATAGGCGACCTCGTTCATCTTGCGGATGAAGTCGATGGCACCGAGGTTCTCGTTGCCGCCGTAGCGGTTGGGGATCCACTCGCCCGACTTGCGCGAATAATCGAGGTAGAGCATGGAGGCGACGGCATCGACCCGTAATCCGTCGAGGTGATAGCGCTCGAGCCAGAAGCGAGCATTCGCCACGAGGAAGCTCATGACCTCCTGGCGTTCGAAGTTATAAATGTAGGTTCCCCAATCCTGGTGGAATCCCAGGCGTGGGTCGGCATGTTCATAAAGATGCGTCCCGTCGAAATAGGACAATCCGTGCGGATCGTTCGGGAAATGCGCCGGCACCCAATCGAGAATGATGCCGATCCCGGCCGCGTGCGCCGCCTCGACGAAAGCCGCGAAATCCTCCGGCGTGCCGAAACGGCTCGTCGGCGCATAAAGCGAAATGGGCTGATAGCCCCACGAGCCGTCGAACGGATATTCGGTGATCGGCAGAAGCTCGATATGCGTGAAACCAAGATTCTTTACGTAAGGAATGAGCCGTACGGCCAATTCGCGATAGGTCAGATAGCGATTTCCTTCCTCGGGAACGCGGGCCCAGGAGCCGAGATGGCACTCGTAGATCGACATCGCCGCCTTGCGGTGGTTCTGCGTGGATCGCGAGGCTATCCAATCCGCGTCCTGCCAGTCGAATGTCGGCGCGCCCTTGAGAATGGAGGCTGTCGCAGGCGGGTGCTCCGCGGCAAAGGCGATGGGATCGGCCTTGAGGGCGAGGAGATTGCCTTGCAGGCCGATGATCTCGAACTTGTAGCGTTGATCCGGCGTGACATCCGGAATGAACAGTTCCCAGATCCCGCCTTCATGGCGCCGCCGCATGAGGTGGCACCGCCCGTCCCAGGAATTGAAGTCGCCCACCACGCTCACCCGGCGGGCATTGGGCGCCCAGACGGTGAAGAGAAAGCCCTGGATCCCACCCAAGTCGAGAAAATGTGCGCCGAGCTTCGTATAGACGGCATCGCTCGTGGGGTCTCCGATCCGTATGAGATCGTCATGGGAGAGGAAGGTGCCGAAGCTATAGGGGTCATGCCGGATCTCGGTGTCGCCGTGCCTCTCGATCCGCAGCCTGTAGTCCGGTCGCCCGGGGGCACGGAACGAGGCGACGAGAAGGCCGTCCGGAGGCATCCGCTCCATCGCGCCGAGAACGGTCACTCCATCGCGGTCCAGCACGGTCACCGCATCGGCATCCGGCAGGATGGCACGGATCTCCCACAGGCCGGGCGAAATCTCGTGAGGACCGAGGACGGAGAATGGATCGCCCGAATTGACGATCTCGGCAACCGATGGCGGTTCGGTCGGGCGCGGCGGTGCGCTCTGCGATCCACGACGGTGCTGATCCATTCGGATATTCCCCTTCATATGCGGTCCCATGGGCGGCACCGGAGCGGTAGACCCCGGCAATCTGTTACGATCGTTTTAGAGACTTCATTATGGAGCAGGTCCTAGCTCGGACCAGAAGCAGCGAGGCCGGCTAAAGAGTGTTGCGATAATCTATATTAACGCGGAGCGTTCCCGTCTCCGTCGCGCCTGAGGACGGCAAAGGGAAGAGTGTTCATAAGTGCCGAAACCTTTTGCCGCTCTGAGTCGATGAGAATATAGTCTCCTGTCAGAATGTTTCGCCAGGTTCCATGGGGCAGAGCGACCGTCGTCTCGCTCCAGATTGCGTGATCGACGGACTGGCCGCCCCTGTCGGTCAGATCACGCCAAAGACGCGGCACGATGATCGCAAGAGCACCTTCGCCATGCTGCCTGATGTAGCCGAGCAGGTGAGACGCCCGCTCGCCCTCGATCGACAGGGGCCGATAATCGCCCTCGGCATAGAGGGCGGGCAATGCGGCACGGTCATGAAGCAGCCGCGAGAGGATACGCTGTTTGATCCGCCCATCGGACCAGTTCCTGATCGGACCCGCGAGCGGCTCATTCATGTCGAGAGCCTCGATGCGAGCTGTGTAATCCACGGGCCGCCGGTTGTCCGGATCGACGAGGGAAAAGTCCCAGAACTCGGTCCCCTGATACACGTCAGGCACGCCCGGCAGCGTCATCTTCAGGATGGTCCGTGAGAGGCCGTTCAGCATGCCAAGAAGGGAGAGATGCCGGGCAAGAGGCTGGAAGCGATCAAGGAACGCGTTCTTGGGGTCGAGCAGGGCCTGCAGGAGCTTGAGGGCTGCTGCCTCATAAGCCTCGTTGGGAGCAACCCAGCTCGTATGCCGTTTGGCTTCCCGGAGTGCCTTGGCGAGATATCCCTCCATGCGCTCCTGGAATGCGGCAAGCTGCCTGCTGTCGGTTCCCTCCAGAAGTTCCAGCGGCCAAGCGCCCAGAAGGGCCTGGAGCAGGATCATCTGATCGTTGGCATCTGGTGCGGGTGCGCCATCCACTTCGGACAGGTGAGTGGCGACTGTCTCCCGCCAGAGGTCGAGAGCCCGCATCCACTCTGCCGGCATCTCCGACAGGGCGAGCAGGCGGGCCCGCGCATCCTCGCCACGCTTGGTGTCATGCGTCGCGGTGGCGATCATCGCGTGCGGCCAGTGGCGGGCGCGGTCTGCATTCGCCTCGTGAAAGGCTTCCAGCGAGAGAGCGAAATGGCCCGGGTCGCCGCCGACTTCGTTGAGCGCGATCAGGCGGCCATAGCGATAGAACAGGGTATCCTCCAGGCTCTTGGCCATGACGGGGCCTGTAAGCTGCTGGAATCGCCGCCGGAAGTGGCGAATATCGGCGGGATCGGCGACCGTCTTGCCGAGAAGGGCGGAGGCGATGAAATCGTGCACGCTGCGATCAGCGAGGCTGCTAGATTGTTGCGCCGCCCCGAACGTTTCCTCGATCAGTCTCACATCCTCGGCCGCCGGTTCTGCGTCGCGGAGATAGCTGCGGTAGACGGGAAAGGCCGCGACGATCTCGATGAGGGCCCGGCGCAGGGCGAAGGCCGTATAGTCCCGCGTGCGCCGGTCCGCATCGGCAATTGCCTTGATGTCCGAGACCAGAACCTCCAGCTCACTGGCGAAATTTTTTTCCGTGATCTCGATCTTGGCCTGCTTCAGCAACGCGTCGTAGGAACCCTGAAGGCCTGAGGCCTCCCGATAGATGCGCTCGAACGTGTCGCCTGCTCGGGCATTCACCAGTATGCCGTCGATCAGGTTGAGCACGTCATAGCCCGATGTTCCGGCCACCGGCCAGGGTCGCAGGTTCTCCCCCGGCTCCAGGATCTTCTCGACCGCCACGAAGAAGCCCGGTCCCACCTTCTGCTGAAGGGCACGGGTATAGCCCTCCGGATCGGCGAGGCCGTCGATATGGTCGATCCGCAAACCGTGGACGAGGCCCTCGTCCACGAGCCGGAAGATGAGCTCGTGCGTCTTCTCGAAAACCTCCGGAATCTCGACCCGGATGCCCGCCAGGGTGTTGACGTCGAAGAACCGGCGGTAGTTGATGTCGCTCGATGCCACGCGCCAGTAGGAGAGGCGGTAGGCCTGCGCCTCCAGGAGACGGTGCAGGGTGTTGAAGCTCTCGGGTCGACCGGAAACGCCGTTGATGCCCGCAACGGCACTGTCGATGGCCTTCCGTAAGGCCGGCGAGGCAGCGACCGCTTGAGCGAGTGCGCGCTTTATCTGTTCCGCTTCTTCCGGCGCAGACGTGCGATCCCCCAGCGCTCGCAGGCGCTCGGTGAGGGCGCGTAAATCGCCAGACTTCGCCTGATCATTGGCGACAGCCAGCGCGTGATCGAGCACGACCGGATAGGACGTCGGGCAGATCGGGAAGCGGTGCTCCCAATGCCAGACGCTGAAGGAGCCTTCCGCCGGATCGAATCTCAGCTCGAGCTCGCCTTTCTCCAGGACCTCTCCGTAGAGCCCGCCCAGGGATGGGACGATCAGCTTGCCCTCGGTGTCGGGACGATTCCAGTCGATGTCGAAGGCTTCTGCCACGGGCGAGAGCCGGCCCCATTCGAGCACCGAGAGCCACCAGCCGTTATCCTTTCCGCCCACGCCCATATGGTTGGGCACGATGTCGAGCAGGAGCTTGAGGCCGTGCTCCTTCAGGGCGTCCGAGAGCCGGCGGAAGCCTTCCTCTCCTCCGAGTTCCGGATTGATAGTTGAATGGTCGACGATGTCATATCCATGGGTAGATCCGGGCGCAGCCGTCTGGATCGGTGAGGAATAGACGTGGCTGATGCCGAGCCGCGCAAGATAGGGCACGATCTTCACCGCATCGTCGAAGGTGAAGTCCTTGTGGAACTGCAGGCGGTAGGTGGCCCGAGGCGGGGGCGAGGCGAGGATGTTTCGACGGGAGCGGACGTCCCGTCCTTCTTCTGCCAGAGCGACGGCGAGCCTGGGCATCAGGTTTCCGGGCGAGGCGATGGACTCGATCGTGTTCGACAGGCGCCGGCGCCAGTTGGGGTGCCCCACATCCATGCCCGGTATGTTGGGCTGGTTCAATTCGCCCGAAGCATCCTCGATCTGCAGGCCTGTGAGCACGGAGGACGTGCGGGCGAGATAGCGCACCGTTTCCTCGAGCGGCGGCTTCTCCGGAATTGGCCCCGAGGGGAGGAGGCCTTCCTCGGCCAGAGCTTCTGTCAGGTGCCGTTTGTCGGCGGTCCTTGCCATGCGCTCGGCGGCAGCCTGTGCCGGCTCGAAGATGCCGAGCGTCTGGCGCAGGTCGATATCGAGGCCGCGCCACCACCCGGTGAGGGTCGGCAGGTCATGGGTGGTAATGACGGCCAGGGCCGGGCGGGGATACTGCTCCGGCTTCTTGAAGGCCGATCCTTCCCGCTCGAAGGGCAGTACCCGGTAGCTCAGGACCCCCGACTGCATGATGGCGTCGGAGAAGCCCTCGGGGGCCGTGCCGAGATCCTCAGCGATCACGAGGCAGCGGGCGCGGTGGCTCTCCACCCGCAGCACCGCGAGCATGGCCTCGAACGGGTAATCGATGTAAGCGCCCTGGGAGGCGGGGGCGCCGGACGGGATCAGGAACAGGCGCTGAAGCTGGAATGCGTGGTCGATCCGGATGGCGCCGGCATGGCGCATATTGGCCGAGACGAGGTCGCGGAAAGCGGCCAGGCCCTGCTCCTCCAGGGTGAGCGGGTTGAAGGGCGGCAGACCCCAGTCCTGACCCTGCGGTCCAAGCGGATCCGGAGGCGCTCCGATGGACAGTTTCGGGGCATAGCGCTCCGGCGTCGCCCAGATCTCAGACCCACCTCCATCGGCACCCACGGCGAGATCGCGATAGAGGCCGACCGGGAGGCCGGCGCCACGGGCCCGCTCGGCGGCCTCGCCCAGTTGAGCGTCCGCCAGCCATTGCAGCCAGGCGTGGAAGGCCACGCGCTCCGCGTGATCCAGGCGAAAGCGCCTGACGGCCACGGAATGGACCGCTCGATAATCCTCGGGCCAGTCGCCGAGCCAGGCACGGCCCTGCTCCCGGAAATGCTCGGAGAGCGCCTCGAAGGTCGCGTGGGCCTCCAAAGCCTCGCCGCCGGCCCGCCGGAACGCCTCGAACGCGGAGGACGCGCCGGATCTCTGGAAATGTGTCCAGAGGGCCTCGAGAAGCGGGCGCTTGATGGACCAGACCTCGGCATAATCGATGAGCTGAGCGCTGCGCAGCCGCGCCAGCCGCTCCTGCATGGTTGGATCGTCGAGAAGGGCTTGAGCGCCGCTCTCGACAAAACCTGCAACCGATGTCGGATCGATGTAGAACGCTTCGAGGAACAGGCGTGAGGATGGGGAATAGGGCGATATCTTGGAGCGATCCGACGCGAAGAGCGCGTGAACGGGACTGAGTCCCAGAAACGCCCCGCCCAGATGGCCGACGCTCTCGGCAAACAAGCCCACATCGGAATAGTCGCCGATGCCGAAATCGCGTTCCGAGCGCAGCGAATAGATCTGAGCCGTCGCGCCCCAGAGCCTTGCGTCGCCTTGGAAGGCTTCAGGCTCCCAGCATCGGGGTGGCGCAGCGATGACGGTCGTCTCCTTGTCGCCGAGCCGGAGGCGGTGATAGCCCAGCGGCAAGGCGGGGAGGTCCAGGGTGCGCTTACCCTCGGCGAGCCGTCCTTCATGGACCGCACCATCCTCTTCGATCAGGATCCATTCCGGCCGCCCGGGAGACGCGCGGAAATCGATCGTCCAGGGATTGTCCGCGTCAATCGTGATGACCGCCGGGAGCGGGCCATCTTTCAGACGCTCCAGCCGGGCGAGGCTCTCCCGCGCGCCGGACTCGGACGAGACGTCGAGGCCGAGCCCGGCCAGCAGCGCTTGCCGGGTCGCCGGGCTTGTCTGAACGCTCCTGCCGAAAGCGTCGGTGTAGTCCGGGGAAATACCGACAAGGGCGGCCATGCGCTCCACGAGAGCGTCCAGCTTGCTCATGCCGATCGTCCTTTCACGATGACACCCGACCAGGGTGGAAGTTGAAGAGTCTTTTCATTCGCATCGATGGCCTGGCTCGACCAGAGCACGCGAGCATCGTCCTCGATGTTCCGGTTCATCGGATTTCCGCTAAAATTCGCAACAAGGCGAAGGGTGCCGTCGGTAAAGGTCCAGGTCACGTCGAGCGTGTCGTCCGGCGAGATCCGATAACGCGACCCGCGGTACCGGCTCTTGAGAAGAGGAACGATTTCGGTCCGCCGCAGATCGAGCAGGCGACGGGTCTGCGCCAAGACTTCACGATGGGGCGATCGATCGGTCTCCGACCAGTCGATCCTGGATTGCTCGAACGTCCTGCGATCCGTCGGATCCGGAATCTTCTGCGACATTTCCGGATCCGCGAAGGCCTTGAAGCGCTTGAACTCGCCGCGCCGTCCGTCCCGAACGGCTTTCGCAAGATCGGGATCGTTCTCGAAATCGACGAAGAACTGGAACGGGGTCGATGCAGCCCATTCCTCACCCATGAAGAGCAGCGGGATCTGCGGAGAGAGAAGAAAGAGCGCTTGAGCGAGGGCAAGCCGCTCCGGTGGGATCAAATGAGACAGGCGGTCGCCGAAGGCGCGGTTGCCGACCTGATCATGATTCTGAAGGAAGGCTACGAAAGCCGTCGGCGGCAGGTGCCCGGACGGTTCTCCGCGAACGACGCCGTCCTTGTGCGGCGATGGATCCCCCTGATAGGCGAAGCCTTCGGCGAGCGCGCGCCCGAGGTGTTGGAGCGGCTTGTCGGCATAATCTTCGTAATATCCTTCGTTCTCGCCGGTCAGGAGGGCGTGCCAGGAATTGTGGATGTCGTCCGCCCACTGCGCCGTGTGAAGCTTCGGCTTCCGGTCGTTGTCGCGATTGATCCAGCGTGCCTGGTTTGCCTCGTTCTCCAGCACCAAATGAACATGGCGGTCGGGGATCGTCTGACGGATCCGGGTCGCCAGTTCCTCGATGAAGTGAGGCTTGCCGTCGTCGGTGATGGCGTGGACCGCGTCGAACCGCAGCCCGTCGAAGTGGTATTCCTCCAGCCAATAGAGCGCATTGTGGAAGAAGAAGTCGCGCACCACGCGGCTGCCTTCACCATCCACATTGATCCCGGCGCCCCAGGGTGTCGGGTGGCGATCGGTAAAGAAGCTCTTGGCGTAGGCGTGAAGATAGTTTCCGGATGGGCCGAAGTGATTGTAGACCACATCGAGGAACATCATGAGGCCCAGCTCGTGCGCCCGCTCGACGAGACGCTTGAGATCCTCCGGGCTGCCATAGGCCGCGTCCGGGGCATAAGGCAGGACGCCGTCATAGCCCCAGTTCCGCCGGCCCGGAAACTCGCCGATCGGCATGAGTTCGATCGCGGTCACGCCCAGGTCTCGGTAACCGTCGAGCTTGTCCATCAGGCCCGCATAGGTCCCCTCCGGCGTAGCCGTGCCGACGTGAACTTCGCAGAGGACTGTTTCTTCCCATGGCCGGCCCTTCCAGGACAAATCGGACCATTCGTAGGATTGGGGATCGACCACGAGGCTGAGGTCGTGAACGTCGTCGGTCTGAAAGCGAGACGCGGGATCGGGCACGACGAGATTGCCGTCGATCTTGTAACCGTACCGGCTTCCGGCTCGCGCCACCTGTGACACATGGCGGTACCATCCGCCGTGATCTGCGTTCAGCAGGCGCTCGTCACCATCGAGCACAAGGCTTACCTCGCGCGCCGTCGGTGCCCATAAGGCAAAGCGAACGCCATCGGAGGTTATCTCAGCCCCAAAGGGCATAGAGTGAACGCGCCGCATCGGATCCCCGGAAATCATGAAGGAAAGCACTTGCGAACGAGCATGTTGAGGCAATGTTCCAGGCTGGTTCAAAAAAACAGCCAAGCTCGGATCCGATGCGAGGATAGCCATGCAATTGCGGAATGGCAGCTCCGGCCGTCTGAGTTAGTCAGAAATTTTCCGAAAATTCTGTGGAACCTATTCGGGACCGAGAGAGTTAGACAGCGCGACTGCCTATGGCGCGGGGGGTCGCTGGGGATCGCGCCGCTGAGCGAACATGCTGGAATCATTGCACCTGGAGGCCAATGTGGCTCTCCCGACGGCGGCGCATGCCGAATTGAAGGACAACGTCCAGCCGTCGATTTCCGTCAGACGACGTCAGTCCATCCTTTTCGTCACCTCCGAGATCGCCGATTACATCAAGGCCGGGGGCCTCGGCGAGGTTTCCGCCGCCCTGCCGCGGGCGCTGCGCCACCATTACGACGTGCGCATTCTGATCCCGGGCTATCGCCAGGTTCTGTCGCAGATCGGACCTGTCGAGGAGATTGCGCGCCTGCCGGCCTCCTTCGGGATTCCCGCCTGCGGCCTGGGGCGCGGGACGACGCAGGATGGCTTGACGGTTTACGTTCTGCTCTGCCCTGAACTCTATGATCGCGATGGTTCGCCTTATGTCGACGGCTTCGGCGCGGACTGGAGCGACAACGATATCCGCTTCGCACGCCTCGGCCTGGCCGCCGCCGACATCGCCTGCGGCAACGGCGACCATCTGTGGCGCGCCGATCTCTTGCATCTCAACGATTGGCCGTCGGGGCTCGCATCGGCTTATCTTGCTTGGCGCGGTCAGCATATCCCGACGATCCTGACCATTCACAACCTTGCCTACCAGGGAAACTTCGATCGCAGCCGGCTGTCCCATCTCGGAATTCCCGATGCTGCCTTTCAGATCAACGGCGTCGAGTTCTATGGCAAGCTCTCCTTCCTGAAGGCGGGCATTTATTACTCGTCCCATATCACGACCGTCAGCTCCACCTACGCCCAGGAGATCACCCGGCCGGAATTCGGCTGCGGCCTCGACGGGCTGCTCCGGACCTGTGCGGAACAGGGACGGCTGGACGGCATCATCAACGGCATCGACGAAAGCTGGGATCCGAGCACGGATCCCTATCTGGTGAGCCCGTTCTCCGCGGAGAATTGCCGCGGCAAGCGCGCCAATGCCAATAATGTGCGCGACAATTTCGGGCTTGCGCTGTCGAACGGGCCGCTTTTCGCCGTGGTATCGCGTCTCGTCCATCAGAAGGGTGTCGACCTTGCCATTTCGGCGGCGGAAACCATCGTGTCGCAGGGCGGGCAGATCGCCGTCATCGGTCAGGGCGAGCCCCGCTTCGAGGCGGAGCTTCAGGCGCTCACCCGCCGTCATCCGGGTTCCGTCGGCGTGAAGATCGGCTATGACGAGGGAGACGCGCGGCGCATGTATGCGGGCAGCGACTTCCTGCTCATGCCCTCGCGCTTCGAGCCCTGCGGCCTGAGCCAGATGTATGCGCAGCGGTTCGGCTCGCTGCCGATCGCGCACAGGACGGGTGGTCTTGCCGACACCATCGAGGACGGCGTCAACGGGTTCCTGTTCGGAGAGCCTTCGCTCAACCGCTTCAAGGACGCCATCAGGCGCGGGCTCGACGCGTTCCGCTCACGTCCCCGTCTTACGGCCATGCGCCGGGCGGCGATGCAGCGGCCGCACGGGTGGGATCGTTCCGCGTCACGCTATCAGGAAGTCTACGAGCGGGCGCGCCGGGCCGCGTTCACGTGATCTTTCGGCACTCTGACGACACGGCATTCGGGAGCAAAATTCACCAGACTTGATCCGGTCGCCCCGGCCGCTTTTCCGGAGTGGTGCAGAGTGAGAGTTGAAGCAAAGCCGACGAAGATGCGCCAATTGTAGAGGAGCATCGGCGCCTGACTGCCCGATTCTGTTCGCCCTCGCTCCCCAGGCAGGCGGGCCTTGACCGGCGCGGCCTCACGCGAGACATGCATTCGCTGCGGACGAGAAGTACGCATCGGCTTCGAAGGCACGTGAGGCAGATGTCAGGGGCCGTTCGGAAGTGTAATCCCCACATGACCGCTGCGCGCGATGGCGTCCCGGACGAACCCGGTTCGGACACCCTCCCGTGCGAACGCCTCCAGGCAGGCCAACGCGGCGGGCCGGCCTTTCTGAAGTGAGAGGGCTACGGGTTGTGCTGCGAAGTTCTCGTCCAGACTACGGTGGCCCGGCAGCAGCTTCAGGCGGCCGGGCACGTTCCAGCGCGCAAGCGCCATCACGTCGGCATTCCCCGATCGCACGAGCTCAATGGACGCCTGCTCGTTCTCCGCCCGGATCAGCTCAGCGTGCCGTATGATGTTGGTCAGATAGAGATCGGTGGGGTTGTTCTTGACCACTGCAATGCGCGTGCCGGAACGATCGGCGTCAGCAGCGACGCGAATGTCTGACCCGGCCGGAACAAGGTAGGTGGCCTCGTCCAGCATGACGGTGGGGGAGTAGTCGAAAAGTGCGCGGCGCTCGGGCGTGACAACGCTGATCGCGATGTCCCACTCACCTGCGCGACCCTTCTCGATCAAACTCGACAGGTTGGAATGGGGCAACGGTGTCAGTGTGAGGCCGAGTTGTTTGCCGAGAGCGGTCCCGAGTTCGATGGCAAGGCCCTGAAGCCGGTCGCTTCCCGGATCGCGGGTCGCCCAGAGACCCACCAGCGCGAAGCCGAGCCGCAACGATCCTGTCGGGGCAACCTCCATCCGAGCCGCCGGGTTGGCACATGCCGAAAGCGGCGGGAGCTTCCCCGTGCCTTGTGCGCCGACCGGGCCGACCAGCGCAAGCAAGATCGCCACGACAGTGCTTGGGAGATACCGGAATGGATGTTGGGGTGTTCGCCACATGGCCGCACCTGTCCCGATTAGGCGGTCGTTTTATACCATGTTCGCGGATCCCTGTCCTTGCTGTTACCTCGTTCTCCTATTCCGATGGCTGCTCTGGAGCAGAATGCATTTCCCGTCAGTCAGTTATTCGAGGTGTGACGGATTCTGCCACCGAATGCCCTGACGACGGCGAGAATGGCCTGAACGCACGTCGGGCCATTCTCGCTCGCGCATGGGCTGACCCGAAGGGCCGCGCCAGCGAAAAGCGGATCCGGTTTCCGCGAAGAACGATGCGCTCTTCAAAAAAGTGGGTCCGCTTTTGGGTCCGATGCTCCAAGGCGCAAAAGTGATCTCCGGCGCCATGTTGTTGCAGCCCTATTCTTGAGCCTGTGCCGCTTTTTCAGGCAGATCGCGTGTGATCCTAGTCCCGCCGCCGAGACGATGGGCTTCCGGACACTCTGAAGCATCCGGGATCAATCGCACTGGCATGGTTCTTGCCTCATCACCCGACGCTGCACCTGAAACAGGGCAGCCAAGGGAGAGGATCCATGTCGATGTTGAATATGACCCGCAGACACCTGATGGCGCTGGCCTCCGCCGCGCTGGTTTCCGGCGCCGTGATGGGAACGGCGCAAGCGCAGGAGACGATCAAGGTCGGTGTTCTGCACTCCTTGTCCGGCACGATGGCGATCAGCGAGACGACGCTGAAGGATGTCATGCTGATGCTCATCGAGGAGCAGAACACGAAGGGTGGTCTGCTCGGCAAGAAGCTCGAAGCGGTCGTCGTCGATCCGGCTTCCAACTGGCCTCTCTTCGCCGAGAAGGCACGCGAGCTGATCAGTCAGAGCAAAGTCTCGGCCGTGTTCGGATGCTGGACTTCCGTGTCCCGGAAGTCCGTGCTGCCGGTGTTCAAGGAACTCAACAGCGTTCTCTTCTACCCGGTGCAGTATGAGGGTGAAGAGAGCGAGCGGAATGTGTTCTACACGGGCGCGGCTCCGAACCAGCAGGCCATCCCGGCCGTCGATTATCTCGCCAAGGAAGAGAAGGTCGAGCGCTGGGTTCTAGCCGGCACCGACTACGTCTATCCGCGTACGACCAACAAGATTCTCGAAGCCTATCTGAAGTCCAAGGGCGTGAAGTCCGAGGACATCATGATCAACTACACGCCGTTCGGCCACGCCGATTGGCAGACCATCGTGGCCGACATCAAGAAGTTCGGCTCGGCCGGCAAGAAGACCGCGGTGGTCTCCACCATCAACGGCGATGCCAACGTGCCGTTCTACAAGGAACTCGCCAACCAGGGCGTGAAGGCGACCGACATTCCGGTCGTGGCCTTCTCCGTCGGCGAGGAGGAGCTTGCGGGTATCGACACGAAGCCTCTCGTCGGACACCTGGCCGCCTGGAACTACTTCCAGTCCGTCGACACGCCCGACAACAAGGCGTTCATCGAGAAGTGGAAGACCTTCACCAAGAACGACAAGCGCGTCACCAACGACCCCATGGAAGCTCATGTGATCGGCTTCAACATGTGGGTCAAGGCAGTGGAGAAGGCCGGCTCTACGGATCCGGACAAGGTGATCGACGCCATCGTTGGCGTCGAGGTTCCGAACCTGACGGGCGGCGTCTCCAAGATGCTCCCGAACCACCACATCACCAAGCCGGTTCTCATCGGCGAGATCAAGGAGGACGGACAATTCGACACGGTGTCTCAGACCGACGCGCTCGTTCCGGGCGATGCCTGGTCCAAGTATCTCGACGGATCCAAGGATCTGATTGCCGACTGGAAGGATCTCAAGTGCGGCAACTACAACACCGCGACGAAGAAGTGCGGCGCCTGATCTGAGCGCCTGATGCAACGAGGGCGGCCCTGCGGCCGTCCTCGCCTTGTCCTCCGATTGAAGTTGATTGCATGACCAGCTTGCGCACCTTCCTGCAGGCCTTCGTCCTGCTCGTCGGAATGGCAGCCGCGGCGGTAGCCGGTCCCTATGAGGACGCTCTGCCCAGGTTCGCCGCCGACAGCTATGCCGACACCGAGGCCGCCATCGGGGCCGTGGCAGGCAGCGGCCATGGACAATCATTGAGCCTCGTCGAAGCTCTGCGCGACGAACGACTGATGATCGCCGCAGGGCAGGTCTATATCCGCGATGCTGCCGGCAAATTCGTCGATGCCGCAACCGGGCAGGCGGTCGAGCCTCCGGCCGGCGCAAAGCCCGTACGGGTCAACAACCGCGTTCGCCGCGCCATCGAGGCGGCTCTCGGCAGCATGACCTTGCTCAGCACCGATGCCGGAACACGCCTCGATGCAGCCCGGGCGGTTTTCCGCTCGCGCGACGCGGCAGCTCTTCCGGCGCTCGAGAAGGCCATCGCGCAGGAGAGCGACGCCGACTTGCGGAATGCCCTCGAGAGCGCACGTGCCGCGATCGTTTTGAGCAAACCGGATGCCTCATCGTCGCAGAAGCTGGCAGCCATCGAAATCCTTCACGCACGCGGCGATCAGGATGCGCTGGCTCTGCTCTCTTCGCTACCGCCCGGAACGTCGGCGGATGTGTCGGAGGCTGCAGCCAAGGCGGCCGAGGGCATTCGCTCGCGGCTGGCGCTCTGGAGTGCCGTTCAGAATGTCTGGTACGGTGTCTCCCTCGGCTCCGTCCTGCTGCTGGCGGCCATCGGCCTGTCGATCACCTTCGGCACCATGGGCGTCATCAATATGGCCCATGGTGAGATGGTCATGATCGGAGCCTATGCTACCTTCCTGGTGCAGGAAGTGATCCGGACCCATGCGCCCGGTCTTTTCGGCGCCTCCCTGTTCATCGCGCTGCCGCTCGCGTTCCTCGTGGCCGGCCTGATCGGCATTCTCATCGAGCGCACGGTCATCCGCTTCCTCTACGGGCGGCCGCTCGAGACGCTTCTCGCCACCTGGGGCATATCCCTCATCCTGCAGCAGGGGGTGCGCACGATCTTCGGCCCGACCAACCGCGAGGTCGGCACGCCGGCCTGGATGAGCGGGGCCCTGGAGCTCGGCGGCTTGAGCCTCACCTATAACCGTATCGCCATCGTCGTTTTCGCCTTCGCGGTCTTCGCGACCCTGCTTCTCGTGCTGCGGTACACATCGCTTGGGCTGTATGTTCGCGCCGTCACGCAGAACCGGCGCATGGCGGGCTCCATGGGAATCCGGACCAACCGCATCGACGCGCTGGCCTTCGGGCTCGGATCGGGGGTGGCCGGGATCGCCGGCGTGGCGCTCTCGCAGATCGACAATGTCAGCCCCAATCTCGGGCAGGGATACATCATCGACAGCTTCATGGTGGTGGTGTTCGGCGGCGTCGGCAATCTCTGGGGCACGCTGGTGGGCGCCATGACGCTCGGCGTCGCCAACAAGCTGCTCGAGCCCTATGCGGGCGCGGTGCTCGGCAAGATCGTGCTGCTCGTCGCGATCATTCTTTTCATCCAAAGGCGTCCGCGCGGTCTCTTCGCGCTCAAAGGCAGGGCGGTCGAAGCATGACAATGCAATCCGTGCTCGATCGTCAGAGCATCATCGTCCTCCTCCTGCTGGGCGCGGCCGCCATTCTGGTGCCCGTCCTGAACGTGGCAGTGGATCCGGCCTCCCCGTTCCACCTGTCGGACCACCTCGTGCCGCTGCTCGGCAAATATATCTCCTTCGCGCTGCTTGCGCTCTCGGTCGATCTGATCTGGGGCTTCTGCGGCATTCTCTCTCTCGGACACGGCGCCTTCTTCGCGCTCGGCGGCTATGCCATGGGCATGTATCTCATGCGCCAGGTCGGGCCGCGCGGCGTCTATGCCGATCCGATCCTTCCCGATTTCATGGTGTTCCTGAACTGGAAGGAATTGCCCTGGTTCTGGCACGGCTTCGACTGGCTCCCGTTCGCAGCCGTCATGGTGCTGCTTGTGCCGGGCATCCTCGCCTTCGTGTTCGGCTGGTTCGCCTTCCGCTCGCGGGTGACAGGTGTCTATCTTTCCATCATCACGCAGGCGATGACATTCGCCCTGATGCTCGCCTTCTTCCGCAATGACATGGGCTTCGGCGGCAATAATGGACTGACCGACTTCAAGGAGATCCTGGGCTTTCCGATTCAGGCCGCCTCGACGCGGATCGTCCTGTTCGTCCTGTCGGTCGCAGCGCTTGTTGGAGGTTACCTGCTCTGCCGCTGGGTGGTGAGTTCCAAGTTCGGCAAGGTGCTCGTGGCGGTGCGCGACGCGGAGAGCCGTACCCGATTCCTCGGCTATCGTGTCGAGCACTACAAGCTTGCCGTCTTCACGCTCTCGGCCATGCTGGCTGGCGTCGCAGGCGCACTCTACGTCCCGCAGGTCGGCATCATCAACCCGAGCGAATTCGCACCCGCCAATTCCATCGAGGTGGTGATCTGGGTGGCGGTCGGCGGCCGCGGCACGCTGGCAGGCCCCATTCTCGGCGCTCTTCTGGTCAATGCAGGCAAGACCTGGTTCACCGGCGTGCTGCCGGAATTCTGGCTCTTCGCCCTCGGCGGCCTCTTCGTCTTCGTCACGCTCCTGATGCCCCGCGGCATCCTTGGCGCGGCCAAGGATCTCTGGGCGCATGCCGGGCAGCGGCTGAAGTCCCGGCCCATATCCGAACCGGTTTCCCAGGCGGCGGAGTAAGTCATGTCTGCACCCGTCACACCGACGCTTCTCTACCTCGACAACGTCTCCGTGTCCTTCGACGGTTTCCGCGCCTTGAATTCACTGTCGCTTGCGATCGATCATGCGGAGATGCGCGCCATCATCGGCCCCAACGGGGCGGGCAAGACTACGATGATGGATGTGATCACCGGCAAGACTCGTCCGAACGAAGGCACGGCGCTCTTCGAGGGCTCTCACGATCTGACGGCGCTCGACGAAGCTGCGATCGCCGAACTCGGGATCGGTCGGAAGTTCCAGACGCCGACCGTGTTCGAGATGCACAGCGTCGAAGACAACATTCTCCTTGCGCTCAAGGAAAACCGCTCTCCCTTCGCGACGCTTCTGTCGCGGCGTACGGCTCAGGAGCGTGAGCGGATCGAGGCGCTTCTGGAGCGGGTACGCCTGACGGCGCACCGCCACCGCAAGGCGGGGGAACTCTCACACGGTCAGAAGCAATGGCTTGAGATCGGCATGCTGCTGGCGCAGCAGCCCAAGCTCCTGCTGATCGACGAACCCGCCGCCGGAATGACGGACCAGGAAACGGCCGACACGGCCGATCTCCTGCGCGACATCGCGAAGACGCAGGCCGTCATCGTGGTCGAGCATGACATGACCTTCGTGCGTGACCTCGATGTGAAGGTCACATGCCTTCACGAAGGTACGGTGCTCGCCGAGGGAACGCTCGATGCGGTGAGTGCGAACGAGCGCGTGGTCGAAGTTTACCTGGGGCGATGACGATGCTTTCGGTCGACAATCTCTCTCTGTATTACGGTGCCGCACAGGCGCTGCGCAGTGTATCCGTGACCGCTTCGACCGGCGAGGTCACCTGCGTGCTCGGCCGGAACGGCGTTGGCAAGACGTCGTTGCTGCGCGCCATCGCCGGGCACCGGCCGATCGCGGGTGGGAGCATCCACTTCGAGGGCCGTGACATCGCGCGCCTGAAGCCCTTCGAGCGGGCGGCGCTCGGAATCGCCTATGTCCCGCAAGGCCGGGAGATCTTTCCCCTCCTCACCGTCAAGGAAAATCTTGAGACGGGCTTTGCACCCCTGAAGCGCGGCGACAGGAAAATTCCGGATGAGGTCTTCGAGCTGTTTCCCGTCCTGAAATCCATGCTTGGCCGGCGCGGCGGCGATCTTTCTGGCGGGCAGCAGCAGCAATTGGCTATCGGGCGGGCGCTGGTCACCCGTCCGCGTCTCCTTGTGCTCGACGAGCCGACCGAAGGCATCCAGCCTTCCATCATCAAGGATATCGGCCGGGCGATTACCTACTTGCGCGAACGAAAGGATATGGCCATCCTCCTGGTCGAGCAATATTTCGACTTCGCCCGCGACCTCGCCGATCGGTTCGTCGTGATGGAGCGCGGCGAGATCGTGCAGCATGGCGACCGTTCTGCTCTTGAGGGAGACGATGTACGTCAACGCTTGGCCATTTGATGGTCTCTCCCAGTCCGTGTCTCCACAGCGCCAGCGCGCCGTCGGGCGTGTTGCGTTCAGCGCAGCGCGCTTGAGCAGTCGCACACGGCCCATGCAGATCGAAGAGAGCGGATCCATGCGGATCAGGCTCCCGAAAGGCGAGGGAAGTGGTCTCGATGCCGTTCTCGTCAATACGGCCGGAGGCATTGCGTGCGGCGATCGCTTCTCCGTCGGAATCGAGGCGCGCTCCGGCGCTGCGGTAACGGTCGCGACACCCGCGGCCGAGAAGGTCTATCGTTCGGATGGGCCGGTTGCGGAACTGGCGGTCAACCTCAGGCTGGAGGCCGGCACACGGCTCGACTGGCTGCCGCAGGAAACCATTTTGTTCGACAGGGCACGCCTGCGCCGAAAACTCACTGCCGAGATGCCTGACGATGCGAGCCTGACCATGTTCGAGGCCGTCGTGTTCGGACGGGAAGCCCGGGCCGAGCACATCGCGAAGGGCTTGTTCGAGGATTGCTGGCGCATCCGGCGTGGAGGGCGCCTCGTCTACGCCGATACGCTGCGGCTCGGCGGATCGATTGCCGATCTCCTCCAGAAGCCCAGCGTCGGGAAAGGTGCCCGTGCCTTCGCCACCTTGATTCATGTCGCGCCGGATGCCGAGGCGCGCCTCGAAACCGTGCGTGAAAGCATCTCCTCCATTAATGGCTGCGACGCTGCGGCCAGCGCATGGAATGGGCTTCTCGCCGTACGATTCTGCGCCATGAAGGTCGAAGCGCTCCGCGCCGCGGCCGTTCCGTTTCTTCTCGCCTTTCGGCGCGAGCCTCTACCTCGTGTCTGGCTCAGCTAAGGTCGAACCATGCAACTCACCCCCCGTGAAAAAGACAAGCTTCTGATCGCCATGGCCGCCTTGGTCGCCCGCCGGCGTCTGGAGCGCGGCGTGAAGCTCAATCATCCGGAAGCCATCGCCCTCATCACCGATACGGTCGTGGAGGGTGCACGCGACGGACGCTCCGTCGCCGAGCTGATGGAGGCGGGCGCGCATGTCATCACCGCCGATCAGGTCATGGAAGGCGTTGCCGAGATGATCCACGACGTGCAGGTAGAAGCGACTTTTCCCGATGGCACCAAGCTCGTCACCGTGCATCATCCGATCCGTGGCGCGGCGTCCAAGGATGTGCCCGGTGAAGTGATGGCGCAGGAGGGTGAGATCATTTTCAACGAGGGCGCCGAGCGCATCGTGTTGACCGTCGCCAACACGGGCGACCGCCCGATCCAGGTCGGCAGCCACTATCATTTCTTTGAGACGAACCCGGCTTTGTCGTTCGACCGGGAGAGGGCCCGCGGCATGCGGCTCGACATTGCTCCCGGCACGGCTGTGCGTTTCGAGCCCGGCTCGACCCGCGAGGTGGTGCTCATCCCGCTTTCCGGCAAGCGCGAGGTCTATGGATTCCGCCAGGCCGTGATGGGAGCGCTGTGATGTCGAATACCAGAAGGCCCGCTTCCCTCCCGCGCTCCGGCTATGCCGACATGTTCGGCCCGACCAAGGGCGACCGCATTCGTCTTGCCGATACAGCTCTCGTGATCGAGGTGGAGAAGGACTTCACCACCTATGGCGAGGAGGTGAAGTTCGGCGGCGGAAAGGTCATCCGCGACGGCATGGGGCAGGCGCAGACGACCCGGGCCGAGGGCGCGGTCGACACCGTCATCACCAATGCGGTGATCCTCGACCACTGGGGCATCGTGAAGGCCGATATCGGCATCAGAGGCGGCCGGATTGCGGCCATCGGCAAGGCGGGCAATCCGGACGTGCAGCCCAATGTCGACATCATCATCGGGCCCGGCACGGAGATCATCGCGGGCGAGGGCAAGATCATCACGCCCGGCGGCTTCGACTCGCATATCCACTTCATCTGCCCGCAGCAGATCGAAGAGGCGCTCATGTCCGGCATCACCACGATGCTGGGCGGTGGGACAGGCCCGGCGACCGGAACCTTCGCCACCACCTGCACGCCAGGACCGTGGCACATCGCCCGCATGATCGAAGCGGCCGACGCTTTCCCGATGAACCTGGCCTTTACGGGCAAGGGCAATGCCTCCAAGCCGGGTGCTCTGGAAGAAATGATCCAGGCCGGCGCCTGCGCGTTGAAGCTGCATGAGGACTGGGGCACGACACCGGCGGCCATCGATTGCTGCCTTTCCGTCGCCGATGCCTATGACGTGCAGGTGATGATCCACACCGACACGCTCAACGAATCCGGCTTCGTCGAGGATACGATCGCGGCCTTCAAGGGCCGCACGATCCACGCTTTCCACACGGAAGGAGCGGGCGGCGGGCATGCGCCGGACATCATCAAGGTGGCGGGCCTGCCCAATGTGCTGCCGTCCTCCACCAACCCGACGCGGCCCTATACGGTGAACACCATCGACGAGCATCTCGACATGCTCATGGTCTGCCACCATCTCTCGCCCTCGATCCCGGAGGATCTCGCGTTCGCCGAGTGCCGCATCCGCAAGGAGACCATTGCGGCCGAGGATATCCTGCACGACATCGGTGCGCTCTCGATGATGTCTTCCGACAGCCAGGCCATGGGCCGTGTCGGCGAGGTCATCATCCGCACGTGGCAGACGGCTCACAAGATGAAGGTTCAGCGCGGCGCGCTTCCCGGCGAGACCGGTGACAACGACAACTTCCGCGCCCGTCGCTACGTGGCAAAATACACCATCAATCCAGCCATCGCCCACGGCGTGTCCAGGCATGTCGGCTCGGTCGAGGTCGGTAAGCTCGCTGATCTCGTGGTCTGGACTCCGGCATTCTTCGGCGTGAAGCCCGATCTCGTGCTCAAGGGTGGCGCCATCGCGGCGGCCCTGATGGGCGATCCGAACGCCTCGATTCCGACGCCGCAGCCGGTGCATTATCGGCCCATGTTCGGTGCCTACGGGCGGGCTCTTGCCACGACTTCACTCACCTTCGTATCGAAGGCCGCGGTGGAGAATGGGTTGGCGGCGAAGCTCGGTGTCCAGAAGCGGCTCGTTGCCGTCGAGAACGTCCGCAGCGGAATTGGCAAGAAGGACATGGTGCACAACGATGCGACACCTCTGATCGAGGTCGATCCCGAAACCTACGACGTTCGTGCCGACGGCGAGCTGCTTGTCTGCGAGCCCGCCGAGGTCCTTCCCATGGCTCAACGCTACTTCCTGTTCTGACATGATCCGTGCCACATCCATCATCCGTCGCGAAGCCGTCGAGCAGGATCGTATCGTCGATATCATCACTCTCGATCACGGTGACCGCCACCGACGCCGCATCATGCTCAATGCTGATGGCGGAACTGCTTTCCTGCTCGATCTTGGCAAGGCCGATGTGCTGGAGGACGGTGATGCCATCCGGCTGGAGAGCGGCTGGCTCGTCGAGGTGAGGGCCGCGCCGGAGAAGCTCGTGGAGATCACGACGGACGATCCACTCGAACTTCTGACCCTTGCCTGGCATATCGGCAACCGGCACGTGCCGGCGGAGATCACGCGCGCGGCGATCTATATCGGCTATGATCATGTGCTCGTCGACATGTTGCTCGGGCTTGGCGCCAAGGTGGAAATTGTCGAACGTCCCTTCCGCCCGGTCCGCGGCGCCTATCATCACCACGAGGATGGCGGGCATTCCGGCCATCATCATGGACATGACCATGGATGATGCGTCCATCAAAACACAGGGCCCGGGAGACGAGGCAGCAATCCTGCCTCTGTTCGCCTGGCTCTCGCCGTCCTATCCTGTCGGCTGCTATGCCTATTCACACACCCTGGAATGGGCCGTAGAGGCTGGTGACGTCATCGATGAAACGACTCTTGCCACATGGCTGACCGATCTGCTCACTCTCGGTCTCGGCCGCAACGATGCCATTCTTCTGAGCCACGCCTACCGGGCCGTTGAGCAGGGGCATCGCAGTGACCTTGAAACCGTCAATGAACTCGCTCTCGCCTTGTCGCCCTCCGCCGAGCTTTACCTCGAAACCAGTCAGCAGGGACGCAGCTTCCTCGACGCGACCCTTGCGGCCTGGCCATCGCCGCGGCTGCCTTCGCTCGATGGCGATGTTGCCTTTCCTGTCGCCATCGGCATGGCAGCGGCCGCGCATGACATTCCGCTGCCGATTACATCGCGAGCCTATCTCTTCGGCCTCGTGCAGACCCTTGTGTCCGCAGCCATCCGTCTGGCACCCATCGGGCAGACGGCAGGCATCCGCGTGACCGCCGCCCTTGCCGGCACGGTTCAGGACGTCGCACGCCAGGGAATGGCTCTCACGCTCGACGATATCGGCGGCTCGACCTTTCGGGCCGATCTCGGCTCCTTTCATCATGAAAACCAGTATACGAGGCTTTTCCGCTCATGACTTCTCACACGGGACCCCTACGCGTCGGCATCGGCGGACCGGTCGGCTCTGGCAAGACAGCGCTGATGGAAGCACTCTGCAAGACGTTCCGCGAGCGCTACGACATCTGCGCGATCACCAACGACATCTACACCAAGGAGGATGCGCGCCTCCTGACCGTTGCAGGCGCGCTGCCCGTTGAGCGCATCATGGGCGTAGAGACCGGCGGATGTCCGCACACCGCCATTCGCGAGGATGCCTCCATCAACCTTGCGGCCATCGCCACCATGCGCAGGCGCTTCCCGGCACTCGACGTCGTGCTGGTGGAATCCGGCGGCGACAATCTGGCGGCCACGTTCTCGCCCGAACTCGCCGATCTGACGATCTACGTCATCGACGTGGCCGGTGGCGAGAAGATCCCGCGCAAGGGCGGCCCTGGCATCACGCGCTCCGATCTCCTCGTGGTCAACAAGATCGATCTGGCTCCCTATGTGGGCGCCAACCTTGCGATCATGGAAGAGGATACCAAGCGCATGCGCGGCCAGCGCCCTTATGTGTTCAGCAATATCCGCGACGGTGTCGGTGTCGGTGCCATCGCCCAGTTCATCGAACAGGCCGGCGGCCTGTCGTCAGCGGCCTAAAAGGGGTTTTCCAGGATGTTCAAGCGCTCAGTTCCTGTCACGATCTTCGTCGCGGCAACCACCCCCGCCTTGGCCCATACGGGCCATGACGCCGCCTCAGGTTTTCTCGCAGGTCTCTCGCATCCCCTGGGAGGCCTCGATCATGTTCTTGCCATGGTGAGCGTCGGCCTCTTTGCAGTTCTGCTCGGAGGGAAGGCTCTATGGGCGCTTCCCATGAGCTTCGTGGGGATGATGCTGGCTGGTGGAATTCTGGGCCTGACCGGCATCGAAGTTCCAGCCGTCGAGTTCGGCATCGCGATGTCCATCATCGTTCTAGGTGCTGTCGTGACGTGGGGACGGCAGTGCCCGATCCAGGCGGCGGTTGCGCTCGTCGGCGTCTTTGCCGTCTTCCATGGCTATGCCCATGGCGCGGAAATTCCGTTTGGATCCGACGCTGTTCTCTACAGCCTGGGATTTGCTCTCGCGACTGCCATGCTGCATGGTGCCGGGATCGCTGCCGGTCTGCTCACACTCGGCCATTCCACCGTCATGCGGACTGCCGGCGCAGCGGTGACCATGACAGGCCTTGTCCTCGCTTTGGGCTAATGCCCTCCTAGTGCGCGGGATCTGCACCATAGACCTCGGCCATGGCGCGGATCTCGGCAAGCTTCCGCTCAAAGGCCGACCAATCGTCCGCCGCAGCAATCGGAGCCCAGAGCGCCTCGACCTCGTCGATCAGCATGGTGCATGGATTCCGCTGTGCGAAATAGGGGTGATCGAGCCTGATCTGAGGGGATGGCGCGAATGTGCCTAGAGCCGCGCGAACCGGCTCGAAGAATGGCTGGGCGTACAGATCTGCGGAAGGACTCTTCTCGGCACGATGTGCACTGAGAAGGCCGCCATACCAATCGAAGAAGGTTTGCTCGAATGGAGCTTTGCTCTCGTGCAGGAACGTCCATATCGCTTTGGCGAGAACGCCATCCTGCTCATGGCCTTTCGATTGCAAGCCGAGGCGGCGCAGGATCGCGGCGGGGAATTCGCGATGAAGGGCAGGCTCGAATGTCGTGAGCGCCTGCTCGAGGCTGCTCTGCTGGGCCAAGGGAAGCAGGCATTCTGCAAGGCGAAACAAGTTCCACAAAAGCGTATCGGGCTGCCGCCCGAAGGCATAAAGACCTGTCTCGTCGAAATAGGCAGCGGTGAAACCGGGCTCGTAGACGGGCAGGAAACGCCACGGGCCGTAATCGAAGCTTTCTCCAGTGACGTTGATGTTGTCGGTGTTGAGTACGCCGTGCACGAACCCGGCGGCCATCCATTGCGCGCCCATGCGGGCGACACGTCGGCACACCTCCTCCAGAAATGCCGGAACGCGATCTGCTTCATCGTCGCGCCAGATCTCCGGCATGTAGGTTCGAATGGTGTAGTCGAGAAGCTTGCGGAGGTTGTCGGTCTCATCCAGGTAAAGCAACCGCTGGAACGTTCCGATGCGGATGTGGGAATGGCTGAGACGCACCAGCACCGATGATCGCGTGGGGGAGGGTTCATCGCCGCGCTCGAGTTCCTCGCCGGTCTCGATCAGGCTGAAGGATTTGGAGGTCTCGACGCCGAGCGCCTCGAGCATTTCCGTCGCCAGGATCTCCCGCAGGCCACCCTTCAGGGTCAGGCGGCCATCCGCATGGCGCGACCACGGGGTTTGCCCGCTGCCCTTCGTGCCGAGGTCGAGGAGCCTGCCATCCTGCACATCATGCAACTGAGCAAAAAGAAACCCGCGCCCATCGCCCAGGTGCGGATTGTAGGTTCGGAACTGATGGCCATGGTAGCGCAAGGCGAGGGGTTGCACGAAACTGCCTGGGAGCGGCGCGAAGCGTCCGAAATGGTCGATCCACTCCTCGTCGGTGAGCGGCCCGAGACCGACGCGCTCAGCCCAGCGCTGGTTGCGGTAGCGCAGAGTATGCTGCGGGAATTCCGCCGGTCGGACGATGTCATAGAAGTCCGAACCGAGTTCCTGATGGCGTTTCGAGGCGCGATAATTGCTGGAGCAGGGCATGTACGATATCCCATGAACCCGTGTTCAATTCCAACGCAACAGAAATGTTCAGAATCGTCCAGGCCGATCAAGCCGATCCCGGAGGGCAAGGCAATGCCCCGGTTCCCGAACCAGGGAACACCATCGACTACAGAATAGATCTATACAACGTTACGACATCGCTTGGAATCGAGCCTGCGCCCGATGCTGCCAAAAAATAATGCATCGTCCGGGCAGCAAGAAAAGCTCTGCCTTTTCCACGCGTTCCGCCTCGTTTCTCAAGCGGCGGACCGTCATTGGTTCGACAATCTGTGCTTTGGTCTATTGGCTGCGACCAAGAGGTCCCCTAGGATTCTTGAATCAAAGCAGACGGGAGGAAGGTTTATGGCATTCAAGGATGTGCTGAGCCTTTGTGGCCGGGTCGGGCTGATCGTGGCTGCGTTCGCGTTCGTTGCTGGGATCGTTGCCGGTCCTCTCCTTGAAAGAGTCTGGTCGTCGCGTGTGACGGTCACGCAGAACAACGATACTCCTCTTTCGGTTCCGCCCAAGGTCCCCGCCGATCCTCAGGCAGGGAAGCCGGGCTAACACCTTTTTAGAGATCCCTGGTTCATACCACATCATCGCCGGTGCAGGCAGGAATGCGGCTCCTCTTTGGGAAGGGTGCGATGAGCAGCGAGACACTCATACGGCAAGAGATCCGTGACTCTCTTGGTTTCGTTCGCAGCATGATCGATCATTATTCAGGCCTCTATTCGGGCGAGAACCTCACGCGGGACGTGCTTCGTTTCTGCGATGAGATGACGTCGACCGAGGACTCGAACCTTCGGTTGAGAGAGGCCCGTCGCATCGTCGAAGAACGCTGTCGCCAGCTGGCTCAGGCAACGGATCGCTTCGCACAACGAGATCCTGCTTCGATCGCGGCAATGCGGGCTCAGGCTGTCGCCGCCATCGACATGTTCCAGGATGCCGCTTTCGAATGGCACAAGGCCCGAAAGGTCATTCCGTCCTCCGGACGCTTGCTACGCAGGAAGAGTGGCTGATGCGGCGTTGATCCGACGCGCTCTTACAGGCGCTTCGGCTTGATCGAGGCCGTTGCGGGCACATCCACGACCTGAGGCTCCGGCAGAGGATCGCTCCTCGGCGTATCGAGACCATAGATATCGTCGCGGAAATGCACGG
Organism: Microvirga sp. 3-52; assembly: GCF_018383585.1. Classification (GTDB taxonomy): domain Bacteria; phylum Pseudomonadota; class Alphaproteobacteria; order Rhizobiales; family Beijerinckiaceae; genus Microvirga. The sequence continues at coordinate 405,290 of NZ_JAHAMK010000001.1, forward strand.
CGCCGTCCGCTGTCGAATAGCCGGTCAGATAGACCCAGGCGACGGGCACCGGCTTCTCGAGGCGAATGTCCTGACGTGCCGCATTGGCGATGGCCGTATCGAGCCCATCCCTCGTCCATGCGCCGGCCGGTCCATTGGTGCCGCGCAGCAGCCATTCGGCAAAATCGACGACATCGGCCACACGAACGCAACCCGAGGAATGAAAGCGTGCATCCTGTGCGAAGAGCTGCTTCTTGGGCGTGTCGTGCATGTAAACGGCATGCTTGTTCGGCATGTCGATGCGGATTTGTCCGAGCGAATTGATCGCTCCGGGATCCTGGCGCAGCGTGTAGTTCACCGCATTCTGCGTGGACCAGTCGAGCGTCCTGGGATCAACCTCCTGTCCTTTCGCATCGAGAATGCGGATCTTCATCCTCTCCAGATACCCGGGTTCCTTCCGGACATGGGGAATGATGTCCTTCTTGATCAAGGAGACAGGTACCGTCCACGTGGGGTTGAGATTGACGGCGGTGATGCGGGTTTCGACGACAGGCGAGGGGCGGTCCACCTTGCCGGCGATTGCGACGAAGCGGCGAGCCACTTGTCCGCGCTCAACGGCTTCGACGGCAGCGGATGGAATGTTGACGACCACATAGCGTTCGCCGAAGGAAAACGTGGAGCCTGCCAGCCGTTGGGCCGAAGCGGTTAGCTGGCGGTGGCGCGTGAGAGCCGGGACGTTCAGCGCTTCCAGGGTTCGCGCCCTCACGGCGCCGGATTCCGGCAGACCATGACGGGCCTGGAACCGCTTGACGGCCTTTGTCAGTTGGGAATCGAAGTCCGTTCCTGTGTTGAGGTCGGCGGAAAGGTCGCCCTCTGAGGCAAGGCGTTGCCGAAGGGTTTCGACGAGCGGGCCCTTGTCGCCCGCCTTCAGGACCGTGCCTGCGGGCAGGCTGGGCCATCCTCCCGTCTCGGCAATGCGCTTATAGGTCCAGGCGGCCCGCATCGTGTTGATGAAGGTGCTCGCGTCCAGAGTCGGGCGGGAATCCTGCGAGATTGAGACCACAGGTGCAGCCTTCTCGACAGACTTGCCGGAGGCCGGGGTTGCTGCTTTCGGTCGCAGGTTCATTCCCCCGGCCGGGGGCGCCGGAATGCTCGGCAATGCCTGAACCGGAGTCGCTGGGGAGATATTCTCGGCAGCGGCGAGAGCGCCCGAAACGCTTCCGAAGGCGGAGCATGAGAGCAGAGCCAATCCGAGACAGAGACGTTTTGCATTACCATAGGTCATGATCGGATTATGAGCGACGTTGGTTTACAAAAAGCTGTAAGGGGTTGCCGGTCGAGCGCTTGCAACTGCGGCAGTGTCTGAACGTTGTCCTTGGGTCCCGAGCCCCGTCACACGAGTGCCCCATGCGTGCCAAGCCTGCCCCCTCCCAGGACATCAGGCGGATCGATCTTGCCTTGCCTTCTTCATTGGGTCTCCACGCCGTGCGGCTGCTCGAGCATGTGCAGTCGGCCGGGCTGGGAGGGGTCATTTATGTTGCAGGAGGGGAACGCTGGGCCGAGCAGCTGGCGCAGGCCATGAAGGGATTAGCCCCCGATCTCGATATCGACCTCCTGCCCCCATGGGATTGTCTTCCATACGACAGCGCTTCGCCCTCGCGTGAGGCCATGGGACGACGTATGGCGGTTCTCCGGCGCATGAGCGAACCGGTCACGGCTCCTCGGCTCCTGGTGACCAGCGCTGCCGCAATCCTTCAGCGCGTGCCGCCGCGCAACAGCGTGAAGAAGGCGGTCTTCAATCTTCGGACAGGCGAGGAATTCTCGTCTGAGGCACTGAGAGACTACCTGCATCAGGTCGGCTACATCCTCGATGAGAGAGTGGATGAGCCGGGCGAGGTGGCTATCCGGGGGCAGGTGATCGATCTTTTCCCAGCCGACAGCCCCTTGCCGTATCGGGCCGAGCATGATGGGCAAACCATTGCGGCCATTCATTCCTATGACCCGATCTCCCAGTTGACGGAAACGGAGGTCAACCATCTCCTGATCGGACCTGCTTCGGAGATCATTCTGAAAGGAGCCGAAGACCGCGACGCATCCGTCGAACGGTTCGATGGAATGGAGCATCAATTGCCGGACTATTTCCCACGTCTGGAGACGGTGTTCGATTACTGGCCGGATGCAGCAGTCGTTGTGGATGCAAAGGCTGAGGAGAGGCGGCAGCTTGTGATGGAGCAGGTCGCAGACGCTTATGGAAGTCGGGCGAGTGTGCGCATTCACGGCGGCATCAAAGCACCTGCCATATCGCCTGAGCGGCTTTTCATCCAGGACGACGAGTGGGCCGATGTTCTGTCGAAGCGCCGTCTCGTTTTCATTCACGCTGCATCGCAGGATGATTTCCCGCAAAGTGCGGTGCCGAATTTCGCGATCGCCTCAAAGCCTTCGAAGGCCCTTGCAGATTTCCTTCGTACGCAGACGGGTGCCGGTCGAAAGATCGTTCTGGCTGCGGCAGCCCGATCGGATCTGATGCGGCTCAGGCGTCGCATTCAATCCATCGGACGTCCTGACGATGTTGATAGCTGGAATGATGTCGTCGACGGCTCTTCCGAGGGATGGTTTGCGTTGCAGGCTGATCTCAAGAAAGGTTTCGTGGATGAGCGGGATGGCATCGCGCTGATCACGGCCACGGACGTTCTGGGTAGCCGCGTCAGCACGGGTGCCGAGAAGGAGGTGGGTTCAGCCGCTTCGAACTTCACGGATACCGGGTTCCAGATCGGCGACGCCATCGTCCATGTCGATCACGGCATCGGGGTGCTCGAGGGCATGGAGACCATACCGGCGGGCGATGCCGGCATAGGCGATGCCATCAGGCTCGGCTATGCGGCCGGCACGACGCTCCTGATCCCCGCGACGGAGATGGACCGCGTCTGGCGCTATGGTGCGATGTCGGATTCCATCTCCTTGGATAAGCTGAAGGGCGATGCATGGTCCGACAGGCGCAGGAAGATCGAAGCCGAAATCCAGGAAACAGCCAAAAGCCTGATCGACTTGATCGAGGCCCGCAGAGCGGTGAAGCTGGAGCCGCTTGTCCCGCCGAGCCGCGCGTATGAACGCTTCGTTGCCCGTTTTCCGTTTTCCGAGACGGCGGATCAGATTCGCGCCATCGAGGATGTTCTTCAGGATCTCTCATCAGGACGGCCGATGGACCGCCTGATCTGTGGTGATGTCGGCTTCGGCAAGACCGAGGTCGCCTTGCGTGCAGCCGCCGCTGCCGCTCTCTCCGGCAAACAAGTGGCCGTTGTCGCTCCGACGACCGTTCTGGCGCGCCAGCACGTACGAAGCTTCCAGCGCCGCTTTGCCGGCCTCGGCATCGAGATCGCGCATCTCTCCCGTCTCGTGACACCGGCCGAGGCTCGGGCGGTGAAGAAGGGACTGGCCGATGGCACGATCCGCATCGTCATCGGCACCCATGCGCTCGCCGCGAAGGGCGTCACCTTCAAGGATCTCGGACTTGTCGTCATCGACGAAGAGCAGCGGTTTGGTGCGGCACATAAAGCCAGACTCAGGGACTTGGCCGCAGGAGGGCATGTGCTGACCCTGACCGCTACGCCGATCCCACGGACGCTGCAATCGGCCTTGGTCGGCTTGCAGGAGTTGAGCATCATCGCGACACCTCCGGCGCGCCGGCAGCCGATCCGCACGTTCCTGACGCCCTTCGATCCGGCAAGCGTTCGCGATGCGCTCATGCGCGAACGGCGGCGGCGAGGCCAGAGCTTCTTCGTCTGCTCGCGGGTGGAGGACATCGAGCCGATGCGCGAGCGGTTGGCAAAGCTCGTTCCGGAGCTGGACATCATGGTGGCTCACGGGCAGATGGCTCCCGCTGAGACGGACGATGTGATGGTGCGCTTTGCCGATGGCGAGGGTGACGTCCTTCTTGCGACAAACATCATCGAGAGCGGTCTCGACGTTCCCCGTGCCAACACCATGCTGGTCTGGCGCGCCGACCGATTCGGACTCGCGCAGCTGCACCAGCTCCGCGGGCGCGTCGGGCGCGGGCGCATCAGGGGTACGGCCTATCTGTTGACGGAACCTGGCCAGGACCTTTCAGCTGCGACGGAAAAGCGCTTGCGGACCTTGACGGCCCTCGACCGGCTTGGGGCGGGCTTCGCCGTCAGTGCACAGGATCTCGATCAGCGCGGGGCAGGTGCGCTCCTCGGCGAGGAGCAGACTGGTCACATCAAGCTGATCGGCACCGACCTCTACCAGCATATGCTCAAACACGCCTTGCGTGGCGAGACCCTGGACGATGACTGGAGACCTGAGCTCAATATTGGATTGGCCGGCACAATTCCGGAAGAGTATGTGAATGAGCCCGAGATGAGGATCAATCTCTATGCCCGCCTGGCTCGTTTCAATTCACATGAGACAATCGATGAGCTGGAGGCGGAAATCGAGGATCGGTTCGGAGCGATACCTGAGTCTGTTCAGAATCTTCTGAGGCTCGCGAACCTGCAGCAACTCTGCCGACGCCTCGGGATCGCCCGCATCGATGCAGGGCCTCAAGCGATCGCTCTGACGTTCCGACCCGGTTCGGCGGACAAGCTCTCACTGCAGATGACGATCGACGCTTCTCAGGGAATGCTACATTGGAGCAAGGAGCGCCTCATCTTCTCGGTATCCAGTGAGCAGGCAGAGGAGCGTCAAAAGCAGATCCTGGGATTGCTGGATTCTCTCGAACTATGAAACGGCCACGAAGCAGTCGTGATCTGCCTGAAGAAAATGATCTTGAACGGATCTGGCCCGACGGACTTAATACTGAAATCGTCTTGATCGTGAGGAGCCTATGACGTCCGAGGAAATCAAGGAATTGAACGCTGCGCGCGAAAACCTTGTGAAGCGGCGCAGGGAGATGGCGCGGCAGATTTCCGAGGCGCCGCTCCCCTCCGTCGAGATGGCGGAGGAACTCACCAAGATCCTTGTGGCCATCGAAGCCTTGGATCGTGCCCTCAACGAGGCCGGGCATCCCTATATGAGCCAGGGTGTGGTCGAGCAGCTCAGGGCCGATCGTTGATCTCTAGAGCTTGATCCTTCCGATGAGATCGAAACCGGCACCCGGCTTCGGTCTGAGCACGAGCACTTCTCCCTCTCCGGGAAAGACACCGGTGAGCGCCGTGATATTGACCTGGTGCGTGACGAGCACCAGGACACCGTTCGTGCGCCAGTCCTGAACGGTCCGGCGCACAGCCTCCGTCCGGGCCGGTTCCTGTTCCCGTCCTGAGAAGAACGAATCCAGTGGCGGGAAATGCTCCGTCAGGCTGCCGAAGGCCAGGCGGGCCGTGTCGAGTGCGCGGCACCAGCGGCTCGAGAGCACCCGCCCGACGGAGATCTGCCGGGCCGTGAACGCCTCCCCGATGGCCCGCGCCTGACGACGGCCTTCGGCCGAGAGGTTGCGCTGCGTTGCGCAATCCTCAAGCCGGAAGTTGGCCGGATCGCCCGTTCCCGGCGCGCGAGCATGCCGCAACAGGGCAATCGTGCCTCCGTCCCGCAGAGCCTGCCATGCTTCCTCGGATGCCCGCAGGGCTTGAGGCCAGGCCATTGCCACAAGGACCAGAAATGCCAGCGCGATAGGCATGCGTCACCTGCCGATCCTTATGCCGCTACCTCTTATAGAAACACCCGCTCACCGAGAGACGCAACGTCGGATAAAGGTACAGGTTCCTGGAGGCATCCTGCTTGATTTCAAGCCTCGGCTGCCAGCTCTACGAGCATGTCCACGAGCGGGTCGCTAGGGTTGGAAAGCCCAGCGACGACGTCGAAGTGATGCGCTCCGGGCACCTCGTGGTACCGGGTCGCAACACCCGCTTGCCTCCATCGTTCGACGATGGTGTGGGACTGGCGCAGGAATTCACTGCTTTCGGCCTCACCGACCACTGCAATGAGCTGCCCGCTCGTTGGTGGATCCCACTCCAGCGGACTCATGCGATGAGCCTCTTCGACGGTGAGCGCAAGAGCCTTGTTGATCGAGGTCGGAACCAGCGGGGGCAGGTCGAAAAGGCCGGAAATGGACATGGCGGCGCGAACAGGCATCTCCAACGCGTTGGGTCGCGCCATGAGGCACGCCGCCAGATGTCCGCCGGCCGAGTGGCCGCTCACGACGAGAGGGCAGCCCGTGCGCCGCATGACGAAATTCGCGGCGGCCTCGATATCGGACACGATGTCGGCCAGTTTGGCGGCAGGGGCAAGCGTATAGCTTGGGACCGCAACCGTCAGCCCGCGCTCGTTGGCGCCACGGGCCAGATGGCTCGAGGTCGACTTGTCGAGCGCCTGCCAGTAACCGCCATGGATGAACAGTACGGCCGGGCCACCGGCATCGCCGTTCTGCGGATAGAAGAGATCGAGCCGGTGCCGTTCTCCGGGGCCGTAGGAGATATCCAAGTCGCAGCGAGCGCTTGCGCGATAGGCGGCGGAATCCTGCTGCCAGCCTGCGATGTGAACGGGATGATCGGGAACGCGGGCCCGGTTGTTGTACTCGCCCTCCAGGTCGAGTTCTTCGGCTGCCATCGCGATTGTCCTTAAACGTGGAGGTATCGGTCCTTGAGGCTGGTGTCGGTCATGAGCTGATCGCTCGTCCCGGTCCAGACCGAGCGGCCCTTCTCGATGATCACATGGCGGTCGGCAAAGCTCGCCAGAGCACCGATATTCTTGTCGATCACCAGGATCGACTGGCGTTCGCCCTTGAGGCGCTTCAGGCACGTCCAGATCTCGGTGCGGATCAGCGGCGCCAGCCCTTCCGTGGCCTCATCGAGGATGAGCAGTTTCGGGTTGGTCATGAGCGCGCGGCCAATGGCCAGCATCTGCTGTTCGCCCCCGGAGAGCTGCGTGCCCAGATTGCTCCGGCGTTCTTTCAGGCGCGGGAACAGATCGTAGACCGCCTCCAGCGTCCAGCGGCGGGAGCCCGTTCTGGCCGAAGCCGTTGCAACGAGATTTTCCTCCACCGTCAGCGTCGGAAAGATCTGCCGGCCTTCCGGCACGAGCCCGATGCCGGTCTTTGCGATGCGATAGGGCGCAAGGCCGGTTACGGCAGCGCCATCGAAGCGCACTTCGCCGCCACGGGGGCGGAGCAGGCCCATGATGGAGCGCACGGTGGTGGTCTTGCCCATGCCGTTGCGGCCGAGCAACGTCACCACTTCACCGGCATTGACCTCCAGCGAAATATCGAAAAGAACCTGGGCTGCGCCATAGGATGCCTGGAGCTGTCGGACGGAGAGCATCAGACCATCTCCTCTTCACCGAGATAGGCGGCGCGAACCTCCGGATTGGCCCTGATCCGTTCCGGCGTGTCGGTGGCGATCACGCGGCCATAGACGAGAACGGACACGCGATCCGCAAGGGAGAAGACCGCGTCCATGTCGTGCTCGATCAGCACGATGGTCAGGCGGCTCTTCAGACGCCGCAGGGTCTCGACGACACGCTGGGATTCATCGTGACCGGTGCCGGCGAGGGGCTCGTCGAGAAGCAGCAGCTTCGGCTCCGTTGCAAGGCCGATGGCGAGTTCGAGCTGACGCTTCTCGCCGTGGGACAACAAGCCCGCCGGGATATGGGCGCGAGCAGCGAGTCCCACCTCGGCGAGACAATCCATGGCAGGCGCGTTCAGGGCCTTCTCCAGCGATGCGTTGCCAAAGAAGCGGAAGCTCGATCCCGAGCGCGCCTGAACCGCAAGCGCCACATTCGCCAGAGCGGAGAAGCCCGGCAGGATCGAGGTGATCTGGAAGGAGCGCGCGAGCCCGCGCCGGACCCGTTGCGGCATCGAGAGATGGGTGAAGTCTTCACCGCCGAACAGGATGGATCCGGAATCCGACGACAGGGTTCCGGAGATCTGATGGATCAGGGTCGTCTTGCCCGCGCCGTTCGGACCGATGATGGCGTGCAGCTCGCCGGGCTGGACGGAGAGGCTAACGTCGTCGGTGACGATGAGGGCGCCGTAAGCCTTCCGCAGGTTGCGGAGCTCGAGAAGAGGCTCAGCCATGGTGAGGCCTCCGCAGCAGGCCCATGATCCCGCCTCTGACGAACAGAACGATCAGGATGAGAAGGGGGCCAAACACCATCTTCCAGTTCTCGGCGAGATGAGCGCGTGTCTCCTCGCCCAGGAAGAAGCTCAAGCCGTGCAGGATCTCGGGCAGGAATTCCTCCAGGAGCAGGAAGGCGGCGGCGCCGATGATGGCGCCATGCAACGAGCCCAGCCCGCCGAGCACGACCATGAAGATCAATTCGCCGGAACGCTGCCACGTCATGTAGGCCGGGCTCACGAACTCCGCCTGGTTGGCGAGCAGGCACCCGGCGAGCCCTGCCATCATGCCGCTGAGCACATAGGCTGCCAGCTGATAGCGGAAGGGCTGAAAGCCGATGGCTTCCATCCGGATGGCGTTCTCCTTCGTGCCGCGCAGGACACGTCCGAACCTGGAAGCGACGACGGATCGGGAGAACGCATAGGCTCCGAGAAGGCAGAGCAGGCAGACCCAGTAGAAGGTGAAATCGTTCTCGAGGATGCTCGACCCGGCCACCAGACTGCGCGACGCCAGCGTCATGCCGTCGTCGCCGCCATAGGCCGCCAGCGACGTGGCGAGGAAGTACAGCATCTGCCCGAAGGCCAGGGTGATCATGATGAAATAGACCCCCTTCGTCCGCAGGGAGATCGCGCCCGTGATCAGGGCAAAGATGGCGGAAGCCGCGAGCGCGACGGGGATCTGAACGAGCAGATCCTCGATGCCGTGGCTGGCAAGGATGCCGACCGCATAGCCTCCGAGCCCGAGGAAGGCCGCATGGCCGAAGCTGACAAGTGCGCCGTAGCCAAGAATGAGATCGAGCGCCATGGCGGCGATGCCGAAGACCATCACGCGGGTCAGCAGGGACAGGACATACCCCTCCGCCCCGGAGACCATGGCAAAGAGTGGCGCTGCCACAAAGGCCGCGAAAAGGACGATGGGAACGATCTCGAACCGCGTGGCGAGCGATGGCATGGGAGCGGAGGGCGTTTCGGCGAGTTCGGTCATGAACGGCCCCTAGCGTTTCACAGGAAACAGGCCGGAGGGGCGGAAGAACAGCACCGCAGCCATGAAGATATAGATCAGCATCGGGGCGATGGCCCGGCCGGTCTGGCTCGCCGCTGCAGGATCGAGAAAGAGGCGCAGCAGGTTCGGAGCGAAGGTGCGCCCCACCGTATCCACCAGCCCGATCAGGAGGGCCGCGAGAAACGCGCCGCGGATCGACCCGATGCCGCCGATCACGATGACCACGAAAGCGAGGATCAGGATGTTGTCTCCCATGCCCGGCTCGACCGAGAGGATCGGAGCGACCATCGCGCCGGCAAAGCCTGCGAGCATGGCGCCGAAGCCGAACACGATCATGAACAGCCTCTGGATGTTGACGCCGAGCGCCGACACCATGGAGGCATTGCTGGCTCCCGCCCGCACCAGCATGCCGACGCGCGTGTGGTTGACGAGCCCATAGAGCAGGGCGGCGACCACGAGCCCTGCCGCGATGATCGCCAGCCGATAGACGGGATAGAGTAGGCCGCTCGCGATTTCCACCGAACCTGAGAGCAGCTCGGGAACCGGAACGCTCAAGGGGGCTGCGCCCCAGACGAACTTCACGCCCTGGTTCAGGAACAGGATCACGCCGAACGTGGCGAGCACCTGATCGAGGTGATCGCGGTCATAGAGGTGTCTGAAGACCAGCACTTCGAGCAAAAGGCCGAAGGCCAGCGCCGAAGGCAGGGCGAGAAGCAGCGCCCAGCCGAAACTTCCGGTCCAGGCGCTGAACGCCGCCACCAGATAGGCGCCGACCATGTACTGCACGCCGTGAGCGAGGTTGATGAAGTCCATCACTCCGAACACCAGGGTCAGCCCGGCAGCGATGAGAAAAAGGATGAGGCCGAATTGAAGGCCGTTCAGAGCCTGGACGAAGAGGAGTGTTGCGTTCATCGGCACGTCACTGGCTGCAGGCCTGCATCGGTCGAGCCTCCGCTCGGGCGCTCGAATGCGAGAGCGCCTTGATGGTGTCATAGGATGTCGATCGATCTGCCCGCGAGGGCAGATCGATCGGATATGCGGTGCGCCTCAGTTTGTGGCGGTGCATTCCTTGGCGTAAGCGTCCGTGTAATCGTCGAACACCTTCTCGACGACTTCCGTCTCCAGCTTGCCGTCAGGGCGCTTGGCCGCCTTCACCAGGTAGAAGTCCTGGACAGGGAAGCCGTTGGCGCCGAACTTGAAATCGCCGCGAAGCGACTTGAACTCCGCCTTCTTGATGGCGGCGCGCAGGGCTTCCTTGTCGTCGGTCTTGCCGCCCGTCGCCTTGAGGGCCGCGTCGATCAGCAGAGCCGCGTCGTAGGAGTGCATGGCGTAGGAGGCAGGCACGTTGTTGTAGGCGGCCTCAAAGGCTGCGACGAACTTCTTGTTCTCCGGAGTATTCATGTTCGGAGCCCAGTTCGAGCCGCTCAGCATGCCGATGGCGGCATCCTGCTGCGCGGGCAGGTTCGTCTCGTCCACGGTGAAGGCGGAGAGGAACGGAATACGATCGGCGAGCCCCGCGGCGCGGTACTGCTTGACCAGGTTCACGCCCATGCCGCCGGGCATGAAGGTGAAGATCGCATCCGGCTGCATCGAGGCGATCTTTGCGAGCTCGGACTGGAAATCGAGGGTGTTGAGGGGCGTGTACGATTCTTCGACGATCTCGCCCTTGTAGTGGCGCTTGAACCCGGCGAGGGCGTCCTTGCCGGCCTGATAGTTCGGCGCGAGCAGGTAGACCTTCTTGTAGCCGCGGTCCTGCGCAACCTTGCCGAGGACCTCATGATTCTGGTCGTTCTGGTAGGAGGTCGCGAAGAAGTACGGGTTGCAGCTTTTGCCGGCGAGGTTCGAAGGGCCGGCATTGACGCTGATGTAGAAGGTCTTGGCGTCGACGATAGGCTTGTGCGTTGCAACTGCCACGTTCGAGAAGATCGGTCCGACGACGAAGTCGACCTTGTCGCGCTCAAGAAGCCCCTTCACCTTCGTCACCGCCACATCGGGCTTCAACTCGTCGTCGACGATGACCACCTCGACATCGCGCCCGCCGAGCTTGCCGCCGAGATCCTTTACCGCAAGCTGAAAGCCGTCCCGTGCGTGCTGGCCCAGCACGGCCGAGGGGCCGGAGAGGGTCAGCAGCAGGCCGACCTTCAGCTTCTCCTGCGCCATGGCCGGTGCCGCAGCCAGGCCGACGGCCGCTGCAAGGCCAAGGGTTTTGATCGTCACGTTCATCATAGTCTCCCGAGTGGCTGTTCCCTGCGCACATTTGCTGTGCTGCGTGATTGGTCCCGGCGGGACGTAAGACGCCTCGACGGACAGATCGGCGATACTCTGCCGCAAAAATTTTCTACCGAACACTCCCTTTATCGGAGCTTTCGTCCCGGCGTCCCCAACCTTTGCCCAATCTTTGGGATTGCCAAGGATTATTTTAAGATTAAAATATTTTTCAGGTTCTTCAAGCGGATTGTTTCGCAGAGGAAAGCGGGCGAAATGACGAGCGCGTGATCGGCGGACGGGCGGCGATACAGGGTTCGCCATTGGGCGGCGACTAAGCAGGCGCTGCCTCGACCCGGCCAGGCTGACGGTGCTCCATTCTCCTGCAACACAAGAAAACATGAGGAGCGGACGATGGCGGACACGGCGCATGTGGATACCTTCGCGAGGGACAATCTTCCGCCTCGGGATCAGTGGCCGGCATTCCAGTTCACACGTCCGGAACTGCAATATCCCGAGCGACTCAACTGTGCCGTGGCCTTTCTCGACCGATGGGTCGATGCGGAACGGGGTGACGAACCGTGCATCATCAGCCCGACCGAGACGCTGAGTTATCGCGCTCTGCAGGAGCGGGTGAACCGCATCTGCAACGTTCTGGTCCACAAGCTCGGCTTCGTGCCGGGCAACCGCGTTCTGCTGCGCTCGGCCAACAACCCGATGATGGTGGCAGCCTATCTGGCGGTCCTAAAGGCCGGCGGCGTCGTCGTCGCCACCATGCCGCTGCTGCGTGCCAGGGAGATCGCCTATCCGCTCAAAAAAGCCGAGATCACCATCGCCTTCTGCGACCATCGTCTCGCGGAGGAGATGGAGCGGGCCAGGGCGATGGCGCCGGCTCTTCAGCATGTGGTGTATTGGGGATCCGGCCGGCCCGACAGCCTTGAGACGCTGATTGCCGAAGCCTCACCGGACTTCCATGCGGTCGATACGGCGGCTGACGATGTCTGCCTGATCGGCTTTACCTCCGGCACGACAGGGGAGCCGAAGGGCACCATGCATTTCCATTGGGACATGCTGGCGATCTGCGACGGCTATGCCCGAAACGTGCTGCGGCCCGAGCCGAGCGACCGCTTCATCGGCTCGCCGCCGCTCGCCTTCACCTTCGGGCTCGGCGGAATCGTGCTGTTTCCGATGCGCGTCGGCGCGTCGACCGTGCTGCTCGAGAAGGCGGGGCCTGACGATCTATTGCCCGCCATCATGCAGTACAAGGCCACGATCTGCTTCACGGCGCCGACCGCCTATCGCGCGATGCTGTCGAAGCTCGAAGGCTATGACATCTCGAGCCTGCGCAAATGCGTCTCGGCCGGCGAGCCGCTTCCGAAGGGCACTTTCGAGGCCTGGAGGGCTGCAACGAACATCCGGCTCATGGATGGAATCGGCGCAACGGAAATGCTGCACATCTTCATCGCCGCAACCGAGGATGAGATCCGTCCCGGAGCGACAGGCAAGCCTGTCCCGGGTTACGAGGCGAAAGTCGTCGATGATGAGGGTCGGGATCTCCCGCCCGGCAGCATCGGCCGCCTGGCCGTGCGCGGGCCGACCGGATGCCGCTATCTCGCCGACGAGCGGCAGCGCAATTACGTGCAGGACGGCTGGAACATCACCGGCGACACCTACCTCATGGATGAGGACGGGTATTTCTGGTACCAGGCCCGCTCCGACGACATGATCATTTCCGCGGGCTACAACATTGCAGGGCCTGAGGTCGAGGCCGCGCTCCTCACGCACCCGGCTGTGGCCGAATGCGGCGTGGTGGGGGCTCCCGACGACGGGCGCGGAACGGTGGTGAAGGCCTATGTGGTCCTGCGCTCCGGCCATCTCCCGGGTCCGGATCTGACGAAGGTGCTCCAGGATCACGTGAAGGCGGAGATTGCGCCTTATAAGTACCCGCGCCTCATCGAATATGTGGGCGCCCTCCCGCGGACCCAGACGGGCAAGCTGCAGCGCTTCGCGTTGCGCCAGATCGCTCAGGACGCCGAGAACCACCCGGAGGCCATGAGGGCCTGACAGCCTGCAGACAAGCGTTCAGCAGGGGAACGGCTTGCACCGGTTGATCAAAAATTATTTTAAGCTTAAAACAATAAATGCAATGTCTCGGGTAGGATTCTCATGAAGACGGCGATCATTGGCGGCGGCCCGGCGGGGCTCTATTTCGCGATCCTGCTGAAGAAGCTTCGGCCGGAATCCGACATCACGGTCTATGAGCGGAACCGCGCCGACGAGACGTTCGGCTTCGGCGTCGTGTTCTCCGACGCGACGCTGGACAATTTCGAGAAATACGACCTTCCGAGCTATCAGCGGATCATCAGGGAATTCGCCTACTGGGACGACATCGCGATCCATTTCCGGGGAAGCGAGCATCGGATCGGCGGCAACGGCTTCTGCGGTTGCTCGCGCCGCACGCTGCTCCTCATCCTGCAGGATCGCGCGGAGGAGCTCGGCGTCAGGCTTCGCTATGAAGTCGACGTGGATGACGAGAGCCTTTTCGCCGATGCGGATCTCGTGGTCGTGGCCGACGGCATCAACAGCCGCTTCCGGGAGCGTTATGCGGATCACTTCCAGCCGGAGGTGGACCTGCGGCCCAACAAGTTCACCTGGATGGGCTCCACCAAGCCGCTCGATGCCTTCACCTTCATCTTCCAGGAGACCGAGTGGGGGCCCTTCATCGCCCATGCCTATCAGTATGAGGCGAACCGCTCCACCTGGGTGTTCGAGACCGATCCGGAGACCTTCGAGCGGGCCGGGCTGAAGGACAAGAGCGAGGCTGAATCGGCCGCGCTGATGGAAGAGATCTTCGGCTGGTTCCTCGGCGGGCACCGCATCCTCACCAACCGCTCGATCTGGCGCAATTTCCCGATGATCCGCAACAAGCGCTGGGTCATGGGGAACAAGGTGCTGCTGGGGGACGCGAAGGCTTCGGCGCATTTCTCCATCGGCTCCGGCACGAAGCTTGCGATGGAGGATGCCATCGCGCTCTACGAGGCGATTCGGCGCGATCCGAGCGTCGAGGGTGCGCTGTCGCTCTACGAGACCGGACGCCGCGAGGAGGTGGAGAAGACCCAGCACGCGGCCGACGTGTCCCTGGTCTGGTTCGAGCACGTGGCGCGGTTCTGGGACTTCGATCCGGTGCAGTTCGCCTTCGGCGTCATGACCCGCGCCAAAGCGATCACCTACGACAATCTGCGCCTGCGCGCACCCGACTTCGTCGCGGCCGTCGACAAGACCTTTGCGTCCCAGGTGCGCCGGCAGGGTTTCGACGTTTCGGTCGACAACCCGAGCGCGCCCATGTTCCAGCCCTTCCGTCTGCGGGAGATGACGGTTGCCAACCGCGTGGTCGTGTCGCCGATGGACATGTATTCGGCAAAGGACGGCGTGCCGGGCGACTTCCATCTCGTCCATTACGGCGCGCGCGCCACGGGCGGTGCAGGGCTGGTCTTCACGGAAATGACCTGCGTGTCGCCGGAGGCGCGCATCACGCTCGGCTGCACGGGGCTGTGGAACGACGAGCAGGAGGCGGCCTGGAAGCGGATCGTCGATTTCATCCATGCTAAGTCCGGGGCGAAGTTCTGCCTGCAGCTCGGACATTCGGGCCGCAAAGGCGCGACCAGGCTCATGTGGGAAGGCATCGACCGTCCGCTGGAGGATGGCGCCTGGGACATCTGCTCCGCATCCCCGATTCCCTATTTCCCGGACAGCCAGGTGCCGCGTGAAGCGACGCGCGCTGACATGGATCTCATCAAGGCGCAGTTCGCCGAGGCGGCAAAGCGCGGCGAGCGAGCCGGGTTCGACATGCTCGAACTGCATTGCGCCCACGGCTATCTGATGGCGAGCTTCCTGTCACCGCTCACCAATCGCCGAACGGACGAGTATGGCGGCTCGCTCGAGAACCGGCTGCGGTTTCCGCTCGAGGTGTTCGATGCCATGCGCGAGGTCTGGCCCGCGCACAAGCCCATGTCGGTGCGCATTTCCGCGACCGACTGGGCGGAAGGCGGCATCACGGGTGACGACGCGGTCGAGATCGCCCGGGCCTTTGCCGAGCATGGCGTCGACCTCGTCGATGTTTCGACGGGACAGACCGTGCGCGAGGCGCGGCCGATCTACGGGCGCATGTTCCAGACGCCGTTCTCCGATCAGGTTCGCAATGAGGCACAGGTCGCCACCATGTGCGTCGGCAACATCACGGCGGCCGATCAGGTGAACACGATCCTCGCCGCAGGCCGCGCGGATCTCGTCGCGCTCGGACGGCCGCATCTGGTCGATCCGTTCTTCACCATGAAAGCGGCCGCCTGGTATGGCGCGAAGGACATCCACTGCCCGCCGCAATATATGGCCGGCAAGGACCAGATCTTCCGCAACTCCGTCCGCGATCGGCAGGATCTCGAAGAGCTCAAGGTGAAGGCAAAGCCCAAGACCCGGGCGGAGTTGAAGATGGAGGCCGGCGAGAAGCCTCTCGCGGCGGAATGACATGACCATGAAACCTCTCAAGGGCCGGCATGCTTTGGTCACCGGGGGCGGCCGCGGGATCGGCCGCGCCATCGCGGCATCGCTCGTGACAGCCGGTGCGACCGTCACCGTCGCCGGACGAAGCGCCACATCGCTCGAGCAGGCGATCGTGCAGGGTTCAGCCCATGCGGCGGCGGTTGTCGACGTGACGGATCCGCAGGCGGTGCAGCGAGCTGTCCGGGAGGCGGTCGACCGCTATGGGCCGGTCGACCTGATGATCGCGAATGCGGGCGCAGCCGCCTCCGCGCCGTTCATGAAATCGGGACCCGACGTTTTCCGGCAGATGCTGGACGTGAACCTGCTCGGCGTCACGAACATGGCCCAGGCCGTGCTGGGTACCATGACGGAACGCGGGTTCGGGCGCATCGTCGCCGTGGCATCGACCGCCGGGCTCAAAGGCTATCCCTATGTGAGCGCCTATTGTGCCGCCAAGCACGCGGTCATCGGCTTCGTTCGCGCGCTCGCCCTCGAGACGGCGATGACCGGGGTCACGGTCAATGCCGTGTGCCCTGGCTTTACCGACACCGATCTCGTGGCCGAGAGCCTCGAGCGGATCATGGCCAAGACGAACCGAACCCGTGACGAGGCGCTCGGCGAACTCGTGAAGCATAACCCGCAGGGCCGTTTGATCGACCCTTCCGAGATTGCCGATGCCGTGCTCTGGCTTTGCGGCGATGGCGCGCGCTCCGTGACGGGGCAGGCCATTGTGGTGGCCGGTGGAGAAATTTGACAATGGACGACCAAGCGATTCCCCTCGACGCCGAGACGAAGGCGGTCGAGATGCCGGAGGATCACCGGGAGGAGCTGCGCCTGTGGCTGCGGCTTCTCACCTGCTCCACGCTGATCGAAGGCGAGGTGCGACGCCGCCTGCGCGAGCGCTTCGACGTGACGCTCCCTCGCTTCGACCTGATGGCGCAGCTCGACAAGGCGCCGGACGGCATGATGCTGTCCGATCTGTCGAAGCGGATGATGGTCTCGAACGGCAATCTTACCGGCCTCGTCGACAGGCTCGTCGCGTCGGGGCATGTGGTTCGAACCGTGTCGCCGACGGACCGTCGAGCCATGGTGATCAGACTGACGGAAGAGGGCCGTGCCGAATTCCGGACCATGGCAGGCGAGCACGAGCATTGGATCGCCGAGCTCTTCGGCGATCTCACCGGCAAGGACCGCAACGATCTCATGCGGCTGCTCGCGAAAACCAAACTGTCCGCCCGGCGGGCCATCATGGGAGACGCCCAGTGACGCAGTATGCCAATTCTGTCACGCTTCCGCTGGCAGGTTACGAGCCACGGCATTTCCTGCTGTCGGTCGATGGACCTGTCGCGACGGTCACCCTCAACCGACCGGACAAGAAGAATCCGCTCACCTTCGAGAGCTACCGCGAGCTGAGCGATTTCTTTCATGCGTGCGCCAAGGACGATGACGTCAAGGCGATCGTCGTCACGGGTGCGGGCGGAAACTTCTCGTCCGGCGGAGATGTGTTCGAGATCATCGGTCCGCTCGTCGAGATGGACACCAAGGGCCTGACCGCCTTCACCCGGATGACCGGCGAACTGGTGAAGGCCATGCGCGCCGCGCCGCAGCCCATCGTGGCGGCGGTCGAGGGCATCTGCGCGGGAGCCGGCGCCATCGTGGCCATGGCGTCCGATTTGCGTCTCGCGGCACCGGGCGCCAAGGTGGCATTCCTGTTCAACAAGGTCGGCCTCGCCGGCTGCGACATGGGCGCGTGCGCCATTCTTCCGCGCATCATCGGACAGGGACGCGCGTCCGAATTGCTCTACACCGGTCGCTTCATGAGCGCGGAGGAGGGCGAGCGCTGGGGCTTCTTCAGCCGTCTCGTCGACGCCGCGGATCTTCTTGCCGAGGCTGGCAATCTCGCTCGGGCGATCGGCACCGGACCGACCTATGCCAACACCATGACGAAGCGCATGCTTGCCATGGAATGGGCCATGTCAGTGGAGGAGGCCATCGAGGCGGAAGCCGTCGCGCAGGCCCTGTGCATGACGACGGAGGATTTCGCCCGAGCCTATCGCGCCTTCGCGGCGAAAGAGAAGCCCGTCTTCAAGGGAGACTGACGTGATCGATGCGAGCTTTCTCTCCTGGCCGTTCTTCGAGGACCGCCATCGGCAGTTTGCCGATGACCTGAATGCATGGGCGTCCAGAGAGGTCAAACCGCTCGTCGATCATCACGACGTGGATGCTTCCTGCCGCCGCCTCGTGCGCCGACTGGGCGAGGGCGGATGGCTCAGAGCCGTCGTGCCGCAGGCCTATGGCGGCATCTCGTCTTCCTTCGATGTGCGCACCCTGTGCCTCGCGCGGGAAACGCTTGCCGCTCATGAGGGCTTGGCGGATTTCGCCTTTGCCATGCAGGGCCTCGGCACGGGTCCGATCACCCTGTTCGGCTCCGACATGATCAAGGAGCAGTACCTGCCGCCGGTGGCCCGAGGGGACGCCATCGCGGCCTTTGCTCTCTCGGAGCCCGAAGCCGGATCGGATGTGGCCGCCATGAGCACCACGGCCACGCCGGATGGCCCCGACCATGTGCGGATCGACGGCGTGAAGACCTGGATCTCGAATGGCGGGATTGCGGATCACTATGTCGTCTTCGCTCGCTCGGGTGAGGCGCCCGGCGCGAAAGGTCTGTCCGCTTATGTGGTCGATGCGCAGAATCCTGGATTGACCATCGAGAGCCGCATCGATGTCATCGCGCCCCATCCTCTTGCGACGCTGCGTTTCGAAGGCTGCCGTGTGCCGCTTGCGAAGCGCATCGGCGGTCCGGGAGAGGGTTTTAAGGTCGCCATGGCGACGCTCGACGTGTTCCGTTCGACTGTCGGAGCCGCTGCGCTCGGGCTGGCGCGCCGCGCCCTTGCCGAGGCGCTGCAGCATGCATCCTCGCGCAAGCTCTTCGGAGCGCCGCTCAGCGATTTGCAGATGACCCAGGGATCTCTCGCCGACATGGCGACGGGCGTCGACAGCGCCGCGCTTCTCGTCTATCGCGCGGCCTGGACCAAGGATCAGGGAGCGCCGCGCGTGACCCGCGAGGCCGCCATGGCGAAGATGTATGCGACGGAAGCGGCGCAGAGCATCATCGACAAGGCGGTGCAGATTTTCGGCGGTCTCGGCGTCACCAAGGGCGTGAAGGTCGAAGAGCTGTATCGGGAAATCCGCGCCCTGCGCATTTACGAGGGCGCCACCGAGGTCCAAAAGGTCGTGATCGCCCGCGAGCTTGTGAAGATGCTGGAGGCACAGCGCTCCAGGGATCGTGACACTGCGTCCGATCGATAAGGGGAGGAACAACAATGACAGCCGCTTTGGAAGGCACTCCCATGCCGGGCGTCGAGGATGGACCGGAGGTCCTCAACCCGAAGCATTGGCCGACGCCCAAGGGCTATGCCAATGGCATGATGGCCGAGGGCAGGGTTCTGGTGACGGGCGGGGTCGTCGGCTGGGACGAGAAAGAGGTCTTCGCCGACAGTTTCGTCGCGCAGGCCCGCCAGATCTTCGAGAACATCCGCGCCATTCTGGCCGAAGGGGGCGCAGAACCCCGGCATCTCGTGCGCCTAACCTGGTACGTGGTCGATATCGACGAGTATCTCGCCAATCTCCGTGAGCTGGGTCGCGCCTATCGGGATGTGTTCGGCACACATTACCCCGCCATGGCTCTCGTTCAGGTCGTGCGGCTCGTCGAGAGGGTCGCGCGGCTTGAGATCGAAGCGACAGCCATCGTTCCCAGCAAGGGTTAGCATGCTGCAGCCCTCGGATGCGTCACGAGAAGCCTCATAGCCTCGTCCTCGTCATGGCCGTCCCCGGCCTTGATCTGAGGATCAGTCCCGGCCATCCCGACAAGGACAAGCGCGGCACCTCTCGAAACGAGATCACCGGCAGGAGGCCGGTGATGACGAAACTGAAGTTGGGGACAGTTGCGACAAATCGGCAGTGTTGCAAGAATGCCTGATTCTTGGACAACCTTCATTCTGCCTGAAAAAATACCGAACTTGACCTAGTATTACATTGCGGGTCTGCGCTGAATGGCGCCCGAGATCGGGTTCATCTGCAGGCTTTCCATGCTGTCCTCCAAAGTCGATCGTATCAATATTCAGCCGGCGGGCGAACTTGCCGACGATGCCGAGATGTTCGAGTTGGCGCCTGTCTCTCTCTGGCTCGAGGATTATAGCGGCCTCAAGGACCTGTTCGGGCGATGGCGCGAATCCGGTGTGACCTCGCTGAGGGAGTACCTGCTGGAGGATACGACACGGGTGGAGGCCTGTTCCAGCCTGATACGGGTCATCAAGGTGAACCGCAGAACGTTGAGCCTTTACGAGGCCGCGGACCTGCCACAGCTGGTGAGCAATCTCGGTCGGATTTTTCGCAATGACATGCTGAAAACCCATATCGAGGAGCTTGTGCAGCTCTGGGATGGGCACACGGAATTCTGCAGCAACACCGTGAACTACACCCTCTCGGGGAAAAGGCTCGACATTCAGCTCAAGGGCAGCGTGCTGCCCGGACATGAAGAAAGATGGGATCGCGTTCTGATCGCCATCGAGAACGTGACCGAGCGTGAGTCTGCCCGCCGCCAGCTTGCGGCGAGTGAAACCTATGCCCGCGGCCTGTTCGAGCACTCGCCCGTCTCGCTCTGGGTGGAGGATTTCAGCTGCGTCAAGCATCTCCTCGACGACGTACGCCGGCAGGGTATCACCGATTTCCGTGTGTTTACCGATGTGCATCCGGAATTCGTCTCGCGGTGCATGAGCGAGATCCGCGTGATCGATGTCAACCGTCATACGCTCGATCTCTTCTCGGCGCCCGACAAGCAGACCCTGCTGATGCGGCTCGGGGATGTATTCCGCGACGAGATGCGGGAGCAGTTCAAGGAGCAGTTGATCGATCTCTGGAACGGAAAGACTTTCCAGCAGCGCGAGGTCGTCAATTATTCCCTGTCAGGCGACGAACTGCATCTTCATCTGCAGTTCTCCGTGCTGCCCGGCTACGAAAAGGACTGGTCGCTGGTCCAAGTGGCGCTCACCGATATCACCGCACGCAAGCGCGCGGAGGCCTATCTGGAATATCTCGGCAAGCACGACGTCCTGACCAAGCTCTACAACCGCTCCTTCTATGTCGACGAGCTCAACCGCCTGGAGCGCAAGGGACCGTTCCCAGTCACGATCGTCATCATCGACCTGAATGGCCTGAAGGCGGCGAACGACCAGCTCGGCCACGCCGCAGGCGACGCATTGCTTCGCCGTGCCGGCGAGGTGCTGAGCAAGGCCGTCGACAAGCCGTCCTATGCTGCGCGCATCGGCGGCGACGAGTTCGCCCTGCTGTTGCCGGGAACCGACGAGCGCGACGCCAAGATCGTGATGGACAGTATCGATAACCTGCTCGAAGTGAACAACCAGTTCTACACTGGCCTGCCCCTCAGTTTCGCCATGGGCGCCGCGACGAGCCAGCCGGGTGAAAGGCTGGAGGCCCTCGTCAAACGCGCCGACCTTCTGATGTACGAGGCCAAGCGGGCGTATTATGCGACGGCTGCGGAGTAGCGCTTCACTGCCATTCCGGGGCGCACCTTAGGTGCGAGCCCGGAATCCATGAACGGTAACGGTACAGACCAAGGCGCAACGCTGCTCGTCTTTCCATGAAGATGGCGTGGCTATGGATTCCGGGAGCTGCGTAGCGGCCCCGGGATGACAGGTGATGCACTCGTTCCAAGGTCATGGCCGGACCCGTCCCGGCCATCCCGATTTGAAGGGTGGTGCGCTCGACTGCATCGAGATCACCAGCGCAGGGCCGGTGATGACGTGTGGGGAAGAGGCGCCGTTACAAACCGATCTCGACGATTTCGGCCGTCGTCTGCCCGATCGGGACCACGTCGCCGATTTCCTTGCCCATGAGCGCCTGTGCCAGGGGAGAAACGTAGGACAGGCTTCCCTTGGCGGGATCGGCCTCATCTTCTCCGACGATCCGGTAGGTCTGACGCCGGCCGTCCTCGCGCTCGAAGGTGACCCGCGCGCCGAAGCGCACATGAGCGGCGTCCGTCGGTGGCGGCACCACCTCCGAGGAGGCCCGGCGGGCGGACCAGTAGCGCAGGTCGCGGTTGAGGCGCGATACTTCAGCCTTGTCGTCGGCAGCCTGAGCCTCGGCAAGGCGCTTCTGCAGGGAGTCGATTTCCGCCTCCATCTGGGCCAGCCCCGAGGGCGTCACGAGATGATGCGGGCTGATCATCCGGTCGGGAAGGTCCTCGAAGGCTTCTCCACCCTCGGTTTCACGAACAAAGGCACGGCTCATTACGTCTCCTCCGCTCCTCTGGAGGAAACGGTTCGAGGCTCGTGAAGGTTTCCGGGCTCAGCCTTTATTGCTTGGCTTGCCGCAGGCGTCCGACGATGCCTCCCGGGAAGGCGTAGACGCTGACGATGAACAGAGCGCCGAGCCACAGGAGCCAGCGATCCGGATGGATCAGATCGGGCAGGAGCGGAATGCCCGCCAGTGCCGTGCTCCCTGCACTCATCAGCACTTGCAGGTAGCTCTGGGCCAGAACGAACAAAGCAGCCCCGATGACCGCGCCATACATGGTGCCCATGCCGCCGATCACCACCATGAGCAGGATGTCGACCATGATCGAGAAGGACAGGGTGGTGTCGGGCCCGTTATAACGCAGCCACAGCGCCATGAGCGCACCGGCGACCGTGGCGGCCAGCGCCGAGATGACGGACGCCGCAGTGCGGTAGGCGACGACGCGGTAGCCTAGCGCCTCGGCACGGAACTCGTTCTCGCGGATCGCCTGCAGCACGCGCCCGAAGGGAGAGTTCACGATGCGCAGAAGGATGAGGAAGACGACAAGAGAGACGAAGAACACGAGATAATAGGCGAGAAGCCGCCCGTTGACCGCCGTGCCGAAGAGGGGTTCGGACAGGAGCCGGAAGGCAGGGCGCAGGGCGGGTGGCAGCTGAAACGACAATCCGTCCTCACCGCCGGTCACGTCAGACAATTGCGAGGCAAGGACGGCGGCGGCTGAGGCGACCGCGAGGGTGATCATCGAGAAGAAGATCGCCCGCACCCGAAGCGACAGGAGGCCGATGGCGACGGCGAGCAGAGCGGACAGGACCAGCGCTGACAGCAAGCCGATGGCGGCGGAGCTCCAGGTCGGCCCCATGCGCTCCAGAGCGATGGCGATGCCGTAGCCGCCGATGCCGAAGAACATGGTGTGGGCGAAGGACACGATGCCGGAATAGCCGAGCAGAAGGTCGTAGCTCGCGACGAGCACGACGAAGACGCAGATTTTTGCCGCCGTGCTCACCGGCTGGCTTCCGGAGAACAGGAACGGCGTCGCAGCGAGCAGCAGCAGGATGGTAAGAAGGATGATGCTCAGCACCCGTGAGCGCGGCATGTCCGAGGACAGGATCGTGCTGAAGAAGCCGCCGCGCCGGCGAGTCTCGTCGAAGGGAAGGGCGAGGGCGAAAGAAGGGGATGTGCTCATCGGCGGGCCACCGGGAACAGGCCCTGCGGACGCCAGATCAGCACGAGGGCCATGACGAGGATGTTGGAGATCAAGGCGAGCTTGGGCTCGATGAAGCCGACATAATTGGCGACCAACGCGACGAGAATCGAGCCGACGAAGCAGCCGCCGACCGAGCCGAGTCCGCCGATGATGATGACGATGAACACCAGCACCATCACCTCCATGCCCATGCCGGCGGTGAGCGTCTGGCGATAGAACGCCCACATGACGCCGCCGAGACCGGCGAGTGCGGAGCCGGCGATGAAGACGCTGACGAAGAGGCGGCGGATGCGGTAGCCCAGCGCCTCGACCATCTCCGGGTTCTCGACCCCGGCCCGGATCAGCAGGCCGATGCGGGTGCGGTTGAGGAGCAGTTGCATGCCGGTGAAGACCGCAAGGCCGATCACCACCGCCACGACGCGGTAGCGCTCCATCACGATGTCGCCGAGCACGAAGGCGCCGCGCAGGGATTGCGGCAGCGGGATCGGGATCGGCGAGGCGCCCCAGATCGCATGGATCGCCTGTTCGGTGACGATCAGCCCGCCCATGGTGACGAGGATCTGCTTCAGGTGGCTGCCGTAGACCGGGCGCACGATGACGCGCTCGAACACGGCGCCGACCACGCCCGTGAGAGCCATGGCGGCGAGGATGCACAGCAGCAGCAGGGCGAGGTTGAGGCCCAGGGAATCCGCCGTCGCCCATCCGGCGAGGGGCCCGAGCACGAGGAGCGTCGCGTAGGCGCCGAGCGAGATGAAGACGCCGTGTCCGAAATTGATGATGTCCATCAGGCCGAAGACCAGGGTGAGGCCCGATGCCATGAGGAAGATCATCATGCCCATGGCGAGCCCCGCCACCGTGAGCGTCACCCAGGTCGAGGGGCTGCCGACGAAGGGCAGCGCCAGCAGAGCGAGGGCCGGAACGAGAAGCAGCGGGAGCCAGTCGGACCTGGCGCGCGGCAGCTCGGTCGAGGCGTCAGCGGTCATGTCGCTCATTGATGCGCATCCAGAGAGAGGCCGAGCAGGCGCTGCTGCAGGGCGTTGTCCTCGACGAGCTCGCTCATGGGGCCGGAATGCACGATGCGCCCGTCATCCATGACGATCACGTTGTCGCCGAGCGCCGAGGCGGCGTAAAAATTCTGCTCCACCAGCAGGATCGTCTCGCCCGCTTCCTTCAACGCCCTGAAGGCCTCGATCATGGACCGCACCATCACGGGCGCGAGGCCTTTGGTCGGCTCGTCGATGAGCAGCAGGCGGCGCGGCTCGGCAATGGCGCGGGCGATCGCAAGCATCTGCTTCTGCCCGCCGGAGAGATCGCCGGCAGGCAGGTTCCAGAAGCGCTTGAGGGCGGGGAACAGGCCGAGGATCCAGTCGAGACGGGTCCTGTCGACCGGTCCGCTGCGCGCAGCGAGCACGATGTTCTCGCGCACCGTCAGATCGGTGAAGATGCCCATCGCTTCCGGCACATAGGCAACGCCCAGGCGCGCGATGTCCGGCGTGGAGGCCTTGGCGATGTCGCGGCCGTCGAAACGGATGCGGCCGGAGGAGGCCTGCCACAGGCCCATGATGGTGCGCAGCGTCGTTGTCTTGCCCGCGCCGTTGCGGCCGAGCAGCATGGTGAGCTCGCCTGCGGGAATCGCGAAGTCCACGCCGTGCAGGATGTGATAGGGACCGATATGCGTGTGCACGCCCGAAAGTTGAAGGAGGGGCTCAGACACGGGCGGCCTCCAGGCCGAGATAGGCTTCCTGCACCACCGGCGAGGCGATGACCTGCGCAGGCTCGCCATCCGCGACGAGCGTGCCGTTGTGCAGCACGATGATGCGATCGGACAGCGAGCGAACGACGTCCATCTTGTGCTCGACGAGAAGCACGGTCGCATCCCCGCGCTGTTTGATGTCGTGGATGAGTTCCAGCACGGTCGGCACCTCGTCCACGCTCATGCCGGCGGTTGGCTCGTCGAACATGAAGACCTTGGGTTCCATAGCGATGAGAAGCGCCACTTCGAGCTTGCGCTGGTCGCCGTGCGAGAGCGCCTTCGGGGCGATGTGGCGCTTGTCCGCGAGGCGTACCCGCTCCAGGATGCCTTCCGCCTTCTCGATCAGGTCACGGCGCCCGTTCCACACCTTGAACATCGACCAGCCCGCATCCGCGCGGCTTTGCACCGCGAGGCGGACATTCTCGAGTGCCGTCAATTGCGGGAACAGGTTGGTGAGCTGAAACGCGCGTCCCAGACCACGTCGCGTGCGAGCGGAGGCGGGCAGACCCGTGATGTCCTCGCCCGCGACGACGACCTGTCCGGATGTGGCGCGAAGCTGGCCGGAGATGAGGTTGAAATAGGTGGTCTTGCCGGCGCCGTTCGGACCGACGATGGCCGTGAGCGTGCCGGGGGTGAACCGGCACGACACGTCGTTGACGGCCACATGGCCGCCGAAGCGGATGGTCAGCCCGCGCGTTTCGAGCGCGGGCGTCGTTGCCGATAAGGTCACGTGTGCTTAACGCTTGTTCCGAACCGGGATCGGCATCTTGTCGGCCGGGATGGTGGCGACGAGATCGAGCAGGTCGTTGGCGTCCTTGCCGTTGGCCTTGACCTTGAAGTGATACATGTCCTGCAGGGCCTGGTGGTCTTCCTTGCGGAAAGTCATCGGGCCCTTCGGGGTCTCGAAGGTCATGCCTTCCATGGCGGCGATCAGCTTCTCGGTGTCGGTGCCGCCCGCCTTCTGGATCGCCGTGACGGCGGCGGAGGCGGCCGCGAAGCCGCCTGCGGTGAAGAAGTCCGGCGGCGCGTTGAAGCGCTTCTGGTGCTCGGCCACGAGCCAGTCGTTCATGGCGTTCTTCGGGAAGGCATAATAGTAATACACCGCGCCCTCCATGCCGGGATAGTTCTTGTAGATCTGCATGGCCGGCAGGATATTGCCGCCGGGTGCGATCTCGATGCCGAAGCGCTCCGGCTTCAGGTCGGCGATCTTCGGCAGCGGATGCTGGCCGGCCCAGATGATGTTGATGATCTTCCTGCCCGGCTTGTCCTTGAGCGCGTCGAAGATGCGCTGGGCGGATGCGGTGAAGTCCGTGGCGTTCTGCGGCGCATATTCCTCGAACACCACCTTCGCGTTCGGGCGGATCTGCGCGAGCGCAGTCTTGAGGGCCGCGACACCGTCCTTGCCGAAGGCGTAATCCTGCGCGAGGGTCGCAATGGAAACCTCCCCGCTTGCCGGAACGGCCGCTGCAGCGCCATAGGCGTCCTGGGTCGAGTTGCGCGCAGTGCGGAAGATGAAGCGGTTCCACTTCTCGCCCGTGATCGCATCGGCCACGGCGGGTTCCACGATCAGCACCTTGCCGTTCTCCTCGGCCACCGGCAGCATGGCGAGCGCCGCAGCGGACGACGTGGTGCCGATGGCCAGGTCGACATTGTCGTCGTTATAGGCCTGCTCCAGCAGGGTCTTGGCGAGGTCGGCCTTGAGCTGGTCGTCCTTCACGATGACGCTGATCTTGCGGCCGCCCACCGCCATCGTGCCCTTCGTGAGGTATTCCAGTCCCATCATGAAGCCGGCTTCGGTCTGCTTGGCATAAGCCTCGAGCTGCCCGGTCTTGCCGGCGATCAGAGCGATCTTGATGTCCTGGGCAAAGGCTGCGGATGCAAAGAGAATGCCAGCCGCAGCGGCGGCGATTGTGAGCTTCAGGCGCATCGAACTCCCCGTGTTTTATGGGGTCATTGACGGCTGCGTGGTGCAGCGTGTCAAGTTCGACTCTCGGACCATGAAAGGCGGGCTCGTCGATCTCCGACCTCCTCAGAGTCCGGCCGAAAATCCACTTCCCTTCGTCGTCACCGGCCTTGTGCCGGTGATCCCGATTCGTTGAGGCGCCAGCGCTTCACAGCATCGGGATGGCCGGCACAAGGCCGGCCATGACGGCGGGAGCAGGGGTGCGACTGGATCAGGGAACACGCCGGAGGAGCCGCAGCCTCTCACTCCTCCACGTCACCACCTCCTCCACGCCATCACCGGGCCCGTCCCGGTGATCTCGATCGGAAAGGCACAGCGCTCACCGGATCGGGATGGCCGGACAAGCCCGGCCATGACGAGGAGGGTGGAATCCGCAGCTGGAGGCTCACGGTCAGGGCTTGGGCATGCGCCGGTTGTCGGGCCGCACATCGAAGGGAGGCGGCATGGTTCAGCCGTCTCGATCACGCCTCCGGCAGGACGGGCGTCTCGATGTCCTTCGCCTCGCGACCGCGCCTTGCGGCCTCGCGCTCCAGGAGCAGGAGAGCCAGTCCCGCGCCGCAGATGACGGCGGCGCCGACCAGGGTCCAGAACTGCACCACATCGCCGAAGAACAGGTAGCCCAGCACGATGGCCCAGACGATCAGCGTGTATTGATAGGGAGCGACCACGGAGGCCGGCGCGATCTTCAGCGAGCGGTTGACGCACACATGGGCCACCATGGACACGATGCCGAGCAGGAACAGGCCTGCCAGATCGAGCGGCCCGGGCGTCACCCAGGCCAGGGGGGCTGCGATGAGGCCGAAGATCAGCGCGCCGAGAATCTGGCCGAGCACCAGCGTGGCATCGTGGGTCTCCCGCAGCTTGCGGGTGGTGATCATGAGCAGCGAGTAGAACAGGCTTCCGGCGAGCGCGATGAGGGCCGGCAGGGACAGGGTGGCGGTCGACGGGCGCAGGGCGATGAGAACGCCGACAAAGCCGATCCCGATGGCGAGGATGCGCGGCTTGTCGATCTTTTCTCCGAGCCAGAACGCCGCGAAGGCCGCCACGTAGATCGGCCCGGCCAGGTAATAGGTCATCACGTCCGCCAGCGGCAGATAGGTGACGGCCCAGTAGAAGCAGGCGACCTCGAGCGTCGAGAGGATGATCCGCACTGCGTGCAGCCCCGGCTGCGGCGGAATGGCGAAAGGCACCTTCTGCCGGCGCATGAGGGGCAGGAGGATCATCAGGGCCGCAACGCTGCGCAGGAGCAGGACCTGGCCGACGGAATAGGTCGCGACGAGCCATTTTCCCATGACGTCGTTCATGGCGAACATGAATACGCCGAGCAGCATCAGGCCGATGCCGACGAGCGTGCCCGAGCGGACCTTGTGGGAGGAGGGCGAACTGGAATGCTTCATGGGGCGGATCAATGAGGGAAAATGAACGTGATTCCAAGGCTTTTAAGCGCTGATTTTGACCATCGGGCCCAAAGTCGCGCATCGTCGGGAGCGGAGTTTCGGCTCCGCACGATTCGCCCGTCTCACACATCCGGAGATACCGACATGACCGATCCGGCGCCGAAAGATCCCGATTACGAGGCGCGGGTGCGGGCGAGCTTCGCGTCCCAAGGGTTGATGGTGACCCTGGGCGCATCCCTGGTACGCGTGTCTCCCGGCCTGGTGGAGATCGCGCTGCCTGCCTCCGCGGCGGTGTCGCAGCAGCACGGCTTCGTGCATGCGGGGGCGCTGGCCAGCATTGCGGATTCCGCGGCCGGTTATGCGGCCCTGACCCTGATGCCTCGGGGTTCGGGCGTTCTCACTGCCGAGTTCAAGATCAACCTCATGGCGCCCGGCATCGGTGAACGCATGATCGCGCGGGGCTGGGTCGTCAAGGCGGGCAGGACGCTCACCCTCGCACAGACCGACGTGTTCGCCGTGCATGAGGGCCGTGAGAAGCAGATCGTCCTTTTGACCGCCACGCTCATGGCCGTGGAAGGGCGTGAAGGGGTGAGCGACTAGCGCCATGAGGTCGTGAGCTCTTTTCCCCTTGCAGGGAGGAGTGAGGGTGAAGCGACGGGGTAAAACGTCCCCTCATTCCGCACGGCCCTTCATGATGCCTCTCCCGTTATCACCGGCCTTGTGCCGGTGATCCCGATCCTGTGGAGCGCCGCGCTCTTCCGATCGGGATGGCCGGGACAGGCCCGGCCATGACGGGGGAGCGTGTGATGGGTCAGACGGCCAAGGAGCGCGTGATCAGGGACAGTGACCCAGGACAGTGTCATGCCCCACCTCGTCATCACCGGGCTCGTCCCGGTGATCCCGATCGGTGAGGTGCGGCGCTTCACCGAATCGGGATGGCCGGCACAAGGCCGGCCATGACGTGGCGTGGATGGAGTCATGGCCAGCGGCCACAGGCCTGAAAGGCGATCCACCTGAATGAGCCGATCGGCCGGAGATGGTCAGGTTCTCCTGCCCCCTTGAACCATGCGGTCTCGGGTGCGAGATTCCATCTCGTCCTGCGGTTCCGCCAGGACCTTGCCGACGCGGGGCAATCGCCGTGATCACAGCCGACCTGTCCGATCTCTACCGAGACTACATTGCCTGCCTGAACCGGCAGGATTGGCCGAGGTTGAAGCAGTTCGTTCATGATGATGTCCACTACAACGGTCGGCGCATCGGATTGCAGGGCTATCGCGA
Source organism: Microvirga sp. 3-52 (assembly GCF_018383585.1). Classification (GTDB taxonomy): domain Bacteria; phylum Pseudomonadota; class Alphaproteobacteria; order Rhizobiales; family Beijerinckiaceae; genus Microvirga. Next base: position 434,985 of record NZ_JAHAMK010000001.1, read on the forward strand.
GATGCTGGAGAGGGACTTTCGGGAAATTCCGGATCTCCATTTCGACATTCAGCTGCTGATGGCCGATCCGCCTCATATCGCGAGCCGGTTGGGCTTCGACTGTACGCCGACGGGAAAGTTCCTGGATCTGCCTGTCAACGGGAGGCGGGTTCGATTTGCCGAGAATGTCTTCTACGAGTTTCGGGAAGAGAAGATCGTGCAAGTCTGGTCGGTCATCGACAAGGCGGCCATCGAAGCTCAGATCTAGAGCAACGGCAGTTCTGACGGAGTCCTTGGGGCTATGCGGCGCGGCGGCTTCGTGATTCACTTGTCTCAGCCCTCTTTCTGGGAGGAGATGAGCGATGACCAAGTCCTACTCGCTGGATCTGCGCCGCCGAGTGGCGCGCTTTGTCGAGGCGGGGCATTCCTGTCACGCGGCCGCCCGCCAC
>NZ_JAHAMK010000088.1 GCF_018383585.1 Microvirga sp. 3-52
GGCCGCCCAGTGCCTGAAGCAACGCGGCGCCTGGTTCCTGTTTCTGCCGGCTTATTCGCCCGATCTGAACCCGATTGAACAGGCCTTTGCCAAGATCAAAGCGCACCTGCGCAAGGCCGAGGCGCGAACGTTCGATGCGCTGTGGCGAGCGCTCGGCGGCATCTGCGATTTGTTTGAGCCACACGAGTGCTGGAACTACCTCAGGGCTGCCGGATATGCGTCCGTTTACCTGTCCGATGCTCTAGACCGTTCGTCGGCACAGAAGCAGAAGGGCGAGCTTGCGGACGCATGGCGGATTACCGGTGCACCGGCACGCGAGGCGTCGGCCCTTTATGGAGGCCAGGGGTTTACGCTGCACGGTTCCATTGTTGAAGATTGCTTAGGGATTTGGCGACGGCATATATTCTGTCTGCGGAAAGGCCGCGCAGGTGCGCGGCGTCTTGGGCCGCATGCTTGTCGTCTGCTCCGCGGGCAATGCGGAGGCGAAGCCAACCCATGCCGTTGCTGTGCTCATGCCCTAGAACGCACGAAGTCCCTGGGGCTGGAGCCGTCAGGGGCTTTGAGCGGTTTTGGTTGCGGGGACAGGATTTGAACCTGTGACCTTCAGGTTATGAGCCTGACGAGCTACCGGGCTGCTCCACCCCGCGCCATGCGTGGCCTGTGAAGCGGGCTTCCCAGGCGAACAGGGCCGACACGCAAAAGCGCGGCGTT
>NZ_JAHAMK010000089.1 GCF_018383585.1 Microvirga sp. 3-52
TTCCGATCCAATCAGGATGAGCCGATTAGAAGTCGCGCTGAACGCGCAGGCGGCCTTCCCAAACGTCGTTCTTCAGGTTGACCGGATCCGGACCACGCGGGTCAATGTTGGCGTAGAGAACCTCAACACCGAGGTCCAGGCCAGCCACCGGCGACCAGATCACGTTCGTGCCAGCGCGCCACTCGTTGAAGTCAGCAGCGATGCCGAGACCGCCCGGGAAAGCGAGCGGAGCGTCGTTGCCGTACTCGACGCGAGCGTACGAACCGAACACGTTCTGACGGATGGTCGGGGTCCAGTAGTGACGCAGACCACCGGCGATCGACCAGGCCTCGGCGGTGTGGATGTCACCATCAACACCGACGTAAGCGTCGACAACCGACTCGGTCAGGGCGCCGACGGTGACCGACGAACCGAAGCCGAGGTAGCCAAGAGCGCCGTCAGCGTAGGTCGCAGCGAGCCACAGGGCGTCGCCAGCGGCCAGCATCGGCAGGTTGATCGAGCCCTGAGCCGTGATTGCCCAGCCGAGTTCGCTGTCCGGGAAGTCCGTCGAGCCATCGGGGAAGACGACCAGGTTGTCGCTGCGCAGCTGGTGCAGGGCACCGGAGATCTGAGCCGAACCCCAGGTGCCGGCATACTTCAGGTTACCGACAAGGTCAGGCATCGTCTGACCGGCTTCGGTGAACACCGAGACGCCATCGAAAGCGGTGCCG
>NZ_JAHAMK010000090.1 GCF_018383585.1 Microvirga sp. 3-52
CCGAACTTGAAGTTCAGACCGGCACGCACCACGCCGAACTCGCTCTCGTCGCTGCCGCCCGTTGCGGTCGGGCTGACGAAGTTGTCGTCGCGCTCGAGGTTCACGTACAGACCTTCGATCTTGGCGGTCAGGTTGTTCGTGAAGGCGTACTCGAGACCACCACCAACGGTCCAGCCGGTGGCGTCGTCAGCATAAGCGAAACCGCCGGTGGCGTAGATGAGGGCGCGGTCGAAGGCCACACCGGCGCGAGCGCGAACGGTGCCGAACCAATCGTCGGAATCGTCTTCCTCGTAGCCCGGGATAGCCGCGTTGAAGCGATAGCGGGTGCCGAGATCGGCGTACTGGATGTCCGTCTCGAGACCGACCACGAACGAACCGATCTGGTAGTTGTAGCCGATCTGGCCACCACCGACGAAGCCGCCTTCGTCATCACCGCCGGTGAAGCCGAAAACCGGATCGACGATGCGGTCATCCGAAACCCAGCCGTAGCCGGCGTTCACACCGACGTAGAAGCCCGTCCAGGTGAA
>NZ_JAHAMK010000020.1 GCF_018383585.1 Microvirga sp. 3-52
TCTCAACTTGAGGAAGGTCGCCGCGCGCACCGGCGACCAGAACACGCGCACGCAGATCAGCGGAATAGGGCTGGGGCATGGCTTGCCTCCCGGGCCATATGCCTGTCAACGCACAGCCCACCCGAATGGATTCAAGTCCAGATCAAAAGCGCTTTAGCTCCTCACAAGCAGCCGAGCCCTTCGAAGCTGCCTCCCAAAGGAACAAGGTGAATGTCCACACCCATACCTCCTGGCCCGAAGAAGGAGACGACAACAGGAAGCAGCGGCTTGCGGACGACATCAACTCTTCGAGCAGTCCATCCAAAATACCGAGCCCCCTTCTTCACCTGCCCGCACTGCGGGGTCGCGTCAACGCAGTGGTGGATCGACCTCTACAGGATCGAGACGACGGTGAAAGATGGTCGCAGAACAGAGGTCTCCACGAAGTTCGATGACCTCGCGCTGAGCCGGTGCCAAGCCTGCGACGGTAGAGCATTGTGGTTCGAGAAGCAGCTTGTCCATCCTGAGGACAATGATGCTCCGCCGGTATCACCTGACATGCCTGCTGAACTGCGTCGCGACTACGAGGAGGCTGCTGCGATCTTTTCGAAAAGTCCTCGGGCGGCAGCCGCACTACTCAGGATGTGTGTCGAGGGGCTCATCAAGAAGGTCACAGAGAAGGACAGTTTCGACAAGGCCATCACCGCTTTGCAAGCAAGGGGTCTTCCGTCTCAAATCCAGTTGGCATTGGACGTCATTCGGCAGAACGGCAACGAAGTTCTTCATGCCGGTCAGCTCTACGGCGAGGACGATGAGGCGACCGTTGCGATGCTCTTCAAGCTCGTGAACTCCGTCGTGACTTGGTCGATCACCGAGCAGCGACAGCTCCAGGAACTCTACGAGCAAATCCCGGAAGCGAAGCGCAAACACCTTGAGGATCGGCGGGCAAAGGATGCTGCCAAAGGCTGAGGTGTCCGTAGGAGTATGCTCTAACGGTCAGACGATACGGTGTACTAAAGGGCGTCCGTAAGGGTTGACCTCGATCAACGGACAGGCTTATGTACGGACAGGTCCCTAACGGACACCCGAGAAAGCCATGACCAAGACCATCCTTTATGCCCGCGTCTCCACCGCCGACCAGACCCTCGCCCACCAGAAGACCCAGGCAGAGGCCGCAGGGTTCACCATCGACGAGGTAGTGGCCGACAACGGGGTCTCAGGGGTCAGCACCGCACTGGCAGATAGGCCCGAGGGGAAGCGCCTGTTCGACATCCTGCGCCGTGGCGACACCCTCGTGGTCCGCTGGGTGGACCGGCTGGGCCGCGACTACCGCGATGTGAGCGATACCATCGGTGAGTTCATGCGGCGCGGGGTCGTCGTGAAGACGGTCATCAACGGCATGACGTTCGACGGTGCGACTACGGACCCGATGCAGCAGGCTGTGCGGGACGCTCTGATCGCCTTCATGGCGGCAACCGCACAGGCCCAAGCGGAGGCGACGAAAGAAGCCCAGCGGGCCGGGATCGAACACGCGAAGGCGCAAGGAGGCCGCTACAGGGGCCGCAAGCCGTCCTATAACCGCGAGCAACTCCAGGCCGTGCAGAACCTCCTCGGACAGGGCGTGGGAACGAGCGAGATTGGAAGGGCAACCGAGTTGTCCAGGCAGACCGTACTGCGGATCAAGGCCGATCCCGTCGAGGCCGAGGCGAACCTCGCAGCGTGGGGGCTGTGACGTACGATCAGGTGAAGCCGATAGGTGTCGTCGAAGACACCAATCATCGGTGCAGTGACTGCACTTGCTGTACTAACCGGCCAATCCCGCACCTCCACGCCAACGCCTTCGCGTCTCCCCGCCGCATTTCTTTTCGTGTCTGTCCGTGGGAGGACGGGCGCAATAAACGGAGCATAAGTTGAGAACCTGCCGCGTCCCTGGATGCACCGAGCCCACCACGAGGTTCGGGGCCCACTGCACGACCCACAAAGCAGCCATGAGGCGTCATGGCGATCCCCGCCAAGAGGGCGTTACGAAAGCTCAGTTGGAGCCCTACGTGAAACTCGTTGAGGCGCGGATCGCGAAGAACGCAGCCAACCCCGTATGGACGCAGTTGGATGACCGCTGGCAGGCGTTGACCCGGTCAGCAGAGGCAATCCTCGCCGCGTACCACAACGGGCGTCCTGGGCTTCGCCAGGAGGTCAGAGCGGCGAGCGAGGTCAAGAAGCTCGGTCAGGCCGTCGAGCCCCGCGAGGTGATCGTGACGGCTCTCGCCATGTACCTCATGCTGTACCAGGAGCCGAGGAGGTTCCGGTCAGATGATGCGTTCTCCACCCAGCTCGTCCGCCGTGTTCGCGGTCTGTCGGATGTCAATGTGGGGGTGTGGCACGACAACAAGACCAACAAGATGCGTCGTGTTTATCGCGAACTTCCTCCTCGGGTCGTTCAGGTCATCGCAGGCTGGATTGTCCCTGTCCTCGGCGGCGTCGGAATGAAGCTCGTCGAGTTGGAGAAGGCTGACTGGGAAGCCCAACAGCAGAAGGTCAAATCGTTTCATCAAGCCGTGTCGGACCTCACTTGATGACCGCAGCACATCAGGCCAAGACCGCTGACGCCCAGAGTGTGAGTGGCCAAATCGAGCTGGACGATGATCGCTTCTTCGACCCCTGGAGGATGTCGCGTACCCCGAACGCGCAGGCGCTTGTCGCGGACGTGATCCGGCAGGTGGAGAGCTACGAGCGACACGGCAAAATGCGGGCGCGGAAGAGGCGACCAGTAGACCAAGCGATCTTCGAGGAGACCATCGCAGCCATCATCTGCGACCTAACCCACGCCTACTTGTCCGGCCACGAGGACGGCATTGCCATCACACGGTCGAACCGTGACCTCGCGAAGAAGTCGCGGTATCACCCGAAGGCGCTCGGTATGACCCTGCCACGGGTTCTCGACCACTTGGCGTCCCGTGAGATGGAGTTCATCGGGCAGCAACTCGGCTTCAAACACGAGTTCGCTGACCGACACCAGCGGACCCTCATCTGGCCTGGGGCTCGGCTCACAACGAGGATCAAGGAACGGAAGCTCGATCTGAGTGACTTCGGGCGTTCATCATCTGAGGAAGTCATCATCCTCAAGGCCGACAAGGAAGACTTCTGGGACAAAGGCGAGTGGATCGAGTACGACGAGACCGACGCGACTGCCCTTCTTCGCTCTCGCCTCCGCCAGATCAACGAGTGGCTCAAGCAAGCGGACATCCACCACGACGATGAGCGCAATGGCACCTACGGTGACCTTGATCATGGGGAACGCCGTCTTCGTCGCGTGTTCACCCAAAGCTCCTTCGAGAGCGGCGGTCGCCTCTTCGGGGGCCTCTGGCAGCGCATGAAGAAGGAGCAGCGGCTGGAGAGCCTCTGGATCAGGGAGGAGCGGGTGATCGAACTCGACTTCGGCCAGATGGCCCCTCGGATGCTCTACGGGATGGTCGGGGTGACGCCTCCGATGGCGGACGCCTACCTGGTTCCTGGTTTCGGAGACCCGCAAGGTTTCAGGGACGGCTTCAAGAAGCTGTTCAGCTCCCTGCTATTCGCCGAGAAGCCCCTGGAGCGGAAGCCGCAGGGCACCAAGGAGTTGCTTCCGAACGAGCCCGTGCAGGTCCTTGTTCAGCGGCTACAAGACCATCACCCGCAGATCGCACACTTCTTCGGGTCGGGTCGTGGTCACGAACTTCAGTTCCGCGAGAGCGAGATGATGGTCGAGATACTCTTGCGTCTCCAGGCCAAGGACATCGTTGCCCTTCCGGTGCATGATGCTGTGATCATTCCTTCCTATGCGGAGGAGGTCACGAGGAAGGTGATGAGCGAGGTGTTCCTTGAGAAGGTTGGTATTGAAGCTCTCATCACCACTACCTCATAGCGTCATCTCTATCAGGTAATCTTCACCCTCTCCTTTATAGGGACCCGTAAGTATAGGGACCCGTAAGCCCTGACGAGAGGAGGAGATGTCATGTCCCCTCCACTTCATGGCTCATGGCGAGGGCTGCCAGCCGCTTGGCCTCCTTCTGGGCGGTTTCCTTTCGCTCGCTGTAGCGGTCCGTGAGGTAGGCCGAGCGGTCTCGGGTCAGGAGCGTGAACTTCATCAGCTCCTCCATCACGTCCACTACGCGGTCGTAGTACGATGAGGGCTTCATCCGGCCCTCCTCATCGAACTCCTGGAAAGCCTTGGCGACCGAGGACTGGTTGGGGATCGTGATCATCCTCATCCACCGGCCCAGCACTCGCAACTGGTTGACCGCGTTGAACGACTGCGACCCACCGGACACCTGCATGACCGCCAGGGTGCGTCCCTGCGTCGGACGGATTGACCCAACCGCCAAGGGTATCCAGTCAATCTGGGCTTTCATGACTGCGCTCATCGACCCATGACGCTCAGGACTGCACCACACCTGCCCCTCGGACCATTGGGACAGCTCCCGTAGTTCCTGGACCTTGGGGTGGTCGCTCGCGGTTGCATCCGGCAAGGGGAGCCCGTGCGGGTCGAATACGCGCGTCTCGGCTCCGAAGTGCTGCAACAGGCGCTCGGCCTCCAACGTCAGGAAGCGGCTGTAGGAACGCTGGCGCAATGACCCGTAGAGGAGAAGGATGCGAGGCTTGTGGGTCGAGACCTGACCGACTTCGAGGCGCTGGAGGTCTGGCATACGAAGCTGATCGTGGTCGATGTTCGGGAGGTCACTCACCTGCTGCAATCCTTTCGACATCTTGCGGGGCGTGTTTCGTCCCTTGCTCGTACCAATGCTGGCTCCTGTTCACGATCCACACGACAGAGAGCATCACGGGCACCTCCACCAGGACACCCACGACCGTCGCCAGGGCGGCACCGGACTGGAACCCGAAGAGGCTGATGGCTGCCGCTACGGCCAACTCGAAGAAGTTCGATGCGCCGATCAGGGCTGATGGACCGGCGACGCAGTGCTTCTCGCCCACCAAGCGGTTCAGGACGTAGGCCAGACCTGAGTTGAAATAGACCTGGATGAGGATCGGCACGGCCAGAAGGGCAATGACCAGCGGCTGCGCCAGGATTTGTTCGCCTTGGAAGCCGAAGAGAAGCACCAGGGTCGTCAGGAGCGCCACCAGGGACACAGGCCCCATGACTTCAAGCAAGCGGCCCAGGGCGGGCTCCCCACCGGACGCCAGGACACGCCTGCGGAGAACCTGCGCCACGACCACGGGAATGACGATGTAGAGGACGACCGACAGGACGAGCGTTCCCCACGGCACCGTGATGGCGGACAGGCCGAGCAGCAGGGCCACGATGGGAGCAAAGGCGATGACCATGATCGCGTCGTTGAGCGCGACTTGGCTCAAGGTGAAGTGAGGCTCCCCCTTTGTCAGGTTGCTCCAGACGAAAACCATCGCGGTACAAGGAGCGGCGGCCAGGATGATGAGCCCCGCGATGTAGGAGTTGATCTGGTCGGCAGGTAGGTACGGCCTGAACAAGTAGCCCACGAAGAACCACCCGAGGGCAGCCATCGAGAACGGCTTGACGGCCCAGTTGATGAAGAGGGTCACGCCAATCCCGCGCCAGTGCTTGCCGACTTGGCCCAGGGCTGCGAAGTCGATCTTGAGGAGCATCGGGATGATCATCAGCCAGATCAGGACCGCCACCGGCAGGTTTACATTGGCGACCTCGGCTGACGCGATAACGTGGAAGACACCGGGCATGAGGTGCCCCAAGGCGATCCCCGCGATGATGCACAGGGCCACCCACACGGTCAGAAACCGCTCGAACGTGGACATCGTGTTGAACCCTCAGAAGGTGATGCGGCGGGCCAGCAGGGTGGCGCTGGACGGGCAGAGGCTGGACGCCTGACGGGTCGTTAGGATCGACCCAGGGGCCTCCTCGCGGTTGATTGCCTTGAAGCCCTGGGCCTCAAAGAACGGACGAGCAGAGGTGGTCGGACGTAGGCGGTACGAGCGCCCTGGTCGAAGGCACGGCGCATCAGCAGGAGGGCCATGTTCCGACCAATGCCCTGGCCCCGCATCTCAGGCAGGACTACCATCGACCGGAGAAGAACATCGGAGCCGTATCGCTCGAAGCCCCCGTAGCCGACCGGGGAGCCGCCCAGGGTTGTGTATTGGAAGAAGGTCCGTTCGGCCTCCTCCAGGTCGTCCGTCGGCAGTCCCTCGGCCTGGAGCGCGTCGCTCATCTCCGTTGGGGATTGGACCTGCTTGTCGGCGAGGAACGGGGCTCCCTCCTCCTTGGCGAGGTCTGGGAGCGATCCCAGCGGCAGGAGGTCGAGAACCAACTCGGAGGGGCGGCAGAGCTTCACGCCTTGCGCAGTCGAGACGATGGGCCGGTTGATCAGGATCGGGTGGGCGATCATGGCGTCCAGGAGGTCATCATCGGTCACGCCAAGAGCATCGAGGCCCAGTTCCTTGAATGGGGTGCCCTTCTCACGCACGACCTCCCGAACGGGGACCCCCATCGCGTCGATCAGCTCGCGAAGCTCGGTCTTCGTTGGTGGCGTCTTCAAGTACTCGACCACTACCGGCTCAATACCGGTACCCCTGATGAGGCTCAGGGTGTTCCTGGACGTGCCGCAGGCGGGGTTGTGCAGGATCGTGACGCTGTCGTCAGCCATTTGCGGTTTCCTTTGGGGGGCAGCAGGGGGTGAGCGCGTCCAGTAGGGGCGCACAAACACCAGGGTGGCCACCGCAGCAGTCCTTGAGGAGGTACGTTACGACCTCCTGCAGTTGACCGAGATTGGCCCTGTAGATGATGGAGCGGCTATGGCGTTCCGAGGTGACCAGTCCAGCGCGGGAGAGGATGTTGAGATGGCTGGACATCGTGTTGTGCGGGACTGCGAGTTCCCGCGCGATGTCCCCTGCTGGCATCCCGTGGGGTTCGTGCTTCACGAGCGCCCGAAATACATCCAAGCGCGTGGGCTGGGCCAGAGCTGCGAGAGCGAGAATGACATCTGTTTGTTCCATGTGTCGAGACTTATGGACATTTCACTGGAGGGTCAAGGGGGAGCGGATGCGGGGGTAAGATCACTCGGGGTCTTGACGTACTCATCATGCTGATGAACGGCCCTCCCGGGGCCGGCAAATCCATGCTCGCCCAGCGCCTCCCGTCCATCCTGCCGCCGCTCTCGCCGCGGGAATTGCTGGAAGTCTCGATGATCCAGTCGGTCGCGGGGTTCCTGGCGGATGGCGCTCTCTCCGATCGCCGCCCGTTTCGAGCCCCGCACCATTCGGCCTCGATGGCGGCACTTGTCGGCGGCGGCCTCAATGCCCGTCCCGGCGAGGCCTCTTTGGCGCATCACGGCGTGCTCTTCCTCGACGAACTGCCGGAGTTCCAGCCCCAGGTGCTCGATTCGCTGCGCCAGCCATTGGAGGCCGGTGAGATCCTGATCGCCCGGGCCAATCATCGCGTCACCTATCCGGCCCGGTTCCAGCTCGTCGCCGCCATGAACCCCTGCCGCTGCGGGCAAGCCACCGAGCCCGGCTATGTCTGCCGCCGTCAGCCGAACGAGCGCTGCATCGCGCAGTATCAGGCGCGTCTGTCCGGACCGCTCCTCGACCGCATCGATCTCGCCATCGACGTTCCGGCGGTCACGGCGGCCGACCTGATCCTGCCGCCGCCCGCGGAAGGGTCGGCCGAGGTGGCGGCGCGTGTCGCCCGAGCCCGCCAGCGGCAGGCGAAGCGCTATGCAGCCCTGAATCTGGACGGTGTCACGACCAATGCGGCCTGCCCGCCGGCGCTCCTGGAGGAGGTCGCCCAACCCGACCCGGAAGGCCTGACCCTCATCCGCGATGCTGCCAACGCCATGCGCCTTTCGGCGCGCGGCTTTCATCGTGTGCTGAAGGTCGGACGCACGCTCGCAGATCTCGACGGGGAGGATCGCGTGCGGCGCATCCATGTGGCCGAAGCCCTGTCCTATCGCGCCCATGCGGATCGGCGCCCGGCGGCTGCGTAAGAGCAAGCCCTGGTCCGCCCCTGCTTCCTCTTGGACGCTTCGCCACTCTCGATATTTTCCATCAGGATATTTATGTTTTCTGTCACAAAACAGTTTGAAATGGGTTTTATGTCATGGTGGAGGCGGGACGGCACCGAGGCTGTCCCGTCGCTAGCGCATCGTGCGGAAAGGTGGATCCCGTTTTTCGCGCCCAACGATGTGCCGCTTGAGGGATTGATCGTAGGATCGATCCCGAAAGTGCATCCCGCTTTGGGTCCGATGCTCTGGAGACACGGCTCGGTGAGGCAGCGATGAATCCTTCCCCGTTGAATGAGGCGGCTGCTCGTCCCGCTTCGCTGGGTGCGCGCCCACACGGCCTCGGCAGGCTCATTCCGGGGACGGCCAAAACCGTCCGCGATTACGGCAGTCTCGATCCTGTGCTCGGCCGGATCGGTTCGCTCGAGGTGCGCCTCGCGACGACGACCCGCGAGATCCGAAAAGCTCAGCGCCTGCGCTTCAAGGTCTTCTACGGCGAGATGTCGGCATCCCCCAATGGCGCTGCCCTGATCTCGCGCCGCGACGTGGATGCCTATGACGCCATCTGCGACCATCTTCTCGTGCTCGACCATGACGTGAAGCCCAAAGCCTTCCGGCCCGCAAAGCCGAAGGTGGTGGGGACCTATCGCCTGCTGCGCCAGAACGTAGCCGACCGCCATGGCGGCTTCTACACCCGGGGCGAATACGACATCGGTCCCCTGCTCAAGGCACACCCGAATCTGCGATTCCTTGAGCTTGGACGATCCTGCGTCCTCGAAGCCTATCGCAACAAGCGTACGGTCGAACTGCTCTGGCACGGCATCTGGGCCTATGTCCTGCATCACCGCATCGATGTGATGATGGGCTGCGCGAGCCTCGAGGGCACGGAACCGCAGGACTTGGCACTCCCTCTAAGCTTCCTGCACCACTACGCCGCGGCGCCCGCCGAGTGGCAGGCCCGAGCGCTGCCGCAGCGCTTCACGGCGATGGACATGCTGCCCAAGGAGGCCGTCGATCCCAAGGCCGCGCTCCATGCCCTGCCGCCCCTGATCAAGGGCTATCTGCGCCTGGGGGCGACCTTTGGCACGGGAGCGGTGATCGACCGGCAGTTCGGCACCACGGACGTACTCGTCCTCCTGCCCGTCTCGGCGATCAACCCGCGCTATATCGACCATTTCGGACAGACGGCGAATCGCCACGCGGCCTGAAGGCTCAGGCCACGACGTCGGCAGGCGTGTCCATGGCGCGGCGCCATTCCTCGCGCACGTCCGGATCGTCCTCGCGCTCCAGCCGCTCGGCAGCGTGACGGGCAACCGCGTCCGGGGAAAGCAGGCGACCGATGGCCCAGACCGCCATGGCCCGCACGAGCGGCGAGGCATCGTCGAGGAGGCGCAATGCTTCGTCGGCCAAGGCGACATCGCCCGAATTGCCGATGGCGATGAGCACGTTGCGGATGAACCGGTCGCGCCCGGTGCGCTTGACCGGCGTGCCGGCGAACCGGACGCGGAAGGCGGGATCGTCGAGTTGCGCCAGCTCCCTGAGCGGCAGCACCGCCAGATCCTCCCGCTGCACGAGCCGCGCCTCACGTCCCGCCTGAGCGAATTTGTTCCAGGGACAGACGGCGAGACAATCGTCGCAGCCGAAGATCCGGTTGCCGATGCCCGGACGCAGCTCCTCTGGGATATGTCCCTTGTGCTCGATGGTGAGATACGAGATGCAGCGCCTCGCATCGAGCTGGTAGGGCGCGGGAAAAGCGTTCGTCGGGCAGATGTCCAGGCAGCGGCGGCATGAGCCGCAGCGGTCGCGCTCGGGCTCGTCGGCGGGAAGCTCTGCCGTCGTGAAGATGGCGCCCAAAAACAGCCAGTCGCCGAACTCGCGCGAGACGACGACCGTATGCTTGCCCTGCCAGCCGAGCCCTGCGGCCTCCGCGAGCGGCTTTTCCATGATCGGCGCCGTGTCGACGAAGACCTTCACGTCGGAGGACGCCTTCGACGCGAGGAAGCCCGCCGCCTCCTTGAGCTTACCCTTGATGACGTCGTGATAGTCGCGGTTGCGGGCATAGATCGAGATGTAACCGCGATCCGTCCGCGCCAGATCGACCAGCGGATCCTCCGTGGGGCCGTAGTTCAGTCCGAGCAGAATGATGCTGCGCACCTCCGGCCAGAGCGTGCGCGGATCGGCACGCCGCTCGGCCGTCTCGGCCATCCACTCCATGGTTCCGTGATGGCCGGCCTCGAGCCAGGCCTTGAGCCGCTCCGGTGCGAGCGGGATTGCGTCAGGTCTGGCGACGCGGATCGTATCGAAGCCGAGCGTCTTGGCGCGTTCGACGACAGCTTGCTTCAGAGCGTCGCCGTCTAGAAGTCCAGGTCGCCGTAATGCTCCGCCGGCGCCATCCCCGGCACCCGGTCCGCGAGGAGCGCGCGAAAGGACGGCCGGGACTTGATCCTGGCATACCAATGCTTCGCTGTTTCGTCCTCGTCCCATGGCACGTCGCCGAGATAATCCACCACCGACAGATGGGCTGCCGCCGCCAGATCCGCATAGGTCATCTGGTCGCCGGCGAGCCAATTCCGCTTGGAAATCAGAAAACCGATATATTTGAGATGGTATCGCACATTGGTCTGGGCTGCGCGAATCGCGCCCATATCCGGCGACCCGCCCCCCAGTTCGATGGGCATGAACCGCTTGTAGATCTTTTCTGCGGCCAGGTAATCCGAGACCTCGCCGTGAAACTTGACCAGAAACCAGTCGAGCAGGCGGCGGACCTCGACTCTCTGCGCGAGATCCCGCGGCAGGAAGCGTCGATCCCTCAGATCCTCGCCCCGGGTCTCGTCGAGATATTCCGCAAGACTTACGGGCCCCGCCACCGCAAGGCCGTTATCGTCGATGAAGAGCGGCAGGTTTCCGGCCGGGTTGATCTCGAGATAGGGAATGCGCCGATCCCACGGTTTCTCCTCGACCATATCCGGCTCGTGGCCGAGCTCCGCGAAGATGAGACGCGCGAACCGCGACTGCGGACAAAACGGATAGGAATGCAGGATGGCCATGAATCTATGTGTGACGCGAAACAGGCGGCGAGAATAAGGCCGTGCTTCGTTAAGGGTTGGTAAGGAATATTGGTGAATCTCATGTCTATGATGCAGAAGGGTTACGCCGTCAGCGCAAACCTTGCTTGACAGACTTGCGATCGCCCCCGCATCTGGCGCCGTTTTCAGGATTTTCAACGATGTCGCAAATCATCGAGGCGCTCTTTCTCGGCCTCATCGAAGGACTGACGGAATTTCTTCCGGTCTCCTCCACGGGCCACCTGCTCCTCGTCGGCCACTTCCTCGGCTTCGAGTCGACGGGCAAGACCTTCGAGGTCCTGATCCAGCTCGGTGCGATCCTGGCGATCCTGTCGATTTACTTCAACAAGCTCTGGTCCATCGCCAAGGCCCTGCCGCACGATCCGATGGCGCGCCATTTCGTCATCGGCGTCCTCATCGCGTTCCTGCCTGCTGCCGTGATCGGCGCCTTGCTGCACGGCTTCATCAAGGAGGTGCTGTTCGATCCCTGGATCGTGTGCACGACCCTGATCGTCGGCGGCTTCGTGCTTCTCGCCATCGACCGCATGCCGCTGGAGGCGACCAAGACCGACGCGACCCGATTTCCCCTGTCGATGTATTTCAAGATCGGCCTCATCCAATGCGCCGCCATGGTTCCCGGCGTCTCCCGCTCGGGTGCGACCATCGTCGGCGCCATGCTGATGGGTGCATCGAAGCGGGCCGCAGCGGAATTCTCGTTCTTCCTCGCCATGCCGACCATGGCGGGCGCCTTCACCTACGATCTGCTGAAGAACTACAAGATCCTCTCCGCCAACGATGCGGCGATCATCGTGGCGGGTTTCCTCTCCGCCTTCGTCGCGGCGCTCCTCGTGGTGAAGCTGCTCCTGGACTACGTCTCCCGCCACGGGTTCACGCCGTTCGCCTATTGGCGCATCCTCGTCGGTGCCGCGGGCCTCGCCGGCCTGATCGTCTACGGCTGACCGATGCTCTCGCGCGACGAGGCTCTCGCAGTCGTTCTCTCCGTCGCGGTCGCCCTGCTGATGGTGGTCGTCGCCGTCATCGCGGGTGCAAGCGCCGGTCCGCCGCCTGCGACCGAGGGCGGGCCTCCGGATCCCGCCTGCGTCGAGTGGACCGACAGCTGCGTGGTCTGCTCTCGCACGGCGGAAGGCCTTGCCTGCTCGACGCCCGGCATCGCCTGCACCAAAGGTGCGCCGCGCTGTTTGAGGCGATAGAGGATCTCGACGGATCCACCGACCTTCAACCTCTCTGTCATGGCTGGCCTTGTGCCGGCCATCCCGATTCGAAGCGCGTTGTGCCTTTCGCGTCGAGATCACCGGCACGAGGCCGGTGATGACGGGGAAGGGACCGAGACGTCGGTATGGGCCTAGGGAATCGTCTTGTCCGGATAGCGGCACAGGTCGTTCACAGGGCAGCGCCAGCATTCGGGTCGGCGCGCCTTGCAGATGTAGCGGCCGTGCAGGATCAGCCAGTGATGGGCGTGGAGCCGGAACTCGTCGGGGATCAGGGCTTCGAGCGCAACTTGCGTGTCCAGCGGCGTCTTTGTGATCGCCAGCGGCAACCGGTTGGTGACGCGGAAGATATGGGTGTCGACGGCGACACGCGGATCGCCGAAGGCGATGTTGACCACGACGCTTGCGGTCTTGCGCCCGACACCCGGCAGGGTCTCCAGGATCTCGACGGAATTGGGCACCGCGCCACCGAACTCCTCGACGAGGCGCCGCGCGGCCGCCATGACGTTCTTCGCCTTGGTGTTGAAGAAGTTCAGGGTCCTGATGTGCTGGCGCAGGCCTTCCTCGCCGAGATCGAGCATCTTCTGCGGCGTGTCGGCGATCGGGAAGAGGTTCCGGGTCGCCTTGTTGACGCCGACATCGGTCGATTGCGCCGAGAGCGCCACGGCCACGAGCAGGGTGTAGGGATTGGTGTAGTCGAGCTCGCCCTTGGGCTCGGGATTGGCCGCGTGCAGACGGCGGAAGATCTCGACCATCGTCGCCCGGTCGACGGGCTTCGGGGTGCGGGCCCGCAGGGCCTTCCCGACTTTCTTCGCCGGGACGGCAGGCTTGGCTTTCGGCTTGGCGGTGCGGCGGGAGGACGGCTTCAGATCGGACATTTCTGCGTTATACTTAAGGCATGGCAAGCGGCAAAGCGACATGTGGCGAGATCGACCGGTGCGAGCAGCCGGTGTTCTCGGCCGTGATCCGACCGCACAGGTCCCTGAGCCCGCAGGGCTTCAGGATCCTCATGGTGCTGGTCTGCCTCACCTCGGTGGTGGCGAGCCTGCCCTTCGTCATCATGGGCTTCTGGCCGGTGGCCGGCTTCTTCGGCCTCGACTTCCTCGGCCTCTACATCGCGTTCCGCCTCAGCTACCGCCAGGGCGAGGGGTTCGAGCTCCTGGAGCTGACGCCGATCCGCCTCCTGTTCCGCAAGGTGAGCCCCCGGGGCGAGGTGAAGGACTGGCAGTTCAACCCGCTCTGGACCCGTCTCGACCGGCAGGTCGACGACGAATACGGCATGCAGGAACTCGCACTCACCTCCCGCAACGAGCACGTGGTCATCGCCCGCGACCTCTCCCCGCCGGAGCGGGAGACGCTCGCGGAGGCTCTGAGTCGGGCCCTGGCGGATGTGAAGCGGGGTCATTGAGAACTTTCCAGCACCTGTAGGCCCAGGGCTTGGGAGCCCTGAGCCGTCAGGTTGATCGAGGGAGGTGCGACGGGCCACCCGGCTCGATGTGTATGGGAATGGGAAGAGCCGGACGGCGCTTCGCACGCGGTACTTTTCAGGCGGACCTCCTGCGCTGTCAGCCCAGGGTCGGCCTCCCGCGATCACAGGCGTGCGAGGCCTGCGGCGGGACCGCTCCCCGCCCCACATCTGCGACGCCTCGCGAGCGCGCCCCCGTCGGGCCGGGATGAGCACGGGTATAGCCCAGGTGATACACTGTGTCAAGAACAAAGTGAGAACATAGCGTTACATCCGCTCTCCCCCGTCATCACCGGCCTTGTGCCGGTGATCCCGATAAAGAGAAGCGCCNGTCGGGCCGGGATGAGCACGGGTATAGCCCAGGTGATACACTGTGTCAAGAACAAAGTGAGAACATAGCGTTACATCCGCTCTCCCCCGTCATCACCGGCCTTGTGCCGGTGATCCCGATAAAGAGAAGCGCCGCGCCTCACCTGACCGTCATGGCCGGGACAGGCCCGGCCATGACGGTCAGGTGAGGTGAGGAGCGTCGCATCTGGGGGACATATTCCGCAAGCAATGAGAATGCTCTCTTCCGCCCAGCACTTAAGATAATCCTGTCACAGAAATCGGGTGTCTCCGCCCTCCCCGGCTCGCTAGGATGATCGCCAATAAGGATTCAGAGTCATGCTCAATACCTTGCGCGACATCACCATCGAACCGGGCGCGATCACCGTGCCGGACGAGCCCCATTCGGATTACGAGCGGGTGCGCCGGATCATCGCGTTCATCTCGGAGCGCTGGCGCGACCAGCCCTCCCTGGAGGCGATCGCCGACCATGTGGGGCTGTCCACCACCCATGTGCACCATCTCTTCCGGCGCTGGGCGGGCCTGAGCCCGAAGGCGTTCCTGCAGGCGCTGACCCTCGACAACGCCAAGGCGCTGCTCTCCGATTCCGCCAGCGTGCTCGACGCCACCTACGAGGTCGGGTTGTCGGGACCTGCCCGGCTGCACGACCTCTTCGTGACCCACGAGGCCATGACCCCGGGGGATTACAAGGCGGGCGGCCAGGGTTTGACCATGCGCTTCGGCTTCCACCCCTCCCCCTTTGGCGAGGCGGTGCTGATCGCCACCGACCGGGGCCTGGCGGGCCTGGGCTTCGTGGACGACGGCGACCGGCAGGCGGCGCTCTCGGACCTGATTCGCCGCTGGCCGAAAGCTGAGTATGTGGAGGATGAAGCCGCCACCGCCCCGCTCGCGAGGCGCATCTTCAGCCCGTCGCAATGGCAGGCGGAGCAGCCCCTGCGGGTGGTCCTGATCGGCACCGATTTCGAGGTCCGGGTCTGGCAGACCCTGCTGCGCATCCCCCGCGACAAGGCGACCACCTATTCCGACATCGCCCGCCATATCGGCAGGCCCGCCGCCTGCCGGGCGGTGGGCGCGGCGGTGGGCAAGAATCCGGTCTCCTTCGTGGTCCCCTGCCACCGTGTGCTCGGCCGCTCCGGGGCGCTCACCGGCTACCATTGGGGGCTGACCCGCAAGCAGGCCATTCTGGGCTGGGAGGCCGGGCAGGCTTTCGGGGCCGCCGCCTAGGGATTCGATTGCCCGGCACAACGCGATCGCTGCCGCTTCACCTCGTCATGGCCGCGCTTGTTGCGGCCATCCACGTCTTCAAACCTCGGCGCCGTCAGACGTGGATCCCCGGCACGGGGCGGACATGACGGCGGAGGGTGTCGTTATGTTGAGCGTGCGCAATGTAAGGGAGAGCGGCGGGCACCCCGGACCCGAAACGGCTTCCGGGCATCCTTAGGAATCCCGACAATCGGATTTAAAGAACCAGGAGTCGGGCGGTCGCGATTACGGTTCACTCTCAAGTGGATCCGGCGAACCATCCGAGGGCCCCGGCGATCCCGACAGCGCCGCGGTGCTCGGTGGCAGCACCGCACATTGCGTGACGTGGAACACGCTGTTGTCGACCTTCTGATAGCTGCGCCCGCACCAGTGTCCCCCGCCCGTCCGACCGGCATCGCCGCTCAGCGCACGGTACTGGATCGTGTAGCCGGGCACCTCGACCCACTCCCCGTCGACAAGCATCTGCACGCCCATCGGGGTGACCCGGTAGGGTGCCGGCCGGCAATCCTCGTCGTTGCAGCAGCTGTTGCCCCACGAGTCCCTGAGATGCGAGTAGATGTCGTGGGCTTCGGCCGGGAGGGGGAACCCCAGCGGGAAAAAAATCGCGGAAAGGATAAGCCTGATCCACATGGGCCGCTCTCGCAGGTGACCTTCAACGGCGCTCGTCGGAGCGTTGGAGAACGCGACGAACGCTTATCCTAGCGTAAGCAGACGGTCGGGACCACATGGAAGCGGACAGGTTGACTTTAGCCCTCCAAGCCGCACAATCGCCCTGCCATGATGACGCTATTCCTCAACACCGCATCCGCTTTCTTCCAAGGGAAGTAAGCCCAGGCCTGCCTCGGCGCGGGCCTCGAGACGGGTGTCATGCACCCGGGATGCCATTTGCCGGCTCGTTTGCACAGCAGACGGGAGAGCCGGTCTGTTGAGAGATTTTCCATGCCTTCGAACCAGGAGACGCGCGCGCTGAGCGCCGCGCAGATTCAGCATTTCATCGACAGCGGCTTCGTCAGGGTCGACGACGCTTTCCCGCGCCGGCTCGCCGACGAGGCCCGTGCCATCCTGTGGCGCGACACCGGATGCGATCCGGACGATCCCGCCACCTGGACGCGGCCCGTGATCCGCCTGAACCAGTATGGGCAGGAGCCTTTCGTCCAGGCGGCCAACACGCCGGTCCTGCATCGCGCCTTCGACCAGCTCGTCGGACCGGCCCGGTGGGTGCCCCGCGCCACCTTGGGGACTTTCCCGGTGCGGTTTCCTTCGCCCGACGATCCGGGCGATGCCGGCTGGCACATCGATGTCAGTTTCGGAACCGAGACTCCGGACTTCCTGTCCTGGCGCGCGAACGTCACGTCGCGCGGGCGGGCCCTGCTGATGCTCTTCCTGTTCTCCGATGTGGGGGAGAATGATGCGCCGACGCGGATCCGGGCCGGCTCCCATCTGGAAATGGCCCGCATTCTGGCGCCGGCGGGAGAAGCCGGCCTCACCCTCGGCGAGATGGCGGCCGACGGCTTTGCGGAGACCGCCCATCTCGCCGAGGTGGCGGCGACCGGGGATGCGGGTACGGTGTATCTGTGCCATCCCTTCCTCGTTCATGCCGCTCAACCCCATCGCGGCACGAGGCCGAAATTCATGGCCCAGCCGCCCCTCCTGCCCGCGCAGTCCCTGCGTCTCGAGCGCCGGGGCGGCGCCTATTCTCCGGTCGAGCAGGCGATCCGGATCGCCCTCGGGATGATTCCTTAAGGCAATGGCCCGGCAGTCGAGCTGCCGGGCCTCACGGCCGCACCTGCTCGACGCACCCTGCGCATGCAAAGCCTAGTCCGGTTCCCCCGGATAGTGCCGGTTGCCCTCGGGGATGATCACGCCCCTCAGCTTGCGGGAGGTCCAGATGTGGATCGCCTCGGTGAGATCGACCGGCTCGTCGAGGGAGCCCCCCTTGATGCTGATCTCATCCTCCCGATCCTTGTCCCCATGCCACACGCGCGAGCCGCAATCCGGGCAGAAGAAGCAGGTCAGGGACCGTCCGGCATCGGTCGCACGCGTCCAATGGCCGAGCCTGCCGGCCAGGAGCAGGACATCGGCACTGCGGGCCATGACCGAAGTCCCGAAGGCGGAGGCCGACTGCTTCTGGCACTCCCGGCAGTGGCAGACATAGATCTCGTGCGGCGGCTTCGTGAGCTCGTACCGCACCTGGCCGCATTGGCAGCCGCCCTTGAGAGAATAGGCTTGCTTCGACGTTCCCATGACCGCTCCCCTGCTGCGACGGTTCCTGGCTAGGTAGGGCACAAGGTCTCGCCGACGCACCCTGCCGCAACGACGTATCGTGTCTCTCCGGGGAGATTTCGTGTCCCCCGGCCCGCAGGGCTCCTCCTATTGCAGCCATGCAACAGACCCCGGCTCCGACGAAATGAGTCGATCTAGCCTTCAGGATCGTCTTGCGGCGCTGAAAAGCCCTTCTTATATCAGCGCCAGCACAGGGCACGGCTCGGGTTGAGGCGGTCCTTGCATTTAGTCATCAACATGTAAGCCATGGGCCGAGCTGCTTTTAGGGCTCGGCGGTCTGCTTGAAAGTGAGGGATCCCGCCATGGGTAAGGTCATCGGTATCGACCTCGGCACCACCAATTCCTGCGTCGCTGTCATGGAAGGCACGACGCCCAAAGTTATCGAGAACGCAGAAGGCGCCCGGACGACCCCGTCCATCGTGGCCTTCACGGATGAAGGCGAGCGCCTCGTCGGCCAGCCGGCCAAGCGCCAGGCGGTCACGAACCCGTCGCGCACCTTCTTCGCCATCAAGCGCCTGATCGGCCGCACCTTCGACGATCCCATGACCAAGAAGGACATGGGCCTCGTTCCGTACCACATCATCAAGGGTGCGAACGGCGACGCCTGGGTCGAGGCCGACGGCAAGCAATATTCGCCCTCGCAGATCTCCGCCTTCACCCTTCAGAAGATGAAGGAGACGGCCGAGTCCTATCTCGGGCAGCCGGTCACGCAGGCCGTCATCACGGTCCCGGCCTATTTCAACGACGCCCAGCGTCAGGCCACCAAGGACGCCGGCAAGATCGCCGGCCTGGAGGTCCTGCGCATCATCAACGAGCCCACCGCTGCGGCCCTGGCCTACGGCCTGGACAAGAAGCAGACCGGCACGATCGCGGTCTACGACCTCGGCGGCGGCACCTTCGACGTCTCGATCCTGGAGATCGGCGACGGCGTGTTCGAGGTGAAGTCCACCAACGGCGACACCTTCCTCGGCGGTGAAGACTTCGACATGCGCCTCGTCGAGTACCTGGCGGCCGAGTTCAAGAAGGAGCAGGGCATCGACCTGACCAAGGACAAGCTCGCCCTGCAGCGCCTGAAGGAAGCCGCCGAGAAGGCCAAGATCGAGCTCTCCTCCGCGTCGCAGACCGAGATCAACCTGCCCTACATCACGGCGGATGCCTCCGGTCCGAAGCACCTCGCGATCAAGCTCTCGCGCGCCAAGTTCGAGCAGCTCGTCGACGACCTGGTGCAGAAGACGATCGAGCCCTGCCGCAAGGCCCTCAAGGATGCCGGCCTCTCGGCTGGGGACATCGACGAGGTGGTCCTCGTCGGCGGCATGACCCGCATGCCGAAGATCCAGGAAGTCGTGAAGACCTTCTTCGGCAAGGAGCCCCACAAGGGCGTCAACCCGGATGAGGTCGTGGCCATCGGCGCGGCGGTCCAGGCCGGCGTGCTCCAGGGCGACGTGAAGGACGTGCTGCTCCTCGACGTGACCCCGCTGTCACTGGGCATCGAGACGCTCGGCGGCGTGTTCACCCGTCTGATCGACCGCAACACGACGATCCCGACGAAGAAGAGCCAGGTGTTCTCGACCGCGGAAGACAACCAGAACGCGGTGACGATCCGGGTCTTCCAGGGCGAGCGCGAAATGGCCGCGGACAACAAGCTGCTTGGCCAGTTCGACCTCATGGGCATTCCTCCCGCACCCCGCGGCGTGCCGCAGATCGAGGTGACCTTCGACATCGACGCCAACGGCATCGTGAACGTCACGGCGAAGGACAAGGCTACGGCCAAGGAGCACCAGATCCGCATCCAGGCCTCCGGCGGGCTGTCCGACACCGACATCGAGAAGATGGTGAAGGACGCCGAGGCTCACGCCGAGGAAGACAAGAAGCGCCGCGAGCTCGTCGAGGCCAAGAACCAGGGCGAGAGCCTGATCCACGCCACCGAGAAGTCGCTGACGGAATACGGCGACAAGGTCTCGGAGGGCGACAGGCAGGGCATCACGACCGCCATCGACGCGCTCCGTCAGGCCCTCGCCGGCGAGGATTCCGAGGTCATCAAGGCCCGCACCACGGACCTGATGCAGGCTTCCATGAAGCTCGGCGAGGCCATGTACGCGGCTCAAGCTGCCGCGGGCGAAGGCGGCGGCGAGCAGCAGCCCGAGGGCGAGGCCGCCCAGAAGGAAGACGTCATCGACGCCGACTTCCAGGAAGTCGACGAAGGCGACAAGAAAAAGCGCGCTTAAAGCATGAGCGCTCTGTAAGGAATTCGGCACCCGGTTTCATGACCGGGTGCCGTTTTCGTGAATAGGCTCGACACAATAATGACCGATCAACCAACCGATTTTCGCACCCCTTCGGCAGAAGCTGCCGGGGCCTCTCCCTTTCGGATGCATGCGAAACGGTCCGGCAGCATGATGGAGCGGCCGACCGCTCCCAGGGGCGCCTGATATGTCCAAGCGCGACTATTACGAGGTTCTCGGCGTCTCGCGGACCGCGACCGAAGCGGAGATGAAATCCGCCTTCCGCAAGCTCGCGATGCAGTACCACCCGGACCGCAACCCGGGCGACCACGAGGCCGAGGTCAAGTTCAAGGAAATCAACGAGGCTTACCAGACCCTCTCCGACGGCCAGAAGCGCGCGGCCTACGACCGCTTCGGCCATGCCGCCTTCGCCAACGGCGGACCGGGCGGCGGCGGACCGGGCTTCGGCGGCGACTTCTCCGACTTCATGTCGGACATCTTCGAGAATTTCTTCGGTGATGCCGGGCGCGGCAGCGGACGCGGGCGTGGAGCCGGCGGCGGGCGCGAGCGCGGCGCCGACATGCGCTACAACCTCGAGATCTCCCTCGACGAGGCCTATAACGGCAAGACCGCCGAGCTGAAGATCCCGACCTCCATCACCTGCGAGGCCTGCTCCGGATCCGGCGCGAAGCCCGGCTCCAAGCCCAAGGCCTGCCCCACCTGCGGCGGCGCGGGCCGGGTGCGGGCGACGCAGGGCTTCTTCTCCATCGAGCGCACCTGCCCCAACTGCCACGGGCGCGGCGAGGTCATCGACGATCCCTGCGGCCAATGCGGCGGCGCCGGCCGCGTCACCCGGGAGCGTACGCTCTCGGTCAACATCCCGGCGGGCGTCGAGGACGGCACGCGCATCCGGCTGGCGGGCGAAGGCGAGGCCGGCCTGCGCGGCGGGCCTCCGGGCGATCTCTACATCTTCCTGTCCCTGAAACCCCATCCGTTCTTCCAGCGCGACGGGGCCGACCTGTTCTGCCGGGTTCCGATCTCCATGGTGACGGCGGCGCTCGGCGGCGAGTTCAGCGTTCCGACGCTCAGCGGCACCGACGCGCTCGTGAAGGTTCCCGAGGGCACCCAGACAGGCAAGCAGTTCCGCCTCAAGGGAAAAGGCATGCCGGTGCTGCGCTCGCGGGACGTGGGCGACCTGTACATCCAGGTAGTTGTGGAAACTCCGCAGAAGCTCACCAAGCGCCAGCGCGAACTCCTGACGGAGTTCGACCAGGAATGCTCCAAGGAAAACCACCCGGAAAGCTCGGGCTTTTTCTCGCGTTTCCGGGAGTTTATCGACGGGCTGGGTGGATCAACTTAACTTGACGGTCGTTTTCCTCAGCGCATCGTGCGGAAGAAGTGGATCCGGTTTTTCCGCTCTAGACGATGCGCCCGTTAAATGAGAAGCATCGGGTTGATCCCAAAAGTGGCTTCCACTTTTGGGTCCGAGGCTTCGGGGTTCTAAACAGCCAACGTGATCCGTCGCACAAGGGGTCCTGATCAGTGCTTCAGTCGTTCCAACGGCCAACGGCCCGGAAAATTCCCCTCAAGAAGGATCGTTTCCAAGACGAGGCCCGGTTCCTGCGCTCCTGGCTCGAACGGCCCCTCGTCGTCGGCGCCGTCACCCCGTCCGGCAAGATTCTGGCCAGGACCATGGCCTCCTACGTGGATCCGCGCATTCCCGGTCCAGTCATCGAGCTCGGCCCCGGCACGGGTCCGGTGACCGACGCCCTGATCCGGCGCGGGGTGGCACAGGAGCGGCTGGTCCTCATCGAATACAGCCCTGAATTCTGTCAGCTCCTGAAGCGCCGCTTCCCCAAGGCGACGATCATCCAGGGCGATGCCTACGATCTCAAGGAAACGCTCTCCGGGATCCTGAAGGAGCCGGCGGCCGCCACCGTGTCCAGCCTGCCGCTCTTCACCAAGCCCATGGACCAGCGCCTGGACCTTCTGGAAGCCGCTCAAGGGATGATGCACCCCAACGGGCCCTTCATTCAGTTCACCTATGCGGTGGTGCCGCCGATCCCGGCGCGCTCGCAGGCCTACAAAGCCAAAGCCTCCAACCGGATCTGGCGCAACCTGCCCCCGGCCCGCGTCTGGATCTACAACAAGGTCAACCATCCATGAGCGCCGCGATGTCTCTTTCGACGAATCCCATTCCCGCAGGAGACATTCGCGACAAGCTCATCATCGGCCTCGACGTTCCGTCCGTCGAGGAGGCCCGCGCCGTCGTCGGCCGCATCGGGGAGGCCGGCACGTTCTACAAGATCGGCTATCAGCTTGCCTACGCGGGCGGTTTCGAGTTCGCCCAGGAGCTGATCGGACAGGGCAAGAAGGTCTTTCTCGATCTCAAGCTCCACGACATCGGCAACACGGTGGAGAAAGGCGTGCGCTCCGTGGCCCGCCTCGGCGCCACGTTCCTGACGGTCCATGCCTATCCGCAGACCATGCGCGCGGCCGTCGCCGGGAAAGCCGGAACGGACCTGAAGATCCTCGCCGTGACCGTGCTCACGTCCTATGACGACAATGACCTCGTCGAGGCGGGCTATGCCCACACATCGGCCGCGGACCTCGTCGCCCGCCGCGCCGGGCAGGCGCGCGATCTCAACGTGGACGGCGTCGTCTGCGCCGCGCCGGAAGCGCAGCGCGTGCGCACCGTCGTCGGCCCCGACCGGCTCATCGTGACGCCCGGCATTCGGCCTGCGGGTGCGGATGCGGGCGACCAGAAGCGCATCGTGACGCCGGCGCAAGGCATTCGGCTCGGAGCCGACCACCTCGTGGTCGGCCGCCCGATCGTGAAGGCCGCCGATCCGCGTGCGGCCGCGGAAGCGATTGTGCGGGAAATTGCCGACGTGAAGGCTTGACGATAATGCCCCTCTGGCGTTCGCTGCCTCCCCGAAAACCAAGAGGAACGCTTCATGCCTAAAGGCTATGTCATCGCCCGCGTGACCGTCACGAACCCCGAAGCCTATGCGGAATACGCTAAAGGCGCGACGGAGGCGATCCGCAAGTATGGCGGGCGCCCGCTGGTGCGCGGCGGCGCCTACGAGGCGCTGGAGGGCGAGGCAAGGCCCCGCAACGTGGTGATCGAGTTCGACTCCGTCGAGCAGGCCCGGACCTATTACAACTCACCGGAATATCGGGCCGCCAAGGCCAAGCGCGAAGGCGCCTGCGTGGCGGAATTCGTTCTCGTGGAAGGAGCCTGAAGCGATGAAGGGTTATTGGATCGGCCGCGTCGACGTCTCGAACCCCGACGCCTACCAGAATTACGTGAAGGCCAATGCCGTGCCGTTCGCCAAATACGGCGCCCGCTTCCTGGTGCGCGGGGGCAAATACCGGGTCGCCGAAGGCGAAGCCCGCGCCCGCAACGTGGTGATCGAATTCCCGACCTACGAGGCGGCCCTGGAATGCTGGGACTCGCCCGAATACCAGGCGGCCAAAGCCGAGCGCGACGGTCATGCCGTTGCCGACATCATCATCATCGAGGGCTACGAGGGCCAGCAGCCGGGGTGAGTTCCCTCAACCGTCATGGCCGGCCTTGTGCCGGTGATCCCGATGATGAGAGACGCGGTGCTTTTCTGACCGAGATGACCGGGACTGATCCCCGGATCAAGTCCGGGGACGGCCATGACGCGGTGGATGTCATTCCCGGCCGGAGCGAAGCGGAGGGAAAGGGAATCCAGAGCGCTAAGCGTGTCATTGGATCCCCTTCCCGGTCCTTGCGGACCGCCGGGGATGACAAGAGGAGCGCGATCCTCCGCGCTTCTCAGCCGTTCCCCGAGCGGCTATACCCGACCGTCTAACAACAGGAGAGCGGCATGAGCGAGATGCGACTCGTCGTGGTAGGTGCGGCCGGACGCATGGGGCGCATGCTCATCAAAACCGTCGCCGAGACCGAGGGCTGCACCCTTGTCGGCGCCATCGAGCGGGAAGGCTCTCCGGCGCTCGGGCACGATGCCGGGCTTCTCGCCGGGGTCGGCCTGCTCGACGTGGACGTGACCGACGATCCGCTGACCGTCTTTGCCCAGGCCGACGGCGTCCTCGATTTCACGGCGCCGGCCGCCACCATCGCGTTCGCGGCGCTTGCCGCCCAGGCGCGCATCGTCCATGTGATCGGGACCACCGGCCTGCAGGACGCCGATTTCACCAAGCTGGAGGCGGCCGCGCGCCACGCGCGCATCGTCCAGTCCGGCAACATGTCGCTGGGCGTAAACCTGCTCGCCGGCCTCGTGCGCAAGGCGGCGGCGACCCTGGGCGAAGACTTCGACATCGAGATCCTCGAGATGCACCACCGCATGAAGGTGGATGCGCCCTCGGGCACCGCTCTCCTCCTCGGCGAAGCGGCCGCAGAGGGACGCAAGATCCCGCTGAAAGAGCGCTCGGTGCGCAGCCGCGACGGCCATACCGGCGCGCGCAATCCAGGCGACATCGGCTTTGCCACCCTGCGCGGAGGCTCCGTGGTGGGCGAGCATTCGGTGATCTTCGCAGGCGCCGGCGAGCGCCTGGAACTCTCGCACCGTGCCGAGGATCGCACCATCTTCGCCCGCGGCGCGGTAAGAGCCGCCCTCTGGGGCTTCGACAAGAAGCCGGGCTATTACACCATGGCCGATGTTCTTGGCCTCGATCAGCTCTAAAACACGCCATTCACGGGTATCAATCGGAGACGCCAAGACATGAACCGCCTTCTCGTCCTTGCACGCCACGGCCAGAGCGACTGGAACCTCAAGAACCTGTTCACCGGCTGGAAGGATCCGGGGCTCACCGATCTCGGCATCGAGGAGGCGCGCAATGCCGGCCGTCGCCTGAAGGAAATGGGCGTCCAGTTCGACATCGCCTTCACGTCGGATCTGTCGCGCGCGCAGGCCACCTGCAAGCTGATCCTCGAAGAGATCGGCCAGCCCGATCTGAAAACCATCGCGAACCTGGCCCTGAACGAGCGCGATTACGGTGATCTCTCCGGCCTCAACAAGGACGACGCCCGCGCCCGTTGGGGCGAGGAGCAGGTCCATGTCTGGCGCCGCTCCTACGACGTGCCTCCTCCCGGCGGCGAGAGCCTGAAGGACACGGTGGCCCGCGTGCTGCCCTACTACATCCGCGAGATCCTGCCCCGGGTGATGCGCGGCGAGCGCGTGCTCGTGGCGGCCCACGGCAACTCCCTGCGCGCCCTCGTGATGGTGCTCGACGGCCTCACCTCGGAGACGATCCCGAGCCTCGAGCTCGCGACGGGCATCCCGCTGGTCTACACCCTCAACGAGGATACGACTGTCGCCGACAAGAAGGTGCTGGAGGGGTGAGATAGGCCTTAACGTCTCGTCTTGTCATGGCCGGCACAAGGCCGGCCATCCCGATCCTGTGAAGCGCCGCGCCTTTCCGATCGGGATCACCGGCACAAGGCCGGTGATGACGTGGACGGATCGGACGTGCCAAAATAACCGCATGTCTCCCATCACCCTCAGTCCCGGCCTCACCTATTATCCCGACTACCTCGACCGTCCTGCGCAGGAGCGGCTGCTGTTATCCCTGCGCGGGATCACGCGCCAGGCGCCGCTCTACACCCCGCGCATGCCGCGCACCGGAAAGCCGTTTTCCGTGCGGATGACCAATTGCGGGCCGCTGGGCTGGGTTTCGGATGTGGAGGGCTATCGCTACCAGCCGACTCATCCCGAGACCGGCCAACCCTGGCCCGCTATGCCGGACCAGGTGCTGCGTGCCTGGAAGGAACTGAGCGACTACCCGCATCCGCCCGATGCCTGCCTGATCAATTTCTACGAGCCCACGGCCCGGATGGGGATGCACCAGGACAAGGACGAGGAGGAGTTCGCGGCGCCTGTCGTGTCGCTGTCCCTCGGCGATACGGCGCTCTTTCGCTATGGCGGGCTGGAGCGCAAGGATCCCACCCGCTCGGTGAAGCTTCGCTCCGGTGACGCGATCGTGTTCGGCGGGCCGGCCCGGCTGATCTATCATGGCATCGACCGGCTGATGCCAAGAAGCTCGGACCTGCTGCCGCAGGGCGGGCGGCTCAATCTCACCTTGCGCAGGGTGGAGAAGGCGATTTAGCCTCAAGATCATGATTACCTGCAGGTTTCCTTCGAAGAGGCATCCATGAAAGCTTTTGCAGCCGCTGCCTTGGGCTTCATCCTGTCGGCCCAGGCCGCCCTCGCAGCCGAGCCCGTCTATCCGCCGGCCTCGCGGATCGGCATCGTCCCGCCCGCGGACATGATGGTCTCGAAGCGCTTCAGCGGCTTCGAGAGCGAGGAGAAGGCCGCGGCCATCAACTTCGTGGAAATGCCCGCTGCGGCTTATGCGCAGCTGGTCAACGGGCTCTCCAAGGACGCCCTGAAGCGCCAGGGCCTGAGCGAGACATCGCGCGAAAACCTGAAGCTCGGCGCCAGGACGGGCGTTCTGATCGGCGGCACCATGGCGGGCCCCGTTCCGGGCCGCAAATGGGTGATGGCGGTCAAGGACGAGGACCTCACCGCCCTCGTGATCGCGCAGGTGCGCGGCGGCCAGGACGGCTACAGCGAGGCGCAGATGCGCGAGGCCTTGAAGAGCATCGCCCTGCGCGGCCCCGTGTCGATCGAAGAGCAGATCTCCGCCCTGCCCTTCCGGCTCGGCGACAAGGCCGGATTCCGCCCGGTGCGGGTGATGGCCGGCAATTCGGTCCTGTTCACCGACGGACCGCAGGACACGATCAAGGCGGTGGAGCAGCCGATCGTCATCATGGCGGCCACCGTCAACGTCCCGGTTCCGCCGCAGGAGCGGCGCAACCAGTTCGCCCATGCGGCCCTGAACTCCAACCAGATCCTCAAGGACATCAAGATCGAGCGCTCCGAGTCCTTCCGCTTCAAGGGCCAGGACTGGCACGAGATCGTCGCCAAGGCCGTGGAGGCGGAATCGGGCCAGCCGATCGTGGTGATGCAGACGCTCCGCTTCGAGCCCGACCGCTACGTGCGCATGGTCGGCCTGACCCGGGTCGAGCAGCGCGACCAGAATCTGCCCCGCTTCCGGACGATGATCGACGGGGTCGACATGAATCCTTAATCGCGGCGGGGAAAAGCCGGCAGCGACCAGCCGCGCAGGAGGGCGAGCGCCCTTAAGGAAAAGGCCGCGGCGAAGCCAGCCACGGCGCTCAGGAAAGGATCGAGGCCCGTTGCCTGAAGGGCGACCATGACCGACGCGCCGAGGGCCGCGGCCGTGACATAGATCTCCTGGCGCAGCACCAGGGGCGTGGTTCCGGCAAAGATGTCGCGGATGATGCCGCCGAAGGTGGCCGTGGTGGTGCCGAGCGCAACGGCGGAAAGCGCCGGAACGCCGGCCGCCAGCGCCTTGCCGGTGCCCGAGACGGCGAAAAGGGCCAACCCCAGGGCATCCGCCCAGAGGAGCAGGCGTCCCTGCCGGCCGCCCTCGAGGATCGCCACCCGCTTCGGTCCGAGGGCGAAGACGAGTTCCGCCACGATCAGGCAGACCAGAACGTCGGTCGGATCGCCGACCCAGAACACGGGGCGCGTGCCGATGAGCAGGTCCCGGATGGTGCCGCCGCCGACGCCTGTGAGCGTGGCAAGCAGGGCGAAGCCGAACGGATCCATGCCCTTGCGGGCCGCCATCAGGGCGCCGGACAGGGCGAAGACGGCGACGCCGATGGTTTCAAAAGGGATGCTTCGAAGGAAGTCCACCGGGAAAACCTGCCATAATCCCGGATCTCATCCTGAGGAGCAGCCATGAGGCTGCACCCTCGACGATCCGGTACGCACTGGAGCCGCCCTGATCCTTCGAGACGGCCACTCGCGTGGCCTCCTCAGGACGAGGGCTCATGGGGTGTTCGCTTACAGCATTTTCAGGCGAAGCGGCTATGGTTCACAAGAAAATCCGTTGACCGATCCCTTACGAAGCCGCGGACGAATTATCCGCAGCCTCGGCGCCGTTGCCGTTGGTCGCGGCCTTGGGGCCGCCCTTGGAGACGCCGACCAGGGCCGGACGCAGGACGCGCTCGCCGATGACGTAGCCGGACTGGACCACCTGCAGGACCGTGCCGTTCGGGACCTCCGCGTTGGGGATCTCGAACATGGCCTGATGCACGTTCGGGTCGAACTTCTGGCCCTGCGGGTCGAGCTTCTTCACGCCGTGGCGCTCGAGGTTCTTCAACAGATCGCGCTCGGTGAGGTCGATGCCCTCGATGAGGGCCTTGAAGGCGCCCTCGGCGGTGCCGCGGGCCTCCTCCGGCACGCTCTCGATAGCGCGGCGGACATTGTCGGCCACGTTGAGCATGTCGCGGGCGAAATTCGCCACCGCATAGGTCCGGGCATCGGCGACCTCGCGCTCGGTGCGGCGGCGCAGGTTTTCCATATCGGCCATCAGGCGCAGCATCTTGTCCTTCAGATCTGCCTTCTCGGCCTCGAGAACGGCGATCGGATCGGCCTCAGGCGTGGAAGCCGCCTCGGGAGCGGCGTCATTGGCGGGCTGGGCCTGCGGGGCCACGTTCTGGTTTTCCGTGTCGTTCGGATTCATGGTCGATCAACTAAAGGTGGGAAAGAATGGTTCGGGCCACATATCAGGTCCCTTGCCCAACAAATCAAGCACTGCGCCTGTGGAGGGGCTCGGTTTCCTCGGTCTTGAACACGTCGAGAAGGGTGCGGCTGATGGTGGCCTGGCGCCCCGCATGGGTGATCTTGGTACCCGTCAGGTCCGTGACGTAGAACACGTCCACGGCCTTTTCGCCGAAGGTGACGATGTGGGCCGAGGCGATGTTGAGGTTGAGCTTCCCCAAGGCCGTGGTGAGATCGTAGAGCAGGCCCGGCCGGTCGAGGCCCGAGATCTCGATCACCGTCTGGCGGTTCGACAGGGAATTGTCGATGCTCACCTCCGGCGGCACATGGAAGGCCTTGGAGCGCTCCTTGGCCGGGCGCTTGCCGTCCACGAGATCTGCGATCTTCACCTCGCCCTTCAGGGCCCGCTCGATGGCCTTAGCGACCCGCTCGGCCCGGCGCAGCTCGTCTTCGTCGCGGTCGAAGGCGCGGGAGAGCACGATGGTATCGAGCGCGATGCCGTCCGTGGTGGTGAAGATCTGCGCATCGACGATGTTGCCGCCGGACGCCGCGCAGGCGCCGGTGACGATGGCGAGCAGGCGCGGATGGTCGGGCGAGAGGATGGTGAGTTCGGTCACGCCCCGGAACTGGTCGGTCTCATAGGCCGTGGTGACCGTGCGCCCGGCCTTGTCGGATTCCCGCAGGAGCCTTGCCTGCTTGGCCCTTCGGGTCTCGTCGGTCTTCAGCCAGTAGCCCGGCGTGTGGCGGGAAACGTAGGTCTCGAACTCGGCATCCAGCCAGTCGGGCAGCTCGGCACGCAGCTGCTCCTGCGCCAGGCGCACCCGCTCCGAGCGGGCCAGATCCACCGCGCCGCCGCCGAGGATCACTTCCGTTTCCTGGTAGAGGTTGCGCAGGAGCTGCCCTTTCCACCCGGTCCAGGTGCCGGGGCCCACGGCCTTGATGTCGGCGATGGTGAGCACGAGCAGGAGCTTCAAGCGCTCCATGGTCTGCACCACCTCGGCGAAGCTCTTGATGGTGGCGGGATCCGAGAGATCGCGGCTCTGGGCCGTGTTCGACATGAGAAGATGATGCTCGACGAGCCATGCCACCGTGTCGGTCTCCGCCTCGGTGAGGCCGAAGCGCGGTCCGAGCTTGCGGGCGATCACGGCGCCCGCTTCCGAATGATCCTCCGGCCGGCCCTTGGCGATGTCGTGAAGGAAGACCGCCACGTAGAGCGCACGGCGGTTGCGGATGGTGGGAAAGATCTGGTTCGCCAACGGATGCTCGCTGCCGAGCTGACCGGCTTCGATCTCGGTGAGCACGCCGACCGAGCGGATCAGGTGCTCGTCCACCGTGTAGTGGTGATACATATTGAACTGCATCATCGCGACGATGCGGCCGAAATCCGGAATGAAGCGCCCGAGCACGCCGGTCTCGTTCATGCGCCGCAGCACCACCTCCGGGGCGTTCTTGGAGGAGAGAATCTCCAGAAAGAGCTTGTTGGCCTCCGGATCGTTGCGCAGGTTGTGTCCGATGAGCTTGAGGGAGCGGGTGGCCCTTCGCGTCGCATCGGGATGGATCGCGAGGTTGCGCCGGTCGGCGAGCCAGAACAGGCGGATCAGGTTGACCGGATCGCGTTCGAACGCCTGCTCGTTCTCCACATTGAGGCGGTTATTGTCGATGACGAAGCCTTCGCTGACGAGCGCGCCGCCGCTGCGGCGGCGGAAGCGGCCGAACACCCGGTCGAGCATGGGGCGACGCTTGGTCTGGCGCGCCTCGAGTTCGGCGCAGACGATGGCGGTGAGATCGCCCACATCCTTGGCGATGAGAAAGTAGGCCTTCATGAAGCGTTCGACGGCCGACAATCCGCCTCTCGGAGGAACGCCGATGCGCTCGGCAATGGCGCGCTGCAGGTCGAAGGTCAGACGCTCTTCGGCGCGGCCGGTGACGAAATGCAGATGGCAGCGCACGCGCCACAGGAACTCCTCGCAGCGTGAGAAGAGATTGAACTCCGCTTGCGTGAAGAGCCCGGCCTTGACCAGCTCCTTGGGCTCCTTGACCCGGTAGACGTATTTCGCGATCCAGAACAGCGTGTTGAGATCGCGCAGGCCACCTTTGCCGTCCTTCACGTTGGGCTCGACGAGGTAGCGCGACGCGCCGGCCTTGGCGACGCGGGCATCGCGCTCCTTGAGCTTGGCGTCGACGAATTCCGGCGCCGTGGTCGCGACGATTTCCTGGTCGAAGCGCTTCCCCAGATTGTCGAAGAGCTCCCGGTCGCCGAAGAGGAAGCGGGCCTCGAGCAGGGAGGTGCGGATCGTCATGTCCGCATGGGCCTCGCGCAGGCAATCCTCGACCGAGCGGGTCGCATGCCCGACCTTCAGCTTCAGGTCCCACAGCACATAGAGCATCGCCTCGACGACGCTCTCGCCCCATGCCGTCTGCTTGTAGGGCAGCAGGAACAGGAGATCGACATCGGAGCCGGGCGCCAGGGTTCCGCGCCCATAGCCCCCGGTCGCCACCACGGCCAGGCGCTCGCCGGCCGATGGATTGGCCGCAGGATACAGATGCTGGACCACGGCGTTGTGGACGATCTGCACCAGCTCATCCATCCGCTCGCAAAGATAACGGGCGCAGACGAGCCCGTTCTGGCTTTCCAGAAGCTTCTCCTGAGCCTCCTCATGTCCCCGGTCGAGCAGCTTCTTCAGCTCGGGAACAAGCTTCGCGCGCAAGTCGACCGCATCGCGGATCGGCTGGCTGCCGAGGCTTTCTAGAACGCTCTGGGGGCTATCGATGGTCATGGAACAACCGCGCACGAGGAACCGTTTGACTTATCACCTGATCGGTCCTCCGCCCAAGGGCGGACTGGCATTATCCGTCGGAGCCGATAGAGTGTTCTTTATAAGAGATAGTGTTTGACATAACAAACACACGGTTCTATAAACCGGACACGCGCCGATTTGAGCATGCAGATTGCGGGCGCGAAACAAGTGCAGCTAAAGCGCCGGGCGCGCGAAGACCCGAGGGTCCAAGCTCCCATGCGCACAACATGGGACTGA
This sequence comes from Microvirga sp. 3-52, assembly GCF_018383585.1. GTDB lineage: Bacteria > Pseudomonadota > Alphaproteobacteria > Rhizobiales > Beijerinckiaceae > Microvirga. The sequence continues at coordinate 31,451 of NZ_JAHAMK010000020.1, forward strand.
ACACGATGAGCCTCACCCGCCGCCTTCTGCTCGCCGCTTCCCTCGCCACGGGCCTTGCCTCCTTTGCAACCGCCGCCGCCGCGCAGGTGAAGGAAATCCGCATCGATTACGCCACCTACAACCCGGTCAGCCTGGTCCTTAAGGATAAGGGCCTCCTTGAAAAGGAACTGGAGAAGGACGGTATCAGCGTGCGCTGGGTGCAGTCGCTCGGTTCCAATAAGGCGCTCGAATTCCTCAATGCCGGCTCCATCGATTTCGGCTCCACCGCCGGCGCCGCCGCCCTGATCGGCAAGATCAATGGCAACCCAATCAAGTCGATCTATGTCTATTCCCGCCCCGAATGGACGGCGCTCGTCACCCGCAAGGATACGGGCATCACGAAGGTCGAGGAGCTGAAGGGCAAGCGCGTCGCCGTGACCCGCGGCACCGATCCGCACATCTTCCTGGTGCGCGCTCTGCAGGAAGCCAAGCTCACCGAGAAGGACGTGAAGCTCGTTCTCCTGCAGCATCCCGACGGCCGCACCGCTCTCGAGCGCGGCGACGTGGATGCCTGGGCCGGCCTCGACCCGCTGATGGCAGCGGCCGAAGTGGAAAGCGGCGCGCAGCTCTTCTACCGCAATGCGGGCGCGAACACCTGGGGCGTGCTGAACGTCTCCGAGGCCTTTGCCAAGGACAACCCGGCTCTCGTCCAGCGCGTGCTCAAGGCCTACGAGGAAGCGCGCAAGTACGCGCTCGCCAACCCGGCCGAGCTGAAGAAGTCCCTGATCACCTACACCAAGCTCGCCGAGCCGGTGATCGAGCGCCAGCTCGAGCGCACGGAACTGAGCCATTCCAACATCGGCCAAGCGCAGATCGACACGATCCTCGCCGCAGGCCTCGCCCTGCAGCAGGCCGGTGTCATCACCCCTAAAACCAACGTGCGCGCCGCGGTCGATTCCCTCATCGACCGCCGCTTCGCCACCGCATCGCGCTGATGCTTTCATCACGGGAGAGCGCCGTGACAGGCCAAGCCACAAGCAACGCCTGGTCCTCCCATGAGGGTGCCGCCGCTCTCGCGGCCCCCGCCTTGACCGAGAAGCGACGCGCCTTCGACTGGCGTATCCTTCTCGGCTTTTTCTTGCCCATCGCCGTTGCGCTTCTCTGGGAGGGGGCCGTTGCGCTCGGCCTCGCGCAGGGACGTCTCGTTCCGCCGCCAAGCCGCATCATCGCGACGCTCTGGGGGCTGGCTCAGACCGGAGAATTGTGGACGCACACCTGGATGACGCTGTGGCGCGTTCTGGTCGGCTTCGTCATCGGCGCCGTTGCCGGCATCGTGCTGGGTGCGCTCTCCGGTTCCAGCAAGACCACCCGCCAATTGCTCGATCCGACCCTGCAGGCCCTGCGTGCCATTCCCTCGATCGCCTGGGTGCCGCTGTTCATTCTATGGCTCGGCATCTTCGAAGCCTCGAAGGTGGCGTTGATTGCCGTCGGCGTGTTCTTCCCGGTCTATCTCGGCATCGCGGGCGCGATTCTCTCCGTCGACCGCAAGCTCGTGGAGGTCGGCCACGTGTTCCGTCTCTCGCGCGTTCAGTTGGCGCGCCGCATCCTGCTGCCGGCCGTTTTGCCCGAAGCGGTGATCGCGCTGCGCTCGGGCCTCGGCCTCGGCTTCATGTTCGTCGTCGCGGCGGAATTCATGGGTGCATCCGAGGGCCTCGGTTATCTGCTCGTCGATGGCCAGCAAATGGGCAAGCCCGACCAGATCCTCGCCGCGATCATCGCCTTCGCGCTGCTCGGCAAGATCGCCGACAGCCTGCTCGTTGCAGGCACCAAGCCGCTCGTTCGCTGGCAGGACACCGTGCGGGAGAGGTTGTAATGCTTGCCCTCGAACACCTCTCCAAGACCTACGCCGACGGCACGCGCGCGCTGTCCGACATCAATCTCACCGTGCATGAAGGCGAGATCGTCTCCCTGATCGGCGGCTCGGGCTGCGGCAAGACCACGTTGCTGCGCCTCATCGCCGGTCTCGACCGGGCAAGCGCAGGACGGATCCGCCTCGACGACGAGGTGCTCACAGGTCCCCATCCTGCCGTCGGCATCGTGTTCCAGGAGCCGCGCCTCCTGCCCTGGCTGTCGGTTTCCGACAATATCGCCTTCGGCCTCGACGGCGTGGGCGCCGCCGAGAAAAAAGCACGCGTGTCGCATGCGCTCAGCAAGGTCGGCCTGATCGAACACGCCGACCGCTGGCCGCGCGATCTTTCGGGCGGCCAGCAGCAGCGCGTGTCCATCGCGCGGGCCTTCGTGACGAATCCGAAGGTGCTGCTCCTCGACGAGCCCTTCTCGGCGCTCGACGCCTTCACCCGCGCGAGCCTGCACGAGCACCTGCTCGGACTGTGGGAGGAGACGCGCCCGACCGTGGTGCTCGTCACGCACGACGTGCAGGAAGCGGTGACCCTCGCCGACCGGGCGATCGTCATGCAGCCGAAGCCCGGCCGGATCTTAGACGAATTGCCGCTGACCCTGTCGCGCCCGCGCGACAGGACGGGCCTTCCCTTCGAGACCTCCGTGCGCCGCATCTTGACGGCCCTTGACCATTCCCTCAAAGCTCCGCAATTGCAGCCTCAGCGTGAACGCGACCGCCAGGCCGCCGCGCTGTGGTGGTAGGAACCAAAAGGACTTCATCATGGATGCGACAGCCCTTCGCGCCCTCCAGGCGCCGTTGAAGGATCAATACCGCAACGATCCCGACAAGGCCGTGATCACCCTGAAGGCGCAAGGCACGCTCGACGACCAGCACATTGCATGCAAGGTCGAGACAGGCCGCGCGCTCGCCGTCGCGGGCCTTCACCCGGCCACCGGCGGCTCCGGGGCGGAACTCTGCTCGGGCGACATGCTGCTCGAAGCGCTCGTCGCCTGCGCCGGCGTGACGCTGAAGGCCGTCGCGACCGCGCTCGAGATCGACCTGCGCCACGGTGCGGTGAAGGCGGAAGGCGACCTCGATTTCCGCGGCACGCTCGGCGTCGACAAAACGGCGCCGGTGGGCTTCAGGAACATCCGCCTGTCCTTCGAGATCGACACGGACGCACCGCAGGAGAAGATCGACCAGCTGCTCAAGCTCACCGAGCGCTACTGCGTGGTGTTCCAGACCCTCAACAACAAGCCCGAGCTGAGCACCACGCTGACGCGCAAATAGGCCTGTCTGTTTGCTCGATCAGTGTGAGATTTCCTCGTCATGGCCGGGCTTATCCCGGCCATCCCGATAAGGAAACGCGCGGCGTTTCAATCCGTCGGGATCACCGGCACAAGGCCGGTAATGACGTGGTGGATGCTGTGGATGAGGGCGAGGATACTGAAATGCCGTCAGTTTCCAGCCACCAGGGTTCGCGGTGCGCCGCTGATCGCGACCGCGGTGCCGCCGCGAATTTCCTGCACGGTCAGCGCGCGGTCGTTGGTGCCGTCGGGATTGAAGCGGAACACGCCGTCGGCCCCGGCGAAGCCTGCAGGGTTCGTGAGCATGGCATCGGTAAAGGCCTGTGCGCCCTGCATCCGCGCGAGCGCGGCCGCGAGCGTCACGGCATCATAGGACAAAGTCGCCAGCCTGATCGGATCGACATTGAAGCGCGCGCGATAACGCTCGGCGAAGGCCGTGAACCCGCGCTTGTCGGGTGCCGCGAACCAGCCCGCCTGCAGGATCGGAAGGGCGGCCACGCGAGGTTCGTCCCACAACCCGGTGCCGAGCGGCTTGACCCGCAGCGGATCGAACCCGGCCATCTGCAGTGCCTGGGCGACGGCCGGCAGGCCGTCCCCGTTGTCGGGAAGGAACAGCGCATCCGCCTGCGGTGCGGAACCGCCGATGATGGGTGCCATGCGCTGCACGGCCGTCTGCGGCTGCCCCGGCGGATAATACTCGAGCGCCGCGATGCGGATGCCCTGCTGCGCCGCCGCCTGCTGCAGCCGCGCTCCGGCCACGCGGCCGTACTGGGTCTCCGGGATCAGAGCGGCGACAGAGCGGCGCCCTTGGGTGGCGGCGAACGAGACGATGCGGTCCACCTCCTCCTGCACGAGGAAGCTCAGGAGATAAACGCCCTGCGTGGCGACGCTCGCATCCGTCGAGAAGCCGATCACCGGCTTGCCCCCTTGGCGCGCCGCCTGGCCGGCGGCCTGAACGGAGCCTGCGAAGAGCGGGCCGATGATGAGTTCGGCTCCTTCAGCCAGCGCCTGCCGGGCCGCAGCCTGCGCGCCCTCCGGCGTGCCGTTGTCGTCCTTCACGAGAAGGGTGAGATCCGAGCCCTGGAATTCGCCGAGGGCCAGCTCCGCCGCGTTGCGCATGCTCTGCGCCACCACGGCCCCCTGCCCTGCTCCGGTCATGGGCAGGATCAGGGCGACCTTGACGGGACCGTTGCCGAGGGTGGTGCCGGCCATGGCCGGTCCGAGCGGAGCGTCCGGCATCGCGGCGCCGGATGGCGCGACGCCTGCCGCGTATGTGGGTTCGACGGGAACCGATTGAGGTCTGCTCGCCTTCCGCGGCGGCGACAGGCTGCCGGAGCCGACGCAGCCGGACAGAACCAGCGACCCGGCGATGACAAAAATCCAAGCACCTTGGCTCGTAAAGCCTCGGGCCGCACCCCACGACACCCGCGCCATCTCCGCCCCCTTCTGGAAACAGCTATCCGTCCATGGGGAGAAGCGTGACAGCAAAAGGTAAACATTGTTTCCAATGCAGGATGATGGTCTCAACAACCCCGCTTCCGCGACGGCGTCCCCCATGCGACAGTGAAAAACGATGAGCCAGAGAATCGACAACCGGACCAAGCGGCGCGAGCCGAACGAGCGGATCGCCACCTTCACCGCCTTCGGCCTCGCCGCCGAGGCGAAACCCCTGTCGCCCGGCCTCTACGTGGTCGCGACCCCCATCGGCAATCTGCAGGACGTGTCCTTCCGTGCGCTGAACGTGCTTGCCGCCGCGGATACGGTCCTTGCGGAGGACACGCGGGTGACGAAGACCCTGCTCGCCCATTACGGCATCACTACGCCGCTGGTGGCCTATCACGAGCATTCCAACGATGCCGTGCGCGAGCGCATGGTCCACCGGATCCGTGAAGGCCAGGCGCTTGCCCTCGTGTCGGATGCCGGCACGCCGCTGGTGTCGGATCCCGGCTACAAGCTCGTGCAGGCGGCGATCGAGGAAGGATTGCCCGTCACCCCCATTCCCGGTCCCTCGGCCGTGCTCACCGCGCTCGTCGCCTCGGGCCTGCCGACCGACCGTTTCTTCTTCGAGGGTTTCCTGCCCTCGAAGAGCGCCGCGCGCCGTACGAGGCTGGCCGAGATCGGCGCGATTCCCGGCACGCTCATGCTCTTCGAGGGACCGCATCGCCTGCCCGAAATGCTCGCCGACGCCGCCGCCGTGCTGGGCGAGCGGCAGGCCGTGGTGGCACGCGAGCTCACGAAGATGTTCGAAACGATCCGGCGCGGCACCCTGCCGGAACTGGCACGGCAATTCGCCAAGGAAGGTCCGCCCAAGGGCGAGATCGTGGTCCTGATCGGCGAGGCGACGAAAGCCATGCACGCGGCGGAAGCCGATGCGGCGCTCGACGGCAAGCTGGAAGCGGCACTCAAGAACCACTCGATCAAGGACGCGGCGGCGCTCGTCGCGGCGGAGCTCGACCTGCCCAAGCGGGAGGTCTACGCCCGGGCGCTGACGCTTGCGAAGAAGGACGAATGACGAGCGCGCTCGAACGCCGCCGCGCGACTTTTCTGCGCGGCCATCGCGCCGAGTGGATCGCGCTCCTGTTCCTCGTGATGAAAGGCTACCGTCCGCTCGCGCGCCGTTATGCGGCATCGGGCGGCGAGATCGACCTGATCGTTGTCCGCGGCGACACCATCGTGTTCGTCGAGGTGAAGGCGCGCGGCCTGATGGACGGTGCCCTGTCCGCCATCACCGCCCGCAAGCGCCAGCGCTTCTCCCGCGCAGTTCGCACGTGGCTCACGCGCAATGATTGGGCGCGAAGCAGAACATGGCGCGCCGACGCGGTGTTCATCGCGCCCAGGCGATGGCCGCAGCACATCGTATCGGCGTTCGAGCTGGAGATGCCCTAAGCCGCCATCCGGTGCCGGTCGGCAACCGCCTCGCGGATGAATCGCGCCAGCTCCTGCACGACGTGATTGCCGCCGTCGCGCGGCAGATAGAGATTGACCATGAAGGGCGGGAGTGCAGGCAATCCCGATTCAGGCCCCAGCACGTCGAAACCGCTCGGCACGGTCGAGGCCATCCAGGCCATGACGGCGATGTCGGCGGCAACCGTCGCCACTTGCGCCGATGTATTCGTCACTTCCGAGACCGAGCGCCATTCGATCCCGGCCTTCTGCAAGGCCTCGCGGACCGGCGCGCGGAAGGCACAGTCGGAACAGCCGATGGACACCGGCAACGGGCGCTGGCGCGCCGCATCGCCGCCGCGCCCCCCCACCCACACCAGACGGTCCATTACGAGGTTCTCGCCGTCGGAATCGCAGGCCATCTCGGTGGCGAGCACCACATCGACCTTGCCGTCATAGAGCTTGGCGCGGAGGGAGGCGCTGGAGCCGCTGTTGAGCGAGATCTGCACGCGCGGATAGCGGCACGCGAAATCCTTCAGGAAGGTCGGCAGATAGGTGGTGATGATGTCGCTCGGGATGCCGAGCCTCACTTCGCCCTCGAATTCCGGAGTGGTCATCTCGGTCCAGATTTCATCGTTCAGGGCGAGCATCCGCTTCGCACGCCCGAACAGGCGCTCGCCTGCGGTCGTGAGCTTCATACCCCGCCGATCACGGGTGATGAGCTCTTCACCCAGCGTCTCCTCCAGGCGCTTGATCTGCTGGCTCACCGCCGCCTGGGTCAGGTTGAGAACCCCGGTGGCGGCGGTCATGCCGCCGGCATCCACCACCGCCACAAAAGCCCTGAGCAGGCTGACATCGAGATTCCGGGCCATGGCCGACCTCAATAAACAATCGTTATCGTCGATATAATGAACATTCGTTTCACTTATGCAAGGGGTGAGCTCATCATCTCCTCATCGAACTTGAGGAGACAGCCATGACAGCCCATACCACCCCCTGCGATTGGACCTCCGAGCATCCGTCCGCCAAGCCCTCGCGCGCCAAGAGCTTCTTCGCATCGCTCCTGCGCGAAATTCAGATCCGTCGCGCCCTGCGTGACGTCAGCTCGCTCGACGAGGCGATGCTGCACGATATCGGCCTCACCCCAGGAAACATCGAAGATGCCGTCCGGTGCGGCCGGCACTAGAGCATCGGATCCCAAAGGACATGCACTTTCGGGATCCATCCGATGCTCATCCTCTGGGTCCGCACGATGCGCTAGGCCCCGGGCTTCGGTGCAAACACCGTCACGGCCGCGGGGCGGATCGAGAAATGGGCGGGCGTTTGGGTCACGATCTCGCCATCCGCATTGACGGGCTTCGGCTTGCGGGTGCGGATGTCGAATTCCTTGGCCCGGACCGCCCGCACCTCTTCCCAAGCGCCATGCTGCCCGTAGCGGAACGACCGCGCCATAAGGGCCAGTTTCCAGGCGCGCTCCAGTTCCAGGCTGTAGAGATCGAGATGCTGGTCGTCGATGGCCGCGTCCTTCTCGACCGCATTGCCACCGCCATAGAAACGACCGTTGCCGACCGCGATCTGCAGCGTCTTCACGCGAACGGATTCGTCCTCACCGTGGATGGTGGCCCGAAAGGGCTTGGCCTGGGCCAGAACCTTCAGGGCCACGATCGCGTAGCCCAGGCGTCCCCAGCGGCGCTTGATGTCTCGCGTCAGCTTCTGCGCCAACTCGGCCGAGAGGCCGATGCTTGCGACGTTGAAGAAGGGCTCTCCGTTCACGATGCCGAGGTCGATCCTGCGGGTGAAGCCATCGGCAATGACCTGCGCGGCTCCGTCGAGATCGAAGGGAATGCCGAGGGTCCGCGCCAGATCGTTCGCGGTGCCGAGCGGCAGGATGCCGAGCGGCAGCCCAGCCTCGATGACCCCGAAAGCCGCGGCATTCATGGTGCCGTCACCCCCGCCGACGACGGCACAATCCACATCCTGGGCATGCTTGACGATGAGCGGTGACAGGTCCTCCCGGCGGCCGCATTCCAGATGAATGGGCTCGATGCCATGCCCCTTCAGGCGTTCGATGGCGATATCGCACTGGATCGCGCCGCTGCGGCTCTTGGTGTTGACGATCAGAAGGGCGCGGCGGGGCATGGACTATCACATGGAAAAGCTTGAGGGCATCCGCAAGGGGCAACATGGAAGCGGGGCCGTTGGATAACCCGGCTCCCCCGTTTTCGTTCACGAAGCCGCGGATCGAGAGTTGCCATCCTCGATTTTAAGGCCAATAACCCTGCTTCCCAAGGAGGCTTGACGCATGACCCTGACCGTTGCGTTCCAGATGGATCACATCCGAAGCATCAAGATCGCAGGCGATACGGGCTTTGCGCTTCTGCTCGAGGCCCAACGGCGCGGACACCGGATCCTGCACTACACGCCAGACCGCCTGTCCCTGCGCGATGGGGCAGTGGTCGCGATGGCGGAAGCCATCGAAGTGCGCGACCTGGAGGGCGACCATTTCACGCTTGGAACACCCGAGCGGGTCGATCTGTCGGCTGTCGACGCGGTGCTCATGCGCCAGGACCCGCCCTTCGATTTGGCCTACATCACCGCCACTCATTTCCTCGAGCGCATCCATCCGAAGACCCTCGTGGTCAATGATCCGACCCATGTGCGCAATGCGCCTGAGAAGATCTTCGTCACGCATTTTCCGCACCTGATGCCGCCGACGCTCATCTCCCGCGACAAGCAGGAGATCGAGGAGTTCCGGCGCGAGCACGGCGACGTGGTGATGAAGCCGCTCTACGGCCATGGCGGTGCGAGCGTGTTCAAGGTCGGGCGGGAGGATCCGAATTTCGGCTCGCTCTACGATCTGTTCTCCAACCTGTTCCGCGAGCCCTGGGTGATCCAGCGCTTCCTGCCCAAGATCACGGAAGGCGACAAGCGCATCATCCTCATCGACGGCGAGGCGGCGGGCGCGATCAACCGTGTTCCGGCGGCGAACGACATCCGGTCCAACATGGTTCGCGGCGGCGCGGCGAAGCCAACCGACCTGACGCCGCGCGAGCGCGAGATCTGCGAAACCATCGGCCCTGACCTCAAGCGCATGGGCCTCATCCTGGTGGGCATCGACGTGATCGACGGCAACCTCACCGAGATCAACGTGACCGCCCCCACGGGCATCCGCGCCATCAAGCGGCTCGGCGGGCCGGATCTCGCGGTGACGGTGTGGGATGTGATCGAGAGCAAGGTGGGGCGGTAGACATCATGCGCGTTCCACCGTCATGCCCGCACTTGTTGTGGGCATCCACGCCTTTATGAAGCGATAACCCTGAGCCCTCCTCCTGAGGAGGTCGCAAAGCGACCGTCTCGAAGGAGTTTCCAGAGAGCGCCGGACCCTCCTTCGAGACGCAGCCTGACGGCTGCTCCTCAGGATGAGGTTGAGCGAGCACAAGACGTGGATGGCCGGGACAGGCCCGGCCATGACGGGTTTAGGCTCGTTATCTTAAGCCGCCAGTTCCGCGATCACCGCGTTGAGTACCGGAAAACCCTTCGGCGTCACGGCGAGGCGTGAGCCGTCCACCTGAATGAGACCTTCCTCTTCTAGGTTGCGCAGGCGCCTCTGGTTGAGCGACCGGCCGGTGAACGCCTCGAAGCGCCGCGGATCGACGCCTTCCTTGAGGCGAAGCCCCATGAGCAGGAACTCGTCACCCTCGGCCTCGGAGGTCAGGACCTCCTCGTCGATGACGCCGTGGCCTTCGCGCTCCACCAGCTCCAGCCAGGTTTCCGGATGCTTCTCGGTCGCGGTGGCCAGCCGCGCGTTGCCGGTCACGAGGCGCCCATGGGCGCCGGGGCCGATGCCGGCATATTCGCCGTAGCGCCAGTAGAGCAGGTTGTGCCGCGATTCCGCGCCGGGCCTCGCATGGTTCGAGATCTCATAGGCCGGGAGGCCGTGCCTCTCGCACGTCTCCTGCGTGATATCGTAGAGCGCCCGGCCCGTCTCCTCGTCCGGTATCGTGATCTTGCCGGCATCGTAGAGACGCTGGAACCAGGTGCCGGGCTCGATGGTGAGCTGATAGAGGGAGAGATGCTCGACCGCATGGGAGATGGCCTGTTCCAGCTCCGCGCCCCAGGCCTGCGGGGTCTGGCCCGGGCGGGCATAGATGAGGTCGAAGGAATAGCGCTCGAAAATGGACGCCGCGATCTTCACCGCCCCCAGGGCTTCGTCGACGGAGTGCATGCGACCGAGGCGCTTGAGATCGGGATCGTTGAGCGCCTGGACGCCGAGCGAGACCCGGTTGATGCCGGCGCCGCGATAACCGCGGAAGCGCTCGGCCTCGACGCTGGTGGGGTTGGCTTCCAGCGTCACCTCGGCCTTGGGGTCGACGGACCAGGCGCCGCCGATGGCATCGAGGATGGCCCCCACGGTTTGAGGCTTCATGAGCGAAGGCGTGCCGCCACCGAAGAAGATGCTCGTGACCGTCCGCCCCGGAATACGCGAAGCCGTGTGGGCGATTTCGCGCCGGAAGGCCGCCAGAAACCGCTCCTGATCCACCAGCTGGTGGCGGACATGGCTGTTGAAGTCGCAATAGGGACATTTGGAGGCGCAGAAGGGCCAATGGACATAGACGCCAAAGCCCACGTCGCGCGTCGGATGATCGATCATGGGGCGTATATGGCAGTTCACGGGCTCTGCGTCACGGGTGCTGGTGTCGCGATCAGAACACGCCGTCATCCCGGGACTGCGCGGCATCATCCGGAATCGTGGCACGATCACCATGACGATGCGAAAAGGCTCGATGCTTCACATAATCGAGATCACCGGCACGAGGCCGGTGATGACGGCTCTTAGACAGCATCAACGAAGAACTTCTCTGAACCTCTTCGCCCACAAGGTTGTTCACCCTTATAGAGCCTTCGGTCCTGGCTTCCGCCGCGGCGGGGTCCTAAGATCGCTAGGCAGACAACAGGAACTCATCATGCGGCATTGGCGCGGCCCGTTCGACCGGCAGGGCTACCACCACGGCAATCTGAAGGAGGCGCTGATCGAGGCGGCGCAACGCTTCATCGCCGAGCGGGGGATCGGCGGGTTCACACTGGCGGATGCGGCCAAGCTCGTGGGCGTGACGCCCGCGGCCCTCTATCGCCACTTCCGGGGCCGGGATGCGCTCGTAGCCGAGGTCGCGTTCCGCGGCTACGACGAGCTGGCGAAACGGCTCGGACGGGCCCTGCAGAGCGAGGGGACGGCGCTGGAGCGCTTCACCCGCATGGGCGAGGCCTATCTGGCCTTCGCCGAGCAGGAACCGGGCTTCTACACGGCCATGTTCTCGGCCCGGCCCAGCGAGGGCGAGACTTGCGGCCCATTCTGGACCAAGGAGATCAAGAACGGCGGCAAGCCCGTGGGCAACGCGTTCGACTTCCTCGTCCAGGCGCTGTCAGAGACGTTTCCCGACGGCTTCGAGAGCGTCGATGTGCGCTTCATCGCCATAGAGGTCTGGGTCCTGTCCCACGGCATCGCGACCCTCGACGCCGCAGGCCAGCTGCCGAGGGGTCCGGGCCTGCCGGACAAGTACGAGTTGCTGCGGGCAGGCGTGCTCGCCCTCGTCCACGGCGCCTTGAAGGGCCGCGCCGGCCATTCCGGAAAATAACGACGAAACCTCTCTTGAAAGCGCCAAAATCGATCCGCATGTTAATGTTGTTAGCATTAACATAGGGACCTCCAATGTCTGACTCTGCCTCTGCCGCCTGGAACGCGGGCCCGCATGCGGGCCCCTGGAACAACGGCGCTCATCGCCGCTGCGGGCGCAAGCCCGGACGCGGTTTGGAGATCGTCGGCATCATTCTGGGCTTCATCTTCGTCTGGCCGCTCGCGCTGGCCTATCTGGTATGGAAAATGTGTGGATATCCGAAATACGACGAAGCCAAGAGCTTCTTCCGTGACACCTTCGGCCGGGCCAGGGACGACTTCTACGCCTCGCGCGGTCCCGCCGGATTCGGTGGCTTCACCAGCACGGGCAACGCGGCTTTCGACGAGTACCGCCGCAGCGAGCTCGAGCGCCTCGAGGAAGAGCGCCGCAAGCTCGACGAGGAAGCCCGCGACTTCCGGAACTTCGTCGAGGAGCTGAAGCGAGCCAAGGACCGCGAGGAGTTCGACGCCTACATGGCCAAGCGCCGCGGCAACGGCACGACGAACGTCTAAATCCAGTAGCAGCTCAAGGAGCGCCCTTCGGGGCGCTCTTTTCTTTTGAACGGCGCTCCGCCATGGCCGGTCCCGGACCAGCTCCGCCTTATTACCTCTTCGGTTGTCATCACCGGGCTCGTCCTGACCATCCCAGTCGGCTGACCGCGGGGCCTTTCACATCGGGATCACCGCTCCTGGCTCGGCCTCCCCGTCATGGCCGGCCCTGTGCGGGCCATGACGCTGCTGGGAGGTGCCGTGCTCTTCGTGTCGGGATCACCGGGTCAAGCCCGGTGATGACGTCGAAGGATCCGAGGGCCGATGATGACCGGGCGGGAACGGTGATGACGCGGTGGAGCATGACACTGTCCTGGTCACAACCTTTTTCGTCCCGCCCTCGTCCTGCACCTGCCTTCGCCCTGCACCCTCCTTGGTCACCCCTCTGCCGTCATGGCCGGGCTTGACCCGGCCATCCCGATGCGGTGAGGCGCCGCGCTCCAAGCCATCGGCATCACCGGCACGAGGCCGGTGATGACGTCGTGGAGTGCGAGGGCTGAGGGTGCAAGGGCCGGACGGCGCACGCCGATCGGGACGTGAAAACCGGTCCGGCACCGTCATCCCGGCCGAGGAGCCAATTCTCGCGAGGCGCTAAATCCGGTGCAAGCAACCCGCCGCCAGCTTCACGAAAGCGCGGGCCCGGTGGGACAGGCCGGAAGGTTCCGGCTTTGACCAGTCGATGCCGTGCTTCTCCTCCGAGGAGATCTCACCGAACGTCTCGGTGAAGCCGTCCGGCTGGAACATGGGGTCGTAGCCGAAACCCTTGTCGCCGCGCGGCGGCCACACGACCTGGCCGAAGACGCGTCCCTCGAACAACTCCTCATGCCCGCCGGGCCAGGCGATGACGAGGGCGGAGACGAAATGGGCCCTGCGGTCCGTCGCCTCGCGCTTCAGCAACTCGCGCTCCACCCGCTCCATGGCGGAATGGAAATCCTTCTTCGGGCCGGCCCAGTCGGCCGTGAACAGGCCCGGCGCGCCGTCCAGAGCATGGACGCACAGGCCGGAATCGTCGGAAAGCGCCGGCAGGCCGGTGGTGATCGCCGCCGCATGGGCCTTGATGGCGGCGTTCTCGGCGAACATGTGCCCCGTCTCGTCGGGAACCAGCAGGCCGAGTTCGCCTGCCGACACGGCCTCCACGCCGAAGGGAGCGAGCAGTTCCTGCATCTCGCGCAACTTGCCCGCGTTGTGGGTGGCGATGACGACCTTGCCGGTCAGGGAACGATGAATGCTCATGCCACCGCCTTCTTCTGCAGATCCACCAGCTGTGCCACGCCGGCTTTGGCGAGGCGAAGCAGGCTCAGGAACTCCTCTTCGGAGAAGGGCTTGCCCTCGGCCGTGCCCTGCACCTCGACGATGCCGCCGGAGCCCGTCATCACGAAATTGGCGTCGGTCTCGGCGGCGGAATCCTCCGCATAATCGAGATCGAGCACCGGCTGGCCCTTGTAGATGCCGCAGGAGATCGCGGCGACGGGCTCGCGCAGGGGATTGATCGAGATGATCGAGCGGTTCTGCATCCAGGTGAAGCAGTCGTGCAGCGCTACCCAGGCGCCGGTGATCGAGGCGGTGCGGGTGCCGCCGTCGGCCTGGATCACGTCGCAATCGACGACGATCTGCTTTTCGCCGATGGCCGGCAGGTTGACGACGGCGCGGAGGCTACGACCGATGAGGCGCTGGATTTCCTGGGTACGGCCCGAGGGCTTGCCGGAATTGACCTCGCGGCGGGTGCGCTCATGGGTGGCACGGGGCAGCATGGAATATTCCGCCGTCACCCAGCCCCGGCCGGTGCCGCGCAGCCACGGCGGGCCCTTTTCCTCGAGCGAAGCGGTGCAGATCACCTTCGTGTTGCCGAAGGAGACGAGGCAGGAGCCTTCCGCGTAGCGCGCGACGCCGCGCTCCAGGGTGACGGGACGCAGTTCGTCGGGCGCGCGGTTGGAAGGACGCATGGCGGGATTCTCCTGAAAGATCTTGCGATTCCCCGCCTGTTTGAAGCGGCGGGGCGGTTTAGGCAAGCGAAGGCTTGCCGAAGAGACTTCCGATCCGCACATAATACTGACTTGCAGGGTCGAATTGTGAGAGCGTAGAACCCTTCGGATGCATCCCACCGGTCCCTTTTCCCATCTGTCGGAAACCCGCGCCATCGCGGAGCTGAACGACCGTTCCCGCGAAATCTTTCGCCAGATCGTCGAGAGCTACCTGACGACGGGAGAACCCGTGGGCTCGCGCCATCTCTCGCGCATCCTCCCGATGACGCTCTCCCCCGCGTCGATCCGCAACGTGATGGCGGATCTGGAGATGGCGGGCCTGATCTTCGCGCCCCATACCAGCGCCGGGCGCCTGCCGACGGAGACGGGTCTGCGCTTCTTCGTCGATGCCATGATGGAGATCGGTGACGTCACCTCCGAGGAGCGCTCGCGCATTGAGGCGCAGATGCGGGCCGCCGCCTCGGGCCATACCCTGGAAACGGCGCTTGCCGAAGCCTCCGCGCTGCTGTCGGGCGTCTCGCGAGGCGCCGGCGTGGTCGTGACGTCCAAGTCCAATGCGCGCCTCAAGCACATCGAATTCGTGCGCCTCGACCCGGCCCGCGCCCTGGTGGTGCTCGTCTCCGAGGACGGCTCCGTGGAAAACCGCCTTCTCGACCTGCCCGCGGGCCTGCCCGCTGGCGCCCTGGTCGAGGCCGGCAATTTCCTCAATGCCCGTATCCAGGGCAAGACCCTCGGCGACGTCAAGCGGGAGATCCAGACCCGCCGCGAGGACATGGAGCGGGAGCTCGACGCGCTGACCGCGAGGCTCGTGGAAGCGGGGCTCGCCACCACGGTGGGACCGGCGGATTCCCGTCAGCTCATCGTGCGCGGGCAGGCCAACCTCCTCGACGACCTGAAGGCAGTCGAGGACCTGGACCGCATCCGCCTGCTCTTCTCGGACCTGGAGACCCAGACCGACGTGATCGACCTCCTGAGTCGGGCCGAGGGCGGCGAAGGGGTGCGCATCTTCATCGGCTCGGAGAACAAGCTCTTTTCGCTCTCCGGCTCCTCAATGATCGCCGCCCCCTTCCGGGACGGCAGCCAGAAGATCGTCGGAGTTCTGGGCGTCATCGGTCCGACCCGACTGAACTACGCCCGCATCGTCCCCATGGTCGACTATACCGCCAAGGTGATCTCGCGCATCCTGGAACAGGGGCGATAGGCTCGAACAGTCTTCGGCTGTGACCTATCAGGATCGGGGCGTGGCCTCGTGCGAGGTGCAGCAGGACTCTTGTCTTTAGGCGTTTTATGGCAAAGATGAACGGCCGCGCCCAATATTTCAGCAACAAGGTCCGGCGCCGGAGCGATCAGACAGTGGGCAAATCCTTTTCCGTGTCGGGACTGGGCGGATGGAAGGCCGCCCGGCAGCATCTCCCGTCCGTGCGGGCACGCCTCATCCTCCTCGCGCTTGTCCTGCTCATTCCGGCACTCGCGACAGCCGCTATAACCGTCTATGCCGGATACCGACACGATCGTGAGGAGATCGAGAAGCACCTTCAGGAGACCTCCCGGGCGCTGTCGCTCGTCGTCGACCGCCAGTTCGGCCAGGCCGAGGCCCTGCTCTGGGCGCTGTCCACGTCGCCCCAACTCATCGAGAAAGACTATGCGGAGTTCGATGCGAGAGCTCGCGCTGCGATCCGCATTCCGGGCACCTGGATCACTGCTGCGGACGATCGCGGTCAGGTCGTCAATACGCTGCTCCCACCCGGAAGCCCTCTGCCGCTCATCCAGAACAAGGATCATCGCCAAGGCCTGAGACCTGGGGTGATCAGGATCAGCAATCTGTTCAACGGCTTGGTGGCGAAGGAGCCGACCGTCGGCATCGACACGCTCGTGACCGCCAGGGACGGGTCCGAGCTTTACATCAGCATCAACATGCTGGCCGAAACGGTGAGCCGGGTTCTGGCGGACCAGGGCCTTCCTTCAACCTGGATCGGCGCCATCGTCGATCGCAACGGCACGGTGGTGGCGAGAAGCCGCGACGCCGGTCGGTTCGTCGGCAACCCAGCGACCCTTGAAAACGTGGCGCGGGTCCGGGCCGAGGTCAGGCAAGGTGTCTTCGAGAGCATCTCCCTGGACGGCATACCGACGCTGCTGGCTCTGTCGCGCTCCCCCGGCTCGGGGTGGTCGACCATCGTGGCTGTACCGCGTTCGGAGATCACGGCGGCGCCTTGGCGCTCCGCCCTATATCTGACGGCGGCCGGAGGGCTCCTCCTTACCCTTGGAACCTTCATGGCATGGCTGGTTGGTCGCAGCATTGCAGCGCCGGTCGAGAAGCTGGTCACTCTGGCACAGCATCTCGGGCGCGGTGAACCGATCATGGTTTCGGCAAGCGGATTGGCGGAGATCGACCGGGTCAGCGACGCACTCGCCTCAGCCTCGACGGAGCTTCGGCAACGCGAGGCCGCCCTGCGGGCAAGCGAGGCACGCCTGCGCGCCACCCATGAGAACGCCGCGGTGGGGATCGCCGAAGTGGATCGGCAGGGCCGGTTCATTTCCGTCAACGAGGCCCGCTGCAAGTTGACGGGCCACAGCCGCGAGGAGCTGATCGGACAGCACTTCAGCCATGTCACGCAACCGGGGAGCGTGAATCAGGATCTGGCCCTCTTCTCCCGTCAGGTTGCGGGCGAGCTGGACACCTATACCACCGAAAGCCTCTTCACCCGCAAGGACGGCAGCAGCGGATGGGCCCGCGTGACGAGCACCGCCCTGCGGGATGCATCGGGCCACTTCCTCTATGCCGTGCGCGTGGTCGAAGACATCACGGAGCGCTGGGCCGCCGACCGCCGTCAGAGACTGCTCATCGACGAGCTGAATCACCGGGTCAAGAACACCCTCGCCACCGTCCAGTCGCTGGCATGGCAATCGAACCGCTCCGGCGCATCGCCCCAGGTGGCGCAGGAACGCTTCCAGGAACGCCTGCTGGCCCTCTCGCGCACGCATAACCTCCTCAACGAGACGCACTGGGAGGGCGCTTCGCTCAAGACCATCCTGGAAACGGAGCTTGGGCCTTATCGGACCACCCCGTTACGCGTCACGATCAACGGTCCGGACGTGCATCTCGTGCCCAAGTTGGCGGTGGTCCTGGGCATGGCATTCCATGAGCTCACCACCAATGCCGCCAAGTACGGGGCGCTCTCGACGGCGTCTGGCAGGGTACAGGTCGACTGGACGATCGAGGGAGCGATCCTGACCGTCCATTGGTCCGAGCGGGGCGGGCCGATCCTCGAAACCCAACCGGTTCCGGGCTTCGGCTCGCGCCTCTTACGGCAGACCATCACCAGGGAGCTTGCAGGACAGCTCGATATGCGCTTCGAGCGGGAGGGCGTTTGCTGCACCATCGAAATCCACATCGAGGCGGCCGAGCAGCAAGCCGCTTAAGCTCCGGGTCAGTCGGCGACCGGTCCAGGTCTCACCAGCGTCACAGGAAGCGATCAGGTCGTTGAACTTTCCTCTGCTTCTGCCCAGAGTCAGCCGGATAGGAAATAATCTTCTCCTGAGGCGTTGAACCTCCGACCCGCGGAAAGCGGCCATGTTTCCCTGACTGAGGAGATTACCGCGAAGGCACTGACACTCATCGCCAGCACCGGTCTCATGGTGCTCGGCACCATCGGCTTGGCCCAGGCCCAGACGAGCGGCACACCCGGCTCCCCTTTCCCGAACGCTGCTCCGCATGAAATCCGCACGATCAACGGCGTCCCCTGTCGCACCATTCTCGACCGCGAGAGCAACCAGCGCATCCCCGTTCAGTGCGCCAGTTCGGCCGGCATGGTCGGCATGGACCCGGCGACAACCGGCAGCGTCCTCGTCGGCCTGCCTGCCGGAGCTCCCGTGTCCGGTACGCCGGCCTCCGCCTTCCCGACGACCGCCCCGCATGAAATCCGCACGATCAACGGCGTCCCGTGCCGGACCGTCCTGGTCCAGGGCACCGACCAGCGCGTTCCCGTCGAGTGCGCCCGGTAATCGTGCCTCTATCCGGCAGGCGCGGACGGCTGGTTCCGCGCCTGCCTCACGTCAATGAGGAGGAGCTGACAGCCAAAGCTTGACCGGCTGGTCTAAGCCATGTGCCGCTGGGTTTTGGGCCGATACAGCGCATAGAGCACGAAAATGCCGGCAAGCAACGCTCCTGCGAGAGCCGGCGCCCGCCAATCGCCGGTGACCACCCGGACGATCACCAGACCCGCGCAGACGAAGCACCCGAGAAGCGGCAGGATCAGCGGGATCTCGAAACGCCCGTGCGGCTCCCCTTCCCTGTTCTTCAGCAGCACCAGCGCGCCGTTCAGCAACGCGAAGACGAGGAGCAGCAGGAGCACGGTGGCAGCGGCAAGTTGGCCGATGGTGCCGATGAGAGCGAGCGGAGCCACGACCACGAACAGGGCGAGAATCGCCAGATGCGGAGTGCGCCGGCTCGGATGAACGCGACCGAGCCAGGACGGCAGGAGACCCTGATGGGCCATGCCGTAGGCCAGCCGCGAGGCGGTCACGTAGTTGACGAGCGCCGTATTGGCGACGGCAAACAGGGTGATCAATGCATAGACGATGGGCGGAAGCCACGGGGCCGCCTTTTCCATCACGGCCGTCAGAGGACCGGGTGCCGCGGCGAGCTCCCGCCAAGGCAGCACGGAAACGGCCGTGACCGCGACCCCCATATAGATCACCGCCGCCATGCTCATGGCGGCGATCAAACCGATGGGAATGGTGCGTTGAGGATCATGACATTCCTCCGCAACATTCAACGAATCCTCGAAGCCGATGAAGGCGAAGAACGTGAGCACGGAGCCCTGCAGCACGAGCAGGATCATCACGTCGCTGGCGCCCTCTCCCGGCGGCGGCGTCTCCAGGAGATCGACCGTTCCCCAATAGCTGATGCCCACGGCGACCACGAGCAGCAGGCCGCCGGCCTCGATGCAGGTGCAGAGCACGTTGACCCACATGGATTCCCGGATGCCGCGCAGCACCAATCCGGTCAGGAGCAGGAGGAATCCCAGCGCCAGCCAGGTCACGGTCTGCCCGCCAGTTCCCGTGAGGGAGGCGAGATTGGCGGCAAAGACCCGGGACTGGGTGGCCACGGAGGTGAGCGACGAGCAGGCCACCGCCAGCCCCACGACGAAGCCGACGAGCGGCGAACGATAGGCCCGCTCCGCCACGTAGGCGGCGCCTCCTGCCCGCGGGTAACGAGAACCGAGGGAGGCATAGGTGAGTGCTGTCAGCAGCGCCGCCACGAGGGCCACGAGGAAGGCCAACCAGACCGCATTGCCCACCTGTCCCGCCGCCTGCCCGATCAGCCCGTAGACACCGGAGCCGAGCATGCTGCCGAGCCCATAGAGCGCCAACTGGAAGGAGCCGATACTCCTGTGAAGATCGGGGCGCCCCGTGCCGTCGAGATTGTCCGCACCTTCGGTAACGACTGGAGTTCCGGCCATGGCGTCTTCCCGGATTGTTGTCCTCTTCGAAGGAATGATAGGGCGCGCCGGACGCTTGGCGACGGGAAGGTCCTTCCCGACACGCGACACGGCCTTCCCTTGGCATATGGGGGCCAGGCTGCTATTGCCCGGCCAACAGGGTTTCACACCCGCCAGAGTTTACTGATGACCGCTCGCACCTTCGACAATATCCGCAACTTCTCCATCGTGGCCCATATCGACCACGGCAAGTCGACGCTTGCCGACCGCCTGATCCAGACCACGGGGGCGCTCTCGGCCCGCGAGATGACGGAGCAGGTGCTCGACAACATGGATATCGAGCGCGAGCGGGGCATCACCATCAAGGCGCAGACCGTGCGCCTGGAATACAAGGCGCAGGACGGCAAGACCTACATCCTGAACCTCATGGACACTCCCGGCCATGTGGACTTCGCCTACGAGGTCTCGCGCTCGCTCGCCGCCTGCGAGGGCTCCCTCCTGGTGGTCGACGCCTCCCAGGGAGTGGAGGCGCAGACGCTCGCCAATGTCTACCAGGCCATCGACGCCAACCACGAGATCGTCCCGGTCCTCAACAAGATCGACCTGCCCGCCGCCGATCCGGACCGGATCAAGGAGCAGATCGAGGAGGTGATCGGCATCGATGCCTCCGAGGCAGTGCCGATCTCGGCCAAGACCGGCATCAACATCGAGGGCGTGCTGGAAGCCATCGTCAAGAAGCTGCCGCCGCCGAAGGGCGATCCGGATGCACCGCTCAAAGCGCTGCTCGTCGATTCCTGGTACGACGCCTATCTCGGCGTGGTCGTGCTCGTGCGCATCATCGACGGGTCGATGAAGAAGGGCTCCACCATCAAGATGATGGGGACAAACGCCTCCTACAGTCTCGACCGGGTCGGCGTGTTCTCGCCGAAGATGCAGGAAATGGCCCAACTCGGCCCCGGCGAGGTCGGCTTCTTCACCGCCTCGATCAAGGAGGTGGCCGATACCCGCGTCGGCGACACCATCACCGACGAGCGCAAGCCCACGGCCGACGCGCTTCCGGGCTTCAAGCCCGTTCAGCCGGTGGTGTTCTGCGGCCTCTTTCCCGTCGACGCCGCCGAGTTCGAGAACCTGCGTGTCGCCATGGGCAAGCTGCGCCTGAACGACGCCAGCTTCTCCTACGAGATGGAGACCTCCGCCGCCCTCGGCTTCGGCTTCCGCTGCGGCTTCCTCGGCCTGCTGCATCTCGAGATCATCCAGGAGCGGCTGGAGCGCGAGTTCAACCTCGACCTCATCTCCACTGCGCCCAGCGTGGTCTATCACCTGAAGCTGCGCGACGGCTCGACCATCGAGCTGCACAACCCGGCCGACATGCCGGACGTGATGAAGATCGAGACCATCGAGGAGCCGTGGATCCGCGCCACGATCCTCACGCCCGACGATTATCTCGGCTCCGTCCTCAAGCTTTGTCAGGAGCGGCGCGGCATCCAGATCGACCTGAACTATGTCGGCAAGCGCGCCATGGTGGTCTACGACCTGCCTCTCAACGAGGTGGTGTTCGATTTCTACGATCGCTTGAAGTCGATCTCGAAGGGCTATGCCTCCTTCGACTACCACATTTCCGACTACCGCGAGGGCGACCTCGTCAAGATGTCGGTGCTGGTCAACGGCGAGCCCGTGGATGCGCTCTCCATGCTGGTGCACCGCGACCGCGCAGAGGGCCGCGGCCGCGCCATGTGCGAGAAGCTGAAGGAGTTGATCCCACCGCACATGTTCCAGATCCCGGTTCAGGCGGCCATCGGCGGCAAGATCATCGCCCGCGAAACCATCCGGGCGCTGCGCAAGGACGTGACCGCCAAGTGCTACGGCGGCGATGCCTCGCGCAAGCGCAAGCTGCTCGACAAGCAGAAGGAAGGCAAGAAGCGGATGCGCCAGTTCGGCAAGGTCGACATCCCGCAGGAAGCCTTCATCGCCGCGCTGAAGATGGATTCTTAAAAGAAAAGCCGTCGAAGCTTCCGCTGCAAACTCTTTGACAGGCCCGGCTCGGTCGCAAGCCGGGCCTTTCTCTTGCCGTTTGCACTGCAGCAACAAACGCTGGAACCTGCCCTCCCTCCCAGAGTTCAACCCAGGCACGGGGCTTGGTCTCGCACATGTCGCAGGCTGAAGAACGGGGTCTCCGGACGCCGGGCTTCGGCACGTCCATGCCAGGAAGGCCGAGCCTCTCACAAACCGCACATCCGAGCCACAGGATCTCGCTTCACAGGAGAGCCCATGTCTTCGCCCCTGCGGGCCACGCTGCCGACCCTCTTTGCGCTTCTTCTCGGCTACGCTCTCATGCAGGTCGGCAATACCTTGCAAGGAACGCTGCTCAGCGTGCGCGGTAGCATCGAGCAGTTCACGCCGACGGAGATCGGGGCCGTGGGCTCCGCCTTCTGGGGCGGCATCGTGATCGGCTCCCTTTATGCCGGGCGGGTGATCCAGCAGGTGGGCCACACCCGCGCATTCGCGGCGCTGGCAGCCGTCGCGGCATCGACAGCGCTCTTTCATCTTCTCGTGATCAGTCCGGCCGTATGGATCGCCGCGCGGGCCCTTACCGGCTTCTGCTTTGCCGGCCTCTTCATCGTCGTTGAAAGCTGGCTCAACGCATCGGTCACCGCACAGACGCGCGGGCAGGTTCTCAGCGTCTATGGGATGACCGGCCTGATCGCAGGGATCGGCGGGCAGATGCTACTGCCGGCAGGCGATCCCTACGGCTATCGGCTGTTCTGCTTCGTCGCCATCCTCATTTCGCTCGCTCTCGTTCCGACGGCCCTGTCGCGGGCTACGGCACCGGCTCATGCGGTCAGCGACACCAAGATCAACCTGATGAAGCTCTATCGCCAATCACCCTTCGGCGTCGTGGCAGCTGTTCTCTGCGGTGTCACCACCAGCTCGTTCTTCGCGCTCGGACCCATCTGGGCGCAGGAGCGCGGTTTAAATTCGGCGGAGATCGCGATCTTCATGGCCTGCGGCACGCTCGGCGGCTTTGCCACCACCTATCCTCTCGGCTGGCTCTCGGACCGCATGGACCGGCGCCATGTGATCATCGGCGCCTCGGGAATGGCGGCTGCGATCCTGCTCGCGCTCATCCATTTCGTGTCGCCGACGGTACCGGTCTGGCTGATCTTCCTCTATGTCGCTATCTTCGGCGGCAGCGTGATCCCCACCTACAGCATCGTCACCGCGCATGTGAACGACATGGTGAAACCGGGCGAGTTCGTGGCAGCAGCGGGCGGCCTCCTGATCCTGCAGGGCGTCGGCGCCACCATCGGACCCATCATTGCCGGCATGGCCATGACGGAGTTTGGACGATTGGGCCTTCTCTACGTCGTCATCACCGCCCAGGCTCTCATGGCGATCTGGGGCGCTTATCGCAGCCTGCAGCGCGCTGCGCCTCCGACGGAGGAAAAGGAGAGTTTCAGCATCGAACCTGCCGTTCCCGTCGGAACGCAGCTGGAGGCGTCATAGCGCCTCCAGCTGAAGCGGGAAACCTACACCAGCAGCGACTGCCCGCCATCGATCCAGACGGGCGTACCGGTGATGTGCCGCGCTCGGTCGGAGGCGAGGAAGAGCACGAGCTCGGCCACCTCCTCGCTTGTGCCGGGCTCCTGGCCGGTGAGTGGGATCGGGCCGGCCGGATATTCGGCCGGAACCTCCGCCTCCTGCGTATCGCGCTTCTCGGTGTTGTCGGAAATCTCCGTATCGATCTTGCCGGGGCAGACCACGTTCACGCGGATCTTGTGCTTCGCGAGTTCGACCGCCAGCATCTGGGCCATCGCCACCTGGGCTGCCTTGGTGGCGGAATAGGCGGTCGCGCCGGCACTCGTGAAGGTGCGCGATCCGTTGATGGAGGCCGTGATGACGATGGAGCCTCCGGCCTTCTTCAGATGCGGCACGGCATAGTGAAGCGTGAGATAGGTGCCGCGCAAGTTGGTGTTGATGGTTCGGTCCCATTCCTGCGGCTGCAGCTCGTCGATGGGCGCCCAGACACCGTTGATGCCTGCATTGGCGAAGACGATGTCGAGCCGGCCATGGGCCTGCACCAGATCGGCCACCGCCTTGCGCATCTGGCCTTCATCCGCCACATCGGCCACGAGCGCGATGGCCCTGCCGCCCGCTCGCTCGATCTCCTCGGCGACCTTTCGGATCTCATCTTCCGTGTGGCTGAGCACACCGACCATGGCGCCCTCACGCGCGAAGCGCAGGGCCGTCGCCTTGCCGATGCCCGATCCTGCGCCTGTGACGAGCGCGACCTTGCCTTGAAGCTCCATGATGCTGCCTTTCCTTCAAGCGGGATTGTCCTGTCCCTGAACCGGAGGAAGAGCGGCTTGTTCCCTTGCGCCCTAGGCCAGACCGATGCGGCGCCCGGAGGCATCGACCACCGGCTCGCCGTCTTCCTTGATGAATTCGCCCTGCTGCGGCGGCAGGATGTCGAGCACCGTCTCGGACGGGCGGCAGAGCCTGACGCCCAGGGGCGTGACCACGATGGGCCGATTGAGCAGGATCGGATGCGCCATCACCGCGTCAATCAACTGATCGTCGCTCAAGGAAGGGTCGCCGAGGCCGAGTTCCGTGTAGGGCGTACCCTTCTCGCGGATCACGTCGCGGACGCTTACGCCCATGCGTTCGATCAGCTGGTGCAGGAGCAGCCGCGTCGGCGGCGTCTTCACATACTCGATGATATGCGGCTCGATCCCGGCGTTGCGGATCAGCCCAAGGGTGTTGCGGGAGGTCCCGCATTGCGGGTTGTGGTAGATGATCACGTCCATGGTTTGTCCTGACGATCGCACGAAGTGGCATCCAGGGGTGCCATTGCATGTCGGGAATGGCTAGCGGCTAATGCCGTTGCAGGAGATCAGCTCCGGCAGGCCGCCCTGCCCTGCACCTTCAATCGCGCGAGCAGGTGCCGTGCGAGACCATTGTAGGCTTCCTGAGTCTCGATGCCGGAGAGGGACAGTTCGAGCACCCATTCGCTCGAGAGCGGCACGATCAGGGTCTCGATCGTCATGGCATGCGACGCCGCCGGCAGACTGGCATCGACCCAGGTTGCGGACCAGCGGGTCGCCCCAGCGTCGGAAGACAGGGATACCGATTGTGCGGGACGCCCGAGAAGCTGCTCGTAGTCCTCCTGCAGGACAGCGGCATCCCGGGTCGCGAGATCCGGCTGCGGCATATCGCGAAGCTCCTGGGAGGAGCGAAGGTTTATGGAAAGCTCCCCATCGGAGAGAAGAGCCTTGACGCCGTCGTCGGTCCGCCGCCATTCATCCGGCAGAGAGAGCGAGAAGCAGAGATCAGGCGCAGCCCGACCCGTCACCCATGTCTGGCGTGTAACTGGATCGAACCGAGTCTGAACGGAGCCGTTCACGGTGGCAGTATCCGGCGGGCCATTGGCTGCCTGCGCGACGGAGGCAATGGCAAGTCCTGCCAGAACGACCGCTCTGCGAGCCCATGCCCCCAACTTCTTTGCTCTGCGCACCATGGCCTCCAGCCGTAGCGCCCCCTCACATTCATGGCAACGCGTCCAAAGGGCAACGGTTGCCTGTCCACAGCTACGGCCCTGAGCCGTCATGGCTGGGTCCGGTGGCGGCTGCCAGCCGGGATTACTGGCGAGCCAGTATTTGTCCAAGAAAAAGGCGGGCCGAAACCCGCCTTTTCATCGCTCATCCGCGGGCGCGGGCGCGGATCATGAAGGTGTCGTAGGCGTATTCGGCCACCTGGAACCAGAGGTATTCCTCACCGCGGAACGCCTTGTAGCTGTCGTAGATCTTCTTGAAATCGGCGTTCTTGGCCGAGATCTCGTCGTAGACCTCGTTGGACGCCTTGTAGGCCGCGTCCATGATCTCCTGCGAGAAGGGGCGCAGCTGCGCGCCGTTGCCGATCAGGCTGCGCAGAGCGGCCGGATTCTTGGCATCGTACTTGGCCTGCGTGTCCACGTTCACATAACCCGCGGCAGCCTGGACGGCGGACTGGTAATTCTTGGGAAGCTCGTTCCACTTCTGCAGGTTGATGTAGAGGTGAATGGCAGGGCCGCCCTCCCAGAAGCCGGGATAATAGTAATAGGGCGCGACCTTGTTGAGACCGAGCTTCTCGTCGTCGTAGGGCGCGACCCACTCGGCGGCATCGATGGTGCCGCGCTCGAGGGAGGGGTAGAGATCGCCGCCGGCGATCTGCTGCGGCACGACGCCGAGCTTGCCCATGATCTGGCCGGCAAGACCCGCGATTCGCATCTTCAGGCCCTGCAGGTCCTGAACGGTCTTGATCTCCTTGCGGAACCAGCCGCCCATCTGCACGCCGGTGTTGCCGGCGGGCAGAGCATACACGTTGTGCTTGGCATAGAACTCGTTCAGCAGGGCATTGCCGCCGCCCTGGTAGAGCCAGGCGTTCATCTGACGGGAATTGAGGCCGAAGGGCAGACTCGTGCCGATGGCGAAGGTCGGGTCCTTGCCCACGTAATAGTAGGAGCAGGTGTGCCCCATCTCGACCGTTCCGCCGCCGATGGCGTCGAGCGCCTGAGGCGCGCCGACGATTTCGCCGGGCGCGAAGGTCTGGATGATGAACTTGCCGTCGGTGGCTTCCGCGACGAGCTTGGCGAAGGTCTCGCCGCCGCCGAACAGGGTGTCGAGGGATTTCGGGAAGGCCGAGGTCAGGCGCCAGCGGATCTCGGGGTTCGACTGGGCGATGGCCGGCTTGGCTACGGCTCCGGCGGCTGCACCGATTGTGGCGGCCTGGAGGAATGCACGACGTTTCATGGGCGTCCCTTTCGTTCGTTTACGTTTTAAGGCGCGCATGAGACAGAAAGTTTCAACACGGCGCGCTCAAACGAATAGTTGAGATGCCCCTATAGCGGGCCACACGGAAGAAGGGAGGGCTTCCGGAGCAGGGACTTCATGCATCCAGTGCATGCATGGGCCGGCTTCAGGCCAAAGCTCAGAGTTGGTTTTCGATCGGCATGGGACTAACGCGGTAGGTTCGTCAGAAGATCAACTCGCCCGCTCCCCAGGCGAGGAGGAACAGAAGGATGAAGGCGAGGAGGAACAGGCCGAACAGGATCTTGGCGATGGTCTTGGCGCCGGAGGCGACGCCCGTGAAGCCCAGCGCTCCCGCGACCAGGGAAACCACCAGGAAGATCAGAGCCCATTTGAGCATGTCCGTACCCTTGCCGCTTACCGTCCAGCTACGGACATAAGCGCTCACGCCCGATCCGGTTCCGGGCATCCGGTTCAGACCACGACGGTGACCTTTTCGGCGGCCCGCGTCAGGGCGGTGTAGAGCCAGCGGCTGCGATGCTCGCGGAACGCATAGGATTCGTCGAAGAGCACGAGTTCGTCCCATTGCGAGCCCTGAGCCTTGTGCACGGTGAGCGCGTAGCCATAGGTGAATTCGTCGGACTCCTTGCGCAGGACGAACGGCACCTCCTCCTCCGTCCCCTCGAAGAAGGCCTTGTGCACGGCGACCTCCACCGACCGGCGGCGGGCGTCGTCGTCAGGCAGCACGTCCATGCGGATGAAGTCGTTGCGGATGCCGCGCAGGGCCTGGATGCTCCAGGTGCCGCCGTTGAGCAACCCCTTGGTCTTGTCGTTGCGCAGACAGACGAGCTTCTCGCCGGCCGCCGGCATCAGGTCGCGGTAGCCGTTCAATTCGCGCAGGCGCGTGTTGTAGAGGCGTCGCGTCTTGTTGAGGCCGACCAGAACCTGATCGGCCGCCATGACGGCGTTCGCGTCGATCTCGCGTCGGCGGATGATGCGGCTCTCGCCATAGGTGCCCGGCTCCAGCCGCCCGCCTTCGCGAACCTGCATCGAGAGATGAATGATGGGATTGTCCTTGGCCTGCCGGTGCACTTCCGTGAGCATCACGTCGGGCTCGCCTTCCGTGAAGAATCCGCCGCCCTTCACCGGCGGCAACTGCGCCGGATCGCCGAGCACGAGAACAGGCTGCCCGAAGGACAGGAGATCGCGCCCCAACTCCTCGTCCACCATGGAGCATTCGTCGATGATGATGAGGTCGGCCTTGGAGGCCGGACTCTGGCGGTTGAGCACGAATTGCGGGCCGTTCTCATCCGACTCCCGCGAGCGGTAGATCATCGAGTGAATCGTCGAGGCATCGGGGCAGCCTTTGGTGCGCAGCACGAGCGCGGCCTTGCCCGTGTAGGCACCGAAGGCCACATCGCCATCCACGTTCTCGGCGATGTGCTTGGCGAGGGTCGTCTTGCCCGTGCCGGCATAGCCGAAGAGACGGAATACCGGACGATCCCCGCGGCGGAGCCAGTCGGCGACGGCTTTGAGGGCAGCATCCTGTTGCGGCGACCAGGTCATGCGGATTTCGCCTCGCGATGCAGAGAATAGAGAAGCCCCATGATGATGATGCCGCTCCCCAGGAAGACGTATGGATCGAGCGCCTCACCATAGAACTGCCAGCCCACGAAGGCGATCAGCGGGATGCGCATGAAGTCCAACGGCACGACCATGGTGGCGTCGCCCCGGCGGTAGGCATTGGTCAGGCAGTAATGCGAAAGAAGCCCTCCGACGCTGATGCCCACGAGGGCCAGGATATGGGACGGCTGGACCTGAAGCCAGAAGGCGCGGCTCACGCCCGCGAGGTTCATGGGAAGCTGCAGCAGGTTCATGAAGAACAGGATCGAGAAGGTGCTCTCCGTCATCGTCAACCGCTTGGTCATGATCGCCACGAGGGCAAAGCTGAACGCCACGCCGAGCATGAGGAAACTGGCTGGCTGCAAGGTTTCCAGCCCCGGGCGCAGGATCACGAGAATGCCGATGAAACCGAGCACGATGGCGACGAGACGTCCTCTCGTCATCTGCTCCTTGAGCAGCGGGATCGCCAGCAAGGCGACCCACGCCGGCGTGGTGAACTCGAGCGCGAAGACGGTTGCGAGCGGCAGGAGCGTGAGGCCGAACGCCCATCCGTCCGTGCCGAGAAAATGAAGGACGTTGCGCGCGAGGTGCAGCGGGAAGCGGCGCGGCTTCAACCCGGGCCGCAGATCCGGCTTGAGGAGCGCGAGCACGAGCAGGATCAGGACTCCGGCCGCGTTGCGAACGGCCAGCATCTCGAAGATCGAGAAGGTGGGCGAAAGCGCGCGCACCGCAATGGCCGTTGCGGAGAAGGAGAAGAGTGCGCCGCTCATCCAGAGGACGACGGCAAGGATGCTGCGATGAGGCACGGCGTTCCAACCGATGTGAGGGGCTTCTCGCTTAACCTGCCTCCGCGACCGCGTGAAGCCTCCATCGTCATGCCACCAGCAGCGACCAAGGCGCACACGGCGGATGAGCCCGGGAGCGAGTCACGGATGAGGCTCCGCTCATCCCCTCATGCACGAGTCGCGGATCGTGATTCTCGACTCGTGCACGACCCGTGGACCGATTTTCGACTCCGATCGACAAATTTTTTTGCGCTTCACGCACGAGGTCTCCGAAGCGCATGGAAAGCGTCTTCGACCCTCTCCAAGTGAAGAGGTTTCCGGTTGCGACGTTGAACGTTCTTGAACACATCCGAATACTCTGCGGACGTTTAACATCTTCTTTACCCATTGGCTAAGTCTTTGCCACCCAATGTTATTTTCAACTCATCGGAACTGCGCTCCGTCGCGTGCACCGACATCGACGCAACTGAAGAAGAGACCCTAACTGTCTCATCTTGAACCCGATATTGAGTCTTGGATCTGCAAGTGAAGAGAGACATGCCAAGCAACATATCCACAGAAAAAGTGAGCGTTCTACTGTCAACACTTTCCGATAATCGGAACCCCGTTGGTATAACGACGTTGCCTTGCAAGCGTGACGGTTGCACGCGAAGGCCCTTGAAGGAGGCGGCAATGCCGACAGACACCAAGTCAAACCCGCTGACGATGCTGTTCACGGGAGACACCGGTGCGACCAGCACCAAGAAGACCGCTAAGAAGAGCAGCGCACGCCGCAGCTCGACCAGCACCGCCAAGAAGGCTGGAACGAAGAAGACCGCTGCCAAGAAGACGGCAGCGAAGTCGACCTCCCGGTCGGCAACGAAATCTTCGGCCAAGTCAGGCGCGAAGAAGACCACTGCCAAGAAGGCCGTCGCCAAGAAGACCACGGCGAAGACCACGGCAAAGAAGACCGCTGCCAAGAAGACCTCGGCCCGTCCGTCGGCCAAGTCGGCAGCTAAGAAGACCACCGCCAGGACGGCCGCCGCCAAGAAGACGACCGCCAAGAAGACGACTGCGAAGAAGACTTCGGCCAAATCGGCCGCCAAGAAGTCCTCTGCTCGTTCGGCTTCGACGTCGGCTCGTTCGACGGCCCGGAAGTCTGCCTCTCGCAGCTCCAGCCGCGGTGCGGTGAAGACGGCTTCGAAGTCGCGCAACGCCTCCAAGTTGACCCCGAAGCGTGCAGCGGCCGCTTCGAGCCGGACCTCTGCCACGAAGAAGTCGGGCACGGTCGCCAAGCGGTCTTCCGGCTCCCGCTCCTCGAGCGCTCGCAAGAGCCCCTCGAAGTCGCGGAAGCGCTAAGACAAGCATGCCGCAAGCGCCGGGAGTGGATCTTTCCTACCGCCCGGCGCCTGCGCATAGAAAATCGCCCGGCGAGAGCCGGGCGATTTTGTTTTGACAGGATCGCCGTTCGGGCTATCGACCGGTGCTCATCGGGTCGCTTCCGCCCCAATAGGGCGTCGCGTTGTAATAGCGATGAACGTGCTCTTCCCATTCGCGGTCGTAGGAAGCGTCATGCCCTTCCGCGCTGCGGCGCGGCGCCCCACGCAGCTGATCCTCCGTGAGGTTCAGCTCATAGGCGTCGAGCTCGATGTTGTACTTCAGGACGCTCCAGGGAAGCGTGTAGTATTCCTCACCGAGCCCCATGAAGCCGCCGAAGCTCATGACCGCATAGGCGACCTTGCCGGATCGCTTCTCGATCATCACGCGCTCGATCGTTCCGATCTTCTCGCCGTCCGAGCGGCGCACCGGCGTTCCTTCGACCTTGTCGCTGGCAATCAGGCTGTGGGTTTCGCGAACGTCGCTGCTTTGTGCCGTCGTCTGCATCATTTCGCTCCCTTCGTGTGTGAGATCATAAGGCAACGCCCGGGTTGAAAGGCGGGTTCCGGTTTCGGGCCGGAAGCCCAGGGTTTCCAACACTCTCGTCGGGTTTCTCCCACCAAGCGCTGCCGTAGGAACCCCCTTCCCGACCTTACGTTGACCCACGTTTACGAAACTTGAGGCTATGAAGGAGAGTGCCATGGCGGTTCGCCAGAAGCCGGTTGAAGACCAGGTCGTCGTCATCACCGGCGCATCCAGCGGCATAGGACTTGCGACGGCCCATCTGTTTGCCGAACGCGGCGCCAAGGGTCTCGTCCTGGTCGCCCGCAACGAAGACGCCTTGCGCAAGATCGCCGACGAGCTCGGCCGCGGGTCGACGCGTGCGATCGCGGTTGCCGCAGATGTCAGCAAGCGCGAAGATCTCGAGCGGGTGGCACGCACCGCCATCGAGACCTTCGGCGGCTTCGACACCTGGGTGAACGATGCCGCAGTGGCCCTGTACGGGAACCTCAACGACATCCCGCTGGAGGACCAGCGCCAGCTCTTCGACGTGAACTATTGGGGCGTGGTCAACGGCTCGATGATCGCGGCGGACCACCTGCGCCAACGCGGCGGCACCATCATCAATCTGGGGAGCGTCCTGTCCGAGCGGGCCATGATCCTCCAGACCCAGTATTCGGCCTCCAAGCACGCCGTGAAGGCTTTCACGGAGGGCCTGCGCATGGAGCTGGCAAACCAGGGTGCGCCGGTCTCGGTCACGCTCATCAAGCCCTCGTCCATCGACACGCCTTACGTCGAACATGCCCGCAACTATCTCGATCGGGAAAACGCCGTTCCGCCTCCGGCCTACGATCCGCATCTCGTCGCCAAGGCGATCGTGTACGCCGCGGAGCACCACAGGCGCGAAATCACCATCGGGTTCGGCGGCTGGGTCATCGGCGCCATGGGCAAGGTCGCGCCTCACCTCGTCGACAAGGCGATGGAATGGACGGGCTATGGTTCGCAGACGACGGATCACCCCGAACGGCCGGGAATGCGGGACAACCTCTATCGCGCCCGCGAGGACGGCGACATGTATTCGTCTCTTCCCGGCGAGCCGCGCAAGACGAGCCTGCTCCTCGAAGCGCAGATTCACCCGATCGTGACGGCCACTCTGCTGGCCGGCGTCGCTGCCGGCCTCGCGGCCCTGTTCCTGCCGTCTCTGGCGGCGAGCCGGCGTCCGAAGCGGTTCAAGCGGCCGACACCCCGCTATCAGCCTCAGCCAGCCATGCGCCGCAGCGGCAATGGTCATGACAAGCGCACCTTCGGGCCAGGTCACATGAGTCAGCGCGGTCCTTATGAAGGCCGTCCGCAGCCGAGGCACTGAGGATGCGGAAAGGCCGGATCACAGGGTCCGGCCTTTCCGAAACTCCCGCGCGTCGTTCGGCCCTTGCTCGGTTTCGCATCCTGGGAGTCTGGCCCACAAATCCGTTCCCCACTCAGGAGCGGGCTTGGGAAGTTGCAGATTTTCGAAGCAGGCTCCGAAGCCCTCGGACCCTCCGACGTCATCACCGGGCTCGTCCCGGTGCTCCCGATTGTTTTGAGCGCAGCGCCGTTCAGTATCGGGACAGCCGGCCCAAGGCCGGCCATGACGGGGGAGGAGGATGCCACCCGAAGTTTGCTTACGGAAGGCTTGTGTGCCCTGGGTTCCGGTTTCCGGTGGATCGTCGAAGAGCGACAAGATGGCCGCATCCGGCACGTTCCGAAGTCGACGGTTGCAGGCTAGCCTTTCTCCATGATCCCGATTCGCTCTCTCGCCATCACGCTCGCTCTTCTCATCGGCGGCTCCGCCACCGCTCAGGATAAGGGCACCCTCGATCCGAAGCCGCTGCCGCCGCTCGCCAACCCGAACGATCCCAGGCTGGCCGCGAAGGAATTGTTCGGGCGGCGCGCCACGCCGGCCGATCTTCGCTCGCGATCCATCGGAAGCTATGCCCGCGGCTGCGTTGCGGGCGCGGCGGCAATCCCAATCGATGGCGACAACTGGCAGGTCATGCGCCTGTCCCGCAACCGCAACTGGGGCCATCCGCAGATGATCGGCTTCCTGCAGCGGTTCGCCACCCGGCTTCCGGGCATCAACGGATGGCCCGGCCTTCTCGTCGGCGACATTTCCCAGCCGCGCGGCGGGCCGATGATCACGGGCCATGCCTCGCACCAGGTCGGCCTCGATGCGGATATCTGGCTCACGCCCATGCCCAATCGCCGCCTCTCGCGGGCGGAGCGCGAGGAGATGTCGGCCACCAACATGGTGCGCGAGGACTGGCTCGACGTCGATCCCGCCAGATGGACGCCGCAGCACACCGCGCTCATCCGTGCAGCCTCTTCGGAACGAAGCGTCGCCCGGATCTTCGTGAACCCGGCGATCAAGAGGGCGCTCTGCCGGGAAGCGGGCACGGACCGGTCCTGGCTGACGAAGGTTCGGCCGATGTGGGGCCACAACTACCATTTCCACATCCGCCTCGCCTGCCCGGCGGGCGAAGCGGGCTGTTCCGATCAGGATCCGCCGCCGCGAGGCGACGGCTGCGGCGCCGAGCTCGACGCCTGGTTCACGCCGCAGATGCTGCATCCGAAGCCCGGCAAGCCCCGTCCGCCGCTGACCCTGGCGCAGCTGCCGAACGAGTGCCGCGGCGTGCTCAATGCGCCTTGAGACGGCTCTGAAACGAAAACGGCTTGCACCCGAAAGGGTGCAAGCCGCCCTCTGACGCTGCTTGAAAGTCGGCTCGGTCCTTATTCGGCAGCCACGCCGACGCCGATCTGGCACGACACGCCCGTGCCGCCGAGGCCGCAATAGCCGTTCGGATTCTTGGCCAGGTACTGCTGGTGGTAGTCCTCAGCGAAGTAGAACGGTCCCGCATCGAGGATCTCGGTCGTGACCGGCCCATAGCCCTTGGCGGCCAGAGCCTGGCCGTAGGCCGCTTTGGAGGCCTCTGCGGCCTTCCTCTGTTCGTCGTCGAACACGTAGATCCCGGAGCGGTACTGGGTGCCCGCATCGGTGCCCTGGCGCATGCCCTGGGTCGGATCGTGGTTCTCCCAGAAGGTCTTCAGCAGGGTTTCGTAGGAGATCACTTTCGGGTCGTAGACCACCAGCACGACCTCGTTGTGCCCGGTCAGGCCGGAGCACACTTCCTCGTAGGTCGGGTTCGGCGTGGTGCCGGCGGCATAGCCCGCAGCGGTGATCCAGATGCCGTCACCCAGCTGCCAGAACTTGCGCTCCGCGCCCCAGAAGCAGCCGAGGCCGAACAGGGCCTTTCCCATGCCCTCGGGATAAGGCGGCTGAAGGGGACGGTCGTTGATGAAATGCCGCTCAGCCGTTGGAATCGCGCTGGTCCGGCCGGGCAGAGCCTCGGCGGCAGTCGGCAGATCGAGTCGTTTGCGGAAGCTGAACATGGAGATCCCTCGCGTGACCTCGCTGATGTAAGCACTGCCTCGCAGTTTCGGGAGTGTCCGGGCCGTCACCTTCCCGTGAAAAGCTCAGCGGCCCGCGAGGTACCCGATCGGCTCCAGCGGCTTCTGGCCCAGCCACATCAGCAGCGCCCCCACCAGGAAGCCCGTGACCGAAGCAGGCATCTGCAGGACGTAAGTCGCGATCGGATCCCACAGCCAGGGATAGCCGCGCTGCGCAATGCTTCCCTCAAGCCCGGCCATTCCGCTCGGGAAGAAGGTTCCGCCCACTTTTCCGATGGAGGCGAACGATACAGCATTGTTGACGATGGATCGGGTTCCATCGATCACCAACCCGATAAATCCCGCCGCGATCAGCAGGAGGCCAAGGCTACGCGCTAGAAACTTCAAGGAAAGACACCTCTATGAACAGAGGGGGATTATCTAGAGCGTTTTGTCGCAATGGCAAAGGCGATTCCGGCTAGTTCGTCACAAGTTCGGTCTTGCCTTTTGCCCCGATTTAGCGATACACGGGCGCTCCGCAGACGCAAGCGGCGAACCTGACCGACCCGTGTCGCGCGGTGAGTTTGAAGGTTTGTGAGCCCGAGAGGCTCATGCTGGAGGGGTGGCCGAGTGGTTGAAGGCGCACGCCTGGAAAGTGTGTATACGGGAAACCGTATCGCGGGTTCGAATCCCGCTCCCTCCGCCATTTATTCCTAACATACTGAAATCAACCGTGTTTTTATCGGCGACCTGAATGAAGGTGGTGACACCGTGTCACCGCTCTGACAGGCAGGATGCAGCCGAGTGGGTCGCTCGGACTACCTTCAATGTCGTCGAGGATGGTGGTTCGTGCGCCTTCGCGTACCAGCCCATCTGATTCCAGTGGTCGGTCAGACGCATCTCGTCCGGTCGCTCGATACGAAAGATGCGGTTGTGGCGCAGCAACGGCGGTGGGTGGCATTGGCCGAGCTATGGCGCTGGATTGGCTCACAAACCGTTTCAGACGGTTGGTCGCCCGCCTGGGCGGCTCATCTCATCGGTCCCGACGGTGCCCTCGAACCTCCAGACCCAGTAATCTCAAGGCCCGCTCTGTCTGGTCCTGGCATACGCAGCCCCAGGAGAGGTCGGTCACAGTCTTTCCATTCGCGCCTGAACATTGACTTCACCATCACAGCCATGATGGAGCAATGGTTGAAAGAGATGAGGGACGAGCACACCCGTCAAACCATTGCCCAGCATCGAGCAGCTATCAGTCAGTTTGTGAAATTCCGTTCGGGAAACATGTCGATCCGAAGTGTAGACCGAAGGGCGGCGGGTGAGTTTGTGAGCAACTTCCTAATGGTATCCGGCTCAGGCCAAAAGACCATAAACCGGAAGATAAGTTCCCTTTCGTCTATGTGGCGCTGGCTCATAAAGCGGGGATTCGTCGAGATAAACCCATGGATAGGCCAAGGTTCCTTCTCCGCACGAGCCAAGCGCAACACGGAGAGAAAGCGCGCCTACCGCAGCGACGAACTCTGCGCGCTCTTTAAATCCTCCCCAGAAAATATCGTGGGTGAGCGCTACGGGCGGATAATCTCCGACTTGCAACGACTGGCTCTATTGACAGGATGTCGCCTTGGGGAGCTTTGCGACATTCATGCAAATGATGTGCTGACATCTCAGAAAGCCTTTCAGATTCCTAGCGGAAAGACGGAGAATGCCCGCCGAGTCATGCCCGTCCATCAGCTTGGATGGCCAATCATAGAGCGTCGTCTGAGCAGCACTTCAGATGGATGGTTATTCTCTGGCCTTACCCCCGCAGGGCCAGACGCTAAAAGGAGTTGGATTGTCGCGAAGCGGTTTGCCACCTTTCGGCAGACTGCTCTCGGGCCTGACAAGGCAGTTGACTTCCATAGTTTCAGGCGGACGTTCGCCACATACCTCGAACGGGCATCAACACAAACCCATGCGGTAAACACGAGCACAATTGCGGAGTTGATGGGGCACGTGAAGCCGACTTTGGCTTTGGCTGTGTATTCGTCGGGCCTCGTCCCCGCCCAACTCCGTTCCGCCATCGATGCGCTCGATCTCGTTTTGGAAACCGAAGTCATCGCCGTATTAGCAGGAGAACGTACTCGTAGCTGATGCTGTGCGACTGCCCCGTCACACCATGCGAGCGTCCGATCCCAATACTCTTTTCCGCTCTTACACCGCCTGCGGCTTACAACTTCTAGTATTTACACCTTGAGTGTCAGCTATCCAGCCCGCAATGATCAGTATAAGTTTACCTTTGAAGCTCCTTGCATACGACAACTGGTGCGTCATGGCCGAAATTCATGATGACGATCTCATTGTTCATACTGTTCATGGGACGTGGCCATATGGGTTTGTTCGCCATGTCGGTAGGCGCATCTTCGGCAGTCGCGCAAGTTCACGAAACAAGCCGTCCTGGTTCGAAGAAGGGTCAGGCTTCTGCAAAGATATAATCGGTCAGGTCAACAGCCCCATCGTATGGGTTCCCTTCTCTTGGAGTGGAAACAATTCTTTCCTTTCACGTCGGACCGCAGCCATTGAGCTTGCTGAACGTCTGAGGCTCTGGTTTCGCGAAAGACCCAATGCCCGCCACATTGTCATTGCACACAGCCACGGAGGTACAGTTGCCATCTCGGCCTGCAATATTTTAGCCAATTCAGACGACCCTCTGCCAGAAATTATAACGCTCGCAACTCCTTTCACGAGAATTTTTATTGCTGATGATCCTATATTCGTGATGGTAGCTAGGTATATGCTACTCCAGTATGGGCCAATCGCAGTAGCTTTGTTTACGGCGATTTGGGTTTATATACATCATTCCGCTGAAACGACACTGCTTACAAGCTTTTTATTGTCATTCTTATTTTTCTGGATTGTAGCTATCGTTGTCTACTTGCCAATTATAATAATTGGAATGTATCGAAAGAATTATATTAAGAAGCTTAGATATACAGACAGCCTATCAATCAAGCGAGCCCTACCTATTCAGAAATACAATCTGCTCGCATTGCGAGGAACTTTCGACGAAGCGAGTCTTTCGATTGCCACCTCCCAGTTTTTGCTGTTTGTTTCAGAAACTGTCATCATGCGCGGAATAGTTTCCCCCTTCTATAAAGTCGGAATATATTATAGATCGATCAAAAGGAGACATTTTGGTAAGAGAGCCAAACTCATTATCATTGGAATCATTGCCATTTTACTTTTACCCAATGTATTGCAAAATATAAATAACATCTATGACTTCTATAAAAATTATACTGATATAAGCGTTGATATTTCCAGCCATAGCAGCATACCCGTCATTGAGTCCGCTGTCTTATTCATTCTCGCTATATTTAACTACATAATATACTGGGGAATATTATTAGCTGACGTTGGCGGAATAATTTTTGCAGCGTACTGCGCTATTCTGCTTGTCGGTGCCGCTCTTCTTTTACCCGCCCAAATTGTTTTAGCGATTGCAGTTGGCAGTGAGGTTTTGAAGACTGCTGGTCTTGGCATTGTTGAGAGTGAACCAATCCCATCCGGCGTATCAGGCAGACTCATGACCATCAGTGCGACTGAGGCGGAAAAGGCTAGTGGTATCCACCTAACAAAAGAGTCCGCATGTACGATACGTGTTGTCGCGCAGTTTCTGAAGCGCCGTCCAAGAGATGCAATATCGTCGCCGGAGGTCATTACCACAATATCCGGATCGTTCTCGGGGATCAGCAGGAATGCCGGAGGATGATCCATCTTCTGAATCCATCGCGAAAAAAAGGACGCAAGATCAGTTTTGCGATTGAAATTTTCGACAGATTGCCGAATGGCCTCCTCAGTCGCCGACGAAACGGTGTTCCGGATAAGAGTGAGGGCAGCATTTGCATCTTTCGCATCAGAGACGCTTTGGAGGCGCGTCAGAATATGCTCATGAACCAAGGCTGGATCGAGATGTTGGATGATCTCAATCTGGGTTGCATTGATCGGGCCGGACTTCTGACGCAGTACATCACGCCTTACGCTGTGCTGCGGGTCGGCAAAAGTCTCGAACACGGTAAAGTAGAGATCGGGATTAGGGAGCGGATTATCGCCGATCCGATTGAGAACACCGAGAAGACCCTCTGGGACTGTTCCGAAGACGCTCCAGACAATCTCCCTCGCCCGATGAGAGGCCATCAAGGCACTGGCAATTCGCCCGTGCGGGTCATCATTGCAGACATGAGAACCAGTGGCTGCAAGGGGCTGGAGACGGGAGGCAAGGCGATCAGGACCGTCTCGGGTCAGGACGGCCAGGGCCGCAAAGATGGCCTGCCGCCGGAGGGTGGATGTGCAGAAGGTGAATGACAGGAAATTTGGATATTTCGTATCCAATTCGACGGCGATGCTCAGAGGCCAACCGGAAAAGGAACGGGGTCGAAGATGTTGGCTCGCCGTGTTTGGTTCCAATAGCAGGCTCCATGATGGTCTCGGATGAGACGAGACTCGCATGGAGGCTATTTTTAGCAACTAATTTCTGCTTCGACGACAGGACTGTCTGATCGACTATTTGGAGTCATCTGTTGCGCCGCCTACTCATATGTCTGCTTCTTATTCCATTACCTGCTTTCGCCCAGCGGATCACCGGTCAGGCAACTGTCATCGACGGTGACACTATCGAGATTGGTAAATCCCGCATCCGCCTACACGGGATCGATGCGCCGGAGAGTGGCCAAACGTGTCAGGATGCAAACAGGCGAGTTTATCGCTGCGGGCAGAAAGCAGCGTTTGCATTGGCCGACTGGATTGGTCGGACGACCGTCTCCTGTAAGCCCCGCGACACCGACCGGTATGGTCGGGTGGTCGCGGTCTGCTATGCCCGAGGGAAAGATATGAACCTATGGATGGTCCAGCAAGGATGGGCCATCGCTTACCAAGAGTACAGCCAGGATTATGTGCCGGACGAACTTACCGCGCGGCGTGTCCGAGCGGGAATGTGGACTGGAACCTTCGTGCCGCCTTCAGAGTGGCGCAAGGGACGACGCTGACTTGCACATAATCAAATAGTTAGAGGCAATGCCACCTGCGTCCGGCGGTAGTGAGCAGCGGAGTTGAGCCCGCACTATCCGAACTTATTGATCCGGCTTGGGTGCAGTTGAAACACTGGCGGCCATCGATAGGATCGAACAGGCCAGCCAAGCTCTGGCACAGTTCAAGATCACCCAAGCCGTCTCTATAAATCTCAATTCTCGGCAGGAGTT
Source organism: Microvirga sp. 3-52 (assembly GCF_018383585.1). Classification (GTDB taxonomy): domain Bacteria; phylum Pseudomonadota; class Alphaproteobacteria; order Rhizobiales; family Beijerinckiaceae; genus Microvirga. Next base: position 70,864 of record NZ_JAHAMK010000020.1, read on the forward strand.
GACTCAGGCATATCGACAATTGCGAGGTGACTGCCACAAGGCGTGACCTACACTTTAGATATCTACCAAAGAGCTATGATTTCACCATCTTCAATCCATGACAAAGGCAACGCTATAAGTCATATTTTCCCGTCCAAGAGAAAAGAGACTCCATGGTTGAGACGACAGTACAAGTGAGTCCTCGTGAGCAAGCAGAACAAGCTCGCGATGAAGTTCGTGGCTATCGCATCAACATGAAGTATCTTGGGATCGCCTTCGTCAGCGAAGGGATTGTGATCGTCCTGTCCCTGGTTGGAGCCGTCCTGTTCGCCATCCAGTATGGCCACAATGACTGGGTTTTGATGGGCTTCATGTTCCTGGCTCCCATCGGGTACGCCGTGGTCGAGTTGACCCGCGTCCCGCTGGCGATCCTGGTCCGGACGCAGCCGAACTATTTCCTGAAGCTCCTGTTCTTCATCGGCATCCTCTGCGCGAGCGCCGTGACCACCAAGAGCCTGTCCCAGTTGGGCGAGATGATGTTCCGGCCCCGCATGATGGACGTGAACAAGGCCCGCCACGACTATCACGAGGCCATGGGCAAGCAGAATGCCTTCCAGGGTGCGTATGCCGCCCGTAAGGAGGTTCTTGATCAGGCCAACAAGTCCCTGACCTCTGCCAATGAGGTCGCGGCCAAGCAGGTCGATGCCCTGAAAGATACCGGCAAGGTCCAGATGTGCCCCACGACCTATACCTACCGGGATCGCAACGGCAAGACCCAGCGCGGCACCCGCACGGTTCCCTGCCCCGAGTCGGCAGCCTCCAAGGCCATTCGTGGTCAGATGGCGGACCAGCAGGGCTCGGTGACGGCAGCCCGCCTGGATGTCGATCAGGCCCAGAAGAACCTGCAAGCCCTTGGAACGGCGGAAGAGGTCGATGCCAACGTCATTGCTACCAGGAAGGTCTATGACGACGCCATCGCCCATTCGCAGCTTCACGCCTTCACCGGCATGTTCTTCGCCAAGGACCCGGCGGATGTGACCGAGGGCGAGCTTTTCAACTTCCTGCGCCTGTTCGTCTTCGTCCCGGCAATCTGCGCCTCTCTGGCCTCCACGCTGCTCGCCATGGGCTCCGTCACCCGGATCAAGCCGAAGAAGATCGCCCAGGTCGCTGCCGTCAAGGCCGCCCGCAGCGGTGTTCCGCTGACTGGTGGCCGGTATGTTCTTGACCCCCTCCACAAAGTAGTAGTGGAGAAGGCTATCGATTCTGTAGTTGATGGAGTGAAGAAGCCCGAGCCCTCTCCTCAAGCGACTTCAAACCTCAAAGTCGCATAAGAGAGGCCCTCGTGTCCGCACCAAACTACGTTTTCGAAGGCACGGAAGAGCAGAAGGCCTATGCGGCGGAGATGGTCAACAACCGCCTCCGCTCCGAATCCCGCCTCCTGAACGCCAAGGCCGGGCTCTGGTGGCTCAGTGGGGCAGGAGTGCTCCTGGCCTTGCTCGGCCTGGGTGTCGGCCTCGGCTTCTGGGGATATGCCCGCTACGCCGATGTGAGTTCGACCGCCGACAAGCTCGCCGACACGCTCGCGCAGGTCCTGTCGAAAGTGACTGTCGAAGCTAAAGGCGAGGTCTCCTTGCGGGACGGTGAGATGGTCCTGCTCGATGCCAATGGCCAGACCGTGAAGGTGGAGCCCGGCGGCACTGTTGCCCTTCAGCCCGGTGGTATCGTCGCTCGTCAACCGGGCGGCACGGTGCGCGTCGAGGATGGCCCGGCCATGGTCAGCAGCACCGACCAGACCTTCAAGCCGACCCAGCGCCAGCTTTATGGCTCGAACCCGACGCCGGAGCAGTTGAAGGAGGTCGTGGAGTTCACGCGGTTCACGAGAGCCCAGTACGGCAAGGGGACCGTGCACACCGGCTGGAACTATCAGTCGAGCCGGGACGACGCGCCCTCCGAGCAGTACTGCTACTATATCGAGTCGAACCCTGGCGTTGGGGAAACCAAGATCAATCTCGCCCAAGACGGGGTTCTGATCCCTGGCTCCAGTGATATGGTCAACAAGGCCGACGCCGCACGGTTCTGCCGCTGGTTCGACAGTTCGGCGACCAAGATGACGGCTAACGCGCCCGTCTCCACGCCTGCGGTCACCGGGCCTGCTCCGAAGACGGGACTGAGCCGTCCGATGCCTCCTCCCGGAACGGCCACCGCTGCGGACTGGCGCTCCTGGTGCAAGGACACCTACCCTGACTCGATCCAGAACTGGTGCATGACCACGTTCGCGCCCACGAACCCGAGGCCGCAACCGATCACGGAACCGGCCCCGGCGCAGCCTCCTAAGGCTGACCCCAAGGTTCCCGTGGTCAATGAGCGACTGCGGATGGACCCGGTTCAGCGAAAGGTCCTTTGATCCCGCACCATGCAACGCTGCTGATGGTGAATGGAATGAACTTGAACATGTCGGTTCGGAAATGCTTCCGGGCGGACTATCGATTTTCTATGCAGAAGGTACAGATCGTGAAGCGCGTGTTCGCTACCGCCATTGCCGCTGCCTTACTGACAGTTCCAGCCCTCGCACAGACGGGCAGAGATCGACCCTATTTTAATGATGCTGCGCTCGATTGGAAAGAACTCGATCCCTACCAACGGGTTCGCCTTCAGGTCTATTTGACGGCAGATGGTTATTGGAGCGGTGTACCGAACCAAGACTTTGGTAACCGGCTATACGACGCCATGGCAAAATTCCAGGCCGATCATGGTTTTCCTATCGCCGGTATGCTGACGGACGAGCAGATCGCTGTGCTGACGAAAGAGGCCGAGCCGAACCTGCGCCTCTGGGGTCTGCAAGAGATCGCGCATCCGGATCGGGGCGTTCCGATCTGGGTTCCGATGGGTTTAGGGCTCACTCAGAACCGGACTCGCGAAGGCTACGAATTCAATGACCCGCAGAAGCGGGTGTTCATGGCCTACAAGTACCTCGGCAATGTTGGCCTTAAGCAGGTTCATGACTACCTGTTGCAACAGGCGGTCGCGGATGGTTCAACCGTCCATTACGAGGTCCTGAAGAAGGATTTTTTTGTCGTGGCCGTCTACAAAGACGGTATCACCCGCTACATACGTTACCATCTTGATGGCACCGGCCTGCTTGGCTTCGCGTTCGCCTGGAATGACGACGGCGCGAAAATCTACGGTGAGCGGATCGTGACCCTGGTATCGTCGTCCCTGTGGGCGGTCGCCAACGGGGCTCCCTTTGTTACGCCTCCCACAGTCGTCCAGGAAGCAGCCAATCCCCCGGCGCAGCGCCTTGTTCCGAAAGAAGCTCCAAAGGCTGAGGCAGAGAAAGGCGCGGGCGGCGTGAAGTCCGGGACCGGCTTCTTCGTCACGAACTCCGGCTTCATCCTCACCAACAACCACGTGATTAACGGCTGCTCCAACGTGGCGGTGGTTTCCGACGACTACCAACCTACTCCGGCGAGGATTGTTGGGACCGACCCGACCAACGATCTGGCCCTACTTCAAGCCAACATCGTTCCCGGCACCGTTGCAACCTTGCGGCCTAATGCCCGTCTCGGTGAATCGGTTGCTGTGTTCGGGTATCCCTTGTCGGAGGTCTTGGCGAGTTCAGGCAACTTCACGCTAGGTAGCGTCACGGCATTGGCCGGTCTACGGGACGATACCCGTCACTTACAAATCCAGGCCCCGGTCCAGAGCGGTAACAGCGGTGGTCCGCTGCTCGATGCCAGTGGAAATGTGATCGGCGTTGTGGTGGCCATGATGGATGCCAAGCGCATGCTCGAAGTGACTGACACCCTGCCTCAGAACATCAACTTCGCGATCAAGACGAGCGTGGCGGCGAATTTCCTCGAAAGTAAAGGGGTCCAGTATGCTGTGGCGTCCTCTAACACGAATCCGATGAAGCCGGAGGATATCGCAGAGCGGGCAAAGAAGGTCAGTGTGATGGTGGTCTGCAAATAGGAGAATAGCCTATGTACATCCGTAAGCACGAAGACGGGTCATTCGTCGCCGAACTCGGCTGGTCCGATCCCCTCGTGACATTCCCCTCGTCCATCGACCACGACCGCGTCGTTCTTCATCGCGAGGTCCGGTCCTGGTTGGAGGAGAACACGCCCCTGTCCCAAGTGCGGGAAGGCGAGAAGGAAGTGGCGATTGCCTTCGTGAACGAGGAAGACGCCTGGGCTTTCAACAGCCGTTGGGGCCAGATCGAACAGGTTGCCGCAGAGTAATTTGCGGCCCCACCCCTCAATCCGTGGAGAAAACATGTTCAAGTGTATGGCTGCTGGTACCCTGTCCCTGTTCCTGTTTGCGTCTGAGCCTGCCTTGGCACAGACCACGCTCCGAGTCATGGGAGTTCGCAAGAACGATGTTCTCAACATTCGGGAGTTCCCGACGAACCAGAGCCGGATCGTCGGGGTGATCCCACCCGACGGTACCGGCATTGCGACAACTGGTGAACGAGAAGGCAACTGGGTTTTCGTTCAATACAATGGTGTTGAAGGGTGGACTTATACGGCCTTCCTGTCGCGCGAGGTCCGGCGCGGCGGGCCTATGTCTGAGTAGGAGGCTGCCGCAGAATAATCACGCTGCGGTACTTGCCCCCGATCAGCAGATCGCTCCGATCAAGGAAGGCTCCGGTGTGATGCATCGCACAGCAGCCAGTGTCTCACTGGAGGGCCGGACGGAGTGGCCGAGAGGCGGGGTGAGCGTCGTGAAGGATAAACGTCCCGTCTGGAAGATCACATAGCATCCAAGGTCCGCCCCCGCCGAGGCACCCTCAGCAACTGCGGCATTCCCTTAGTTCGTCGTTCAGCATTTTGAAGTATCGTACCGCTCAAAATGAAAGCAACGTTGTTCTATTGGGCAAGCCCTCATGTCGCCGCCTGTTACCGAGAGTGGCCTCCCTCGTTGGACGGAGTCAGATCGTCTGGCCACTCTTCGAACTTATGAGATTCTCGATACCGAACCGGAGGCTGCCTTCGACAATCTCGCAAAGATTGCCGCCCACGTCTGCGATGCTCCAATTGCTTTCATCTCCCTCGTCGATGAGAAGCGGCAGTGGTTCAAGTGCGAGATCGGCTTGAACGGGCTACAGCAGACCCCGCGCGAGATGGCTATCTGTGCCCACGCCATCCTCCAGTCAGACGTGTTCGTCGTTCCCGATACCACCAACGACCCTCGATTTGCCGGTAACCCTCTGGTCACAGGCGACCTGCACGTGCGCTTCTATGCCGGGGCTCCCCTTGTGACGGACGAGGGCCTACCCCTCGGCACACTCTGCATCCTCGACAACACGCCCCGTCCTAGCGGTCTCACGCCGTTTCAGACAGAGACCCTGGTTGCTCTTGCGGGTACCGTGGTAGACCACCTTAAGTTCAGAAGGATCAACAAGGTCCTCGAGCAGCACAAAAGGGAATTGATAACCCTCACTAACGCACTGCCGCAGATGATCTGGTCGGCTTGCCCGGACAAGCGCTCCGATCATAAGAACAGACGGTGGTACGAGTTTACCGGGATGGAGCCCGGTTCCGCCGGGGCGAACCACTGGGCCGACCTCATTCATCCCGAAGACCGGGAGCAGGTCGCAGCACTCTGGCGGCATTCTCTCCAGACGGGCGAGCCATACGAATGTCGTTACCGCCAGCGCCACCACTCGGGCGAGTACCGTTGGATTCTGTCCCGAGGCAACCCCGTATTCGATGATGAACAGCAGGTAAGACGGTGGTACGGAACCAATACGGACATCCACGAGTGGAAGAAAGCCGAAGAAGCTCTCGTTGAGAGCGAGAATCGTTATCGCGCCTTGATCGAGGCGAGCACCGCACTTGTCTGGCGCGCCGGGCCGGATGGTTCCATCATCCATGGTTCCCCTCAGTGGAAGGCACTCACCGGACAGGAACCTGAAAGGTCCGAAGGACACGGCTGGTTGGAGGCCGTTCACCCGGATGATCGGGATCAGGTGACAGCCGTATGGCATCAAGCTCGCGCCGATTGCCAATTGCTGCTGAACGAGTTTCGCCTCGGCAACAGCAGCGGGGAATACCGCTGGGTCCGCGCCAGAGGCGTTCCGCTGCTCAACGCGGACGGCAGTGTTCGAGAGTGGGTCGGTACCCTAGCCGACGTTCATGACCGGAAGCAGGCTGAGGACAGGCTCCGGGCCAGTGAAGAAAGGCTCCGGCTTGCAATTGAAGCAACATCTCTCGGCATCTGGGACATCGACCTCGTCACAGGTGAACGTCAATGGACCCCGGAGGCCCGAAAAATCCTGGGCATCGCAGCCGATTCTCCGATCACATCCGAGACGTTCCTGCCGTGCGTTCATCCTGACGACCGCGACCGCGTCAAAAAGTGGTTTGCCCGGCGCTCTCCCAATGGAGCACGAACCTATCAGGACCACTTCCGCATCATTCCGCCAGGGGCTGGAGAGGAGAGATGGATTGCCGCACTTGGCCGCGATGCCCTAGATGAGAATGATCAGCCCATTCGAAAGATCGGAACGGTCCAGGACATCACTGAGCGCAAGCGCGCCGAAGCTGAACTTGCTGAGAAGGCGGCGCTTCTTGAAGCGATTCTGGAGCACATGGACCAGGGCCTGATCATGGCGGATGCTGTCGACAGGGTGACGGTCTATAACAGACGCGCTCTAAACCTCCTCGATCTGCCGTCTGAGTTCATGGAAGATGGCCCTCTCGTTCAGGAGGTAAAAGCAGTCCAGAAGCGCATGGGGGATATCGCCCCTGAAGACAATGAGCTTCTGAAGTCAGCACAGACCGGAGGCTTCCTTTCCGATCCAAGCATCTACGAGCGAACCCGGAAAAACGGCACTGTTCTTGAAATCAGGACGGTACCACTCCCTGATGGTGGCGCAGTCCGCACCTACACCGACATAACCGCCAGAAGGGAAGCAGAAGGTGCACTTCGCGCCAGCGAGGAGCGTCTCCGCCTCGCTTTCCAGGCGGGTCGGATGTTCGCCTGGGAGCAGGACCTGATAACGAACCATGTCACCCGCTCGCAGCACACAGTCGAGTGGCTCGGAATTGGTTCTGGTCCGATCTCCGAATTCGTTGAGCGGTTCCATCCTGACGATCAGCATCTGCGTGAGCAATTTCTCGACCGTATCCTGGAGAGCGGCTCCGGCACGATGGAGTTCCGCTACATGCTTCCAGGCGGAAAGGCGTTGTGGCTTGGAACCCGAGGCGAGCGCGCTGGACGCAATCGGGTCATCGGTGTGACATTCGACATCACAGACCGTAAGCTGGCTGAGGAGGAAATCTGGCGGATCGCCAATCATGATCCCCTGACAGGCCTGCCCAACCGCATGCTGGCCCAGAAGAGGCTGGAGCAGGGTCTTGCCGACGCCAAACAACATGGCACCAGCTTCAGCCTTCTGGTCATCGATCTGGACGACTTCAAGGATGTAAACGACTCCTTCGGCCATGATGCCGGAGACGCTCTGCTGAAGGAAACTGCTGTCCGGCTGTCTGCTGTGGCAAGAGACGGCGACACCGTAGCCCGGCTTGGCGGCGACGAGTTCGTCGTTCTGCTGGCGGGCTCCTCATTGGAGCTTGCGGCGACGCTGGCCGAGGGCATCACAAAAAAGTTGAGCCAACCTGTGTCCTATGCGGGCCAGATGATCGCCAGTCGCGCCAGCATCGGGGTTGCTGCCTTCCCCGACCATGCGGCCGAAGCTGCCGATCTGGCGAAGGATGCAGACCTTGCCCTGTATCGCGCCAAGATCGAAGGCAGGAACCGTGTTGTGACGTTCTCGCCGGAGATGCGCGCTGCGACCGAGCAGCGAACCGCTCTCAGACGAGAGATGCGAGAGGCGGTCACCCTCGATCAGATCAAGCCCTTCTACCAGCCGAAGGTCTGTCTCTCGACAGGAGAGATCGTTGGCTTTGAGGCCCTCGCCCGTTGGGAGCACCCGATCAGAGGCCTTCTGACGCCCGCTAATTTCGGGGACATCTTTGACGACCCTGAGCTTGCCACCTTGGTCGGCAAGCGCCTGATCGGCAAAGTCGCCTCGGACATGCGGCGGTGGCTCAACAAAGGCCTGGGCTTCGGCCACGTGGCAATTAACCTGTCGCATGTGGAATTCATTCAACCCGGCTTGGCTGAGGACATCCTTCGTATCCTCGATCTTGCGAAGGTCTCACCAACGCACTTCGAGATCGAGATCACGGAAAAGGTCCTGCTCGATGTGCAAACCGACGCGGTCTCCTCGTCTCTGGAGAAGTTCCGGGCACGAGGGGTCCAGATCGCTCTCGACGACTTCGGCACTGGCTATGCCTCGTTGACCCACCTGAAGCAGTTCCCGGTCGATCATATCAAGGTGGATCGCAGCTTTGTGCAGGACATTGAGGAAGACCCGGATGATGAGGCTATCGTGACAGCGGTGGTCGGTCTCGGGCGCAGCCTGAACTTAAAGGTTACGGCGGAGGGCGTCGAGACCCTCGGGCAGGCGCAGCGGCTACGAGAGATGGGGTGCGCTAATGGTCAGGGATACCTCTATGCCAAGCCCATGGCAGCCGCCCAGGTGCCAGACTTCTTGGGAGGCTGGTCGGCCCGTCTGGTGCCAGCGAAGCGGCTGATCGTTGTGGAGGGGTGATGCAAGTTGGGAGGGCACCTTTTGATACTGCCCCTCGTACAACTCAGATTAAAACGAAGTTTGAAGTTGACCTAAGCTTTCCCTGCTTACCTGTTGGTGGTCGATGAGGAGCGCCAAACCTCGGATAGGGTGTGCAGCCACCAGTGCATGGACAGTTGGCCCCGGCGTCAGCAAAGGACACTCTCATATCCTGTAAGGCATTCGATCACCGCTTCAATCGTGCGACCGGCGGCCTGTAAGTAGAAGAGCCACCTGGAGTTCCAGGTGGCTCTGTTTGAGTTAAATCACGAAGAAGTCCTTGTATGTAATTTTCAGGTTCTTCGAGAGGGTTGCAATCTGCACCTGAGCTTGGGAACCGGTGCCGTCTGCGTCGTAGTACAGTGCGCCCGTCTTACTGTTAAAGATCAGGTGGTCATCCTTATCGTGGGCTTTGGTCCCGGCATAAAAGTAGCCGCTCTTGAGTGCTCCGGGCTTCGCTGTCGAACCCTTTCCAATCGTCTTGAAGATGGCGTTCTCCAAGTAGATTGAGTCATCCTTCACATTGAAGTCTGTGACTTTATCAATGTTGGACGACTTATTTGGTTTGGTGTCGAAGAAGAAGACATCTTTACCAGCGCCGCCAGTCAGGGTGTCCTTACCGGCTCCGCCAAAGAGCCAATCATTTCCGCCTCCGCCAACGATTGAATCGTTGCCGCCCATGCCACGGATCGCATCATTGCCATCAGTACCCGTGATAAGGTCGTTGGACGGCGTCGAATCTCCTTGGATCGAAGGGGCCACTGTAACCGTCACAGTCGGCCCTTGTGGACCCTGCGGTCCGGTCGGTCCCTGCGGTCCAGTTGGCCCTTGGGGGCCTTGCGGTCCCGTTGGCCCTTGAGGTCCTGGGTCACCCTTTGGCCCCTGCGGGAATGTGATCTGACCCTCAGGCATCTTCAGGAGGTCTGCTACGCTCAGCAGACCATCGCGGAAGTGGATCGACTCGATGTTGCGAATAATATCTTCGCCTTCGAAACCATCGAAGGTCCAAGTATCCCGGATTGTGATTGAACCATCACCGTTCAGCTTGAACATGTAGTCAGTCCGAGCACCAGAGAGGTTCAAGTAGTCAAAGCTCTCGCCGCCGTCGATGGTGTCGTTGTCCAAACCGCCGTCAATAGTGTCCGAGCCAGCCCCCCCGTAGAGGAGGTCATTCTCGCTGCCACCACGGATGGCATCGTTGCCCTCGCCACCATAGACGGTATCGTCGCCGCCGCCAGCGCGGATATCATCGTTGCCATCATCGCCAAGAATGGAGTCATCGCCCCAATTGGCATCAATGTAGTCGTCGCCAGCACCACCACTGATCTGATCATTTCCGGGGTTTTGCTGAGTGGTGTAATCGACGACTATGATGTCGTTCCCATCCTCGCCGTTGATCAGGAAGTTGCCGTTGCCGACATTGATCTGATCATCGCCACTGCCGCCGAAGACCTCAGAGTCGCCGTCAAAAGCACGAAGAACGTCATTGCCAGCGCCACCGTCGAGCCGGTCGTTGCCTCCATTGCCTTCAATGAAGTCGTCTCCGGCGAACCCATTGAGGATATTGTCGGCATAGTTGCCCGAGATCGCGTTGTTCAAGTCATTACCGTCGCCATTGAGGCCGACCGATACACCATCGTTGGTGACGTTTTCTTCGAGAATGAGGTTCTCTAGGTTGCTGCCCAGCTTGTAATCTTGGATTGACGATCTGACTGTATCGACACCCTGCGCAGCAACTTCCACGATGTGATCACCAACGTGATCGACACGGTAAACGTCGTTGCCATTGCCGCCTTTCATAATGTCCGCGCCGAGTCCGCCATCAATCGAATCTTCACCATTGCCGGTCGTGATCACGTTATTCTGATCGTTGGCCGTGATGCCAATGTCACCGGTTCCGGAGAATTTGATGTCTTCGATGTGCTCGTTCAGCCAAATGTTATGACCATATGCCTCACCGACGAATTCAACAGTGTCGTGGCCAGCGTTGAAATCTTCCGTGATCTCGGCCCCGCCATTCAGTTCGCCACCATTGATAACAACAACGTATAGGTCGTCTCCGGAGCCGCCTTCGAGATAATCACTGCCTCCCCCGCTGTAGAGAGAATCGTTCCCGTTCCCGCCGACGAGGGTGTTGTCGCGCTCATTGCCATGGCCGACAAAGCTGCCGTTTCCGGAGTATACAAGTCTCTCGATACCGTTGCCGATGGCATATTGGCCAAGACTCGTAACAACTGTGTCAGTTCCCATCCACTGACCACCAGCTTCCGTCACAACATCCCCAACATTGTCAACAATGTAGGTGTCACTTCCCATTCCACCAATGAGGGTGTCCGCTCCTGCCCCCCCATCGAGAGTAAATGCCCCGCCACCGACCGTTGAGCTTATTCTGATGGTATTATCGATGTCGTTCCCGACCAATGTCATTGGTCCCGGCACTGAAATTGCCGAAAACGTCAGGTTCTCGATGTTGTCTCCAAGTACATACCTCGGCTGCGGTTGCGGAGGCGGAGGAAGAGTCGGATCGGTAACGGGAACATACGGCGCATAGACGCTCGTCAGGATGACAGTATCAATTCCTTCGTTCGCACTCTCGATAACGATAGTGTCGGAACTGACCTTGTAAGTATCGTTGCCAGCGCCACCCTCTAGTGTGTTCGCCAAAGGATTGTTGTAGGTGTTGAGGGACAGGAAAACGTTGTCGAGGTCATTCCCAATCCCATGGAAATTTGACAAAGACATCGTGCCATTGCCGAGAGTTAAATTCTCAACATTTTCAGCCATGGTATAAGCCGATGTCGGCAAAGGTCCCATCATCGACTGAAAGACAATCGTATCTACACCAGCCCCTTGATCCTCGACTACGACCGTATTTGCATCAACGATGAAGGTATCATCGCCTAAGCCGCCTGCGAGCGTATCAGCAATTGGAGTGCCATTTGGATAGCTGCTGTTATTATAGCCGCCATCAAGAGTATCGTTGCCATTGCCGCCAAGAATGTTGTTGGCAAGACTATTTCCACTCCCAATGAAGTTGCCAATCCCGACGAACGACAGATTCTCGATTGTATACAGTGTTCCGGTGGGGCTCATATTGTTGAGCGAATAGGTATTCAGAGAAGTTTGGATACCGTCAACTCCGCCATTATCGTAAATTGTAACGTTGTTATGAGTGATTACATACAGTGTATTCTGCGGGCTCATGTAGTCATCGCCGCTAAGACTCTGACCGTCAAACTCACTATTGATTGTCTTGTCGTACATGCTCGCCCCTGAACTTTGTTTGCATTAGCCGCCGGGCATCTTTCGGTGATCGTTGGTAGCTGCTCATTAGAGCAGGCAGGTCATAGGTTCCTGCCAAATCAAAACTACCAATTGATGTAACATCACTTAAATCAATGCCTTGATCTATGGCAGAATCCTGCCGCAGATCGGACACATTTCTAGCAAGTTTCGTGGAATGTTTTCTCTAACATATGTTAGGTTGATGTACTTAATTAACCAAAGGCATATGTGTACCTTTATATCACATCGCCCTTAGGTTGCTTTAGGGAGAAGTATGAGGTCAGTCTGGGGCTTTAGCTCTCTGCTCCTCAGTGGCTATGAGGAGCGCATAACCTCAGCCTCCAAGCCCAATTACGGAACTATCGTGTTTGACATCCTCGTTGACCTCGACGGCACCACCATCAACTCCACGCCGGGGATTATCGGCTCCTATCAACATGCTGGAGAGCGCTCAGGCCGCTCACTGTGGCGCATTTGCCCCTTCGATGCTGACTTGAGTACTGTGGCCCAAGAGGTCGCGAGACTACTTGGTGCAGTTGAAACCGCCCAAATATGAACTGGTGTGGAATGCGAGAGATCGAGAACGCACTATTCGACCGCTGGGTTGATCACCGCTATCCTGGCTTCTTGAAGGATGGGGCAGGAAAGGATTTCGCGAGCCAGTCTTTTCGGATCGTATATCTTCTGAAGGAAGCCGTCTGTGAGCCAGCGACTGATCCCTTGATTCGGTTCAAATGGTGGGATTACCGGGACTTCATGAATGGTGGGGGACAAGCGGCGACTTGGAATAACCTGAGCCGCTGGACGGCTCACCTGTTGGACGGCGCTTCATATGGGGATGTAGCCGATATGCGAAAGGAGCAACGAACGCGCCTGCAACGTCGTATCGCGGCGGTTAATTTAAAGAAAATTCCTGGCACGAGCACGTCAGATATGAGTGAGATTGAGCACTTCGCTCTTGAAGACGCCCAATTTCTACGTGAGCAACTCTCGATCTATAGGCCCGACCTAATCGTGGCGTGTGGCACATTCGAAATTGCTGAGCGCGTACTCAATCTGACTCCGGCGGATCGAGTGAAGTGGGGAGAACGCCACTTCCATAGGAGGCATCCAGACTTTGGGGTCCTCACCAGCTTTTGGCATCCTCAATCGCGCCTTTCGAAGAAGAAGCTGTTCAGGTCCTTTACTGAGATGGTAGCTGCTCTGAAAGCCGATGGCATGCTGATGGCGAACTCGTTCAGTTCAGACGCTGCATGAGTCTGGTACCTAATCTCCATCGCCTGCTTGGGAAGGAATAACACATGGGAGCGTCTTCGGGCCTAAACATGTCTTTCCCTAGCCGCCTTGGTCTCTTCTGGTTCGTGGCTGATGGGTCTACCAAGTCTCAGTTTTTATCTTTGTCCCGGCCTTGGGCTGAGATTCCTGAAATCGCTGGCTTCAAGACCCTCGATGAGGGGCATGTGGATGTCTGGCCCTTACTCCGGCGGCAGAGTCATTTCTTACGATCCTTCGAGTATGAAGCATTCCCACGTGGCCGCGTGAATTGGGCGGCAGAGGACAATACATGGCTCCTTCTGCTCGACCCGAAACTGAACAGCCGTCCTTTTGTCTCACATATCATCAGCCTGTGGCACCTGCCCACGGACCGACTCAAGGTCATGACCGATCCGCACTACCGCAGTTCGGAACAGGTGGGACCGCCGCCGGAGACAATCCCTTGAGAGGCCGCATACCCTTGCGAGAAACGATGTTTGCGCTCCTCGACTTGGGTTAATCGCCTCTCCGGCGCGCATCGATGATCGTGATAAGGTCTGACCTGTACTTCTCCCGAAGCTGGCGGATTAAGGTCCCTGCCGATCTTTGGCCGTCAAATCAGAAAACGCCGCATTTTTCCTTTCTCCACCCGACATTTCCGGAGCGCATTATCAACGACTGCCACTGAGGATTGCCTGAATTCGATCCGTGGCCTCACATAAGCAGCCCAGGAGACCGGCGCGGACGGCGACCGTCCAGAGGTTCAAGGAGCAGGTCTGCGCCGAGATCGTAGCATGATCGATAAAATCAAGTTTGGCACAGCCTGGGAGATCAGCCTTTACGTCACCGTGCTCCAGACACATGGATCGAAGTGGCGAAGGGTACAACCCTGCCGCTCAGGATGAACGAACATGAGAAGCGGGCTCTCTTCGGTACGCCCGATTTGGTTTTCGAGATCATGAAAAGCCCCAGATCGCTCTGGGGCTTTTTTCTTTTTCTGAGGACGCTCTCGTCAAATGACGACGAAATCCTTGTTAGTCAGTGCATGGTTTTTGCTAATCGTGGCGAATGCTACGGAAGCGCCCTTCCCTGACCCATCAGCGTCGTAGTAGAGGACACCACTATCTTTGTCGTAGACGATCCGGTCATCCTTATCGTGCGCCTTACCGGTATTATTGGTCCAGAAGGCCGACGACTTCAGGGTACCATTGGAACCCACCTTCGTGAAAACGGCGTTGTCTAGGCGGATCGTGTCATCGACCACCTTGAAGTCCAGGATGGCATCCTTGTTCGTGCTTTTATGTGGCTTGGTGTCGAACACGAACGAATCTTTACCTGCGCCACCATAAAGCTTGTCGTTGCCGATCCCTCCGTAAAGGAAATCGTTTCCTTTGCCGCCCTTCAGAATGTCGTTTCCAGCGTAGCCCTTGAGATGGTCCGCACCCGCCGTGCCGTTGAGGCTATCGTGTCCCGCGTAGGTCTCTTCCGGAGAAGGCGGGGTAGGAGGCAGCAGGACGACCGGTGGCGTGACGGCAGGGAGCAATGCAGAGATGTTGAACACGCCGTTCGAGAAGCTCACCAATTCAGCATCATAGACCGTGTCGGAGCCGGACGCCCCGGTTAGGTCAGTGATCTGGATCGACCCGTCATAGTTACTTGAGAAAACAAAGTTTGAGCTAAGCCCATTGTAGTAGATCAGATCGGTACCTGCACCAGCATTGATCAAGTCGTTGCCAGCGCCGCCGTTGATTTCGTCATTTCCACCATACGTGTAAACAAAGTCATTACCATTTCCGGCGAACACGTAGTCGTTGAAATCATTGCCGTCGATGGAGTCGCCATCGGCCATGATGACATCGTAGGAAACGTTGAGGCCAATCACCGCCGCCGACGAGCCAACTAGGTTGAGGTTCTTGCCCTCGAACAGAGTGACACCATTCTTGCCTGCGCGAATCATATCGACAGCGTAATAATCCACAGCAAGCCATTTATAGTGGATATCGTACTGAGTAATGACCGGATTGTAGTTCATCCCGAATAGTGCGGTCCCATACCCAGTCGACGAGTCATACTGGTCATCAATCCAATAAGAGCTTTCTCCCTCGTAGGACAAACCGAACGCGGCATAGCGCATATCAATGCCTTGGCCTGCGAGATTTGAGATCGAAAAGTTCGCCATAATTTGAAGTTCGCCCTAATACTTGTTTGTGGACACACATCAGCCCAACGCTAACATAGCTAAACACCATTAATCGGCAACAAATCCGGTCAGCAACTTTCGTCGCAAGGTGGTGCCGGGTAGTGGATTTGAACCTCAGGCTTCCCGCTGTGTGACAATGCCGGTCCTGACAGTCGGCACCACGGACATCTCCTACACGCTCAAGCGATCTGGGGCGGCGAGGCGGGCGCGGATTACCGTGACGCCGGGGGCTGTCGAGGTCGTGGTGCCGACCTCGGCGACGGACGATGAGATCGCCGGGGTGCTGCACCGCCGCCGGGAGCGGCTGCTCGACCAGACGCGGAGCATGGCGTCTCGTGTGACGATGACGCCGAAGGTGGCCCACTTCGTCACGGGAGCCAAAATTCCCTACCGAGGCCGATTGATGCGGCTCAGGGACGAGCCATCCGATGGAAGCTTCGTCGAGGTCTCATTCCGGAACGGGTTCCTGGTCGGATGCCCGCGCGCCATGCTCGAAACATCCCGCGACCCGTTGATTGAAAGTGCATTGCGACTCTGGCTGCGCAAAAGGCTACGAGAAGATGTAACGGCCTTTGTCCGGCAGCATGGGGAGCCCAACGGTCTCAAGCCGACGCGGCTCGAGATCAAGAGCCAGAAACATCTCTGGGGAAGTTGTGGGCGGGACCGGGTTGTCAACTTGAACTGGCAGTTGATCTTCGCGCCGAAAACCGTCCTGGAGTACGCAGTTGTCCACGAACTCTGCCATCTCCGGCATCGTACTCATGACCAAGCGTTCTGGAATTTGGTCGGCAGCATCCTGCCTGATTGGGAGAGCCGAAAGACGTGGCTGGACAGGAACGAGCACTTCCTGGAACTGCAACGAGTGGAGACCGAATAGACTCTGTTCCACTCACATGGTCGGTGTAGTACATCGTGAGTCAGATTGGTAAGCGCGCTTCGCCGGAGAAGTACACTCATGAGCCCTAGAACCGAGCACATGACTTTCAGACCAGGATACGAGACTGCCGTACACAATCTCGTGGTCAAGTTGGTTGGCGAGCTAACGCTATACCAAGATACCGCGTTATCGCGAACAGTGGAGATTGTAGAGCAAACGGAAACATCGCTTGTCGTTATATGCGAAAGCAAAATGCTGCTGGATGGCAGCGATGATCTTCCCGCAATAGGCTTGAAGAGCGAGGTATATGTCGAGACATGGACAATACGTCTGACGTGGCCCTCTCGGGACGAATGTGAGGCGTTGTCTCAGGATTTTGAATGGGAGATGGTTCAGCAGAAGGACAGTGGGCTCACCTGGGACGATCCCGCAATCTCGGATGACCTCGTTCAAGAAGCCATCGAAAGGCTTTGGGAGCCGGACGTTGCTGACAATCTGATTGAATGGTTTGGCGATAGCTCCAAGGTTCAATGGGACCTGTATCCGGCGCGGCTACGCCCCTTTCTTCAATCCTGCCTGGAGAAGCATGGAGGGACTGGTGCGACGAACGCCTAGCCGCCGTCGCCTCTCTTCACCGCAAGCGGGTCCGGCTCCATCCTCCTGGTTCACTGGTACTATAGAGATAGCCTCACACGAAACGACGTTTTCGGTCCAAAGTCGGGACTAATCGCCGTTCCGGCGCGCATCAATGACGGTGATCAGGTCTGAGTGGTACTTCTCCCGAAGCTGGCGGATCACAGTCCCTGCCGACCTTGCACCGATCTTCCCAGCCAAAAAGCGCCGCATCCTCCCTTCCTCAACCCTACATTTGCGGAGGGCATCCCCAACGACCTTTGTTGAGGGCTGCCTGGACTCGATCCGTGGCCTCACATAGGAGGCGGCGCAGGCCTGCCAGCGGTCATTGATTGGAGCCGCACCCCTAATTGCAACAAGCACATCGAACTCGTCGGCAAGAGCCGGGCGTGAAGGTCCAAGGAACGCCAATAGGGTTACAGCAGCGAAGAGTTTTCGGTTTAGCCTTGGGGATTTCATCGGCGGACACCGGGGGCCTGCCCGCCGCTCAGGTCGCTTCGCCCAGTTCGCCATGACATTCCCCTTCTATGGAGGCAATCGTCAGGCCTTCGGCTTAAGGAAGCACTACTTTGTTCATGTCGATGGCGCTTATCAATCCAGGTGAAACTTGCATCGGACCACCTGCACGGTCCTCAGGGTGGCAGTGGGCAGCGTCACTTCAATTGTCCCTGCGGTCAATTTCGTCGATCCCGTCTCGGACCCCCTCCACAAAGGCCAACCTTTTCTCGCGAAACAAAGGGTCTGCTCCGTCAGCGGCCTCTTCCATTCCCGTATCAGCATCCTCATCCAGGTACCCCCGTCGCTCTGCCAATCTAGTCGCTCGGGTTCGACTTTCCGACAGGTGAACGAAACGATCTGTCTCGGAGATGAACTGGGCCGCCGAGCGGTTCCGATCTATACGCTGACAAGAGCGTAGACATTGTTTGCCGAGTCTCAGGCCGAGGGCGTAGATGTCTGACCATTGCGCGGCATCGAGCGGAAGTAGGTCGCCTCCGAAAATCAATCGCGTTCTGGCTTGCGGCAAAGATTTTCTGTCTTTGGGCTCTTCGTGATCAGGGGTGAGATTTGGATTTACGGTACCATTTTGGTCAACCGTCCATGCTGGCTCAGAAGGCTGTTCGTTTGTGTCGAGCGCGGATTGCGGAAGAGCCTGTACAGCAGGAGGGCGGAGTCGGTCGAGAGCGCGACCAGCCTCACCGTGCCCCTTCAGTGCGGCGCGCTTATACCAGCGCCGAGCGGCAGCCAAGTCCATTGGGAAAGCCTTGCCCTCCTCGAATAGAACCGCCACTCGGAACTGTGCATCGGCATCCCCGCTTCGGGCGAGGTTGAGGAGATGCTCTGGATCGAGACTGCCTGAACCATCGTTTTCCGATTCCGGAGTTGCCGGGATTTCATCTGTCGCATTGGGTGAGCCATTTTCATCTGGACTTGTAGAATCCTCCGATGCCGTTGGGGCGACTATGGCATGATCCTCGGGATCGGGGCTGCCATTGAGGATGAAGCCTTTCGGTGCCTTAGATGAGTTCCGGCGATTGTACGGAGAAATATAGATCGTCGCTAAATGCCGCCCTGTCGGGTTTGCAATGGCATATCCATCGATAGGATGAGACGATACCTGTGATATCCAGGAGCCCCTCCTGTCATAGGTGATTGTCGAGCCGTCCGGTGTTCGCAAACGTTCTAGGTAGGCTCTGCTGCCGAGGATTCCCTTGCATGGAATTGGGTTGCTAACCTCTAAGCCGCCAAACTCGCCATAGCTGCCCGGCAGTTGGTCCGTATCCACACCAGCACTGCTCATCATCTCCATCAGGTCGGTAAGTTCGCGCTTTGGCACTTGCCGTGAAGGGCGGTTCTTTGTTGCCCTTGCTGCGGATGGAACGAGTACTGGCCAAAAGAAGACGACTCCGAGAGCTAGAATGAGTGAGAAAGCAAGCAGCTTCCATTTCGGAGGATGTTGTAGCTTAATTGACGCTAATTCTTCTCGCAGTGCTACAGCGGCAGGTCCGACAATAACCAGGGTTGCGCCAATAGTGATATACATAACAACAATTATGGCGAGCATGTCGGTCATCTTGAATCTTCATAATTGATTGTTATACCAGACGCGACGCTACCAGTTTTGTTTCCACTTCGAATATGCCCAGAAGGAACTACTGCTTCTGGACGAGGGTAATGCTGCCTTTGGATAACGGACGAGAAGTCCCCAAAATGCCGTCCAGGGTTGTAAGAGGGCGGAGCGCCCCACGTATCCCGCTACATTGCGTCATAGCTTCGGAAAGCCCAGACCAATGAGGCTGGAGTTAGCGCTTCCAAATTGGGAATGGATGCTGCTATCCTGGCTTGAAAAGATGTTGCGTCTGTGGGGGAGCAATGGACGTTTTTGCCTTTCGTGACGAGCTTGTCACGGCTTACGAGCGGTTCACACGGTCTTTCGTCCGAATTCAAGCCTCAGACATCAAAGCCCATGTTGATCAGGGCCTCACACGCGACTAGCTTCGCTATATCTTGGACCCTACCGACATTTACGGCTCGGACTTTCCCTCTGAGACGTTCCGTGTCCTCAAGGACAGGGAACTCCGGCAGTTTGGCGGCGATTTCCGCATCGCTCGACTTGTGCTTCAGGCATGGGATCGGTTCTCGGCAGATGGAACATTCACGAGTTTTGCAGGCGGCGGGCTGCGTACTGTAGCTTAATATCTTGACCGAATAGGTAATCTCCAGAATGAGGCGCACACTACCGGTAGAGTATGGACGTAAGTCTCCTCAGGAAATCAAAGAGGCTCGCGAGGCAATCAACGGACTACGTGTATTCCGAGACCAACTCCTGCACGTAGTGCAGGGCGACGCAGAGTTCTTTGATCCAGGTTTTCACTTAGACCTTGAGTCGAGAAAAGAGATCGCCCGAAAGTTGAAGCACGTCAACCAAACATGCTTTGGTCATTTCTTGCTCCTCAAACATGAATTTAGCCTAAAGCTGATCTATACGATTGATGGGTACTTGGCAGCAGTCGAGGTTGAAAACCCTTTATCGACATACCTCTTAGAGGCTGACTGAAAAAGGTTGGGTGGCCTCAAGCCCCTGTGATTCCGTCGGATTTGCGAAGATTCGATGGAGGTCAAGATGGTTTGGACCGAGGCCACTCGCCGACAGTATCGGCGAGATGAACTGCGCTATGCAAGCAATCTCACGGAT
>NZ_JAHAMK010000021.1 GCF_018383585.1 Microvirga sp. 3-52
CATGGAAACCAGGGCCGCTGTGGCGTGGGAGGCTGGCAAGCCGCTCACTGTCGAAACCATCCGCCTCGAAGGGCCGAAGGCCGGCGAAGTGCTGGTGGAAGTGATGGCGACGGGCGTCTGTCACACGGATGCCTATACCCTGTCGGGCCTTGATTCCGAGGGCAAGTTCCCGGCGATCCTCGGCCATGAGGGCGCCGGCATCGTGCGCGAGGTCGGGCCCGGCGTGACCACGCTGAAAGTCGGCGATCACGTGATCCCGCTCTACACGCCCGAGTGCCGCAACTGCAAATCCTGCCTGTCGCGCCGCACCAATCTCTGCACCGCGATCCGTTCCACGCAAGGCCAGGGTGTCATGCCCGACGGCACGAGCCGCTTTCGCTGCGACGGCGAGACGGTGTTCCACTACATGGGCTGCTCGACCTTCGCGAACTTCACCGTGCTGCCGGAGATCGCGCTCGCCAAGGTGCGCGAGGACGCGCCCTTTGACAAGATCTGCTACATCGGCTGCGGCGTCACCACGGGCATCGGCGCGGTGATCTACACGGCCAAGGTGTGGCCCGGCGCGAACGTGGTGGTGTTCGGCCTCGGCGGCATCGGGCTCAACGTGATCCAGGGCGCGCGCATGGTGGGCGCCGACAAGATCATCGGCGTCGACATCAACCCGGCCAAGGTGGAGATGGCGAAGAAGTTCGGCATGACCGACTTCATCAACCCCACCGAGATCGGCACCGACAAGGTGGTGCAGGCGATCGTCGACCTCACCGGCGGCGGGGCAGATTTCTCGTTCGACGCGACGGGCAACGTGAACGTGATGCGCCAGGCGCTCGAATGCTGCCACCGCGGCTGGGGCGAGAGCATCATCATCGGCGTGGCGGAAGCCGGCCGAGAGATCGCCACCCGTCCGTTCCAGCTCGTCACNCATGGTGGGCGCCGACAAGATCATCGGCGTCGACATCAACCCGGCCAAGGTGGAGATGGCGAAGAAGTTCGGCATGACCGACTTCATCAACCCCACCGAGATCGGCACCGACAAGGTGGTGCAGGCGATCGTCGATCTCACCGGCGGCGGGGCGGATTTCTCGTTCGACGCGACGGGCAACGTGAACGTGATGCGCCAGGCGCTCGAATGCTGCCACCGCGGCTGGGGCGAGAGCATCATCATCGGCGTGGCGGAAGCCGGCCGAGAGATCGCCACCCGTCCGTTCCAGCTCGTCACCGGCCGCGTCTGGAAGGGCACGGCGTTTGGCGGGGCACGCGGCCGCACGGACGTGCCGAAGATCGTCGACTGGTACATGGAGGGCAAGATCAACATCGACGACCTGATCACCCACACCATGCCGCTGGACGAGATCAACACCGCCTTCGATCTCATGCACGAGGGCAAGTCGATCCGCTCCGTCATCGTCTACTGATCGGGAGCGGATCGTTGAGTTTCGAGGTCGTCTCCCAGTCCCGCAGCTTTGGCGGCACGCAATTCGTCTACCGTCATGCTTCACGTGAAACGGGCACGCCCATGCGCCTTGCCGCCTTCGTTCCGCCGCAGGCGAACGGGAGCAAGGTGCCGGTGGTGTGGTTCCTCTCCGGGCTGACCTGCACGGAGGAGAATTTTACCGTGAAGGCGGGTGCGCAGCGCGTGGCTGCGGAGCTCGGCCTGATCCTGATCGCCCCGGATACCAGCCCCCGCGGCGAGGGCGTGCCCGACGACGCGCAAGGCGCTTACGATTTCGGCCTGGGCGCCGGCTTCTATGTGGATGCCACGCAGGAGC
Source organism: Microvirga sp. 3-52 (assembly GCF_018383585.1). Lineage (GTDB taxonomy): Bacteria > Pseudomonadota > Alphaproteobacteria > Rhizobiales > Beijerinckiaceae > Microvirga. Next base: position 1,767 of record NZ_JAHAMK010000021.1, read on the forward strand.
CCTGGACGAGGCATTACCGCATGCGCTCCTATCTCGAGCGCGAGCTGCCGGCTCTGGTGGCCGAGAACCTGCCGGCCGACATGAGCCGCCAGGGCATCACGGGCCATTCCATGGGCGGCCATGGGGCGCTCACCATCGCGCTTCGCAATCCAGGACGCTTCAAGGCGGTCTCGGCCTTCGCGCCCATCGCCTCGCCCATGAGCTGCCCCTGGGGCGAGAAGGCCCTGTCGAACTATATCGGCCCCGACCAGTCGGCCTGGCGTGAATACGATGCCTGCGCGCTCATCGGGAGCGGCGCCCGGCTCCCCGATCTCCTGGTGGACCAGGGCACGGCCGACAGCTTCCTGGACAGCCAGTTGAAACCTCAGCTCCTGAAGGCAGCCTGCGCCAGGGCGGGGCAGCCCTTAACGCTGCGGATGCAGGAAGGCTACGACCATTCCTACTTCTTCATCGCGACCTTCATCGAGGATCACCTGCGCTGGCATGCAAAGCGGCTGGGCCCGTAGCTCTCAGGCCTTGCCGAACAGCTCCGGATGCCGGAGCTGGAGCGCTTGGATCAGGGCCAGGGTCTTCATGTCCGCGATGGCGCCCTGGTTCAGCATCCGCATAACCTCGTCGAGACCGAGTTCCAGCACCTCGATCTCCTCGTGCTCCTCGGCCAGTCCTCCGCCCTCGCCGACCCGGTCGTCGACCGTATAAGGCGCCAGGAAAAGGTGCAGACGCTCCGTCGTCATGCCGGGGGCCGACCAGGCCGTTCCCACCGGCTCCAGCCTAGCGATGCGAAGGCCCGCCTCCTCCATGGCCTCGCGCCTGGCGCAGGTCTCGGGCTCATCCTCGTCGAGCAGGCCTGCTATGGCCTCCAGGAAATCCGGGTGGCCCTCCACGTGCATGACGGGTGCGCGGAACTGCCGGATCAGGATGGCCGTGCGTCGTTCCGGATCATAGGGAAGCACGGCGGCGGCATCGGTGCTGTTCAAGACCTCCCGCGCCATGGTCCGGCCATCCGGCATCTCGACCGTGAGTTTCAGAAGCTTGCACCAGCCCTCATAGAGGGTCTCGACCTGTTGGATCCGGTAGCCTGCCACGTCCTGTTTTCTCCCTTCGATGATGCCAAAGCTTAGGACAACTCGCGAAACGCCCAAGTTATCCCTCGACCCCAATTGAAGCAGAGTACCGGGCTCGTGCGTTTAGGACAGGCAATGGTGAAGGAGAGTTGCGTGCTGGAAGGTTTGGTTGCAGCCATCAAGAGAAGGCAGGCGATCCTGTTTGCGGGTGCCGGGGTCTCCATGACGGTCGGCCTGCCCTCCTGGAGCACCTTGATCGAGCACATTGCCGACGAGCTGGAGATCGATCCGTCCGACTTCAAAGGGGGGGACCTCAACTACCTGACGCTCGCGGAATATTACCGCCTCAAGCAGGGCAGCATCGGCCCCCTGCGCAGCTGGATGGACCGGAACTGGACCATTCCCGAAGAGACCCTGAAGTCGTCCCGCGTGCACGAGCTCATCTGCAAGCTCGACTTCCCGATCATCTACACCACGAATTTCGATCGCAACCTGGAAACCTCGTTCGACCTACAGGGCAAGGATTACGTCAAGATCGTCAACGCCAAGGATATCGCGCGAGTCCGGCCGGGGGTGTCGCAGATCGTGAAATACCATGGCGATTTCGATGACGACGGCTCCATCGTGATCGCGGAGACGGACTATCTCGAGCGTCTGTCCTTCGAGTCGCCCCTCGACATCAAGTTCCGGTCCGACGCGCTCGGCAAGACCATCCTGTTCATCGGCTACAGCATGACGGACCTCAACATCCGCTTCCTCCTGTACCGGCTCTGGAAGACCTGGACCGGATCGGGCTACGAGCGGGACCGGCCGCAATCCTACGTTTTCATGCTGCGCCCGAACCCTGTCGAGCAGGCGGTTCTGGAGCAGTGGGGCCTGCAGGTCCTGATGGAAAAGGACTGCCCGCCGAAGCAGGCATTGGAGAAGTTTCTCGCCAAGCTCAGCGAAGCCGTTGAAAACGAAGAGGAAGGTGTCTGATTTTGCATCGACACGACCTTTCTGCCAATGTGGCCGCCGTTTCCATTTCAAGATGCTTTCATGGCCGCCGCACCCAAACGCCGTCTCTCACTCCGTGACGTCCTGACCGACGGGCGCATCGCGCTCATGCTGCCCTTGGGATTCTCCTCGGGCCTTCCCTTCCTGCTCGTCTTCAGCACGCTTTCGGCCTGGCTTCGCGAGGCCGGAATCTCGCGTACCGAGATCGGGATGCTGAGCTGGGTGGCCCTGGCCTATTCGTTCAAGTTCCTGTGGGCTCCCATTGTCGACCGTTACGACGTGCCGGTGCTTGCAAGTCTTCTCGGCCGGCGGCGTGGATGGATGGCCTCGTCGCAGATCGTCACCGCTCTCGGCCTCGTGGGCATCGCCATCAGCAGCCCGCAGACGAGCCTGCCTCTCACGATCGCCTCGGCACTTCTCGTCGCCTTTGCTTCGGCAACGCAGGATGTCGTGGTCGATGGCTGGCGCATCGACGTCGCCCCGACCGAGCGCCAGGGCATGATGGCGGCCTCCTACCAGCTCGGTTATCGGCTGGCGCTCATCTGTGCGGGTGCGGGCGCCCTCTACATCGCGGAGTTCGTGAACTGGCGCACCGCCTATCTCGCCATGGCCACGCTCATGGCTGTAGGCCTCATCGGAACGCTGCTGGCCCCACATGCCGATGAGGGCATTACGCGACAGCGTCTTCCCTTCAGAGCAGCCATCACCGAACCGCTCGCGGATCTCTTTCGTCGCAAGGGACTGATCCTCATCCCGATTCTTGCGCTCATCGCCTGCTTCCGCCTTCCGGATTTCGTCGCCGGCGTCATGGCGAATCCGCTCTATATCGATCTTGGTTTCTCCAAAACAGATATAGCCAATGTGTCGAAGCTCTACGGGGTCTGGATCGGCATCATCGGCGCCTTTGCGGGCGGACTGGCCCTGACACGACTCGGCCTCTGGTGGACGTTGCTGATCGGTGCCGTCATCGCCGCTTCGTCGAACCTGATGTTCGCCTGGCTTGCCGCGGAAGGGGCGCGGCTGGACCTCTTGACCCTGACCATCAGCTTCGACAACTTCGCCGCGGGTTTCGCGGGCTCCGCCCTCATCGCCTACATGTCGGGCCTGACCTCGCCCGGATTCGCTGCCTCGCAATACGCGCTTCTGAGCTCGCTCTACGCCCTGCCCGGCAAGCTCATCGGCGGGGCCTCGGGGGCTGTGGTGGACGCCTATGGCTATCCGCTTCTCTTCACCGCTACCGCCAGCATCGGCATCCCGCTGGTGATCCTGTGCTTCATCGTGCGGCGGGATACGATGAAAACGGTCGAGGAGAAGGAGGAAGCGGTCGGGATGACGGCCGCTCCGGCAGGCGCCGGTTCAAGGGCATAGAGCAAACGGCATCCCGGCGAGCGCGAATCGTGATGACACCCTCCACGTCATCACCGGCCTTGTGCCGGTGATCCCAATGCCGAAAAGCACAGCGCCTCACCGCATCGGGATGGCCGGGACAAGCCCGGCCATGACGGAAGACAGTACTTTATCAACGATCGCGGATCGGCTCTCGCCGCCTGGGATGACGTTTACTGAAATTGCGATCAAACCCAGCCGCCGTCCACGAGATAGGTCTGCGCCGACATGGCGCTGGAATCGTCCGAGCCGAGGAAGAGCGTGAAGTTGGCGATGTCCTGGGGCACGAGCTTGCGCTTCACGCATTGGCGCTTGAGCAGTTCCTTCTCGCCTTCGGGTGTCAGCCAGAGATCGATCTGGCGCTGAGTCATGATCCAGCCCGGCACGACGCAGTTGACGCGGATGTTCTTCGAACCGAGTTCACGGGCAAGCGCCCGGGTCAGGCCCACGACGGCGGATTTCGCGGTCTTGTAGGCCGCAAAGGAATCGTCGCTCACCATGTAGCTCGTGGACCCCATGTTGATGATCGAGCCCCCGCCGGCCTTCTCCATGTCGGGCAGCACGGCCTGGGCCGCGAAGAACTGGTGGTCGAGATTGGTGGCGAAGCGCTCGCGCCAGTACTCCGGCGTCACCTGATCGATGGTGTGGCGGTCGTCGCGGGCGGCGTTGTTGACGAGAATCGTGATGGGCCCGATTGCATCGCCCGCACGCCGGATGGCTGCCTGAAAGGCGGGAATGTCGCGCACGTCGCTGTGCTCGAAATGCACGCGCTCGCCGAGTTCCTTCGCCAGGGCCTGGCCGGCCTCGGCGTTGTAGTCGAGAATGGCGACCTTGCTGCCCTGGGCATGGAACGAACGCGCGATGCTCTCGCCGATGCCGCTGGCGCCGCCGGTGATGAGAACGGTCTTGCCCTTCAGGGAGCCGTAGAGGGTCTGGGTCATGAATTTCTCTCACTCTGCCTTGTTTTCTTTCCTCCCCCTTCGCGGGGAGGGAATTGAGGGTGGGGTCGCATCGTCGGAGTGCCGAGCCTGATGAGGACCGCCACTGCTCTTTCTACCTTGTCGTCACCGGCCTTGTGCCGGTGATCCCGATCCGGAAGGCACGGCGCCTTACATGGTCGAGATGGCCGGCACAAGGCCGGCCATGACGGAATGGTCTTACCTGGTCACACTAGCCCCTCCTCTGCTCGCGGAGGGGAGATATGCCGTTTCCTTTTAGGTCGCGCCTGGTCCCGGCGTCGCGCCCGGCGGGCACTTGCCGAGGATGATCATACCGAGCACCTCATCCTGCGTGACGTCCTGCACATCGGCCGAGCCCACGAGCTTGCCGTTCTTCATCACGCTGACCCGGTCGGCGAGGCCGAACACGTCGTGGATGTCGTGGCTGATGAGGAAGATGCCGATGCCCTCCTTCTTCAACTGCAGCACGAGATCGGCGACCTGCTGCGTCTCGGCCGGACCGAGCGCCGCCGTCGGCTCGTCCATGATGAGCACGCGGGCATTGAAGTAAATCGCCCGCGCGATCGCCACCGACTGCCGCTGGCCGCCGGAGAGCGCCTTTACCGGCTCCTTGAAGCGGCGGAAATGCGGATTGAGGCGCGCCATGACCTTACGGGTCTCGGCCTCCATCGTCGCGTCGTCGAGAGTGCCGTAGGGTGTGAGAGCCTCACGGCCTAAGAAGATGTTGCCGGCGGCGTCGATGTTATCGGCGAGCGCGAGCGTCTGATAGATGGTCTCGATGCCGTAGCGCTTGGCATCGCGGGGCGTCGAGATGTCGGCATGCTCGCCGTTCACGAAGATCTCTCCCGCATCCGGCTTATAGGCGCCGGAGAGGATCTTGATCAGCGTCGACTTGCCGGCGCCGTTATGGCCGAGCAGGCCCACCACCTCGCCGGGGCGAAGATCGACGGACACGCCGTCCACGGCCTTGATGCCGCCGAAGGCGATGGAGATGTTGCGCATCTCGACGAGAGGCGTCGTTCCATTGGTGTGCATGATGCGCTTATCCTACTTGATGCGGCGCCGGTAGAGGCTGTCGACCCAGACCGCCAGTACGAGAACCGCGCCGACGACGATGTTCTGCAGCGGCGTGTCGACGCCGAGCAGCACCATGCCTGATTGCAGCGACTGCATGACGAGCGCACCCAGCATGGCACCGGCAATGGTGCCGATGCCGCCGGCGAGCGACGTGCCGCCGATCACGGCGGAAGCGATCACGTAAAGCTCGTCGAGGGTGCCCGCCGCATTCGTCGCCGCATTCAGACGCGCGGTCGAGATGCAGGCGGAGATGCCGCACAGCAGGCCCATGAGGCCGAACACCTTCATCAGCGTCCAGCGGGTGTTGATGCCCGAGAGTTCCGCCGCCTCCGGATTGCCCCCGATGGCGAAAACGTAACGGCCGAAACGCCGGCGCGTGGCGATGAACGTCATGACGAGCCCGACCACCACGGCGATCAGCACCGGCAATGCGACACCGTGCGGGATGAACAGTCCGCCCTCGGGCCAGGTGATGCCGTTCGCCTCCGCCCAGCGCCGCGCCGTGCCGGCAGGCAGCGGATAGGCATTGGCGATGGCGGCGGCCCCGAGAACCGCAGCACAGGCGACCGCGGCGATCACCGCGTCGGCCCAGCCGGGACGCACCGGGAAGCCGAAGCGCAGGCGACGGCGACGGGCGAAGCCCAGGGCCATCACGATGAAGCCGCAGGCGACGGCTGCGATCACCCATGTGGCGGTCGCGCCGAGCGCGCCTTCCACGCCGCCGCCGAAGGCCTTGAAGCGGGTATCCATGGGCGCGATGGTCTGGCCCGTCGTGACCCACCAGGCCGCGCCGCGCCACACGAGCAGGCCGCCGAGCGTCACGATGAAGGAAGGAATGCCGAGATAGGCGATGAGCCAGCCCTGGAACAGGCCGATCGATCCGCCGACGACAAGCGCGATCAGCACGGCGAGCGGTGCGGTCAGCCAGTGCTCGAGGCCGAGATAAGCCGGCAGCCACTGCACCTGCGCGACGCCGATGATCATGCCGACGACGCCGAGGATCGCGCCAACCGACAGGTCGATGTTGCGCGTGACGATGACAAGCACCATGCCGGTCGCCATGACGGCCACGGAGGCGGTCTGGACCGACAGGTTCCAGAGGTTGCGCGGGGTCAGGAAGACGCCGCCGGAGAGAATGTCGAAGCCGATCCAGATGACGGCGAGCGCCGCGAGCATGCCGAGCATGCGGACATCGATCTCGAGCTTCGAGAGGAGCGAGCCGGAGGTGGTGCTCGGCGGCGGGGCGGTCGTTGCAACGGGTGCAGTCATGGCGTCACGCAAAAAAATCAATGAAGTGTCATCCCCGGCGAGCGAAGCGAGAAGGAGATCCATAGGCCACCGCGCATGGATCCCCTTCCCTCCAGCGGCTTCGCCGCCTCCGGCCGGGGATGACACGGAGGCGATCCATTCATGTTGCCGTTCTTACTTAGTTGCAGACCTTCACGGTGCCAGCCTTCACGCCCTGGCAGACCACTTCCTTGGACGCCCAGCCGGCATTGATGACCACGTCGAGATTGTCCTTCGTGATCGCCACGGGAGTGAGGAAGAGAGCGGTCATGTTCTGCTTCTTCGGGCCGAGATTCCAGGATTTCGCGCCCTGGATTTCGTTAAGCTTCTTGCCGCCTGCCAGCTGAATGGCGATCTCCGCCGCGTTGCGGCCGAGTTCGCGGGCATCCTTGAAGACCGTCACGGTCTGAGTGCCGAGCGCCACGCGGTTCAGCGCCGCCTTGTCGGCGTCCTGACCGGAGACGGGGACCGAGCCGGCGAGGCCCTGAGCGCCCAGGGCCGCGATGGCACCGCCTGCGGTACCGTCATTGGCGGCGATCACCGCATCGATCTTGTTGTTGTTCTTGGTGAGGAACTGCTCCATGTTCCGCTGCGCATTGGCGGGGAGCCAGCCGTCCGTATAGGCCTCGCCCACATTCTTGATCTTGCCGGCATCGATGGCGGGCTTCAGCACCTCCATCGAGCCCTGGAACAGGAAGTTGGCGTTCGGATCGGAGCCCGAGCCCTTGATGAAGGCATAATTGCCCTCGGGCTTGAGCTTGAACACCTCGCGGGCCTGAAGACGGCCGACCTCGACATTGTCGAAGGTGAGATAGAAGGTCTGCGGAATTTCGATGAGGCGGTCATAACCGACGACCGCGATGCCTTCCGCAATGGCCTTCTCGACCGCCGGACGCACCGCATCCGCGTCCTGCGCGAGCACGATCAGCGCCTTGGCGCCGCGGGAGATGAGGCTCTCGATGTCGGTGAGCTGCTTGGCGGGCGAGGATTGCGCATCGGCCGAGACATAGGTGCCGCCGGCCTTCTCGACCGCGGCCTTGATGGCGGCCTCGTCGGTCTTCCAGCGCTCCTCCTGGAAGTTCGACCAGCTGACGCCGACGACCGGGCCCTTTTGGGCGAAAGCGGCCGTGGCGGACAGCGCCAGAGCGGCAAGACTGATCAATGCGTGTTTCTTCGATAGCATCGGCTTCCTCCTGGACCTTGCGTTCCCTTGCAAGTCCCGTGCTCATGACAGGCTGTCGGTCCGAGGCGAATCGACGGTATGGCTCGCGCTGTCATGCTTTATATTTCGAGCGCGGAAATAATTATCTCAGCCATTCCAGCCTTCAAGCGTCTGACGACTTATATTTTCGTCTCATACCCATCCATACTGGAATTGTTTTATTCATAGATCGAACAAATGACCGCGATGACGATGCTCCCTCTGTCCCCTCGTGAAACGGCCCGGCGCCGTCTGCTCGACGCTCTGCGCCGGGAGGGCCCTCTGGCGCGGGTGGAGATCGGCCAGCATCTCGGCATGAGCCCGGCGAGCGTCTCCGACCTCACGGCCGGCCTCCTCGACGAGGGAGTTCTGGTCGCCGAGGAGGCAGCTGACCCGGCCTCCGGCCTGATCCGCGGGCGGCCCAAGACGCGCCTCTATTTTGCAGAAACGCTCGGCTCGGTGATCGGCGTCTGGACCGGCTTCAACCGCATCGAGCTACGCCTCGTGGACAGCGCTGGGCGCAATCGTGCCAGCCGCCATATCGAGCGCCCCTTGCGCAATCTCGGCGCCGAGGAGCTGATGGATGTACTGGCAGGCACGATCACCGCCTTCGCCCAGGAGACCGGAGCGCACAACGTGAAGGCGGTAGGTTTGGCCTGCCAGGGCTATGTGGACACGAGGGACGGCATCGTCGCCTGGAGTCCGGTGCTCGGCACCCGTGATCTGCCGCTGGCCTCGGGCCTCGGGCAACGGCTCGGCAGGCCTGTCCTCATCGAGAACGACGCCAGTGCCATGGCCTTTGCCATCACGCAGCGAAACGCGGATCTGCGATCCGGGCGCACCGCCTGCCTGATGGTCGGTGACGGCGTCGGTCTTGGCTTTCTCATCCAGGGCGAGCTCTATCGCGGCGCCCGTTTCGGCGGCAGCGAGTTCGGCCATGTGCGGCTGCGCCGGAGCGGCCCGCAATGCCGCTGCGGCGGCCGCGGCTGCATCGAGGCCTACCTCGCCGATTACGCCCTGCACCGGGATGCGCAGCTCATCGACCACCGCCCGGCCCCGACCCTGCTGCTGCCGAGCGAGGACGCCATGGGATCCATCGTCGAGCAGGCTCGGGCAGGCGATCCTGCCCTCCTCAATCTCTTCCAGGCGGCCGGCGAGGTTCTGGGCGATGCTGTCGGCATCCTGATCCAGACGCTGGAGCCCGACCACATCGTCATCTGCGGCCCCGGCACCCGGGCCATGGACCTGCTTCGCCCCTCCTTCGAAGCGGCGCTCGCATCGCAGACCATCCCCGAGCTGCGGGCACTCGCCGCCATCCACGTGGTGGAATCCTCCATGGACTTGCTGACGGAAGGTGTGGTCATACAGGCCCTGCGCGAACTCGACCTGGACCTCGCGCGGCTGAAGGCGGCTTGAGCTGGAGCGGCTATTCCGGCTCGTTGACCTGGCGCACGAGCATGGCTCGCAGGTCCCGAAGAACGGCGTCGCGAATGGGCAGATCCGTTTCTCCACTGACGGCGGCCGCAACCCTCATGAGGTGCAGGACGATGACGGCCATGACATCAGCCCGCGTGCGAGACAGAGGCGGATTCGTCTGCGATAGGAGCGTTGCGATCTGATTGCGCATGCGGTTACGCCGTTCCGTCTTCTGCGCCTTGTCTGCAGCCGGTCGATCCGCCAGGAGCACGAAGGACGGATGCGCGACCAGGAAGGCCGACAGATCCTGAAACAGACTTTCCAGGAGTTCGGTTGGCGTCAGCTGGTTCGACTTGCGGCCTAGAGCCTCGAGCATCTCGGCAAGCGCCTCGCCATTCGCCGTGTGAAGCGCGTCCGCGAGCAGCTCCTTCGTTGGGAAGAACTGGTAGAGAGACCCGATCGAGGCTTTCGCGCGCGCGGCGATCTCCGTCATGGTCGCTGCATCGAATCCCTTCTCGGCAAAGATCTCCTCCCCCGCCTTCAGAAGAGCGGCCACACGCTCACGCCCGCGCTGCCGTTGAGGCATCCGGATCACGGCATCGGCTTTCGAGCTTGCTTTTTGTGAGGGCATCCTCATATAACTCCAAACATGAGGATGTCCTCATGAATCAGCTGACCCATTCGCCCCTCCCGTTACGCCGGAACTCCATTATGCTGAAGCTCGCTCCCCGCACCACAGCGCTTGTCCTGATCGATGTGCAGAAGGGCACCCTGAACCTGCCCCTGGCTCCGCATCAACCCGCGACCGTCGTTGAGAACAGCGCCCGACTGGCCAGCCGGTTCTCGCAGGAGGGGGCTCTCGTCGTGCTCGTCCGCGTCGACTTCTCAAAGGACCTCGATGACAAGCCCGGCGGCGTGACCGACATTCCCATGGTCCTTCCGGCCAACGGCCTGCCGGTCGATTGGGCGGAGCCCCCGGCCGAGCTTACCTCCATCAGGCCCAACGTACTGATCACCAAGAGGCAGTGGAGCGCCTTTCATGGGACGGAACTCGACCTTCAATTGCGACGGCGCGGCATCACCCATGTGGTGATTGGAGGCCTGATGACGAATTTCGGCGTGGAATCAACTGCGCGCGACGCTTGGCAGCACAACTACCAGGCCGTCATCGCCGAGGATGCATCGAGCAGCCTGGGCGCGGAGCTTCACCACTTCGCCATCAGGAACACGCTGCCTCGGGTCGCGCGGGTGCGATCCACAGCCGAGATCATTGCGGGGTTGGAGGCATAGCCAGAAGCCTCGGAAAACACTATCTCTTGCGGGTCGATTTCTCACCCGAAGAGACCCATGGCCTCCTCCCGTCCCGTCCAAGCCGGCGACCACGTCTTCCTCGTCGACGGCTCCTCCTTCATCTTCCGGGCCTATTTCCAGTCGATGAACCAGGACCAGAAGTACAACGCCCGCAGCTCGGACGGAATGCCGACGGGAGCCGTGCGGCTCTTCGTGTCCAAGCTCCTGCAGTTCATGCGCGACGGTGCGGCGGGCCTGAAGCCGACGCATCTCGCCATCGTGCTCGACAAGTCCGAGGGCTCCTTCCGCAAGGAGCTCTATGAGGACTACAAGGGTCATCGGCCCGATGCGCCGGATGACCTCAAGGTTCAGATGCCGATCATGCGCGAGGCCATTCGCGCGTTCGGGCTCGAGCCCGTGGAGCTGCAGCGCTACGAGGCGGACGACCTGATTGCCACCTATACCCAGCAGGCGAAGGCCCGCGGGGCGGATGTGCTCATCATCTCGTCCGACAAGGACCTGATGCAGCTCGTGGGGCCGACGGTGTGCTTCTACGATTTCGAATCGGGCTCCAAGGGCAAGCCGGGCTACCGGCCCGAGCGCAACCTGGACGAGGCCGCCGTCACGGAGAAGTGGGAGGGCATCCCGCCGGAAAAGATCGGCGACGTGCTGGCGCTGATGGGCGACACCTCGGACAACGTGCCGGGGGTGCCGGGCATCGGGCTCAAGACCGCCGCGCAGCTGATCAAGGAATACGGCGACCTGGAAACCCTGCTGGAGCGCGCCTCCGAGATCAAGCAGCCCAAGCGCCGCGAGACCTTGATCAACAATGCGGAATCGGCGCGCCTCTCCAAGAAGCTCGTGACGCTCGACTGCGACGCGCCGGTTCCGGTGCCGCTGGACGACCTGCGCCTGCCCCAGCCCGATCCGAAGACACTGATCGGCTTCCTGAAAGCCATGGAGTTCAGCACGCTGACCCGTCGGGTGGCGGAACTCTACGAGGCCGATCCCGCGGCGATCGAGCCGGATCAGCGCCTGATGCCAGGCGGCGAGGCGATTCGCTGGGAGCGCAACGGAACCGGCACCGGCGTGACGGCTCCCACCGACGATGCCGTGCCGTTCTTCGGGAAGGTCGATACCGTGGCGGGCGAGGTCGACCCCTTCGCTGGCCTCGACCTGCCGGAAACCGCGACGCTGCGCAAGCCTGTCGAGGGCCTGGGCACGCCCTCGCAGATGGCCGGAAAGCGCGCGACGGAAGCCTCGTCCGTGCCCTTCGACGTCACGGCCTACGAGACCGTCACGAGCCTGGAGCGGCTGAAGGAATGGGTCGCTCAGGCCCGCGAACAGGGCTTTGTCGCGGTCGACACGGAGACGAGCGATCTCGATGCCAACCGCGCCGACCTTGTCGGCTTCTCGCTCGCCCTGGAGGCGGGAAAGGCGGCTTACGTGCCGCTGCAGCACCGTGACGAATCGGATCTCTTCGGCGGCGGTCTCGTGAAGGGGCAGATCCCGGTCACCGATGCGCTCGACGCGATCCGCCCGCTCCTGGAGGACGCGTCCGTCCTCAAGATCGGTCAGAATATGAAATACGACTGGGTCGTCCTGAAGCGCCATGGAATCGACGTGCGCCCCTTTGACGACACCATGCTGATCTCCTACGTGCTCGATGCCGGCAAAGGCTCGCACGGCATGGACGAGCTCTCGCGCCGCCATCTCGGCCACTCGCCCATCAGCTTCTCCGAGGTGGCCGGTACGGGCCGGAACAAGGTGACCTTCGACAAGGTGGAGATTTCCAAGGCCACGGCCTATGCGGCGGAGGATGCGGACGTCACCTTGCGCCTGTGGCAGATCCTGAAGCCGCGGCTCGTCGCCGAGCGGCGCGCCACCGTGTACGAGACGCTGGAACGCCCCATGGTGGACACCCTCGCCCGCATGGAGATGCGCGGCATCATGGTCGACCGGCAGATCCTGAGCCGCCTCTCGGGCGACTTCGCCCAGACGCTGGCGCGGCTCGAGGACGAGATCCACGAAATGGCGGGCGAGAAATTCGCCCTCGGAAGCCCTAAGCAGATCGGCGACATTCTCTTCGGCAAGATGGGCCTGCCGGGCGCGAAGAAGACGCCGTCCGGGCAATGGGCCACGCCCGCGACGCTCCTCGACGAGCTGGCGCAGGCCGGCCACGAGCTGCCCGCGAAGATCCTCGAATGGCGCCAGCTCTCCAAGCTGAAATCCACCTACACGGACACGCTCCAGGAGCACATGCATCCCGAGACCAAGCGGGTGCACACCTCGTTCTCGCTCGCGGCCACGACGACGGGACGCCTCTCGTCCTCCGATCCGAACCTGCAGAACATCCCGATCCGCACGGAAGCTGGCCGCAAGATCCGCAAGGCCTTCGTGGCGCCGGAAGGCCACAAGATCATCTCGGCCGATTACAGCCAGATCGAGCTGCGGCTGCTCGCGCATATCGCCGACATTCCGCAACTGCAGGACGCGTTCGCGGAGGGGATCGACATTCACGCGGCGACCGCGTCCGCCATGTTCGGCGTGCCACTCGACCAGATGACCGGCGATCTGCGCCGCCAGGCCAAGACCATCAATTTCGGCATCATCTACGGCATCTCCGCCTTCGGCCTCGCCACGCGGCTCGGCATTCCGAACCAGGAGGCCTCCACCTTCATCAAGCAGTATTTCGAGCGCTTCCCCGGCATCCGCACCTACATCGACGAGACGAAGCGGTTCTGTAAGGACAAGGGCTACGTGACGACCCTGTTCGGACGCGTCTGCCATTACCCGCAGATCAAATCGAACAACCCGTCCGAGCGCGCCGGCGTGGAGCGCCAGGCGATCAACGCGCCGATTCAGGGCACCGCCGCCGACATCATCCGCCGCGCCATGGTCCGCATGGAGGATGCGTTGAAGGCCGAGCGTCTCTCCGCCCGCATGCTGCTGCAGGTGCACGACGAACTGGTGTTCGAAGCACCCGACGACGAGGTGGAGGCCACCCTGCCGGTGATCTCCCGCGTGATGACGGAGGCCCCCTTCCCGGCCGTGACCTTGAAGGTTCCGCTCGCCGTGGATGCCCGCGCGGCGCAGAACTGGGACGAGGCGCATTAGAGCATCGGGCATGAAGAATGGCTTCCACCTCCGGCATCGATCCGACGCTCTCTTCCCATGATGGGCGCACCATCGGGCGCGAAACCGAGGGCCCGCATGATGCGCAAGCCATGCACGTGATCGTCTGGGAGTTCAGCGTCCCGAGCGAACACAGGCAGGCTTTCGAGCAAGCCTATGGTCCGGAAGGAGCCTGGGCCGCTCTGTTCCGAACGGCCCGCGGCTATCTCGGCACGGAGCTTCTCAGTGACGAGCAGATGATCGGCCGTTATCTCACCATCGACCGGTGGAGCACACCGGAGGACTTCGCCGCTTTCAAGCGCGCATCCGGTGCAGCCTATGGGAGCTTGGATCGTCAGTTCGAAAGCCTCACGGCCGCGAGGTGACGGTCGGCACATTCCAGGCTGTGGCCTCGAAGGGTGCAACGCGCTGAACCGGGACGAGGCGCATGACAACAGCCCTTCGGGCCGCACTCAAGGGTGCGGGTGTCAGCGACACCCCATTTGCGTATGGCACTGCCTCACCCTCTTGAAGGAAAGGTCGCGCTGCAGGCGGGTGAGGGGTTACTCCCTCTCGGGACGAAGCGGTTCCCGCGTCCACTGGATCCTCCTTCGAGACGCCACTTCGCGGCTCCTCAGGATGAGGGCCGTTCCTCCGAGCATGTGGATCATCTCCGAGGAGGACCTGACACCTTCCCGGTCATCCCCCGCAGGCGGGGATCCAGAACCGCGACGGCTCAGGAATGGGCGAGCAGCGTTGCGCTTCTGTCTAGACTGTCAGCGGTGATGGTTCCGGCCTTCGCCGGGATGACGGTGCATTAATCGTCATGCGATCCCCCATCGGCTCGCGTGGTCCGGCCCTCGGACCCGCCGACGTCATCACCGGCCTTGTGCCGGTGATCCCGATGGCCTGAAGCGCGGCGCCTCTCAGCATCGGGATGGCCGGGTCAGGCCCGGCCATGACGTGGTGGGTGTGACCAAGGCAGTTGACCAAGGAGCATGGGGCCAAGGACAGTGCCATTGCCCGCTGGAGCAGCAGCGAAGAGGAGCGGAGAATCCCCTCGCACGAGCTGCCATAGATCCCTTCCCGGCCTGGAGGGCGCCTGGAATGACGGGCGGCAGCATCGCTACACCTTGTCCCGCCATGCACGTTCGGGCGTGGAGAAACATTGAAGTCACCTGGCGTTGGCCTAGATGGCTGAGATCCTTTTGCCTTCCGAACCCCGGCATGTCGGCCAGAACAACCTTGAACGCCCTCGCATGCCCAGATTTGCAGCCTCCGCTGCGGCCCAGGTTGAACCTCGCCACCCCGCGTCGGATCCGCCACTCACTGCCTTCTCGGGGAGCCCCGTCGGATTCATGAACGGAAGACCCAAAAATCTCCGGCAGGCGCATCATGCACGGTAAACTCGGTCCTAGTCTGGATTTCCTGAGCGGGGGCGGTGAAATGGGGGCGCTCATGCGCGCCCACGACTGGTCCATGTCGCCCCTCGGCCCGCCGGAAAACTGGCCCCAGAGTCTCCGGACCGTGGTGAGCCTGATGCTCACCTCCAAGTTTCCCATGTTCGTCGCCTGGGGGCCTCACCTCGCGTTCCTGTACAACGATGGCTATCGGCCCATCTTCGGCGCCAAGCACCCGCATGCCCTCGGATTGTCGTTCCGGGATGTATGGTCGGAAATCTGGTCCGACATCGAACGCCTGGTGACGAAGGCGCTTGCAGGAGAGGCGACGTTTCACGAGGACCTGCACCTCGTGATGGAGCGCAACGGCTATCCGGAAGATACCTGGTACACCTTCTCCTACTCGCCGGTACGCGACGAGACGGGCGGCATCGCGGGCATGTTCTGCGCCTGTACGGAGACCACGAAAGAGGTCAAGTCCCGCGCTGCTCTGAAAGCGGAGCAGGACCGTCTCCGCGAACTCTTCCAGCAGGCTCCGGGCTTCATGGCGATGCTGAGCGGGCGCGATCATGTCTTCGAGCTGGCGAACGATGCCTACCTCCAGCTTGTGGGCCATCGACGTGACATCCTGGGAAAACCCGTGCGAGATGTTCTGCCCGAGGTCGAAGGCCAGGGTTTCTTCGAGCTGCTCGACAAGGTCTACACCACCGGTGAACCGTTCGTCGGGCGCAACTTGCGGGTCGGACTTCAGCGCAGACCGGGAAGTCCTGTCGAGGACCGCTTCGTCGACCTCGTCTATCAGCCGATCACCGACAGCGACGGAAGGGTCACCGGCATCTTCGCCGAAGGATACGACGTCACCGAACGGATGCAGGCAGAGGAGAGTTTGCGCGAGAGCGAGGCACGGTTCCGCAATCTCGCCGACAACGCCCCCGTCATGGTCTGGGTGACGGAGCCCGACGGGACCTGCTCCTATCTGTCCCGCTCCTGGTACGAGTTCACCGGCCAATCCCGGGAGACCGGGCTGGGCTTCGGCTGGCTCGACGCCGTCCATCCGGATGACAGCGGCTGGTCGGGCGAGATGTTTCGAGCCGCCAACGCCAGACGGGAACCCTTCCAGCTCGAATACCGACTCCGTCGGGCCGACGGCAATTATCGCTGGGCCATCGATACCGCCGCGCCGCGGATCGGCGAAGACGGCACCTTCCTCGGTTATGTGGGCTCCGTGCTCGATATCACCGAGCGCAAGCAGATCGAGGAACGCCTGCGCGCAAGCGCGGCCGAGTTCCAGACCGTCACCAATGCAGCGCCCGCCCTTGTCTGGGTAGGCGCCGAAGACGGCCGCATCCTCTACATGAATGAGCGTTGGCACGAGTTCACCGGGCAAACCGTCGAAGAATCTCTCGGCTACGGCTGGGCCAGCACGATGCATCCCGAAGATGCGGAACGCGTCCTGCCCCACTGGCAACGGTGCCGCGAGACCGGCGAAACCTATGAGGGTGAGGTGCGCTACCGCCGCCGGGACGGGGAGTATCGCTGGCATGCGTTCCGCGCCCTGCCGTATCTCGACCCGGACGGGGCGATCGAGAAGTGGTTCGGCGTCAGCGTGGACATTCACGAGCGCAAGCAATGGGAGGAGCACCGGGAGCTTCTCATCAACGAGTTGAACCACCGCGTGAAGAACACGCTGACCATCGTCCAGGCGATGGCCGCTCAAAGCCTGCGGCACATGAGTGAAGAGGACCGCCCCAAGGTTCGGGCATTCGAGGATCGTCTGTTCGCCCTGGCACGCGCCCATGACGTGCTCACGCGCGAGAACTGGGAAGGGGCGGAGCTTCGGGAGATCATCGACGAGGTGGTCGAGCCCTATCTCCGGCAGAAGACGAAGCACTTCGAGATCGAGGGACCCCGCCTTCGCCTCATCCCGAGGACAGCCTTGGCCATCGCGATGGCGATCCATGAACTCGCGACGAACGCTGCAAAGTATGGTGCGCTGTCCGTCCCGTCGGGATGCGTCGTGATTACCTGGACGGTCACAGCAGGCGACGTGCCGCACCTGGAGTTGAAGTGGCAGGAGAAGGGTGGTCCGCCCGTCACCGCTCCGACCCGCAGGGGATTCGGCACGCGGATGATCGAGCGGAGCCTGGCACAGGACGTCGGGGGCAATGTTCGGCTGACCTATGCGCCCACCGGCGTGGTGTGCGTGATGGACATCCCGTTGAGCGAAGCGGGCGGAACGGCGGAACACCCCTCACGGCATTAGGCGGCAAGCCCAAATTCAAGCCCGTGGCGTCGGCCGAAGAGAATCTCCTTGTAGGAACCCTTGCACAGCCTTGCGCGTAACCCTGCGATTGCCGTGCCGCGTCTTCCGCAGGAGACAGATCCATGATCCATGCCGTTCTGACCGTTCTTGCCATCGCCGCCGCGATGACGCCTGCCTCTGCAGCCGGATGGGCCGACGACGAGGCCCAGGCCGACACCTGCGGGAAGACGCTGGAGCTGTTGACGACCGGCAGGATCGACGAAGCCGTCGACATGATCTTTCTGGAGGCGCAGCCTTGGGACGCTCAAGCGGTCAAGACGCGCGCGGAGTACGGGAAGATGGCGGATTCCATGCGCGGTTTCGTGCGCGCCGGCCTTGAATCGGTGCACAAGCAGAACGAGTCGACGACCGTGCGCTCCCACCAGATGGTGTCGCGCTCCACGCTCGGAGAGCGGATCGTTCATCTCGAGCAATGGGAATTCGACAACGGACGCAAGGCCTATGCGGGCTGCGTCCGCTGGCCCAATGCGGGTCCCGGGAGAGGCTGGGTCACCGAGATGGAGTTCGGGCCCGATCACGCCAAGGTGATCGAGAGGCTGGGGGACAAGGTCAAACGGGCGGGCGCGAAATAGGGCGCGTCGAAGCTCATCCCCTACCTCGGGCGCGCCAGGCGACAGGTCTGCCAAGCCGGGCTATAGTCTTGGCATAGGACAGCGTTCGGTTGCGTCGGCAAAACTCTCTTTGTTGCGGGGGACCTCCATGATGCAAGCGTTACCTTTCTCGCTCTCACGTCTTCTGTGCGCCCTGTCATTGGCCATCCTGATCATGGGCGGTCTGATCGCCCCCGGCCTGGCGCAGCAGACGATCATCCTGGTTCGTCACGCCGAGCAGACTCTCACCGGCGGCATGATGGATGGCGATCCGCCCCTCAACGAGGACGGCGCCCGACGCGCGCAGGCCTTGGCGTCCGTTCTCAAGGATGCGGGCGTGCGGGCGATCTACGTGAGCCAGTACGCCCGCGCGCAGCAGACGGTGGAGCCCTTGGCCCGCGGTCTCGGCGTTAAGCCCGAGGTGGTGGCCAAGGACGATCTGAGCGCCCTGACGGAGCGCCTCAAGGCCCATGACGGCCAGGGAGCCGTCCTCGTCGTCGGCCACTCCGATACGATCCCGGCGCTTCTGAAGGTATGGGGTCATCTTCAGCCCGTCACCATCGACAAGACGGAGTTCAACAGCCTGTGGTTCGTCGTCTCGCGGCCCGACGGATCGCCGTTCGTCTCGAGGCTTCGGCTATAGAGCATCGGACCCAAAGTGAGTCCGATGCTCCCTTCCCTGAAGAAAGAGCGTGTCGGCTCACTGGAATCTCACTTCGGCAGTGTATCCTTGTAGACCTTGCCGTCCTTCACGATGACGAGAAAGCTCTTGGCCGCATCGGCCACGAGGTCGAGGTTCTCCAGGGGATTGCCGTCGACGAGCAGAAGGTCCGCCAGCGCCCCCTCTTCGACGATGCCGAGCTTACCCGGATAGGGATTGCGCAGGCCTGACAATTGCAGCAATTCGGCATTCGTCGACGTCGCCATGATCAGCGCTTCCGCCGGCGTGTACCAGCGGGCGAGAGCGGCAAGCATGGCGCCCTGCCGCTTCGCCTGGGCCTCGGAGAACAGGATGTCGGTGCCGAAGGCCGTCTTGATCCCGTATTTCTTTGCCAGGGCATAGATCCGGTCGGTGCCGGTGACCACCTGTGCCAACTTGGCCTGTTCCGCCGGGCCCAGTCCGCTGGCGGCCGACAGGTCCAGGAACGGCTGCGTGCTCAGCCAGATGCCCTTCTCGGCCATCAGCCGGGCCGTGGCCTCGTCCATCAGATGTGCGTGCTCAATGCACCTGACGCCCGCTGCGATGGAGCGCTGGATCGCGGCAGGCGTGTAAGCATGGGTGCAGACATAGGTCCCCCAGTTCTCGGCCGCTTCGACCGCGGCGCGCAGCTCGGCCTCGGTGAAGGTGGAAACGTCGAGCGGGCTGAACGGGGACGCCACGCCGCCGCCGGCCGTGAGCTTGATCTGCGATGCGCCCTGCATGAGCTGCTCGCGCGTCCGCAATCGCACCTCGTCAGGGCTGTCGGCGATCATGCTGCCGCCGAGCTGCTCGACGCGGGCGAGCATGCCCCCGATGGTTCTCGGCAGGTCGGAGAGCTGGCGAAAGTCGCCATGGCCGCTGGTGATCGTGATGACGGCGCCGGATGGATAGATGCGCGGCCCCGGCAGCAGTCCTTCGTCGATCGCGCGCTTGAGGTCGAAGGACGGCCCACCCAGGTCACGGATGGTGGTGAAGCCGCGCATCAGCGTGGCGGTGGCCTCGGCTCCCGCCAGCAGGGTGGAATAGCCGATGCCGCTGGACAGGAGTGCCACGGGAGTCGGCCGCACCATCATCGCATGCCAATGCATGTCGATCAGGCCCGGCATCAGCACGCGTCCGCTCCCGGGGACAACCCGAACATCGGTCTCCGCCGCGACGTCGATCGGGGCCATCGAGATGCGCTCGATGACGTTTCCCCTCACCAGAACATGAGAGGGACCCGACAGCGCTGCGCTTTTTCCATCGAAGATCCGGACGTTCTCGAAGAGAACAGGCGGATTGTCGGCCGGGGCGGGCGATCGGGGCTGCGCCACGGCCGCCGAGGAATGCCCGATGGACAGGGCTCCCGCCAAGACGAGCAACCGGGACATGCCACGTTTCAGATGATCAATCGTTCCCGTGCCGGACATTGTGACCAACCCATGCCTGTGAGCCCCTCGTCGTGAGCCTCGCCTCTGCTCGCTCATCTGGCCATCAGGGAAAACCCTGAGATCGGCAGGGGCGACACAGGAGGTGACAGGGACCTGTTCCTGTCCGAGGCAAAGTGTCTGGATAGAGTGGCATCGATCCCGCCGCCGCCGCAAACGAAAATGGCCGGGACGAGCCCGGCCATGACGTGGTCTTTCTCTCTTCCAGTCTTACAGCCCCAGCTTCTTCTTGCGCTGAGCCAATGTCCGCAACCGCAGGGCGTTGAGCTTGATGAAGCCGGCGGCGTCGCGGTGATCGTAGGCGACAGCGCCTTCCTCGAAGGTGACGAGATCCTGGTCGTAGAGGGAGTAGGGGCTCGTCCGGCCGATGAGGTGGACGCCGCCCTTGTAGAGCTTGAGCGTCACTTCGCCGGTGACGAATTCCTGTGACTTGTCGATCAGAACCTGGAGCATCTCGCGCTCCGGCGAGAACCAGAAGCCGTTGTAGATGAGCTCGGCATATTTCGGCATCAGCTCGTCCTTCAGGTGCGCCGCGCCGCGATCGAGGGTGATCGACTCGATGCCGCGATGGGCGAGGTGAAGAATCGTGCCGCCGGGGGTCTCGTACATGCCGCGGCTCTTCATGCCGACGAAGCGGTTCTCGACGAGGTCGAGGCGGCCGATGCCATTGATCTTGCCGAGCTCGTTGAGCTTGGCCAGCAGGTCGGCCGGACCCATCTTCTGGCCGTCGATGGCGACCGGGTCGCCCTTCTCGAACGTGATGGTGATCACCGTCGGCTTGTCGGGGGCGGCTTCGGGACCGTCGGTGCGCGAATAGACGTAATCCGGCACTTCCATGGCCGGATCCTCCAGCACCTTGCCCTCGGAGGAGGCGTGCAGGAGGTTGGCGTCGACGGAGAACGGGGCCTCGCCGCGCTTGTCCTTGGCGATGGGGATCTGGTTCTGCTCGGCGAAGGCGATGAGCTGCTCGCGGGAGCGCAGGTCCCATTCGCGCCAGGGGGCGATCACGGTCACGTCGGGCTTCAGCGCGTAATAGCCGAGCTCGAAGCGCACCTGATCGTTGCCCTTGCCGGTCGCCCCGTGGGCGACCGCGTCGGCCCCGACCTTCTCGGCGATCTCGATCTGCTTCTTGGCGATCAGCGGCCGGGCGATCGAGGTGCCCAGCAGGTAAAGGCCCTCGTATTGCGCGTTGGCGCGGAACATCGGGAACACGTAGTCGCGCACGAACTCGTCGCGCAGGTCCTCGATGAAGATGTTCTCCGGCTTGATGCCCAGAAGCTCGGCCTTCTTGCGCGCCGGCTCCAGTTCCTCGCCCTGGCCGAGGTCGGCGGTGAAGGTCACCACCTCGCAGCCATAGGTGGTCTGCAGCCACTTGAGGATGATGGAGGTGTCGAGGCCGCCGGAATAGGCGAGCACGACCTTGTTCACGCGCGTCGAAGCCATAGCAGGGGATTCCAGAGTGATAAGGGTGCTCGCGACTTAAAACATCGGACCTAAAAGGGGAAGCCACTTTCGGTCGGATCGAAAGGTATGCTTCCTTCGCATTCCTGACCGGAAAGCTGAGGCCTGCCATAACTTGGTGGAATGCGATAGGCCATGAGCGGGAGTATGAAGCCGGCTTGCACGAGGCAGTAGCCTTGCTGCCAGAAGGGCCGGCACGAGAGACGCTCATGATCCGTCAGCCGCATCTCGAATTCTGGTACGAATTCGCCTCCACCTATTCCTATCTCGCCGCCATGCGCATCGAGAAGGCCGCGGTGGAGGCCGGGGTGATGGTTCTCTGGCGGCCTTTCCTGCTGGGGCCGGTCTTCAAGGCGCAAGGCCTGGAGACTTCGCCTTTTGCCCTCTATCCGGACAAGGGGCGCTACATGTGGCGGGACATGGAGCGTGAGGCCGCCCGGTTCGGGCTGCCCTTCTACCGCCCCAAGACCTTTCCCCAGAACGGACTCATGGCCGCGCGGGTCGCGCTGCTCGGCATCGAGCCCGGCTGGACCCCCGCCTTCACCCGCGCCGTCTACACGGCCGAGTTCGGCGAATGCCGCGACATCGCCGATCCGGCGGTGCTGACCGACATTCTGACGAAGCTCGGGCTCGAGGCCGAGGCCATCCTGGCCGAGGCGCAGACGGACGCCAACAAGATGCGCCTGCGCCGGATGGGCGAGGAGGTCCAGCCGCGGGGCATCTTCGGCGCGCCGACCTTCTTCACCGAGGACGAGGAGATGTTCTGGGGCAACGACCGGCTCGAACAGGCCCTCGACTGGGCCGTCGCCCAGGCTAGGCGCTCGGACTGGCCGGTTTGACCCGAAGTCGCGCCGGCACTATGTCGGGGGCCAATTCGATAAGGCCGCCGTGAGACGCCAATCACTGCCGCCCCCGACAATCCTTCCATCCTCTCCCTAAAGCCATGCGCTCTCTCGTTCGGAGCGCATGCCCACGTTGGAAAACGAGTCGCATGATGTTGATGAAAAACAGTGTCGCTGACCAGAAAGGCCGTCTCAAGTCGATCCTCGGCGGATCGGCCGGCAACATGGTCGAGTGGTACGATTGGTATGTCTATTCCGCCTTCACGCTCTATTTCGCACCCATCTTCTTTCCCAAGGGCGATCAGACCGCCCAGCTCCTGAACGCGGCGGCCGTCTTCGCGGTCGGCTTCCTCATGCGCCCCATTGGGGCCTGGATCATGGGCATCTATGCCGACCGCAAGGGCCGCAAGGCAGGCCTCACCCTCTCGGTGACCCTGATGTGCACGGGCTCGCTGATGATTGCCGTCACGCCGGGCTACGACAGCATCGGCGTGTTCGCTCCGATCATCCTGGTTCTGGCGCGCCTGATCCAGGGCATCAGCGTCGGCGGCGAATACGGTGCCAGCGCGACCTACCTGAGCGAGATGGCGGGAAAAAACCGCCGCGGTTTCTTCTCCAGCTTCCAGTACGTGACGCTGATCTCGGGTCAGCTGATCGCGCTCGCCGTGCTGCTGATCCTGCAACAGGCCATGTCCGAGCAGAATCTCGAGGCCTGGGGCTGGCGCATCCCGTTCGCCATCGGCGGCGTGCTCGCGGTGATCGTGTTCTATCTCCGCCGCGGCCTCGCCGAGACGGAATCCTACAAGAACGCCCAGGGCGCGGCGGCACCGCGGTCCAGCGGCCTTGCGCTCTTCACCAAGTATCCGCGCGAGGCCTTCACGGTCATCGCGCTCACCGCCGGCGGCACGCTCGCCTTCTATGCCTACACCACCTACCTGCAGAAGTTCCTGGTCAACACCTCGGGCTTTTCCCGCGAGTCGGCGAGCCAGATCACGGCCGCGGCCCTGTTCATCTTCATGCTGCTGCAGCCGGTCGCGGGTGCTCTGTCGGACAAGATCGGCCGCAAGCCGCTGATGGTGGGCTTCGGTATCTTGGGCGTCCTGTTCACCTATCTGATCTTCTCGACCCTCGCTGGCACGAAGGATCCCTATGTGGCCTTCGCACTCTGCCTCGCGGCGCTCGTGATCGTCACCGGCTACACCTCGATCAACGCGGTGGTGAAGGCGGAGATGTTCCCGGCCCATATCCGGGCGCTCGGCGTCGCCTTGCCCTACGCCATCGCCAACACGGTCTTCGGCGGCACCGCCGAATACGCGGCGCTCTGGTTCAAGCAGGCCGGCATCGAATACGGCTTCTTCTGGTACGTGACCGGCATGATCGGACTATCTCTCATCGTCTATCTCCGGATGAAGGATACCCGCGAGCACAGCCTCATTCACGAGGATTGAGGGCCGGCCACCTGACGTCGATCCATCCTTTTCACCCCCGCTTTTCCGGAAAAGGGGGGTGAATAGTTGATGGCTGCGAGTCCCTGCAACCGGCATGCGCGGCGACGGGAAACCTAACTCTTACGAGTCGGCCCTTGACTGAATTCCTCGAAAGAACAGTTCAAGCTACGCTGGGGAGTGGGATTCTGATCCAATCTGAGAGACTCGCGGTCCACCGACCAGCGGGTCTCAAAGGCGCCGAAACAGGGAGGTGGCCATGAGCCCGCAGAGACGTTCGCCGGCCGAACAACGTGACAGCCTATCAAGACGTAGTCTCATCAAGGCCATGGGGGCCGGAGCCGTCGTGGCCGGATCCGGCGCCGCATGGGCCCAGACTCCCGCCCAGCCTCCCAGCACGGTAACGAATCCTCCGCGCGATTTCGGCCCAGGCGGCGCTCCCACGACCTATTTCACGGATCCGGACGTCATTACGGTCGACCCGCTCTTCAACCAGTATGCCCAGCCGAACAGCGCCATCACCCGTCTCTGGACGGGAGCGCTCTGGTCCGAGGGGCCGGCCTGGAACGCCCAGGGGCGCTATCTCGTCTGGAGCGACATTCCGAACAACCGGCAGATGCGCTGGCTCGAGGACGACGGCCGCGTGACCGAGTTCCGCATGCCGTCCAACAACAGCAACGGCAACACCTTCGACTTCCAGGGCCGGCAGCTCTCCTGCGAACATCTGACCCGACGGGTCGTCCGGTACGAACTCGACGGATCGGTCACGGTTCTCGCCGAATCCTTCGAGGGGAAACGCCTCAACTCGCCCAATGACGTGGTGGCCCATCCCGATGGCAGCTACTGGTTCACGGACCCGCCCTATGGCGGCCAGCTCTACGAAGGCGCGCCGGATGTTCAGGGCGGGCCGAGCAATGCGGGCGGGCGGCTCAATCCCAGGCTCGGCCAGCCTGCCGGCATCGGCAGCGCGCGACGGGAGCTGCCGACGAACTGCTACCGTGTCGATCCGAGCGGCCGCATCGACCTCGTGGTGACGGAGGACCAGGTTCCCGACCCCAACGGGCTGTGCTTCTCGCCGGACTACAAGAGGCTCTATGTGGCGAGCACGGGCAAGGGCCCGGGCGACACAGGTCCCGGCGGCAAGGGAGACATTCACGTCTTCGATGTCGGCACCGACAACAGGCTTTCGAATCGGCGGCTGTTTTCCGACTGCATGATCGACGGGGTGAAATGCGGCCCCGACGGTCTGCGCTGCGACGTGGACGGCAACCTCTGGGCCTCGAGCAATGCCGGCCGGGCCGTTGGCTACAGCGGCGTGACCGTATGGACCCCAGAAGGCAAGCTCATGGGCCGCATCCGCCTGCCGGAGGTCTGCGGTAACATCTGCTTCGGAGGACCCAAGCGGAACCGTCTGTTCATGGCGGCCAGCCAGTCGCTCTACGCGGTCTATGTCAACACCCAGGGTGCAGCCCCGGGTTGAGGCGGTGCGGGCCCCGGCCGAATGGCTTGAAAGCCTTGTGATCCGGGGCCACATGGGATAAAAGAACCCCCATCCGACAAGACATTGACGGTTTATTAAGCGTAGGGTGCGTGTTCCGCGCCCTTGTGGCGTCCCGAAAAGTCTTGTCGGTACAAGCGTTTCCATCCGTCGATGATACGCCGGCCTGCTCGGAAGAGCAGCATGCCCTGGACATGGCCCTAAAAGGGGCGTCCTCAGGCAGCGGCGGCTGGAAACGGCCCGTTAACACGAGCCGCCGGCGTTGCCCCTTTAAACGAGGGCCATTCAGGAGAACCTATGTCTGCAGCTTTGCAACAGCCGAGCCGTGAAGATTTCGCGGCCCTGCTCGAAGAATCCTTCCGCACGAACGAGATCAGCGAAGGCTCGGTCGTGAAGGGCAAGGTGGTCGCGATCGAAAAGGACGTCGCGGTCATCGATATCGGCGCCAAGACCGAAGGTCGCGTCGCCCTGAAAGAATTTGCCGGCCCGAACCGCGACCAGACGGTCGTCGTCGGTGACGAGGTCGAGGTCTATGTCGAGCGCATCGAGAATGCGCTGGGCGAGGCCGTCATCTCCCGTGACAAGGCCCGCCGCGAAGAGTCGTGGGTGAAGCTCGAGAAGGCCTTCGAGGCCGGCGAGCGCGTCAACGGCACGATCTTCAACCAGGTGAAGGGCGGCTACACGGTCGACCTCGACGGCGCCGTGGCGTTCCTGCCCCGCTCGCAGGTCGACATCCGCCCGGTCCGCGACGTCACCCCGCTCATGGGCGTGGCTCAGCCGTTCCAGATCCTCAAGATGGACCGCCGCCGCGGCAACATCGTCGTGTCGCGCCGCACGGTTCTCGAAGAGAGCCGCGCCGAGCAGCGCTCCGAACTCGTGGCCAACCTCGAAGAGGGTCAGGTCATCGACGGCGTGGTCAAGAACATCACCGAGTACGGTGCGTTCGTTGATCTCGGCGGCATCGACGGCCTGCTGCACGTCACCGACATGGCATGGCGTCGCGTGAACCATCCGTCCGAGGTCGTAACCATCGGCCAGACGGTGAAGGTGAAGATCATCAAGATCAACCACGAGACGCACCGCATCTCGCTGGGCATCAAGCAGCTCCTGGCCGATCCGTGGGAGGGCATCGCCGCCCGCTACCCAGTTCAGGCGAAGCTCAAGGGCCGCGTCACGAACATCACCGATTACGGTGCGTTCGTCGAGCTCGAGCCCGGCATCGAGGGCCTGATCCACGTCTCCGAGATGTCCTGGACGAAGAAGAACGTCCATCCGGGCAAGATCATCTCCACCTCGCAGGAGGTTGAGGTCGTGATCCTCGAGGTCGATCAGGTGAAGCGCCGCATCTCGCTGGGCCTGAAGCAGACGCTTCAGAACCCGTGGGAGGCTTTCGCCGAGAAGCACCCTGTCGGCTCCGAAGTCGAAGGCGAGGTCAAGAACAAGACCGAGTTCGGTCTGTTCATCGGTCTCGAGAACGACGTCGACGGCATGGTCCACCTCTCGGACCTCGACTGGAACCGTCCGGGCGAGCAGGTCATCGACGACTTCAAGAAGGGCGACATCGTCCGTGCTCAGGTTCTCGACGTGGACGTCGAGAAGGAGCGCATCTCGCTCGGCATCAAGCAGCTTGCGGGCGATCCCTTCGCCGAAGCCGGCGAGATCAAGAAGGGCCAGATCGTCACCTGCGAGGTTCTCGAGGTGAAGGACGGCGGCCTGGAAGTGAAGATCGTCGACACCGACCTCTCCACCTTCATCAAGCGCAACGAGCTCGCTCGTGACCGCGCCGACCAGCGCCCCGAGCGCTTCGCCGCCGGCGAGAAGCTCGATGCCCGCGTCACGCAGTTCGACCGCAAGGCCCGTCGCGTCACCGTCTCCATCAAGGCCCTCGAGGTCGCTGAGGAGAAGGAAGCCATGGCTCAGTACGGCTCGGCCGATTCGGGTGCGTCGCTCGGCGACATCCTCGGCGCCGCCCTGAAGGCCAAGGACAAGAAGTAATCGGGTTCGACGAGAACCTGATGATCCCCGGGCTTTAAGCCCGGGGATTTTTATTTCGGGAACCCGTGCGAGCCATCGCGCGGGTTTTTTGTTGGCCGGCGGGCTTGCCGCCCTATCTGCCCTCGCATCGTCTTGAGCGGAAGAGCGCGCCCGGTTTTCCGCTCAAGACGATGCGCTACTTCAGGAATCGAGCGCCGGACGGATCCCAAAAGTGGTTTCCACTTTCCGGTCCGATGCTCTAGGGTGCAGCCCTTCTCATCCGATTTGGAACCAGCAAGAGACCAATCGATGTCCATCGATGCCGAAGCCATCGCCGACCGCCGCCGCCTGCGCCGCAAGCTCTCCTTCTGGCGCGTTGCGGGATTTTCAGGCCTCATCGCGGCCGTTGCCGCCCTCGGCTACGCCGCCGCGGACCGGGCGGGGTATGGTGCGATCCAGAGCCAGATCGCGCGCATATCCGTCGACGGCGTGATCACCGGCAACCAGCGCCTCGCCGACCTGATGCAGCGCGTGGGCGATTCGAGCGCGGTCTCCGGCGTGGTGATTTCCATCAACAGCCCCGGCGGCACCACAACGGGCTCAGAGGAGCTCTACCGCAACATCCGGCGGCTCGCGGAGAAGAAGCCCGTCGTCACCTTCGTCGACGGAACGGCCGCTTCGGGCGGCTACATCACGGCGATTGCCACCGATTACATCGTGGCCCGCGAGACCTCGCTCGTGGGCTCCATCGGCGTGCTGTTCCAGTATCCCGACCTGTCCGGACTCATGGGTCAGGTCGGCGTGAAGCTGGAGGAGGTGAAGTCCTCGCCGCTCAAGGCGGAGCCGAGTCCCTTCAAGCCGACGTCGCCGGAAGCCCGTGCCGCCATGCAGGCGGTGGTCAACGACACCTACGACTGGTTCAAGGCCCTGGTGCGCGACCGCCGGCGCCTCAACGAGGGCGAGCTGGCCGCCGCCTCCACCGGTCAGGTTTTCAGCGGCCGTCAGGGCGTGCCCATGAAGCTCGTCGACAGGATCGGCGGCGAGCGCGATGCGGTCGCCTGGCTCGAGCAGAACAAGGGCGTGGCCAAGGACCTGCCGATTCGCGATTGGAAGCCGAGCAGCGACCGGGATCTTTCCATCTTCGCCATGAGCGCCACCGTGGCCGACCTCTTCGGCTTCGAGCGTGTCGCCGAGGCGCTGCGCAGGACATCGGCTCATGGGCAGATGGCGCAGCTTGACGGCCTCCTGGCTGTCTGGCAACCTTTGGAAAAATAAAGCAACGTCAAAGATATAGCCACTCCATGATCAAATCCGAACTGGTGCTCAAGATCGCCGAGCAGAACCCGCATCTCTACCAGCGCGACGTGGAGAAGATCGTGAACGCGATCCTCGACACCATCGCCGACGCTCTCGCCAGGGGCGATCGGGTCGAGTTGCGCGGCTTCGGCGCGTTCTCGGTGAAGAAGCGGGATGCCCGCACGGGCCGCAACCCGCGCACGGGTGCATCCGTTTCCATCTCCGAAAAGGTCGTTCCCGTCTTCAAGACGGGCAAGGAAATGCGTCAGCGGCTCAACGCTCCGGCCCCGAAGGTGCTCAAGGCCGCGGCTGCTCAGTGATCCTTGAAGTCATTCTTGAGAGGTGTTCG
The DNA here is from genome assembly GCF_018383585.1 of Microvirga sp. 3-52. GTDB lineage: Bacteria > Pseudomonadota > Alphaproteobacteria > Rhizobiales > Beijerinckiaceae > Microvirga. The sequence goes on from NZ_JAHAMK010000021.1 coordinate 30,862, forward strand.
TGATTCGCTTTCTGAAGGCGCTCATTCTCCTGCCGGTTGCCATCCTGGTCGTTCTGCTCGCTGTCGCGAACCGCGCCCCGGTGACCCTGTCGCTGGATCCGTTCTCGCAGGATGCGCCGGAATTCGCCGCTCAGCTGCCCCTCTTCGCCGTGATCTTCGCCGCCGTCATGCTCGGTGTGGTGATCGGCGGCGTGGCGAGCTGGCTTGCGCAAGGAAAGAACCGGAAGTCCCGCCGCCGTCTGAGGCGCGAGACGCGGCAGCTGCGCTACGAGACCGAGCGCCTCAAGTCGCAGGGCGCCCCGGCCACCACCCTGCCGGCCACCGTTCCGTCCTCTTCAAGCTCCAGGTTCTAGCGCATCGTGCGGAAACGTGGCTCCGGTTTTCCGCAATAGGCGATGCGCCCCTCAAAAGAGACCCTCCCATGCGCGTCGTGACCTCTGCCGAGATCGATCGGGTTCTCACGTTTCCGGCCCTGATCGGCGCCCTGGCCGAGGCCTTTCGCGGCGACATGGTCACGCCGGTCCGCCATCACCATGAGATCGAGCGTTCCGGCGCCCATGGCACGCTCCTGCTCATGCCGTCCTGGACCGGCCCTGCCATGCAGGACGGTTTCATCGGCGTGAAGATCGTCTCCGTGTTTCCGGAGAACGGCGCCAAAAGCCTGCCCAGCGTGATGGGCTCCTATCTGCTGATGGACGGCGTCACGGGCTCGCCCGTGGCGGTTCTGGATGGAACCCGCCTCACGGTCTGGCGCACCGCCGCCGCCTCGGCGCTCGCCGCGCGCCATCTCGCCCGCGAGGATGCGAGCCGCATGGTCATGGTCGGGGCAGGCTCCCTGGCGCCTTTCCTGATTCGCGCCCATATGAGCCAGCGTCCGATCCGCGAGGTGGCGCTCTGGAACCACAACCTAGAGAAGGCCGAGAATCTCGCCGCCGGGTTGCGGGCCGAGGGCCTGCCCGTCACGGCGGTGGCAGACCTGGAGGCGGCCGTGCACGAGGCCGATCTCGTCTCCTGCGCCACCCTGTCGAACACCCCTATCGTCAGGGGAGCCTGGCTGAAGGCGGGCGTGCATCTCGATCTCGTCGGCGCGTTCAATCTCAGGATGCGCGAAGCCGATGACGATGCCCTGCGCCGGGCACAGGTCTATATCGACACGCCTGCCGCCAAGTCGGAAGGCGGCGACGTGGCCGTGTCTCTCCAGAGCGGCGCGATCGCCGAGAGCCATGTCCTCGGCACCCTGACGGATCTGTGCCAAGCCCCGCCCCGCCGTGATCCCGCGGCCATCACCACCTTCAAATCGGTCGGTGCGGCGCTGGAGGATCTGGCTGCGGCGATGCTGGTATGGCGCTCGCTGGCAAAAGCGTAGTAAAATAGCCCTTATGGATAGTTTGATAAAAATCTGCGGGCTCTCCACGCCCGAAACCCTCGATGTGGCCCTGGGTGCAGGCGCGGACATGGTCGGCTTCGTGCGCTTTCCCAAAAGCCCCCGGCATGTCAGCCTCGATCTCGGTCACCGCCTCTCCCTGCAGGCCAAGGCCCGCGCCCAGCGCGTGGTACTGCTGGTCGATCCGGAGGACGAGGCGATCGCGCAGGCCATCGAGGCGATCAACCCTGACCTGATTCAGCTGCATGGAAGCGAAAGCCCCGAGCGCGTGGCTCAGATCCGCTCCATGGTCAAACGGCCGGTCATGAAGGCCCTCGGCGTCGCGCAAGCCTCGGATCTGCAGGCGCTCCGCCCCTATGTCGACGGCGTCGACCACATCCTTCTCGATGCCAAGCCGCCCCGCACGCCGGATGCCCTGCCGGGCGGCAACGGCATCGCCTTCGACTGGCGGCTCCTGAACGGGCTTGACCCCAGGCTTTTCTTCATGCTGTCAGGAGGCCTCACCCCCGACAACGTGGCGGAGGCGATCCGGCTCACGAAGCCGCAGGCCGTCGACGTGTCGTCCGGGGTGGAAAGCGGCCCGGGTCTCAAGGATCCGGCCAGGATCGAGGCTTTCATCAGGGCCGCCCGGACAGCATTCGCTGCTGCCCATCACTAGAGCATTTTTCGGCGAAGTGGCTCCGGTTCGTCGCCAAAAAATGCGGAAAACCAAAGAAGAGAGATGATTCCACGCCAGTGGAAACAGCTCTGGACCAAGACGGCGCGTCCTCTCCCGGGCGTGCCTTAAGATCTTCAAGGCAGGACAGGCCGTGTCAGCTCAAGCCCAACCCAATTCCTTCCGCACCGGCCCCGACGAACGCGGGCATTTCGGCCAGTTCGGCGGCCGCTTCGTCGCCGAGACCCTGATGCCGAACATCCTCGAGCTGGAGAAGGCCTACGAGGAGGCGAGGAACGATCCGGCCTTCCATGCCGACATGGCGTATTTCTCCACGCATTATATCGGCCGTCCGAGCCCGCTTTATTTCGCCGAGCGCATGACCGAACATCTCGGTGGAGCAAAGATCTACTTCAAGCGCGAAGAGCTGAACCACACCGGCGCCCACAAGGTGAACAACGTGCTGGGCCAGATCCTTCTCGCCCGCCGCATGGGCAAGAAGCGCATCATCGCCGAGACCGGCGCGGGCCAGCACGGCGTCGCCACGGCGACGCTCTGCGCGCGCTTCGGCCTCGACTGCGTGGTCTATATGGGCGCCGTCGACGTGGAGCGTCAGAAGCCCAACGTGTTCCGCATGAACATGCTCGGCGCCAAGGTGGTGCCGGTGCAGTCCGGCACCCGGACGCTCAAGGACGCCATGAACGAGGCCCTGCGGGACTGGGTCACCAACGTGTCCGACACCTTCTACTGCATCGGCACGGTGGCGGGCCCGCATCCCTATCCCGCCATGGTGCGCGACTTCCAGTGCGTGATCGGCACCGAGACCCGCGAGCAGATGATGGAGGCGGAAGGCCGCCTGCCGGATTCGCTCGTCGCCTGCATCGGCGGCGGCTCCAACGCCATCGGGTTGTTCCACCCGTTCCTCGACGACAAGGACATCGAGATCTACGGCGTGGAAGCGGCCGGCCACGGCCTCGACAAGCTGCACGCGGCGTCGCTTTCGGGCGGCCGCCCGGGCGTGCTGCACGGCAACCGCACCTATCTGCTCATGGACCCTGACGGGCAGATCCAGGACGCCCATTCCATCTCCGCCGGCCTCGATTATCCCGGCATCGGCCCGGAGCATGCCTGGCTGCACGAGATAGGCCGCGTGACCTACCTCTCCGCCACCGATCAGGAGGCGCTGGACGCCTTCCAGCTCTGCTCGCGCCTCGAGGGCATCCTGCCGGCGCTCGAGCCGAGCCATGCCCTCGCCAAGGTCATGGAACTGGCGCCGCAAAAGCCCAAGGATCACCTGATGGTGGTCAATATCAGCGGCCGCGGCGACAAGGATCTGTTCCAGATCGCCGAGCATCTGGGCAACCAGATCGTCTGAGGCTGGGGGCCATGGGAGGGCCGTGAACGCAGGGTCTCTCACCCGTCCAGCATCATCTGGATGAAAAGCTCGGGGTCGAGGCAGAACTCTCGCAGCAGACGGAAGTGCTGCGTCTGCTCCAGCTTGATCGGCTCCAATCCATATTTCGAAAGCCCGAGCAGTCTTGCGCCCGGACAGGCCATCAGGATGGGCGAGTGCGTCGCCATGATCACCTGACAGAATCCCGAATCGTCCATGCGCCGTAACAGCTTAAGGAACTCTACCTGGCGCGACGGCGACAAGGCGGATTCGGGCTCATCGAAGATGTAGAGCCCCTGGTTTCTGCAGCGTTCCTCGAAGAAGCGCAGAAAGCCCTCCCCATGGGAATGAGAGAGGAAATCCGGCGCAGCCGCTCCTGCATCCATTGCCGCCTGATCGAGATAGCGGGAGACGGAGAAGAAGCTCTCGGCCCTGAAGAACCAGCCTTGCGTGACTTTCGGTAGCCAGCTTGCCCGTAGAGCCTTGCCCAGGTCCCCGCCCATGGCCTCCAGGGCTCGGGAATGATCGACGGGCCTATAGCCTTTTCCGCCGCCGGCCTCATCGTAGCCGGCCAAGGCGGCGATTCCCTCCAGAATGGTCGATTTCCCTATGCCGTTCTCGCCGACGACGATGGTGATGGGGCTGTCGAACTCAAGCGAGAACTCGCTCCGGCTGAATATCGGGAGGCAGAAGGGATAGATCGATCGATCCGGAATGCGACCATCATCAAGCCATATCTGCTTGAGATAGGGTGCGCGCATCCTGGTCATCTGAGCGGTTCTAGCCACAAGGCGGTCCCTTGAGATCTTGCGTCAGGAAGGAGCGCCAACATGGCCTCCAGGCAGGCTCAAACACCATTACAGACGACCCCGGGGAAATGCGAGATCCTTGTCCACATCCGCAAAAGAGCATGCTAAAGACCCGCCCATGACAAAGCGCATCGAAGCCCGTTTCGAACAATGCCGCGCGGAAGGCCGCGCCGCTCTCGTCACCTATGTGATGGCCGGTGATCCGGATCCCGAGACCTCGCTCCAGATCCTCAAGAGCCTGCCCAAGGCCGGGGCCGACATCGTCGAGTTCGGACTGCCCTTCACCGATCCCATGGCCGACGGGCCGGCGATCCAGGCGGCGGGCCTGCGGGCCCTGAAGGTGGGCCAGGATACGGTCAGGACCCTCGACCTCATCCGCCGCTTCCGGGCCGAGGATGCGGACACGCCCGTGATCCTCATGGGCTATTTCAATCCCATCTTCGTCTACGGCGTCGATCGCTTCCTCGCGGATGCCAAGGAGGCCGGCGTCGACGGCCTGATCGTGGTCGATCTGCCGCCGGAAGAGGATGACGAGCTGTGCCTGCCGGCCCTCAAGGCGGGTCTTGCCTTCATCCGGCTGGCCACGCCGACCACGGACGACAGGCGCCTGCCGGCCGTCCTGGCGAACACGGCGGGCTTCGTCTATTACGTCTCGATCACCGGCATCACCGGCGCCGCGACGCCGGATTTCGGCAAGGTCGCCACGGCCGTGGAGCGGATTAAGCGCCACACGCCCCTGCCCGTGGTGGTGGGCTTCGGCGTCAAGAGCGGCGCTCATGCGGCGGCGGTGGCCGAGGGGGCCGACGGCGTGGTGGTGGGTTCGGCCCTCATCGATGCGCTGAAAAACACTCTCGATGCTGAGGATCGCGCTACGGCAGGCACCATTGAGGCGGTCACGAAGCTGGTGAAGGAATTGAGCGACGGCGTGCGCTCGGTGGCAAAACGCGCTGCGGCCTAATACATAGAGCCAGGCCCCTCATCCCGAGGAGCAGCCTTAAGGCTGCGTCTCGAAGGAGGGTCCAGAGAGCCCTGGAGATGCCCTGATCCTTCGAGACGGTGCCACGCACCTCCTCAGGATGAGGCTTTCCGGGTGCTGACAGAGAGGGATAAGCAATGAACTGGATTTCCGAAGTCGTCCGTCCGAAGATCAAGACGCTCTTCAAGCGCGAGACGCCGGACAATCTCTGGATCAAGTGCCCGGAGACGGGGCAAGTGGTGTTCCACAAGGACGTGGAGGCGAACCAGTGGGTGATCCCCGGTTCCAACCACCACATGCGCATCTCCGCCACCCAGCGCCTGCAGCTCATGTTCGACGGCGCCACCTGGCTCGACGTGGCCGTGCCGGAAGTGCCGGTCGATCCGCTCAAGTTCCGCGATGAAAAGCGTTATATCGACCGCTTGAAGGACGCCCGCACCAAGACCGGCCAGCAGGACGCGTTCAAGGTCGGTTTCGGGCGGGTCGAGGATCTGCCGATGACCATTGCAGTGCAGGATTTCGGCTTCATGGGCGGATCCCTCGGCATGGCCGCAGGCGAGGCCTTCATCAAGGGCGCCGAGACGGCGCTCGACAAGAAGACGCCCTTCGTGCTTTTCGCCGGCTCCGGCGGCGCACGCATGCAGGAGGGAATCCTCTCCCTCATGCAGATGCCCCGGACCACCGTGGCGATCCGCCGCCTGCGCGATGCCAAGCTTCCCTACATCGTCGTGCTCACCAACCCGACCACAGGCGGCGTGACGGCGTCCTATGCCATGCTCGGCGACGTGCACCTAGCCGAGCCGGGGGCGCTCATCGGCTTTGCCGGCCCGCGGGTGATCGAGCAGACCATCCGCGAGAAGCTGCCCGATGGCTTCCAGCGCGCCGAATACCTGAAGGAGCACGGCATGGTGGACGCGGTCGTGCATCGGCACGACCTCAAGCCGACCGTCGCGCGCCTGTCCCGCCTCTTCACCAAGGCGCCGATTTCCGCGCCGGAGACGACGGCCGTTGCGGTTGCCGCCGAGTAACTTTTGTTGTCGCATGATCTTGCTGAAAAACCGGTTCCCACTTTTTCAGATCATGCTTGGAGCAGGGCGATGGAATCCTCCGATGCGCTGATCGCGCGCTTTCTCGCCCTGCACCCGAAGACCATCGATCTCTCGCTCGGGCGCATCCAGCGCCTGCTGGGCCAGCTCGGCCATCCGGAGCGCCGCCTGCCGCCGGTGATCCATGTGGCCGGCACCAATGGCAAGGGCTCGACCATCGCCTTCATGCGGGCGATCCTGGAAAGCGCAGGGCTCGCCGTCCACGTCTATACCTCGCCCCATCTGGTGCGCTTCCACGAGCGCATCCGGTTGGGCAAGTTCGGGGGCGGGCGCTATGTGAGCGAGGAGAGGCTCGTCGAGGCCTTCCGGCGCTGCGAAGCGGTGAATGCCGGCGAGCCCATCACCGTGTTCGAGATCACGACCGCGGCGGCTCTGCTGATCTTCTCCGAGGAACCTGCCGACGTGCTCCTGCTCGAGGTGGGCCTCGGCGGCCGCTTCGACGCCACCAACGTCATCGACAGGCCGGCCGCCGCCGTCGTCACGCCCATCGGCCACGACCACGCGGAATATCTCGGCACGACCCTGCAGGCCATCGCCAAGGAGAAGGCGGGCATCTTCAAGCGCGGCTGCCCCGCCGTCATCGCCCCGCAGGATTACAGGGAGGCCGATCAGACCCTGTTCGGCGAGGCGGAGCGTATCGGCGCTACCCCGCTCCTCGTCGGCCAGCAGGATTTCTCCGTGCATGAGGAGGGAGGCCGCCTCGTCTATCAGGACGAGAAGGGTCTCCTCGACCTGCCGCGTCCCAAGCTCATCGGGCGGCATCAGTTCACCAATGCCGGCACGGCTATCGCGGCCTTGCGCGCGGCCGGCTTCGAGCAGTTCGAGACCTCGGCTTTCGAGGCGGGCCTCACCCGCGCCGAATGGCCGGGTCGCCTCCAGCGCCTCAACCGGGGCCGCCTGCCCGAGATCGCCCCGCAGGGCTGCGAGCTTTGGCTCGACGGCGGCCACAACCAGGATGGCGGCCGGGTTCTCGCCGCCGCCATGGCCGACCAGAGCGAACGCTCGGATGCGCCCCTCGTGCTCATCGCGGGCATGCTGGGCACGAAGGATTCTCAGGCCTTCTTCAAGAATTTCTCGGGCCTCGCGCGAGAGGTGATCGCAGTGCCGATCTCGGGCCAGATCGGGGCTCGCCCCGCCGAAGAGGTGGCTTCCATCGCAGCAAGCGTCGGCCTGACCACCTCGACCGCCGCAAGCGTCGAATCGGCGCTCGCTTCGCTCCACAACTATGTCTGGGACCGCCCACCCCGCGTACTGATCTGCGGCTCGCTGTATCTGGCCGGCGAGGTGCTGGCGGCGAACGGGACATTGCCGGAATAGCTATCCCATCATCATCATCGGCCTTGTGCCGGTGATGATGGATTGAAGCGCTGTGCCTTCCATGATCTGGATGGCCATGGGGTTCCCGCATTTTCGTCTGGCGATCCCGGGTTCCGCTGTGCAGGCCGGGGAGGATCCCCGCAAAAGAAAAGGGGCCTCTCGGCCCCTTCTCATCTCTTCGAAAACTTGAACGGACTTAGGCCGAAGCCTGGATCCAGCGGGACAGCTCGCCCTTGGGAGCGGCACCGACCTTCTGGGCGACGACCTTGCCGTCCTTGAACATCATGAGCGCCGGGATCGACCGGATGCCGAGCTGGGAGGAGATCTGCGGGTTCTCGTCCACGTTGAGCTTGGCGATCTTCACCTTGCCGGCCATCTCGTCGGAAATCTCTTCCAGAGCCGGGCCGATCATGCGGCAGGGACCGCACCACTCGGCCCAGAAATCGACCACGACGGGCTCGGAGGATTGCAGGACGTCCTGCGCGAAGCTTGTGTCGGTCACCTTTACGGTCGCCATACCATCACCTTTGACTTTGAACGCGACTCATCCCGAGCCGCTCGGCTATGAGGCCAAGGTAAGAACCCGGACCGAGGGAATCAAGCAAGCGCGCTTTCCCTCACGCTGCTTTGATGAGGGCAAGCGCCGATTCCAGGTCGGGTTCCAGGAGTTCGTGGATCACGGGTCCGGAGGTCCAGATCAGGAAGGTGCGGATGCGCCTGTCCGGATAGATCTCGGCCAGCAGCGTCCGGTAGAGGGCAAGCTGCGCCACATAGGATTGCGGCGGCGGCTGCCCGGGCCTGGGCGGACGTGCGGTCGTCTTGAAATCGGCCACCAGCACGTCGCCGTCGAGAACGGCCAGCCGATCGATCTGGCCCGAGACCATGATCTCGCCCTCAGCGGTCAGAACACGCCCGGCGATGGGCGCCTCCGCCCGCGAGCCCTCGCCGAACAGGAGCTTCAGGTCGGGATGGTCGAGGACGTCGAGGGCGCTGGCTAGGATCGATTCCCGCAAGTCGGAGGCAAGGCGAGGCGCGCGGGCCTTGATGTAGGAGCGTGCCATACTCTCCCGGTGTTCCGGCGACAGGCTCGGCAGACGTTCCAGCAGGGCATGGACCAGGGTGCCGCGCAACCGTGCCTCTGGCGCATAGGGGCCGTCTCCGGGACGCGTCATGCGGTCGGCGGCGCCCAGGGCGCTGGAGGGGCGGATCGGGGGCAGGGGCTCGGGCTCCGCCAAGGCCGCCCTCGTCAGCCACTCCGGCACGGCGATGGGATCGAGCGGGTGGACATCGGACTCGGCCGCGAGCGTGCGCGCGAGCGGTGAGCCGTCGCGCCAGACGGAGATCGGGCCATAGGGCGCCTCGTCGAGTTCCAGGCCTCCCGCTTTGGCGACGAGCCCATGGCGGATCATCTCGCACCAAGCTTCCTGCCGGGTCTCGTTGCCGGTCATCCGGTAGGGCGCGATCACCAGCCGGTCCTTGGCGCGGGTCATGGCAACGTAGAGCAGCCGGTTGTGCTCCTCGTAGCCCTTGGCGTGCAGGAGGTCGCGCGCCTGCGCCATCACGCTCGAATCGAAATTCTTGCCCGGCGACCAGACGGGGATCCTGTCGCCGCCCGCCGTCTGCAATTGCAGGAGCGGCGGATCGCGCCCCAATACCTCGCAGCCATCGATGAGCACCACGATGGGGGCTTCGAGGCCCTTCGCCCCGTGCACGGTCATGACGCGCACTTCGTTGTTCACGGAATCGAGGTCGCGCTTGATGGTGTGCGAGGCGGATTCGAACCGGTTGAGGAAGACAGTGAGCGAGGGCGTCTCCGTCATCTCGGACTGGTGCGCGAAGCACAGGAAAGCATCGATGGCATCGCCCGCTTCGCTGCCCAACCGCGCCACGAGCAGCGAGCGTCCGCCGCACGGACCGAGCAGGGTGGCGAAGAATCCGAAGGGGCCGTGGATGCGCGCGAGCGCGCGCCATGCGGCGAGCGCCTCGCATCCGCGCTTCGCCTTCGCGTCACCTGCTTCCGCATGGCGCGCCATGGCGGCGTGGAGCGATTCTTCGTCGAAGCGGTCGGCGGCGATGCGGATGAGATCGTCGTCGGTGAGGCCGACGAGCGGTGACTTCAGGGCGATTGCGAGGGTGAGATCATCGTCCGGGAGAAGCGCCGCACGTCCCGCGGCGACGAGATCGAGCACGGCGATGTGCTCGCCGATGTTGAGCCGGTCCGCACCGGCCACCGGCACGCCCGCCTCCTTCAGGGCGCGGATCACCGCCTCGAAAGCCGCCCCGCGCTTTCGCACCAGCACGAGCACATCGCCCGCCGTCCAGACGCGGCCCATCTCGTCGCCCTTGGTGGTCCAGCACTTCACGGCTTGTGCGATGCGCCGCGCGACGACGACGGGGGGAGATTGCTGCTCGGGTTCGTCGATGGGCAGCACCCAGGCCTCTGGCTCTTCTTCTTGAGCGGGCGTCTCGAGCGGCCACATCTCTACGAGACCCGGTGCATGGGGACGCGCGCTTTCATGCACGGTGCCGACCGCCTTGTCCTCGAAGGAGAGGCCCTTGAAGTGCCGGTCGACCGCGAAGGTGGCGTCCACCGCCGAGAGCACCGCCTTGGCCGAGCGGAACGACATGGTGAGCGACACGTCCTCGAAATGGAGTTCCGCTTGCTTGACCTTCTGCGACCAGCTTCGACGCGTCGTCTCGAATTCCTGCGGCGCGGCTCCTTGAAAGCCGTAGATCGACTGCTTCGGATCGCCCACGGCAAAGAGCGTGCGCACCCGCCCGCCCGCCGCCCCCGCTCCGGCGGTGAAATCCTCGGTGATCTTGCGCAGGATCTCCCATTGCTCGGGATTGGTGTCCTGCGCCTCGTCGATGAGCACATGATCGATGCCGCGATCGAGCTTGTAGAGCACCCAGGCCGTGTCGCCGCGCGAGAGCAGCGCGAGCGTCTTGTCGATGAGGTCCTGGAAGTCGAGCGCGCCGAGGCGCATCTTCGCCTGCTCGACGCGGGTGTGAATTTCAGCCGCAAGCGTGAACAATGCCTGCGTGCGCTCGGCGGCGCGCGCGGCCTTGCGCCTGTCGATGAGGCGCCAGATGCGGTCCTGCTCGGTGAGCAGCCGTTCCTTCAAGGCAGGATCAACGGACTTCGTCACGAGGCGCGATTCCGCCCGTGGCGTCCAATCGGATTCCTTCAGGAAGACCGACAGGTAATGCTTGAGCTTCTCGTCCGGATCCTGGGCTTCGGCAGCTGCGATGAAGGATGCAGCGCGCTCCTGGTCGGTGGCCTTTCCGCCGAGCAGTTCCTGTGCGATGGCAGGCCATTGATCGGGCCCGATGCCGCCTTCCAGCATCTTGGTCTCGATGGACTCGAGAGTATCGTCCGGCGCTAGGCCGAGTTCCTGGCGAAGCCGCGCAGGACCTGTCGAATCGTGCAGGAAGGCCTTGCATTTCAGAGCCGCGTTGATCGCGGAGGCGAGCGCATCGCCTACTGCATCGACGCTGATGATGTCGAGGGCCTCGGCCAGTTCCGGAAAGTTGCCGCTCGCCGCATCAGCCATCACATTGGATGTCGCCTGCGCCAGCATCTCGTCGGTCTGGCTTTCGTCGAGCACGGCGAAGCGCGCCGGCACGTTGGCCTCGAACGGCACGAGGTGCAGAAGCCGCTCGCAGAAGGCGTGGATGGTGTCGATCTTGAGACCGCCCGGCGTTTCCACCGCGCGGGCGAAGAGCGTGCGCGCGAGCTTCAATTGGCGGCGTGTCGGCTTCTCGCCCTCCAACTCCGTCAGTTCCGCAACGAGGCTCTCCTCGTCGAGGGTCACCCAGCGGCCGAGACGCTCGAAAACACGAATCGCCATATTAGCGGCCGCCGCCTTGGTGAAGGTCAGGCACAGGATGCGGCCCGGCAGCGAACCCGCGAGCAGAAGACGCACCACGCGATCCGTCAGGACCTTGGTCTTGCCGGCGCCGGCGTTGGCGGACACCCACGCGGAAGCGCGCGGGTTGGCCGCCCGGCGCTGCGCGTCCTTGGTATATTCCGGAATGACCAGATCTGTGCTCATTCGGAACCCTCGCCGCCCGCACTCGCCAGGGACCATTCCTTCACCCGCGCCAGATGATCGTATTCGGAGAAGCGGCGCGCATATTTCGGGAAGGGCCGCGAGACGTAAGCCGCTTCGCCCTTGGCGTAGCGCACGATCATGCCCTCGAACCGGCGGCGATGCTCTTCGACCATGTCCGAAACAGAACGCGCTTCCTTGCCCGTCGGCCCGATCTCTCGCGGCTTGATCGGCTCGCGTCCACCGGTGGTGTGGATGTAGATCAGGTCCGGCGTCCCCTTCGCCATGGGAAGGCCCTTGAAGGCGCCCTTCATCAGCATCATGGCTTCCAACGTCAGCTGCGGCGAGAAGCCGGCATAGACCTCGCGCACGCCGGGCGGTTGGCCCGTCTTGAAGTCGATGATGGCAAAGCCGCCGCTACGGCGGTGCTCGATGCGGTCGGCACGGGCGCGCAAGTTGAAGATCGTGCCGTCGGGGAGCGGGATCGACAACCGTCCGGAGCGTTCCGCGTAGACCTCGACGAGATCGGGGCGGCGGTTCTGCTCCCACACCACGAATTCTGTGGCAAGCCGCGTGAAACGCGGCCACCATTCGGCATAGAGCTCGGGATAGGCCTCGGCGATGTCGGCAAAGGCATCGGTCCCGAGCGCGAGCAGGATCTCCTGCGCATGGGCCGGCAGCGCCTTCGGATATTGCTCGGCGAATTGCCCGAGCACATCGTGGATGATCGTGCCACGATCCGCCGCACTCGGCGTGACCGCAATCGCATCGAGCGCGTCGAGCTTGAGGATATGGCGCGCGAAGATCGAATACGGATCGCGCACCAGCGTCTCGATCTCGGTGACGCTCAGACTGCGCGGGAAGAGAGCCGGATTGGGTTTCGGCCGCGGGCGGGGCAGCGACGGCGCCGGCTCCGGCGTGTCGAGGGTGCGCGCGAGGCGGCGGTAATAATCGCCGGCCTTCGTCATCCGCTCCCACACATCCTTGCCGGTGAAGGCCTTGAGGCGCTGCAAGAAGCGCGAGGGCACCATGGGTGAGCCGTCGCGCTTGTGCGCGCGGGTGATCACCACGTCGTGGGTACCCAGTGCCTGCACGAAATCGTGCGCCGTCTGGCCGATGCGCCGCTCCGGCGGCATCAGGCCGACGCGCGTGCGCATGGGCCGGTTGAGGAATGCATCTGTCACCGCGCGCGGCGGCCATGTGCCCTCGTCCAATCCGCCGAGCACCACGCGGTCGACGGAGAGAAGGCGCGCTTCGAGAAGGCCCAGGATCTTCAGACGGCGATGCGTGGTGCGGGGCGAGGGGCTCAAGGACCGCTGCCGGGCGAGCGCCGTGAAGAAGGTCGGATAATCGACGAAGCGGCCTCGGAGCGGATGGCCTTCCTCCGCGCGGATATCGGAATGCTCCAGATCATCGAAGAGCGCGGCGAGCGCCTCGCGGGATGAATCCGTATCCTCGATCTCCTCATCGTCCGCTGCCGACCACAGGGCTTCCACGGCCCGGCGGTGATCCTCCACCAGAGACATGAGATCCAGCTTGCCCTCCCCATGGGCGGCAGGCGTGAAGGTGTCGAAGGCAACGCCGAGGCGCCGCAGCAATTCATCGGCGAGGTCCCACTCGGCCTCCGTCAGGCGCTTGCGCGGACGCGGCGTGCGATGATCGTTCCCGGCGCGGCGACTGGCGAGCGCGGCGCGCATGCCCTCGATGCCGAGCGCGGGAGCAGGCCCGCGCAGCACGCCGATCTCGAGCACGCTCGCCGCATGTTCGACCTTCTCGCGCGGCAGGCCAAGTCGCACCATCGGATGTGCGAGCAGGGCCAGAAGGCGCACGGGTCTCAAATCGTCGGCTGCCGCTTCAGCAGCGAGGCGGGCGAGACGTCCGGCCGGTGTATCGGACAAGGGTATGCCGGCAGAATCCTCGACGCTCAAACCCCACCGTGCGAGCTCCGCCGTCACGCGCGCGGCCAGCGCGCGATCCGGCGTGACAAGGGCCGCGGTCTTGTTCGGATGGGCGATGGTTTCGCGTAAGGAGATCGCGATGGCGAGAGCCTCTTCGCGCTCGTCCATCGCCTCGATGATGGCGAGCCCCTCGCAGCCGCTGCGGCTCAACGCGGTGCGATCCTCGGGCGCGATCAGAGACCAGCGATCCGTGGTCTCCGCCGGGCGCAGGGCTTCGGAGAGTAGATGGTTGCGGGCTTTCGCAGCTTTCGGCACTTCGCCGAGAGCGATGACGTCGGAGCGCGGCATGCGCAGATGCTTGTCCAGGAGGCGACGGAGCGAGGCCTGAGGGTGTCCATGCGCCGGATCGGTCTCTTCATCGCCGATGCCCCCGATGGTGGACCAGCTCTCCTCGTCGAGTTCCATGTCGAGGCCGGGCAGCACGATGGCGCCCTTGGGAAGGTGCGCGATGACGCCCATGAGGTTCGCGGTGGCGGGCACGGAGCCGGTGGAGCCCGCGACGATGATGGGATGCTCCGGCCGCTCGCGGGTGAGGCGCCGGGCTTCGGCTTCGAGCAAGGCATTGCGTCGCTGCGCGGGATCGCTCGCCTGGCGCTCGGCGAGGATTTCGGGCCAGTTCTCGCTCGCGATCTGCACGAAGTGGCGGGTGATCTCGAAATATTTCGAGTAATCGGAATCCACCGCCAGCTCAAGGGCATGCCAGTCGATGCCTTCCGTGGTGAAGGCATCCATCAGGGTCTCCAGGTCGCCCGCGAGGTTCACCGCATCGGCGGGCGAGGCCGGCACCATGAAGGGCACCTCGGGGCCGAGCTGCAGCAGCGCGCGATCCACTTCCGCCGACCAGCGCTGCACGAGGCGCGTCAGGATGAGGCGCCGCTCCAGGGGCGGGATCGGCGGCTTGAGGCTCGCGGCGTCCTGCAGCGGCGTTCCCTCCAAGCCTGTCAGCTCGAACTCGGCCTCGTCGGTTTCGCCCAAGGGCACGATGCGCGGCAGGAGCTGCGCCTTGCCTGCACCACGCTCGGCGAGCAGCGTGATCAGTGCGCGGGTGGCGCGGCGGTTGGGAACATAGATGGTGATGTCGGCAAGGGCGGCGGGATCGCCAGGCAGGGGGCCGACCAGTCGGCCGTCGAGCAGCGCATCCACCAGGGTCGGCAGGAACGCGCAGCCCGGAGGGATTGAGAAGACGTGCGGCAAGGTCTTTGAATCATGCATGACCTGGTCGGAAAGCCGGTTCCCACTTTTCCAGGTCATACTCGACACCACGAAACCTCATCGCTTGCTGGCGGCAAGGCACCTTTCGGCCTCGGCGATCGCCTGAGGCTCCCCAACATGCAGCCATTGCCCCTCCATGCACAAGCCGTAGAGGCGCTCCTTGGCGATGGCACGGTCGTAGAAGGCATTGGCCGAGAACGCTCCGTCCGGCGTCCCGTGAACGAGTTCCGGCTTCACGATGGCGACCCCCGCATAGGCAAAAGGAGCGCTGTCATCGGTTCCGCGGCGGCGAAGACGGCCGCTTTCCTCCATGTGAAAATCGCCGCGGCCTTCGAATCCAATGCTTGTGGATAACGGAGCCACGAGCATCAGGATATCCATCCGCTCCGGGTCCCAGGCCCCTACGAGGCGCTTCAGATTCGGCTCTTTTCCCTCGATCCAGAGCGAATCGGAATTGAAGGTGATGAACGGCTCGCTCCCTAAAAGCGGCAATGCCTTCTTCACGCCGCCGCCTGTCTCCAGCAGCGCGTCGCGCTCGTCCGAGATGACGATGCGGGGCAGGGTGCGGGTGCGCAGATGCTCTTCGAGCATGTCGGCGAAGTGGTGCACGTTCACCACCACGGTCCCGATGCCCGCCTCGTGCAGCCTGTCGAGGGCGAAGTCGACGAGGCTCTGGCCTGCCACCTTCACGAGGGGCTTCGGCATAGAGGCCGTGATCGGCAGCATGCGCTTGCCCAAGCCTGCAGCGAGGACGATGGCTTTATGCGGCGTGCGCGAGGAGGTCTGGGACAAGGAGATGGCTCAGGATTCGGGAGGGAGCTCATCCACATGCGGGATGAGCCTCGGAAGATAGTTTTCGTACCAGCCCTTGAGTTTTCCCAAGGCCGGATGCGCGAGATTGCGGATGAGGTAGGCTTCGATCCGCGGCAGATGCTTGAGGTATTGGGGCTTGCCGTCGCGCCGGTCGAGGCGGGCGAAGATGCCGAGAATCTTGGTGGCGCGCTGGCCTGCCATAATGGCGTAGGCCCGGGCGAAGCCCGAGACGTCGAAGGCAGGATCGGCGGCCTTCCGCTCGCGGGCATAAAGGCCAATGAGCTTCAGTTCGAGCTCCGGCGGCACGGTCACGCGCGCATCCTGCAGCAGGGATGCGACGTCATAGGCCGGCGAGCCCAGCACCGCATCCTGGAAATCGATCATGCCCACCCGCTGCAGGCCTTCGCGCTCGGGGAGCCAGATCAGGTTGGGCGAGTGATAGTCGCGCAGGGTCCAGGAGGCCGGGGTAGAGAGAATCTCGCCCAGAGTCTCAGTCCATAGATTGACGAACTCGGCCCGCGCGGAGCCCGAGAGCTGCGTGCCGATGATGTGCGGCACGTACCAGTCGAGCAGAAGCTCCACCTCGATCAGGAGCGCCTCGAGATCGTAAGGCGGGATCGGATGATCGATGCCCTCGGCCACCGGCAAGATCTGCGGCAGGGTCTGGCCATGGAGCTGCGCCAGCAGCCGCGTCGCCTCCGCATAGCGCTCAGGGACAGGGCCTTTGGCGTCGGTGAAGGGCTCGGAGCCGAGATCCTCGATGAGGAGCAGGCCTGCCTCCAGGTCCTCGCCGTAGATGTACGGCGCGCTGAAGCCGAGCGCCCGCAGGCCCTTGTCCATGGCGACAAAAGCATGGACCGTCTCGGCGAGCTTCGCGATGGTCGTGTAGGGCTTGCCGCGCCGCACGGCAGGTCCGACGGGACGTGGCGGGGAGATCATCAGGAGCGCGGTTTCGCCGGAGGGCTTCACGAGGCGCTCGTAGGAACGGATCACCGAGGCGTCACCCGTCATGGGGTAGCGTGAGGCATCGCCCCAGCCGCGACGCTCGACCAGGCTCCGGTAGGCCTTCATGCGCTGGAGCCTCGACGCGAAGGCGCCGGTTCCGGTGAGCATGGCAAGCCGCCCCTTTCCTTGGCTGCCAGGGGCGAAATCGAGGCGGATGTCGAGATGCTCGGGCTTGAGCGCTTCCTCCGCGCGTTCAGGCCACTCGACGAGCGCGATGGCGTTCTCCGTCATTTCGTCCCAGCCCAGCTCCACCAGCTCGTAGCCGCCGGAGAGACGGTAGAAATCCGCATGGACGATGGGGCAGCGCGGGCCGTCATAGACCTGCATCAGGGTGAAGGTGGGGCTCGGGACCTCGAGTTCCGGATCGCCGACGAGCGTCCGCACCAGGGCGCGGGCAAGTGTCGTCTTGCCGGCGCCGAGACCGCCCGAGAGCGTGACGAGATCGCCGGGCTTGAGCTCTTCCGCCAGAATCCTCGCGAAGCGCTCGGTCGACTCGTGGTCGGGGAACGTCACGATCCATGCGGCTTGCAAAACGTCCTGCTCGGGCATGAGGGCCAGTCCATTCACCATCGCTGTTCCTACTCGGCTGCGATTGGAGTTAGCGCTGATTGCGAGGATCGGCCATCGGACGGCGTCTCGTGCCGGTCATTGGGGAAGACGCACGTGACCGTAGTGCCGACGCCCGGAGCGGACGATATCTCGATGCGCCCACCATGCAGTTCCACGAAGGAGCGCACGATGGATAACCCTAAGCCCACGCCGCGGTGGCGTGTTCCCAGCGTATGGCTTTCGAACCGCTCGAAGATGCGCGCCTTGATCTCCGGCGGGATGCCGCGGCCCTGATCCTTCACGTCGAAGATCACCTCTCCGCCGCGCTTGCGCGCCGACACTCGGATGGTCTGGCCGGGCGACGAGAATCCCACCGCGTTGGAGAGCAGGTTGAACAGGATCTGGCGCACGCGCTTCCCATCGGCCACGAAGGTGCCGATGTCGTCGGGCGTGTCGATGACCAGGTTGAGCGAAGCCTCGGCAAGCCGATCCTCCAGTCCGCGCATGGCGGCCTCGATGGTGGATCGGATGTCGACGATCTCCGGTGTCAGTTCCAGCGAACCGGTATCGATGGACGCGAGATCGAGAATGTCGTTGAGGATCGCGAGCAGCGCCGCCGAGGAGCGCATGATGTGCTCGGCGTAATCGCGCTGGCGCGGATTGAGCGCGCCCACCGTCTCGTCACCGAGCAACTGCGTGAAGCCGATGATGTTGGTGAGCGGCGAGCGCAGCTCGTACGAAACGTGATGCACGAATTCGTCACGCAGCCGCGAAGCGCGCTCCAACGCTTCGTTGCGCTCGGTGAGCGCACGCTCCACGTTCACGCTCGCGGTGACGTCGGTGAAGCTCAGAAGCGTCGCGCCGTCGGGGAGAGGCTGTGCGGTGCAGTCGAGCGCCGTGCCGTCATGACGCTCGATGCGGCAGGAGAGGCCCATGCGCATGTCGGCAAGTCCCGCCACCGCGCCGCGGATGTCGATCCACGGTTCGTCCTGCGAGGCCAGCAGTCGGCAGGCCTTGATGATCGTGTCGACATGCGGGTTCTCGGCCGTCATCTCCGGCGGCAGGTTCCACATGTCGGCGAAGGCGCGGTTGTGCAGCTTGAGGCGCCCGTCGGAACCGAACACGGCGACGCCTTCCTTCAGCGTGTCGAGGGTCTCGCTCTGCACGCGGGTGAGCGAATGGACCTGTGAGGCCAACTCGAAGCGCTCGCTCACGTCGTCGAAGAGATAGGTCACGCCGCCCTGGGGATTGGGGTTGATGACGACGCGCAGTGTTCGTCGATCAGGCAGGTGCCACCAGGTCTCCTGCTGCTCGACCGAGTGGTAGCCCTGCAGGAAATCGGTTTTCCAGGCGCGGAAATCTGCCTGCTCGGGAAGCTTGCGGCCGGCGCGCAGCTTGTCGAGGATCTCGCTGTCGGAGGGGCGTGAGGCGAGAAAGATCGGATCGAGGCCCCAGAGGCGCTGATAGGCGGCGTTGCTGAAGATGAGGTTCTGCGACCCGTCGAAGATCGCCACCGCCGTGGGCAACTGATCGAGGGTGCGCACATGGGCATCCATCTGACGCTGCAGGTCGGTGCGGACCGCCTCCAATTCCGACACGTCCACCGCGATGCCCGCGCTGCCGCCGGCGGTCGGGCGTTCGATCACGTCGAGCACCGCGCGATGGCCTGCGACCACGGCCGTGACGCGGCCCGAGAAGGTCACGCCGGACTGGCGCTGGCGCCGGGCCTCGTCCCGGGTCGGCGCGCTCAGGAGTTCGAGGGAGCGGGCGATCGCGCCATCGAGATCCTCGGCCTCGACCGAGCGGAGATAGGCCTGGTTGGCCCAGAGCAGCTTGTCCTCCGTATCGCGGATCCAGAGCGGATAGGCGACGTCGTCGAGCAGCATCGTCATGGCGCGCAGGTCGCTGCGTGCGGTCGCCAGATGATTCTGCGCCTTCATGAGTTCGGCCCGGTCGCCCGTTACGTCCCGCAGGCGCAGGATGGCTCGTCCGCCGATGGTGCGGCCTTCCACGTCGACAAAGCGGCTGCCCGCCGTGCAGCGGCCCGTGAGGCGGAAGGCCTGGCCGCGCTGCTTGAGCTGTTCAAGGGCACTTTCCACGGCAGCCGCATCGGCCGGTGCGAGCCAGGTTCCGAAGGCCAGAGCGCGCTGAGCCGGTGCATTCTCGCCAACGATGGACGGATCGCCCTGGAAGCGCGGCTCTCCGTCCCGGCCGTGCCAGCTCACGAGGAGCTGGCGCTCCGATCCCATGAGAAGGGCCGCGAGGTCGTCCGCGCCCCGCAGGGCATCGAGCTCGTTCCGCAGACGCTGTTCCGTCCGTGCGGCGCGCTTCTGCTCGCGCATCAGCAGCAGGGCGGTGGTGGTCGAGAAGGCCACGAGACCCATGAAGAGGCCGAAATAGGCGGCGTTGTGCAGATCGAAGCTATGAAGGAAGCCGAGGAGATCCGAGGCGCCTTCCGCAATGGGAAGCAGCAGGTCGTTGGCAATGGCCGCCTGGGAGGTGCCGGTCAGGAGCATCAGGGATAGGGGTACACGGGCGGAGCCGACGAGGGAAATCTTCCCATCGCTGCTGCCATCGTGACGTTCCCAATGCCCGGCCATGCCGCGCGGCCCTTCCTTTGTTGGCGGCCTGACAAGCAGGCCAAGTTGGATCGATCCCCGGCGGCGCTTTTCAACGCCACAGAGGCCAACCGTCTACGCATGAACGGAACTGCCGGCGCAGGTTCGAAGCCACAGCGCAGCCGGTCGATTCGCGTTCACTCTAGACTACCCCCGACTCCGCCAGGAAGAGGGTTAACACCGGCTTAAACTTCCTTTGGAGAACCTGTGTGCAATTCGTCGAACCATATTGCATTTGTGACACACACATGCCGGTGCGACATTCTGTTCGATTCGGTGCTTCGGGAAACGAGCATCGTATGGAGCGCAAAAGCGGTGGCCGCTTCGGCGCTGATGGTCGAGCCGAGGGGCAAATGAAAAAGCCCGGCCGAAGCCGGGCTTTCGATGCTCATAATCGGATGGCCGATCAGTAGCGGTAGTGATCCGGCTTGAACGGCCCCTTCTCGGAAACGCCGATATAAGACGCTTGGTCGGGACGCAGCTTGGTGAGCTTCACGCCGATCTTTTCGAGGTGCAGCGAGGCCACCTTCTCGTCCAGGTGCTTCGGCAGGGTGTAGACCTTCTTCTCGTACTTGCCGGCGTTGTTCCAGAGCTCGATCTGGGCGAGCGTCTGATTGGTAAACGAGGCCGACATCACGAAGGACGGGTGACCCATGGCATTGCCGAGGTTTACGAGGCGGCCTTCCGAGAGCAGGATGATGCGGTGTCCGTCGGGGAACTCGATCTCATCGACCTGCGGCTTGATGTTGGTCCACTTGAGGTTCTTCAGGCCGGCGACCTGAATTTCGTTGTCGAAGTGGCCGATGTTGCAGACGATCGCCCGGTCCTTCATCGTCCGCATGTGGTCGAGGGTGATGACGTCCTTGTTGCCGGTGGCCGTGACGAAGATGTCAGCGCGGGGAGCCGCATCCTCCATGGTCGTGACCTCGTAGCCTTCCATGGCGGCCTGGAGCGCGCAGATCGGGTCGACTTCCGATACGAGCACGCGGCAGCCGGCCTGGCGGAGCGACGCGGCCGAGCCTTTGCCCACATCGCCGAAGCCCGCAACCATGGCGACCTTTCCGGCCATCATCACGTCCGTGCCGCGGCGAATGCCGTCGACGAGCGATTCGCGGCAGCCGTACAGGTTGTCGAATTTCGACTTAGTGACCGAGTCGTTGACATTGATCGCCGGGAAGAGGAGCTTGCCTTCCTTGGCCATGATGTAGAGGCGATGCACGCCCGTCGTGGTCTCTTCCGACACGCCCTTGATGGACTGGGCGAGTTCCGCGAACCAGCCCTTCGGCTTTTCCTTGAGCAGACGCTTGATGAGCGCGAAGAGAACTTCCTCTTCTTCCGCGCCGGGCGTCTCGAGGAAGGCGACGTCGCCCTGCTCGGCGCGCAGACCGAGGTGGACGAGCATGGTGGCGTCGCCGCCGTCGTCGAGGATCATGTTCGGTACGCCGCCGCCATGCCAGTCGAACAGCTTGGCGGTGTAATCCCAGTACTCCGTCAGGGTCTCGCCCTTATAGGCGAAAACCGGGATGCCGGCAGCCGCGATGGCGGCGGCGGCATGGTCCTGGGTGGAGTAGATGTTGCAGGAGACCCAGCGGATGTCGGCGCCGAGAGCCTTCAGGGTCTCGATCAGCACCGCGGTCTGGATCGTCATGTGGAGCGAGCCGGCGATGCGGGCGCCCTTCAGGGGCTGCTTTGGGCCGTATTCCGCACGGACGGCCATCAGGCCCGGCATCTCGGTCTCGGCGATCGAGATCTCCTTGCGGCCGAAATCGGCAAGGCTGATGTCTTTGACGATGTAATCCTGCGCCATGATGGCCTCTCTTTTCACCTGTTCGGTTGAGTTGGCGCTGTCTCTATCAGAGCTCGCCGGGAGAGGCAATCAAGATATAAAGATGTCTTTATATGTCTTCGGAGGTGGACGCTGATGAGGGTTCGCGGATGAAACTCCGCAACGTCAACGCTGGCCTCATCCCGGCCATCCCGAGTGGAAGCGTGGTGCGCCCTGCAGCATCGAATGTGAAACGTGGACTTGCGCTCTCGAGATGATTTCGAGGTTTCCGGTTTAGATGAGAGCATCGGGATAACCGGCCAGAGGCCGGAGGTGACGGGCGGGATTCAGAGAAGAGGCTGAGAAGGACCTACTCGTCCTCGCCGAACCTGTTGGCGAGGAGATCGTCAATGGCCTGGAGGCAGAGGGCGGCGTCTTCGCCCTTGGCCGCGACGGTGATCGAGGTGCCCTGGGCGGCCGCCAGGGTCAGGAGGCCCATGATCGAGCGTCCGCCCACAGTCTCGCCGCAGCGGGTCACCGTGACATCCGAGTTGAAGCGCTCGACCGTCTGGACGAACTTGGCGGAGGCGCGGGCGTGCAGGCCCCGGCGATTGATGATGGGGAGTTCCCGGACCTCGACTCCATCGGGCACGACGGCAGGCGGGCAATCCTGATCGAGGGGCCGGTCCATGATGGTTACTTTCCGGAGAGAACGCGCGAGGCGATGTTGATGTATTTGCGCCCCGCCTCCTGGGCGTGAGAGACGGCGTCTGACAGGGGCTCCTCGTCCCTCACGGAGGCCAGCTTGATGAGCATGGGCAGATTGATGCCGGCGACCACCTCGACGGAACCGCCATTCATGCAGGACAGGGCCAGGTTCGAAGGCGTACCGCCGAACATGTCCGTCAGAACCACAACACCCTGTCCCGAATTGACCCGGCACACGGCGGCCATGATGTCCTTGCGCCGTGTCTCCATGTCGTCGTCTGGGCCGATCGTGATCGTTTCAAGCTGCTCTTGAGGCCCCACGACATGCTCAAGCGCCGCTTTGAATTCCGTCGCGAGCTGCCCGTGGGTGACGAGCACCATTCCAATCATAATGTTACAAGTCCGAACGCTCCGAGAGCGGAGCCGCTATTTTGTGCACCGCGAAGCCAAGCGCAAGGGCATTGAGAGGAAAAGTTCATCACAGTGTCACTATCGTGTCGCAAACACCACTCATGCACCCCAGGGCGACGTCGGCTGAGATTGCCCCGGCTTGCATCCGGATGCGAGGGATCATGACGCCGCAGAGGAGGACGTGCCTGTCCTGCTCGTCCGGATAGCGGGCCGGGCCATCGGAGAGATCGACCACCAGGCGAACGACGGCAGCGGCCTCGAAGGGCCGCCGGACGATCCCGAGACCGAAGACCTCGATGCCGCCGCCGAGAGGTGCCACCGGTCGCGCCAGGAGGCGGTCATGATGCGCCTCGATGCGCGTCCGATCGTCGCTGACCAGTCTTCCGAAGCGTCCGGCCCTGAGTGCCAGCGACACCACCTCGCGGGCGAGGGCCGACTTGCCGGATCCCGATGCCCCCCGGATCAGGAGCCCCGCCTCGCCGACGAGCACGCAGCCGGCATGGATGGTCTCATGCGCGTTCAAGGTGCGTTCTTTCCGGTTTCGCGCCTAGCCTTGTCCTTCTTCTCCTGCTCCTTCTTGGCCTTCGCTCCCTCGATCGGGAGGCGGATGACGAAGCGGGCGCCGAGCCGGGTCGGCTCACCGTCCTCATCGGGAGGACCGAACCGGTTCTCGGCACGGATCGTGCCGCGATGAGCCTCGATGATCTGGCGGGAGATGGACAGGCCAAGGCCGGAATTCTGGCCGAAGCCCTGCTCGGGCCGGTCCGTGTAGAAGCGTTCGAAGATCCGGTCGAGGGCATCGGGTTCGATGCCGGGCCCCCTGTCCTCGACAAGGACCTCGACCTGATTCTTGCGGCGGCGCATGGAGACCTTCACGGTTTCGTCGGGCGGCGAAAAGGAACGCGCGTTGTCGATCAGGTTGTTGAAGACCTGGCCCAGGCGGCTGTCATGGCCGAGGACCAGGAAGGCGTCGCGGCCTTGGGCCTGCCTGTCGATGCTGAGCGTGATCAGCGGGTCGTGCTCCTGGCGACGCTCGTTGGCAACCGACACCACCGCATCGAGAAGCCGCACCATGTCCACCGTCTCCGCATCGGCGCGAGCGAGTTCCGCATCGAGGCGCGAGGCGTCCGAGATGTCGCTGATCAGGCGGTCCAGGCGCTTCACGTCATGCTGGATGATCGACAGGAGCCGCTGCTTGGACTCGTCGCTGCGGGCGAGCGGCAGGGTCTCCACCGCGCTGCGCAGCGAGGTCAGCGGGTTCTTCAGCTCGTGCGCCACGTCGGCCGCAAAGCTCTCGATGGCATCGATGCGGTTGTAGAGCGCCTTGGTCATATCGCGGAGGGTGCCCGAGAGGTGGCCGATCTCGTCGGCGCGGGCGGTGAAATCGGGAATCTCTTGGCGGGATTTCGTGCCCCAGCGCACCCGTTCCGCCGCTTCTGCCAATCGCCGGACAGGGCCTGCTATGGCACCGGCCAGGAAGAGCGACAGGACGATCATGACCACGGCCGCCACCAGGAAGACCTGGAGCAGGGCGAAGCGCTCGGAGGCGATGATCGCGTCGATGTCGCCTTCCTGGGTCGAGAGCAGGAGCGCCCCCTGCACCGTGCGGAAGCGCTGGATCGGCACGGCCACCGACACGATGGTCTCGCCACGGTTGTTGACACGCACCACGCTCGATTGCTGTCCGGAAAATGCCTGCTGCACCTCGGGCAAGGACTTGCCGTTGGCGGGACCGACCTCTTCCTGCACGGGACGTCGAGTGCGCCGGAACATCTTGCGGATGCTGTTCCAGGTGCGCTCGATGAGACTTGTCGTATCCTCGACATTGGCGACCGGCGGCAGATCCATGCGCAGGATGTCGCCGCGGGAATAGAACGATCTGGAATCGAGAAGCAGCATGCCTTCCCGGTCGAAGATGCGGGCCCGGGTTTTGGTCGGTGTCACCAGCCGGCGCAGCAGGGGAGCGACGCGTTCGGGATTGATGGAGAATTCGAGTGCCGAGAAGGCCTCGTCGGTGAACCGCTCCGTCTCGCCCGCCTGCATCTGCAGGAGCTGATCCGGATCGATGGTGATGGTGTTGGTCTCGACCGTCGCCGAGCTCGCGATCGCGCCTGCGATGATCTCGCCCTGCGTGAGAAGGCTCTGCACCCGCGCCTCGATCAGTCCTTCGCGGAACTGGTTGAGATAGAGGAACCCGACGAGCAGGGCCACGAGTCCGGCCAGGTTGAGCACGACGATCCGGCGCGTCAGGCTCGACGACGCGCGCTGCACGATCATGCGGCCGAAATGCTTCAGCCGCGCCAGGGCGCCCTGGGGAGCGGGCGGATCGTCGAATGCCGCCTCGGCGTGGATGGGGTCAGCCTTCATGCCACTCGTTCAAGCACGATCCTGTGCATTCCATCGGACCGTGCCGTCTTTCCAGGTTGCTTGCGCCGTCAACGCGTCAGGCTTCCTTGAAACGGTAGCCGACGCCGTAGAGGGTCTCGATCATTTCGAAACTCTGGTCAACCGACTTGAACTTCTTGCGCAGGCGCTTGATGTGGCTGTCGATGGTGCGGTCGTCCACATAGACCTGGTCGTCATAGGCCGCATCCATCAGGGCGTTGCGGCTTTTCACCACTCCCGGGCGCGTGGCGAGCGCCTGCAGGATCAGGAATTCCGTCACTGTCAGGGTGACCGGCTCGCCCTTCCAGGTACAAGCATGGCGCTCCGGGTCCATCTTGAGCTGACCGCGCTCCAGGGCCTTCGGATCGGCCTCCTTGGGGACACTCTGGTCCTTCGGGGCGAAGCGGCGCAGCACCGCCTTCACGCGTTCGACCAGAAGGCGCTGGGAGAAGGGCTTCCGGATGAAGTCGTCGGCGCCCATCTTGAGGCCGAACAATTCGTCGATTTCCTCGTCCTTGGAGGTCAGGAAGATCACCGGCAGGTCCGACTTCTGCCTCAGGCGGCGCAGGAGCTCCATGCCGTCCATGCGCGGCATCTTGATGTCGAAGATCGCCAGATCCGGCGGGGCGTGCTTGAGACCGTCTAGGGCCGAGGCGCCGTCCGTATAGGTCTGAATGCGGTAGCCCTCCGCTTCGAGGGCGATGGAAACAGAGGTCAGGATGTTGCGATCGTCATCGACAAGGGCGATCGTTGGCATGAACTCTTCCTTAGCTTGGCACGGACTATGTCAGATTTTCTTTTCGTCTGACAACGCAGAGGGCCTTAAAACGTCCCCAACTGCGCCTTTCTCGTGGCATAAATATGGTTTCCCCCAGGCCGCGACCAGGGGCGGCCCTGATAGTGGTGTCTAAGAGCCGTCTGTTCAACCGCAGATGAACGATCCCTGACGGATCGGACAGGGTGCTCCCACTCCCCGAAAGATCTCGTGCCGTAACGGCAGGGGGCAAGGGTACCAGGTCGAAAGCCCGTCAATCATACGAAAGAATTCGGAAAATACCTTCAACTTCGAGGAATTGAGAGTGATGGAGGTCTGGCTCTGCGAAAAATAGAATGCGATGAAACGAGCTGAGTTGACGGCACCGTCAGCTGACCTAAAGAAGGTTCCATGTTCAAGCGAGACGGCAAAATTTTGCCAGGATTGTTTGACCCTACCCATGGGACGGTCAACGGACGGCGGCTGATCCGGCTGCGCGGTGGCCGCCAATCAGGAGAAGTCTTCCGTGGAAAATATCGGCGTCTTCAACAGCGCACAGGGCTCTGAGGCCTCCGGCCTCCGCGATCTCAAGCGGGTCTACTGGAATCTCGAGGCGCCGGCGCTCTACGAGCAGTCCCTGACCCGGGGCGAAACCAAGCTCGTGCAGGGCGGTGCGCTTCTGGCGGACACCGGCGTGCATACGGGCCGTTCGCCCAAGGACAAGTTCGTGGTGCGCGACGAGACCACGGAAAGCACCGTCTGGTGGGACAACAACGGCGCCATCACCCCTGGCCATTTCGACACCCTGCTGCAGGACTTCCTGGCTCATGCCGAGGGCAAGGAGCTGTTCGCGCAGGATCTCCATGGCGGCGCCGATCCGGCTTATCGGGTCAAGGCACGCGTCTTCACGGAATATGCCTGGCATTCGCTCTTCATCCGCAACCTGCTGATCCGCCCGGATCGGGGCGAACTCAGCGATTACGTCCCAGGGCTGACCATCATCGACCTGCCGTCCTTCAAGGCCGACCCGGCCCGGCACGGCTGCCGCACGGAGACGGTGATTGCCTGCGATTTCAAGCGCAAGGTCGTGCTCATCGGGGGCACGTCCTATGCGGGCGAGATGAAGAAGTCGGTCTTCACCTATCTCAACTACGTGCTGCCTGCCCAGAAGGTCATGCCGATGCACTGCTCGGCGAACGTGGGCGACAGGGGCGACGTGGCGGTCTTCTTCGGCCTGTCCGGAACCGGCAAGACGACCCTGTCGGCTGATCCGAACCGCGTCCTGCTCGGCGACGACGAGCATGGCTGGGGTCCGAACGGCGTGTTCAACTTCGAGGGCGGCTGCTACGCGAAGACCATCCGCCTGTCCCGTGAGGCGGAGCCCGAGATCTTCGCCACCACCGAGCGCTTCGGCACGGTGCTGGAAAACGTGACGATCGATCCGATCACCCGCATTCCCGATTTCGACGACGCGTCGAAGACGGAGAACACGCGCTGCGCTTATCCGCTCGACTTCATTCCCAATGCGAGCGCCACCGGCCGTGCAGGCATTCCGAAGAACATTGTGATGCTCACCTGCGACGCCTTCGGCGTGCTGCCCCCCATCGCGAAGCTGACCCCGGCCGAGGCCATGTATCACTTCCTCTCCGGCTACACCGCCAAGGTGGCGGGTACGGAGAAGGGCGTGAAAGATCCGGAGGCCACCTTCTCCACCTGCTTCGGCGCGCCCTTCATGCCGCGGCACCCGTCGGAATACGGCAACCTGTTGCGCGACCTCATCGCCAAGCACTCGGTGGATTGCTGGCTCGTCAACACGGGCTGGACCGGCGGCAAGTACGGCGTCGGCCGGCGCATGCCGATCCGCGTCACCCGCCGCCTCCTGACGGCCGCACTGGACGGTTCGCTCTCCCGGGCCGATTTCCGCCGCGACCCTTATTTCGGCTTTGCGGTGCCGACCTCCGTGCCCGGTGTCGAGCCGCACATTCTCTATCCGGTGAAGACCTGGCAGAACAAGGCGGAGTTCGCCGAGACCGCCAAGCGCCTGATCGACATGTTCAACGAGAACTTCAAGCGCTTCGAGGGTCACGTGGACTCCGACGTCCGCTCGGCCGGTCCGCAGACCTCGATTGCGGCCTAAGCTTCAAGAGAGCTTCAGGAGCGTCATACCAAACAAGGCGGCCCATGGGCCGCCTTTTTCGTTCTACTCCCGCCAACAGCGCTCCCCACCCATGCGTCTCGGGAATTCCGGAACGAACAATAATATGTATGATGACATGCAAATAGAACGAGTCAGCCGTCGGCCGACTCGCACCAGTGGGATACGCCCTTGCTCCGTCTGACCGGTATCCTCTTTGCGATTGCCGCAAACGGGCTTTTCGCGACCAGCGACACTCTGGTGAAGCTCCTCTCCCTGCGCTACCCGATCTTCCAGATCATCGCCATGCAGGCGAGCGTCGCCTGCACCGTGGTGGGGGTCGTCATCTGGCGCGACGAGGCGTACAGGCTCTCGGCGATCCGCAATCCGAAGATGCTGATCGGCCGCGGTTTCCTCGCCGGCATCGGCACCGTTTCCGGCTTCTATGCCTTTTCGCTTCTGCCCCTCGCCGATGTCTACGCCATCACCTTCGGGTCGCCGCTCGTCGTCACGGTCGCGGCCTCATGGCTTCTGGGCGAGCGCACGGGGCTGGCGCGCTGGATGGCCATCCTGGTCGGCTTTGCCGGCATTCTGATCATGGTACAGCCAGGGTACAGCGCCCTCTCGCTCGGGCATCTGGCGGCCTTCATGAATGTCTTCGTGGGTGCCGGCGTGATCCTGATCATGCGTACCATCGGCTCGCAGGAAAACCGTGCCATCATGGTTGCCGCCGTGATGGCCGGGCAGCTGACCGCGAGCCTGCCCGGCGTATTCCTGAGCCATGCTCCCGCCTGGAGCGACGTGGGCCTCGTGACGGTTTCCGGTCTCGTGATGGTGTCGGCGCAGTTCCTCCTGCTGGAAGCCCTGCGCCGGGCGCCGGCCTCCAGCGTCGCCCCCATGCAGTACACAAAGCTCGTCTGGGCCATTCCGGTCGGCTTGTTCGTGTTCGGCGACGAGCCGAAGCTCCATGTGCTTGCGGGAGCCCTCGTGGTGATCGGATCCGTTCTGTACCTGCTCAACCATCAGCGACGGGCAGAAAGCATGATTTCGGCGGCGAAAAGGCCTCAGCCATCTGCGCGAACGGAATGCCTTAAAGGAGAGAAGCTTGGTTGAGACACAGAGCACAAGATCGATATCGGCCTCGCAGCTGTCGCTGCAGGGCAAGACAGCCCTCGTCGTCGGCGGATCGAGCGGGATCGGCAATGCCATCGCTCATGGCTTCCAGGACAGCGGTGCAAGGGTGGCGATTGCTGCCAGAACGCCCGCGAAGGTGGAGGCAGCGACGCAGCGCCTGCAGGAGCTCGATCCGACAGCCCGAGGTTACGTGATCGATGCCGCGCGGCCGGAGGAGATCGACGAACTTGTCGCGACAGCTGTGACGGATTTCGGGCATATCGACATTCTGGTCGCGTGCCAGGGCATGACCATCCTCAAGCCTGCCGAGGAGGTCACGCCGGCGGAATACGACGAAGTCATGCAGACGAACCTGCGCAGCGTGTTCTTCACCTGCACCCGCTTCGGCCGCCATATGCTGGAGCTTGGGAACGGCTCGATCATCACCATCGCGTCGCTGGCGGCTCATCGCGGGTGGCCCCTCGCTTCGATCTATGCCGCCAGCAAGCACGGGGTGGCGGGGCTAACGAAGACGCTGGCTGCCGAATGGGCTGACAGAGGAGTTCGCGTCAACGCCATCTCGCCGGGGTTCTTCATGACCGAGCTGAACCAGTCCAAGATGAGCTCGAAGCGCAAGGAGAACGCACTTCTGAGAACGCCCATGGGCCGCTTCGGCCAGCTCGACGAGCTCGTGGGCGCTGCGATCTATCTTGCCTCGCCTGCAGCCGGATTCGTGACAGGCACCGTGCTCAATGTGGATGGAGGCTATCTCGCCTCCGGTATCTGATCAGGCTTCCGCGACGAAGAACGGAATGCGCATCACATGGCGGTACGTCTCGCCCGGGCGCAGCACCGCCGAGGGGAAATGCGGGATGTTCGGCGCATTCGGAAAGTTCTGCGTCTCGAGTGCGAACCCGGCATGCTTCTCATAGGTAACGCCGCCTTTGCCGATGGCGGGCGCCTTGCCGAAATGATTGGCCGTGTAGAACTGAACACCCGGCTGGTCGGTCCAGATCTCCAATCCTCGGCATGAGACCGGGTCCACCGCACGCGCCGCACGGCGCAGAGGCTGCCCATTGTGGTTGAGGCAGAAATTATGGTCGTAGCCGGCTTCCGGAAGCTGGGTGGTGTCGTCGATCGTCGCGCCGATGGGCCGTGGCGACCTGAAATCGAAGGCCGTTCCGGCAACCGATGCCAATTCACCCGTCGGGATCTTGCCGGGTCCGATCGGTGTGTAATGATCGGCATCGATCAGGAGATGCTGATCGCGCACATGCCCCGAACCGTGACCGGCGAGATTCCAATAGCCGTGATAGGCCATGTTCACGACGGTCGGCCGATCCGTCGTCGCCTCCATGACGATCTCCAGCGCCGGATCGTCCGTCAGCGTGTAGGTCACCGTTGCAGTGACGGCACCCGGATACCCTTCGTCGCCATCGGGCCGGTTCAGGGTCAGACGGACGGCCCTGTTCGCGGTGTCGGGTTCGCCGGTCCAGACCCTCTTGCTGAAGCCCCCGAGGCCGCCGTGGATGTGATTGGGCGCTTCGTTGGCCGAAAGAGAATAGATCTTCCCATCCAGGGTGAAGTGCGCATCGGCGATGCGGTTGGCGTAGCGGCCGCAGATCGCACCGGCCGAGCCACGATTCTGAACGTAAGATGCCAGATCGTCGTAGCCCAGGGCGATGTCGACCTGTCCTCCCTTGCCATCCGGAACGAACAGACGGCTCAAGGCGGCCGCGTAGGTGATAATTGTGGCGTGGACGGTGCCGGATTCGATCTCGAAAGCCTCGACCTGCTGGCTGTCGATGACGCCGAAGACGGATTTCTGGATGCTCATGATCGGACGCAAAAATGCTGACAGCGCCACCATGAGGCAGCCCTGTCAGCAGGGGAGGATCAGTGGATTTCGGGCTCTGGCACGCCGCCCGAACCTTCCAGGAAGTCGAAGTCGCAACCTTCGTCCGCCTGGCGGATGTGCTGAGCGAAAAGCTTGTTGTAGCCGCGCGGGTAATCGCGCGGCGGTGGCGACCAGGTGCGCAGGCGATCCTTGATCTGCTCGTCGCTCACGTGGAGATGGATCGAGCGGTTCGGTACGTCGACGGTGATCAGATCGCCCGTCCGCACTGCGGCCAGTGGCCCGCCGATATGAGCTTCCGGTGAGACGTGCAGGATGCAGGCGCCGTAGCTGGTGCCGCTCATGCGGGCATCGGAAATGCGCAGCATGTCGCGCACGCCCTGCTTCAGGAGCTTCTTCGGGATCGGCAGCATGCCCCATTCCGGCATGCCCGGACCGCCGATGGGACCGGCATTGCGCAGCACCATGATATGGTCGGGCGTGACGTCGAGATCGAGGTCGTTCACGGCTTTCGTCATCTCGTCATAGGTGTCGAAGACGATGGCGGGACCTGTATGCTGCAGCAGTCGCGGCTCCGCCGCGGGCGGCTTGATCACGCAGCCCTTGGGCGCCAGATTGCCGCGCAGGATGGCTGTGCCGCCGGAGGCTGCGATCGGCTTGTCGAGCGGACGGATCACATCGTCGTTATAGACGGCGGCACCCTCGAGCGCGTCGCGCAGAGTTCCGGTCACGGTGCGCTCGTCGAGATGGAGCAGCGGCTCGAGCCGAGAGAGAAGGCCGCGAATGCCGCCGGCAATATGGAAGTCTTCCATCAGCCATTGGCCCGAAGGACGAAGATTGGCGATCACCGGAACCTTCTGGGCGAAGTCGTCGAAATCCTGCAGCGAGACCTCGACGCCCGCGCGGCCGGCCATGGCCACGAGATGGATCATCGCGTTCGTCGAGCCGGCGAGTGCGTTGTGAACCATCAGCGCGTTCTCGAACGAGCGCCGTGTGAGAATGTCGCTGGGCTTAAGATCGTCCCAGACCATTTCGACGATCTTCCGGCCCGTGAGGCTCGCCATGCGCGGATGGGCGGCATCGACGGCCGGGATGGAGGCCGCACCTGCAAGGCTCAAGCCGAGCGTCTCGACGATGGCCGTCATGGTCGAGGCGGTGCCCATGGTCATGCAGGTGCCGGGCGAGCGTGCGATGCCGGCTTCCATGTCGTTCCATTGCTGGTTCGTGATGGTGCCAGCTTCCTTCTCGGCCCAGTACTTCCAGATGTCGGACCCCGAACCCAGGATCGTGCCGGCATGGTGCCCGCGGATCATGGGGCCTGCCGGCATGAAGATCATCGGCAAGTTCATGCTGATCGCGCCCATGACGGTCGCGGGCGTGGTCTTATCGCAGCCACCCATGAGCACTGCGCCATCCACCGGATGCGAGCGCAGAAGCTCCTCGACTTCCAACGCAAGGAGATTGCGGTAGAGCATCGTGGTCGGCTTGACGAAATTCTCCGACAGGGACATCGCCGGTAGCTCGATGGGGAAGCCGCCGGCCTGCCATACGCCGCGCTTCACGTCCTCGACGCGAACGCGAAAATGCGCGTGACACGGATTGATGTCGCTCCAGGTGTTGATGATCGCGATCACGGGCTTGCCCATGAAATCTTCACGTGCATAGCCCATCTGGAGCGTCCGAGACCGATGTCCGAAGGAGCGCAGGTCCGTCACGCCGAACCAGCGGTGGCTTCTCAACTGCTCAGGCGATCGCTTGGCCATTATCGCTTCACTCCCCGCGCCTCGCGGCGCAAAAGCCATATATCATACAAATTTAGGAATTCGTCGCCGTTTTGGGGCTGGCTGTCAAGTACAGCGGCTCCTTTTGCCTGGCATGTTTGCGCTCAAGCTTTCGCGGCGGACCGGACTTTCACGGTCTTGGAAGCAGGCTTGGCGGCAGCCTGCAGAATCCGCGCCGAGTAGCGGTTGCGGCTGTTGGCCAGATGGGCGCGCATCATGGCGGCGGCCAGGTTCGAGTCGCCCATGGCGATTGCATCCCGGATCGCCCGGTGCTCACGCTCGATGACGCCGAGATAGTCGCGCTGACGCTGATCCTCTCCCACCGGGTTCGACGCGCCGGGGCGGCGGGGCACGGCGAACTCCCCGAGGAAGTCCAGGAAGCGTGCGAAATAAGGGTTCTTGGTCGCGCCAGCCAGGATACGGTGGAATTCGAGATCCGCCGCGATGCCGTAATCCTCGCCCTTGGTGATATTCTCCAGGGCCCGGTCGAGCGCAGCCATCTCTTCCTCGGTCCGGCGCACGGCTGCAAGCGAAGCGGCCTCCACCTCCACGGCCAAGCGCAACTCCAGCATGGCCAGGATATCGTCGACCTCGCCGTTGCTGAGCGAGGCGAAGAAATCCGATTTGGGCGGGGGCGGCAGCACGAAGGCGCCGGCGCCCTGGCGGGTCTGGACTAGCTTGGCGGCCTTGAGCGCCGCCACGGCCTCGCGCACCACGGTCCGGCTGACGCCCGCTGCCGCGGCCAGTTCCGCCTCGGTGGGCAGACGATCTCCCGCCTGCAACCGACCTTCGGCGATCTCGCGCGAGATCGCTTCCGCCAGATCGCTCACGAGATTGCGCTTGCGGGCGACGGTGTTGAGAGACAGGCCGGAGAGGAAGGAGCGTTCGTTCATGGAGCCGTTGAGTGCCTCTTGCGAGGTGCTGAAAACTGAAGATGTCGGATGCCGCCGCCAATCGTTCGGAAGCGATCCGCCAAGCCTNGTTCGTTCATGGAGCCGTTGAGTGCCTCTTGCGAGGTGCTGAAAACTGAAGATGTCGGATGCCGCCGCCAATCGTTCGGAAGCGATCCGCCAAGCCTGCGCCGGATCCCGGAGCAGCGGCCGGCCTCACAGGTGATTTGCCCGAGCCGGCAGGCCGACTTGTCGTATGTCTCACTACTTGTTGGCATCTCCCAAGTCAAAAGAAATTGCGATTACAAGCACATCCTCTAGTGGAAAGATGCTCTGAGCCAGACGAGTATGACCCCGCTCGTGCCTGCTTGTCAAAATTTGTATGTTGCCATACAAGATACGCGGTTAATTTCAGAGCTGAAGCTCAAAAAAGTGGAATCAGGGAGAGAACGCATGAAGAGGTTTCTCGCGGCTGTCGGCCTCACGCTCCTGGGTGTTGGAGCGGTGCAGGCGCAAAGCCCGGCTTGGCCGCAGAAGCAGGTCACGGTCATCGTGCCCTTCGGCGCCGGCGGCACGACCGATCTGTTTGCCCGCATCGTCGCCGAGCAGCTTCAGGCCAAATATGGCAAGCCTTTCGTGATCGAGAACCGTCCGGGCGCGGGCGGCAATATCGGAACGACGGCCGCCGCCAAGGCCACGCCTGACGGGCATACGCTCCTCGTCGGCACGGTGAGCACCCACGCCATCAATCCGTTCCTCTACAAGAACCTCCCTCATGACGCCGAGAAGGATTTCATCCCGATCACGGGTCTGGCCAAGCTTCCGAACCTCTTGGTCGTGAACCCCAAGATCCCGGTGAAGACCTTCGCGGAATTCGTCGATTACGCGAAACAGAATCCCGGCAAGCTGAACTACGGCTCATCCGGTGCGGGAACGTCGCAGCATCTGGCGGCCGAACTGTTCCAGCTCAAGACCGGCGCGAAGATGACCCACGTTCCGTTCCGAAGCTCCCAGGACATCGTCAACGGGCTCATCGGCGGACATATCGATCTCGCCTTCGACAACATGACCATCGCCTGGCCTCAGGCGCAGGGCGGAACCGTGCGGGCGCTCGCCGTGACCAGCACCGAGCGCAGCCCGCAGGCGCCGGAGATCCCGACCGTCGCCGAGACGCTGTCCGGCTTCGACGCGACCTCATGGAACGGCTTGTGGGCGCCGGCCGGTACGCCGCAGGCCATCGTCGACACCATCGCGGCCGATGTGAAGGCCATCCTCGAAAAGCCTGAAGTGCAGAAGAAGGCTGCCGAACTGGCTTCGACGCCCGCGCCGATGACCCCGAAGCAGTTCGCCGATTACATTCAGAGCGAGCGGCAGAAATGGTCCGAGGTGGTCAAGACCGTCGGCATCCAGATCGGCCAGTGAGAACCCGATCTTTTGATCAACGAGGCCGAGCGAGGATCGGCCATTCCGGAACCGTCCTAGAAACAGCGAGACAACATCCATGCTGACAAAGATCGAAACCTCTGAACTCGCCCGCTCCGTTCTGGCGGTTCCGCCGTTTGCCCTGACGCCGGATTTCGAGATCAACCGGGAGGCCAACGCCAAGCTGATCCGCCATCTCGAGGCTGGCGGCGTCTCGACGCTGCTCTATGGCGGCAATGCCAATGTTCACAACTGGCCGGTGTCCAAGTTTGCCGAATGGCTGGACGGCCTCGAGGAATCGGTCGCCGACAATACGTGGCTGATCCCCTCGGTCGGGCCCGATTGGGGCAAGCTCGTCGATGAAGCGGCAATCCTGAAGTCTCGCCGCTATCCCGTCGCCATGGCGCTGCCGATGATCGCGCCGCAGACGCCCGACGGCGTGGTCCGCGGGCTGCAGGATTTCGTCGACCGCTCCGGCGTGCCGCTGATCGTCTATATCAAGACTGACCAGTACGTGCCCGCCAAGGCGATGGGGCGGCTTGTGGAACAGGGTGCCGTCTTCGGCATCAAGTACGCCGTTCCGCGGGCCGACCTGACGCAGGATGCCTATCTGCAGGAGCTGATCGATGCGGTCGGGGCCGATCGGATCGTCAGCGGCTTCGGTGAGCCTCCGGCGCTGCCGCACCTCGTGCACTTCAAGCTCGCCGGCTTCACCGCGGGCTGCGTCTGCATCGCGCCGCATCTGTCCATGTCCTTCCTTCATGCGCTGAAGCGCGGCGACGAGGTAGAGGCCAAGCGCCTGCTTGAAGTTTTCCTGCCCCTCGAAGCTCTCCGCGAGCGTCACAACGCGATCCGGGTGCTGCACACGGCGGTGTCCCTGTCGGGCGTGGCCGACATGGGTCCGATCCTGCCGCTCCTCACCGAGGCCGACCCGGCGATCCACGGGCAGATCAAGGAAGCCGCCAAGGCGCTCCTCGCCGCCGAAATGACCGCTCGACAGCAGGCCGCTGCCGCGTAATCTGGCCGACATCGTCGGTCAGCCGGTTCCGTCCCGGCAGCATGTGAGGCATCTGTGATCCCTATGCCCGAGTCGCATTCCGATCTCCTGGGCGTGCTCTGCGCACGCCTGGGAGCCAAGAACGTCATTGTCGAACCCACCGAGATGGAGGGCTATCTGGTCGAGGAGCGGAAGCTCTATCGCGGCACGGCTCTGGCCGTGGTTCGTCCCGGCAGCACGGACGAGGTGGCCTTTGTCGTCCGGGAATGTGCCGCGGCGAACGTCGCCGTTGTGCCGCAGGGTGGCAATACGGGTCTCGTCGGCGGAGGTATACCGCACAGGGGCATCGTCCTGTCGCTCGCCAGGCTCGATCGCATCCGCGAGGTCAACGCCTTCAACGCCACCATCACGGTCGAGGCTGGGTGCATCCTGAAGACGGTTCAGGATGCCGCGAGGGAGGTCGATTGTATCTTCCCGCTGTCGCTCGCCTCCGAGGGCTCCTGCCGGATCGGCGGCAACATCTCGACCAATGCCGGTGGCGTGAACGTCCTGCGCTACGGCAATACGCGCGATCTCGTTCTCGGGCTTGAGGTCGTCCTCGCCGACGGCCGGATCTGGAACGGCCTCAAAGGCCTGCGCAAGGACAACACCGGCTACGACCTGAAGAACCTCTTCATCGGGTCGGAAGGAACGCTCGGCATCATCACGGCGGCGGTGCTGAAGCTGTTCCCGCAGCCCAAGACGCAGGTCGTTGCCTTCGTGGGCTGCGCCTCGCCGCACGCGGCGCTTGAAGTTTTCGAAACTCTGCGCCAGACCATGGGCGACGAGCTCACCGCCTTCGAGTTCATGCCGCGCTTCGCCCTGGAAATCGTGCTCAAGCACGCACCCGGTGCCGTTCGTCCGCTGAGCGGTGATCACGCCGCCTATGCGCTGATCGAATTCTCATCGCCCGAGCTCGACCTGCGCGAGCAGGTGGAGAAGGCCTTAGGAGTCGCCTTCGAGAGCGGCGCGATCGAGGATGCGACAATTGCCGCAAGCGAGGCCCAGAATGCGGCCCTCTGGCACCTGAGGGAGAGCCTCTCCGACGTGCAGGGGCTCGAGGGTGGATCGATCAAGCATGACGTCTCGGTGCCCGTCTCGGACGTCGCGGATTTCATCGTGATCGCGAGCAAGGCCTGCGAGGAGGCGCTGCCCGGCGTGCGGGTCTGCGCTTTCGGTCACTTCGGGGACGGCAACATCCACTTCAACCTGACCCAACCTGTCGACATGGAGAAGTCGCTCTTCCTGGCCCAATGGGAGCGCTTCAACCGGATCGTCCATGACATCGTCCATGGCATGAACGGCTCGATTTCCGCCGAGCACGGAGTCGGCCTCATCAAGCGGGATGAGCTGGCGCGCTACAAGGATCCGGTCGCCCTGGATCTCATGAAGACGCTGAAGAGGGCTCTCGATCCCCAGAACATTCTCAACCCTGGAAAGGTCGTTGCCCTGGAGGGAGATCTGCCGCCCGCGTTGCCTGTTGCGCGCAAGACCTGAGTCTCCCAGACGGATGCTGTAAGGAATGGCGTGCTCCACCGCAGACCTGGCGGCCGTTTCGCTTTGCCCAGAGTTGATGGTACAAAGCCGAACCAGCACAGCAGACTGGCTGCCATCGAGCCACATACTAGACTGGATCTTCATGAACGCCCCCGCAGTCAGCAAGCAAGCCGTTCGAGACGCCGAAGCGACGAAAAGGCGGATCCTCGATGCGGCGACGGCTGAGTTCGCCGGCCACGGCTATGGCGGGGCAAGGGTGGATCAGATTGCGGAAGCAGCCCGCACCAACAAGCGCATGCTCTATTATTATTACGGGAGCAAGGAAGCCCTGTTTCTCGCAACCCTCGAAGCGGCCTACGACCATATCCGCGCCGCCGAGCGGGAACTGCACCTGGAGGAGCTTTCTCCCCTGCAGGCGCTCGAGGAGCTCGTGCGTTTCACGTGGAATTACTTCGTCCGGTATCCCGAGTTCATGATGCTCCTGAACGCCGAGAACCAGCACCGTGCAAAGCATCTGAAGAAGTCCACGCAGGTGCACACCATGAACTCCCCTGTCATCGAGACGATCGGAGTGATTCTGAAGCGCGGCGAAAAGTCCAGGACCATTCGTCCAGGCATCGATCCGGTCCAGCTTTACGTCTCGATCGCCGGGCTCTGCTACTTCTATCTGTCGAACGTCTACACCCTGTCCGTGGCCTTCGGGCGCGAGCTTCTGTCCGCGCCGGCCATGAAGGAGCGTATCGACCATGTTGTCGATTTCGTCCTGGCAGGCGTGCGCGCCTGAATTTTCCAAACAGCGCTTGACATGTCGGACAACCGGGCATCTAATTAACCAGATAGTTACATAGAGCGGCTGAAGCCGCCATGAAACCGTTACTTGGAAACGCTCTTGAGGAAGACGCTTGATGACGTCGAAGCTCGCGCGCGCCAGTCAAAACCTGCTGAATTCCGCCTGGATCAAGCCTTTCGGGCTTCTCGTCCTGACTGTCGTGCTCTGGGATCTCACAGTGCGGATCTTTGCGATCCCGCCCTATCTGGTCCCTCCGCCGAAGGACGTGGCGGTGGCCTTCTGGAATGAGGGAGGCATGCTGCTGGTGGAGGCGGTCCCCACGACCATGGCCACACTGGGCGGGTTCTTCCTCTCGGCGCTGTTCGGCATCCCGATCGCGATGCTCATTGCCGGATCGCGCACCGTCGAGTCTTACGTCTATCCGCTGCTCGTCTTCTCGCAGTCGGTCCCGAAGGTCGCGGTTGCGCCGCTCTTCGTGGTGTGGTTCGGCTTCGGCATGGCACCCAAGGTGATCTCGGCCTTCCTGCTCGGCTTCTTCCCCGTGGTCGTTGCCGGCGTCCAGGGCTTCAAATCCCTCGATCCCGAGATGCGCGACCTGGTGCGCTCCATGAAGGCGTCGCGCCTGCAATCCTTCTACATGGTCAGCTTGCCGCACGCGCTGCCGGCGATCTTCGCAGGGCTGAAAGTCTCGGTGACGCTGGCCGTCGTCGGTGCGGTCGTCGGAGAATTCGTCGGAGCCAATTCCGGCATCGGCTTCGTGCTTCAGCGGTCCATCGGCAATTTCGAACTGCCGACCATGTTCGCGGCTCTGGTGATCCTGGCGATGATCAGTGCCATTCTCTTCTGGCTCATCGACCTGCTTGAGCGTTTCACCGTGCCTTGGCACGCCAGTCAGCGGCACGACTTCGCAGCAACCGCCTGAACCATAAGGGTGGGGCCCATAACATAATCGGAGGAAGTCCATGAAGAAACGTACGTTCCTGAAAGCTACCCTCTTTGCCGCGACAGCTCTCATGCCCTTCGTGTCGCTGCCGGCCCAGGCGGCGGACAAAGTCGTGCTGATGCTCAACTGGTACGTCTATGGCGAGCATGCGCCCTTCTTCTACGGCAAGGAAAAGGGCCTTTACGCAGCCGAGGGCATCGATCTCGAAATCCAGGAGGGCCGCGGCTCGGCCGTGACGGTACAGGCCGTGGCTGCCAAGACCGTCGACTTCGCCTATGCAGACGTTCCCACCATGATCCGTGCTGCGGTGAAGGGTGCTCCGGTCACGTCGCCGGGCGTGCTGCTTCAGAAGAACCCCATGTCGGTCATGGGCTTCTCCGAGAAAAATATCCGCAAAGCCGAAGACCTCCGCGGCAAGACGGTCGCGACGACGCCGGGCGATTCCATGTCGCAGATCTGGCCGCTCTTCCTCAAGAAGGCCGGTCTTAAGGAGAGCGAAATGCGCATCGTGTCTGGCGACGCGCAAACGAAGCTCAATGCGGTCATCAACGGCCAAGCCGACGTGCTCCTCGGCTACGTTATGGACCAGAGCATGAAAATCAAGGACGCGACGGGCAAGAACGTGACACCGATCATGTTCGCGGATTACGGCGTCAATCTCGTCTCCTCGGGCATCATCGCGCACAAGGACACCCTGAAGGAGAAGGCCGATCTCGTCCGCCGCTTCATGAGCGCGACCACCAAGGCGATCGAAGGTGCCGAGAAGGCTCCTGCCGAGGCGACCCAGGCGGTTCTGAAGGCGCTGCCAAAGGCCGGCAAGCCCGATACGCTGCAGGAAGGCTTCGAGCTGACGATCCCGCTCTACCGCACGGAAGAGACGAAGGGTCAGCGTCCGTTCAATGTCTCGGATGCGAATATGGTCGAGACGGTTAATCTTCTCATCGAATACGGCGGACTCGACCCGGCGGCGAAGAACGATCCGAAGGCCTTCTACACCCGTGACTTTTTGCCGAAGGCATCGACCCAATGAGCAGGCAGGCTAACGCCATGGCTCGCTTTCGTGTCGTCCCCAAAGGCGAGGCGTCCGCGCCTCGCCAGATGATCCAGATCCGCAATCTGGCCAAAACCTATCGCACTCGGGGTGGAGACGTTCCATCCCTGCGCCCGATCAATCTCGACGTCTCCGATGGAGAATTCGTTGCCGTCGTCGGACCGTCCGGTTGCGGCAAGTCGACACTTCTGAAGCTCATCGCCGGCCTCATTCCACCGACGGAGGGCGAGATTCGGATCGGCGGAGTCGCCGTGCAGGATCCGCCGGACGACGTGGGCATCGTCTTTCAGAACCCGGTGCTCCTGCCCTGGCGCTCCGTGCTGCGCAACGTGATGCTGCCGGTCGAGGTGCGCAAGCTCGACCGCGAGACTCATCTCGCCCGCGCCCGCAAGCTCTTGTCCATGGCCGGGCTCGAGGATTTTCAGAACAAGTACCCTTGGCAGCTCTCCGGCGGCATGCAGCAGCGCGCCGCCATCTGCCGGGCACTGGTGCATGATCCGAAGATTGTCCTCATGGATGAGCCCTTCGGTGCGCTCGATGCCATGACGCGTGAACGCATGAACCTCGAACTTCAGCGGATCCATCACGACACCGGCAAGACGATCCTTCTGATTACACACTCGATCCCCGAAGCGGTGTTCCTCGCGGATCGCGTGGTCGTCATGTCGGAACGGCCGGGCGCGATTGCTGCGATCTATGACGTGACTCTGCCGCGTCCGCGCGATCTTGAGATCATGGGGCATCCGACCTTCGTCGATCTCACGCAGAGAATCCGCGGCCATTTCTACGCCCGCGGTCATCTGGACTGAGCATCATGTCAGCGAGCCGGCTTCGCATTCGCGAGATCCAGACATTCGAGCGTCCGATGCGCTTTGCGCGGCCGTTCCGGTTCGGGCTCGTGACCGTCGACGAGGCGCCGCAGGCCTTCGTGCGGGTTGTCGTCGAGGTGGAGGGCGCCGGCTTGGCGACCGGCGTCACCGCCGAGATGATGATGCCGAAATGGTTCGACAAGAACCCGGCCAAGTCACCGCAGGACACGATCGCGGACCTGAAGGCGAGCCTCGGCGAGGCTGCTCGCAACTATGCCGAGGCTCAGGATTGGGACACAGCCTTCGGCCATCATGGGCGCGCCTTCGCGGCCCAGAAGATGTGGGCCGCCGACCAGGGACTGCCGGGGCTCGTCGCTTCGTTCGGGCCCGCGCTCGTCGACAAGGCCGTTGCCGATGCTGCCCTCAAGGCGCTGAAGCTCAGTTTCTCTGAAGGATTGCGGCGCAATATCTTCGGCATCGATGCGCGACAGACGCCGGATCTCGGCGCAGAGCGCATCCAGTCCTTCCTGGGAGAAATCCAGCCGGTTGGCGCGGTCCTGCTCCGGCACACGATCGGGCTGCTGGATTCCCTCGACGGGGCTGGCGGTCTCGAAGACGAAATTCGGCTGGCCCGCTTAAGGCTCTTTAAGATCAAGATCGGCGGGGACGTGGATGCGGACATCGCGCGCCTGCAGGCCATCCACGATCTTCTCTCACGACACGTTGCGGACTATCGTGCGACCCTCGACGCCAACGAGCAGTACGATCCGCAACGCCTGCGGGTTCTTCTCCAGGCGATGAGCGGCGGCGGCTTGCGCGCCTTCCGGGAGCACCTGCTCTACATCGAGCAGCCGTTCGACCGGACAGGAACCTTCGCGGCGCCCCTGGGCGATCTCGCCAGCGAAATTCCGTTCATCATCGACGAGGCGGATGGCGATTACGACGCCTTTCCGCGGACGATTGAGCTCGGCTATCGCGGCATTTCCTCGAAGGCCTGCAAGGGCTTCTACAAGTCGGTCCTGAATGCGGTCCGCGTCTCCGCTTTGAATGAGGCGCAATCGGGCCGGTTCTTCGTCTCCGCAGAGGATCTCACGTGCCAGCCAGGGCTTGGGATTCAGCAGGATACGGCGCTCGTTGCGACGCTCGGCCTGAGCCATGCCGAGCGCAACGGACACCATTACGTCGAGGGATTCGGCCCCGCACCGGATGCGGAGGCGGCGCGCTTTGCGGCCGCACATTCTGATCTCTACCGCAGGCATGACGGCCGTATCGGCCTTGCCTTCGAACGCGGGTCGTTGCCAACCGCGTCCCTCTTGTCTGCTCCAGGTTTTGCCAGCGGTGCCGAGCCAGATTGGAGCAGCCTCGTTCCGCTCGCACAACACCATCGTTGATAGGAGACATTTGTTATGACTCAGCGCAGATTAGGTATCGTCATGCATGGCGTGACGGGCCGCATGGGTATGAACCAGCATCTCATTCGCTCCGTTGCGGCCATCCGTGCCCAGGGCGGCGTGACGCTGTCCGACGGATCGAAGGTCCAACTCGATCCGATCCTGGTCGGGCGCAATGCGGAGAAGATCCAGGAACTCGCAAAGGCGCACGGCATCGACCGGTGGACGACCGATCTCGACGCCGCCATCGCGGACCCGAAGGATGAGATCTTCTTCGATGCCGCGACGACGCAGATGCGTCCGACCCTGCTGGAACAGGCGATCAACGCCGGCAAGCACATCTATTGCGAGAAGCCGATTTCCACGAATCTGCCGGAAGCTCTGCGGATCGTCCGTCTCGCCCGCGAGAAGGGTGTGAAGAACGGCACCGTGCAGGACAAGCTGTTCCTGCCCGGCCTGCAGAAGCTGAAGATGCTGCGCGATTCCGGCTTCTTCGGCCGCATGCTCTCCGTACGCGGCGAGTTCGGCTACTGGGTGTTCGAAGGCGATTGGGGCCAGCCGGCGCAGCGTCCATCCTGGAACTATCGCTCCGAGGATGGCGGCGGCATGATCCTCGACATGGTCTGCCACTGGCGCTACGTGCTCGACAACCTCTTCGGCGAGGTGCGCTCCGTCTCTTGCATCGGCTCGACGCACATCCCCGAGCGCGTGGATGAAAAGGGCAAGCCCTATCCGGCGACCGCCGACGATTCCGCCTATGCCACCTTCATGCTCGATGGCGGCGTGATCGCCCACATCAACATGTCGTGGTGCACCCGGGTCTATCGGGACGATCTCGTCACGTTCCATGTGGACGGAACGCACGGTTCCGCCGTCGCCGGTCTCACCGATTGCGTGATCCAGCCGCGTCAGGCCACCCCGCGCCCGGTCTGGAATCCGGATCAGAAGCAGACGATCGACTTCTACGCCGACTGGCAGCCGGTGCCCGACAACGTGGTCTACGACAACGGCTTCAAGACCCAGTGGGAGATGTTCGTCCGCCACGTGGTCGAGGACGCACCCTACCGCTACACGCTGGTGGAGGGCGCCAAGGGTGTTCAACTCGTCGAATGCGCTCTCGAGAGCTGGCGCGAGCGTCGTTGGGTCGACGTGCCGCCGCTGAATGTGGGCGCCGCGAAGGAGAAGCAGCATGAACCGGCCTGAGACCGTCAGCGCCCTGTCGATCCGCCTGCCGCAGGCGGATCGCAGTCTCGAGACGTATAGGCTTTCCGCGCCGAAATCCTTCCCGGACAAGGTGAGCGGGCCGATGAACCGCATCGCGTTCTCGGCCGCCCATGTGGTCGCCGATCCGCTCGCCGACGCGGACCCGTGGCTGCAGGCCGCGATCGACTGGGACAAGACGATCGCGTATCGCGAGCGTCTGTGGGATCTCGGCCTCGGCGTTGCCGAGGCGATGGATACGGCGCAGCGTGGCATGGGGCTCGACTGGCCCACGTCGCTCGAGCTGATCCGCCGCTCGGTCGGCGCCGCCAAGGCGCGCGGCGATGCCCTCGTGTTCTCCGGCGCCGGCACCGATCATCTGGCGCCGGAAGCCGCACGCAGCATCGACGACGTGATCCGCGCCTATGAGGAGCAGATCGAGGCCATCGAGGCGGTCGGCGGGCGCATCATTCTGATGGCTTCCCGGGCTCTCGCCCGCGTCGCCAAATCCGCCGACGACTATGTGGCGGTTTACAACCGCATCCTCGGACAGGTGAAGGAGCCCGTGATCATCCACTGGCTCGGCGACATGTTCGACCCGGCCCTCGCCGGCTATTGGGGCACGGGCGATCTCGATGCCGCCATGGACACCTCCGTGGCGATCATCAACGCCAATGCGTCCAAGGTCGACGGCGTCAAGATCTCGCTCCTCGACAAGGACAAGGAGATCGCCATGCGACGCCGCCTCGACGAGCGCGTGCGCATGTATACGGGCGACGACTTCAACTATGCCGAGCTGATCGCCGGTGACGACCAGGGCTACTCGCATGCGCTCCTGGGCATCTTCGATGCCATCGCGCCGGCGGCCTCCTCAGCCCTCGTGAGCCTCGCGGCCGGCAACCTCGACGCGTTCCATGAGGCGCTGGCGCCGACGGTTCCGCTGTCGCGGCACATCTTCCGGGCGCCGACGCGGTTCTACAAAACCGGTGTGGTGTTCATGGCCTATCTCAACGGCCACCAGGACCACTTCACCATGGTCGGCGGACAGGAGAGCGCCCGCTCGA
Organism: Microvirga sp. 3-52; assembly: GCF_018383585.1. Classification (GTDB taxonomy): domain Bacteria; phylum Pseudomonadota; class Alphaproteobacteria; order Rhizobiales; family Beijerinckiaceae; genus Microvirga. The sequence continues at coordinate 75,708 of NZ_JAHAMK010000021.1, forward strand.
CCCTGCATCTCGCCGAGCTCTTCCGTCTCGCGGATAAGGCCGGCCTCCTGCTGGACCCGGACCTCGCGGTGGAGCGCATGCGCTTCGTCCTGGCCACGCATGGGGTGGAGGCGTGAAGCATGCGTGACTTTTCCGGCGATCACCGCGCCCTGTCGATCAACACGGCGACGGTGAGAAAACAGGGCGACCTCGTCGCCATCACGGAGGCCTGCGCCAGAGCCGAGATCAAGGCGATCTCGCCCTGGCGCGATCAGGTGGCGACCGTCGGTCTCAACCGGGCCGTGGCCGCCGTGAAGGACGCGAGGCTCGAACTCTCCGGCTATTGCCGCGGCGGCATGTTCCCGGCCGATGCGTCACGGCTGCAGGAGGCGACCGACGACAACCGCCGCGCGGTGGACGAGGCGGTTGCGCTCGGCGCGCCCTGCCTCGTGCTCGTGGTGGGTGGCCTGCCGCAATATTCACGGCCCGGCTCGCAGCCGTCGAAGGACATTGACGCCGCGCGCGCCATGGTCGAGGACGGCATCGCGACGCTGCTCGAATATTCCCGTCAGGCTGGCCTCCCGCTCGCCATCGAGCCGCTGCATCCGATGTATGCGGCGGACCGCGCCTGCGTGAACACCATGCGCCAGGCACTCGACATCTGCGACCGGGTCGACCCCGAGCGCACGGGAATGCTCGGCCTCGCGGTCGACGTCTACCATGTCTGGTGGGATCCGGAACTGAAGGAACAGATCCGCCGCACCGGCAAGGACCGCTTGCTGGCCTATCACGTCTGCGACTGGCTCGTGCCCACCACGGACCTGCTGCTCGACCGCGGCATGATGGGCGACGGCGTCATCGACCTGCGCGGCATTCGTGAGGCCGTCGAAGCGGTTGGCTTCACGGGCTATTCGGAAGTCGAGATCTTCTCGGAGAACAACTGGTGGCAAAAGCCGATGGATGAGGTTCTCGCCACCTGCATCGAACGGCACCGTACGGTCGTCTGACAAGACGGCCCAATCAACAAACCGCAATTTCCTGACAATCAGGAGGCGACAACGATGGCAGGAAACGTCTCACGCCGCACCTTCATGGCAGCCGCCGGTGCGTCCATGCTTGCCCACAAGGCCGCATGGGCGCAGGAGAGCACCCGGTTCCGGATCTTCTGGTGGGGGTCCAAGGAGCGCGCCGACAGAACCTTGAAGGCGGCGGCGCTGTACCAGCAACGCAATCCGCACATCAAGATCGACGGCGAATCCCTGTCCTTCACCGATTACTGGCCGAGGCTTGCGACGCAAGTCGCCGGACGCAACGCTCCCGATCTCATCCAGATGGATTATCGCTACCTTGCCGAGTATGCGCGGCGCGGTGTCCTTCTTCCCCTCGACGAGTACGTGGGGAAAGATCTGCAGATCGGCGATTTCGGTCAGGCCTCGCTCGACAGCTGCAAGGTGGACGGAAAGCTCTTTGCCATCAACCTGGGCAACAACTCCCATGCCCTGATCTACAACAAGGCGGCCTTTCAGAAGGCGAGCGTCGACGAGCCCGTCATCGGAACGAGCTGGGACAAGTTCGCCGCAATCTGCGCCGAGGTCACGAAAGCCCATGACGGTTCCTATTTCGGCACTGTCGACGCGGGCGCAGACGAGGCCGCCTTCGAGAACTGGCTGCGCCAGCGCGGCAAGGCGCTCTACACGGAAGACGGCAAGCTCGGCTTCGGGGAAGCGGATGTCGGAGATTGGCTCTCGCTCTGGGTGAAGATGCGCGAGGTGAAGGCCTGCCCGCCTGCAGACATTCAGGCGCTCGATAAGAGCGGTCCCGATACCAGCCTGCTCACGCAGGGGCGCGCGGGTTGCGCCTTCAACCATTCCAACCAGTTCGTCGGCTTCCAGGCCATCAACAAGAATGCGCTCGGCATCGCCACCTATCCGCAGGGCGCGGGTCCCAATCCGGGCCAGTATCTCAAGCCTTCGATGATGTGGAGCATCTATGCCCGCACGAAGGTTGCCCCGGAGGTGGTGAAGTTCGCCAACTTCACCGTCAAGGATCCGGAAGGGGCGCGAGTCCTCGGCGTCGAGCGCGGGGTGCCGCCCTCGCCGTCGACACGGAGGGCGGTGTCGGATCAGCTCGACGAGATGAGCAAGAAGGTGGTCGATTTCATCGCGGAGGTATCGCAGCACGTCGGGCCGATCCCGCCTGCGCCGCCTCAAGGGGCCGGCGAGATTCAGGTTCTGATCAGACGCGTCAACGAGCAGGTCGGCTTCGGACGCTCGTCCGCATCGGCCGCGGCAAAGCAGTACATCGCCGAGGCGAATTCGATTCTGGCGCGCGGGCGCTGATCAGGCTGATCGCTCCGGGCTCCTGTTCGCGTGGCGGGAGCCCATTATTCTCAGGCGGCCATCGCCGGCTGCAGCAGGTAAGGGGCGCCCGCGGCCTCGGCAATTTCCCGCACCTTCAGTTTCAACGTCTCAGGGATCGGAATGCCCGTGACGAGCCGCTCTTCGCGAGCGGCCCATTCCGGTTCGCCCGGCACCAGAACCGGTTTGTCCTCGCGGACCGGCTTGGTGGCATGCAGGGTGTCGACGACGACCTCCACGTCCGACTGGAAGGCATCGAACGGCCGGAAGGCCGCTGGATTCAGGGCCATGAAGAAATGACCGATATTGTCGGGGTCCGAGGGCTTCTGCGTCCTGTTCCGGACCGGCGAGAAGGAGGCGCCGGACAGGCTGCCCGATAGGATCTGGGCGATCAGGCCAAGCCCATAACCCTTGTGCCCGCCCATATCGCTGCCATCGCCGCCGATGGGTGTGAGGCCACCTTCCTGACCGTCGAAAATCTGCCGGAAGGCTCTGCCGGAATCGGTGACGGGGCGTCCATCGCCGTCAATCACCCATCCGGCAGGAAGATCCTTGCCCTGCAGGGCATAGACCTTGACCTTGTTGGCCGCGACGACGCTGGTGGAAATGTCGACACAGACGCTTGGATGCCGGCCGGCAGGCACTGCGACGGCAATCGGATTGGTGCCGAGCACACGCTCGACCCCGTTCGTCGGCACGACGGAGATCACGCGGGTCGTCGACGACACGACGCCGATCAGCCCGCGTTCCGCGGCCATCGTGGCGTAATAGCCAGCGGCACCGAAATGGTGGGAGTTGAACACCGACACGACGCCGACATCGTGCGCCAGCGCCTTCTCGATGGCGAGGTCCATGCCCATGAGGGCAGCAGGATGACCCAACCCGGCTCCGCCATCGATCAAGGCTGTGCTGGCGCTCTGGCGGACGATTCGAGGTTCGGCCTGAAGGTGGAGCTGTCCCGCCTTCTGCATCTGGGCATATTGGGTCAGCATCGAGATCCCGTGGGAGTCGATGCCGCGCAGATCGGTCTCGACCATCACCTCGGCCGTGAGGCGCAGCTTCTCCTCGCCCATGCCCCAGGCCCGCAGGATCGCCTCGATCTGGGCGCGAATCACGTCCGCCGAGAAATTCTCACTCGCGATCATTGTGCGTTCTCTCGCGTGGTCCATTAGGCTGCTCCCGCGGAGCAGATGAGGAGGTGGCTGTTGCCACCTCCCGTCGAGCATCAGGCGGCAATGGCCTGAGCCGGATCGAGCAGCTTCGAGACGCTGACCATCTGGCCCGTCTTCGAGCTCTGGAGCGCCGCGATTCCGCACAGCACCGACATGGCGCCGGCGCGCGAGCCGGCACGCTGGTTCAGCGGGTCAGGGGTCCCCGGCTTGAAGAGCATGTCCTGCAGCTTCGGGTCGCCGCCAAAGTGCCCGCCCGGCTCGTGCGGGACCTGGATCGTCTCGACGCCGCCGAAATTCCGCACGAGCTGGATCTCGTCGTATTCCGGTGTTTCCCAGGGCTGGCGCTCGTATTGCCGCATCTGGATGCGGCCCTTGGTGCCATCGAAGGCGATGAAATGTCCCTCGATCGGCATGTAGGTGTTCACCGAATAGGTGACCTGCACGCTTTTCCGGTAACGAATCATGGCCGACATCGTGTCGGGAATATTGATCTCTTCGCGGAACACGCAGGCGTCACGGACATAACCGTCCTCGCGGGAGGGATCCTCATAGAGGGCTTCGAGCCACGGATCCTTGCTGATGTCGACAAAATAGTCGCAATAGCTGGCATGCTCACAGGTCTTGCAGCGCTCGCCGCGAAAGGGATTGACCTTGCCGTACTTACGCAGGCTCGCGAAGGCGAAGACCTCCTCCGGGTCGTCGTCCAGGTACCAGTTCATCAGGTCGAAATGGTGAGTGCTCTTATGCACGAAAAGGCTGCCGGAATTCTCTTCCACCGCGTGCCAGCGGCGGAAGTAGTCCGCCCCGTGCTTGTTGTCGAGAAACCAGTGGAAATCGATGGAGGTCACATCACCAATCACGCCAGAGTTGAGGAGCTCCTTGATCTTCCGTACGGTCGGAGCGTAGCGGTAATTGAAGGTCACATCGACGCGGCGTCCGGTGCGCTTCTCGGCCTCGAGGATGCGCCGCACCTTCTCGGCCGTGGTCGTCATCGGCTTCTCGGTGATGACATCCACCCCAGCCTCAAGCGCCCGCACGATCATGTCATCGTGATTCGAGTCTCTGGTGCAGACAATCACCTGGTCCGGCTTGACCGTCGCGATCATCTCCTGGGCGTCGGTATAGATGGGGGCATCGATCCCCAGGAAACCCCGGGCGCGCTCGGCACGAAGCCGGTTGGTGTCACAGAGGGCGACGATGTCCACGTAGTCGCTATAGCCCTTGACCACGTTGATCCCCCACATGCTCGTGCCGCGATGGCCAGTGCCGATGAGGGCGATGCGTTTCCTGCTTGAGCGATCCATTCTCTTGGGTTCTCCTGCTGCTTCGCTCTTAAGGTAATTTGAGCGTTTAATTTGTCAGACAAATCCCAGCCTTAGCCGTTGGTGGACCAGGGATGTGGCTGTTCCTGTAAGCGATTATCTCTAGGGAAGCTTCGGTGCGGAAGCTTAGATCGCCAAATTACATCATACAACTGGTTGACATACAACCATTCTAAATTCTAGCTTCATGTCGGATGGCGACAAAAGAAAACCGCTCTCGTAACGTATGGGGTCAAGGGACTGAAGCCTCGGCGGGACGGGTGCCAAAGAAAAAAAGTTGTCGCCGAGAGAGGCCATGATTTCGGGTGACCGTCGAAGCGGCGCCCAAGAGGGAGATACGCCACATGACTCGCGACCTTAACCGTAGAACTTTGCTGAAGGCGGCCCTTGGGTCCGCCGGTCTCAGCGCGCTGGGAAGCCTCCCGGCCTTTGCCCAGGATGCCCGCGTCCGTCTGTATTGGTGGGGATCCAAGGAGCGCGCCGATCGCACGCTGAAAGCGGTCTCGCTCTACCAGGAGCGGAACCCGAACGTGAAGATCGACGGCGAGACCCTGGCCTGGGGCGATTACTGGCCGCGGCTCGCGACCCAGGCGGCCGGCCGCAACGCGCCGGACCTGATCCAGATGGACTATCGCTATGTCGCGGAATATGCCCGTCGCGGCGCGCTGCTGCCCCTCGACGAGTTCCTGGGCAAGTCGCTGGACATCAGCGACTTCGACAAGGCCTCCCTCGACAGCTGCAAGGTCGACGGCAAGCTCTACGGCATCAATATCGGCAACAACTCGAACGCCCTGATCTACAACAAGGCGGCGTTCCAGAAGGCCGGCGTGGCGGAACCGATCGACGTGACGTGGGACAAGTTCTTCGAGCTCGCCGCAGCCGTCACCAAGGCGCATAACGGCGAATATTTCGGGACGTCCGACGCCAGCGCCGAAGAGGTCGCTTTCGAGAACTGGCTGCGCCAGCGCGGCAAGGCGCTCTATACTGAAGACGGCAAGCTCGGCTTGGACGAGAAGGATGCGGCCGACTGGTTTGCCATGTGGGCCAAGGCGCGCGAAACGAAGGCCTGCCCTCCGGCCGATCTCCAAGCGCTCGACAAGAACAACATCGAGACCAACCTGCTGACCCAGGGCCGCGCGGCCTGCGCGTTCAACCACTCGAACCAGTATGTCGGCTATCAGGTGCTCAACAAGAACCCGCTCGGCATCACCATGTATCCGCAGGGCGCAGGCCCGAATCCCGGCCATTATCTCAAGCCGTCGATGATGTGGAGCATCTATGCCCGCAGCAAGGTGGCCGAGCCTGCGGTCAAGTTCGCAAACTTCACGGTGAAGGATGTGGATGGCGCGAAGCTTCTCGGCGTGGAGCGCGGCGTTCCGGCGTCTCCGAAGGTCCGCGAGGCCGTGTCGGCGGAGCTCGACGCACAAGGCAAGCTCGTGGTGGATTTCATCTCTCACGTCACGCCGAAGGTCGGGCCGATCCCGCCCGCGCCTCCGAAGGGCGCCGGCGAGATCCAGACCATGCTGCGCCGGATTTCCGAACAGGTCGGCTTCGGACGTATGTCCACGGCCGACGGCGGCAAGCAGTATGTCAGCGAAGCCCAGGCCATTCTGAGCCGCGCCTGACGACAAGCGTCTTCTGACTCACCAGGCCGACCCAGCCGAACCGGGTCGGCCTGTCCGTCTATCATGACATTGCTGTGAGCCATTCTGCATGACAACAACTGCTCAAATTCCTTTGACGATCAGCGAGCCGGAGAAGCGCAGCAAGCGTCGGGGAGAATTGTCCCGTGCGCTCGTCTCCTATTCCTTTCTAGCGCCCTGGCTCATCGGCTTTCTCGGGCTGACCCTTGGCCCGACGCTCGCATCCCTTTATCTGTCCTTTACCAATTTCGACCTGCTGCAGGATCCGCAATTCATCGGAACCGCCAATTACCAGCGCATCGTCACCAATGACGTGAAGTTCTGGCATTCCATGCAGGTGACGTTTACCTATGTCATCCTGGCCGTCCCGTTGAAGCTCGCCTTCGCGCTCGGCCTTGCCATGGTCCTCAACCGCGGCATCGCCGGGCTCCCGCTCTATCGGGCTCTCTTCTATTTGCCCTCTCTGCTCGGCGCGAGCGTCGCCATCGCCGTGCTCTGGCGCCAGCTCTTCGCCAAGGACGGCCTCGTCAATGTGGCGCTGGCCCTCTTCGGCATCGATGGGCCGAGCTGGATCTCCGATCCGAACTATTCGCTCTACACGCTGGTGCTGCTCAGCATCTGGCAGTTCGGCTCACCGATGATCATCTTCCTCGCCGGCCTGCGGCAGATCCCGCCGGACGTGTACGAGGCCGCCAGCATCGACGGCGCAAACAAGATGCAGCAGTTCGTCAAGATCACTCTTCCGCTGCTCACCCCGGTCATCTTCTTCAACGGCATCGTGCAGACCATCGATGCGTTCAAGGCCTTTACGCCGGCCTTCATCATCAGCGAGGGCACCGGCGGACCGATCGACTCGACCCTCTTCTACACCCTGTACCTGTATCAGGAAGGCTTCGCCTATTTCCGCATGGGATATGCGTCGGCTTTGGCATGGATCCTTCTGATCATCATTGCCTGCTTCACCGCCTTCTCGTTCCTCACCTCTCGCTACTGGGTCCATTACAATGACTGATGCTTCAACAACAGTCGCAACGACACCGAACGTCGGCAGAGCCCGCTCTCTCCTGTACCATGTGATCCTGTGCGGCGTGTCGCTGCTCATGCTCTATCCGCTGCTGTGGATGCTCGCGAGCAGCTTCAAGCCCGACGACGAGATCTTCGGCAACGCCTCGCTGTGGCCGGACACCTTTACCATCGACGCCTATATCCGCGGCTGGTCGGGTTTGACGGTCAGCTTCGGGACATTCTTCTGGAACTCGCTGGTGATCGCGGTCCTCAGCGTAATCGGCAACGTGTTCTCCTGTTCGCTGGCGGCCTACGCTTTCGCGCGGCTGAGATTCCCGCTGAAGAACTTCTGGTTCGCACTCATGCTCGGCACGCTGATGCTGCCGTATCACGTGACCCTCATTCCGCAGTATGTGCTCTTCCTGAACCTCGACTGGGTGAACACCTTCCTGCCGCTGGTGGTGCCCAAGTTCCTCGCCGCGGACGCCTTCTTCATCTTCCTGCTCTACCAGTTCTTCCGTGGCATTCCGCGCGAACTCGACGAGGCGGCGATCATCGACGGAGCCGGACCCTGGCGCATTTTCTGGAGCGTCATGCTGCCCTTGTCGGTGCCGGCGCTCGCCACGGCGGCGATCTTCACCTTCATCTGGACCTGGGACGATTTCTTCGGCCCGCTGATCTACCTGAACGACGCGAGCCAGTACACGGTCCAGCTCGGTCTGCGCACCTTCGTGGACTCGACGGGCAAGTCCGACTGGAGCGCCCTGTTCGCCATGTCCGTGGTGGCCCTGATCCCGGTCCTGCTGTTCTTCGTGGTCTTCCAGCGCCTGCTGATCGAAGGCATCGCGACCACCGGTCTGAAGGGTTGAGGCGGATGTCGGCATCGGGAATTCGCTTCGCCGTGATCGGCATCAACCACAACCACATCTTCGGCCAGGTTGATGCCCTTCTCGGCGCAGGGGCCGAGTTCGCATCCTTCTTCGCCAAGGAGGACGACCTCGCCGCTCCCTTCGCTGAGCGCTATCCGCAGGCGGAACGCGTTCATGACGCCCGCCGGATCCTGGAGGACGACGGCATCGCCATCGTGCTGAGCGCCGCAATTCCCAAGGACCGGGCGCGGATCGGCATCGAGGTCATGCGCCACGGCAAGGACTACATGGTCGACAAGCCGGGCATGATCACGCTCGAAGAGTTGGAAGAGGTTCGCCGGGTTCAGAAGGAGACCGGGCGCATCTATTCGATCTTCTATTCCGAGCATTTCAGCAGCCGCGTCACCAACAAGGCCGGCGAGCTGATCCGCTCCGGTGCCATCGGCCAGGTGGTGAACACCTTGGGCCTCGGCCCGCATCGGCTGAACGCCCCCATCCGTCCTTCGTGGTTCTTCGAGCGGGACGCCTATGGCGGAATCCTGACCGACATCGCATCCCATCAATGCGAGCAGTTCCTGTTCTATACGGGCGCGACGGATGCCGAGGTCACCCATGCTATGGTGGCCAACCGCAACAATCCTCAGACACCGGGACTTCAGGATTTCGGCGAGATGACCCTCAGGTCGGCCGATGCCACGGGCTATATCCGCGTGGACTGGTTTACGCCGGACGGCCTGCCGATCTGGGGCGATGGACGCGTCATGATCGTCGGCACCGACGGCTATATCGAGATGCGCAAATACATCGACATTGCCGGGCGCGAGGGCAAGGATCACCTCTTCCTGGTGGACAAGACCGGCATGCGCCATCTCGACTGCTCCAACGAAGATTTGCCTTACGGGAACGATCTCCTCAACGATGTCCGGAACCGGACCGAGACGGCGATGGGCCAGGAGCATTGCTTCAAGGCCATGGAGCTGACCCTCAAGGCTCAGGCGGTGGCGGAAGCGGCTCCTGCCGGGCGGGAGGCCCGGTGATGCTCGAATTCCGCCTGCTCAAGGACGTGCGCTGCGGGATCGGCGAGAGCCCCGTCTGGGACGACCGCCGCAAGGTCCTGTTCTTCATCGACATCAAGGCACCGGCCATTCACTCCATCCGCCTCGATAGCACGGATCACCGCACCTGGACGATGCCGAGGGTCGTCGGCTCCATCGGACTCGGGGCCAGCGGCAGGCTGGTCGTGGCGCTGGAGCGCACGATCGCCGTCTTCGATCCGGAGAGCGAGAGCCTGGACATCGTCGCAGAGGTCCCAGGCGAACCCGCCTGGCATCGCCTGAACGACGGGAAGGTCGGGCCCGACGGCGCCTTCTGGGTCGGCTCGATGGACGACCGTCCCCAGAAGGAGCCGCGCGGATCTCTCTATCGCGTCGATGGGCGCGGTCAGGTGACCCGCGTCCTCGAACATGCCTGCCTCGTGTCGAACGGGCTGGCCTGGTCGGCCGATGGCCGCACCATGTTCCACTCCGATTCCCGCGGCCCCTGGATCGACCGCTACGATTTCGAACCGTCCTCGGGCCGGCTCGCGAACCGAGTGCGCATCGCCACGCTCGACGAAGCCACGGGACGGCCGGATGGCGGCGCCTGCGACGCGGAGGGATTCTACTGGAGTTCCGGCGTGTCCGCCGGGAGACTGAACCGCTTCTCCCATGAGGGAGAGATCGTGGCGTCCCACCCTGTTCCCGTGCCGGCGCCCACCATGCCGTGCTTCTGCGGAGACGACCTGAAGACTCTGGTCATCACATCCCTCAAGCCGGACAATCCCGACGTGCTGGCCTCCGCTCCGCAATCCGGGAGCCTGTTCATTGCGTCCTCTCCGGTGGCCGGTGCCCGGATCGAACGGTGGGCGGATGTCTGACGGGCATGCTTGCTCCGGCCCGTCGGGTTGGCGAAATTCATCATATATCCTATAAATAATGATCTCGATCCTCATCACCGCGATCCGACCATGAACTCGCAACGAATTCTGCTCACCGGCGCCGCAGGCCGTCTTGGAGGTATTCTGCGCCAAGCCTTCGCGGGACGTTTCCAGCTGCTTCGGCTCTCCGATGTCGCCCCTATGGGAGCAGCGGGGGAGGGCGAGGAGATCGTCACCTGCGATCTGGCCGATGCAACGACCGTTCAGGTCCTGTGCGAGGGGATTGATGCCATCGTCCACCTCGGCGGCATTCCCTATGAGACCGGATGGCCCGAGCTGCTCCAGTCCAATATCGCCGGCACCATCAATCTGTACGAAGGCGCACGGCATGCCGGGGTCGACCGGGTCATCTTCGCGAGCAGCAATCATGCCTCCGGCATGTATCCGAACGACACAGCTATTTCCGGAGAAAGCCCGCCCCGCCCCGATTCGCGCTATGGGCTGACGAAGGCCTTCGGGGAGGATGTGGCGGCGCTGTATGCCTACAAGCACGGCATCCGCAGCCTCTGCCTGAGGATCGGCTCGTGCCTGCCGAAGCCGGATAACAAGCGCGCCCTGTCCACCTGGCTGTCCCATGGCGATTTCGTGCGCCTGGTCGAGGTGGGGCTGACCGCCGATTACGTCCACGAGATCGTCTACGGCGTCTCCGGCAACACCCGCTCCTGGTGGGACAATTCCGCCGCCTATCGTCTCGGCTACGAGCCGCGGGACGATGCGGAAATCTATGCGGCGGAAGTCGAAGCGATCGAGCTCGGCACGGAACTCGCGCGTCAGTACCAGGGCGGAAACTTCGTGCCGGAGGAGTTCTCAGGACGCAAGGAATGGCTGGGCTGAGGTTCGGTCGGGCAGACGATCAACTCGCCTGCGCGGCGGAGCAAAAAGACCCGGGGCGATGCGTGTCGCCTCGGGTCTTTTCATGCGGTGACGACTACGCCCGGGCGGCGTAACGCAGGATGTCGGCGCCTTTGTTCGCGAGGCTCCAGTTCGCGTAGCGCGGGTGATCGGGACCGACCTGAAGGGTCTGCGGACGCTCGGTCTCGATGGATTGGTAGAAGGCCGTCAGAAGCTCCAGCGAGCGGCGCGCATCGGCCAGGGTAATAGGAAGCTCTGTCCCGGAGACGAGCGCTTCGTGATAGGGAGCGAACAATCCCTCGAAGCGCGTCGGAACGAAATTCCATCCCTCGAATGCCTGATCGATCTGGGCCTGCACCTCCGGGGAGGCGGGGATGATCTTCCAGGGATCGTCGCCGGGCGCGTAGGGTTTCTGGCAGCTCTCGAAGGTCACGTTTTCGAAGCTGAAGCGCAGGCGGCTGATCTCGTCCTGCGAGCCCAGGGTCGCTGCCGTGGACGCCAGAGCCCCGCTCTGCATCTCCAGGCTGCCGACGACGCAATCCTCCACCTCGATGTCGTTCACGCGGGTGGCGGCGCGCGCAAACACAGATTTGACCGGGCCCATGACGAAGGTGAGAAGGTCGTGCAGGTGGATCGCATGGGTGACGAGAACACCACCGAGCTCGGTGTCCCAGCGCCCCCGCCAAGGATTGTCGTAATACTTCGCGGTCCGCTTCCAGAACACCTCGACGGAAGCGAGATAAGGCTTTCCGGCAATGCCCTGGTCGATGATGTGCTTGGCCTTCATGATGCCGTTTCCATAGCGGTACTGGAAGATCGGCAGGACGCGGCCGCGGGACTGCTTCTCCGCCTCGATCACCTTATCGACATCCGCAACCGAACCCACCAGCGGCTTCTCGCAGACCACGTTCTTGCCGGCCGCGAGAGCCGCCAGGATCTGCTCGAGATGAACCGCCGGGGGCGTGCAGACGTCGACGATGTCCACATCGTTCATCCGCAGGATTTCGGCATAATCCTTGGTCCGGCGCTCGATGCCGAACTCATCGCCGATGCTGGCCAAGCGCTCGTCATTGAGGTCGCAGATGGCGACCACGCGGAACTTGTCCGGATGGGCCGCATAGGAAACGATGTGGGTGCGGCCGATTCCGCAGCCGACGACCGCAACATTCTTGATCATGAGCGCTTTTCTCCCTTCACTCCGAGCCGCGCAGGCTGTTCGGAGCTTGACGATGCAGACATGGTTCCCGTGCGGCGGCAGACGGATCTGCAAACGGACGACGGCGACGCGTTGTGGCCGAGTTTCAGGAACCGTAGTCTTCGCGATGCAACGGCACTCCGGCTTGCATGTCAAGATTTGTCGTGCAACATGATATGTGTTTAACTTGATCAAGTCGCAGAAACACCTACCATAGCGTAGCCGTATCAAGGTTCTGGCAGGGCACCCTGAGAGTGCCCCGAACGCACAATGTTTTGGAGGAAGCCCAGTGGCCTCAGTCGAGATCCGCAACATCCGTAAGAATTTCGGAACGGTTCCGATCATTCACGGCGTATCGATAGACATCCAGGACGGGGAGTTCGTGATCCTCGTCGGGCCGTCGGGATGCGGCAAGTCCACCCTTCTGCGCATGATCGCCGGGCTGGAGAACATCTCCGGCGGCGAGCTGCGCATCGGCCCGCGGG
>NZ_JAHAMK010000091.1 GCF_018383585.1 Microvirga sp. 3-52
GGGGTTGAGATCAAGCCGGCGCTGCACCGCCTCCAGCACGTCCTCGTGCTCCCAGCGCGTGATCCGTCGCTGCCGAGCCGTGGTACAGCGGCTCTTGAACGGGCAGCCGCGGCAAGCCATGGTCCAGTAGCGCCGCAGTGTCAGCCCCCGCTCGACATTGCTGTAGTAGTACTTGAGCTTCTCGAGCTTCTCGCCTGCTGGGCAGCGGTAGGCGTCTTCCTCGGGCAAGTAGACGAAGTCCTGCTTGCCGAACCGGCCATCCGCTTTCGAGCCGGAGGTCATCGGCTTGGGCAGGGTGACCGTCACTCCTGTTTGGTCGCAGGCCAGGATCTCCTCGCTATCCCAATACCCGCGATCT
>NZ_JAHAMK010000092.1 GCF_018383585.1 Microvirga sp. 3-52
TGGGGTTGAGATCAAGCCGGCGCTGCACCGCCTCCAGCACGTCCTCGTGCTCCCAGCGCGTGATCCGTCGCTGCCGAGCCGTGGTACAGCGGCTCTTGAACGGGCAGCCGCGGCAAGCCATGGTCCAGTAGCGCCGCAGTGTCAGCCCGCGCTCGACGTTGCTGTAGTAGTACCTGAGCTTCTCGCCTGCTGGGCAGCGGTAGACGTCCTCCTCGGGCAAGTAGACGAAGTCCTGCTTGCCGAACCGGCCATCCGCTTTCGAGCCGGAGGTCATCGGCTTGGGCAGGGTGACCGTCACTCCTGTTTGGTCGCAGGCCAGGATCTCCTCGCTATCCCAATACCCGCGA
>NZ_JAHAMK010000022.1 GCF_018383585.1 Microvirga sp. 3-52
ATGCGCACGGAGATCAAGGCCCTGCACCAGCGGCTGAAGACCACCACGATCTACGTGACGCACGACCAGATCGAGGCCATGACCATGGCCGACAAGATCGTGGTGATGCATGACGGCGTGGTCGAGCAGGTCGGCGCGCCGCTCGACCTCTACGACCGCCCGGCCAACCTCTTCGTCGCAGGATTCATCGGCTCCCCCGCCATGAACTTGATCGACGGCCAGGTCTCGATCACGAATGGCGAGCCTATTGTGATGACACAGGACGGCATCGCCCTTCCGGTTTCGGTTGCCCCGCGTCTGCTTCGGGATGGGCAGCGGGTGGCCTACGGCATCCGGCCGGAGCATATCTCTCTCGGGCACGGTGGCCCTGCAGCGCACGTCTCCGTGATCGAGCCGACAGGGTCGGAGACGCAAGCGTTCATGAAGCTGGGCGAAAACCCGCTGGTCGGCGTCTTCCGAGAGCGGATTGCCCCGCATCCGGGCGAGCGACTGGACATCCGTTTCGATCCGGAAAGAGTTCACCTGTTCGACAAGGCCTCCGGGCAGAGACTGGCCTGAAGGTCGCCGCGGCGGTGGAAATCCGGGGGCTTCCGAAAAGGGTATGCAGTTTCGTGCGACTAGATCGCAGGTTGATGTGTTGGTGAGGAACGAACATGGACTTCCAGGGAAAGAGTGTTCTTGTGACAGGGGCAGGGAAGGGGATTGGCCGGTCGACGGCGAAACTTCTTGCCGAGCGTGGTGCGCAGGTAGTGGCGATGACACGCACGAAAGAGGATCTTGACAGTTTGGAGGGTGAAATCGGCTGCCGCTCCATCGTCGTCGATCTGGCCGACGCGGCGGCCACGCGGGAAGCCGCGCACGCCGCCTTGCCTGTCGACTACCTGGTAAACTGTGCGGGAACAACCGCGCTCGATCCCTTCCTCGACGTGACTACGGAAACGTTCGATTTGATTTACACGGTCAATACGCGCGCGCCCATGATCGTCGCTCAGGAATATGCGCGGGACCGCGTGAATCGTGGCTTGCCGGGGGCGATCGTCAATGTCTCGTCGGTGTCGTCCTTCATCGGGTTTGCCGACCATGCGGCCTATTGTGCCTCGAAGGGCGCCCTCGATGCCCTCACACGCGTGATGGCCAACGAGCTGGGCCGCCATAGGATCCGGGTGAATGCCATCAATCCGACAGTCACCCTGACGCCGATGGCGACCAAGGCTTGGAGCGACCCCGACAAGGCTGCCAGGATGCTCGCGCGCATTCCTCTCGGGCGATTTGCCGATCCTGAAGATGTCGCGGAGGTAATCCTCTACCTGCTGAGTGATCGGGCCGCGATGCTGAACGGCTTGGCAATGCCGGTCGACGGCGGCTTCATGATCAACTGATCTCAAGGGCGAGCCGGCGGAGGCCTTCGCCGGATTCAGATGAAATGGCACACTCTATCGCTTGCACATCCCACAAGCCTTCTCGGGAAGAGGAATGACCTTCGCTCTGGCCCACGGACTCAATGCCCTGGAGGCTGGCGGCGGCAGGATCGGCAGCCTTTCCGTCGCCGGTCGCGCTTCTGCCCAGGCGTGCTTTGTTAAGCTGGCCATATTGCGACCTGAAATCGTCCTTCGCAGCGTCCGTCCCGATATGACAGGCTCCGGTGAAGCACAAGAGATCTGGTCCCATTTGCGTATCGATTCTGACAATAAAAACAGAGACAGGAGACGCACCGATGACACTCAGCGACGGCAATTCTCAACGTTCCAACCGGAGAATGACCGCAATCGTCTGTCACGGCCCGGAGGATTACCGCGTCGCGCAGGTAGAGCGTCCCGTGCCGGGAGAGCGCGAGATGGTGCTGCGCATCGCGTCCTGCGGCATCTGCGCCAGCGACTGCAAGTGCTGGTCGGGCGCCGCGATGTTCTGGGGAGGTGACAACCCGTATGTGAAGCCCCCGGTGATCCCAGGGCACGAATTCTATGGCCATGTGGATGAACTGGGCTCGGGCGCGGCGGAGCATTTCGGCGTCAGGATCGGCGACCGTGTCATCGCGGAGCAGATCGTGCCCTGCGATCAATGCCGCTTCTGCCGGACCGGGAAGTACTGGATGTGCGAGGTCCACAACATCTTCGGTTTCCAGCGTGTCGTGGCGGATGGTGGGATGGCCGAATATATGCGCATACCGCGCACCGCCCGCGTGCACAAAATCGACGAGGGAATCCCAGCGGACGACGCGGCGATCATCGAACCTTTGTCGTGTGCGATCCACACAGTCAATCGAGGCGATATACAGCTCGACGACGTCGTGGTGATCGCCGGGTCGGGCCCTATCGGCCTCATGATGGTTCAGGTGGCGAAGCTCAAGACGCCGAAACTCCTCATTGTCATCGATATGATCGATGAGCGGCTTCAACTCGCGAAGTCATTCGGCGCGGATGTGATCATCAATCCGCGCGAGCAGGATGCCCTGGCGGTCGTCCGGTCCGTGACCGACGGCTATGGCTGCGACGTCTATATCGAGGCAACCGGCTCGCCGACCGGTGTCGAGCAGGGGCTCAATCTCATCCGCAAGCTCGGTCGCTTTGTCGAGTTCTCCGTCTTCGGCGCACCCGCGACGGTTGATTGGTCGATCATCGGCGACCGCAAGGAACTCGATATTCGGGGCGCCCATCTCGGACCCTATTGCTATCCTATTGCCATCAACCTGCTGTCTCGTGGACTGGTCACCTCGAAAGGAATCGTCACTCACCGTTACCGACTTGACGAATGGGATCGTGCTATCGCAGTGGCGAACTCGCTCGACAGCATAAAGGTTCTGATGGAAGCAAGGAGCGGCAAGGGATAGACGTGCAATGGGTTCTCGTTTGCTGGAGCTTGACCGCATGAGCAAGGATGCGGAGTTCTGGGCGTCGCTCGAACCCTCATGATGAAGCGCCTCTTCCATGAAGGGTGCGCCTAGGACTTGGACTGCTGCCCTCGGCTGGTTCTTTGCTGCTTATGCGCTGCTCACCGGCAACTTCATCGTTCTGGAGAGCAGGCGCCCTCAGGCAACCCTCGCCTGGATGCTGCTATTCCTGACCCTGCCCGGAATCGGCCTTGTGGTCTACGCGCCGTTCGGACGCGACCGCAAGGCCCTTGGCCGCCAGCGCAAGCTCGCGCGCCAGAACCTGCGGGGCACGGCGGCGCCCATCGTGGAGCAGCTGCTGACGCGGCAGGATGAGGAAATTGGCGGGCTTGAGACGCAAGGCCCTGCCTGCCGGGGCTCATGTCACGGGTGCGGCGCAACTCCCATTCCGCTCTGACCACGCGCAACCGGGTCGTCATCCAGCAGAACGCATCCGCGTTCTGTCCCAGTCTGATGAAGGATCTGAGAAATCGGCTATACGGGCGTCATGAACATCGGCCAGGAGCACATCCACGGCGCGCCGACCTTCGACCTGTGGCGGGACACGCAGGTCCGCCGCGAAGGGGAGGGAGCGGCGGTGCTGCAGGCGGTGTTCCTCTTCGGCTGGTACAACGCCACCAGTGAGGACCTCTCCGCAGCGGATCGTTTCCCGTCGCTTGAAGCACTAGGGATAAGGCGGGAAGACGGACTTCCAGTCACGTTTCATGTCGACGACAACCCAACGATCCAACGCTGCAGCATCAAGCGCCTTGTCGAGCTTTCCCACATGCGACTGGCGATCGTAGGCATATTCCCGCTCCGCATCGGTATGATGCACCACGAGACCGAGCCTGCGCTTGCCGGCCTCGGTCGTCCATTGCAGCATCTCGAGATCACCATCCGAGTTCCCGAAGGCGGCGATCGGCCGCCGGCCGATCTCCTGGTTGATGCCGACCGGCTTGCCGGGGCCATCATCGATGAAGTCGACCTGCGGCAGGCGGAACAGGATGGGTTTGCCGTCGCGGCGCTCGAACTTGGTGACGATGCGTGAGCCGATGACCTGCTCGGGTGGGATGCCGTAGCGCTCTTCGGCAAAGGCCCGGATGAACTCGGCTCCGCCGCCGGACGTGATGTAGGTCTTGAATCCGTTGGCGCGCAGGTAGGTCAGAACCTCCAGCATGGGCTGGTACACGAGTTCGTCACAGCGGCGGTCGAAGCGCGGGTGCTTGGCGGTCACGAGCCACTCCTTGACGCCTTGCCGGAACTCCTCCGGCGTCATGCCCGCATGCGTCACGGCAACGATCTCAACCGCTCCTTTCTCGCCAGCCGCGGCGAGTGCCGCCATGTCGCCTTCGAGCACCGCCTTGAAGGGCTGTGTATTCTTCCACTCCGGATGCTGCGGCGCCAGCGCCTTCACCCGGTCGAGCGCATAGGCGAACTGCACGTAGATCGGCTGCTCGATCCACAACGTCCCGTCGTTGTCGAACGTGGCGATCCGCTCCGCAGGCGGAACGAAGTCCGGCGATCCCTCCCGGGTCACGTCGGTGACGAAGGCGACGATCGCCTGCTTTGACGGGCCGTCGTTCCATGACGGCAGCGGATCAGTCTGGGCGACCGCCGTGGAGGCCCACGCAATGACTAGGGCCATCGCCGCGAACCGGAATAACCGAACGTGCATGTGCGCCTCCCTTGGGGCTTCCAATCAATCGGGTCGTGCAATGCACCGCGTCAGGAGTCGTCGGACCCATCCTTGCAGCGGTAGCCGATGAAGCATTGCGGATTGTTCGAGCTCGGCACCCATGCCGGTTCGGGGAACTGGTCGACCGTGCATTCGGCGCCGCTTCTGACGAAGCGGGCATAGGTCGAGGGCCCGGTATCGAGGACGACGGCGCCGTCCCTCATGACAAGTTGGCGGTTGGCAGAGCAGGTTCGCTGCGACGTCGGCGGTCCAGCCTGCGCCATCGCCGTTGTCGTGACTGAAGCGAGTATAAGGGCTGACAGTAGAATTCTCATCGCCGTTTCCTCCTCGATTTCCGAACTGCGATTTTCCTCAGCAATCCGTGCAGATGCCTTTCATGACCTTGCGGTCGATCTGCCTGTTTTGCCGCTCCATCTGCCGGGCGGCGGCCGCGTCGTTCGTCGAGAACTCGTTTTTCGGCGACGTCACGGCGTCCCGCTCAAGGGTTCTTTCCGAAGGGATCGTGATTTCGCCCTGGCGCGGTGGGGGCCCAGAATCCTGGTTCTGAGCGCGGCTGGACGTGACCGCCACCAGACCGAGGAGAACAGCGAGCAAAATGACACGGTGCATTGTTGATCCTCTTGCTTTCGAACGGCTCACTCCAGCGCGCGTGATGGGCACGTCGATCTGAACCAGTCCATGATCGAGGTTTCTCGGCTTAGGTCGAAATGCGGGGAGGGCCATGCAGGGCACAGCCCTCCCCAATCAGGTCAGTTGCCGGTGGGCATCGGCACGTTGACGCCTTCCTTGGCGAGCACCTCGCGGACGGTCTGCAAGCGCTCGTAGTCGGAGAGTGTGATCGGGCCGGTGTAGCCGTAGCTCTGCACTTTCCGCGGCGGATACTCGACATAGGTCTTCATCACCTTCTTGAGTTCCTGCTCCATAACCACGCCCATCCAGGTGCGTTCGGTGAAGTTGTTCATGAAGATGTCGTAGCGCTCCTGCGGATCCTGGAAGAGGTCGAAGACCTGCGGGACCGTGGCGACGTACTTCTCGGCACCCTTCCAGCCGAGATTGGTGTCGACCGCGAGGCCGCCGGTGGAGGCGCCGTCGTCGCCCCGCAGGTTGAACAGGAACTTGTAGTTGTTGACACGGACCGCGCCCGGCGACAGCTCGTTCTCGGTGAAGTAGAACCATGACTTCCGCGGCGACTGGCCCGTCCCGAACAGCACCGGCGTCATGTCCTGGCTGTCGAAGATGATCGGCTGGCCCTCGCGGTCCCTCTCCGGCAGTTTCGTGCCTGCAACCGACGCGAACGTCGCCATCAGGTCGAGGCCGCCGAGGATCTCATGGTTCTTGGTGTTGGGCGCGATCCGGCCCGGCCACCATGCCATTGCCGGCACGCGGTTGCCGCCCTCGCGCAGGGTGCCCTTGGTGCCGCGGAACGGGGTGTAGCCGGCATCCGGATAGACATCCTGCCAGGCACCGTTGTCCGTGGTGTAGAACACGAGCGTGTTGTTGCCGCCGACCTGCCGGATCTTGTCCATGATGCGCCCGATCCGAGCGTCGAGCTCGACCACCGAGTCGGCGTACTTGCTCTTCGACAACGACTTGTGCTCGAACTCCGGCGCCGGCATGTTGGGCTGGTGCACCTTCATGAAGTTGATGCTCATGAAGAACGGCTCTCGCGACTGCGCCGCCCGGTCGAGATAATCGAGCGAGGCTTTCTCGACATACTCGTCGAAGAACGGGATCCCGACGACGCCTTCCTTGCCGTTGATCACGGGTGTGTTCACGTACTGGCCGTTGACCTTGAACTCCTCCCGCGCCGGCTGCCCGGCATTGCCCGACAGCGTGCCCTTGGTCACCCGCTGGAACGTCGCCCGCAGCTCCGGGGGCATGTCTGGGAACCAGGTCGGATCGGCATAGGTGTAGGCGTTGAGGTGGTAGAGACCGCAGTACTTCATCTCGTCATAGCCCTGGGCATTGGGCAGGGCATAATCGGCCTCGCCAAGGTGCCACTTGCCGGTGAAGAACGTCCGGTAGCCCGCCTGCTTGAGCACCGAGCCCAAGGTCCACTCGGCTGCCGGCAGGCCGCCGCCCTGGCCCTGGAACGCTACGGTGGTCATGCCGCTGCGGTTCGGAATGCGTCCGGTCTGCATCGCGGCGCGGCCCGGGGTGCAGCTCGGCTGGGCATAGAACGAGAAGAAGGTCATGCCCTCGTTGGAGAGCCGATCAAGATTGGGCGTCGGCATGCCGCGTCCGGGGCCGCCGCCGTAGGCGCCAAGATCGCCGTAACCTGTATCGTCGGAGACGATCAGCACGATGTTGGGCTTCTGCGGCTGCGGGGTCTGGGCGAAGGTCGGGACGGCCATTGTCGCCGAGACCAGGGCCGTGGCTCCGACGAGGGCAGCCTTGGCCCGCCTGCGCCGGAGGCGGAAACGTCCGCCCGGCATTTGTGAGGACGCACGATCACTGGTCATGGGATCTTCCTCTCTCTCTGATGATGCAGCGGAAGCCGACATGGCTCGTCGAGGTATCGACCGGCTGCGGGTGACGCGCTGCCGGACGGTAGCGACGGCAGTAATTAGGGGCGCACAGGTGTGAGCCGCCCTTCAACACCCGGCGAGGGATCCGCGTTTGCGGCTGGCAGGGGTCATAGCTCTGGCCTTCATCTCCGCCGCGCGGGTTCTCGGGAATGCAGCAGGCCTTGGGAGCGTCGGTCGGATGCTTTGGGGCGTAGAAGTCACTGGTCCATTCCCAGACATTGCCGATCATGTCGTAGAGGCCATAAGCATTGGGCGGAAAGGCGGTGACCGGCGACGTGCGCTCGAAGCCGTCCTGCGCGAGATTCTGGAACGGGAAGGCGCCCTGCCACGTGTTCGCCATCTGGCGTCCGTCCGGCGTGAGTTCGTCGCCCCAGGCAAACTCCGCCTGGTCCAGTCCACCGCGCGCCGCGAATTCCCACTCGGCTTCGGTCGGCAGGTACTTGCCGGCCCAACGGGCATAGGCGAGTGCATCGGCATAGGCGACATGCACGACCGGATGATTGTCGAGGCCGTGGATATTGCTCTTCGGGCCAGTGGGATGCCGCCAGTCGGCGCCCTTGAGCAGGATCCACCACTGGCTCCAGTCCCGAAGATCGACCGGATGATCGGGTGGCGAGAAGACGAGCGAGCCCGCATAGAGCATGTGCGGAGGGGCCCCGGGATAGTCCTTCGGATCGGGTCGCTTCTCGGCGAAGGTGACGTGTCCGGTGGCGCGAACGAAGTCGCGGAACTGACGGTTGGTGACCGGTGTGCGGTCGATGAGGAAGCCATCCACAGTGACGCGATGGACTGGCGCCTCTTCCGGATAATGCCTGTCCGAGCCCATGCGAAATGTGCCGCCGGAGATGCGGATCATGTCGGCGTATGAAGGCTCTGTTTGCCCGTGGCCGTGATGGTGCCGAAGTGTGGCCTGCGACATGGATGTTGCTCCTGTCCTGGCAGGACCGCAGTATCGTCCAGCGCCCAGTCATCGGGCTATCAGGGTCTCTCCTGAAAATGATGGAGGCAGACCCTGATTTCCGCCTCTCCCTGATCTGCGGACCGACGCATAGCCAACCGAGCGGGTGCGTCCGCCTATGGTAGGTCGACAGCAGGTGGGCTCAGGGTTTAACGTATGTTATCGGAGCGAGGGCCCCGTCGCGGCCCCGATCCTGTTGCGTTGCCCTTGCGGCCGGAGGTCGCCGTCATGAGCGATGGCACCGTGCCGATAGTTGCGCGCTCGCTCCCGGGCGTGCCGACCCGCTTGCGGGGCCGCGTCGCCCTGATCTTCGCGGCCATCATCGTGGTGACCTGCGTTGTCGCGGCGGCGCTGCTGCTATCGAATGCCCGGCATGAGCGCCAGATCGTCCGGGAGCATACCCTGGGGAACGCGATTGCGCTGTCGTTTGCGTTCGACCAGGAGGTGGCAGCAGGCAACGCCCTGCTGAAGGGCCTGTCCTCGTCGCCGGCCCTGAAGTCCGGCGACGCCAGGGGCTTCTACGACCAGCTCAAGGCAACGCCGATCCCCGACGGATCCTGGCTGATCCTTCAGGATCTGGACGGTCAGGTCGTCAACACCCTCCGGCCGTTCGGGGCGGCGCTCCCGCGGCACCGGGACTTCCCGACCTATCCGGAAGCCCTAAACCGGGTGCGGGAGCGCGGGTGGACGGTGTCGGGCCGCATGGCTAGCCTCGCGAAGCCCGGAACGACGATCATCGCGCTCAGCCTGCGGATCAACCACGACGACGGCACGATGAAAGGCTTCATCACCACCGTCCTGTCGCAGGATCGCCTCGGAGCCATCCTGGGAAGCCAGGACGTCCCTGCGGCATCGACGCGAGGCGTCTACGACCGCAAGCTCCAGCCCATCGTGACTACGAGGGGAGCCGAGACATCGTCGCGGGTTCCCATGCCAGTCGCCCTTGCCGCGCGCCTCGCCACCGCAAACGGGAACGAGACGGTCGAGGGCTTGATCGAGGATGTCGACGAGCGCGGCATCCCGATCCTGGTCGCATACCGCAATTCCGGAGCCACGAACTGGACGACCATGGTCGCGGTCCCGCTTTCCGGTGTGAACGCTCCCGTCGCGGGCGCCCTGCGCCAGATGGCCGGGATGGCGGCCTTCCTCCTTCTGGCCGGCGGCCTCGCCGCGCTGTTCACGGCCCGTCAGGTGGAGCAGCCGCTCCGAACGCTGTCCGATCAGGTCGCTGGCGCGAACAACAAGGTCAGCGAGCTGTCCGGGCAGTTGCTCGCCCTCCAGGAGGAGGAGCGGCAACGCATCGCCCGCGAGCTGCACGACTCGACGGCGCAGCACCTTGTGGCGGCAAACCTCGGACTGTCGGGCCTCGAGGCGGAGGTTCGGCAAAGCCCGGCGGGCCACAAGACCCTGAGGGAGGTCGAAGGCCTGCTGACGGAGGCGCTGCGGGAGCTGCGTATTTTCACCTACCTGCTGCATCCACCGAACCTGGAGAAGGACGGCCTGCAGGCCACGTTGCGGGATTTTGCCGAAGGCTTTGCGGGGCGAACGGGACTCGTTGCCCGGATTCGCATTTCGGAGGAGGTGGACGATCTGCCGCCGGACCTCCAGCGGACGATCCTGCGCGTGATGCAGGAGGCCCTCACCAACGTGCATCGGCACGCCGGCGCCTCGCACGTGTCGGTCGATGCCCGCATTGTCTCCGGTCGCTTGGTCGTGCGCATCCGCGACAATGGGCGCGGGATCACCGGTGCTGCCCGGCTGGAAGGACCGATCCGGCTCGGCGTTGGCGTTGCAGGCATGCGAGCCCGCCTGGAGCAGTTCGACGGCGAGCTGCGGATCCGAACCGGTCGCGGCGGCACCAGCATCGTCGCGATGGTCCCCGTCCGCGGGACTGGTCGAGCATCATCACGGGCCGGAAGCTTGCGGATGCCATGGCTGTCGAGCCGGGACAAGGCGGACGGCCAGGCCCTTTCCTGAAGTTTCAGGGTCTGCCTCCGGCACTTTCAGGGTTTCGCGCGGATGGGTTTGGCGGCCCAAAGGTGTATCCTGCCTCTGGGGCTCGGGGGACTCGGGGGCTCGGACGCCAGACCCCAGTCGGAGGAAGTCTTGCGATGACGCGCATTCTGATCGCAGACGATCACGACGTGGTCCGCTCTGGCGTCCGGACCATCCTGGAGGGGCATGAGGGTTGGGAGGTGGTCGGCGAGGCCCGGGACGGCAAGCAGGCCATTGACCAAGCCCTGGCCCTGCGACCCGATGTCGTGATCCTCGATTACTCGCTGCCTCTGGTGAACGGCGTGGAGGCGACCCGCCAGATCCGGGGCCGCGTGCCCGGCGTAGAGGTGTTGATCTTCACCATGCACGACACCGACAGCCTAATCCGGGATGTCCTTGAGGCCGGCGCCCGCGGCTTCCTGCTCAAGTCGGATGCCAAGGCACTTTTGGTCTCGGCGGTGGAGGCACTGGCGGCCCACAGGCCGTTCTTCACTGGCAAGGTCTCCGAAGCTCTGCTCGAAACCTATCTATCGAAGGGAAGCGTGGACGAATCGGCGCTGACTGCGCGGGAGAAGGCGGTCGTACAACTGATCGCGGAGGGCAAGACCAACAAGCAGATCGCCGACATCCTGAGCATCAGCACCAAGACGGTCGAGACCCATCGCGCCCTGGCCTTGCGCAAGCTCAACCTCGACACGACCGCGGCCCTGATCCGCTACGCGATCCGCAACGGACTGGTGGAGGCGTAAGCTCCGGAAAAGAGACCTCTGTACACGCGTGGCAACTTCGCCGTCCTCATCCGCTGCCGCGGAGCAGGAGAATGCTTTCGACAGGAGATCTATCATGAACCCGACGCTTCATCCTGCGGCTCCGCATCATCTGCCGGCGTTCATCGTCAGCCCTGGGGAGACGGACGTCTTCATGGTGGTCATGGCCGTAGTGCTGGTCATCGCCGTGATGGCCATCGGCCTGCTGTTCCTGCGCCTGCACACCTTGCCCGAGCGCATCGCTCACAAATCTCACAAGCTGCAGTTCGAGATCGTCGCCGTGCTCGGCCTGCTCGCCCTCTTCACCCACATCCATCTCTTCTGGGTCGCCGGCCTGCTGCTCGCCCTGATCGACATTCCCGATTTCGGCTGGCCCCTGCGCCGGATCGCCGGATCGCTCGAGACGATCGCCGGCATCCCGCCCGGCCGGGGCGCCGACGGGGAGCCCGATGCGATCGCCGCCGATCCCGCCCCGGACGACACGGCCGAAGTGCCGAAGATCATCACGCTCCCGCGCATGCCGAAGGACCGGACCGATGCTTGAGCTCCTTCTCTGCTCCCTGCTGACGATCCTGCCGGATTATCTTTTCCGCCGCTATGCCCAGGGCAAGCGGCTCGGCCGCGAGATCACGCTCTACTCGGTCTGGTTCGAGCTGCGCTGGGGCATCATCGCCTGCCTGATGCTCACGGTCGGGCTGATCACGGTGATCTTCTACAACCATCCCTCCACGACCAGCGCCACCCTGTACTACCGGACGGTGCCGATCCTGCCGGAGACCAACGGACGGGTCGCCGAGGTCTACGTTGACGGCGTGACCGGCGAGGTGAAGCAAGGCGCGCCGATATTCCGGCTCGACAGTTCGACCCAGGAGGCGGCGGCGGAGGCCGCCCGGCGCAAGATCGCCGAAACCGATGCGGCACTGGCCGTCGCGCGGACTGATGTTCTCGCGGCCGAGGGCCGGATCCAGGAGGCGCGCAGCGCCCATCAGCAGGCCGTGGACGAGCTGGCGACCAAGCAGGAGATCTACCGGCGCAACCCGGGCGCCGTGGCGATCCGGGACATCGAGCGGCTTCAGGTCGCCGTGCAGGGGCGCCAGGGCGGGATCGACGCGACCACTGCCGCCAAGAGTTCCGCCGAGGCGCAGATCTCCACGCTCCTGCCGGCCCAGAAGGCCAGCGCCGAAGCCGCCCTGGCGCAGGCCGAGGTGGAACTGGCGAAGACCGTCGTGCGCGCCGGCGTGACCGGGCGCGTAGAGCAGTTCACCCTGCGGGTGGGCGACATCGTCAACCCGTTCATGCGCCCGGCCGGGGTGCTGATCCCGCAGGGCGCCGGACGCAGGGCCATCCAGGCGGGCTTCGGGCAGATCGAGGCGCAGGTGATGAAGGTCGGGATGGTGGCCGAGGTCACGTGCATCTCGAAGCCCTGGACGGTGATCCCGATGGTGGTGACGCAGGTGCAGGACTTCATCGCGGCCGGCCAGTTCCGGGGCGGCGAGCAGCTGATCGACCCGCAGCAGGTGGTGCGGCCGGGGACCATCCTGGTGTTTCTCGAGCCGCTCCACGCGGGCGGGCTCGAGGGGGTGACGCCGGGCAGCTCCTGCATCGCCAACGCCTACACCAGCAACCACGATCTGATCGCCTCGGGTGAGGTCGGCGCGACCAGGGGCGTGGTGCTCCATGCGGTGGACGCGGTCGGGCTCGTGCACGCCATGATCCTGCGCATCCAGGCGCTGGTGCTGCCGATCCGGACCCTCGTGTTCACCGGACACTGAGACCTCGGTGCATCATACCGGCTGTCCCTGACCTCTTCAGAAGATGTCGGCAGTTGGTGAGCGACGGCTTGTGCACTGGGCTGACATCGCCCCTGCGTTCGGAGACGATGGGGTGAGGAGACGGTCGGGAAAGGCAGTTGAAGCACGCCTCTTACAACAGTCGCGGCGGGGCCCCTCCTGCTGATTGGACAGAGAGGGCACCCGCCTTGATCCCGGCGGTCAAGCTACCTCTTATATCGGAGGTGTCGAGCCAGGAATGCAGGAATCCTGCGTTGAAAGCATCGCCCGCTCCCGTGGTGTCGACCACGTTGACAGGAAGCGCCTCTGCGGAAACATAATCAGTCCCACAGGATGCCATGGCGCCGTGTTCGCCGCGTTTCAGGACAACCACCGGAAAATGCTTCTGCAGATGATGCAGGATGGCCTCAGCTGATCTTTCACCGGTCAGCGCCTCTCCCTCCTCGACATTCGGAAGGAAGACATCGATTCCTGAACATATCTCGAAGAAGCCTGTATCCCGACGGATCAGCTGGTCATCCCAACTCGGATCAAGCGAGATGGTCAGGCCCTGGCCCTTTGCCATGGCGATCACGTCGGGATTGTCCTTGAGCGTGGCGAACTCCGCGATATGTAGATGCGCGATATCGGGCACCGAGAGGGCTTTTTCGAGCGATGCCGGTCGGGATGTGCCGGCGCGTCGGGAAATGAAAGCACGCTCGCCGTCCTTCACCAGAGCGACGGTCGGCTGGGGCCCTGCGTCGTGAGAACGCTCGACAAGGGCGAGATCGATGCCGCTGGCTTCAAGCTCTGGATCGAGAGCCAGCGAGAGAGGGTCGGTTCCAAGGCGCGTAAGCAATGCTGCTGGCCGGCCAAGGGATGCAAGATGAGCCGCGGTGATATAGGCACCGCCGCCTGCGACGATGGTCACGTCCCTGGCAAAGCGCTCGCGGCCGAGCACCGGCATGTCATGCAGGCCCGTGAAGATGATGTCGCAATAGGTGCGTCCAAGGCACAAAACCTTGTTCCGCTCAAGGGACTTCGCGGTCATTGGGCAGCCAAGGCCTTCTCTGTCGCCCTGTCGAAGTAATAGAGCCTCTCGGCCGGAACGTGCAGGGTCAGCTGCTCGCCGATTTTCGGGATGTGCCGTCCGGGTGCCGAGCCGATGACGGTCTGATTGCCACTCTCGATGTGAACGAGGGTCTCGGAGCCGAGCGTTTCCACAACGACGACCGTGCCGGACACGGACAGGCCCGGCCTTCCAGATGTTCCCGGCGTGAAATCCTGAGGACGAGCTCCGATCAGGATCTCGGGCGACGATGCCGGTAAAGATGTGACTTTGACGGAGCCGCCTACCGATAGATCAGCTCGGTTCTCCTTCAACGATGCCGGAAGCAGATTCATCGTCGGGCTTCCGATGAAGCGCGCGGTGAAGACGTCGACAGGCTTCTCGTACAGCTCAAGAGGTGATCCGACCTGCAGGATCCTGCCGTCACGCATCACGACGATCCTGTCGGCCATGGTCATGGCCTCGACCTGATCGTGGGTCACGAACACGGATGTGGTGCCAAGCCGATGATGAAGTCGCTTGATCTCGATGCGCATCTGGGTGCGCAACTGAGCATCGAGGTTGGAAAGGGGTTCATCGAACAGAAAGGCCGCAGGATCCCGGACCATGGCGCGCCCGATAGCGACGCGCTGACGTTGGCCGCCCGACAGCGCCGACGGGCGGCGGTCCAGGAGTTGGGACAGGCCGAGCGTTTCTGCCGCCTGCTCCACCCGTGCACGCTTTTCGCTCTTCGAAAGTTTCGAGCGGTAAAGACCGAAGGCGATATTGTCGGCAACGGACACATGCGGATAGATGGCATAGTTCTGGAACACCATGGCGATGTTCCGATCCCTGGGCTGGAGCTCGTTGACGACGCGTCCGTCGATCCTGATCTGGCCGCTGCTGATCTCCTCGAGACCGGCGATCATCCGCAGCGTGGTCGACTTGCCGCATCCCGAGGGACCGACCAGCACAACGAACTCGCCGTCCTGAATTGCGAGGTCAATGCCGTGGACCACGGCTGTCTGCCCGTACTTCTTGACGAGGCGATCGATTTCGATAGTCGCCATTGTCAGGCTCCAAGAAGTGCGTGGAAACGGGATTGAAGATCTTGGGCAGATGCCTCGGCACGGCTCTTTGTGTCCTGCATTCGCGCACGGCATCCTGCGATTTCCTGACCGTATCCGTCAATCGCCTGAGCCAATGCCCTTGGCGCCGGTCCGCCGAACCGGTCGCGCACGGCCACGAAGTTTTCAGCGGAGACGATCTCGGCGAACCGGCCGGGCGTGACGCTCGCGTCACGACCCGTACAGCGGTTGAAGGCTCCACGAAAAGCCTCATAGCCATCGCTGGCAATGTCGCCGCCGATGGCGACGACCGCGCGTGCGACCTCGGCGGCAATCTCATGCGCCTCGCGGAAGGATAGACCTTCCAGGCGCACGAGGCTGTCGGCAAGTTCCGTCACCGTGATGCAGCTGCGGCGGATGTTCTGACGCACGCGTTCGGCATCGACCTTCAGCGCGGGAACCAGCGCGGCGAGCAGGTCGAGAACGCGCCCGCCGCTCTCGAAGGCGCCATAGCCGAAGCCCTGGCTTTCCCCCTCGCTGTCGTTCATGTCGGTGAAGGGCGTGTTGTGCATGATCGTGAGCATCGCCTGCGCTCGACCGACGGTTTGCGACGCGAGGTGGCGCATATGTTCAATGGGAACGGGATTGCGCTTCTGTGGCATGATCGACGAGATCTGCACGAAGGCGTTGGGGACATAGATCTGTCCGACCTCGAAGCTCGTCCAGAACTGCAAATCCTGGATGAAGCGGCCGAGATGCAGGAATATGAGCTCGATGGCCGAATAGGTGGATGTGATGTAATCGATGGATGCGATGCAGCTATAGGAATTCTGCAAAGGGCGGCTGAAGCCGAGCAGGTGGGCCATCAGTTCGCGATCGATGGGAAAGCCGCTCGTGGTGATGGCGGCAGCGCCCATCGGGCTCCGGTCGACGATGTCTCGGGCCGCTTCCAGGCGGGCAATATCGCGCAGCAGGGTCTCGAGAACGGCGGACAAATAATGCCCGAAAACGGTCGGCTGCGCCGGCTGCCCGTGGGTATAGGCAACGATCAGCGTTCGACTTTCCCGTTCCGCCACGGACGCGAGGGTCTCGGCCAGACCTACCAGGCGCGCCAAAAACGGGTCGATGCGATGTTTGAGGCCGAGCTTGAACAGGGTGTGATCGATGTCGTTGCGGGAACGTGCCGTATGTAGGCGCCCTGCGAGATCCGGCCCGAGGCGGGCGCGAAGCTGTTTCTCGATGAAGAAGAAGAAGTCTTCCACTTCGCCGGTATAAGTCAGGCTGTTCACATCGACCTCGCGCTCGATGGCTTCGAGAGCCTGGGCGATAGGCCGCGCCTGCTCGATGGTCAGGATCCCGGTTTCGTAGAGCATCACGAGATGCGCCCGGTCTATCAGCCGGAATCCGTCCACGTGATGGTCCTTTGCTCCGTCAAAAAGAGGGCGAAGGACGGTCTCCTTGTAGACGGGATCCGGGAAGGTGGATGTATCGTTGAAGGAGCCTGCGGTCATCGGCTTCACCCTTTAAGTCCGGCCAGCATCACGCCTCGGACGATGTAACGCTGGAGGAACAGGAAGATGATGAGGGTGGGGAGGGTGGCGATGCTTGCGCCTGTCATGATCTTCTCCCACTGGATGGATTGCTCTACCGCGAAGCTGGAGAGCCCAACCGGCAGCGTGTAGAGCTCCGCGCTCGTCGTCACGATGAGCGGCCAGAAGAAGGCTGTCCAGTTGCCGAGGAAGGTGAAGATCGCGAGTGCCGACAACGCGGGGGTCACGAGCGGCATTGCAATCTTCCACCAGATGGCGAATTCGTTCAGGCCGTCGATCCGTGCAGCTTCCAGGAAGTCGTTCGGTATGCCTTCAAAGAACTGTTTCATCAGGAAGGTGCCGAAGGCCGTCATCATGCCTGGGAACATGATGCCCCAGTAGCTGTCGAGCCATCCGAACTGGCTCGCCATGAGATACCACGGGAGCACAAGCATCTCGGTCGGGATCATCAGCGTGGACAGGATGGCGACAAAGACGATGTACCGGCCCCGGAAGCGGAACTTTGCCAGCGTATAGCCGACCAGACTGTCGAAGAACACATTCGAGAGCGTGACGATGATCGCCACGATCATTGAGTTGACGAACCATCGCGTGAAGCGGCCGTCGCTCAGGATCTCGATGTAATTGTCGAAGGTCGGTGCCGCCGGAATGATGCGCAGATCATAGACCTGCGAGGCGTCCTTGAGGGAGGTCGACAGCATGAAGAGCAGGGGCGTTACCATGATGACGCCACCGATGAACAGGAGCGTCCAGGCGATAATGCGGCCAGGCCTGACACGCGGCATGGGAAGAGAGGACCTCTGAGACGGTGCAGCGCGAGTCATCAGCGATCTCTCATGAGGCGCAGTTGAACGAGGGAGATCACGAGCAGGATCAGGAACAGAACGACTGTCTGGGCGGCCGCATAGCCCATTTCGTAGGAGCTGAAGGCCGTCTGATAGATCATCAGCACAAGTGGCTTGGTTGAATTCAGCGGGCCACCGGGATCGTTCGTGTTGATGTTGTAGACCTGATCGAAGATGCGCAGGAAGCCGATGGACGAGAAAACGACCAGGAAGACGAGGGTCGGCTTGAGCAGCGGAAGGGTGATCTTCCGCAGGATCGCGCCCTCCGACAGGCCGTCGATCCGCGCGGCTTCGTAATAGGTCACCGGAATGGCGCGCAGTCCGGCGAGGAAGATGATGATCTGGAAGCCGAGGCCCGCCCAGACGGCCGGCGCAAGAACTGCCGGCAGCGCCTGAGTGGTGGAACGAAGGAAGGGCTGCTGCGGGATGCCGAAACCTGCGAGGACGTCATTGATCACGCCGATGGGGACGGGCTGGTAGAACCAGCGCCAGACCCATGCCATCGCAGCCGCGGTCGTGAGAAACGGCAGAAAATACAAGGCGCGGATGAACGTGTGCATGAACCTCACCCGGTCGAGATAATACGCCACGATGAACGAGATCATCAGGCTGATCGGCGTACCGAGAATCAGGTATACGAAGGTATTGCGAAACACCTGCCAGAAGAGCGGGTCCGCAAAGAGCCGCTTGTAGTTCTCCAACCCGACGAATTCGGCCGGCTTGGTGATGGTCCAGTCCGTCACCGACAGGTAGAAGGCCTGGAATGTCGGCCAGAAGCGAATGACGACGTAGAAGAGAAGGGGAACTGCGAGGAAGCCCCATGCCCATATCAGCTGTTTCTGGCCAAGGCTCGTTCTCGACCAGAAGCCGCCGGTGGTGGCCTCTCGATGCGCGACAACGGACATGAGATTGTTCCTCGCGGCTCGCTTGATCAGCGCTTGGCGCGGTCGAGGATCGCCTGCTCGGCTTCGGCAGCCTTCGCGAGCGAGGCCTTTGGCTCTTCATTGCCGATCAGGACGCGGTTGACCATGTCGATGGCAACCTGACGCTGGGCAAGTTCGTCCTTAAAGAGCGTGGTGTGAGCATATTCCAGCCCCTTGAGGAACGGGCCATAGATCGGGTGCGCGATGTTCTCGGGCGTGAGAGCCGCGGTGCGGCGTGCCGGCAACTCACCCACGACCTCCATCCAGATGTTCATGGCTTCCGGAGAGGAGACATAGGCCAGAAACTTCTCCGCCGCCGCCAGCTTCTCGCCTTCCGCCTTCGTGGTGATCGCATTGGCGAAATAGCTCGCATAGTTGCTGCGCACGCCTTGGGCATTGGCGGGAAGCTCGGTCACACCCCATTCGAAGCTCTTGATCGTGCCGAAGGAGCCAAGACGGAACGTGCCGTCGATGGTCATAGCGGCGAGGCCAGCGCGGAATGCAGCTTGACCTTCATCCATGAAGCCAGCTTGACCGACCTTATGCTTCTTCTGGAGGTCCGTGTAAAAGGTGAGCGCTTTCAGGCCTGCCTCGTCGTTGTAGGTGACCTTGGTGTCATTCTCGGTGTAGGGAGTGCCGCCGAACTGGCGGATCAGGACTTCGCGCCACCATTGGTGATCCTGCCCGGTCATGTCGAGCGTCATGCCGGCGGAAGTGATGTTGCCGCTGCCGTCGCGCTTTGTGGTTTTCTCGGCGGCCGCGATGAGCTCCTCAAGCGTCTTAGGCGGGTTGTTGGGATCGAGGCCTGCGTCCTTGAAGGCCTTCTTGTTGTAGAAGAGCGCCAACGAGCGCACGGCCGTCGGCAGGCCATAATAATCGTTGCCGCGCTTCATGGCGCTGACGATCGGGAAGAAGTCGCGCTCGATATCTGCGGCCGGGAAGGCTTCGGCCCGCAGAGGGCGGATCATCTTGCCGGCGATGAAATTGTCGGTCCAGCCATAGAAAAGCTGCACCACGTCCGGTCCTTGACCGGCAAGGATCGAGGCGGCGACCTTCGTCTGATAATCGGCATAGGGAAAGGTGGTCTGCTTGACCTTGATGTCCGGATTGGCCTCCTGGAACTTCGCGATCAACTGGTTCATCGCCTTGACGCGCGTGTCGAAGACATACTGCCAGTATTCGATCTCAACGGCCCTTGCGCCAGAGGCTGCCAGAGTGGCGACGCCCAAAGCGACGCTCGCGATCAAGTGACGAAAACGCATATCCCTCTCCATTCTTCTGGCGCGGGGCGCGCCGACATTTCTCTGGTGGCGGTCTTCGAGAGGACCGTTCCAGGACCAAGGCTCCTCTAGAGTCCTGAGACTGTCAATAAGATAATTCACTTGAGTTATTCGATGCCCCGGGCCATCGTCCACTGCACGGAGTGGTGGAGATGCTGAGAAAAGCAGAAGGCGGAATGTCATCGACGATCGGCAGCAATCCGGAGCGGAATCGCTCCCATAACCGGCGCGTGGTGCTCGACGTCGTGCGCCAGCTCGGCCCTGTCGGGCGGATGGAAATTTCGCGTCATGCGCATCTGAGCACCCAAGCCGTCTCGAATATCGTCGAGGAACTCGTTGCTGACGGGCTGCTGATCAAAACCGGCCGGCTTAGGGCCGGCCGTGGCCTGCCGCCGATCCAGTTCGCGGTCAATCCGAACGGCGGGATGACGGCGGGGGTCGAAATCGCGGCCGATCACATCTCCACGCTTCTGGTCGATATCGGCGGCCGCATTCGCGCGCAGCGAAGCGTCTCGATTCGGCAGAACGATCCCGGGACGGTGCTTCCCGTCATCGAGACCGAGATCGAAGCCGCGCGGGCGCAGTTGAAGTCACCTGTGCCGCAGCTTCTCGGCGTCGGTATCGTCATGCCGGGTCCCTTCAACGTCGAAGGCATGACATCCGTCGGGCCGACGACACTGTCCGGATGGCTCGACTTCGACGCAGTCGCCAGCATCGGGCGGATGCTGGATGTGCCGATCACGCTTGAAAACGATGCCACCGCCGCCGCAGTCGGCGAGCGCCTTCACGGCGCGGCCAAGGAGCTGAAGAACTTCTGCCTGATCTACTTCGGGCAAGGACTGGGCTTAGGGATCATGATCGACGGCCGTCCGTTTCGAGGTGCGAACGGAAATGCCGGCGAGATCGGGCATGTGCTGGTCGAGAAGGGCGGGCGCCTCTGCTCGTGCGGGCAGCATGGCTGCCTCGAAACTTATGCCTCGTTTCATTCCCTAGCGCAGCAATTATCCGGGGCTGGAGTCGAACGGGTCGAATACGCGGACTTGGAGCGGCTTCACCGCGAGAAGCACCCCATCGTCCTGGAATGGATCGAGGTTGCCGCAGGTTATCTGGCGCCACAGGTCGCGATGCTCGAAAACCTGTTCGATCCTGAGGCCATCATCCTCGGCGGCGTTCTTCCGACCGGCCTGCTGGAGGATCTCGTGCAGGCGATGCACCCGCTTCCCCTATCGGTCGCCCGGCGCAGGAACCGGAGCGAGGCCCGCCTGATCCATGGGCGAACCGGCCGCATGACGGCGGCGCTCGGCGCCGCCGCCCTGCCACTCCTGGAAACGATGACCCCGCGTCTCGACACCGCCCACGCGGCCAGACGTGAGCAACCGAACGAGGAGATTTCCCTTGCTGGATGACCATAGCCGTCTCGCCCGCGCTGTTCATCAGCCAGCTCTTGTCCGTCTGCATCGTGCGTTGAGCCGGCTCCCGTCAGTGCTGACCGTGATGAACACGGGCGCGCATCCCGACGACGAGGCAAATGGACTGCTCGCAGCCCTGCGTTTCGCTTATGGCATGCGGATCGTGGTTGCGTGCTCGACCCGGGGCGAGGGAGGTCAGAACGCGCTCGGACCGGAGCGGGGTGGCGCGCTCGGTGTTTTGCGAACCGCCGAGATGGAGGAGGCCGCCCGCCGCATCGATGCCGATGTGGCATGGCTCGGTCATGGACCGGACGATCCGGTTCATGATTTCGGCTTCTCCAAGAATGGCGACGACACCCTCCTGCGATGGGGCAAGGAGCGGATCCTCGAACGGCTCGTCCGAGCCTATCGCCAGTATCGGCCCGACATCGTGATCCCCACATTCCTGGACGTGCCGGGACAACATGGCCATCATCGCGCGATGACCCGCGCCGCCGAAACAGCGTTGGCGCTGGCGGCCGATCCCGCAGCCTTTCCGGAACATGCGGAACTAGGCCTCACACCGTGGCAGGTGTCCAAGTTCTATCTGCCGGCCTGGTCCGGGGCGGGCTACGCCTATGACGACGAAGTGCCGCCGCCGCCTGCAACGTTGAACATGCAGATTGTTGGCGGCGATGCGGTGACCGGCCTGGCTTATAAGCAGCTCGGCGAGTGGTCCCGCGCCGCCCATGCCTCGCAGGGAATGGGTGTGTGGCGCGATGATCCGGTCGACCAATGGAGCCTTCATCTAAAGCTTCGTGCCGGCGCTTCGCCGGGCCCCGAGCACGACATCCGTGATCACCTTCCTGCGAGCCTTCGCGATCTTGCCGGAACGCCGGGCCTGATGGACGCTGCGGGCTCGGCTCTGCGCGAAGCACAGGCGCGCATCGATGCTGCTATCGCGGCATTCCCCGATCGCAAGCTCATCGGCGGCTCGCTCGCTCACGCGGCGCTGTTGATCGAGGATGCACGGAAGGGCATGGATCGGTCGATTCTCAATCAACCGGGGCATCGTCTCGACCGCAAGCTTCGCGAGATCGATGCTGCCCTTTTCGAGGCGAATGCCAACACCGCAAGAGCGTTCTTCCATGGTGCAGGATATCCCGGAGCACAGGTTGGGTTAGAAGTCTCCATCGATGCGCCCGGCCTTGCGAACCTCTCGGTCGAGCCGCGGCTTCCCGAGGGGATCGAAGCAAAGGAGGTTTTCCATGAACCGCGGCGTGTTCGCTATGCTATCGCGATCCCAGAAAAGGCTTCTTATACGGGACATTATCCGCCAGCCTTCGATCCCATGGGCGGCAATGGCCCGGCCGGCCTTCATATCACCGGTGATCTCGACGGCCGCAGGATCGAGATCGATCTCGATCCCGAGAAACTTCTGACGATCGGTCCGCAGCAATCCCTGTCGCTCGATCCGGTTTTCGCAATCGTGAGGGCCGATGCACCGGCATCCAGCATCCGTGTCCAAGCTGCGGGCGCAAATCCCACGGTCTGGCAGGTGCCGCAGGGCTGGAGCGTTCGACGTCAGGACAACTATTGGGTCATCGATCCGCCGCAGCAAGCGAAGGCCGGCGTGTCAACTCTCGTTCCGATCCTCGACGGCAGGCCGGCAAGCTCTGTGCGAATCATGGCCTATCCGCACATCCAGCCGGTTCCGTTCATTGCGCCGACGGAAGTAAAAATTCTGACGCTTGACGTCGCTCTGCCGAACGGCGCCCGCATCGCATATGTCGGTGGCGGCAGCGACAATGTCGGGATGCATATGCGCCGCCTCGGGCTCGATGTGACGGATCTCGGGGAGGCGGATCTGAGAACCGGATCCCTTTCCGATTTCACCACCATCGTCATCGGCATCTTCGCCTTCGGGCTAAGGCGCGATCTGCAAGATGCGGCCGGCCGGCTGCATCGGTTCGTGGAGGAGGGCGGCCATCTGGTGACGCTCTACCATCGCCCGACGGACGGCTGGGATCCGGATCGGACGCCCCGCCGTCTCGTCATTGGCTCGCCGTCACTGCGGTGGCGCGTGACCGACCCGTCGGCTCCCGTGACGGTTCTTAAACCGGACAGCCCGCTGCTGACCTCTCCGAACAGAATCGATGCGGGCGATTGGCATGGCTGGGACAAGGAGAGGGGACTCTACTTCGCCGCCGATTACGATCCCGCCTATGAAGAGCTTCTGTCTCTCAACGATCCGGATGAGCCTCCTCTGAGAGGTTCGCTGCTTTCGGCTCGAATCGGTCGCGGGCGGCATACCCATGTGGCGCTGGTGCTGCATCATCAACTGGACAAACTCGTTCCCGGCGCCTTCCGACTCCTGGCCAATCTCGTTCAGCCAGCCTGAGGGGACATGGAGCCCGAGCCGGAAAGCAGGTCGAGCGCACGTCCCGTTCCTCTGGGGATCAGCGCAGGATGGTTGTTGCTCGACATGGCGCTGGTCACGACCATGCAGGCCATCGTCAAGGCCGAGGGCGAGACCTATCCGGCAGTCCAGTTGGTCTTCCTCCGCTCGCTCGTCGGATTCATCTCGGTGGCGCCGCTGGTGTGGCGCCACCGCCGGAAGCTGACGAGCCTCTCGAATATTCGCGGCCACCTGGTGCGGGTCGCCTTCAACTCCGCCGCATTGACCCTCAACTTCGCAGCCTTCGCGGCTTTGCCTCTGGCACTGGTCACCGCCATAGGATTTACCCGGCCGCTCGTGCTGCTCGTGATGGCAGCCATCATGCTGGGAGAGCGGGTAAGCCGGACGCGCTTTGTTTTCACGGCACTCGGATTTCTCGGCGTCATCGTCATGCTGCAGCCGGACGCGATCCCCTGGAACATGGGAATTCTCGCGGCTTTCGGATCGGTTCTCTTCGGCTCCCTCGCGGTCGTCCAGACGAGACGGCTCGCCGGTGAGAGCACGGTCATCCTGATGCTCTTCTACACGGTCGGGCTCACGCTCCTGACATCGATTCCCGCTGCGGTCGTTTGGGTGCCGATCCCGTGGAGCGAGTTGCCGAACATCATCCTCGTCGGCGTGCTGGCGCAACTCGGGCAATATTGCTGGCTGCAAGCCTATCAGAAACAGGAGGCGCGTCTCCTCGCGCCGATCGGCTACCTGTCGATCCTCTTCTCGGGATCTGCGGGATGGCTTTTCTTCGGCGAGATCCCCTCCCTGTCCCTTTGCATCGGGGCCGCAATCGTGGTTCTGACCACGGTCCTGAGCACGCCGGCCGAACGCTGGCTGAAGAACAGGAACAGGGCTTAAGACCCTGGCCTGATGCCGGCCACGATTGCCATGTGCCAGCCACAGTCCCGTTTCCGTGCAGGAGGCTTGGCAATCGCGCGCCTTGGAGAGATCTGCGTTCGCTTCGAGGGCATAACTATTCTTATCCGACCGGCATCCTCGCACAGGCGGGCGACCGTGCGGGATCGCAGGACATCGGCCTTCCCGGAATCTCCGATGCTCGCGAGCGAGGCGGCCGATTGCAGGAAAGCTCGAACGAGGTGCCGAACGCCGAGGTCGCCGTCGTACGCCTCGACCCCACAAGCGCAGAGCCGCAGGTGGTCTTTTCGTCCTTATCGGCCGGCGCCCCAGGCGGTTTGCGGCAGGCCACATGGGTACCGGAACCAGGCGGCGGGGGTTATCGGGAATAACCCCGAAGCGAAGCCACGGATGACCCGGGTTCGCATGCAAATAATCTCTCCTTCGGCAGGTGATCGCCGGATCCCTGCGAAAGGGAGTGGGCGCTTGGGGCGGGATTCGGAGACCGCGACGCCGGCTTGACCTTTCAGGGAGGTCCACCGCGGCATGGCGGTTCTCCCCGGCCTCCATGGCGGCTCTGCGCGCTTTCTCGGTATTGACCTGAGCAACATCGCTCGCAGCGGCGGCGTTACGTTCCGATCGCAACCAGGGGCAGGGAGTCCGCCATGCGCCTCCCGATCGTCATGATTACGTCCCCCTCCCTCCGTTGAGAGACCGCCTCTAACGTATGCTACATCGGCAGGACCCAAGGCACCATGATCACGCAAACGATAAGCACGAGGATGGAAAAAGGCACGCCAAGCCTTATGAAATCTCCGAACAAGTAATTTCCTGGGCCGACGACAAGGGTGTTCACCGGCGACGACACCGGGGTCATGAAAGCGGTTGATGCGGCCAAGGCGACGATCATGGCAAATGGATACGGCGAGGCATTCAGCTCCTTGGCGATCGCAAGGGCGACCGGTATCATCAGGACTGCGGTCGCGGTGTTGGAAATGAACATGCCCAGCAGGGCGGTAATAATAAAGAGGGTCCCGAGGACAACACGCGGCCCTGCGTCGCTGATGACGCTCATCAGGAAGTCAGCAGCCAAATCCACTCCTCCGGTTCTCTGCAATGCGATCGAGAACGGCAGCATGCCGACGATGAGAACGATGGTTTTCCAGTCAATGGAACGATAGGCGCTGGGAAGATCGATGCACCCCAGAAGCCCCATCAGCAGGCACCCGATCAATGCAGCATGTACGTTCGGGATGACTCCGCTGACCATCAGCCCGACGACGAGCGTCAGACAAGCAACAGCTTGAAGGGCCTTTCCGGGTACTGGAAGAACCTCGTCGAGTTCCGAGGGGAGCCGGATAATGGCCAAGTCTCCGTCATCCGACCGAAGTTGCTCGATGTCGTTCCAGGTCCCGACGAGCAGCAGCATGTCGCCAACCTCGAGCCTTTCATTGACGAGATTTCGGTCGTGCACGATACGGCCTCGCCTGAGGCCGATGACCGAAAGTCCGAAGCGACTCCGGAAATGCGCTTCGATCACCGAGCGTCCAACCAGATCCGACGATGGCGGTACGATGACCTCCGCCAATCCGATTTCCTGCGAACGATCGCTGAAATAGGTTCCGTCCAGCGGCAGCTCCTCGAGGAGGAAATCGTCCCGAATGGAGTGGATGTCCCTGCTGTTCGGGAGCAAGTCGATCAGCAGTACATCGCCGACCTTGATTTCCATTTTTGCGGTCGGCCGGAGCAGTTCCCTCGAGAAGTTGCGG
Source organism: Microvirga sp. 3-52 (assembly GCF_018383585.1). Lineage (GTDB taxonomy): Bacteria > Pseudomonadota > Alphaproteobacteria > Rhizobiales > Beijerinckiaceae > Microvirga. The sequence continues at coordinate 25,757 of NZ_JAHAMK010000022.1, forward strand.
CTTCTCTCTATGGCGATGATGTTTGCTCCGGACGAGCCACGCAGGTTGAGCTCCTCCAAGGTCTTGCCGGCGAGCGGCGAGCGGTCGGTCACGAGAAGGCGATATTCGCGGTTCGCGAGGCCATACTCGTCGACCCACGCTGCGAACGTCGGCCGGTTGGCGGTCTTAGCCCGATTTCCAGCCGGCAACCAGCGCCGTGCGAACGCCATGTAGATGATGCCCAGCACCAGGACGGGAACGCCGAAAGGCGTGAAGCTGAAGAACGAAAAGCCCGCGATGCCGTGACGCTCGAGTTCGCTGTTGACCACGAGGTTCGGTGCCGTTGCAACCAGGGTCGTCATCCCGCTGATCAGGGCCGCGAAGCTGATCGGCATCATCAATCGACCGGGCGGAATGCCAGTGCCTTGCGCGATCCGCAGCGCCACCGGGATGAAAATCGCAGTCACGGCAGTCGAACTCATGGTCGCTCCGAGAGCGCAGACGACCGTCATCAGTAGAGTTGTCAAACGCAGTTCGTTAGCCCCCGCCTTCGTGGTCAGCCAGTCGCCGAGCCCCTGAGCCACGCCCGTTCGCACCAGTCCCTCACCGATCACGAACAGGGCGGCAATCAGGACGATATTGGGATCGCTAAAGCCTGCGAGCGCTTCCTGCACCGTGAGCACGCCCGTCAGGGGCAGCGCCGTGAGCATGATCAGCGCCACGGCGTCCAGGCGAGGCTTGTTGATGGCGAACATCACGATCGCGGCGGCAAGCAGTCCAAGGACGACAGCAAGTTCGGACATTCCGGGATTTCTTCGTATGGCCGATCGTTACGCTAGTGAGCGCCAGATTGAGTTGACGCAGCGCCGACGGCAACCAAATTCTGGGGGGGGCGACGACTGAACGGGACGCTCGGCAGGCTTTTGGGATGGGAGGCTAAGCAACTTAACCCTTGGCCACTCATGGAACGGCAGACGATGTACTCCTGATCGAAAGTTTTCTTCCCGATGAAAGATCGGAACATCACCATGATGAGTGTTGTAACTCTTCCCGCGATCCGTTCACGCGCTCTTCCGACGGACGCCATCCCTGAGCATTCCTCGCTCCGCAGACGCCGGGGCGGCGAGAAATGAATGGCCGTGCGGCCCCTAAGACTGTGTCGGTACTCACAGACGGCCCCCGGCCCATAACCCCGCGAGTCCGGTGCTCGTGACATAGATGACCAGGAAATAGAACAGGACATAGAGGGCATAGGTCTGACCGTTGCCAGAATAGAGCCCCCGTGCCCAATCTGCTACGGCAAGCGTGCCGTCCGCGACGCTCCGCCAGAAGACGATAGCGACAGGGGGCGAGGCGATGCCGATGATGGGACGATAGAAGGCGAAGAACCGATGAAGATCGGCGACGTTCCGCTGGCTGCCCGAATATGCGAGCCAGGCGATCAGCCCAAGGACCGCCGCGACCGTAACGGCGCCAGTCATGATCGGCGTCGGATTCCAATAGCCATAGACCGTCTCCAGGGACATCCCCTCCCAGACCAGCGTCGAGGCAAAGTGCGGGTCGATTGCAGCGGAAACGGGATCCATCAGCAATTTCGGGTAGAGTGATAGAACGAGGATACCCGTGATCAGCACGAATTGCGGGACGAGGAGAGCCGTCGGCGCCTCGCTGACTTTCGTCTGCTCGCCCCTATACGGCCCAAAGAAGAGGCCGCTGACGAGACGAATCATGTACAGGAAGCCGAGAAAGGTCGCCACAAGCCCGGCGACGGCGAGAAAGTGCCAGCCTTTCTCCGTCATGGCGCTCAACAGCAACCACTTGCCACCAAAGCCCATCAGTGGCGGCAGGCCCGACATCGAAATGACAGCGACGAGCACGGTCGCGAAGGTCACCGGCATCGCGCGGAGGAGCCCGCCCCCTTCCGGGAGGCTGCGCGAGCCGGTGCGGAGAATAATGCCGGCGATGGCGAGGAAGAGGACTCCCTTCACCATCACGTGGTTGGCGACAAGATAGAGCGCAGTAACCCAGCCCAGATGGCTCATCAGCGCTGTTGCGGTGATGATATAGCCAAGCTGGCTCATGCTGGAGAGGGCGAGGAGACACTTGATATCGGTCTGCTGGAGCGCCATCAAAGCTCCGGCAATCGTCGTCAGCATGCCGACCCAAGCGATGGCATGTGCGAGCTCCAGCCCAGCCTCGGACCGGATTGCGAGATAGGTCCCCATGAGCAGACCGAAGACAGCAACCTTGCTGACCACGCCCGAAAGCACTGCGGTGAAATCGTCATCTGCCTCGGAATAGGCTCCCGGCAGCCAAACATGTACACCGATCGCACCCGCCTTGATCAAGAACCCGGCCGCGAGGAACGCGAAAGCGACGCTGGCGTCCGGGCCGCTGGTCATCAGCGCGCCGAGGTGGATCGAGCCGCTGACCGCGGCGATTCCGGCGAATCCCGCCAGCACAAGAAAGGCAGACAGCAACGAGAACAGCAGGAAACTCAGCACATGCGGCCCCGCACCCCGGCCCTTCGCTATCAGAAAGCAGGTCGATAAGGTTATGATCTCCCAACTGAAGAAGAACTCCAGGCTCGTGGACGATCGAAGCAGCGCTTGGATGGAAAGCATGAGGATCGCCAGCATCGGATAGTAGCCAGGGCGGTCATCAACTCTGTAGAGGCCCGCTGCGGCTATGACGAGGCTGCCAGCGAGCAACAGGATCGCGAAGAGCCAGGCAATGCCCTGGGCGGCTTGCGCCAGGAAGCTACCGACGGCAAGAACGACGGCAAGCATCAGCACATTCTTGGCACGGCCCGGCATGCGGTCGAGCGCGTAGAGGATGATGCGGGAAAGGAGCGGGCCGAACATCCAAGGTGCGCCTGCTCCCGAGGCGCGTGCCGCTACATAGCCGGCGATACACAGGAGGAGTGCGACAGTCACGATGGGAAACAGCGCGGATGCGGACGGCATCTCTGTCGGTCCGCTTTCCTGTGTGCAGAGGGCGCGGGTGAACCAGCGGAACATATACGCCGCTTCCAGCAGCGAACCGCATAGGATCAGCACAACCCAGGGCAGCTTTGCAGCGCTGGTCAGTTGCATGATAAGCGCCCATTTGGCCCAGAAACCGGGGAATGGTGGCAGTCCGGCAATGGCCACGAGGAAGAGGGTCAGCAGCGCTGCTAGGAGGGGATGGCCGGCGATGCCGACTGGCACATCGATATCGCGTTGGCGAATGACGCTGGCGATCCAGAAGAGGCCGGCCTTGGCGAGAAGATGATTGAGAAAGAGGCCACCCGCCACCAGCGGAATCGATGCCACTGCGCCGACCTGATGGAGAAGCGCCAGTCCGAGGAGGAGCAGGCCCATTTGACCGATCGACGAATACCCGAGAAGCCGCTGGATACCAGACTGCTTCAGACCGATCAGGTTGGAGAAAAGGAACGTGGCTCCGCCTGAGACGGCCAGGATGGGGAGTTGGTCTTCAAAGAGGGGAAGCAGTTTCACGAGCGAGAAGAATACACCAGCGGAGACACCGACGGAGATCATCGTGGCGACGCCGCTCGGCGCGGTTTCATAGACGTCGAGCCCCCAGCCATTCGCGGGGAAAGGCTTCAGTTCGATGACGAGGCAGGCAAGCAGGAGAAGCAGTGCAGCCACGCCGATCGGTCCGGTGATGTTGGACTTGGTAGCTACCAGGGTATCGATGTTGAGGGTGCCGGTGACATAATAGAGCAAACCCGTGCCGAGCAGGAAGAGCGACGACGCAATGACCGTCGCCATGATGAACTTGAATGCCGCCCCCAACGCGGCTGGTGTGCGCTCAAGCCCGAGAAGGCCGTAGGTCGCGATGGAGACGATCTCCAAGAAGACGAAGAGATTGAAGAGATCCCGGGTCATCACCATGCCGTTGATGCCCATGGTGAGTCCCAGGTAGAGCAGCAGCGCCGCGTAGTTGCCGCGCAGCCGATCCCAAAGATGCAGCGCTCCCAGAATGGCCATGACATTGACGCTTGCGGTGACAAATCCCTCGGACAGGCCAAAGCGCAGATTGATCGAGACCGGCGGCAGCGATCCTGCCGTGAAGATATCGATGGGTGGCTCGCCACCGAGAATGCGAAGCAGCGAAACGGCGCTGATGACCGCGATCCCGACGAGTGCGATGAAGAAGCCGGCGGAAAGCCAGCCGTTGCCGATCCGGACGAGCAGCGGAATGGCGAATCCGCCTGCCAGTCCAAGAAGGAAGATGTTCAGCGGATGGAACAGGCTCGCTACCATTTCGACTCCGTGAAGGCACGGATGTCGAAGGACTTCCTGGCTGAATGGAGACGGACTGCATAAGCGAGCATGATGGCCGTCACCGCGAATCCGATGACGATGGCCGTCACCACCAACGCGGAGGGAATGGGATCGATCGCACGCCCTGCCTCGGCCTGGCTGAGCGCCCCGTCGATGATCGGGGCCGTACCTCCGGTCACATAGCCGGTTGCAACGATGACGATGTGGAGTCCGGTGCTGAACAGGGCGAACCCGATGATGATGCGAAGCAGGTGACGGTGGATCAGGATACCGCAAAGACCGATCAGGGCGAGCCCGAAGCCCGTGACCAGCAGGATGGAGGACACTGGGATGATCGTTGTCATGTCCTGGCTAACTCAACGTCCGAAGCGGTTGATGATGACACTGAGCTCTGCCCCGACCTTGATGCCGAGCAGCGCCGAGACCAACGGAATGGCGCCGGCGCTGAGGAAGGTGCCTGCTTCGCCAGGCGGCAGGAACCGCGGGTCGAGGAAGCCGCCGGCGAGGATCAATCCCAAAATGCCGATCGCGACATACGTTATGCCGGCAAGGGACTCGATCACGCTGAGCGCCGCTGCATTAAGCCGGGCTCCCGGGTCGGCCAAAAGCAACAGCATAACTCCGGAGGCGACGATGGCGCCACCTTGGAACCCACCGCCTGCGGATAGATGACCGTTGACGATGACGTAGGCACCGAACGTGAGGATCACGGGCAGCAAGACCTGAGAGCCTGTCATCACGATTTCGCTGGCAGGCCTGCGCCTCCGTTCCTCCGCTTCCTTGAAGCCGGCATCGTCCTTCCTGAGAAGCAGGCCGACGCTGGCCGCAACCATGAAAAGCACGGCAACCTCCCCCAGCGTATCGAAGCCGCGATAGGCGATGAGGATCCCGGTGACGATATTCGAAACCCCGAGTTCGAGAGGGGCCCGCGACACGTAGTACTCCGCAAGCGCGCGAAGAGCCAACCGCTCCGTATAGCCTCCGGTCAATCGGATGAAGATCAGCGCGAACAGGGTGACGGCGACCAGCACGCTGACGCGATAGATCATGTCGCGCCCCCCGCTTCGTTGGTCTTCTGGTCGTCCGCAAGCGCGTCCATCACGGTTGCCGGTGCCATCGGCGTGCGGATCCGATGCGCGGCGCGCGAGAGCGCGTGGGAGGAAACGGGGTTCGTCATCAACACGAAGAAGATGACGAGGACCAGTTTGAGTGTCCATCCCGGATGGTAGAAGGCAAGGCCGACCACAATCAACACGTTGCCCAGGGTCGTCGCCTTGGTGCCTGCCTGGATGCGGGTGAAGGAGTCCGGCATGCGCACGAGGCCAAGACCTGCCGAGAACAGGAACACGGCGCCGGCCAGGATCAGCAAGCTTCCGATCAGCTCGATCATGGCTCATGTTCCCCGCGGCCCGCGTGGCGGACGGCGTAGATGAAGATGAAGGTCGTAAGACCCGAGCCGATCGCCGCCTCCGCCATTGCGACGTCTGGAGCCGCAAGCAGCAGGAACGACACGGACGCGAACAGCCCGGCCAGGCCCGAACTCACCATCGCAGCCATGAGGTTGTTCAGGCACACCGCGAGAAGCCCGCTGACGAGAATGCCAGCACAGACGACCAGGAGGAGAAGCTGGAGCATGCACTAGAGTCCCTTTTCAAGAAAGCGCGCGACCGCCAGCACCGCCAGGAAGCTCAGCAAGCCATAGACGAGGGCGACATCGATATAGACGAAGCGTCCCGAGACATGGGCATACAGGACAATGAGCGAGATCGAGATGATCGTCAGCATGTCGATCGCGACGATCCGGTCGATCAGCGTGGGGCCGAGCACCAGCCGGGTGATCCCAAGCAATATAGCGCCGAGGATAAGGGCAGCCGCGACCTGAACGATGGTTTCAGCCAAAGACGTGCTCCAAGTGCCTTTCGAACGGTCTGACGATCGTTTCGGTCATTGCTTCGGCGTCGATGCCGTCAATGTCGAGCAGGTGAATGAAGAGCGCGTCGCCCCTCAATTCCATCACGAGCGAGCCCGGAGTCAGCGCAATCGTATTGGCAAGGGCCAGCCGGCCGATCGGCGATTTGAGCCGGGTGCGGACCTTGACGATGCCCGGCTTGATATCGATGCGCGGGGCATAGACGTAACCCATCATGGCGATGTTGGCCTTGACGAGCTCGACGAGGAATGTCGCTCCGTAGAGCGAGAAGTGCAGCAGCCCGTCGGGGGTCCAGCGGATCCGACTCCACGTACTGCCGGAGGACGTGAGGATCCAGGCGATGGGCATCGTGATCGCCGCGCCGAGCAATACGACGACGGCCGCCACCGTGGAATTGGCAACCGTCCAGACGACGAGAAGCACGGTCCATAGGCTGATCAGTCCGTGTGAGCGTAAAGGGGTCTCGGTATCCTTGCGATTCGAATCCGCGTCGCTCATTGATGATCACCGCCTGAATTAGCCGATCAGAACCGCCAGATCAGCGGCACGAGGAAGACCGATACGACGAAAAACCAGATGAGCAGAGGCAATCCCAGCTTCCAGTAATCGCCGAACGCATACCCTCCGGGGGCCATGACCATCAGGTTCGTCGGCGTTGCGATCGGGGTCAGGAATGCCCCGGCCGCGGCGACCGCGGTGCTCATGAGAATTGGGCGTGGCGAGATTCCCATGCTTGTCGCGGCAGCCAATCCGATGGGAATGACGATCAGCGCAGTCGCCGTGTTGCTGATCAACTGGCCCATGACGGCAGTCAGAACGAAAAGGCCGGCGAGCAGGGCAACGGGCCCGGCGTCACCGACGAGCTCGACCAGGCCTTCGGCCATGAGCTGCGCCGCTCCCGTTTGCACCATCGCCGTCGATAGCGGCATCAGCGCACCGACGAGGATCACCGTCGTCCAGTCGATGGCGCGGTAGGATTGCTCGACGGTCAGGATCCGCGAAAGAATGATGGCCCCGGCGGCGAGAAGGCCGGCGACGGCGGGCGGCACGAGGCCGGTTGCGAGCAGGATGACCATGCCGAACAGGACGGCAATCGCCCGATAGGCTCCCGGTCCCATGGGAACCGCCTGACGGCGCACCAGTTCGGGCGAGTTGACCACCAGCACATCCGGATCACTGAGATGCACGTCGAGAGCCTTCCAGGTTCCCTGGAGCAGCATCATGTCGCCGGCACGTAGTGTCATGCCGCCACGACCGAACTCCGGCGCTCCGGTGTCGATCTCGGCTCCGGCGCGCTGCACGGCGAGAACGATGAGGTCGCCGCTGTCGGTGATCATGCCCGGGAACATGGTCTGCCCGATCAGGCCCGAGCGGGGCGGGATCACCACTTCGGCGAGGCCGGACCGGCGGTTGAACAGGGTCTCCTCACCATGGTCCGACGCCGTGTCCTCGCGGAACGACAGATGCATTTGCTTGGCGAGTGCGGCGACTGATTCCGCCGTCCCGCGAACGAGCACATGATCTCCATCCCCCACCGGCCGGCGCAGCGGGGCGGCGCTCTCGCCGTCCTGGACGGCCACGAGCTGCATGCCCGGAAAGGCCGAGAGATCGACCTGCGCCGGCGAGAGACCGACATAGGGCGAGCTTGCGCGCACGCGCATCTGGAAGACGCCGTCGGCTAGGCCGTACTGCTCCACCAGCGTCTTGGCATGACGGCTGAGGTCGGCCGGCATCTTGGCGCCGTTGCGCTGGGGCAGGAGGCGCTCGCCGAAGAGGACGATGATGGCCATCGTGCCGGCAAGCAAGGGGATGCCCACAAGGGCGAACTCGAAGAAGGCAAACCCGCCGACCGCGGCGTCCAATCCTGCCTCGGAGACGAGGACGTTCACGGGCGTGCCGGTCAGAGCGAGCATCGATCCCGCATGGGCGGAGAACACGAGTGGCATCAGGAGCTGCGAGGACTTGCGTCTGAGGCGGACCGCCATGACGACGACGACCGGCAGCAGGGCGGCAACTGCGCCGTTGACGCTGATCAGGGCGGTCAGCACGGCCACGAGGCTCATAGTGAGAAGGAGGAGACGCGTCCGGCTCTCTTGTCCGGCGCCGCGGATCAGAAGCTGGCCGGCCCATGCGGTGACTCCCGTCGTCTCGAGGCCCGCGCTGACGACGAAGAGGCAGGCGATGAAGATCACGGCGGGATCGCCGAAGCCGCCCAGCGCCTGGCCCAGGGTGAGAACCTGCGTCGCCCACAGCGCCAGGGCTACTCCCATGGCGACGACGACGACGGGCAGCTTGTTCCAGATGAACAGGGCGACGGTAGCGGCGATGATGGCGGCGATATAGGTGATCGGGCTCAATCGCTCGTCTCCTCGTCAACCCGACATTTGCGGAGTGCGCGATGGGTCAGGGTGCCAGGCATGTGGCGCCCTTGTGTTCCCGAATCGAATATGTCGTCCCCTCTGCCCACCTAGTCCTCGATCGTGGCCAACAGCAGCGCGAGGCGGCACCCCGTCGCGAATTCCGGCAGGTTCACATATTCCTTGATGGTGTGAATTTCCGCTTGGCCGGCACCGATGGTGACGGTGGGAACGCCGTGCTTGTCGAGCCAGTTGGCATCGAGTCCGCCGTTCGAGAACAGGTAGTTGGGATTAAGACCGAGCATGGTCATCGCCCTGGTCGCCCGCCGCACCACGGGCGAGCTCTCATCCAGATTGAAGGGCGGATAGGATGGGGTGTGCGTGAAGGCCAAAGCGGCCGTTTCACCCTCATGGTCCTTCACTTCTCCCTTGGCCTTCTGAAAAGCCTGGCCGAATCCCTCTGCGATCGCCGCTGCAAAGGCGGATGTCGGGCTTCGGGCCTCTCCCTTGATGAAGGCGTAGTCGGTCACGACATTCGTCGCGTCTCCCGCAGCCTTGCCGTCCTTGCCGCCGAAGATCCCGACATTGCTCGTGCCTTTGCCGTCGGCCTTGACGACCTTGCCGAACCACCCTTCGCGCTTCGCTTCAGTGAGAGCGATCGCGCCCACCAGCGTCGCCGAGATGCCTCTCTCGGGCGCCACACCCGCATGCGAGGCCTTTCCCGTGATCTCGACCTCCCAATTCTCCTGGCCGACCGCCCCGACGATCAGGTCCGACGGATCCTGGCCGTCGACATTGATGCACATCACCGCGCCGCCGAGATCGGCAGCATCGAGCTCGCGCGCGCCGTGCAGGCCGCTTTCCTCGCGCACCGTGAAGAGCAGCGTGATGGGGGGATGCGGCAGGTTGTGCTTCAGGAGCGTCTCCGCAAGGATGACGAGAATGGCGCATCCGGTGCGATTATCCCCTCCGAGGGCCGTCGTCCCGTCTGAAACGATTCGGTCGCCCTCGCGCCTCGGCTTGGCTCCGGCACAGAGCGGAACCGTATCGAGATGGGTCGAAAACAGCAACCGCGGTCCGGGCCGCGTTCCAGACAGATCGACAATGAGGTTTCCCGTTTCCGTCGGAACCGGAATGCGTTTGTTCACTTCATCGAAGCGGATCGCGGAAGCCGGTACACCCGCCTTCTGAAGGGCTTCCGAGACAGCCGCGGCGATTTGGGCTTCCTGCCCGGTCACGCCCTCGACTGACAGAAACCGCATCAGGTGCTCTTCCGCGGCGGCGACGTCGAGTGAAATTGCAGAGTTGCTCATCATGCCGCTCCGTTGCTTACGATTGCCTTAGTCAGAAAACTGCCGGCCGACCCTTGGCATGGACTCACAATCCCCACGGAAGCCCGAGGATCTTCCAGATGGCGAAGAGGACGGTCCAGAGAACGAAGATCCACGCGACGTAGGGGAGCATCAGCGACACGACTGTGCCGACGCCCGCGGTCCGGTCGTATTTCTGGGCGAACCCGACGACAAGAGCGAAATAGGCGTTCAGAGGCGTGATCGAATTCATCGGCGAGTCACCGACGCGATAGGCCGCGAGCACCGCCTCCGGCTCAACTCCGAGCTTCATGAGCAACGGCACGAAGACCGGGGCGAAGATCGCCCATTTGGCGATTGCGCCGGTCAGCAACAGGTCGATGATCGCAACGACGACGATGAAGCCGAGCAGCAGCGGCAACGCGCCGATATTGGCCGCCTGCAGAGCACCCGACAGGCTGAGCGCCATCACCGTGCCCATGTTGGTGTAGGTGAAATAAGCCACGAACTGGCTCAGAACGAAGAACAGGAAGATCGTGCCGCCGAGACTCTTGATTGACTTCTCGATCGCCGCGATCACCTCGGGCAGTGTCTTCAGGGTGCCGGCACCGATGCCATAGGCCCAGCCCGTGGTGAGGAACATGAGCATGATCAGCGCAATCAGCCCATTCATGAAGGGCGAGTCGCCGATGAGCTCTCCGGTGTCCGGATTCCGCAGGGGTGCGCCCGAGGGAATGGTGAGGAGGCAGAAGACCGCGATCAGCCCGAGCAGTCCAAGGCCGGCGAACCGCAAGCCGCGGGATTCCTGATCCGACAGCACGGCGCCTTGCTCCGTCGTGGTTCCTTCCGCTGCGAGTTTCGGGTCGTATGTCCCCAGGCGGGGCGCGATCATGCGGTCGGTAATGAACGCGATGACAACGGTGAGGAACAGCACCGAGGCGAACGAGAACCAGATATTCGACGTGAGACCGATGGAACGGCTGGGATCGACGAGACGGGCCGCGTCATTGGTGAATTCGACAAGCACGGCGTCCAGCGGCTTGATCAGCATGTTGACGGTGAAAGCGGAGGCCACGGCGGCGAAGCCAAGCGCGAGGCCGGCCAGCGGATGCCGCCCGACGGCCAGATAGGCGATGCCTGCCAGCGGAATCAGGACCAGATAGCCTGCGTCGGCCGCGATGCTGGAGATGATCCCGACGAAGGACAGTATATAGGTCAGGGCCCAGGCCGGCGAGACGATGACGAGCTTCCGGATCAGCGCGGTGACCAGACCGGACTCTTCTGCAACTCCGGCGCCGATCATCGCGACGATCATGAGCCCGACAGCCGTGAAGCTCATGAAGTTCGGGATCAGCGACGAGTATATGAAGCGGATGCCGTCGGTGTTCAGCAGACTGCGGATCTCCGTGGTAGCAGTCTCGATCTGGTGCGTGTCGGGGTTGATGCGTTCGAAGGAGACAGCCGCTCCGAACAGGCTGAGCAGGGCGGACAGGACGATGACAATGGCGATCAGAACGAGGAAAATCACGACCGGATGGGGAACCATGTTCCCGACCTTTTCCACGCCGTCAAGAAAACGCTGCATGAAGGTCTTGGGCTGAGTGTCCAGAGACTTGGGCGCCGTGTGAATGCTTGCCATCAGTCTACGAGCCTCAAGCGAAATGATCGTCGCGCCGGGGGGCGGCTTACCACAGCAGCACGGACGCAACTGAGTTTAGCTCGCCCGGCCGGAAATGCATCGGCGCAGCGTCCCAGACCTAGACGGGCAGTCCCAATTTGTCGGATGAACCTCGTCACCAAGGGAAGACCAGGATCACCGGAGATCCAGGATCTAAAAATGGGATGCAGCGCGTAGGGTTGGGATGATGAGCTAATCTGCGCCATCGGGAACTTCTGATACCCTGTACCTGATGGGCAGGCGTGACAACTCCTGACGTTGGATTGCGCCAATCGGTTGGCAGCCTCCGCCGATTGCTGCCCCATCGTCGTAGGAGTCGGCCAAGGCCCGCCGAAAACTTGCGGAAGAAGTCCAAGGTCTGGAACGACCCAAGCAGGATGTGGGATATGATGCGGGATTCCAACTCTCGTCCTCCTTTGCAAGTCGCCGTTCCGGTCGCCCTCGCGCTGTGGTGCACGGCATGCCAAGCCGAGGTCGAGGCGCCGGCACCGGTTCGACCTGCCCGTGTCATCGTGGTCGAGCCTGCCACCAAGTCAGCGGATGTCGGTTTCGCGGGCCATATCGAGCCCCAGGACCAGGCATCCCTGGCGTTCCGGTTGGGCGGCCGGTTGGTCGAAAGACCTGCCCGCGTCGCAGTGTCGGTGGGCGACGGAGAGGTGGTCGCACGTCTCGACCCGGAGAACGAGCTCAACGAACTCCGCTCCGCGCGGGCGGCGCTTGCGGCGGCCCAGGGGGCCCTGGGACAGGCGGACAACCAGTATCAAAGGCAGCGTCATCTTCTCGAACGCGGCATCACCACGCGAGCCGATTTCGAAGCCGCCGAACAGGCGCGCAAGGCCGCACAGGCACGGGTGGACGCGGCCCAGGCCCATGCCCGGACAGCAGAGGATGGCGTCGGGTTCACCACCCTGAAGGCGGATGCGCCAGGCGTTGTCACGGCAGTCGGGGCGGAACCCGGAGAGGTGGTCGCAGCCGGCCGGATGATCGTGCAGCTCGCCCGGCGGGATGGTCGCGATGCCGTCTTCGAGGTCCCTGCCGACTTGGCTCGGGTGGCAGCACCAGGCGTCGAGGTCATCGTCGGTTTGGTCAGCGACCCTGGCGTCAAGGCCCATGGCCGGGTCCGGGAGATCGCTCCGCAGGCGGATCCCGTCACCCGAACGTTTGCCATCCGCGTCGGCCTCACCGATCCGCCGCAATCGTTCAGGCTCGGCACGGCCGTCTCGGGCACCCTCCGGAGGAGCGCAGATACGGCGCTGGCGATCCCCTCCACGGCACTGGTGCGGCGGGGGCAGGACATCGGCGTGTGGGCGGTCGATCCAAGCACGACCAAGGTCATCTGGCGCACCCTCGACGTGATCAGTGCGGGTCCCGCAACCGCACTCGTCGCGAAGGGGATCGCAGCGGGCGACATCGTCGTGACCGCCGGCGCCAATCTCCTGCACGAGGGCCAATCCGTGAAGCTGCCGGGGATGGAATCGCAATGACCTTCAGTCTGTCGGGACTGGCCCTGAGGAACCGCTCCGTCGTGGCCTACCTCATGATCGTGGCCATCGCCGCCGGCCTCCTGGCATTCTTTCGCCTCGGCCGCAATGAGGATCCATCTTTCGTCATCAAGACGATGGTCGTCTCCGCGGCCTGGCCCGGTGCGACGATGGAAGATACCCTGACGCAGGTCACGGAACGGCTCGAGCGTCAGCTCGAGGAAACACCCGGCCTCGACTTCCTTCGAAGCTCCACCACGCCGGGACTGACCACGATCTTTGTCAACCTGAAGCAGTCGATCCCGGGATCGGACGTGCAGGATACCTGGTATCAGGTTCGCAACCTGGTGACGGACATCCGCCACACGTTGCCGAACGGCACGCTCGGGCCGTTCTTCAACGACAGGTTCGGCGACACGTTCGGCATCATCTATGGCTTCACGTCCGACGGCTTTACCCGCCGTGAGCTCCGGGACTACGTCGAGGACATCCGCTCCACGCTCCTGCTCGTTCCCGACGTATCCAAAATCGAGATCATCGGTGCCCAGGACGAGCGGATCTTCGTCGAGTTCTCGGTGAGGGAACTGGCCAACCTGGGCATCGACCGGTCGGTACTCCTGGCGGCCTTGCAGAGCCAGAACCTCGTGCGGCCGGCGGGTGTGCTCCAGACCCGGGACGAGACCATGGCCCTGCGCGTATCCGGGGCTTTCGAGACGGAAGCGGATCTTCTCGACGTGAACTTCCCGGTGGGTGACCGCATGGTCCGGCTGGCCGACATCGCAACGGTGCAGCGCGGACCGGCCGACCCGCCGCAGCCGATGTTCCGTGTCAACGGGCGGGAGGCGATCGGCCTCGGCATCGCCATGAGGGACGGCGGCGACATCCTGGCGCTCGGCGACAATATCCGGAAGGCGATGGCGGGGATCACCGCCGACCTGCCGCTCGGCATCGAACCGCATCTGGTGGCAGACCAAGCCGTAACCGTCGACCACGCGATCACCGACTTCATGACGTCGCTTTGGCAGTCGGTTGCCATCATCCTCGTCGCAAGCTTCGTCAGCCTCGGGATCCGCCCCGGCTTGGTCGTCGCCCTGTCCATCCCGCTGACGCTTGCGGCCGTGCTCGCGATCATGGATGTCGTCGACATCGACATGCAGCGCATATCCCTGGGGGCGCTGATCATTGCGCTGGCCCTGCTCGTCGACGATGCCATGACGACCACCGACGCCATGGTGACCCGCCTCGCGGCGGGCGACGAAAAGGTGAAGGCCGCGACCTATGCCTTCGAGCGGTATTCCATGGCCATGCTGGCCGGAACGCTGGTGACGATCGCCGGATTCGTCCCGATCGGCTTCGCCGCAAGCTCGGCGGGCGAGTATACGTTTTCGCTCTTTGCCGTCGTCAGCATCGCGCTGGTCATCTCCTGGCTCGTGGCGGTGGTGTTCGCGCCGGTGCTCGGCGTCGCGATGTTGTCCAAGCCGAAGACCTCTTCAGCCGACGCACCACCCGGCCGAGTGGTCGTGCTTTTCCGGCAGCTCCTCTCCGGCGCCATCGGGGCCCGGTGGCTCACGATTGCCGTCAGCATCGGCCTGTTCATTGCCTCGCTGTTGGCGCTGCCGCTGGTGCCGCGTCAGTTCTTCCCAGCGTCCGACCGCCCGGAGCTTCTGGTCGACCTGACGATGCCGCAGAACGCATCAATCTTCGCGAGTGAGGAACTCGTCGGTCGGTTCGACGCCGCCTTGAAGGACGATCCCGACGTCGTACGGTGGAGCACCTATGTCGGACGCGGCGCGATCCGCTTCTATCTTCCGTTGAATGTCCAGCTCCCGAACGATTTCTTCAGCCAGGCCGTGATCGTTGCAAAGGATGTGCCCGCCCGGAACAGACTTCAGGTGAAGCTGGAAGCGATGTTGGCCAACGAATTCCCGAATCTGGTCGGGCGGGTCTACCCGCTGGAGCTCGGACCTCCCGTCGGCTGGCCTCTGCAATACCGCGTGAGCGGACCGGATACCGGCGAGGTCCGCACCATTGCCATGAAGCTTGCCCAGGTCGTCGCCTCGAGCCCGCAGGCCAAGCAGGTCAATTTCGACTGGATCGAGCCATCCCGCAAGCTTCAGCTGCGGGTGAACCAGGATGAGGCGAGGCGCCTCGGCCTCAGCTCGGCGGCGCTCGCGTCCATTCTCAACACGGTCGTGTCCGGAACGGTTGTCACCCAGGTGCGTGATAGCATCTATCTCGTCAATGTCGTCGCTCGCGCCAGGGACGACGAGCGGGCC
Organism: Microvirga sp. 3-52; assembly: GCF_018383585.1. Taxonomy (GTDB): domain Bacteria; phylum Pseudomonadota; class Alphaproteobacteria; order Rhizobiales; family Beijerinckiaceae; genus Microvirga. The sequence continues at coordinate 41,060 of NZ_JAHAMK010000022.1, forward strand.
TCGATCGAGACGTTGAGGACCATGCAGGTCGCCTTGCCGGGTGGCCAATCCGTACCGCTGTCGCAGTTCGTCACGTTCGACTATGGACTCGATACGCCCCTGGTCTGGCGCCGGGACCGGGTGCCGACGCTGACCGTCGCCGCCGATGTCGCGCCGGGAATCCTTCCCGAAACGGCCGTCTCTGCCCTGACCCCGAAGATCGATGAACTGAGGCGGACCCTGCCGCCCTCGTACCGGATCGATGTCGGCGGAACCGTTGAAGAGAGCGCGAAGTCGCAGGCATCGGTGATCGCCGTGGTACCGCTGATGCTCCTGATCATGTTGACGGTCCTCATGGCCCAGTTGCGCAGCTTCAAGCTGCTTGGCCTGGTCCTCTGCATTGCCCCCCTGGGCCTCGTCGGCGTCGTCGGGGCCCTGTTGTTATCGGGTAAGCCCCTTGGCTTCGTGGCGCTGCTCGGCATTCTCGCCCTGATCGGCATCATCACGAAGAATGCCGTCATCCTCATTGGGCAGATCGAGGCGGAGAGATCCGGCGGCAAGGGCGTCGTGGAGGCCGCGCTCGACGCAAGCACGACGCGGTTCCGTCCGATCATGCTGACGGCGATCTCCACCGTTCTCGGCATGATCCCGATCGCTCCAACGGTCTTCTGGGGCCCGATGGCCTATGCGATCATGGGAGGGCTCCTGGTCGCCACGGTCCTCACACTGATCCTGTTGCCCACACTCTATGTCACGGTGTTCGACAGGCGTTCATCCGCCGCTGGAAACGTGGACGCCGTTCCGACGGTTGCGGGAGCGTCCCGATCATGATCAAAATGACCGCCCTGATGTCACAAATGGCTGCATGGGTCCGATCGGGGGCGGCGGTGACCGCCATCATCCTTTCCAGCCTGGCCGCATGCGGCCAGGCTGAAACGCCTGCGCCGAGCACCGGCCGCCCGGTCGATGTCATCTCCGTGGAGGAGAGCAAGCTGGCAAACGAGATCCAACTGTCGGGCGAAATCCAGGCAGAAAACAACGTCGCGCTTGCGTTCCGCATCGGTGGCCGCGTCGCGGAGCGACCTGTGAACGTCGGCGACCGGATCGCGGCTGGGCAGCTCATTGCCCGGTTGGACCCGCAAACCGAACAAAATGCCCTCACTGCCGCGAAGGCAGCCCTGTCAGCCGCGAGAGGCGAGGTGAGCACGACCCGCAGTGCCTTTGACCGCCAGGAACAGCTCATGGCGCAGGGCTTCACGACCCGGCCGCGCTTCGATCAGGCCTTGCAGGCAAGGAACACCGCCGAATCCGGCCTCGAGGACGCAGAGGCCCAGGTCGAACTGGCGCGCGATCGCCTCGGCTTCACGGAGCTTCGATCCAGCACCGCCGGCGTCGTGACGGCCCGAAGCGCCGAGCCCGGTGAAGTCGTGCAGCCGGGCCAAGCCATCGTGCAACTGGCCCGCGAGGACGGACGCGATGCCGTATTCAACTTGCCCGCGCGCTTCCTCGAGCAGCAGGACGAGGATCCAGTCATACGCGTCGCCCTCGCCGATGACCGCTCCGTCGCCGCCGTCGGGCGCGTTCGCGAGACCACGGCGCAGGCCGACCCCGTGACTCGCACATTCGAGGTTCGGGTCAGCCTGCAAGATCCTCCGGAAGCCATGCGGCTGGGATCGACCGTCATCGGGACAATCGAACTGTTCTCTCCAGCGGTCATCGCGGTTCCGGCGAGCGCCCTGACACGGGTCGGGCAATCACCCGCCATGTGGATCGTCGATCCTGCGACATCTACCGTTTCGCTGCGGACCGTCGACATCCTGCGCTTTGATCCCGACCGAGTGATCATCTCGCGGGGGCTCGACCCGGACGATGTCATCGTCACTGGCGGTATCCAGGCCCTTCACCCAGGTCAGCTGGTGGCTCCCCTTCGGACGCGGCCGGCGGCGGCCGAGGGGCAGAGGGCTGGCGCAATATCCCATTTCGAATGAGGCCGAAGCGGGGTCAGCCTGGAAGACAGGGACAGGGCTCGGCCTTGCTCCGGGCCGATGGTGTGGAAATGGCGATGATGATCGTTGTCGGAATTGGCGAAGTGTTCCTCCAGGCCGTCCCATGAACGGCGGTCAGATCTTTCCAGGAAGCATGGAGGGACTGCCGCGGCCGACCGTGGGTGTCAATCTCGATGACTTCCGACCTTTGCTGCCGGCTGAGGAAGTGGTCCTGTCCCGCCTTGCGAGCGGCGGACTTGATCGTCTGGGCGACGGCGTGCGGCCGGGTGCGGATGACCCTGAGCGCGCCATCCGGGCCTCATTCCTGCGCTTCCTCATGCTTGGTGGTGAGGAAGGCTATCGGCCGCACGAAAAGGGCATCAGGATCAGCGGGGCCTGGATCCAGGGCGTCCTCGACCTCGAAGGCTGTCGGGTATCTCGCGATATCCGGCTGAAGGACTGCCGCTTCGATGCCGTTCCGATCCTCCGGTCGGCGGTCATCGATCGGCTGTTCCTGGACGGGTCGTCACTGCCCGGTCTGCAAGCAGAGCGGCTCGAGGTCCGGGGCGGACTTTATCTGCGCGGTTCGCATGTCAGCGGGGAGGTTCGCCTCACTGATTCACGGCTCGGCGGCAATCTCGTTTGCGATGGTGCCATGATCCAGTCGGTCGGCGGATTCGCGCTCAATGCCGAGGGCCTGGAGGTGCGCAACGTCTTCTGTCGCGACACGGACTTCCGTGGCGGCGTCAACATGCGCGGTACGCGGCTCGAAGCCAGTTTCGATTGTGCCGGATCGACCATCTTCCGTCCGGACGGAATCGCCATTGCCGCCGACGCAATCCACGTGCAGGGCGCTATCCTGCTGCGCTCGGCCAATGTCACGGGCGAGGTCAGGCTTACGGGCGCCCGGATCGCGGGCGACCTGGACTGCACCTCTACCGTCATCACCAACTCCGGCCGCGACGCCGTGCAGTTGAGCCGCGTTGTGGTCGAAGGCGCGTTCTTCCTGCGCAGGGAGGCAAGGATCGACGGGACACTTGCCATGACCGGAGCCACGGTCGGCACCCTGCATGACGAAGCGCCGTGCTGGCCCAAAAAGGGTGAACTTCTGTTGAACCGCTGTCGCTATGGCGCCTTCATCGATGGCCCGGTCGATGCAGAGGCTCGCCTCGAGTGGCTGTCGCGTCAGGCGCCGGATGGACGCGGAGAGGAATTCTGGCCGCAACCCTATGAGCAACTCGCATCGGTCTTCCGGGACATGGGCCATGACGAGGACGCCACCACGGTGCTCATCGAAAAGGAACGGCTACAGCGGCGCGCCCGTCGCCGGCGCGCCCGTCACCCCCTTTGGCGTGCAATGCTCGCCGTCAAGGACGGGATGCTCGCCATCACCGTCGCCTATGGCCGCCAACCCCTGCTTGCCTTGGTCTGGCTCGCCTTTTTCTGGGCTCTCGGCGTCGCCGTCTTCAGCTTTGCGGAACGGCAGGGAGCCTTCAAGCCAAACAGCGCTGTCGTCCTGCGATCGCCCGAATGGACGCTATGCGGGGTGGAACAATCAGAACAGCGCTTCCTCTCATCGACCCAGACGGCTGTAGACGGACGCGCCGAAAGGGGACAAACCCAGTTTTCATGCTTCCGGCAGCAGTGGGAGGCATCGAGCTATCCGAACATCAATCCGTGGATGTACTCGCTGGATGTCCTCTTGCCGGTGCTCGAGATGGATCAAAAGACATTCTGGCGGCCTGATCCATCCAAGCCTTCCGGAGGATCGGCCCTGAGCTATTACTATTTTCAATCCATAGTGGGATGGGTCCTGAGCCTCCTGGCCGTTGCCGGATTCTCCGGCATTGTCAGATCACGATGACGCGATGTGTCGGCGGCACTTCGCGGCACAGGAAGCCCGGCTCCGTGAACGTCCAAGATCCCCATGTTCGAGCCGGCCCTCTTCCGTTGGCGGTCATATCTTACTTCCGGTCGGCGTCATGTCGGTCTCCGCGTGCATAGAGAGGATGATGGGCTGAAGCCATCTCCCTGAATTCCGTGGGACTGCTGCCATATCTCAGCTTGAATGCCCGGCTGAACGTCGAGTGCTCGAGGAACCCGACCTCTCCCGCCAACGTCCTGATCGAGGTCCTGTCGTCAATGTCGGCGAGGCGTTGTCTGGCTACGCCGAGGCGCTCGTCCTGGATGAACCGCGCAACGCCGCCGGTACCCTCGAAAATCCGATAAAGTTTGGATCGTGACATCGCGGCAAGCTGCCTCAGCGCCTCTGGGCCAAAGTCCGGCGAGGCCATGTTCTGTCTTACGACATGCCGCAGGCGCTCGCGGAGAGCTGGGGCTCTCGACGCGCCAGTCCGTGCGGAACTGCCTTGCGCGGGAACGAGGCAGGCCTGAACCAGGGTGCAGGTCGCTTCCCCCAGCATCGACCAATGCTCCTTCGGGACGGAAGGCAGTTTACGGGTCAACGAGAGGAGATGGTCCTCAAGGATGGCCCCTTGCCACGAATCCAGGGCCACCATGTGTTCACTGCTCAGCGACAGCATCGATTTCGTGAGCAGGGTGCACGGAAGGAATGCGGTCAGGAATTGCCAGGACGCACCCTCGTCGAATGTGGCGATCCGGATCCGGAAATTCAGGTCAGGTGGTGATCCCTGCTGCCAATACGCTGACGCACTGGACTGACTATGTCCCCCACGAGACACGGCATCAGCCCAGTGGTTGCCGCGGTGATGCGTCTTTCCCGAATCCTGAAACAGTGAAATCCGTTCCAATCGTACGGCGCCCAGGTCCCATGACACAAAGTTGAGTTCTTCCGTTTGGATTTTGCGATCGAGCGAGGCATCAGCCTCATCGAAGTATCTCGACACCGCCCGGATCTTGGCCTCCTGGCCATCACCAAGCTGGGGTGTCATGGATCGGGCCATTGCCGAAACGGCATTGCTCCTTGAAGCCACACTACCTTTCAGCATCGGACATCTCCTCGAAGCGTTCCGGGTTACCGATGAATGTCACTCCTGTTGCCTTTGATCGGAGGGCCGCTCAGTCATCGCCCCTGTCAGTGCCGTTGTGGAACCCGTTTCCGGACAGGGCCCATGGGCCCGACCCAGCGGCGCGCCCGGCGAGCGGAACAAGGGACGGCGGGCCGATAAGGCTGTCACACATGGCTCCACGCAAGCCACCCATGGTGGCACCGAGGCTCCCCAGGTTGATGCCCTGCTTGAGGCGCATGGCCCCATCCAGGCGTCGCCCTCTGGCGGGAAAGCCTCATGACGGGAGGCAAGGCTACGGGCCTTATCGACTGACAGGCCAGGCAGCCGGCGACGGCCGCAACCAGTGAAGCGAGTTCGTCCCTCCTGACGGAATGGAAATCCATTCATCGGCAAAAGAGATTGCCGCGGGCATCCCGGAACGTACCACGGGGGCACGGGCTTCGCGGGGCTGTCGCCGCGCCGACGATCGCGCCCCCGGCACCGCCGACGGCCGCTCCGGCCAAGGCTCCGCTCGTCCGGCCCGTTGCCGCCCCGCCCACTGCGGCCCCGGCAAGCCCGCCGATGACGGCGCCGCCGGCTGCCCGTTCCCCCGATGTGTTGCAAGCAGTAATGGAGAGCGTAAGCGCACCCGCCGCGATGATCGTGATGACCCTTCTCATCTGATCTTCCTTTCGAGCCACGGGAAACCTGCCGGGCGTCTGGCCAGGCGGGGTCCAGCTTGGTCGGTCGGGGCCTGCGTGGCTATCCGTGTAAACCCTGGGTTTCAGAGGGGAAACACTTGGCCAGGGCTGTCGGTGACGGGATACGGATGGCATTCGCGCAGGCCGGCGACTGCGCCGGCGTTTTTGCGCGGCTTCCCAGGTCAATTCCCGCGCCGATCCAGGGTTTGTCCCGATGGACGGGCGATCACCCCGCGGTACTCTCACGGCTCGCGACGACCTCGCGTCGTTGCCCTTCGGAGGACAGTCATGGCTGAACTGGTAGTTGTCGGGTTCGACAACCCGAATGACGCGGACCGCGTCCTGACGGAGCTGACCCGCCTGAAGAGGGAATACCTGATCGATCTCGAAGATGCCGTCGTCGCCATCCGCGATGCCGAGGGAGCGGTCCGCATCAAGCAGAGCGTCAACCTGGTGAAGCTCGGAGCCGCCTCGGGCGGCCTGTCCGGGGCGATGTGGGGCAGCCTCATCGGGCTGCTGTTCCTCAATCCGCTCGCCGGGTTTGCCATCGGGGGGGCCGTCGGGGCCGGCTCGGGCGCCTTGTCGGGGAACATGATCGACTATGGCATCAACGACGACTTCATCAGGTCGATCGGCGATACGCTGAAGCCCGAAACCTCGGCTCTGTTCCTGCTGGTGCGGAAGTCCCAGCCCGAGAAGGTGCTGGCCGAGTTGTCGGGGTTCAAGGGACACGTGATTCGCTCCTCGCTGTCGCCGGAGCAGGAGGCCAGGCTCCAGGCCGCCCTGTCGCAGGCGCACCCGCCGAGCCCGAGCGATGGCGTCGAGGCGGCCGGCACCATGGCGGCACAGCCAACCTGACGCGACGATCCACGCAGGAAAGGAGATCGATATGCTGTCCCGACGTTCCCTCCTGGCCGGATTACTCGGCGCGGTGGTGGCCATCCCGCTCGGCACGATCGCATCGACCGACGCGGAGGCCCAGCCGCGGCCTGACCGACGTCCTGAAAGGCCAAGGCGCGGCCGACCGCCGCCACGACGGCGGGAGCGTCGGCCACGGCCCCGTCCCGGTTTCGTCTGGGTACCGGGCCGCTGGAGCTGGAGCGCCCGCCGCGGTCGCTGGGTCTGGGTGTCAGGTCGTTGGGTCCGCCGCAGGGGCCGCTGGTAGGCGGTAGGATGCGGCCGGTATCGCTCCACGATTGCGAGAGGGGAGTGAGGGATGGAACTGCTGAACCCGATCGTGAACCCCGGAACCTCATACATTTCCACCGGCCGTCTGCCGTCCGCGGAGACCGTCAAGCGGCTCACGACGGAAGCCCATGAACGGTTCCGGTTCATTGACCAGGGACACGTCTCGCAGGTCTATCCGGCGCTCGCCCGCGTGCCGGCCGACCTGTTCGGGATCTGCGTCGTGGGCACCGACGGCGGCGTCTTCTCGGTCGGGGACTCGGAGCACGAGTTCACCATCATGAGCGTCTCCAAGCCGTTCATCTTCGCGCTGATCTGCGACCTGATCGGTGCGACGGGAGCCCGCGAAAGGCTTGGTGTGAACAGCACGGCGCACCCGTTCAACTCGCTTGCAGGCATCGAGCGCAATGCCGACGGCCGCACGAACCCGATGGTGAATGCAGGCGCGATCGCGACCACAAGCCTCGTGCCCGGAGAGAGCATCGACGTGAAATGGCGCTTCATCCACGACGGGCTTTCCCGTTTCGCCGGCCGGGAATTGTCACTGAATGAGGAAGTCTACGCCTCGGCCTCTGAAACGAACTCCCGCAACCGGAGCATCGCCTGGATGCTCGAGAGCGTCGGCCGCATCTATTGCAACCCCGTCGAGGCCGTCGATCTCTACACGCGTCAATGTTCGCTCAACGTGAGCGCCAGGGATCTTGCTGTCATGGGTGCGACGCTCGCCGATGGAGGCTTCAATCCGGTCACGCGGGAGCAGGTGGTCAGTCCCGACACCTGCCACTATGCACTCGCCGTCATGTTGACCGCTGGAATGTACGAGACCTCCGGCGACTGGCTCTACGAGATCGGTCTACCGGGCAAGAGCGGCATCGGCGGCGGCATCGTCACGGTCTCCCCCGGCAAGGGCGGCCTCGGCACCTTTGCCCCGCCGCTCGACGAGGCGGGCAACAGCGTGAAGGGCCAACTGGTGGCGCAATTCCTGTCGCAGCGCCTTGGCCTCGACCTTCTGGTCTCGACACCGGAGACATGACGATACCCTGCCATGTCGTCGACGCCTTCAGGCCGCTCATCTGCTGAGGCATCCATGACGGGCGCAACGACCCTCAATCACGTGCGGTCGGAAGAGCAGGCCTCCTGGATTCGCATGACCGCCCTCGCGCTCGGCTAGGCGATCATGTCCTTCAACCGATCATCAGGGCGGCCAACGCGCCGATCAGGGGGGTTGTTCGAGCCTGCCTGCCAGAAAGCGGAACAGGAGCGCGAGCAAGGCGCAGATCGCGCTGCCGATCAGGTCCGCGGAGACGGTCATCGGGAGGCTCGCCACGCCCAGGGCCGTCGCGATCGCGAGGATCACCATCAGCACGGCGGCGCCGAGCAGGATCCAGCTCAGGCTATACAGCAGGTGAGCCGAGATGTTGAACCCTATGCGGATGCGCATGTCTCGCTCCCGTCACGATCGACTTGCCCTCGCTGCGGCGGATCCCTTAACCGGCGGCGCACCAGAGGCATGCCCCTGCACGAGACTACCGACGGTGGGTCACGACGCCATCAGGTGTAACCCCAGTCGGACGTGGGAAATGTCCTGAGGACGCGGTGAAAATGCAGCCTTTGTCAAACCGCCATGCCATGCCTCCACTGCAACCGGCAGACTGTCCCGCATCTTCAGGCTTCCGCAACGGTCCGCCGGAGGATGGTTGAAACCGCCCCGATTGGGGCCTCGCACCCGACGATCCCAGGGTTTCCCCCAATATGCGAGCGCGAGGCAATGGCGGAATCTGATGTCATCCGTGGCTCATCCCGGGTCTGCGATCCGTAAACGAGAAGGGAAGGTCCGATGAGGAAGATCACGACAGCCATCGCCGCCGGTGCGCTCACGCTCTCCGTCGCGGCTTGCGAGACACCCGGCGAACGGGCGGTTGGCGGCGCCGCCCTCGGCGGCCTCGCGGGGGCCGCAATCGGCGGCGCCGCGACGGGCCGGGTGGGCGGAGCCCTGGCCGGAGGGGCGATCGGCGCGGCGGGCGGCGCCATCGTCGGCAGCGCGACCGCCCCGCGGAATCCATGCCCCTACGGCACCTATCGCGATCGCTTCGGCAACATCTACTGCCGCTGAGGCCGGGAACCCGGCGTCAACCGAGGATCGCTTCGGTCGGACCCGCTGGGCGAATGTCCATTCCACGTCAACAGCGCCAGACACTGTACCGGCAACGGGCAGGGGGGGGGGCCTCTTGGGCTGGGGCACCCGACCAAGCCCAAGAGGCACCCGCCGAACCGGGATGGTGCCGCAGCCCACCGCCGTCGGACCGTCATCGAAGCCACTCTTCGAGGCGCGGTCGGTCCATCGCTCAGGGTATGTCCTCCCGATTTTCAGGGTTTTCCCCAATGGTCCCGCCGACGGAGCCACGGCATAGTTTCCCCGCCCGCGAAACGGATGCGGGGAACTCTGCGGGAGAGAGACGTCATGCGGGGTCGATACGCTCTGTCCGGCACGGTCATGGCGCTTGCCGTTGGCGGATGCATGTCGACAGCCGACGAGAGCCCGGCTGCTGGTACCGGCCCGATCGTACCTGCCGCCTTTGAACGGGAGCGCCTGATCGGACGGTGGGGCGTGGCGTCCTTCCACGACGAGAAAGACCGAAGACGCACCGAGAGCGAGGCGCGAGCCCAGTGCGGCCAGGCCTATGCCATCACGAAAGGGCCGACGGACGGGGTGATGATGCACGTCGCCGACGACCCGAAGCGCTACGAACTGCGGCTCAAGGGCAACGCCGCGGGCCGGACGTATCTCGGGTTCGAGGCGCCTCCGGGCCATCCGCAGGACCGCGAGATCCTGTCCTCGACCGCCGACCTGATGACCATGCGCTTCGTCGATCCGGACGCGAACCGGCGATATGGCACATTCGTGTACGTCCGCTGCCGTGCCTGACGATCGAAGCCGCTCATTCATCCGGGAGAACACCATGATCCAAAGGACGCCGTCGTCACTCACGGCACCTGCAAAGGTGCTCCAGGGGCTTGCCGTCCTGGCCAGTGTCGGCCTGCTGGCCTGCCTCCCTGTTCCCGCAACGGCCCAGGCGCGCATGCCGGTTGCGGCGCCGGAGACGCTTGACGTCGGTGACGAGCCGGGTCGCATCTCGACGGAAGAGACCGTGATTCACGGAGGGCCCTATGCCCGGCAAGCCGTGCTCTTCCGGTCGAATGAGCCTCCTGGGACGCTCGTCGTCCACACCTCGGAACGGTTCGTATATCTCGTCCAGGGTAACAACCGCGCCTTGCGCTACGGCATCGGTGTAGGCCGCGAAGGCTTCCAGTGGTCCGGGCTCGTGCGGGTCAGCCGCAAGGCCGAGTGGCCGGACTGGCGCCCTCCGCCGGAGATGATCGCCCGGCAACCCTATCTGCCGCGCTTCATGGCTGGCGGTCCGGGCAATCCCATGGGGGCCCGTGCCCTCTATCTCGGCTCGACGGTCTTCCGCATCCACGGAACCAACCAGCCGGAAACCATTGGTCAGTCGATCTCGTCCGGCTGCTTCCGCCTGGCCAACGGCGACATCATCGACCTCTACGCCCGCGTGCCGCTCGGCACGAAAGTGGTCGTGCGCCACGGTGCCAGCCTGTGACTAATACGGGTTCGCGGACCCGACCGTCGCTCATGGAGTCCATGTCTCATGTGGAACGTCGCCAAAGCCTTCGGATCTTCCGCCACAGCGGGCCTTACCGCTGCCTTGCTGCTCGCTTTCGCCGCGCCCGCCGCGGCGGGAACGCTCGAGACGGTCAGACAGCGGGGCGTCCTGCAGTGCGGTGTCAGCGAAGGCCTGTATGGCTTTTCCGAGAGGAACGGCCAGGGCGAATGGTCGGGCTTCGACGTGGATTTCTGCCGCGCGGTGGCGGGCGCGGTCCTCGACGATCCCGGGAAGGTGACGTTCGTGCCTCTGTCCGCGAGTGAGCGGTTCGAGGCCCTCCGCGCGGGCCGGATCGATCTGTTGTCCCGAAACTCGACCTGGACCCTGGAGCGGGAGGCCGGCCTTGGGCTCGCCTTCGCGGGCGTGACCTACCACGACGGCCAGGGCTTTATGGTCATGCGAGACCTCAACGTCATGTCCGCCCTCGAACTCGATCGGGCCAGGGTCTGTGTCGAGGCGGGAACGACGAGTCAAGCCAACGTCGCCGACTTCTTCGCCGCCAATTCCATGACGTTCGAGGAGCACGCCTTCCCGAATGCGGCGGCCGCGCTCGAGGCGTTCCGATCGGGCCAGTGCAATGTCCTGACGAGGGATCAGTCCGCCCTCTACGCCGAGCGCCTCAGGCTGCCGCGACCCGCCGATGCCGTTGTCCTGCCCGATGTCATCTCGAAGGAGCCGCTCGGGCCCGTGACGCGGGCCGACGACTTCGCCTGGTTCAACGTGGTGAAATGGGTGAACTTCGCCCTCGTCAACGCGGAGGAAATCGGGATCACGGCGGGGAACGCTGGCGAGGCGGCGGGCTCGCGCAAGCCGGACGTGCGCCGCTTCGCGGGTGCAGAGGGCGGGCTGGGCCGGCTGCTCGGACTCGACGACGCCTGGGCGATCCGCGCGGTCCGGGCCGGCGGCAACTACAGTGAGATCTACGAGCGGAACATCGGGGTCAAGTCGCGCCTCGGCATCCCGCGTGGCCTCAACCAGCTCTGGAGCATGGGGGGCATCCTCTACGCTCCTCCGCTCCGGTGAGTGCGTGGAGGCCGTCAGTTGCCTGAGTTCTATCGGCTGCTCTGGCGCCAGACGAAACCGACGCAACTCCTGCTGATCGGGCTCTCGCTCGCTATTGCCGTCCTTGCCGCCGTGCCGCTCTATTTCCAGCAGATGCTGATCAATGGGCTGGCGTACGGCGGCATCTCGCTGCATCAGGTGCTGGTGCTCGGCGCTCAATACGCGGCGGCAGCCCTGCTCGCCATCGGCCTCAAGCTTTACCTGCAATACCGGAGCGCGATGCTCGGCGAGACCATCGTCCGCCGTATCCGCGGCCGCATTCTGTCCAATCACGCCCGCAAGCGCTATGCCGGTGACGCGAACCGGACGGCGGACGGGACCGTCGTCAGCATGCTGACGTCCGAGGCCGAAAACGTCGGCCTTTTCGTCGGCGAGGCGATCACGACGCCGCTCCTGGAATTCGGAACCCTTCTTAGCGTCCTCGTCTTCATCACGATGAGCGAGCCACTCCTGGGCGCGTTCATCGTTGCCATCGCGGTGCCGCAAGCCGTGATCGTGGTCGCTGTCCAGGGTCCGGTGAACACTCTCGTGAAAAGGCGCTTGGAGCTTATGCGAACGGCAGCGGACCGGACGGTCGATGCAGCGAATCCATGGCCGGAGGCGACGATCCTGGAGGTCTTCGACGATGTCTTCCGCACCCGCCGGCGGATTCACATCCGCAAGCTGTCCTCGAAGGCGGCGCTCAATGCGCTGGCTGCCCTCGGCGTCGTCGGCATCCTCGTGCTGGGAGGCTGGCTCGTGCTCCGGGGCGAGACCGACGTCGGGACGGTCGTAGCCGCTCTGACCGGGATGTCCCGCATCGACCGCCCCTGGAAGACCCTGGTCAAGTTCTACCGTTCGCTCGGCATGATCATGGTGCGCTACGGGATGCTGGCGGACGCTCTCGCGTGACACGGCCCATCCCGATACCGGTCGCGTCATGGGCAGGCAAAGGAACGTACTGGACGATCCTGTGATCTTCTCCGAGCATCGGGGCTCCCGATCGGGACGCACAAAGAGGTTCGCCTCATGTAGAGCGACAGCTTCCGGCCGTTCCTGCCCGCGGAGGACGAGATCGTCAGTCGCCTCAGGGGCGATCTCGATCATCTGGGCGATGGCCTGCGCCGCAAGATGGATCCCGATTGATAGGCCTTCGACAGTCAGCGCGGGAGGCGAACTGGCTCGGAAAAGCGGAGGACACGATCAGAACCGGGCACTGATGCCAAGGATCGGCCCATGCTGGAGCATGTCGAACTCGTAACGCTGTCGACCCTCACCCTCGGTGTAGTCCGCGTAGAGCGCCCGGTAGCCGATCATGCCCGAGAAGGTGATGCCCTGGTACGTGCCCAACTCAAATCCGTAGGCGCCGATGGCCTGCCAGGAGAAGTCGCTGCCGACCCCGAAGCCGCCGATGTCGCCGCGCAGGAGGAGTTCATGACCCGGTGCCACGGTGTAGCGCACTCTTGCGCCGATCATGGGATCGAGCCAGTTGACGGAGCCGGAGCGGACCAAGGCCCGCGCGCCCGCTACCTCAAGATCGCCGATGTCGACCGTACCTGCGATACCGAGCGAGAGGTTCGCCTCCTGATACCAGTAACGCGCGCCGGCAAGGATGTCGAAGGCGACCGGCCCCGAGCGGGCGACCTCGTAGGCAGCGCCGACTTCGACAATGGCCATCTCGATGTCGAGGTTAAGGGATGTGCCGAGCGCTCCCGTCACGCCCGGCGCCAGCGAGCGGGTCCGGACGCTGGCGCTATCCGCCCCGATCTTGCTCCAGACCGCATTTCCCAGGAGGGCTAAGGGGCCGTTGCGCGCCTCGAAGTCTCCCATCAGGGCCACGAGGGTGTCGCTCTCCCTGACGATATCAGCAAAACTCGCATCGACCTTCACCGAGCGCCCACGCACGGTCGTCGTGCCGTTCAGGCTGGTGAGCCAGCCGTAGGGCACGAAGCGGAAACTCCATGCGGGCGGCAGAGCAGGCGGCGCTGCAACGGCGGGTGGCGGCACGGCCGACAGATCGGCCGCACCGACCGTGCTTCCTGCTCCGGCGAGGACGCACAGCGTCAGGAAGACGTTGCAGGACAAGCACCGCAGGCGCACGCCAGCCGGTATGCTTCGAGCGAAACGTCCCACAGGATCCTCCCCGCAATTCCCGTTGGGCATCAGATCACACTCATCCTCGGATGACCATAGATCACCTGCAACGGCGTCGTTGCCGATGGCCCTTGAGCGTATTGCACGGCCGGATCGCGGATGCGATGACGAGCCGGGCGGAACGGCGACGACGAGGTCGCGGTCCTCTCATCATCCGTCCCACGACCGTCGAGCTATAACCAGCCCAGTGCCGAGGGGATCGCCTGCCGGAATGTCAGGGTTTCCCCCGGTGGTTCCGCCTCCCGCGTCCGGTATACTTTACCGAGCTCTCGGTGCGGCCTTTGCGGTCGGCAGCCACATCGTCTTGAACGAGAGCCCGGCACGGGCCAGGATACCGCGCCGCTCAATGGCCACTTCCATCCCAAGGGCAAGGCTTCGTCGCGGCATACCCTGGAGGCCCTGAAAGAAGCCCGGACAGGGTCGCCGTTTGAGGACAGCCGCAAGGCCGAAGGCATGAGGTTCGCCATCAACCTCGTCACGTCCGATAACGGCGAGAAGTTCATTGTCGAATTAGAGCGCCACGCCCGCCAGCATCGCGGGGTTCCAGGCAACGAGCCCGGATCTCACCCTGACCATCAACCGCTCCGACCTGGAGCTTGCCTCGACTATGGTCGACTTCGATCCGCGGTTCGAGGTCACGCCAGGCACCCGTGAGAAACCGCCGGTTGTATACCGCGCGGCAACCTACCAAGCCGTGCCGGATCAGATCATCGCGGAGTAGGAAGCAGAAGCCTGTATGCTGATCGCTGTTGAAGCGGCTGATGAATGGGTTCTTCCGTAGCCGTTCGGACTGGTGAGGCACTCACAGCCAAAGGACGTTCCGCTCCCAAAGCCGGTCTGTCGGCTCGAGCATTGGTGCGCGAGCTTTGATCGAGGATGCCTTCACGTCGCCTGAAAGGCAGCTGATGGCACTCCTGGGACCTAAGCTCAAATTCTGCAGTCCTCGCGTACTCAGACGTTCTTCACAGTCGGTGAATTCTACTGCCTGACTTGTAGGCGACGTTGAACCGAAACACCCCGGTCCGGAGGCACGGTTTGTTGTATTGCCGCTGAGTGGCCTCCCTCCATTCGGGGATCAACATGTTGTAACTTGCGCTCGTGACCGTCCTCAGCTTAGCCTTGCCGCCGCTGGGGACATGCGTGAGACGGGGAAACCCTGCCATCACGGTTCTGAAGTGCGTCAGTGCAGACGACATCTGGTCTTTGCCCGGCAATGAACTTCAAATGATGCAGCCGGACGAGGGCGAGGAGGAAGCCTTGAGCCTCGGTAGCGACATGCCTGGATCGAGAGCCGCGCCTTCAGACGCCGGGCAACAGGCTGGGCCGCCTGCGCCGGCATCCACCGAATTCGGGCCATTCCGGCTGTTCCCCGCTGAACGGCGTCTTGCCAGGGCGGGAGCGACCATTCCGCTCGGAGGCAGGGCCTTCGACATCCTTATTCTGCTGGTCGGGAATGCCGGCAAGGTGATGACCAAGCAGGAACTCATGGCCGAGGTATGGAAAGGGGTGAGCGTCGACGAGAGCGGCCTGCGTGCCCAGATCGCATCGCTCAGGAAAGCCCTGGGAGACGGGGCGGACGGAGTGCGTTACATCGTCAATGTCGCCGGACAGGGATACTGCTTCGTCCATCCCCTGACGGCCCCCGGCTCGCCAGATCCCATATTGTCCGGTGGTCCCGATAGCAGGAACCGTCGAAGCTCATTACCGTACCGTTCGATCTCGATGATCGACCGTGACGATGACACGAATGCCATCATCGAGCTTCTCGGGCGACATCGCTTCGTGACGATCCATGGCGCCGGCGGGATCGGCAAGACCACCGTGGCCCTGGCTGTGGCTCATCGATTGCTCGACGCATTCCGGGAGCAGGTTTGCTTTCTCGACCTCGGCCTGCTCGGCCCCCGCGCCTCCGTTCCCGACGCGCTGGCGTCCGCCTTGGGCCTGATTATCCAAAGCCGCGATCCGACTTCGCACATCGCCAGGCACTTGCGGAACCGCAACATGCTTCTCGTGCTCGACTGCTGCGAGCACGTGATCGACTCGGTCGCTCCATTGGCCGAGTCGATCATGCAGGAGGCGCCGCACGTCAGCATCCTGGCAACAAGCCGCGAGCCACTGCGTGCCGACGGAGAGCACGTCTACGCGATCGCGCCCTTAGGAATTCCCCCTCACGGCATCGTTCTCAGTGCCGAGGACATACTGCGCTATTCGGCCGCCTCCCTGTTCATAGAACGGGCCTTCGCGGGCGGCCTGAGACGGACGTTGAGCGATAGCGATACGCAGGTGATCGCCGACATCTGCCGGAAGGTCGACGGCATTGCGTTGGCCTTGGAGCTTGCGGCCGGCCGGGTCAGCGTCCACGGCCTGAAGGAGACGGCATCGCTGCTCGACGGCAGGCTCAAGCTCCTGTGGCAGGGGCGGCGGACAGCGGTTGCGCGTCACAGAACCCTGAACGCAACGCTGGACTGGAGCCACGACCTGACCTCCGCGGAAGAGCAGATCGTGCTGCGCCGCCTCTCCGTCCTCGTGGGGCCGTTCACCCTCGATGAGGCCCAGACCGTTGCCTGTGGCGACGACATGGACCCCGTAGAGGTCGTCGAGGCATTGGCGCGGCTGGTCGCGAAGTCCCTCGTCAGTGCCGACCCGAACGGGGAACCTGCGCGGTACCGGCTTCTGGATACGACCCGCGCCTATGCGCGAGGCTAGCTCGCTGACAGCGGCGAGGAGGCTGAAGTCGCCCGTCGGCATGCGGCGTACTTCAGGGTGTGGCTCGAGCATAAGCACGCCAGGGCACCTGGTCAGGCCAAAGAGCCCGGTGCCTCTGGTGCTATCCCTCTGGGCAACATCCGCTCCGCGCTGGAATGGTGCTCGTCCCGGACTGTCGAGACCGAACTCCATGTCCAGCTCGCATCCTACGCCGCGGAGCTGTTCCTCGAACTCAACTTCCTGAACGAGTGCCGCCTTTGCTGCGAACGCGCGCTGTCCGTGGTGGACGCAACCCTGTCGGGGACGCGGTACGAGATGACCTTGCGAGGCTCGCTCGGACGCGCCCTGCTGCTCAGCGACAACTCCGGCGGCGATACGGATGCCCACTTCCAACGAGCGCTGGAGATCGCCGAGGCGCTTGGCGATCTGTCCTATCGATTCAGGGCCCTCAACGACTTGCATATCCACTACCGCCGCGCAGCCGTCTTCGACCGCCTCATCCCGATGGCCGAACAGGCGATGTCGATCGCGGACAGCCTCTCCGATCCCACGACGGCGGCAACGGCAAGCTTGATGCTCGGCGCCTCACATCATCTCGTGGGAAACCTCGCAGCCGCCCGGGCCGCGCTGAGCGGCTCCGTCCGCCACCAGCTCCTTCCTGGCCAGGCACCGCACAGGCTCATGGACTTCCAATCCAAGTCGCAATTGATCATGGCGCAGACGCTCTGGCTCCAGGGCTATCCCGATCGGGCCGTCGCTACCGTTCGGGAGGCGGAGCGGTTCGAGCCGGCGAACGACCTCTCGACCTGCCAGACCCTCATCATCGCGATGGAGGTGTTCCGTCTCAGGCGGGACTGGGCAACGTTCGAGGGTTATCTCGGCCGCCTGATCCAGGTTTCAGGCGAGGCCTCGCTCGAACCCTACGGATGGCTGGGCCTGGGCTTCAAAGGCGAACTCGTCCTGAAACGGGGGGACGTGGAGCTCGGCATTTCCATCGTCCGGGACGCCATCGCCAGGCTGCAAGCGGACCGGTTCGAACTCTTCCTGCCCTGGCTCAGGTGTGCCTTGGCCGACGGCTTGGCCATCAGGGGGTATTGGGACCAAGCTCTCGACCTCGTGCGAGGAGAAATCGAATCCATCCTGCAACGCGGAGGAGCCTACTATCTTCCGGAACTCCTGCGGGTCCACGGCGACCTGCTGACCGGCGCAGGTGCAGAGACGGAGGCCGAGGCCCAGTACCTTCGATCGATCGACGTGGCGAAGGAGCAGACGGCCCTGTCGTGGCACCTGCGGACGGCAACGAGTCTGGCCCGCCTTTGGTCCCGCCACGGGCGCAGCAAGGATGCGTGCAGTATGCTGGAGGGAGTCTACGCGGACTTTAGCGAGGGCTTCGGAACGGAGGATCTCAAGGCAGCGAAACTTCTGCTCGATACGTTTGTTGGATCCGGGGACCGCAAGTAGGAAACCTTTGGCATTTCCCTGGGAGGGCGGCCCGCGCCTTCCGGCCGCTTCGGCCATGGCTATCGTCACAAGACTTCACACAATTTCACAACGCTCAACTGGTACATCAACAGAGCCCGGTCCATCGTCCCACCGTCGTGGGTGCAACGTGTTATGGGTGGCCGGGAACCATGCCGATCAGTTCACATCAAGCGCATACGGCCATTGACGGGGCCGAGAGCAAGGCTCGCGAGATGGGTCTGCCCGTCGTCGTCGCGGTGCTCGATGCCGGTGCCCACCTCAAGGCCTTCCGGCGCATGGACGGGGCGGTGCTGGCCTCCATCGACATCGCCATCCGCAAGGCCTCGACCGCTGTCTTGTTCCAGGCCAACAGCGAGGCCGTCTGGGAGTACTGCAAGCCGGGCGCTCCCGCACCGGGCCTGGAGCTGACGAACGGCGGCCTCGCCCCGTTCGGGGGCGGCATACCGCTCAAATCTCCGGATGGGCAGGTCATTGGAGCCCTGGGCGTATCCGGCGGCACCGTCGCGCAGGATGTCGAGGTCGCACAGGCCGGCTTTGCCGCCTTCAAAGCCCTGACCCGCTGAGGCGGGAACCATTTCAAACGCGATCATCAACCTGAAAAGGGACGGGACATGTCAAAGACGATTCTGATCACCGGTGCGGGTTCGGGCTTCGGAAGGGGCGCCGCCATCGGCATGGGCAAGAATGGCCACAACATCATCGCCACCGTCCATGTCTCCTCGCAGGTCACGCCGCTGCGCAAGGAAGCCAGGGCGCTGGGACTCCAGAATTTCCGTGTCGAGCGCCTCGACCTGACCGATCCCTATGACATCGCCCAGGCGCAATCATGGGACTTCGACGTGCTCTGGAACAACGCCGGCATGGGCGAGGCCGGCCCGGTCTGGGAAATCCCGATCGATCTCGTCCGCAAGAACTACGAGGTCAACGTCTTCTTGCCGCTGGCGCTCACTCAAGGAGTCGTGCGCCGCTGGGTATCGGAGCGCAAGAAGGGCAAGGTCGTGTTCACCTCGTCCATGGGTGGCCTGTTCACCCCGGCCAACTGGGGCACCTACGTCTCGACCAAGCATGCGCTGGAGTCGATCGCCGAGGCGCTGCAACAGGAGCTGGCGCCGTACGGCATCAAGGTCCAGACAATCAATCCCGGCGCCTACTACACCGGCTACAACGAAACGATGGCTGACAACCCCTTCCGCTGGCTCGACGACAGCAAGCACCTCACCAGACGGGCCGACCTGCGCAAGGGCTTCGACGATTTCTTCTCGACGCCTGAGGGCCGCATGGACCCGCAGGAGATGATCGACCGGATGACCGAGATCGTTCCTGCCGACACCGGCAAATTCCGCAACGTGGTGCCGAGAAAGATCGAGGACATGCTGCGAAATCATCAGCTCGCGGCCTGGGATAATCAGATCTGACGTTCCGGTGGCGGAGCCTCTCCGCCACCGAGAGTTCCACAGTCGAAATCATCTCCAGGAAACGACGCTGTCGAACGGTCGCTTACCCGAGGGGACGCAGAGATGAGCACGAAAAGGCCTTCTTCGACAGCATCGCGTTCAACGATCTCTGGACGCGGGTAAGTCCGACCCAAGAAGCCGATCCCGGTTCGGGCCGATCAAGGCCCTCGCGTAACTCCGCAGATTTCAATGCGTCTTCGTCCGGGCATGCCCGGCATAACAATCAGGAGTCCGCATGTCCATGTCCGATCATAATGACGCCCCTTCGGGTAAGACACGCCCAACGTCGGGAACCACCGCCCCCAGGAGCACACTCTCCCGCCGCTCAATCCTGCAGATGGCCGGGGGAGCAGCGTCCCTTGCCGCCGCCGCCGGGGTGGCCGCGCAACCCGCTTTACCCGGCGGTCCGCCAGTCGCGTCAACGATGCACGTCCGCATGGTCGTCAACGGCAGCGCACGGCAACTCGAGGTCGACCCCCGGCAATCACTGCTCGATGTCCTGCGTGAGACGCTCGACCTCACGGGGACGAAGAAGGGCTGCAACCAGGGCGCCTGCGGTGCCTGCACGGTGCTCCTGAACGGGCGGCGCGTGACGTCGTGCCTGACATTGGCCGTCATGCATGACGGTGCCGAGATCACCACGATTGAAGGCCTGGCCCAGGGTGATGAACTCCATCCGCTCCAGGCCGCCTTCATCGCGCACGACGGGTTCCAGTGCGGATTCTGCACGCCGGGTCAGATCATGTCGGGCGTCGCCTGCATCGCCGAGGGACACGCCACTTCGCCTGAGCAGATCCAGTTCTGGATGAGCGGCAACATCTGCCGATGTGGCGCCTATCCCGGAATCGTCGCCGCGGTGGCCGATGCGGCAGGGAGGACCTGACGATGCTGTCCTTCAATTTCGAAAAGGTGCGGACGGAGCAGGACGCGATCCGCGCCGCCGCCGTAGGCGGACGCTACATCGCCGGTGGCACCACGCTGATCGACCTGATGCGCGAGGAGGTCGAGAGGCCCGAGCATCTCGTCGACATCAATGCCCTGCCGATGGCCGACATCCGCGCGGACGGATTCGATCTCGTCATCGGTGCGCTCGCCCGCATGAGCGATGTCGCCGCCCATCCGGAAACGAAGCGCCTCGAGCCTTTGGTTGCCGAGGCGCTGATCGAGGGCGCTTCTCCGCAACTTCGCAACATGGCCTCGACGGGCGGCAACCTGTTGCAGCGCGTGCGCTGCCCGTACTTCCGGATGCTGGACGCGGCCTGCAACAAGCGCGATCCGGGCTCGGGCTGCTCTGCGATCAACGGCCTCAACGCCGGACACGCGATTCTGGGCACCAGCGACCACTGCGTCGCGACCCATCCATCCGACGTGGCCGTCGCCTTGGTCGCGCTCGAGGCTACGATGCGGGTGAAAGGTCCAGACGGTGAGCGCACCTTCCCGGTCGAGGAACTCTTCCGGCTTCCTGGAAACGCGCCCCATCTCGAGCACACTTTGCGCCCCGGCGAGCTGATCGTCGAGATACGGGTGCCCGGCGGCCCCTACGCCCGGCAGGCCCGCTATCTCAAGGTGCGTGACCGCGCCTCCTACGAGTTCGCGCTCGTGTCGGCAGCCGTGGCGCTGGAGACGGCAGGCGGGACCATTTGGCAAGCGCGTGTCGCCGTCGGCGGCGTCGGTACCCGTCCCTGGCGCATGCGGGCCGTGGAGGAGGCGCTCAGAGACAAGCCACCAGGTCGCAATGTCTTCGAAGCGGCGGCCCAGCTTGCCCTCGAGGGAGCCCGGCCGCTGTCGCACAACCACTACAAGGTCGAGCTGCTGCCGCGGACCATCGTCCGGGCTCTCGAGATGGCAGGGGACGTCGCATGACAACGAACGTGATCGGAATACCTCTGACCCGCGTCGATGGGCGCGCGAAGGTGACAGGTGCTGCTCGTTATGCGGCCGACTTCAACCAGCATGCCCAGCTCCATGCGGTGATCGTCGGCGCAACGACAGGTCTCGGCCGGGTGACGGCACTGGACGAGACGTCAGCGCGGGCCATGCCCGGCGTCGTCGAGGTCATCAGTCACCTCAACGCTCCGCGCCTGCCCTATGGACCGCACAAGAGCTTCATCGACCCGGCCGTCGGCGAGCGGCTCCATGTCCTCCAGGACGACCAGGTCCGGTTCTACGGCCAGCCCGTTGCGCTCGTCGTGGCCGACACGCTCGACCACGCGGAGCGCGCCGCCAACGCCCTGCGCATCAGCTATGCGGCCGAGCGCCCGGTCGTCGATACGCACGACCCCGCAGCACAAACGGTTGAACCATCCGGATCCGGGGCGCACGGCGATACATTGCGCGGGGACGCGGATCGGGCGCTGGCGGAGGCTCCCGTGAAGGTCGACGCGACCTACGACATGGCACGCGAGAACCACAACCCGATGGAGCCGCACGCGGTCGTCGCCGCCTGGGACGGCAACAGGCTGACCCTGTGGAGCAAGAGCCAGTTCGTCGTGAACGAGCAGGCCGAGATCGCGGCGATCTTCGGCCTCCCGGCCCAGAACGTGCAGGTGATCTGTCCCTTCATTGGCGGCGCCTTCGGGACGTCCCTGCGGACATGGCCGCACGTGACGCTCGCGGCCATGGCGGCCCGACAGGTCGGGCGCCCCGTCAAGCTCGTCCTGACCCGCAAGCAGATGTTCTTCACTACCGGCCATCGCCCGCGCACCCTACAACGTGTCGCCATCGGAGCGACCCGGGATGGCAGGATCACGAGCATCGTCCACGAGGGCAACGGCGAGACGAGCCGCTACGAGCAGTTCACCGAGGCGCTGCTCTCCGCCACGAGCTACATGTACTCGTGCCCTAACGTGCGCACGCGCTATCGCTTGACGCCGCTCGATACCGGCACTCCCAATCACATGCGTGGTCCGGGCGAGGCGAGTGGGATCTTCGCTCTCGAATCCGCGATCGACGAACTCTCCTACGGGCTGGGTCTCGACCCGATCGAGTTGCGCCGCCGCAACGAGCCGACAATGGACGAGGGCGCGGACAAACCGTTCTCCAGCCGCTCCCTGATGCAATGCTACGACGCCGGTGCCGAGCGGTTCGGCTGGGCCCGGCGCACTCCAGCCCCACGCTCGATGCGCGATGGCCGACTGCTGGTCGGCATGGGGGTGGCATCCGCCACCTATCCGGTTTTCTTTGGTCCGGCGAGCGCACGCGTCCGACTGCATGCCGACGGCACTGCCGCAGTCGAGGTCGCCGCAAGTGACATGGGGCCGGGCACCTACACGTCGATGACGCAGGTAGCCGCCGAGACACTCGGCATTCCCGTCGAACAGGTTCGCGTCAGCATTGGGCACTCGGACTTCCCGCCCGCGCCACCGCATGGCGGCTCCATGACAATGGCCTCCGTCGGCTCCGCGGTTCGTGCCGCCTGCCTGGCGGCACGGGATGAGGTGACCAGGCGTGCCGTCGCGGATCAGCGCTCCCCGGTCTTCGGTGCAGCCCTGGACGGCATCGAGTGGATCGGTGGAAGTCTGCGCCGGCTTGGGGACTCTTCCCCCGGGCAAACCTATCACGACGTGGTGGCGAGCAGCGGTCAGCCGGTCGAGGTGCATGCCTCCAACCAGCGCGATGCCGATGCCGCCAGCCGCTACTCCATGCATTCGTTCGGGGCCGTGTTCGCGGAGGTGGCGATCGATCCGGACGTCGGGACGATCCGGGTGCGTCGGGCAGTCGGCACGTACGGGGCAGGGCGCATCGTCAATCCCCGCTTGGCCTCGAGTCAATGCACCGGGGGAATGATCGGCGGCATCGGGATGGCCCTGATGGAGCAGACCGCCCTCGACACGCGCGACGGACGGCCCGTCAACGCTCACATGGCCGACTACCTCATGCCGGTGAACCTCGATATCGGCAGCCTCGAAGCGCACTTCGTCGACGAGGACGATCCTCATGTCAATGTCCTCGGCGTCAAGGGCCTGGGCGAGATCGCCCTCGTCGGAATGGCCCCCGCGGTCGCCAACGCGATCTACCATGCGACGGGCATTCGCGTGCGCGACCTGCCCATCCGCATCGAGGATATCCTGACTGCTTGAGGCGGAAGGGGAGCGGGTTGCCGGAGGAACAGGGATATCGACCGGCTTGGTCGTGGGATTGGGACGAACAATGCTTCAATGCGCTCATGCCGCTCGACACGATAGCCAGCCCGACAGGCTTTCAGGAATGCTTGCCGCTGCCGACGCTGCGACCCCGCTCGACGTTTTGCGCTTTGTCATGGAAGCTGGGCGGAGCGGCCAGCAGGTTGCCCTGGCGACGATTACAGGCCTGACCGGCTCGTCATCCCGTCCAATCGGAACACTGATGGGCGTGACGGCGGACGGCGGCTTCGCCGGCTCGTTGTCGGGGGGATGCATCGAGGCAGCCGTCGTTGCCGAGGCACGGGAGGCGATCCGGTGTGGGCAGCCCCGGCAGGTGCGCTACGGCGCCGGCTCCCCTTACATTGACATCAGGCTCCCTTGCGGCGGCGGGGTGGATCTGCTGTTCCACCCCGCTCCTGATCCGGACGTGGTTGGGCAAGCGGTAGCCTGTCTCGAGGAGCGGCACCCTTTGGCTCTCGCTCAGGGCCGTTCAGGCGGCTTGGACGTCCTCCCTGGGCTGGTACGGCAGGCGCCAGGCTGGCGGGGAGAGACGTTCCTTTCCTGGTATGCGCCTCCGCTGGAGCTCGTTGTCGTCGGACACGGAGCGGAAAGCCTTGCACTGGTTCGGCTCGCTCTGAGCAGCGGCACCGCACCGACGCTGTTGTCGCCCGACGAGCGGGTGCTGACGCTGGCCACGGCACTGGGTGCCCGCGCAAACCCCCTCAGGAATCTGCGTCCGTCCCCGCATCTCCTTGCAGACCCTTGGAGCGCCGTCGTGTTCCTGTTCCACGACCATGCCTGGGAGTCCTCGCTTCTGGAGCAGGCGTTGACCCAGCCCTGGTTCTTCATCGGTGCGATGGGGAGCCGACGGGCCCACGCCCACCGGCTTGCTACATTGCGTGAATGCGGGCTGCCGGAAGAGGCGCTCGCGCGCATCGTTGCGCCGCTCGGACTGATCCCCTCGGCGCGCGATCCCGTCACGATGGCACTCTCGGCGCTGGCTCAGGTGGTTGATGGTTATCGCCAGATGACGGCCGTGACGTAGCAGACGCTCCAGGCGGGTGCCCTCCTACGTCTTCGTCATGTCAAGCGCCTGGGGAGATCATGCCGAAATCGTCGCTCGTGTCGACGTCGCGCAGAATGGCCGCATCGTCGGCCGGGCACGCCACCACGTCCGGGCGTCCGCAGGGGATAGACCCTGCACCGGCATCCCCCGAGAGCCCTCCGATCACGCCCTTGAGATCACATGCGAGCACGACGACGTGGCACCCTCGTACCTCAACATGCCCCCATGCGATCCATCAAGTCGGGTGAAGGCAACTCCAATTGCTCCGCCTTGGGAACCGTGGCAGGTCAGGCCGCCTTGCGGCAGGCCTCTCCAATCGTCTCACCGATCTGCCGGCGCACGCCGTCGATGGCCTGCTCGCGAGCCTCCGGTCCGAAAGCGAGCTTCTCCGCCCGCAGGAAGGTCACGTCGGTGATGCCCATGAAGCCGAGAAGATTGCGCAGGTGCGGCTCCTGCGAGTCCATCGGCTGTGCCGGCCCCTCGCTGTAGAGGCCGCCGCGGCTCAGGATGACGACGGCGCGCTTGCCCTTGAGCAGGCCTTCGGGACCGCTCTCGCTGTAGCTGAACGTGATGCCGGCCCGCAGCACGTGGTCGAACCAGGCCTTCAGGGTCGACGGCATGCCGAAATTGTACATGGGCGCTCCGATGATGATCGTATCGGCAGCCTTGAGTTCGGCGATCAGCCGATCCGACAGGGAGCGGGCGGCAGCCTGGGCGTCGTTGGCCGGCTCGCTTCCGTGCAGCGCCGTGGCGGAGTCGATGGTCAGATGTGGGACGGGGTCGCGGCCGACATCCCGGGTCACGACGCGCAGGGCGGGATCATGAGACCGAAGGCGGGCGACGGTTTCCGCAACGAGCTGGCTGGACACGGAGGCCTCCCCGAGGGCGCTGCTGGTGATCACGAGAGCTGTAGACATGGGACAATCCTTCCAAGGGTTCTGGTCCTTGCGATACGACCGAGGTAGTGGTTCATCGGATGCAGCAGAAGGCCCATATTCCGCACCATCCTGTTGCCTGGAGGGGAACATCGCCGTGACCGAGCTCGAGGATCTGAGGACTTTCGTGGAGGTCGTCGAGAGCGGCGGACTCAACCGTGCGGCGGCCCACCTGGGCGTCTCGAAGTCGATCATCAGTCGGAGGATCACGCGCCTGGAGGCGGATCTCGGCACCCGTCTGCTCAGCCGGAGCACGCGCGGCATCACCCCGACCGAGGCCGGCATCGAGTTCAAGGCGCGGTGCGACCGGATCCTGGCGGAGCTCGAGGAGGCGCGCGAAGCGGTCGCGCAACAGGGCCGGTCGGTGCGCGGGCACCTTCGCCTCTCCGCCCCGCTGTCGTTCGGCGTGCGTCACCTGGCGCCGGTCCTGGCGGACCTCGCCCGGGCCCACCCGGACCTCGAGCTGGACGTGTCCTATAGCGACCGGGTGGTGGAACTGATCGGGGAGCGGTTCGACGCCGCGATCCGTATAGGCTCCCTCCGGGATTCCAGCCTCGTGGCTCGCCGGATTGCGCCGGTTCGTGCGGTGATGGTTGCGAGTCCCGATTACCTGGCCCGCCACGGACGGCCGAGAACACCGCAGGATCTCACCGCGCATCAATGTCTCATCTACACGGGTCGTCTCGTACCCGAGTGGCAATTCCAGTCGGGCAAGCGCTGGATCGCAGTCCGTCCCGAAGGGCGATTGAAGACGGATAGTGGAGAAGCCATTCTCCAATGGGCGATCGCGGGCCTCGGGATCGCCGATGCGCCGTCGTTCCTGGTCTCCGACGCCATCGAGAGCGGTGCCCTTGAACCCCTCCTGCTGGATTACCCAACGCCCGAGTACGGCATCTACGTCGTGCGTCCGCCGGGCGCCCATGTCCCACGCAAGGTTCGGGTGCTGATCGACACGCTCGTCGAGCGGTTCGGAGGCGCGCCTACATGGGATCGATGCCTAACGGGATCAGGAGACGGGAAACACGCCGAGCCCGCGACACGACCCCGCTCGCCGTTGTCGCGAGCCTAAGGTCCGGCATTCGACTGTGCACTCCCGCGATATTCGCGACTGACGCGTGAGAGGTATCATGCGAAGGCGCAGTCCTCTGCAACAGATGCTGGCGCCATGGGCTATCGGTCACCGATGCGGGCCGGGCGACGGGTGGATCACCTTATCGATCATCCAGCGGAAGGGCGGCTTCCGGCACGAGGCTGGCCTTGGTCGAAGCTCTGCACTGGCCGCCTAAACAGACCTCTGCATGGTGATGCTGAAGGGCCGTCCCTGACACTGAGCCGACTCATTACTGACACACTTCTCCGAGCGCCGCTGGAACCTTCCGAATACGGTCGAATGACACCTATCCGATGCCGTAAATGCGCTTATCGGAAATTCTGGACGATCTTCTCGCGCACACGCGAGGCTGATAAAGCTAGGCGAGCTCGGGGGTTAACCCATGCAAGATGAGCACTACGACGAACAGGCACATAGCGAGACGCTGAAGATCGCTCAATTCAGATTATTCGGGAATGAGAGAAGGACCCGCATCATCCTGCTCGCGCTCGCCCTTCTGAACGTGGGCCTCCTGGCCTCGGCGGTCGGATACCTCTTCTTCAATGTGTCCTTTGATCCATACAGCCCCGGTCGGTTCCTCTGGTAGCCTATTCCGCCTCGTGAACCTTCGCGTGGCCGAGCATCTCTGCGCTGTTTGCGCACCCTTGCCTGACAGGGTTTGCTCAACCCAAGCTCCGGCTTCCTCAGGGATTGTGAACAGGCGAGCAACCCGGACATCGCATATGCCGAACCCAGCTTCCAGATTCCACCGGGCCTGATCCTGAATGGCTGGGGTACAATCGCGTGTGTTGAAACAGGATCAGGCCCACCTAGATGGGTCAATTGAACCGCAAAGCTCGGGATCGGTCGCCCGGCAAGCGATCCCGATCAACCGGTCTTTGGAATTGCACGGAGGGCCCATGTCTGCCGTTCTGACCCGACACAATGTCAAGGTTTTGGGCCATGGCGAGCAGCCCATGCTGTTCGTCCATGGCTACGGCTGCGATCAGAACATGTGGCGCCTCGTCACGCCGGCTTTCGAGGATCGCTATAAGGTCGTCCTCTTCGACCATGTCGGTCACGGCCAGTCGGACGCTGGATCCTTCGATCCGACACAATACGCCTCGCTCGATCGCTACGCAGACGACGTTCTGGCGATCTGCCGCGAACTGAACCTGACGGATGTGATCTTCGTCGGCCACTCTGTCAGCGCCATGATCGGCGTTCTCGCCGCCATCCAGGAGCCGGAGCGGTTCGACCGCCTCGTCCTGATCGGACCCTCGCCGCGCTATATCAACGATGGCGATTACGTGGGCGGGTTCAAGCCGGAGGACATCGAGGGCTTGCTCGACTTCCTCGACAGCAACCATCTCGGCTGGTCGAGCACCATGGCTCCGGTGATCATGGGCAACCCGGACCGGCCGGAACTCGGCGAGGAGCTCACCAACAGCTTCTGCCGCACCGACCCGGAGATCGCCAAGCACTTCGCCCGCGTGACGTTCCTCTCCGACAACCGGGCCGACCTGTCCATGGTGAGGACAAGGGCCCTCATCCTCCAGTGCTCCAAGGACGCGATCGCTCCTGAGGCCGTCGGGCGCTACATGCATCAGAGCCTTCCAGGCAGCGAGTTCGTCCTGATGAAGGCAACAGGCCATTGTCCGAACCTGAGTGCGCCCGAGGAGACGATTGCCGCCATCGAAGCCTTTCTGCGCCATCCGGCTACCAGCGACACGGCGGCAGAGTGAGCATTGACCCGAAGGCGCTGATGGAAAGCCTGGAGGAACTCTACGAGAGCGCCCCATGCGGCTATCTCTCGACCCTGCCGGATGGCACGATCATCCGAGCCAATCAGACCTTCCTCACCTGGATCGGCATGGAGCGGGAGGACCTTGTCGGCCACAAATGCTTCCAGGACCTTCTGAGCATTGGTGGCAGGATCTTCTACGACACACATTTTGCGCCGCTGCTGCGGATGCAGGGCTTCGTGAACGAGATCGCCTTCGATCTGACCTGCACTGACGGCCGCTCCCTGCCTGTTCTCGCCAACACCGTCCAGAAGCGGGACGCCGCCGGGCATCCTGTCGTCAACCGCATCACCCTGTTCAACGCCACCGACCGGCGAAAGTACGAACGGGAGCTGCTCCTCGCGCGCCAAAAGGCCGAGCAGGCCACCGCGGAGCTCAAGCGCCTGAACGAGACCCTGGAGGAGCGGGTCGCGCATGAGGTCGCCGAGCGCCTGAAGGCCGAGGAGGCGATGCGCCAATCCCAGAAGATGGAGGCGATCGGCCAGCTCACCGGCGGCATCGCCCATGACTTCAACAACCTGCTCACCATCATCGTCGGCAACATCGAGCTCATGCAGCGCCGGCTGCCGGAGGAGGCCGACCGCCTCCGGCGAGCCGCCGATCACGCCATGGACGCGACGCGCCGGGCTGCGACCCTGACGCACCGGCTTCTGGCCTTCTCGCGGCGGCAGCCGCTGGATCCGAAGCCCATCGACGTCAACAAGCTGGTGGCCGGGATGTCGGACCTCCTGCGGCGGACGCTCGGTGAAGTGGTTATGCTGGAAACCGTTCTCGCGGGCGGTCTCTGGCGCAGCCAGGCCGATCCGAACCAGTTGGAGAACGCCATCCTCAACCTGGCGGTCAACGCCCGCGATGCCATGCCCGATGGCGGCAAACTCACGATTGAGACGGCCAATGCTCACTTGGATGAAGCCTATGTCGGGGCGCTCATCGAACCTGTCCCGGCGGGGCAGTATGTGCTTGTGGCCGTCTCGGATACGGGCACAGGCATGGACCGGGTCACCATGGACAGGGTGTTCGAGCCGTTCTTCACCACGAAAGAGGTCGGCAAGGGCACGGGTCTGGGCCTGAGCCAGGTCTACGGCTTCGTCCGACAGTCCAACGGGCATGTCAGGATCTACAGCGAGGTGGGGGAGGGCACGACGATCAAGCTCTACCTGCCGCGCCTGATCGGTTCCAGCGAGGAGGCACCCGAGAGACCGGCGAGGAACCCCGCCACCGTGCAGGGTTCAGGCGAGACCATCCTGGTCGTCGAAGACGAGCCGGGCCTGCGGGCCTATACCATTGAGGCTCTGTGTGATCTCGGGTACCGCGTTCTTGAGGCGGCAGACGGTCGAGAGGCACTGGAGATCGTCAGGAAGCATTCCGAGATCAAACTGCTCTTTACCGATGTGGTGCTGAGGGGCGGGATGAACGGCGGTGCCATTGCCGAGGAAGTGGTGCGGCTCAGGCCCGGGCTCCCGGTTCTGTTCACGACAGGCTACACATCCAACGCCATCGTTCACCAAAGCCGCCTAGACCCTGGCGTGAATCTGATCGGGAAGCCCTTCACCTATGCCGAGTTGGCCGCCAAGGTGAGGCGCATGCTCGACGTCGGCTGACTAAGGGTTCGAGGCGCTGATGGCCGGGAAGGATCACGTGATTGCAGCCTCCATGAAGACCAAGATCGAAGGCGCCCTGAACAAGATCCTCCCGGAAGCGACCAAGGCCGAGCAGCACCGCAAGAGAGCGGAACCGGGCTCTGCCGGTTCTTGAGACGGCCTCATGCCATCGCTCGTGCTTGCCGCGTCGGCCTCGTCCGTAGGAACCTGAGCCGCTCCCGATCGTTAGAAAGCGCTTATTGCCTATGTATCGCGTGTATCGCGTGCGCGGCGGCCTGCCACCGGGAAAGTGGTGCGGCAGCCGTTCTGCTTGAGCCTGATCAGTCCGCAGCAGGACCATTGGGCAGATTGCGCCGAGGAGGTCCTGATGAGTGCAGGCCATAGTGGCTCAGCAACCCTGCCCGAGAGAATTCCCGTCACCCTGACGGTCAATGGCGAGGTCCGGCAACTCGATGTGCTACCCTGGACCGTTCTGCTGGATCTCCTGCGCGATCATCTCGCCCTGACCGGAACCAAGAAGGGCTGCGATCACGGCCAGTGCGGGGCCTGCACGGTGATCGTCGACGGCAAGCGGATCAATTCCTGCATGGCCTTCGCCGTGATGAAGGATGGATCGAACGTCACCACCATCGAAGGTCTTGCCAAAGATGGAGCGCTGCACCCCCTGCAGCAGGCCTTCATCGATCACGACGCCTTTCAATGCGGCTACTGCACTCCCGGGCAGATCTGCTCCGGCGTCGCCTTGATCGAGGAGGGCAGGGCGAAGACACGCGACGAGATCCGTGAGTTCATGAGCGGCAACATCTGCCGCTGCGGGGCCTATACCAACATCGTCGATGCCATCGAGCAGGTGATCGGGGCGAACGGGGAGGCTGGGCGATGAACCGCTTTTCGTACCTGCGCGCCACAAGCATCGATGAAGCCGTGCGTGCAGCGGCCGCCGATCCGACGAGCCGCTTCATCGCCGGCGGCACCAACCTCATCGACCTGATGAAGTACAACGTGGAGCGGCCCGAACGGCTCATCGACATCACGCGCCTGCCGCTGAACCGGATCGAAGAAGCGGATGGCGGTGGTCTGCGGATCGGCGCCCTGGTGACCAACGACGAGGCGGCCTCCGACCCTCGCATCCGGGACCGGTATCCTCTGCTGTCCAGCGCGATCCTGGCCGGCGCCTCGCCTCAATTGCGCAACTCGGCCACGACAGGAGGCAATCTCCTGCAGCGCACCCGCTGTTACTATTTCTATGACCCGGGAACGCCCTGCAACAAGCGTGAGCCCGGCACGGGCTGTCCGGCCGCATTCGGGCGCAACCGGATCCATGCCATCCTGGGCACGAGCGAGCATTGCATCGCCACGCACCCGTCCGACATGGCCGTTGCTCTCGCGGCCCTGGAGGCCGTCGTTCATGTGGCGGGTCCCGACGGCGAGCGAGCGATCCCCCTGTCCGACTTTCACCGGCTGCCGGGTGATCACCCCGAGATCGACACCACCCTGCGGCATGGGGAGATCATCACGGCCGTGGAGCTGCCGCCGACGGATTACGGGCGGCACTACACCTATCTCAAGCTGCGGGACCGTCTCTCCTACGCCTTTGCGCTCGTCTCCGTCGCCGTCGCTCTGCAGATGGATGGAGACACCATCGCGGACGCCAGGCTCGCTCTCGGCGGCGTCGCGCATAAGCCGTGGCGCGATCCGGAGGGGGAAGCCATGCTGCGGGGGCAACCTGCTGCGGAAGACCGGTTTGCTGCTGTCGCCAGCCACATCCTCAAGGATGCCAAGGGCTATGAGGACAATGCCTTCAAGATCGATCTGGCCAAGCGGGCGATCATCCGGGCCCTGTCCCAGGCTGCCGCCGGAACACCCCAGTCCCAGACCGACAAGCGGATTCAATGAGGAGCGTGCCCATGCAGCCCGCAAACGCTTACATCGGCACGCCTCAGAACCGCGTCGACGGGCGCGCCAAGGTCACGGGCGAGGCGAAATACGCGGCGGAGTTCGATGCCCCGGACCTCGCCTATGGCATTGTCGTCTCAAGCGCCATTGCCAAGGGCCGGATCAAGTCCATCGACACTTCGGCGGCGCTCGCGGTGCCGGGCGTGCTGCAGGTCTTCACGCACGAGAACCGCTCTCGGACAGCCTGGTTCGATCGCAACTTCCGCGATGAGACCGCCCCTCCCGGATCGCCCTTCCGTCCGCTCTACGATGAGGGGATCGTCTACGGCGGCCAGCCCGTCGCGCTGGTCGTGGCCGAGGAGTTCGAGCTCGCCGCCCATGCGGCCTCTCTTGTGCGCATCGAGTACGAGACCGACGCTCACATGACCGATCTCGACCTCAGGCGGAGCGAAGCCTATGTGCCGCCGAAGAAGCGCTCGAACGTCAAGCCGCCTCCGAGCCCGCGCGGCGATGCCGAAGGTGCCCTCGCGCAGGCGCCGGTTAAGGTCCATGCCGAATATCGCGTTGCCATCGAGCACCACAATCCGATGGAGACCCATGCCTCGACGGTTATCTACGAGCAGGACGGCACACTCACCATCCACGACAAGACCCAAGGGGCGCAGAACAGCCAGAGCTATGTGTCGAGCGTCTTCGGGCTGTCGAGCAGCCAAGTGCGGGTCGCGTCGCCCTACATCGGTGGAGCCTTCGGGTCGGGCCCGCGTCCGCAATACCAGCTGTTCCTCGCCGTCATGGCGGCGCTTGAACTCAAGCGCTCGGTTCGCGTGGTGCTGACCCGCGACCAGATGTTCACCTTCGGCTACAGGCCCCTGACGATCCAGACGATCTCGCTGGGTGCGAATCCGGACGGGAAGCTCGTGTCCCTCATGCATGATGCCATCCAGACGACCTCCACTTTCGAGGATTATCAGGAGGTTGTCGTGAACTGGTCTAACCTTCTCTACCACTGCGATAATGTGAAACTCACGTATCAGCTGGCGCAGGTTGATACCTATACACCCATCGATATGCGCGCTCCCGGTGCCGCACTCGGCGTCACGGCCATCGAGACGGCCATGGATGAGCTCGCCTATGCGGCAGGAATCGATCCTGTCGAGCTGCGGCTCAGGAATTATGCCGAGACGGATGAGGCGGACAAGAAAACCTTCACCAGCAAGGAACTCCGCGCCTGCTACCAGCTCGGGGCCGAGCGCTTCGGCTGGGCCAAGCGCAACCCTGAGCCCCGTTCCATGCGCGACGGGCGGGAACTCGTCGGCTGGGGCATGGCGACCGGCGTGTGGGAAGCCATCATGCAGAAGACCGCCGCGCGGGCGGTCCTGACCCGGGACGGCAACCTCGAGATCACGTCCGCCACCACGGATATCGGCACCGGCACCTACACGATCCTGACCCAGATTGCAGCGGAAACCCTCGGACTCCCCATGGAGGCGGTGACCACGAAGATCGGCGACTCGAGCCTGCCGAAATCTCCCGTTCAGGGCGGGTCGTGGACGGCGGCCTCCGCCGGTTCCGCCGTGCAGAACGCCTGCCTTTCGGTCCGGGAGCAGCTTTTCAAGTATGCCCGGCAGATGGAGGAATCGCCGCTGGCCAATGCCAGCATCGAACAGGTGATGTTTGTCGATGGGCGAATTTGTCTGATGAACGAACCGAATGTCGGCGTCATCTTTGCCGAAGCCATGCAGGCGGCCGGCGTCGAGCGGGTCGAGGCGGAGGAAAAGGCCAGTCCCGGCATGCTGACGAGCATGCGTCATTCCGGCTACTCGCATTCGGCCGTCTTCGTGGACGTGAAGGTCGATGAAGAATTGGGCCGCGTGCGGGTGACGCGGGTGGTCAATGCAGTGGCGGCCGGCACCATTCTGAATCCGAAGACGGCGCGCAGCCAGATCTTGGGCGGCGTCGTGTTCGGGATCGGCATGGCGCTTGAGGAGGAGTCCATGCTCGACCACAATCTCGGGCGCTTCATGAACCACAATCTGGCCGAGTACCATGTGCCGGTGAATGCGGACGTCTACGACATCGACGTGATCTTCGTGTCCGAGCACGAGCAGCTGCTCAATCCTTTGGGGATCAAGGGCCTGGGCGAGATCGGCGTGGTCGGAACGGCGGCGGCCATCGGCAACGCCGTCTTTCACGCCACGGGCAAGCGCGTCCGCGAATACCCGATCACCGTCGACAAGCTGCTTGGGTAGGCTGAACCGCGCCCGGTATAACGAACACTGCATTGCCATTGGGGCACGGCGATCTACTTGGAACTGGAATGATCACGAGCGATGCGGACATCCTGAAGGAGGCCGAGGCCTGGAAGCGCGCCGGCAAGGGCGTGGCGGTCGCGACGGTCGTCGAGACCTGGGGATCGGCACCTCGTCCTGTCGGGAGCCATCTCGTTATCGATGAGGCGGCCAACTTCCTAGGCTCCGTCTCCGGCGGCTGCGTCGAAGGCGCCGTCATCATGGAAGCCATGGACGTGATCGCGGACGGACGGCCCCGGATGCTCGAATTCGGGGTTGCCAATGAGACCGCCTGGCAGGTCGGCCTCACCTGCGGCGGACGCATCCGTATCTACCTGGAGCGGGTGGAGGATGGCTCCGATCACCTCGCCGGCCGTCCTGGTTCAGGTCAAGCGCTCGCATGAAGCTCGACCTTCTCGCTGCTCTCAATGAAGAGTGCGCCGCCCGCCGCGCAACCGTTCTGATTACGGAGATTGCGTCAGGGCAGCAGCGTCTCGTGCGCGAGAAGGACATTCCGGCGGATCCCTTGAGACATCGCCTTCAGGAGCACCTCACCCTGCGCACGAGCGGCCTGATCGAGGAGGGCGACAAACAATTCTTCCTGGATGTGCATGTTCCACCCGTGAAGCTGCTGGTCATTGGAGCCGTTCACGTCAGTCAGGCGCTTGCACCCATGGCGGCGGGATTGGATCTCATGGTCACGATCATTGATCCGCGCACCGCCTTCGCCTCGCCCGAGCGCTTTCCCGGTGTGGCCCTCCTGGCCGAATGGCCCGACGAAGTGATGCGGCGCATTCGTCTTGACCGGAACACGGCCGTTCTCACGCTCACGCATGATCCGAAAATCGATGATCGCGCTTTGGCGGAGGCTCTCAGGTCCGACTGCTTCTACATCGGTGCGCTCGGATCCCGGAAATCGCATGCGCAGCGGTTGGAGCGCCTGCGCGCGACAGGCTTCGGCGAGGATGACCTCGTACGCATCCATGGGCCGGTCGGCCTCAACATCGGGGCTGTCTCTCCCGGCGAAATCGCCATCTCCATCCTGGCTGAGATCATCTCTCTCCTGCGACAGGATCGTCGGCAAGCGCGCAAGGCAACGGAGGGATGAGCGAGGTGACCGCAATCGTCCTGGCTGCAGGACGGGGAGCAAGATTCGGTTCTGAGCCGAAGCTGCTGGCACCTCTTGACGGGAAGCCCTTGGTCCGGCACGTGGCCGAGGCCGCCGTCCATTCCTCGGCGAAGCCGGTCATCGCCGTGACGGGTCACATAGCGGATGATGTGGAAGCTTCTATCAATGCTCTTCCAATCCAGATCGTCCGCAACAGCCGCTTTGCCGAAGGGCTCTCAAGCTCCCTGAAAGCAGGCTTCGCTGCGCTGCCGCTTGAAGCGAAGGCGGTTATTGTTCTCTTAGGCGACATGCCGTTCATCACGGCCGATCTGATCGATGAGCTGCTATCGGCCTGGCGAGGCGCCGGACGACCCGCGGCCCTGATTCCGATTCTCGACGGGCGGAGAGGCAATCCGGTCGTGCTGTCACGAACACTGGAAGCGTCTATCAATCAACTTTCAGGCGACGCGGGAGCCGGCCGTATCCTGCGCGATCACCCTGGGGTGGTGGAATGGCCCGTCGACAGCCAATCCATTCTCCAGGATATTGATACGCGGGACGCGTTGCGCCGCCTGCGGAGCTAGTGCTGCAGCCGGGCCTTGTGCGCTGTCCAAGACACGGAGGTGTCGCGCCATGCCGCATGCAAGCGGGGCCCACCGCTCGCACGTCCTGGAAGCGACGCGACAGGCGCTCGCGCGCGTCCTCCACGATCATCCCGCCGAGCGGGCATGCCCTGGTCGTCAGCGTGAGATCGACCTCGATGCCGGCGTCGCCCCGGGCCGCCCGATAGACGAGGCCGAGGTCGACCACGCTGAGGCCGACCTCCCGAAATCCGCGGAGCCTTTCGGAGCAACGTTGTGCGGGGACAAAGAGGGGGAGGAGAGACGGCCTAAACCTGATGCCCGATCCCATCGTCGGAGGCCCACATGACCATCGAATCCACCCAGTCCGTCGACGATGTCATGCGGCGCTGGCCCGCGACGATCCGCGTGTTCCTGAACCACGGGATGCGCTGCGTCGGCTGTCCCATCGCCTGCTTCCACACGGTCGACGACGCCTGCCGCGAGCACAAGGTCGATCACGCGGTTTTCCGGGCCGACCTCAGGGCGGCTGCTGCCGTCGAACGTGGCGAAGATCGCGGCTGCGCCTGAGGCGACCAGCTACGACGAGGTGTCGGTCAGCGCCGGTTCAGTCGGGCAAGCCTTCGGCGAGCAGGAACAGCTTGTGCGGCTCGCGGATCATCATCCGCTGGCGCCCGCCCGCGACGAGGCCCTGGCTTTCCCAGGCGCTGAGGACGCGGCTCACGGTGAACAGCGTGGCACCGGTCATCTCCGCGACGTCCTGGCGCGTGATCGGGAAGTCGATCTGGACCCCCGCCTCGACCTTGCGGCCGGATTGCTTGGCGAGGCGGAGCAGGGCATGGGCGATCCGGCGCTCGACCTGCTCGGTCGACATCTCGACGACGCGGGTATGCGCGTCTTGGAGCCGGCTGCCGACGGTCTGGAGGGTGTTGACCGCCAGACCCGGATGGGTCGCCACGAGGCGGGGCCATGCGGCGGAGGGCCAGACCAGAGCGATGCTGTCCACGACCGCCTGCGCCGTGGCCGGATAGGTCGTGCGGCCGATGGCCATGGCGACGCCGAACACCTCGCCCGGCGCGACGAACCGGACCACCACCTGCTGGCCATCGGGGGTGAGCTTGAACACCCGCAGATGCCCGTGCAGCAGGATGAAGAAGGAATGGGCCTCCTCGTCATGCTGGAACACGTTCGTTCCCTTCGCGTAGCGGATCGACTGCGCCTCCTGGAGCATCCGGTCGACCTGCTCCGGCGTAAGTCCGGCGAAGAGGGGGAGTCCTTCGACGAGGGATCTATCGACGCTGGCCATCCACCAGCTTTGTGCTGAAACGGTTCGCGCCGGGACAACGGTCGAGCGTCATGTTCCGTTCGGACGGACCGGCTGACGACCGGCGGGTCCGCAGGACGTCCTTATACCGTCCTGCTTGCCTTGGCGCAAACGGCGACCTCGTTCCCCGTGGCGTTCTGCGCAAAAGCGCCAACTCTTTGCGCAAGATCAAGTACGGTCGGATCGACGGGGCGTATCACCATCCCAAGAGCTTCGGACAGAGGCTCAGGGTTTCGCATTTCAACAGGAGACAATCATGCGGAAGGTCATGGTACTCGGCGCTCTCGTGGCGGCCCTCGGCTTCGCAGGTGCGGCCAGCGCCGCCGAGGTCGAGGTGAAGATGCTCAACAAGGGCACCGAAGGCGTCATGGTGTTCGAGCCGGCGCTGGTGAAGATCAATCCGGGCGATACCGTGAAGTTCGTGGCCTCGGACAAGGGCCACAACGTCGAGACCGTCGACGGCATGCTGCCGGACGGCGGGCAGAAGTTCGTCGGCAAGGTCAACGAGGAACTCGCCGTCACCTTCGACAAGCCCGGCGTGTACGGCTACAAGTGCAAGCCTCACTACGGCATGGGCATGGTGGGCATGATCGTGGTCGGGGATGCGGCCAACCTGGACCAGGCCAAGGAAGCCAAGCATCCGGGCAAGGCCAAGCAGGCCTTCACCAACCTGTTCGACAAGCTCGTGGCGACCCAGACCGCCGCCAAGTAGCACTCACGTATGACCCATGCGCCGCCGCGGCAGCATCGTCGCGGCGGCGCCAATGTCTTCGCGCGGTACAAGCAGCGATCGGCTGCGAGAGCTTGAAAGGAGATCGGTGATGGCTCCCATTCCCCGCCTGCGGGACTACAGGGGACCCGCGCTTTTCTCCTACGGTTTCCGGCCGTTCTTCCTCTTCGGATCGCTCTATGCCGGCCTCGCGATCCTGGCCTGGCTGCCGGTGTTCTACGGCGAACTGGAGCTGTCGACGGCCTTCGCCCCGCGCGACTGGCACATCCATGAGATGCTCTACGGCTATCTCCCGGCGGTGATCACCGGCTTCCTTCTGACCGCCGTTCCGAACTGGACCGGGCAGATGCCGCTCCAGGGCCGGCCGCTTCTGGTTCTCGTGCTGGCCTGGGCGATGGGCCGCGTTGCCGTCACCATCTCGGCCTGGATCGGCTGGGAGGCTGCGGCGGTGATCGACAACGCGTTCCTGGTGCTCGTGGCGGCCGTCATGGGGCGGGAGATCATCAGAGGGAAGAACTGGCGCAACCTCAAGGTCCTGATCGCGCTCGGTGTGCTCACCGTCGGCAACATCGTCTTCCACGTCGAAGCGCATCTCCTCGGCGCCGCCGACTACGGCATCCGCCTCGGGATCGCCGCCACCATGATGCTGATCATGCTGGTCGGCGGCCGCATCATCCCGAGCTTTACCCGCAACTGGCTCGTGCGGGAAAACCCCGGCCGCCTGCCGGCCTCGTTCGGGCGCTTCGACGTCGTCTCCATGGTTGCCGCCGGCGCAGCCCTCGTGATGTGGACGGCCGCTCCCGAATGGAGCGTGACCGGCGCGGCCCTGATCGCCGCAGGCGTGCTTCAGGCGGCTCGGCTGGCTCGTTGGGCCGGCGAGCGCACCTGGCGGGACCGCCTCGTCCTGATCCTGCATGTGGCCTACGCCTTCGTGCCGCTCGGCTTCGTCCTGGTCGGCGTGGCAGCCCTTGGGCTTCTGCCGGCGAGCGCCGGCATCCATGCCTGGACGGGCGGTGCCATGGGCATCATGACCCTGGCGGTGATGTCCCGGGCCGGCCTCGGTCACACGGGGAGGGCGCTGGAGGCGACGACGGCGATGCAGGGGATTTACCTGCTGCTCGTTGCGGCGGCGCTCGCCCGGGTCTGCGCCGCGATCCATCCGGCCTGGAGCGACACGCTGCTGCTCGTTGCGGGCGGCGCATGGGCCGGAGCGTTCGTAGGCTTCGCCCTGGCGTACTGGACCGTGTTCACCCGTCCGCGGGTGACAGCCTGAGATCATGGAAAGCGTACCGGACTTGCGCTGGATCAACGTTCGGACCCGCGACGTCCGGCATTCTCGCCTGGAAACATGGAGGCGATCATGGGTCTGGTGGCGACAATCCGACAATGGCAGTCGATCTGGGCGCGGTCGCACGAGCTTGAGGCCCTCGCTCCGGACCAGAGGGAGGCGTTGGCGCGTGACATCGGGGTTCCGGAGGACGTGGTGGTCCGCCTCGTGGCCCGTGGGCCGCAGGCAGGCGCGGAGCTACCGCGGCTGATGCAGGCACTCTCCCTCGACCTTGCACGGATCAGGCGCGAACGGGCAGCGCTTGTGCGCGACATGAGCGTGACCTGCTCGGAATGTGCGGTCTCTGCCCGTTGCCGACGGGATCTCGACCGTGGACAGGCATCCCTGACCTACCGCGGGTACTGCCCCAACGCAGAGACGTTGCGGGAGCTGGGCGGTGAACGGCCCGTCGATCTCAGCTTCTCATGAGGTCGGGCTGACCCAGCGAAAGCAATGATGCCCGTCGCGATGACCATGAGGGACTGATCACCAGTCGGCACATGCCAGAAGGAGGCTGAACGTCCCCCCGTGCAGGAAGCTCCGGCGGTTCTACTCGATCACCTCATCGGCCTGCACGAGGAGCGTCGTTGGAACGTCGATGGCCAGAGACCTGGCAGTCCTGAGGTTGACGGCGAGTTCGAACTTGGTTGGATCCTCGATCGGCATCTCACTCGCTGACGCGCCACGCAGAAGACGGGCGACGAAGTCGGCGACACGCCTCTGGAGAGCGGCTCGATCCGGTCCATAGCCGATCAGACAGCCGTTCCTCGCCATGTCACGCCACTCGCAGATGGTCGGCACCCCGGCTTTCAAGGCCAGTTCAGCCAGACGAGGGGCGTCGTTCGCGAAGATCGGCCCACCTGCGATCTGCAGAGCGTCCGCACCGGATGAGCGGATCGCATGGAAGGTTGCCTCGTACTCCTCTGGCCCTGACGTGTAGAAGCTCTGAATTTCGATCCCGGCCTTCTGCGCGACAGTTTGGACCGCCTGATCCGTGGGGGTGTTCCGGGAGCGGCTATGGAAGAGCACCGCAATCCGCCGCCTCGTGGGGAAGGTCTCGTGCAGGAGGTGCAGGCGCTTGCCTTCCAGTTCCGGGTTGAGGAGGACGACACCCGTGATGTTGCCGCCGGGGCGGGTGTAACTTTGCGCCCATCCTGCTGCGACCGGGTTCTCGCCTGCATAGGCCATCACGATGGGAATGGTGCTGGTGGCTGCCCGAGCGGCTTTGATGGCAGTCGGCGCAACGGCAACGATGACATCAGGCTTCGTCGCGACGAGGTCGACAGCCAGAGCGGGAAGGCGCTCGTAGGCATCGTCCGCGGAGAAGACCTGAACGCTGAGATTGCGTCCTTCCACGAACCCGAGCCTCGCCAGTTCAGGGAGGTTCAACTGACGAAAGAGGCGTGCGGGGGCTTGGTTGGGGGTCAGCAGGCCGACCCGCCAGACCTTCTCCGGCGTCTGCGCAAGGAGCGGAGTAGGGAGCAGCGGCACGGCAAGCGCACTGAGCAGGAGGTCTCGTCTCCTCATCGGATCACCCTCACGCCGGATTACCCAGAGCCGATCCTACTCGCTGCCAAGGAATGTGACGAGGCTCGTTCCATAAGCGGCCTCACGAAACCGAAGAGATGCGCTGGCCTGCTCATGAGGCGGAGAGCGAACCTTCATTACGTTTGCCGTCCGTTGCTCCTTGACCCGAAGGAGGCCTTCGATCCGGCAGATGGCGATGGATCGGCAGGCGCTGCCCGCACCGGCAGCGCCTGGACCGGGGGCTGGCGCCGTTGCTAGGCCGGCAGGACGACCACCTTCGTCTTGACCGGCGTTCTGTCGTACAGGTGCATCATGTCCTGCGTGAGCAGGCCGATGCAGCCGCTCGTGATGCCGTTGCCGATCGATTCCGCGTCGAGGCTGGCGTAGATCGTGTAGAGCGTGTAGGCGCCGTTCTGATAGAGATGAAGCGTGCGGGCGCCGAGCGGGTTGTCGAGGCCGCCCGGCATGCCGCGGGCCCATTTGGCCGCCTCGGGCTGGCGCTTGATCATCTCCCTAGGGGGAGTCCAGGTCGCCCATTCGCTCTTGCGCCCGACATAGGCGTCCCCGTTCCACCGGAACCCGTCGCGGCCCACATTGGCCCCGTAGCGGGTGGCGTTTCCGTCGTCCTCGATGCGGTAAACGTAGTAATTGCCGGGGTCGACGATGATCGTCCCGGGCGCCTCTTTGGTGTCGTAGCGAACGGTCCGGCGGAAATATTTCGGATCGACCTTGCTCACATCGACCGCCGGGATCGGGAATTTCTCATCGGGCACCGGCCCGTAGACCTTCGCCGCCTCGGCGAGGCTCATGCCGTCGGATGTCGCGCAGCCGGCCAGCCCCAGCGCGCCGATGCCGGCGGCCGAGCCGGCCAGAAACGACCGGCGGCTGAGAAGCCCCGTCCGATGCCCGCGCAAAGCTGCCTCGTCTGTGTTTCCAGCATCAGCATTCCCACCGTCTATGATCATGATTTGGCCGTTCCCCATGTCCTATTGCCCGAAAAATAGTCCAGCATGCACCCGCTGAACGTCTTGCTGAGCTTAAGACTGCCGTCACACGGCTCGATTGGCAAGCTCGGGCCTTCGCCGACCATGGCTTGCCATGCGCCAAAGTCGCTGACGTCCACGCGGTCTCCCAGTCTCACTTCGCTTGGCACTCGGCATGGCCGCACTTGGTTTGCGGCCATCCACGCCTTCACGGCGCAGCGGTTCCCAAGACGTGGGTGGCCATGACCCGCCCGGCCATGACGCGGAGGTTCATGCGTGAGGAGACCGGACCGGTCGGGGCGGACGCGACAGGCGCTTCGGGCCATTGACCCTCCACCACCTTTGCATGTTATCTCAGTGCCGGAGCCAGGCGCACCCGGTTCCGGGGCGTCAGAACCCCGTCAGGGCGGCGCAAGCATCCGCCGCAACGATGCCTTCCCAGCCTATGGCCGGGGAGGCGCTGTCGCATGTCCAAGGCGAAAGCCGAAAGGGCAGCGCGGTCGTCCCTGACGACTTCTGAACTCCCCGGCCACCAGGGCTCCTGGTGGCCGTCTCGACCAAGGGAGTTGCCGCGATGGACCAGCCGTATTCGCCTTTCGCCGATTGGCTCTCGAAGTTCCACGCCTGGCCCGAACCCGTTCAAGCATTGTGGCTCGTCAGCGTGCCGCTGACCCTGCTCGGGATCACGTGGCTCGTGATGCGCGGCATCGGCGATCTCGTCCGCCTCTCGCGCCGCGAGCACGGCCACGGCGCGTGGCGCGGCCACCGCGAGTGGCGCGGCCACCTGGTCTACGGCGTGTATCAGGACGGGGAGGGCCGCTGGATGGTCTACTGGCACGGGCGCAAGCCCGAGGCGGTGGATTGGGAGAACCCGCCGCCCGAACTCGTCGGGCGAGGGCAGGTGGTGCAGGGGGTGTTCCGGCGGCCGGAGGGTGGCTGATGTGTCGTGTCAAAGAGCCTGTCGCTTGGAGCCAGCACCGTGTGGCCCGGAGCCGTGGGGCTCCGAGCCGGA
This sequence comes from Microvirga sp. 3-52, assembly GCF_018383585.1. Lineage (GTDB taxonomy): Bacteria > Pseudomonadota > Alphaproteobacteria > Rhizobiales > Beijerinckiaceae > Microvirga. The sequence goes on from NZ_JAHAMK010000022.1 coordinate 83,790, forward strand.
TGGTGATCGAGGGTGGCGCGAGTGGCGGCCCGGCTCGATGGCTATGGTTTGATGGAAGAGCCGGACGGCACCTCGCGCACGGTACTTTTAGGCGTTTAGACTTGGACCAGCACAGGGCTGCCAAGGGCCTCCCGCCAGCAGGATTGCGAGACCTGCCGCAGGACCGTGCCGGCTCCCGTCACTGCGACGCCTCGCGAGCGCGCCCCTCGCAGGAACCGATCTGTGCAATGATATAGCTCAGCCAAGCAACGCTGTCAAGAACAAAGTGAGAACATAGCATTTCACCGGCGCAACACTCTCCACGTCATCACCAGCCTCGTGCCGGTGATCCCGATCGGAGAGGCGCCGCGCTTCACCGCATCGGGATGGCCGGCACAAGCCCGGCCATGACGGGGAGATGCCTCTTCCGGTTTCTTAGCGGTGGCAGTGGCGTTCGCCGGTCTTACGATCGGTGTGACAGCCATTCCTGTCGAGCCCGCCCCCATGGGCGAGTGCGGAGGTGGCGAGAAGCGCCGTCAGAAGAACGGCAAGCAGTGCTTTCATGTGTTTAAGCCCCCCGAGTGATGCCTTTCCGGCATCCGCAGAATAATGCAATCACAGATAGCGATTCGCTACAATATTCCTATAAGTTGTGCGAGCGGACGCGGCCCCTGCGCTTCATGGTCATGACCCCTGCCGATGCGTCATGGCCGGACTTGATCCGGCCATCCACGTCTTGGACCCCGCCGCGCAGAAAAAGGCGTGGATACCTGCGACAAGCGCGGGCATGACGATGGAGCAATGAACGCAGCTGAGTATCATCAGTTCATGCAAAACGGCGGCTGGGTCTATGTCATGACGAACCGGCGGAACGGCACGCTCTCCCTCGGCGTGACGAGCAACCTCGCCCGCCGCGCCTGGGAACACCGGGCTGACTGAATCACTGAAACCGCCCTCAAACCCAGGCGCCACAAGGGTTTGAGGAAGGTGATTCCACTTTGAGGGGCTATCTCCTTCCGTTCAGGCTTGTGCCGAACCGGCATCGAAATCCCACGTCCGGTGAGCGATGACAGGCCCGATAGCCAGGAACGAGACCAGAGTGCCAAAGGCTAACTAACCCAAATGTTCAAATCCAAGACAGTCTTTATCGTCGGTGCAGGCGCGAGTGCGGAAATTGGGCTCCCGACTGGAGCCAAGTTGATCGAAGGCATGGCGCCGCAGCTGAAATTCGATCTTGATGAATTCTCTCGGCCTACCCGGGGAGATAAGGCATTGTTCGAGATCATTCAGCGTCACACCTATAGCGACAATCGACATGAATACGCGATCAATCTGAAAGCCCACGTGTTCGCAGCAGAGAGAATATCGAAGGGCCTCAACTATGCTATGTCGATTGACAACTTTATCGACATTCACAAAGACGATTATCGTATCGAGTTCTGCGGGAAGCTGGCTATTGCCTCAAATATTTTGAAGGCGGAGCGGGATAGCAGCCTTTACGTAAATCCCGACAAGCGCCATGCAACTTTCGATGTCGAGAAGGTGAAAAAGACATGGTTTCATCGGTTTGTGCAAATTCTCCACACCGGAGTTTCCGTCGATGACGTCGGAGGTATATTCGATAATATTTCAATAATAACGTTCAACTATGATCGGTGTATCGAACACTTCCTGCTACACGCGCTCCGTGACATTTATCACTTGGAGTCTGGAGATACCGAAAAGCTTCTTTCGGGTCTAAGAGGCTGACTGAAAAAGGTTGGGTGGCCTCAAGCCCCTGTGATTCCGTCGGATTTGCGAAGATTCGATGGAGGTCAAGATGGTTTGGACCGAGGCCACTCGCCGACAGTATCGGCGAGATGAACTGCGCTATGCAAGCAATCTCACGGAT
>NZ_JAHAMK010000023.1 GCF_018383585.1 Microvirga sp. 3-52
GCCGCCGTGCGGCGGGATATCTGGCGTGAAACGGGTTTCCTCACGTCCCAACATCGGAACAAAACACCAAAACCCTCGCGGGCACTTCAGCAATGCCTGGTCTACGCACTCTGCCGAGCAGCCTGATTGGCCAAAGTCGAGCTTAGGACAAGCTCGCTGGCTCGGGTTGGCAGCGTCAGCCCCCCGTCGGCCGCCCCGCAATCACCGTAAGCATCTTTCCGTCACTGAAGATGCGTTCGGCAGCCATGCGAATGTCGGCCTGTGTCACGGCCCCGACCAGGCCGTTGCGGCGGGCGATGTAATCGATGCCGAGACCCTCGAAGGCGATCTGCGCCAGGGTATGGGCGATCTTGGTCGAGGTATCGAAGCCGAGCGCATAGGAGCCGATGAGGTAATCCTTCGCCTTCTGCAGCTCCTCGTCGGACGGGCCTTCGCTCGTCAGTTTCGCCATCTCGTCGGCGATGACGTCGAGGGCCTCGACCACGCGCTCGTTCTTGGTGGCGGTGTAGCCCCAGGTCATGCTCGCCGAGCGGTAGCTCACGAGGGAGGTGCCGACGCTGTAGGCGAGGCCGCGCTTCTCGCGCACCTCCTGGAACAGGCGCGAGGTGAACGCGCCGCCGCCCAGGATGTGGTTGAGCACATAGGCCGGGATGAATCCCGGATCGCGCCAAGCAATGCCGTTCATGCCGAAGCGGATGACCGATTGCGGCACGTCGAGATCGACCACGATGCGCGACCCCAGCTTCTGCAGGGACGCGGGCTCGATGATGCTGAGCGCCTTGGCTTCGGCCAGGGTGCCGAACACCTTGTCGAGCAGAGCGGAGAGATTGTCGCCACTGATGGCGCCAACGACAGCGACCTTCACGCGCCCGCGGGCGATGATCGCCTTGTGCATGGCCACGAGATCGTCCCGCGTGATCGCCGCGACGCTCTCGGGCGTGCCGGAAGTCGGACGACCATAGGGGTGGCCGGCAAAGCCCTCCTCGAAGAACCGGCGCGTCGCCATGACGCCGGGATCGTTCTGCTGGTACTTGAGTCCCGCGATGGTCTGGGCGCGGACGCGCTCGATGGAATCCTGATCGAAGCGCGGCTCGGCGAGCGCGAGGCGCAGCAGCTCGAAGGCTTCATCCGCATGCTTGACCAGCGTCTTCAGGGAGCCGCCGAGCGCATCGTTGCCGGCGTTGAAGGACAACTCGATGGCACGTGCCGCCAGCCGTTCCTGGAACGCATCGGAATCGTATTCACCCGCACCTTCGTCGAGCAGACGCGCGAGCATCTGCGCCACGCCGGGCTTGTCCGCAGGATCGTGTGCCGAGCCGCCCTCGAAAATGAAGGAAACGGCAATCAGCGGCACTACGTCGGATTCGACGTGCCACGCCTCGACACCGCTGGCTGAGGTCAGGGCCTTCACCGTGGTCGGAGACGAGGACATGGTTTCGACAGACGCTGTCATGGTTACCTCGGTTCTTGTGCAGGCGGTCAGGAAGCCGACTTCTGCAGATAACCCGTCACGGAACGGCGGGGGGTGAGATAGCGCTCGGCCGCAGAGGCTAGATCGTCCTTCAGAACGGTCTCGATCTCGACCGGCCAGCGACGCACCTCCTCGATGGTCTCGCCGATGGCGAGCGCCGAGCCGTAGATGCGGGCGAGCGAGGATTGGCTGTCGGTGGAATAGATCGTCTCCGCCACAAGGCGCGTCTTGGCGCGCTCGATGGAATCCGCATCCAGCGCCTCGGCGGGAATTGTCCTGAGCACCTGATCGACGGCCTCTTCCAGCGCCTGCAGCGACACACCTTCAGCCGGCACCGCATAGACGCAGAAACGCGTGTCCTCCATGGCGGAGGACATGTACCAGGCGCCGGCATTCACCGCGATGCCGCGCTCCATCACGAGCTTGCGGTAGAGATAAGATGTCGGGCCGCCGCCGATCACTTCGGCGAGAAGCTCGAGCGAATAGCAGTCGCGCTGCGATGCCGTGCGGCAGGAGGGCACGAGATAAAGCCGCTGCATGGTCGGCTGCTCGACCTTGGGATCGGCTACGGTGAGGTGACGCGCGGCCACGGGCTCCGGCTCGCGCGGACGCAACCGCACTGGACGCTTGCCCTGCGGTGCGACGCGGCCATAGGTGGCATCGGCCAGCCGGCGCACCTCGTCCTCGCCCACATCGCCTGCAACGACCAGGATGCCGTTCTCGGGCGTGTAGAAGCGGCGATAGTAGTCGAGCGCATGGTCGCGGTTGAGCGTCTCGATCTCGTGCATCCAGCCGATGATCGGAATGCCGTAGGGATGGTGCACGAAGAGCGAAGCCGCCATCGCTTCCGAGAGCTGGGCCGAAGGGTCGGTCTCGACGCGCATGCGGCGCTCTTCCAGCACCACGTCGCGCTCAGGCGCGATGACGGATTCCTCCAGAAGGAGGTTCGTCATGCGATCCGCCTCGAACTCCATCATGGTCTTGAGGTTCTCGCGGGCGACGCGCTGGAAGTAGGCCGTGTAATCGAACGAGGTGAACGCATTCTCCTGTCCGCCGAGACCGGACACCACCTTCGAGAACTCGCCGGCCGGATGCTTCTCGGTGCCCTTGAACATCAGGTGCTCGAGGAAGTGCGCAATACCGGATTGTCCAAGCGGATCATCCGCCGAGCCGTTGCGATACCAGATCATATGCGTGACGACGGGAACGCGGCGATCCGGAATGACCACGACATCGAGGCCGTTATCAAGCGTGAAGGAAGACAGGTTCGGACCACTGCCTTCCGTCCGCCCGAAAGAGGCGGCGTCGGCGCGAAGAAGGGGCTTTGAGGCAGTGTCCATGATGTTTCAACCTTGGCGACATCAAATCATTTCGCAGGATGGTTCCTACGGGATAGTCAAATCGAGAGGCTATGCAAGCGAAGCCGCTGATCTTTCCTGTGCGGCACTCTTTGTCTGGAGTCGCTGGGACAGACTTGGCTTTTCACGGATCCCATAACGTTTTCAGGCGAAGCGGGTGAACCCGTTCGCCTGAAGAAAGAAGGGAGAGACAATGCTTACTGCCTGCTCTGCTGCTGGCGGAGATAGGCCGAAGGGCTGTCGGGATCGCCCGACACGATCGGATCGGCAGAGGCCTTGAGCTTGCCGCCGCCTTGGGCCTTGAGCAGTGTGCCCGGAGGATCGCTCAGGTAGCGGCGGTCGAGGCCGTCGCCCTGCAGCTGCGGCTTGTCGTCTTTCGCGAAGGCGCGCAGCTCGTCGGGGCTCATGCGGGCGATATCGGTCTGCCGGCCGACGGGCCCCTGCGGGCCGGTCGAGACGTTGTTAGGATTGCGCCCGGCCCGCATCTCGTCGATGGAGAGAGGCTTGCCCTCGCTGTGCTTGTAAAGCTCGGAGCTGGTATAGGGTGTGCGAGCCTCGGCCGCAGCCTTCCGGCGAGCGGCCACGTCCGGATCTTTGGGCCAGTTGCCGTTGCGCGCTTCGGCACCGCCGGCGGCCGGATGGGGCAGGTCCATCTTGGGCGGCAGCACGAGCGGGGCACGCTCGTTGTAGGTGATGGGCGCCTTTTCCTTGGGAATGATGCCGATGGCGCCGAGAATGCTTTTCACGGCCTCGCCCTCCTCGGCCGAAGCGCCGGTGGCGACGATCAGAAGCGCCAAGGCCCCCGCCCGGCCGATGTTTTTCATTCCCTTCATGGCACCCACCATCAGTTTCTCATTGTGGCCGGAAGGCCTGATCGCTCATTCTGGCGAACATATGGCAGACGACGACATAAAATATCATTATTTCGCCCGCCGCCCCTCCAGGACGAAGGAGTCATAAAGCAAACCGACCACCCCCGCAACGATGGCGGCATCCGCCACGTTGAACACGTACCAGGACCATGAACCGATATGGATCTGGATGAAATCGAACACGGCCCCGTAGGCGAGCCGGTCGATGACGTTGCCGATCGCTCCGCCCACGATCAGGCCCAGGGAAACGGCGAGCAGCTTGGCCGTGGTACGGCGGATCCAGAAGGACAGGCCGATGGCGGCCAGGATGGAAATGATGATCAGCCCCCAGCGGCCGATCTCCGAGTTCTGCTGGAACAGGCCGTAGGAGATGCCCCGGTTCCAGACCACGATCAGGTTGATGAAGGGAGCGAACTCGACCGGCTCCTTCACCGGCAGGTCGTAGACGAACAGGCTGTAGAGCTTGGTGGCCTGATCGAGGATGAGGGTGATCAGGGCTGCCGAGAAGCCGAGGAACGCGGCAACGGACAGGCCCTTCCGGGACGCGCGGCCCCTGCCCCGCCCCTTCGAAGAACGGGGCCTGCTCGCCGCGCGCGGACGCGGCGAACCGGGTTGAGATGCCATTCCGCCCTCGGTGAGCGGGATGCCGGGATCCTCGGACTTGCTCATTCCGCCGCAGCCTTCAGCTGATCCCACTCGCGCAAAGCCGCCGCATCGCGGGGCGTCACGTCCGGGTAATCGGGATCGGCGCCGACATCGGGCGTGACCTTCCAGGAGCGGGCGCACTTGTGTCCCTGAGCGAGCGCCGGCACGACGGCGACACCCTTCACGTCCTCGAGACGGAAGGCCTCGGACGGCCCCTCGCCCTGCGCCACCCGGATACCGGACGTGATGCAGATCTCGGCAAGGTCGAGACCCTGGACGGCCTTGAACAGGCTCTCGTCGGCGATGTGAACGACGGGTGCCGCCTCGAGGCTCGCACCGATGCGCTTCTGCGCACGCTCGATCTCCAGCGCGCCGGTGACTGCGCGGCGCACGCGACGGATCTTCGCCCAGCGCTCGGCCAGCGCATCGTCGCGCCATTCCGCCGGCACGTGCGGGAAGGTTTCGAGGTGCACCGACTCGGCCTGCGGATAGCGCGCGAGCCAGGCCTCCTCCGCCGTGAACGCCAGGATCGGCGCGATCCAGGTCGCCACGCAGCGGAAGGTCTGGTCGATCACGGTCAGCGCGCTCCTGCGAACGGTGCTCGAGATCGGATCGCAATAGAGCGCGTCCTTGCGGATGTCGAAATAGAACGCCGACAGATCCGTGGTCATGAACGAGTTGAGGAGCGCGATCACCCGCTTGTAGTCGAAGGTGCTGTAGGCCTCGCGCATCTCGCCATCGAGCTCTGCGAGGCGATGCAGCACAAAGCGCTCGAGCTCCGGCATCTCGCCCACCGCAACCCTGTCGGCCTCGCGGAAATGCGCGAGCGAACCCAGCATCCACCGGACCGTGTTGCGCAGCTTGCGATAGGTCTCGACGAAGGTCTTCAGGATCTCTGGGCCGATGCGCAGATCGTCCGAGTAGTCGGATGCCGCCACCCAAAGGCGCAGGATGTCGGCGCCGGAATCCTGGATCACCTTCTGCGGCGCGACCACGTTGCCGAGGGACTTCGACATCTTCTGGCCCTTCTCGTCGAGGACGAAGCCGTGGGTCAGAACGATGTCGTAGGGCGCGCGGCCGCGCGTGCCGCAGCTCTCGAGCAGCGACGAGTGGAACCAGCCGCGATGCTGGTCGGAGCCTTCCAGGTACATGACCTGATCGGGTCCGCCGTCCACCTTGCGCGTCACCTTCAGGTCCTCGCGCTTTTCGAGCGCGAAGGCGTGCGTGCAGCCGGAATCGAACCACACGTCGAGGATGTCGTTGATCTTGTCGAAGTCGGCGAGGTCGTAGCCGCCCGCCTTCAGGAAACGCGAACCGTCATCCGCGTACCATGCATCGGCGCCCTCTTTCTCGAAGGCTTCCGCGATGGCGTTGTTGACGCGTTCGTCCTTGAGGATCTCGTTGGTGCCCTTCTTCACGAACACGGCGATCGGCACGCCCCAGGCGCGCTGACGCGAGACCACCCAGTCGGGCCGGTTCTCGATCATGCCGTTGATGCGGTTCTCGCCCGTCTCGGGCACCCACTCGACGGTCTTGATGCCATGGAGCGCGCGCTGACGCAGGGTGTCGCCCTTGTCGTCGAGCGGCTTGTCCATGGAGATGAACCATTGCGGCGTGTTGCGGAAGATCAGCGGACCCTTCGAGCGCCACGAATGCGGGTACTGGTGCTTGAGACGCCCGCGCGCGATGAGCGCACCGACTTCGACGAGCTTCCTGATCACCGCTTCGTTGGCGCCCGCATCCTTGCCCTTGTCGTCATAGATGCGTTCGCCCGCGAAGAACGGCACGTCGGGGAAGTAGGACGAGTCCGGCGAGACCGTGTGCGGCACTTCCCTGGTGCCGCAGGCGGCGAACACGTCGCGGTGCTTCACATACGTGTTGTAGTCGTCCGCGCCGTGGCCGGGAGCCGTGTGCACGAAGCCCGTGCCCGCATCGTCGGTCACATAATCGGCCGGCAGGACCGGCACGCCGAAATCCCAATAGCCGTGCGCGCCCTCGAGCCCGCGGAACGGATGCGCGCAGCGCTCGAGCATCACCGGCAGCACGTCCTTCACGCGCTCGTATTCGGCAACGCGCGCCGCCGCGAACACGTCGGCGGCAAGCTTGTCGGCGATCACGAGACGGTCGCCCACCTTAGCCCAATTGTCCTCGGCCGCTTCCGTGACCTCGTAGAGGCCGTAGGCGATGTTTTCGCCATAGGCGATGGCGCGGTTGGCCGGGATGGTCCACGGCGTCGTCGTCCAGATGACCACGGACGCATTGTCGAGATCGCCGTCCAGCGTGTTGGTGATCTTGAACTTCACCCAGATCGTGGTCGAGGTCTTCTCGTGGTACTCGACCTCGGCCTCGGCGAGCGCGGTCTTCTCGACGGAGGACCACATGACCGGCTTGGAGCCGCGATAGAGCTGGTCGCTCACCGCGAACTTCATGATCTCGCGGGCGATCTGCGCTTCCGCGTCGTAGCTCATGGTCTGGTACGGGTTCGTCCAGTCGCCCTCGACGCCGAGGCGCTTGAACTCCTCGCGCTGTACGTCGATCCATTTCTCGGCGAACGCCCGGCACTCGCGGCGGAACTCGACGATGTCCACATCGTCCTTGTTCTTGCCCTTGGAACGATACTCCTCCTCGATCTTCCACTCGATCGGCAGGCCGTGGCAGTCCCAGCCGGGGACGTAGTTGGAATCGAAGCCCAGCATGCCCTGCGAGCGGACCACCATGTCCTTCAGGATCTTGTTGAGCGCATGGCCGATATGGATGTTCCCGTTCGCATAGGGAGGACCGTCGTGGAGCACGAAGCGCGGACGGCCCTTCTGGACCTCGCGCAGACGCTCGTAGAGCCTGTTCTCGTTCCAGCGCTGCAGGAGCTGCGGCTCGCGCTGCGGCAGGCCAGCCCGCATGGGGAACTCGGTCTGGGGCAGGAACAGGGTCTCGGAATAGTCTCGGGCGGCGCTTTCAGGCTTATCGGTCATAATGGTCAATCGGTCTTGTGTGGCCCGTGAATCAGGCGGGCGCATCGGGCTTCTGTCAGGGTCGAACGGCTAGGATCCCGGACCTTCGCAGGTCATGCGAAAGCCGGGCCGATAATTCGCGCAGCGCCTATGCGGGCCGCCGGCTGAGCCTGAGAAACCATGGACATGACGAGCCTTTTAGCAGCGCCGGGCCGGATAATAAAGCGTGGTGATTGCCGGGCCGACTCCCTATTTAAGGGCAGGAACCAACCTTATAGTCTCCCGAGCGATGCGACGGGCAGGAGGATTTGACCCATGGCAGACTCAACCACCACAGCCGGACAGCGCTCCCGTGCGGGCTTCGACCTGACAGCCCCAAATCCGGAGGAATTCCGCAGGCTCGTCGCCAATCTCGACGACGAGGAGCGCCGGGTTCTTCTGGAGCACGGAACGGAACGGCCGTTCTGCGGCATCTTCAACGAGGCCAAGGAGAAAGGCACCTATTGCTGCCGCCTCTGCGGGCTGCCCCTGTTCAATGCAGGCACGAAGTTCGAATCCGGCACCGGCTGGCCGAGCTTCTTCGACCCGATCGACCGCGAGCACGTCGCCTTCGTGCGCGACACTAGCTACGGCATGGTCCGCACCGAGATCCGCTGCGCCCGCTGCGAGGGCCATCTCGGCCACGTGTTCAACGACGGCCCGCCTCCCACGGGCGAGCGCTACTGCATGAACTCGGTCTCCTTGCGCTTCGTGGCCGAAGGCGATCCGCTGCCGGACGAGCTGGGCCGGGGGGCGCCGGAGGGCGAAGCGGTGGGCTGACGGCCCGTGGCGGCCGGCCTGCATGAGACGGGCGGCAGGGCTGAGGCGGACTTCTACGCCCGCCTGCCCGTCTTCGGTCATTTCTCCCAGTTGACCGATCCCGGGCTCTACATGCCGGTGCCGGACGATTGGGTGCTCGGCCTCAGCGACATCGTGCGCTCGACCTCCGCCATCGGGGCCGGGCGCTACAAGGAGGTCAACACGGCGGCCGCCTCCGTCATCGCGGCTGTCTCCAACAAGCTCGGTACGAGCGCGTTTCCCTTCGTGTTCGGCGGGGACGGGGCGAGCTTCGCCCTGCCCGCCTCGCAAGCCGATCTGGCGCGGGAAACGCTTGCGGCCGTCGCGGCCTGGGTGCGCGATTCGTTCGATTTCGAACTGCGCATCGCCGTCGTTCCCGTGTCCGAGATCCGCGCCAGAGGCCACGATGTGCGGATCGCCCGTTTCGCGGCCTCTCCCGACGTCTCCTACGCCATGTTCTCCGGCGGCGGCCTCGCCTATGCGGAACAGCGGATGAAGGACGGCGCCTTCACCATTCCTCCCGCACGACCCGGCACCCTGCCCGACCTGACCGGGCTGACCTGCCGCTTCGACGAGATCATGCCCCAGCGCGGCGTCATTCTCTCCCTGATCCTTCTTCCCGATCCCATGGCGAGCACGGACGCCTTCAACGCTCTCGTCGGGCAGGTTCTCTCCCTGGTCGACGGCCAGGAGGCCGGGCGCCCTCTCCCTGAGAACGGACCTGCCCTGACCACGCCCTTCAAGGGTTTCGGCATCGAGGCGAAAACCGTCACAAGGGACGGGGCGGGCCTCGTCACCCTGGGAAAGCTGGCGGGACTTCGCCTGATCTCCTTCGCGATCCTCCGGTTCGGACTGACGGTCGGCCGGTTCGATCCGGCCCGCTATCGGCGCCAGCTCGTCGAGAACACGGACTTCCGCAAATTCGACGACGGCCTGCGCATGACGCTCGACTGCACCCCTGCCCTCGCCGACCGGTTGGAAGCCCTGCTCATGGAGGCGCAGCAGAAGGGGACCGCCCATTACGGCCTGCACCGGCAGGAGGCAGCCCTCATGACCTGTTTCGTGCCCTCGGCCACCCGCAGCGATCACATCCATTTCGTCGACGGCGCCATGGGCGGCTACGCCATGGCCGCGCGGGCGCTGAAGCCGGCAGCATAGGGTTGCATGGCACTCCCGGAGCTGAGGCGCCCATTCCAAGCTTGGATGCAGAACGGCATGTCATTTACGTCATGGCCGGCGCAAGGCCGGCCATGACGTGGGGGCTTCGGGGCCGATCCCGGATGAATGTCAGCCCGCAGCACGAAGCTGAAGGATCACCCGATCATCGACACCGCGTCGTCCTCGGCCAGCATTCGCCTCGCCTCGACGGAATCCCGGTCCATCCGGGCGATCAGCGCCTCGATGCCGTCGAACCGTTCCTCGCCGCGGATCCAGCCGATGAATTCCACATCGAGAATCTGTCCGTAGAGATCGCCGGTGAAATCGAACAGATGCACCTCGAGCAGAGGCGCGCCGTTGTCGAAGGTAGGGCGGCGGCCGAAGCTGGCCACGCCGTCGATCGGCTGGCCCGCCACCGAGGCCCTGACCGCGTAGATCCCGTGCCGGAGGCGGCAATCGTCGGGAAGGCGCATATTGGCCGTGGGGTAGCCGAGCTCCCGGCCGCGCTTGTCGCCGTGGCGCACCTCGGCCTCGACGAACCAGCGATAGCCGAGGAGCCAGTTGGCGGTGGCGATGTCGCCCGCCTCCAGAGCGGCGCGAATGGCGCTCGAGGAAACGGGCTCCGTTCCTTCGATGATGGCCGGCGCGATCAGGCATTCGAGCCCCCGCGCGCGACACAGCTCGGCCATGCGTGCCGGATTGCCCTCACGTCCGCGACCGAAATGAAAATCGTGGCCGATCACCACCCCCGAGAGCTGCAGCTCCTGCGCCAGCAGATCCACGAAGCCCACCGCCGTCAGCGCCGCGAGGCTTCCGCTGAACCGTCTCTGGAATACGCCATCGAGGCCGAGACGCGCGAAGATCTTGAGCTTCACGGCCTCGGGCGTCAGACGGAACAGCGGCCTGTCGGGCTGGAAGAAGGTACGCGGATGCGGCTCGAAGGTGACGACCGCCGCCGGTTTTCCGGAGGTCAGGACCATCTTCAGGAGATGCTGGTGCCCCCGATGCACGCCGTCGAAATTGCCGATGGCCGCCATGGCTCCCTTGAGGCTCCCGGGCACGGGCTCGCCATCGCGGCAGATCGCGAACGTAGGGGGCATCAGCGGAGGAACCTCGGAAGTCATCGGGCGGATATCGGTGCGGGCGCGACCCTGTCGAAAAGCGGCTCTCGGGTCAAGGGAGGGAGCACTGGGGATCCGACCGGAGTTTATTCTCGGACGTTTGTAACATCCTCTTACGTCATGGCCGGGCTTGACCCGGCCATCCCGATGCTGACAGGCGCCGCGCTCTTCCGATCGGGATCACCGGCACAAGGCCGGTGATGACAAGCTCGTTTCCGGCCGTGTCCTACCAGCACAGCACTTCCGTAAAAGCTGTGGGCCGGGCAGGCTGACGGTCCACCCAGTCCTGCACGTGATCCGATACCAGGCCCCCGTTGTGCAGGCCGAGTTCTTCCGCGTGGATGCCGCGGGCGACCATCAGCGAGTCGATGCCGAAACCCACGGCGCCCGCGATGTCGGTGCGGATCGCATCGCCGACGGCGAGCACCCTCGCCTTCGGAATGGTCCGGCCGCTCAACGCGGCCGCGACGTCGAGAGCCCTGTCGTAAACGGGGCCATGGGGCTTTCCGGCATAGAAGACCTTGCCGCCCATCTCCTCGTAGGCGAGCGCAATCGTGCCCGCGCAGGGCAGGATCAGGTTGCCGCGTTCGACGATGAGATCGGGATTGGCGCAGACCATCAGCAGGCCGCGCCGGAGCATGGCCTCGAGCGGGGCCCGGTAATCCTCGACCGTCTCCTCCTCGTCGTTGTCGAATCCCGAGCAGACCACGTAATCGGCCTCGTCGATGGAGCCGAAGCGGACGTCGAGGCCGTCGTAGATCGGCATGTCGCGGGGCGGCCCGATATGATGGACGATCCTGTCGATGCGCTCCTCGATGGCCAGCCGCGTCAGGTCGCCGGAGGTAACGATGGCGTCATAGGCCGTGTGGGGTACGCCGAACCCGTCGAGCTGGGTCCCGACCGATGCGCCGGGACGCGGCGCGTTGGAGACGAGGACGACCCGTCCGCCTTTGGCGCGAAAGCGCGTGAGCGCATCGCTTGCCGCCTCATAGGCCTTCACGCCGTTATGCAGCACGCCCCAGACATCACAGAGGACGAGGTCGTAGCGATCGGCGAGAGGCTTCAGGCCCTCGACGTGAACAGGGCGGAACAAGGCGGTCATGGGGTCTCACTGGCGCATCGGGCGGAAAGTCGGCCCGGTTTTCCGCGCCAAACGATGCGCAAGTCAAGATGATGAGCATCGGATTGTTCCTCAAAGGTGCGTCCCGCTTTGAGGAACAATCCGACGCTCGATTGGTGAAACCGGGCGGGCTCCTGCGCGCTCCACGTCAACCGGCGCGGCGCAGGAGGGTCGGCGCATCCTCCAGGCCGAGGGGCTGCGGAGCCGTCTGCTCACCGGCAACCTCCGGCTTGACCGGGCGAGGTCCCGCGAAAGCGAAGCCCTGCGCCAGCGGCACGCCGAGATCGCAGAGCACAGGCACCATTTCATCGTCCTCCACCCGCTCGGCAATGAGCCGGATGCCCTGGCGGCGCAGGGACGGGGCGAAATCGCGCACGTCGAGCTCCGGCCCGGCATAGCGGCCATCCGCCTGCTCGGCCGCCTCGATCATGAGATCGGCCGGCAGTTTCATGAACCGGATGCCGAGATCCGCCAGCGCCTCGGGATCGAACCGGAGATCGACGGCGCGATCGAGGGAGAACGGCACGCCGCGTTCGCGCAACACGGCGAGCGCCGCCCTGAGATCCGCGTCGAGGTGGCGCCAGCTGTGCTGGGGCATTTCCAGGACGATCTTGCCCAGAAGGTCCGGGCTGGTGTCGAGCACCCCGGCCAGCGACCATAGAAAGCCGGACTCGGCGATGGAATGGGCGGTGAGATTGACGCCCACGATGGCCTCGCTGCCGCGGGCGACGAGATGGCGGGCGATGGCCATGGAGCGGATCAGGACCCGCCGGTCGAAATCCGACGCGCGGCCGGAAGCTTCGAGGAGAGGGAGGAATTCAACCGGACCCAACAGCGTTCCGTCCGTCAGGCGCAACCGGGCCAGCGCCTCGTAGAAGCGGATCTTGCCGTGCGGCAGCGAAACCACGGGCTGCAGGTGCATCTCGATCCGGTCGGCCTCGAAGGCCTGGGCCACGAGTCTCATGCGGCTGAACTCCTCGGCAGAGGGCCTGCGCATGGACGGCAGCAGGGCCGGCTCGGGGAAGCGCGCGGCCTGCACCTGCGCCGGCGGCACGGGGCTCATCGCCACGCTGGCTTCCTGCACGCCGGCGGTCATCGCCAGCTCGCGCAGAACGGCCCCCGGGCTGCCTGCGGGCATCGGCCGGCGCAGAACCAGCGGAGCATTCGAAACCCGCTCTTCCTGCTCAAGGCCCGCAAGCTGCATGGCCAGCCCCTGCCGCTCCGTTTCGGCCTGCCACCACAGGACGACGAAACCGAAGAAGACGGCCAGGATCAGGAAACCGAAAACCGGCAGGACGTGACTCGCCTCCATCGGCGCATAGGCCGAAGCGGCAGCTGTCAGAACGGCCGGCGTGAAGGCGAGCATCGCCGCCTTCCTGTCCCTCAGGACTGATCTATTTTTCTTGTTCGTCACCATGGGTGCCCCCGCTCCCCTGGCTCGGCAGATTTGCGCGAATCAGTTGTTAACCGACAATGAATCAGGGCGATTCGCCGGGCAAGTTTCGTATTCCCGCAATGGACATTTTTACGCAGCGCCGCGTTGCCCGCCCATGGTGTCGGCGGACGGACCGATGCAACGGAAAGGACCTTTCAGATGGAGGAACCCCGCAAGGATCTGCTGATGCAAGTCGATGGCATGAGCTGCCAGGGTTGCGTCACGTCAGTCACCAAGGCGATCCAGCGTCTCGATCCCAGCGCCAGGGTCGAGGTCGATCTCGAGCATGGCCGCGTGCATGTCGTGACCACGGCGCAGAGCGTCGAGGTGGCGAGCGCCCTGGACGCCGCCGGCTATGAAGCGCACGCCATGACGGGCTGAGACGAGGGTTGCGCCCGGCTCATGGCTTTGCCGAAAGTTCTTTTTGCTGCACTTGGAAACGGGGCGCATCGTGCGAACCCGGAGGTCGCGTCAGCGACCCGCAGGGCCACGCCACTGAAAAGTGATCCCGGTTTGCCGCACCGAACGATGAGATACTCAAGGGATTGAGCATCCCATCGGACCCAAAAGTGGTTTCCACTTTTGGGTCCGATGCTTTAGGTTTCCGTCCGCCAGCCACTTTCGGGGACCATGATGACCGCACAGACCTCCAGAGCCGCCAACGACCTCATTGCACCCAACGACCTGGATGCCTGGTGGCTGCCGTTCACGGCCAACCGTTCCTTCAAGCAGCGCCCCCGGATGATCGCCCGCGCCAAGGGCATGTACTACTACACCCCGGATGGCCGGGAGGTGATCGACGGCGCTGCCGGCCTCTGGTGCTGCAATGCCGGCCATAACCGGGACGAGATCACGGCCGCCATCCAGGCCCAGGCGCAGGAACTCGACTATTCGCCGGCCTTCCAGTTCGGCCATGCGGGCGGCTTCGCCCTCGCCTCACGCCTGGCCCAGCTCGCGCCCGGCGACCTGAACCACGTCTTCTTCTGCAACTCGGGCTCCGAGGCGGTGGATACGGCGCTCAAGGTCGCTCTCGCCTATTGGAACGTAAAGGGTCAGGGCAGCAGGACGCGCCTCATCGGCCGCGAGCGCGGCTATCACGGTGTCGGCTTCGGCGGCATCTCCGTGGGCGGCATCGTCAAGAACCGCCAGTTCTTCGGCTCCCTGCTGGCGGGCGTCGATCACCTGCCCCACACCTATAACCGGGCCGAGCAGGCCTTCTCCCGCGGCGAGCCGGAATGGGGCACGCACCTCGCCGACGAGCTGGAGCGCATCGTGGCGCTCCACGACGCCTCGACCATCGCGGCCGTGATCGTCGAGCCGATGGCGGGCTCCACGGGCGTGCTGCCGCCGCCGAAAGGCTATCTCAAGCGCCTGCGCGAGATCTGCGACAAGCACGGCATCCTGCTCATCTTCGACGAGGTGATCTCGGGCTTCGGCCGCCTCGGCACGGCGTTTGCCGCCGAGCGCTACGGCGTCGTGCCCGACATGATCACCTTCGCCAAGGGCGTGAATTCCGGCACCGTGCCCATGGGCGGCGTGCTGGTGCGCGAGGGCCTCTACGAAGCCTTCATGAACGGCCCCGAGCACATGATCGAGCTGTTCCACGGCTATACCTATTCCGGCCACCCGCTCGCCTGCGCGGCGGCGCTCGCCACCCAGGACATCTACCGCGACGAGAAGCTGTTCGAGCGGGCCAAAGCCCTGGAGCCGGTCTGGGCCGACGCGATTCATTCGCTGAAGGACCTGCCGAACGTGCTCGACATACGCACCATCGGGATCGTGGGCGCCATCGACCTCGCCTCGCGCCCCGACGGCGTGGGCAAGCGCGCCTACGAGGCCATGGACCGGGCCTTCGCCGACTTCGGCCTGATGATGCGCGTCACCGGCGACACCATCGCCCTCTCCCCGCCGCTCATCATCACCGAGGAGCAGATCGGCGAGATCGTCGAGAAGCTCACCAAGGTGATCAGGGCGGTGGCGTAGCGACCCCTTGTCGTTCCCGGTCGGATATCGACCGGGACGGGGATCCGCCGCATCGGGACGGGATCCGGCCCCGGGCTACGGGTGCTCGTTCCCTGTGCGTGCTCACGGCATGGCACGGTCCTGGGTCACATCCTCCCCCGTCATGGCCGGGCTTGTCCCGGCCATCCCGATGCGGTGAGGCGCGGCGCTTCTCTTTATCGGGATCACCAGGTCAAGCCCGGTGATGACGAAGGAGGGTGCGAGAGCTGAGAATGCCAGAGCCGGACGGCGCCAGCCGATCGGGATCGTGAAAACCAGCCCGGCACCGTCGTCCCGGTGAAAGCCGGGGTCCCAGCAGCGACGGTGCTACCGTCGGGACTGTCGGCGGTTCTGGATTCCCGCCTGCGCGCAATGACAGAGGAGGTCCAGGCACCGGACTCGCACCCGATCCCGGTTCTTCGCTGCGCTTCGTCCGGGATGGCGGGCGGTGTTGCGGACATCGCAACTTCTCTTGCCCCTCCCCGCCGCAGGGAGTAGGACCGCAGCACGTTTTTCCAATCCAACGGCTGCTGTAAAAACCCATGTCCAAGGCCGACAAGATCAAGGCCCGCGCCCCGCGCGGCTTTGCCGACCGTATTCCCGCCGACCTCGCCGCTACAGAGCGCATGCTCGCGGCGATCCGCGACTCCTATGAGCTTTACGGCTTCGAGGGCGTCGAGACGCCCTTCGTCGAGTACACCGACTCGCTGGGCAAGTTCCTGCCCGACCAGGACCGTCCCAACGAGGGCGTGTTCTCGTTCCAGGACGACGACGAGCAGTGGCTGTCCCTGCGCTATGACCTGACCGCGCCGCTCGCCCGTTACGTGGCCGAGAACTTCGATGCCCTGCCGAAGCCCTATCGCAGCTACCGGGTCGGCTGGGTGTTCCGCAACGAAAAGCCGGGTCCGGGCCGCTTCCGCCAGTTCATGCAGTTCGACGCCGATACGGTCGGTGCAGCCTCCGTCGCGGCGGATGCGGAAATCTGCATGATGGCCGCCGACACGATGGAGAGGCTCGGCCTCAAGCGCGGCGACTTCATCATCAAGATCAACAACCGCAAGGTTCTCGACGGCGTGCTGGAGGCCATCGGCCTCGGCGGCGAGGACAGGGCCGATCAGCGCCTGACGGTTCTTCGTGCCATCGACAAGCTCGATCGCCTCGGTCCCGAGGGCGTAAGCCAGCTCCTCGGCGCGGGCCGCAAGGACGAGAGCGGCGATTTCACCAAGGGCGCAGGCCTCGAGCCCGATGCTATCGCGCGCGTGCTCGCCTTCACGGACGCCAAGGGCGGGAACAATGCGGCAACGGTCGAGAATCTGCGCACGGTGGTCGGCTCCTCCGCCCGCGGCGTTGAGGGCGTGAACGAGCTTGCGGAGATCGCAGCGCTCGTGGCCTCCTCCGGTTACGACGATCGCGTCACCATCGATCCCTCCGTTGTCCGAGGCCTCGAATATTACACCGGCCCCGTCTACGAGGCCGAGCTGACCTTCCAGGTCCAGGACGAGGACGGGCGCCCGGTCCGCTTCGGCTCGGTGGGCGGCGGCGGACGCTATGACGGCCTCGTGGGCCGCTTCCGCTCCGAGCCGGTTCCGGCCACCGGCTTCTCCATCGGCGTGTCGCGTCTTCTCTCGGCCCTGCAGATGGTCAAAAGCCCCATCGTCGCCGGGGCCGAGAAGCCCGGTCCGGTGGTCGTGCTCGTCATGGACAAAGACCAGATCGCCGCCTACCAGCGCATGGTTTTCACCCTGCGCCAGGCCGGCATCCGCGCCGAGCTCTATCTCGGCTCGTCGGGCATGAAGGCGCAGATGAAATATGCCGACCGGCGCCAGAGCCCCTGCGTCGTGATCCAGGGATCCAACGAGCGCGAGCGCGGCGAGGTCGAGATCAAGGACCTGATCGAAGGCGCCAAGGCGGCCCAGGCCATCGCGTCCAACGAGGAGTGGAAGGCTGCGCGTCCGGCGCAGTTTTCCGTTTCTGAAGCGGATCTCGTCAAGGCGGTGCGCGAGGTCCTGGGCCGCCACTTCGGATAAGCTTGGCCTTTCGGGAACCCCTATGGTTTCATAGGGGTTATCTCCCAAGCTTGACCATCAGGAGATGAATATGCCGAAGGATAAGGACAAGAAGAGCACTGCAAAATCGAAGAAGGGTTCGGGCAAGGGCTCCGGGACGAAGCTGGCGAAATCGGCGAAGAAGTCCGGCCTCATGGACCTGATCAACACGGACCTCGGCCGTGAGATCCTCGCGGATGCCCTGATCGCCGCCGCCGGCGCCGCCGCTGCCGCCCTGACCAAGACCCGCACGGCCAAGAAGGCCGGCGCCGCCGTGGCCAATACGGGCGCACAGGGTGCCGACCTGACCCAGACGGCCGCGGGCGCGGTGGCCGGCGTCGTGACGGAAGCCGCCCGTCACTTCCTGCCCCCCAGCCTCCTGGGCGAAGGGGAGGCCGAGGGCGGCGCCAAGTCGGAGCCCAAGAAGGTCAAGTACGTCCAACGCTCCAGCGACCACACCAAGCGGAAGACGACCAGGGCCAAGAGCGCGAAGAGCGAAACGGCCGAGAAGCCCTGAGTTTCTCATTGCCACGCCGTCATTCGGGGGCGCGCCTCTGGCGCGAACCCGGGACCCATAATCGCTGCCGGCATACAGATTGACGTAGCGGTTACTCTACCGATCTTCCTCCAATCAGATGCTCATGCGTTCCCGGTTCTGCTTCGCAGCCCCGGAACCACGCACTTTCCCGCGCCCATTCACCCTTCCCGTCAAAAACAATCGCCTTCCTGGCCGGGCATTGCTAGAGAGCATGCCAACACAAGGATTGGGCAGGGCCAGTGACGGAGACGGATGCCATTGTTGCGCTGATTGCGCTGTTCGAGCGTGAGGGCTTTGCGCGGATCGAGCCGCCGGTGCTTCAGCCGGCGGACGTTTTCATCGACCTCTCGGGCGAGGATATCCGGCGCCGCATGTTCGTGACGCAGGACGCCTCGGGGGCGGAGCTGTGCCTCAGGCCCGAATACACGATTCCCGTCTGCCTCCAGCACCTCTCCCGACATGGCGCCCAGCCCTCCGGCTATTCCTATGGCGGACCCGTCTTCCGGATGCGCGCAGGCGAGAACGGCGAGTTCCTGCAGGCAGGCCTCGAATCCATCGGCCGGACGGATGTCTCGGCCGTCGACGCGGAGATCCTCGCCGTCGCCCTGGACGGCCTCAAGCAGATCGGCGGCCCCGCCCCCATCGTGAAGCTGGGCGACATGGGCCTTCTCCATGCCCTGATCGATGCCCTGGGGATCGCGCCCGCCGCCAAGCGGCGCGTGATCCGGGCCATCGTGTCGGGACAGGGTCTCGCGAGTCTTGCCGAGCCCGATGGGCCGGGTGCCCAAGAGCATGCCGGCCTGCTCGCCGCCATCGAGGGCCAAGCCCCTCAGGCCGCCAAGGCCTTCGTGGAGGACATTCTTTCGATTGCCGGCATTGCGCGCGTCGGGGGACGCAGCGCAGGCGAGATCGCCGAGCGCTTCCTAGCCCGCGCCGCGAACCGCACCGGCCTGCCCGATGAAGCGCGGCAGGTGCTGGAGCGCTATCTCATCATCGCGGGCGACCCGGACCAGGCGGCTCATGCAGTCAGGATCCTCGCCAAGGATGCGGGGCTCGACCTAAACGGGGCACTCGCCACCTTCGAGGAGCGCACCGGCTTCATGGCAGCGCGCGGGCTCGATGTGGGCGCCTTCTCCTTTGCCGCCACCTTCGCCCGCAACCTCGACTACTACACGGGCTTCATCTTCGAGGTGCAGGACCCGCGCCGCAGCGACGGCAAGCCCATCGTGGGCGGCGGACGCTATGACCACCTGCTCGAGCATCTCGGCGCCGAGGCTCCGATCCCGGCGGTCGGCTGCTCCTTCTGGCTCGACCGCATCGTGGGGAGGCCCTGATGACCGATTCCCCTCTCATTCTGGCCGTTCCTTCCAAGGGGCGCCTGCAGGAGAACGCAGCTGCGTTCTTCGCCCGTGCCGGCCTTGTCTTCACCCAGTCCCGCGGCGCGCGCGACTATCGCGGTACGCTCGCCGGCGTACCCGACGTGGAGGTCGCCTTCCTCTCGGCCTCCGAGATCGTGAGCCAGCTCGCCAGCGGCACGGCCCATCTCGGCATCACCGGCGAGGATCTGATCCGCGAGCAGATCGCGGATGCGGACGAGGCGGTGGAGATGCTGACCCCGCTCGGCTTCGGCCATGCCAATGTGGTCGTCGCCGTGCCGCAGGCCTGGATCGACGTGCGCACCATGGCCGATCTCGACGAGGTGGCGGCCGACCTTCGCGCCCGTCACGGCACCAAGATGCGGGTCGCGACCAAATACGTGAACCTCACCCGCCGGTTCTTTGCCGAGAAGAGCGTGGCGGATTACCGGATCGTCGAGAGCCTGGGCGCCACCGAAGGCGCGCCGGGGGCGGGCTCGGCGGAGCTCATCGTCGACATCACCACGACGGGCGCGACGCTTGCGGCCAATGCGCTGAAGATCCTCGACGACGGCGTGATGCTGCGTTCCGAGGCCAACCTCGTAGCCTCCGCCCGCGCGCCCTGGTCAGACAGGGCACGCAATGCCGCGACCGCCGTGCTGACGCGCATCGCCGCCGAGGAAGAGGCACGCACCAGCCGCGAGGTGCGGGCGGCGCTCGATCCGGCCCGGGCCTCTGCGCTCGTGGCGCTGGCGAAGGACCATGGCGCAACTCTCCCCTACGGCAATGCCCTCGGCCGAGAGGTCGTGCTTCATTGCCGCGCGGCAACGGTGTTCGAGATCGTGGCGGCCCTGCAGGGCATCGGTGCGCAGGACATCACGGTCCGCGCCTTCGACTATCTGTTCCGGCCGTCGAACGCGCTCACCGAGCGGCTCCTGCGACGGATCGGCTGACATGATCCTGCCGTCTCTTTCACGAAGACTTCAGATTTCGTGCGTTCCATTACGTGAGACACAAGACAACATCACCTTGGGCGTTGCCTCAATGCTCAAGGCCCCTTATGGTCCCTGCGTTTTTTCGATGAAGAGGTTCCGATGAACGCCCTTCGACTTGCGACATTTCTGGCGGCCCTCGCCATCGTCTCCGTGGCTCACGCCCAGACGGCCGCGACGCTCGGCCGGCCGGTCGGCCCGACCCGCCAGGTGGACAACAAGGTCCCGCAACCGGGTGAGGGAGGCAAGATCTTCCCGCTCAACTCCTCCTGGGTGGCCGTCAGCCTGAACGGCAAGCCTTTCAGCGGCGACCGCCCGAGCTTCAAGCTCGACGATCAGCTCCGCGCCACGGGCTTCAGCGGGTGCAACACCTATGCGACGGCAGCCTATCCCCTGCGCGAGCAAGGCTTGGCCGTCGGCCCCTTCGCCCTGACGAAGAAGAGCTGCGACAAGACCACCATGGCCATCGAACAGGCTTTTCTCGTGGCGCTCCGCTCCTCGGGCAAGTGGGACATCCAGGGCCGCAACCTGATCATCCAGACACAGAACGGCGGCCGGCTGATCCTGGAGCGCTCGCTCTGACTTTTCCTGCTGAGTTTGAATGAAAAGGCCGGCGTGACGCCGGCCTTTCCGTTTTCTCTCGATGTCGCTCCCGCCCAGCACGTCGCGGAGGGGAAGGAAATCAATAGCCGCAGCTCTTATGAGCAGAGACTCTTCCTTCGCTACGTTTGCCGGGAATGACACCCTCATCGTCATGGCCGGGCTTGTTCCGGCCATGACGATTGGAAAGGCGTTGCGCCCTACAGAAGTGGGATCACCGGCACAAGGCCGGTGATGACGTCGCAGGGAGTGTTGAACTACTCCGCAGGCTCGGCCTGGCGCAGGTCGACGGGGGTCGAGAGGCCGCTTTCGGTCTTCTTCATGTCGATGCGCCGATCGTGATACGCGGCAAGCGTCGAGCGGTGACCGATGGAGACGACCGTCGTGTTCGGCAGCTTCTCCCTGATGATGCGGTAGATGTCCTGTTCCGTGGGCTCGTCGAGGGCAGCCGTCGCCTCGTCCAGGAACAGCCAGTCGGGCTTGGCGAGGAGCGCGCGGGCGACGGCCAAGCGCTGCTGTTCGCCGAGCGACAGGGTCTGTCCCCAGTTTCGCTCCTCGTCGAGCCTGTCCGCGATCTGCGGTAGCTTGGCAGTGCGCAGGGCTTCCGCCATCTCGGCAGCCGTGTAGGCATCGATCTTGCCCGGATAGGTCACGGCGTCGCGCAGGGTTCCGATGGGAATATAGGGGCGCTGCGGAAGGAGCATCATGCTTTGCCCCTCCGGCACCTGGATCTGTCCCTGGCCAAAGGGCCAGATGCCGGCAATGGCGCGGAAGAGGGTCGATTTGCCCGAGCCGGATGGACCGGTCATCAGGGTGCGCTCGCCCGGACGGAAGGCAAGCTCGTCCGTGTGCAGCAGGGCGCTGCCGTCGGGGAGCCGCACGTCCAGATCCTCCAGGCGCAGCTCCCGACCGGCCTTCTCCGTGATCACGAGCTTGCTCTCGCCACCGACGCGCTGCGCCGATGCAATGGCGCCCTCGAACGTGGTGAGACGGTCGAGCACGGCCTTATAGTCGGCAAGCGTCGTATAGATGGTGATGAAATAGGTAAGAGCCGACTCCACCCGCGAGAACGCGCCGACCACCTGCTGCATCTGGCCCAGAGAGATCTTGCCGATGAAGTAGTAGGGCGCCGTCAGGATGTAAGGCACCACCACGTTGGCCTGGAAGTAGGCAGAGGTGAAGGTGTTGAGCTTGATGAGGCGGAACACGATCCGCATGTAGTTGTCGACGATCTGACCGAACCGCCGCCCGAGGCCTTCCCGCTCCGCCGACTCGCCCGAAAGTAGCGCGACCTGCTCCGTGTATTCGCGCAGGCGCGCCAGAGAGAAGCGGTAGTTCGCCTCCACCCGCTCCTGCTCGAAGTTCAGGGCGATCAGCGGTCGGCCGATGAGGTGCGTCACCCACGTGCCGAGAATGGCGTATGCCGCGCAGACCCACACTAGCAGGCCGGGGATCTCGACACTCGTTCCCGGAAACGTGAACCCGGCCGAGATGGTCCAGAGGATGGCCACGAAGGAGACCAGGGTGGCGGCCTGATTCATCAGGCCGACGGACAGGGAATAGGTACTCTCGACGAACTTGCGCAGGTCTTCCGAGATGCGCTGGTCCGGGTTGTCCGCGCCCCGGCCGATGATCTGCATCCGATAATGCGTCCCGTCGCCGAGCCACTCGCGCACGTAATAGGTGTTGAGAAAGGCGCGCCAGCGGATGGTAAGCACGTTCTGCAGCAGCACCTCGGTCAGTGCGATGGCGACGAACACGCCCGCCAGAGGCGTGAAGATGACGAAGAGCTGATACCAGAAGGCCGCGGCATCCTTGGCCTCGAGCGCATTGAACATGTCGCGCGAAAAGAAGCTGAGGCGAACGTTGAGCGCGACCTGAGCGAGGTTGATCGCGATGAGGATCCCGATCATCCAGGTGCCGATGGTGCCCTCGCGAGCCCGCACGAGCCCGATGAAGGGGATGCGGATGACGCTGTCGGCCTGGGAGTCGAGATAGCGATCGGTGATGCGGCAGATGGTGCGGACGACCGGGACATATGACAGGCCGTAGATGATGGCCCCGAAGGCCGTGGCACCAAGCGCAGCGGTGGGCGGCGGAACATATCCGGTGTAGTCGCCCGTGATCGCCCCTGCGACGGCACCGAGGATGAGCGCGACGAGCACGAGATGGGTCGCCGACAGCATCACGACGAAGATGCGCAGGAACTTGGGGATGTCCCTTGCGACGAACACGATCCCGGCGAGGGCCAGGGTCGAGAGGGGCAGGTAGAACGGAACCGCAGCCGCCCCGGACAGGGATGCTGCCAGTACGCCCAGACCCACGAGTGCCAGCGCGATGCTCGCCTTGATCATACACATCTCCTGCCGAGATCCCGTTCTCGGCTCCATAGAAACCTGGAGAAGCCGGATCAATCGTGCTTGTGGCGAAAGAAAGGAGGAACCACCTTCCCGGACAAGCGATAGCAGCCTTGTGAGAAGAGCAACAGACCGTTGGAGGGCACTCACGTTCGGCAAAACAGATTGTCCTGTTTAAAGAACGAAAAGGTTGACTTAGAGAACGGGATGTTTCATGTGTCACATCGACATCCCCAACGTCACTCGAAAAAGGCGACCTCATGAACGCCCCTCTTGGATATCTCGCCGGCCAGACAGCCCAGCGCCTGATCCCGGCGGAGCCCATCGTGCGCCTGGAAAAGGTGTCGAAGACCTTCCCCGGCCGCGACGGCCAGCCCGTGACGGCGCTGCAGGAAATCAACCTCGCCGTGCCCCAGGGCTCCATCCTCGGCGTGATCGGTCGTTCCGGCGCCGGCAAATCGACCCTGATCCGTCTTGTGAACGGGCTCGAAAAGCCCACCTCCGGCAAGGTCATCGTGGACGGCGCCGATATCGCGGCCCTTCCGGAGGCCGCCCTCCGCCATGCCCGGCGCTCCATCGGCATGATCTTCCAGCACTTCAACCTGCTTTCCTCGCGCACGGCGGCTCAGAACATCGCCCTGCCGCTGGAGGTCGCAGGCTACGACAAGGCCGAGATCAAGACCCGCGTCGAGGAGCTCCTCGCCCTCGTCGGCCTCACGGACAAGCGCAATCGCTATCCGTCCGAGCTCTCCGGCGGCCAGAAGCAGCGCGTCGGCATCGCCCGAGCGCTCGCCACCAAGCCCAAGGTTCTCCTGTCCGACGAAGCGACGTCGGCCCTCGACCCGGAAACCACCCGGTCGATCCTCGACCTGCTCGGCCGCATCAACGACGAGCTCGGCCTGACCATCCTGCTCATCACTCACGAAATGGCGGTGATCCGTAACATCGCCCGCGAGGTTGCTGTGATCGAGGGCGGCCGGATCGTCGAGCAGGGCGACGTCTTCGAGGTCTTCACCCGCCCGCAGCACGAAGTGACCCGCTCCTTCCTGGCCGACGAATCGGGCCGTGCGCTGCCGCCCTATGTGCAGGGCAGGCTTCGGCCCGAGGCGGCTCCCGGCAGCCAGGCGGTCATCCGGATCGGATTCCGCGGTCCGCATGCAACGGATCCGGTCCTCGCGCGCCTTGCCCGCGATCTCAACATCGAGACCAACATCCTGTCGGGCTCGGTGGACGAAATCGCAGGCCGTCCCTTCGGCACCCTCGTCGTGGGTGTCCCGGAGCAGTCCCTCGCCACAACACTCGATTTCCTGAACAAGCACGGTCTCGACACGGAGGTCCTCGGCCATGTCGCCTGAGATGATCAACCTTATCGCCAGTTCCACCGGCGAAACCCTCTACATGGTCGCGGTTGCAGCGCTGATCGCCACCGCGTTCGGCCTGCCGCTCGGCGTGTTCCTCGCCACATCCGGCAAGGGCGAGCTTTTCGCCGCGCCTTGGGTCAATCGGGTGCTCGGCGTCATCGTCAACGCCACGCGCTCGACGCCGTTCATCATTCTCGTCGTGGCGATCATTCCCTTCACGCGTCTGATCGCCGGCACCTCCATCGGCACCAATGCCGCCATCGTGCCGCTGACGATCGCCGCTACACCCTTCATCGCACGTCTCATCGAGGGCGCGATCCGCGAGGTCGACCAGGGACTGATCGAGGCCGCGCGCGCCTTCGGCGCGAGCCCGCTGCAGATCGTCGGCAAGGTGCTGATCCCCGAGGCCCTGCCCGGCATCGTGCTCGGCCTCACGCTCGCGGTCGTGTCGCTCCTCGGCTTCTCGGCCATGGTGGGCGCCGTCGGCGGCGGCGGCCTCGGCGATCTCGGCATCCGCTACGGCTACCAGCGCTTCATGCCCGAAATGATGCTCGCCGTCGTGGTCGTGCTCATCGTCCTCGTTCAGGCCGTGCAGAGCATCGGCGATCGCCTCGCGCGCAACCTCAACAAGCGCATCCGTCACGCCTGACCTTCGAGAAAACATCGTACAAGGAGTACAAACATGACCCTGAAGAAACTGGGCCTCGCCGCCCTCCTCTCCTTTGCCGCCCTGCCCGCTCTCGCGCAGACGCAGACCATCCGCATCGGCGCCACGCCCGGCCCGCATGCGCAGATCCTCGAAGCCGTGAAGCCGATCGCCGCCAAGAAGGGCCTCGATATCAAGATCCTCGAGTTCTCTGACTACGTGGTGCCGAACACGGCTCTGGCCGGTGGCGACATCGAGGCCAACTCGTTCCAGAACCAGCCCTATCTCGACAATCAGGTCGCCGACCGCGGCTTCAAGATCGAGAGCGTCGCACTCACCGTGAATTTCCCGATCGGCATCTACTCGAGGAAGCACAAGAGCCTCGAGGCGCTGCCGAACGGGGCGACGATTTCGATCCCCAACGACCCGACCAACGGCGGCCGCGCGCTCATTCTTCTGCAGGATAAGGGCCTCATCAAGCTGAAGGAAGGCACGGGCTACAAGCCGACGCCGCTCGATGTCACGGACAATCCGAAGAAGATCAAGTTCGTCGAGATCGAAGCCGCTCAGGGACCACGCGTGCTCGACGACGTCGATGCCGCTGTCATCAACACCAACTACGCGACATCGGGCGGCCTGGATCCGGTGAAGGACCCGATCGCCCGCGAGAATCCGAAAGGTCCTTATGTGAACCTCATCGCGGTGCGCAGCGAGGACAAGAACAAGCCCTGGGTGAAGGCCCTCGTCGAGTCCTACCACACGCCCGAGGTGAAGCAGTTCATCGAGGAGAAGTTCAAAGGCTCCGTGCTCACCAGCTGGTAAGCGACGCATTCCTTCCGCATCCGAAGGCCGGGCTTAGAGCCCGGCCTTTTTCGTATGGAGCCCTCGGCATCCAACCCTGAATCGAGACTGGAAGTTCAACCAAGGCCGCCTTGACAAAGAGCCGGCTAAGCTTCCTCATCGGACAGTCCTAAAGGCAGAACCGAAAGTCGGGCCCATGCAGCCCGATCTCTCAGGAGGAAATCTCATGCGATTGTCACTGCTGGGCCTGGCTCTCACGACGACACTCTGCGCGCCCCCCCTCGTCGCTCATGCTCAGGCGCCGATCACTATCTATTGCTCCATTCTCGAAGAACAGTGCCGGGCGGGCGTTGCGGCCTTCGAGAAGGCCACGGGTGCGAAGGCCACGATGGTGCGCAAGAGCACCGGCGAAACCCTGGCGCAGATCCGGGCTGAAGCATCGAATCCGCGCGCCGATGTCTGGTGGGGTGGACCTGGCGATTCCCACATCCAGGCGGCCGAGGAAGGGCTGACGGTCGAATACAAGTCGCCCAAGCTGCCGGAGTTGCACGATTGGGCCCAGCGCTTCGCCCAGCAGGCCGGGTATCGTGCGACGGGAACCTATCTCGGCGCGCTCGGGATCGGCTACAACACGAAAGTGCTTGAAAGCCGCGGCCTGCCGGAACCGAAGTGCTGGGCGGATCTTCTCGATCCCAAGTACCGTGATGAAGTGCAAGTCTCCGACCCGAACTCGTCGGGCACGGCTTATGTCTTCCTGGCTTCGCTCGTCCAGCTGATGGGCGAGGACAAGGCCTTCGATTACATGAAAGGCTTGCACAGGAACGTCAATCAGTACACCAAGTCGGGAGCCGCACCCGTCAAGGCCGTTGCCTTGGGTGAAACCGGAATCGCCATCGCGTTCATGCACGATATGGTGACGATGATCGCCGATGGGGCTCCCGTCAAAACCCTCGCGCCCTGCGAGGGCACGGGCTACGAGACCGGTTCGATTTCAGTCGTGAAAGGCGGCAAGAACACGGACATGGCACAAAAGTTCGTAGACTGGGCCCTCTCGGCCGAGGCCCAGAAGCTGGTGGGCGCGGACCTGAAGATCTATTCCATCGCGTCCAACAAGAGCGCACCCGTCTCGCCGGACGCGCCGAAGCTCGCGGAAATGAAGCTGATCAACTACGATACCGCCAAATACGGCTCCGTGGCGGAGCGGACGCGCCTGCTCAAGAAGTGGGATGCCGAGGTCAAGTCGGCCCCGAAATAGGCGTGGGCGGACAAGGTCTCATGCAGAAGCCGGGCACGACGCCCGGCTTCTTGTGCATGTGGCCTATTTCTGGCGCGGCTCCTTGAGGTTTTCACCGGCGGTCACGAGTTCCCCGGAACGCTTCGCGCGGACGGCCTCCAGCAGAGTCCAGGCGGCGTTGCGCACTTCGTCCTGCACGGCCTGATCCTGATCGAGTTCCTCGTGGCTGGTGGCATAGGGTTTCCAGTAGCCGATATAGCGGTCGAATTCCGCTGCCCCGCCGGCGGGCACGAGGTCCATGGCGCGCAGCCAGTCGGAGAGGCTTCGGCGGACGCTTCCCGCGCCCTCGGTATCGCCATGGACGATGACGGAGAAGAGCCTGCCCTCCAGGTGCTTGGGATAATCCCAGCCCCTCAGCTCGAGCCCCTTCGCGAGATCCGTTTTCTTGCCCTGGGTCGAAGTCGGGTCCGGATTGCCGCCATCGGCGCAGACCAGCCGGTCCATCATCAGCTTCAAGGGGGATGAGACCTGATACCAGTTGACGGGGGTGACGATCATCACCCCGTGAGCCTCGACCCAGCGGGGATAGATCTCGTTCATCCAGTCCTGGGTCTGGCCGAGGGAGTAGTTCGGATAGCAGGAGCAGGGCCAGTGGCACAAAGCGGCGGCCGTCGAGAAGCAGGCCTTGCAGGGATGGATGTGACGGCCGTACTCGGCGGTGAGACGGCTCAATTCGAGCACTTCGACCTCGGTGTTGCCGGCACTGGCAAGAACCTGATGCGCAATCTCCACGAGGCGATAGCTTTTGGACATCTCGCCGGGACAGGTAAGTTCGCTGCGGGACGAAGCGGAGACGAGGAGAAAGCGGGCCGGACCCGTCCTGTCCTCGTGCCGCTTCCGCGCAAGGTCGATCGCCTCCTTCGCGGCGATCCAAGCGACCGCGAGATCGTATTCGGGATCGGCGAACCCTGGACCCGCCTTGCGGGTCTGAGGACTTTTCCGGTGATGGCTGTAGGCATCCCAGGCGGCATCGGCGACCCGTTGAAGCTCGCCTCCCAGCGGCTCGAAGGCCGGGTCCTGGAATTGCTGGAGAAACCGTTTCCGGAACTCACCTTCGTCGAGGGTCGGATCGGGCGTGCCCTTCCGCGCTTCTGGAACGGACAAGACGAGCTCCTGTTACAAGGAAATGGTGCCAAGCTTGGAACGCAGGCTGGCCATGCCGGTTCCGGGATGGCGCTGACCCGAGGCGATCACTATTTGCTTAGCCCGAGTGAGATCTACCTTCCCGCAGCACAATCAATGGAGCAGTCCATGTCGACCATACCCACGATCCGCCTGAACGATGGAAACGCCATGCCGCAATTTGGCTATGGCGTCTGGCGGGTCTCCAACGAAGAAGCTGCGAGTGCCATCGGCGAGGCCATCAAGGCGGGCTATCGCTCCATCGATACCGCTGCCATCTACGGCAACGAGGAAGGCGTGGGACAGGCCATCAAGGCCGCGCCAGTCTCGCGCGATGAGCTCTTCATCACCACGAAAGTCTGGAACGACCGGCACGGCTACGACGAGGCCTTGCGCGCATTCGACGAGAGCCTGGCGCGTCTCCAGCTCGATCACGTCGATCTCTATCTCATCCACTGGCCCGTCGCGGGCAGCGAGGCCTACCGCGATACGTGGCGTGCCTTGACCAAGCTGAAGCAGGATGGACGCGCGAAATCCATCGGCGTTTCGAACTTCATGGCAGAGCATCTGCAGCGGCTGATCGACGAGAGCGGCGTGACGCCTTCCGTCAACCAGATCGAACTGCATCCTCGCTTCCAGCAAAAGGAGCTGCGTGCGTTCCATGCGAGGAACGGGATCACCACGGAGTCCTGGAGTCCGCTTGGGCAAGGCACTCTGATCGCCGATGAAACTCTTGCCGCAATCGGCCGCAAGTATGGCAAAACACCGGCTCAGGTCATCCTGCGCTGGCACCTCGACAACGGCCTCGTCGTCATTCCGAAATCCGTGACGCCTTCCCGCATCCGCGAGAACATCGACGTGTTCGACTTCAAGCTGGATGCAGAGGATATGCGTGCGATCGAAGGCCTCGACGACGCCTCCGGCCGGGTCGGGCCTGATCCTGCGGTCTTCGGCTGACGATCGCCATGAATGCTACAGGCGGCCCTTCGCGGGGTCGCCTGTAGCCTCGAACTGCTTATAGATCGCTTCGGCAATCGGCAGGAGCTGCGTTCGATCCGCCTTCGCCGAGACGACGTAAGACAGTCCCTTATCGATCCAGGAGAATGCGGACACACCGCCCTTCTCTTCGAAGCGGAAGGATGTCTGCGCCTCGTTTCCCCCCGAGCGGGCATAGAGCGTGAGACGGCTGCCCCCCGCATCCTCGTACATGAATTGAGCGGCGGCTTCGCCGCCGTCGGGCAGCAAGCGACCACCGATGAGATGATAGCCCTGGGCATTCAGGTTCGGTGCGGTCAGCGGCTTGCCCACGCGGCGCGACAGCCATTGTACGAGATGCGCCTCCTGATCGGCGGGAACTTCCACAGGGTGCAACCGCTCGCCGACATAGATGCGATGCGCCGCAATGGCGTTGTCGGCAACGCTCATAGCCTCAGCCTGCATCGGCTGGCGGGAAGCCCACCACACTCCACCCCAGGTCCCAAGGATTCCGCCGATGGCGAGCCATGCCAACGCGGCGTAAGCAGCGGGACGGGCCAGCGGGGAACGGCGTCGGGCGGCAACGAGATTGGCAATGCGCAGGCGTGAAGGAATGGGCTCCTGAGCCTTGAAGGCGAGCCGCATGCGCAAGGCGTCGCGGTGCGCGATCTCGCGCTCGACCTGTTCGGCCGTTGCCGGATGATCGGTGAGATACGCCTTCACCGCCTCGAGCCGCGAAGGCGAGAGCCTCTCGTCGACATAAGCCTGCAGATCGTCTTCTCCGATGGGTCGCTCGCCCGTCACTTCACTCTCCTCAAGGCGGTGCTGCGCCTGGCCTCCATGAACTCTCGCAAGCGTGCCCGCGCCCGGCTTAAGCGTGACATCACCGTACCGAGCGGGATGTCCAGCACCCGCGCCGCCTGCTCGTAGGACAGGTCCTCGACTCCGACCAGCAACAGGATGGAGCGCTGCTCCTCCGGCAAGGCATCGAGGCCCTTCAGAACGTCGTGCAGACCGGCATGGCTCTCAGGGCTCATCCCGGGCGCGGGAACATCGTTCAGGGCTTCCTCTCCCACGTGGGTGCCGCGCGCCTTGCGCCGGCGCAGTCCGTTGATGAACAGGTTGCGCTGGATGGCGAAGAGCCAGGCTCTCAGATCGCCGTCGCGTCGCTGATTCCAGCGGCTGATCGCACGCTCCAGAGTGTCCTGGACGAGATCGTCCGCCGCTTCGCAATCGCGCAGAAGGGCCCAGGCGTAGCGGCGCAAGCCCGGGATCTGCGGCTCGAGAAGGGAAGCGATCTCGTCCAAGGTCAATTCTCACGCATCAGGCATCATTCAACGATGAACCTGCTCGTCCCACAAGCCCAGGGCATCGGCTCAAAAGTGGAAACCCCTTTTCGCGCGATGCGCTACGGCGCAGCAATATGCCAGACGTTGTTGACGCCATCGCCCGTGACTTCACCGGGTTTGGCGTCCTTGACCCAGAGATAGAGCGGCTTGCCCTTGTAGGCCCATTGCTTGGAACCGTCATCGCGGGTCACCACGCTCCAGTCGCCCGATGCGGCGGCACCGCCGGCCGCCATGAGCGGCGGCCAGTTCTGGGCGCATTGGCCGTTGCAGGCCGACTTGCCCGTCGTGTCGCGGTCAAAGGTGTAGAGAGTCATGCCCTTGGCGTCGACGAGAGCCTTGCCCTTGCTCGTATCCGCCACCTTCGCAGGGGCTGCGGTCTGCGCGAGAGCGGCGGATGCGGCGACGAGGGCTCCGGTCAGAATGGCGTGACGCAGAAACAGCTTCATGGGTGTCCTCCTGAGGTCGATGATGACCACCCCTCCAAGACACGCCACGCCTGACATTATTCCCGGCACCAAGAAAATTTCGTCACCGCCCCATCGCGTTGAAGCCGTTCTCGTCGATAGGCTCGCGCAGCTCGATGCGATGGCGGCCGTTGTCGCGGATCTGCGCGGTGCGATAGCGGCCGTCGAGCTCGTCCTCGGGATTTTGGAGAATCTCGACGCCTGCCTTCCGCAGGCGCTCGATCTCCTTGTCCACATCGGGGACGAGAAAACTGACCACGGGAGCCTTGGTCACCTGAACGGCCGCAGTCGTATTGGGCTCCGACGGCAGGATGTGATCGACCTCGGTGATTTCCAGCAGGAAGCCGCTCCGCTCCAGCACGGCCCGGCGCCCGGGAACGAGGCTCTGACTGCCGATCAGCCGAAACCCGAGCTTGTCCTGGTACCAACGCACGCTCTCATCGAAATCCGGCGTGCGGATGGAGGTGGAACTGGAGCGCGAGGGTGATGCCGACTGTGCCTGCGCTGGAGAACACTCCGCCACGTGAACGGCTGCGAGGCCGGCGAGAAGGCCGGCAAGAATGCTGCGCCGCAGGATGGTCAAGGCAGAGGAGCTTTGTTTCACGGGTAATCCCTCGTCGGCCGCCGGAACTTAGCCGTCTTCTCTCATGAACGCCCTTCAGTCCAGTTCGTTCTTCGAGCCTCAGGTATTCTCCGACTGCAACAGCTTGAGCAGCAGGGCCGATAGCTGTCCTGCCTCCTTCTCCCCGAGCCTCTCTCCGAAGAACCGGTTGATGGCAGCGCCGTAGACGGTCCACATGCGCTCCTGCAGCGCCCGCCCCGCTCCGGTGATCTCGACCAGCTGACGCCGCTTGTCTCCGGGAAAGGGGATGCGCCGCACCAATCCTTCGACCTCCATGCGGTCGAGAAGCCTCGAGAGGTTGTACTGCTCGAACAGCACCGCCTCCTCGATTTGGCGCGGGGTGAGCCGTCCGTTGGGCCCGCGCTTGAGCTCCAGCAGCACGTCGTACCAGTGCAGGGACGGGAATCCGGCGCCCTTGAGCTCCGCCTCGATGCGCCCCACCACCGTGCGCTCGGCGCGGATCAGGCGTCCCCAGGCCTTGATGACAGCGGCAGACGGTTCTTGCATCGGGGCAAACCTTCGCTGGTTTCTATGCAAGTGCATATAAATTGACAGGTCCATGCATTTGCATCAAAACTCTATGCACCTGCATGGAGAATTGCAATGTCACACGCTCGTCCTTCCGCTTCAGATTACGCGGCCCTGCTCCTGCGCGTCTCGCTCGGTGTCATGTACATCGCGCACAGCATCGTCCTGAAAGGGATAACCTTCACCCTGGCCGGCACGGCGCAGTACTTCGAGTCCCTGGGTCTCCCCGGTGTCCTCGCCTATGCGACATTCCTTGCCGAGTTCCTCGGCGGCGTCCTGCTCGTGCTCGGCGTGCAGAGCCGCTGGGTGGCCTTGGGCCTGCTGCCGATCCTGTTCGGCGCAGCCTGGGTCCATATCGGCAATGGCTGGGTCTTCTCGGCGCAAGGCGGCGGCTGGGAATACCCGCTTTACCTGATCGTCCTGTCCGTCGCACAAGCCCTCCTCGGTGACGGCGCCTACGCCCTCAAGCCGTCCAGCCCGCTGACGCTCGCTCCCGCGTCAGCCCCTCTCAAGTCCGCAGCCTGATCCTTTTTCAACCCTGGAGAAAACCCATGAAGCTCTACTACTATCCGGGCGCCTGCTCGCTCGCGCCCCATATCGTCGCCCGTGAGGCCGGCATTCCCCTCAGCCTGGAAAAGGTCGATCTCGCCAACCGCACCACCGAGACCGGGGCGAACTACGCGACCGTCAATCCGAAGGGCTATGTGCCGGCGCTGGGCCTGCAGGACGGCTCCGTGCTCACCGAGGCCAGCGCCATCGTCCAGTACTTGGCCGACCAGCAGCCCGGAACGGATCTGGCGCCGGCTCCCGGCACCATGGAGCGCTACCGCCTCCTGGAATGGCTCGGCTTCATCAGCACCGAGATCCACAAGGGTTTCGGCCCCCTGTGGAACCCGGCTACCCCGGATGCGGTGAAGGCCGCCACCAAGGAGCGCCTCGCCACCCGCTTCGCCTATCTCGACGAGGCCCTGGCCAAGCAGCCCTACCTGATGGGCGAGACCTTCACGATTGCGGACGCCTATCTCTTCACCGTCGTGAACTGGACCAACTTCCATGCGGTCGACATCTCGCCCTTCCCGAACCTGAAGGCCTTCCAGGCCCGCATCGCCTCCCGCCCGAGCGTGCAGCAGGCGCTGGAAGCCGAGGGCCTGGTGAAGAAGGCGGCGTAAGCGCTTCTCCGCTTTTCATACGAAGAAGGCCCCGGGGAGACCCGGGGCCTTTGTGTTGATCTGAACGGATCGGTGAACGATCAGACGATGAAGAAGTCGTCCGCCGTCAGCTCCGTCTTGGCCTTCAGCTGCGCGAACTTGATGGCTCCGTATTGCGTTCCCGAGCCGTCGGCATCGTAGGACAGGGCGCCTGTCCTCTTATTGAAGATGATGCGGTCGTCCGCCTCGGCGGCCTTCGCTCCGATGTGGAACGCCTCTTCCGACAGAGCGCCCTTGGCGAGCCGGCCGAAGATTTTCGATGAGAGATGGATCGCATCCTCCGAGGAGGAGAAATCGAGGATCCGATCCACGTTCGCCTTGCCGAGCCTGGTCGTGAAGGCGAACACGTCATCGCCCTCCCCGCCCGTCATCCTGTCCTTGCCGAGCCCGCCATTGAGATGGTCGTCGCCATCGCCGCCGGCGAGGATATCGGCCTTCCTGCCGCCCCGGAGAACGCGCGCCTCCGGGTGTGCGCTGGGCTCTGATGGAGCATCAGAGGGAAGGACCGTCACGCCGTTGGCCGTCACCGTGATGAGGAAATGCATGTCGAGCGACGCGCCCTTGGGGTCGCTGGCCCGCACGACGATGTCGAAGGACTTATCGCTCGGGGCGAACGCCTTGTCGACGAGAAGCTGATCACCGTGGATGCGGAAATGATTTCCGGGATTGGCGGCGAGGAAATACCCGAGCGCATCGCCATCCGGATCGACGCCGCTCAAACGGCCGACGAGAGCGCCGGGCTTGGCGCTCGCTTCAATGCTCGTGTCGTCGAGGCTGATGAAGGTCGGCGCAGAGTTGGTCGTCGCCGTCAGCGCAATCGTGCGGTCGGCGAATTGAGCGTATTCGATGCCTGTGAGGATGTCAGTGCCGTCGTGATAAAACGGATTAGTCTCTACGTCGCGTTTGTCGACAATTCTTACGCTACCATTGAATAGCCGTTCGATCATGTAGTCAGAGAATAGGCCATTAAAGCCCGCTATGTCGGTACCATCCCCGCCAGATAACTCATCGGAGCCTGCCCAGCCTCTTAGGACATCATCGCCACCATTCCCTTCAAGCGCGTCATTTCCTGAATTACCGGCAAGAGTGTTCGCGACCTCGTTTCCGATAAAGTGATCGGCCTGACTGCTTCCGGAGAGATCCTCGATGTTGCGAATGGTATCCCAACTGCCTGCTGTCGTTTGTTGACGTGTGGTTAATCTCAGGTCGACTGTCGTGCCCGCTTCATCAAACATGAGCAAGTCGACGCCAGCACCGCCATCAGCGAGATTTGTGCCTAGCCCGAGTGCGAAACATTCGGCTCCATCTCCGCCATAAGCGACATCGTCACCGTTGGAAAAATACACTGCGTTTGTTAACGTGCCGCCACGTCCATCATAAAGACTTGTCGTTCCTGCGGAAGAGTTGAGGATGACATATCCCTCGATACGGCCCGTGTTGACAATAATGGCTGGACCAGTCGAACGGATTGCGAAGTCGGTACCCCGAATGAGGCCAGAGTTCGTTACATTGAGAATGCCAGCAGACGTTGAGATTCCAGTCTCGCCAATGATCTCACCAGAATTGGTCACGAAGTTTTGTCGGCCAGCCATCGCTACGGCACCAGCATGTGCACCTGAAATGGTACCGGCATTGATCACGACGTTCGGTCTGCCATAGTCAAAATCATAGCTGAGCACCACACCGGCCAAGTGGCCCGATACCTCACCACGGGCTCCAACATTGACTGTTCCGTGGCTGTATATGGCTGTGCCAGCTCCGCTGAAGACGCGGCCATCCAACATCATTGTCGTTGCCAACCCGCCTTGAATGGCCTGTGTATACTGGCCATGCGCTGCGATCTCCGATCCGGACGCAAGGACGACTATGTCTCTATCATTCAGCAGGAGAGCGGTTTCGCCATCGCCATGGGTGGGCGGCAGTGGGTTGGCTGCGTCAATAATATGGACGGTCACAGGATGCTCCTAAGCGGAGGAAGGCAGTCCTTTATATGTTATATAGTTTTATAACTTAAGTGCTTTTAAGCACGTTGCAAAATGGATGATTTTACTCGTTCGACTATTGACACATTTCCAACCTGCCATTCCCGAGTGAACCACCCGGTTTCTTCCGCCCAAAGAAAAGCCCCGGAGTTTCCTCCGGGGCCTCTCGTTAAGTCAGTGCTGTTTAGCGAGGACTTGTTAGAAGTCCATGCCGCCCATGCCGCCCATGCCGCCGCCCGGCATGGCCGGAGCGGATTCGCGCTTGGGAGCCTCGGCCACCATGGCCTCGGTGGTGACGAGCAGGCCGGCCACTGAAGCGGCGTCCTGCAGAGCCGTGCGGACGACCTTCGCCGGATCGACGATGCCGGCCTGGAGCATGTCCACGAACTCTTCCGTCTGGGCGTTGAAGCCGTAGGTGTCGGACTTGGTGTTGTCGTTGATCTTGCCGACAACGATCGAGCCCTCGACGCCGGCGTTCTCGGCGATCTGGCGGAGCGGAGCTTCCAGCGCGCGCAACACGATCTTGATGCCGGCCTGGACGTCCGGGTTGTCGGTCTTGAGCTTCGCAACCGCAGCCTTGGCGCGCAGCAGAGCCGTGCCGCCGCCGGGAACGATGCCCTCTTCCACCGCAGCGCGGGTGGCGTTCAGAGCGTCGTCGACGCGGTCCTTCTTCTCCTTCACCTCGACCTCGGTCGCACCGCCGACGCGGATCACCGCGACGCCGCCTGCGAGCTTGGCCAGACGCTCCTGGAGCTTCTCACGGTCGTAGTCCGAGGTGGTCTCCTCGATCTGCGCCTTGATCTGCGACACGCGGGCCTCGATGTCGGCCTTCTGGCCGGCGCCGTCGATGATCGTGGTGTTTTCCTTCTCGATGCGGACGCGCTTGGCGCGGCCGAGCATCGGGAGCTGAACGGTCTCGAGCTTGATGCCGAGGTCTTCGGAGATCGTCTGGCCGGCGGTAAGGACGGCGATGTCCTCGAGCATGGCCTTGCGGCGGTCGCCGAAGCCCGGAGCCTTCACGGCGGCGATCTTCAGGCCGCCACGCAGCTTGTTGACCACGAGAGTGGCGAGAGCCTCGCCTTCCACGTCCTCAGCGATGATGAGGAGCGGCTTGCCGGTCTGAACGACGGCCTCGAGGATCGGCAGCATCGGCTGGAGCGACGAGAGCTTCTTCTCGTGGATGAGGATGTAGGGATCCTCGAGCTCGGCCACCATCTTCTCGGCGTTGGTGATGAAGTACGGCGAGAGATAGCCGCGGTCGAACTGCATGCCCTCGACGACGTCGAGCTCGGTCTCGGCGGTCTTGGCTTCCTCGACGGTGATGACACCCTCGTTGCCGACCTTCTGCATGGCGTGGGCGATCATCTCGCCGATGTCCTTGTCGCCGTTGGCCGAAATCGTGCCGACCTGGGCGACCTCATCGGAGGACTTCACCTTCTTGGCGCGGGACTGGATGTCCTTCACGGCCTCGGCGGTGGCGAGATCGATGCCGCGCTTGAGGTCCATGGGGTTCATGCCGGCGGCCACGGCCTTGGCACCCTCGCGGACGATGGCCTGGGCCAGAACCGTCGCGGTGGTGGTGCCGTCACCGGCGATGTCGTTGGTCTTCGAGGCCACTTCGCGCACCATCTGGGCGCCCATGTTCTCGAACTTGTCGGCGAGCTCGATCTCCTTGGCGACGGTGACGCCGTCCTTGGTGATGCGCGGCGCGCCGAAGGACTTCTCGATCACCACGTTGCGGCCCTTGGGACCGAGGGTGACCTTCACCGCATCGGCGAGGATGTCGACGCCACGGAGCATCTTGTCGCGAGCGTCCGAGGAAAACTTAACGTCTTTGGCAGCCATGGGCTATGCCTCCAGTTAAATTGGAAAACTTGGGATAGGGCTTCCGGCGGCTCGANAGCGTCCGAGGAAAACTTAACGTCTTTGGCAGCCATGGGCTATGCCTCCAGTTAAATTGGAAAACTTGGGATAGGGCTTCCGGCGGCTCGATTTAGCCGACGATGCCCATGATGTCGGATTCCTTCATGATCAGGAGATCCTGGCCGTCGATACGCACCTCGGTGCCGGACCACTTGCCGAAGAGCACGCGGTCGCCGGCCTTCACGTCGAGGGCAGCAATCTTGCCGCTCTCGTCACGGGCGCCGGGGCCGACGGCGACGATTTCGCCCTCTTGCGGCTTTTCCTTGGCGGTGTCCGGGATGATGATGCCGCCGGCCGTCTTCTCTTCGGCTTCGATGCGGCGGACGACAACGCGGTCGTGCAGCGGACGGAACTTCATGGAACTTCCCCTTTGACGATGGGCGCGGCCCCTCTGGCCGCACCGTGGTCTGCTGGCTGTTAGCACTGTTCGTTGACGAGTGCTAACGCTTGCGGCGAGATAGGCATATGCGAGGAGGGAGTCAAGACGCCTGCCTGAAGGTCAGCTTCAAAAAGTGAGGCTTGACGCTCCTTAACGGCGGGTCATGATCGTTTCATGACCGACCTGGAAGCCATCGGCAAGACCTGCTTTGCCCTTCATGCCCGCATGACGGCCCGGCTCCTGAGCCGGACCTACGAGGCGGCCCTGCGCCCCCTGGGCCTCAAGCTGCCCCAATTCGGCATTCTCGGCGCCATCGGCCATGGCACGACAGCCTCCGAGACCGTTCTGGCGGACCGCCTGGGTCTGGAGCGAACGACCCTGGTGCGCAACCTGAAGGTCCTGGCCGAGAACGGCTGGATCGAGCCCGTAACGGGGGACGGCCGGGGGCTGCGGCACCGGCTGACGCCTGCCGGTCAGGCCATTCTGGAAGCTGCCATCCCGCTCTGGCAGAATGCCCAAGACCAGTTGGAAGCCAAACTGAAGGACACCGATGCGGAGGAGGCCCACAGGGCCATGAGGGCCCTGCGAAGGGCGGCCTACCCCTCTTAAGAACCGTTGCGAAGCCTCCAAGCCTGCCATACTGTGTATCTGCACAGATGGAGACGGCGATGCTTGAGCGGGCTCACGGAATCGTATCACGGGATGTTCTGACGGCCGAGCCGGGGTTGGCCTTCCTGCGAAGCATGCTCGAAGGCCGCCACCCGGCTCCGCCCTTCTCGCGCTCGACCCATGTCTACATGACCCCTGTGGAGGAAGGCCGGGTGGTCTTCGAGGGCGAGCCGACGGAGGCCTTCTTCAACCCACTCGGCACGATTCATGGCGGGTGGACCTCAGCCATTCTCGACAGCGCCATGGCCTGCGCCGTCCACACGACCCTGGCGGCCGGCCAGGGCTACACGACGGTGGAGATGAAGCTCAATTTCGTCAGGCCGATCCTGCCGAACATGGGCAAGGTCACCTGCGAGGGCGTTCTGATCCATCGCGGCGGCACGCTCGCGACCTCCGAGGGCAAGCTGTTCGATGCCAAGGGGAGGCTTCTCGCCCACGGCACCGAAACCTGCATGATCTTCGATGCGGCTGCCCGCAAGGCTGCTTAACGCCTGGATGTCAGTATCGCTGCGCCGACGATCAGGATGCCGCCGCCGAGCGTCGCCCAGGTCGGGATCTCGCTGAACACGCCGTACCCGATCAGCACCGCCCAGATCAGGGCGGTGTATTCGAGCGGGGCCAGCCGCGCCGCCTCGGCCTTGGCATAGGCGGTCGCCATGAGCACGTGGCCGATCACGCCCAGCACCCCCATCAGCATGAACCAGGCCAGGTGCGCGTAGTTCAGGGGCTGCCATGCCCAGATGCCGAACGGCGCGACCAGCAGGAACGGCCCCATATTCTGGAAGATGACGATGTGCAGGAACTTGTCCCGCTGGGCGCGCTGACGCAGCAGCACGAGGCTCAGCGCATAGGTGATGGCCGACAGCAGCGCCGCGCCGACGCCCATCCACGAGCGGGCGGCACCAGCCTCCTCCGACTGGCCGAGGACGACGACGAGGGTTCCGAGAAACCCGATCCCGATGGCGCCGACGATCCGGGCATCGACCTTCTCCTTCAGCATCAGCATCCCGAACAGAGCGATGAACATCGGCGACAGGAAGGAGAGGACGAGGGTTTCGGCGAGCGGCAATTGCCCCAGGGCATAAAAGAAGCTCAAGGCCGTGATGACCGCGATCACGGAGCGGATCGCGTTGGCCGCGATGGTCTCGCGGTTCGGCCAGCCGGGCTTCAGGACGGCCACCACGCCAGCGACCACGAGGCTTCCGCACATGAAGCGCAGGAAGGCGACCTGGAAGGTCGGGTAATAGGCGGACATCCCCTTGATGACCGCGTCCATGATGGACAGAACCGCGATGCCTGCGGCCGCCCGCAGGGCGGGACCGAATTTCATGATGTCACGACGATGTGAAGGCCGGCATCCGGGATGAGCGCCAGCAAGAAAGGAGGCTCTTACAGCACTTTCCGGGAGGCTTCATCCTTCTTTTCAGGGCATCGACAGGAAAGCGATCCTCGGGCTTCAGCTTAAATTCATGGAGCTTGGCGGAAACAAAAGCCGCGCTTGCCGTTTATTCTGCAAAACACGGAAAACAGGATACTTCAATGCGTGCTTGGATCCCTTGCTCTGCAATGCTTTTGGCCGTCCTCCTTCCTGCCGCCGCCTCGGCGCAGCCGGTCTACAGAAGCGGCAATTTCTACGGCAATGCCTACATCGCTCCGGGCTACGATTATCCCTATGCGCGCGCCGAGGACGGTTATGCCGAGAGCTATCCCCTGGTGACGCGTCCGTCCTCCCGCGCCCGGGCCAATCGGGCCGAGCGCATGGCCGGCTATCCCTACGACGTGACGTCCACCGGCAGCACGGTTGCCTCCCTGCCGCAGGATTACGGGAACGGCACGGGCTACGACAACAGCATCGATTATGCGATCGCGCCGGAGTTCCAGCGCCAGCTCGTGTCCTATCGCGGCGCCGAGCGTCCCGGCACGATCGTCGTCGATACCAACAACAAGTTCCTCTACCTCGTTCAGGGCGGTGGTCGCGCCATCCGCTACGGCATCGGCGTCGGCCGCGAAGGATTCGAGTGGAGCGGACGCCAGACCGTTTCCATGAAGCGCGAATGGCCGTCCTGGCGTCCGCCGGCGGACATGCTGCGCCGCCGTCCCGACCTTCCCCGCTTCATGGAGGGCGGGCCGGACAACCCGCTCGGCGCCCGCGCGCTCTATCTCGGCTCATCGCTCTACCGCATCCACGGCACCAACGAGCCGCACACCATCGGCCAGGCCGTCTCCTCCGGCTGCATCCGCATGCTCAACGACGACGTGGTCGATCTCTACAACCGCGTGAAGGTCGGAACGACCGTGATCGTGATCTGATCGCGCCCGATCGACATTCATCGTCGTTCGTGATGGCCGGGCTTGCCCCGGCCATTCGCTTTTGAGGATCGCGGGACGTCTTCCTTCAAGGCGACACTGCCAGCCGCATGAGGGACGCCATGAACTACGCCTATCTCTTCGCCGCCATCGTCAGCGAAGTCATCGCGACCTCGGCCCTGAAGGCGGCCGAGGGCTTCTCGCGCTTCTGGCCGTCTGTCATCGTGATCGTCGGCTATGGGTTGGCCTTCTATTGCCTGTCCCTGACCATGCGCACGATCCCCATCGGCATCGCCTATGCGATCTGGTCCGGCGTCGGCATCGTGCTCATCGCTCTCGTGGGCCTGCTGTTCTACCGCCAACCGCTGGACGCACCTGCGCTCATCGGCATGGCGTTCATTCTGGCGGGCGTGCTGATCATCAACGTGTTTTCGAAGACGGCCGGTCATTGAAACAGAAACGCCCGCCATCCGGCGGGCGCTTCCGAAACCGATGACCCGTCCTCAGGCCCAATCGCCCTCGTCTCCGCCATCGCCGCCGAAGTCGGAGAAGTCGCCCTGATCTTCCTGCTGGTTCGCGTCCTGGTAGAGCGAGTCCGTGATGCCGGCATTGCCCGCATCAGCTGCACCCGCATCGGCCGCCTTGTCGGCTCCTCCGAGACCGGCCGCGGACGCCACATCGCCCAGGGGATTGTTCTCACCGCTGAAGGCGTGAGTCAGGGCATTGGCGATCATCATGCCGCCCGCAACGCCTGCCGCCGTCGTGAGAGCGGTCCCGAGGAACCCACCCCCGCCACCGCGCTGCATCATGCCGCCGCCCCAGGGGCCGGGCGCGCCACCCGTCATGCCGCCTTGGGGAGCACCGTAATGCTGCTGGGAGGGATGAGGCTGGCCCCACGGCGAGGCTTGGCGGGCCGGCGGCGTGTTGTAGGCCGGTCCCGGCGGACGCGATGCGCCGCCGCCGAAGATGCTCGACAGGAAGCCGCCCTGCTGCGGCTGGCGGCTGGCGTGATCGAGCGCGCCGCGCAGCTGCTCGTTCTCGGCCTGGAGATTGGCCAAGGCCTGTTCCTGAACGAAGACCGCCTGCGCCAGAGCGTAGGGCGCATAGGGCTGCTGACGCAGTTTCTCGGCGATGAAGCGCTCGGCCTCCGGATCGCGGGGCTGGTTCGCCACCTGCTCCAAGCGTCGGAAGATATCGCTGATGACCTGGCGTTCCTGATCGTTCATGGCATGCCTCCTTCAATCGATCGTTGGAGAAGGATGTAA
Source organism: Microvirga sp. 3-52 (assembly GCF_018383585.1). GTDB lineage: Bacteria > Pseudomonadota > Alphaproteobacteria > Rhizobiales > Beijerinckiaceae > Microvirga. The sequence continues at coordinate 41,749 of NZ_JAHAMK010000023.1, forward strand.
GCATGGCCCTGGCTTTTGTTAGAGGCGGACAAGGCCGAGCTTGCGCATATTCCGCAAGGCCTGCGGGGCGATGCTTTCCAAATCCCGAAGGTTGCGCCATTCGGCAGCATGCACCTCCCGCAGATCGGGCCGTATTACATCGCTCTCCAATGCCCTCACCACATAGCGCATATCATGGTGCCAATGCTCGGGCTCATCCCGCTCGGGCCGTGCCGGTATGCGGTGGCTGTCGATGTCGATGGGCACGAGGGATGCTTCATGCCACGGGTCGAGCACAAGACCGTGGAGGCCTGTTTCCTCCATAGCCTCCCGAAGAGCGGAGCCCGCCAGATCGTCCGGCGGCTCGTAATGACCGCCCGGCTGAAGCCAGCGCCCGAGGGAACGGTGGTGGATCAGGAGGATGCGCCGTCCTGCCCGGTCGAGGATGAACGCCGATGTCGTGACATGCCCAGGAAAGGTGCGGCGGGAATGAATGTCGTCCCCGCTTTCGATCTGGCGCCGGAGGATGGTGTGTCGGTCGTCGGGCACGCCGAAGGCCCCGGCGTGATCGTCGAGGATCCCTTTGACCTGATGCCGGAAGACTGCCGGATCGAAACTCACGGATGCGGTCTCCTAGCCTTCCATCACCTTGGCGAACGCATCCTTGTAGTCGGGATGCCAGCGTGACAGCGGCGGGCGATTCTCGATGAGGTCCTCGGCGGCCCAGCGGATGCGCTTCTCGTCCATCTCCCTGGTCGTCTCGTTGTCGGGGCAGAGCACGTAGAAATCGTTCCGCCCCAGGGCCGGCAGCAGGAACTCGATGACCTGCTCCGGCTCCCAGGCGCCGGCCGGCTTCTCCGTGAGGCCTCTCGCCCTGGTGAAGCCCGTATAGACGAAGCCCGGGATGAGGAGATGCGCGCTCACCTGGCAATCGGGCGTATTGCGCAGTTCATGGGCGAGGGCCTCGGTGAAAACCTTCACGCCGGCCTTGGAGATGTTGTAGGCGGTGTTGCCGGGCGGCGTGGTGATGCCCTGTTTCGATCCCGTATTGATGATCGCGCACGGGCTCTTATGTTCGATCATGGACGGGGCGAAGACCTGCACGCCGTTGATGACGCCCCAGAGATTCGTCTCGAGTATCGCACGCCAGCGCTGCGGACCCCCGAACATCTGCCCGCCGCCCTCGGTCCCGGCATTGTTCATCAGCACAGCCACCTCGCCGAAGGCCGCATGGACCTTGTCCTTGAGGCTCTCGACATCCTCCAGGCGACTGACGTCGGTCGCCACCGCAAGCACGTTCTCCGGCTGGCCCGCAACGCGTGCCACGTCCTCCGCGCTGCGCCGGAGCGCTTCGCCCTCGAGATCCGCCAGGCAGACCTTCATCCCGAGTTCCGCGAACCGCCTGGCGGCCGCAAGCCCGATGCCGCTTGCGGCTCCCGTGATGACGGCGACGCGGTCGGGGGCGATTGCTGGATGCTGGGCCATCGCTGGTTTCCTTCGTTCTTGCTCGGGAGAGGTCTGAATTTCGACGATGAGCCCAAAGTGGCGCGCAGCGGAACGTTCGCCAAGGGCAGTGGATGGATCGGCAATATGCGTCCGGCACATCGCTCGCTGCATTGTCGTCCCTGGCCAGAGCGTCAGCGCAGGGGAAGAGAATCCATGGCACCACACCAGTCAGTGGGTATCCCTCCCGGTCTTCCAGCCGTCGGAAATGACACCCTCCCCGTCATGGCCGGCCTTGTGCCGGCCATCCCGATACGGAGAAGTAATGCGCCTTTCGCATCGAGATCACCGGCACAAGGCCGGTGATGACGTGGTGGAGAGGAGTTCCAATTCCAAAAGAAAAAGCCCCGCGTCTCTGCGGGGCTCTGGAGGTAAAGGGTCTATTCCGCGTCTGATGATTTCAGCGGCCGGACATTCGTTTCGATCTCCTCCTCGTCGAGGAGGGTCGGATCGTCCTCCTGCGCGTCGAGGCGCGTCTTCTTGCGCAGCGAGATGTACTTTTTCTGGATCTTGATGCGGCTTTCGCGGGCGATCTCGAGGGCGCCCTGCATGAGGGAGCGCTCGGCCTTCTCGTTCTGCAATTCCTCCGTGAGGCGGCGGTTGGCGGCCTCCAGGGTGTTGCGCTCCTGCTCGAAGCGCTTGGTGACCTGGTCGATGCGCTCGGAGAGGCTCGTCAGCTTGTTGTCGGAGCTTTCGATCTGGAAGTCCTTGGCCGCGATGGCCTTGTTGAGCATCTCGACGCGCTCCTGCAGCTCGATGCGCGAGCGCTGGAGTTCGTTGACCATGGCCACCTGACGCTCGACTTCCTGTTGAGTCGCCTCAAGGCGTCGGTCGAGGGTGTTCTTTTCGATCGTGGTCTCTTTCAAGGTGCGCTCGACGCCGCGCAGAGCCTCGTTCTTGTCGCGCAGCTGGTCGCGGGTATGGGCCAGGATCTTGTCCGTGGCGGACAGGCGGGAATTGAGGCCCTCGATCTTCATGTCGAGGGAGGACAGATCGGTCTGATGGGCGGAGCGCTCGGAATCGATCTGGGTTTCCAGACGCTGGCGCAGCACCTGCTCGGCCATGAGCTTGGTCTCGAGCTCGGAGGCGCGCTGGCGCGTGGCCTCGAGCTGCGTTTCCACTTCACCATAACGGTTGGTCAGGCTGGAGAGACGGTAATTCTGCTCCTCGGCCACCTTCTGCAGGCGCTTGACCTCATGATCGAGCAGGCCGTTGCGCTCGCGGGTCTCGATGAGCTCCCGCTCGGCACGAGCCACCGTCTGGTCCGCCTCCTGCGCCTCGAGACGCAGAGCCTGGTTCTCCTCCGTGATGTTGCGGGCGCGCTCGGTCTCGATGGAAAGCTGGTTCTCCAGGTCGGCGACGATCGCCTCCTTGTCCTTCACGTTGAGGCGCAGATCCTCGATGAAGGAATCCTGATCGCGGACCCTGGCCTCCGCCTTGCGCAGCTGGGCGACGGCAGAGTTCAGGTCGTCCACAATCCGGGCATGAAGGCTGTTGAGATCGCCGAGTTCCCGGCGCAGGGCCACGGTCGTGTCGGTTTCCTGCCTGAGCACCGCCTCGGTCTCGAGCAGGCGCGACTGAAGCTGTGGATAGCTGCGGATGAGGTCGTTCACCGGCTCGTTGAGAAGGGCGAAATCCTCCTTGAGGCTGCGGATCTCCTCCAGCCGGTCGATCATGTTGGCGAAGCGGACGCGGATCAGCTCGTTCTTCTGGCCGACGGAATCGAGCGCTCCGTTGGGGCGAACCACGATCGTCTCGCCTTTTTCCGGAGGCGCAACGGCAGGCGCAGCAACGGCCTCGGCGCTCTCGTCTCCCTGATGCAGGGGGCTGCCCCCAGCCTCATCGTGCCTCTTGCCAAAACGGTTTCTGAAAGACGTCCATCCCGAAGACATGTGCCGGCCCTTACGCCCCTGAAATTCACACTTTCCTAACTTTTAGCTCAGATAGGAGCGGTTTGGAAATGAAATTTCGTTGCGTAAGAATGTAGCAGCCCTACTCTGCCGCGATGGTTAACGGCTGGGAGACGCGCTTCTGGAGACCGGCCGCCTCCAGGGCTTCCGGCATCGGCCCGCCGGTCGCCCAATCGAGAAGCTCGACCGTATGGACGATGGGGATCTCGGTGCCCTTCCCGATCTGGGTCATGCAGCCGATATTGCCGGTGGCGATGAGATCCGGCCTGGTGCGCTCGATATTGGCGACTTTCCGGGCCCGGAGCTGGGCGGCGATCTCCGGCTGGAGCAGGTTGTAGGTGCCGGCCGATCCGCAGCAGATATGACCTTCCGGCACGTCCTTTACTGTAAAGCCCGCCTGCTTCAGCAGGGTCTTCGGCTCGGTGCGGATCGCCTGCCCGTGCTGCATGGAGCACGCCGAATGGTAGGCCACCACGAGATCCGTCTCACGTACCGGCTCCATGAGCGTCAGGGACGTGACGTATTCCGTGATGTCCTTGGCGATGGCGGAGACGCGGGCCGCCTTCTCGGCGTAATCCGGGTCCTCCCGGAACATGAAGCCGTAATCCTTGATCGTCGTGCCGCAGCCCGACGCCGTGATGATGATGGCATCGAGCCCCTCCCCGTCCATCTCGGCGATCCAGGCGTCGATGTTGCGCCTGGCGAAGCCGTGGGCCTCCTCGTCGCGACCCATGTGGTGCACGAGCGCGCCGCAGCAGCCCTCCCCCTTGGGCTGGACCACGTCGACCCCGTGGCGGTTGAGGAGGCGAACGGCCGCCTCGTTGAAGCCCGGCTTGAGCACCGGCTGGGCGCAGCCGGACAGAATGGCGACCCGGCCCCGGCGCTCCCCGTGCGCCTTGAAGGTGCCGGGCTGGTCGAAGGGCGACCGCGCGGGAGCCTTCACCGGCGCCAGGTCGATCATCGCCTGCAGGCGGTTGCCGAGGAGCGGCAGCGCTCCGATCACGCCCTTGAGGGGCTTGGCCAGCATCGCCGCGCCCAGGGCGAAGCGGAAGCGGTTCGGATACGGCAGCACGCTGGCGAGAACCCAGCGCAGGAGCCGATCGTGCCAGGGCCGGGTATAGGTGGCCTCGATATAGGCGCGGGCATGATCGACCAGATGCATGTAATGCACGCCGGACGGACAGGTGGTCATGCAGGACAGGCACGAGAGGCAGCGGTCGATATGCTTGACCACCTCCGGAGAGGCGGGCTTCCCGCTCTCCAGCATGTCCTTCATCAGGTAGATGCGCCCGCGCGGGGAATCGAGCTCGTCGCCGAGCAGCAGATAGGTCGGGCAGGTGGCGGTGCAGAAGCCGCAATGGACGCAGGTCCGGAGGATCTTCTCCGAACTGGCCATGGCGGGATCTCTGAGCTGATCGGGCGTGAAATTGGTTTGCATCGTTTTATCTCACATCGCCCCTTGCCATCGATTGATGGCGTCAATGGGATGGATCAGCATGATGATGTTCAGGATCAGGTTGTCGCGGATCCAGAACCCGACGAAGGCTTCCATGATCACGGCCAGCAGAACCGTCAGCCAGACCGGCCAGAGGCGCGCCAGCACGAACCCGGCGATCATCGCGAATATGTCAGAAACCGAATTGATGACGCTGTCGCCATAATAATCGAGCGCGATGTTCGTTGCACGATAACGATCGATGACCGCGCTGGTGTTCTCGGCGATCTCCCACGTGGCCTCCAGGCCGATGGCGAGCAGAAGCGCGACACCGAGGGGAAGCGCCTTTCCGCGCAAGACGCCGATGCTCCAGGCTCCCAGATAGAACAGGAAGCCGTGGATGACGTGGGAGGGCGTGTACCAATCGGTCAGGTGCTGCGAATTGCCGGAATCCTTGACGGTTCCGTGCCACAGTTCAACGGTGCCGCAGGTGCAGATCGGCGTCCGGCCCATCATCAGAAGGATGACGGCCGTGAGGGCAATGAGCCCGAGGGCGAGCCCGGCGATGAGCGCCGTCCGCGAGGCGCTCGACGTCCTTGCCTCCGACGCGAGAGAAGCCGTGCCCGCCATCTCAGATCCCCGCATACATCCGGCCCGGATTGAGAATTCCGGCCGGATCCAAGGAAGCCTTGATGCCGCGGGTGAGCGTCATGAGCGCCTCCGGCTGCGGCTCGAATACGTCTAGGGTGGAACGGATTTCGGCCGGTGCGCGCACGAGGGTGGCATGACCGCCGAAGGCTCTGGTCGCCTCGCGCATGACGGAGGCGCCCGAATCGCCGTCGATCGGCGTCGAGATCCAGAGAAGCCCGCCGCCCCAATCGTAGAACCATTGCGCATCGAGGGATCGTGCAACCTGGGCGACGAGATCCGGTCCCTTCATCGGCGCGGTCGACACGCGCCAGACCGCCCGATTGCCCTGATCCGTCAGCAGCGTCGCATCGCGCACCGATTGCCAGAGCGCCTCGGCCCCGACGCCTTCGAGCAGATCCATGAACCGGAAGCGCTTCAGCAGGCGCTTGAGCTCGTTCATGCGGTAATCGACCGAGACCCTGAACCCTTCGAGGCGGATCAGCGTGCTGCCGCCGCGCCGGTCGCGGTCGGGAACATGGGCTGCGCCCGTCACGTCGAAGGGCGATCCGAGGGCCATCGACAGGGCCTCGATGCCCTGCCTGTCGTCGAGGCCGCGGATGACGAGGGTCGCCATGCGCTCCTGCTTGGGCAGAACCTTGAAGGTGACCTCGGTGAGAAAGCCGAGCGTGCCCCAGGAGCCGGCCAGGAGTTTTACGAGGTCGAGGCCCGTCACGTTCTTCATCACGCGGCCGCCCGATTTCACCACCTCGCCGCGCCCGTTGACGAAGCGCACACCGATCAGGCTGTCGCGGGCGGCGCCCGCCATGATCCGGCGCGGGCCGGAGATGTTCATGGCCGCGATGGCGCCGATGGTCGGATCGCCCCTGGTGCCGAGGAGCGAACGGTAATCCATCGGCTCGAACGGCAGCTCCTGCCCTTTCGCGGCCAGCACCCGCATGACCTCCAGCACCGGCGTGCCGCTGCGGGCGGAGATCACCAGTTCCGCCGGCTCGTAGAGCGTGATCCCGGCCATGGCGGAGGACGAGATCGAGGCGTCGGTCTGGTTCGGCCGGCCCATCGGCGCCTTCGTGCCATTGCCGGAAACGTTCAGAAGCGTGCCCGTTGCGGCGGCTTCGCGGATGATGATCGATGCGTCCTGCTCGTCGCGGGGGGTATGGGTGGTCACGCGGCGAACCTTCCTTCGAGCGGGAATACCTTTGCGGGGTTGAGCAGCCATTGAGGATCGAACACGCCGCGCACGCGCATCTGCTGCTCCAGGTCGGCGGCGTTGAACTGATGGGTCATCAGATCCCGTTTCTCGATGCCGACCCCATGCTCGCCGGTGAGGCAGCCGCCGACTTCCACGCAGAGCTTGAGGATGTCCTCCCCCGCCTTCTCGGCCTTCTCCATCTCGCCCGGCACGTTGGTGTTGAACATGACGAGCGGATGCAGGTTGCCGTCGCCCGCGTGGAACACGTTGGCGACGCCGAGCCCGTAGGATTTCACGATCTCGTCGATCCGGTTGAGCACGTAGGGCAGCTGCCCCGTCGGGATCGTGCCGTCCATGCAGATGTAATCGGCCACGCGCCCCGTGGCCCCGAAGGCCGATTTGCGCCCCTTCCAGATCGCCGCGCTCTCGGCCTCCGATTGCGAGACCTTCATGGTCTTCGGCTTGAACGGTTCCGCAATCGCGACGATGCGGCGCAGCATGTCGTCGATCTCCGCATCGGAGCCCTCGACCTCCACGATCAGCATGGCCTCCACGTCGAGCGGATAGCCCGCATGGGCGAAGGCCTCGCAGATCTGGATCGCGGGCTTGTCCATGTATTCGAGCGCTACGGGAATGATGCCCGCCCCGATGATCGCCGCCACGCAGGCGCCCGCATCCTCCGCCCTCTCGAAGCCGAAGAGCGCCGGCCGCGCGCCCTCGGCCGCGCGCAGGATCCGCACCACCGCCTCCGTCACCACGCCGAGCTGGCCTTCGGAGCCGCAGACGAGGCCCAGGAGATCGTAGCCCGGCGCGTCCAGGTGCTCGCCGCCGATCTCCACCACCGTGCCGTCGAGGAGCACCATGGTGACGCCCAGAAGATTGTTGGTGGTCACGCCGTATTTCAGGCAATGGGCGCCGCCCGAATTCATCGCGATATTGCCCGCGATGGTGCAGGCGAGCTGGCTCGACGGATCGGGGGCGTAGAAAAAGCCCTCATGCGCCACCGCCTGACTGATGCCGAGATTGGTGATGCCCGATTGAACGCGCGCCGTGCGCCCCTCGAAACTGACGTCCAGCACCCGGTTCATCTTGGCGACGCCGAGCACGATCGCGTCGGCTTGAGGGATCGCACCGCCGCAGAGCGACGTTCCGGCCCCACGCGGCACCACCTTCACGCCGTTCGCGTGGCAGAAGCGCAGGATCGCCGACACTTCCTCAGTGGTGGAAGGCAGCACGACCGCCAGCGGTATCTGGCGATAGGAGGTCAGACCGTCGGTCTCGAAGGCGCGGCGCTCATCCTCGGAAACGATCAGCGCCTCCGACGCGACAAGGCGTCCCAAACCCTCGACGATCTCCTTCCGGCGCGCCAGAACCCTTTCGTCCGGTCTCGGAAATGCAATGGTCATGGCACCCTCCTGGAGGAATCATCGCTGCGTTCAAGGAATGGCTACCTTAACAATAAGGCGGCTTTCCCTGGTGGCGTTTTCCAATAATGTAGAATCTCTCTAAGATGGGACAGGTGTCCAGCAAAGGAGTTTTTGATGCGTTCCTTCGTTCTATCCGCCGCCCTGCTTCTCGCCGGGCTCGGGTCTGCCCAGGCCCAGGATGCGGCCGCCGGCGAGAAGGTGTTTGCACAATGCCGGGCCTGTCACCAAGTCGGGGAAAGCGCCAAGAATGCCGTGGGCCCGGTGCTGAACGGCCTCTTCGGCCGCCACTCGGGATCCGTCGAAGGCTACAACTACTCCCCGGCCAACAAGAATTCCGGCATCACCTGGGACGAGGCGACGTTCAAGGAATACATCCAGAACCCGCGCGCCAAGATTCCCGGCACCAAGATGGTCTATGCCGGCCTCAAGGACGAGCAGCGGATCAACGACCTCGTCGCCTATCTCAAGCAGTTCGACGCTTCGGGCAAGAAGGCGACCCAATGAGCGTTCTGATGTCGCAGGGCCGTCCGGCGAAACCCCGCGTCGGCCTTTTCGTCACCTGCCTCGTCGACCTGATGCGCCCCTCCGTGGGCTTTGCGGCCGTGAAACTCCTGGAGGATGCCGGCTGCATCGTCGATGCTCCCGTGCAGACCTGCTGCGGCCAGCCGGCCTACAACTCGGGCGATCGCGGCACGACGCGCGATCTGGCCATGCAGGTGATCGAAGCGTTCCACGGCTACGATTACGTGGTTGCCCCCTCCGGCTCCTGCGCCGGCATGATCAAGGCCCACTACCCGGAACTCTTCGAGGAGGATCCGAACTGGCGTGCCAAGGCCGATGCGCTTGCAGCCAAGACTTATGAACTCACGAGCTTCCTGGTCGACGTGCTCGGCGTCACCAAGGTCGGTGCCTCCTTCGATGGCGCCGTCACCTATCACGATTCCTGCTCAGGCTTGCGGGAACTCGGCGTGAAGACCCAGCCGCGCCGCCTCCTCGCCAGCATGGAGGGCCTGACCCTCGTCGAGATGAAGGACAGCGATGTCTGCTGCGGCTTCGGCGGCACGTTCGCGGTAAAATACAGCGACATCTCGGGCGCCATCGTCGATGCCAAGGCCAGGAACGTCGAGGATGCCCATGTGCCCACCCTGCTGGCAGGCGATCTCGGCTGCCTCATGAACATGGCCGGCAAGCTCAGCCGCGACGGCAAGCCGATCCACGTGCGCCACGTGGCGGAGGTTCTCGCCGGCATGACGGACGAGCCGCCGATCGCTGCCGGGAAGGAAGCACGTTCCGCATGACGGAATACGGCCACATTGCCGCCAGGCTCTTCCAGATGGATGAGCGGGTCTGGGAGCGGCATGCAAGCCCGTGGAGCGTCTGGACACGCGTGGCATCCCTGCCCCTCCTCCTTGCAGCGATCTGGAGCCATGTCTGGCTCGGGATCTGGGCCTTGGTCCCCGTGGCACTCGTGGTTCTCTGGCTCTGGCTCAACCCGCGCCTGTTCCCGGCTCCTGCTAGAAGGAACGGCTGGAGCGCGAAGGCGACCTTCGGGGAACGTGTCTGGCTCAATCGAAAGGCCGTGCCGATCCCTGAACATCATGCTCGTGCCGCACACATCCTGACCGCCATCTCCGCAGCGGGCTTTGCTCTGGCCTTGGTCGGAGCTCTGCTGAACGACCTCCTCGCCACGGTGTCCGGCGGACTGATCGCCTGGTTTGCAAAGATGTGGTTTTGCGATCGCATGGTCTGGCTCTATGACGAGATGAAAGACAAGCATCCCCCCTATGCCGAATGGCAACGGGTCGGACAGAAAGAGGTCAGATGACCGTTCATTCCACTTCTCCCCAGTTCAAGCAGAATGCCGCGCGGGCGCTGAACGACGACCAGCTGCAGAAGGCGCTGGGCAACGTGAAGCAGGGCTTCATCGACAAGCGCCAGATGGCCGCCGACAAGCTGCCGGAGTTCGAGGCGCTGCGGGATGCCGCGCGCGACATCAAGAACCACACGCTGGAGCATCTCGACCTCTACCTCGAAGCCTACGAGGAGAAGGTGAAGGCCTCCGGCGGGCACGTCCATTTCGCCCGCGATGCGCAGGAAGCCCGCGACATCATCCTGACCATCTGCCGCGAGGCCGGTGCCAGGACGGTCACGAAGGGCAAGTCCATGATCTCGGAGGAGATCGGGATCAACCATCACCTGGAAGCGAACGGCATCCGGCCCGTCGAGACGGATCTCGGCGAGTACATCATCCAGCTCCGCAACGAGTTGCCGAGCCACATCATCGCGCCCGCCGTCCACCTCAACGCCACCCAGGTGGAGGAGGATTTCCGGCGCGTTCACACCCATCTCGACGCCAAGCGCGATCTCTCGGAGCCCGTGCAGCTCCTCACCGAGGCGCGCGCCGTCCTGCGCGAGCGCTTCCTCGCGGCGGATGTGGGCATCACGGGCGCCAACTTCCTCGTCGCCGAGACCGGCACGTCGATCATCGTGACGAACGAGGGCAACGGCGATCTCACCCAAATTCTGCCGAAGACGCATATCGTGCTGGCGTCCCTCGAGAAGCTCGTTCCGACGCTGGAGGATGTGAGCCAGCTGCTGCGCGTGCTCGCCCGCTCGGCGACCGGGCAGGAGCTCTCGGTCTACACCACCTTCTCCACCGGTCCCCGCCGCAGCGCCGACGCGGACGGGCCGGAGAACTACCACGTGGTTCTCATCGACAACGGCCGCTCCTCCATGCTCGGGACGAGCTTCGAGGAGATGCTGCGCTGCATCCGCTGCGGCGCCTGCATGAACCATTGCCCGGTCTATCACGCGGTCGGCGGGCACGCCTATGGCTGGGTCTATCCCGGCCCCATGGGCGCAGTGCTCACGCCGTCCCTGATCGGCGTCGACAAGGCGGGCCACCTGCCCAACGCTTCCACCTTCTGCGGGCGCTGCGAGAGCGTGTGCCCCGTGCGCATTCCGTTGCCCAAGCTCATGCGCCACTGGCGCGAGCGGGAATTCGAGCGGCACCTGACGCCCGCCACCGTGCGCTCGGGCCTCCAGCTCTGGGGCTTCTTCGCCAAGCGCCCTGCCCTCTACCGGCTGGCCACCCGCGTCGCCATGGGCGCCCTCGCTCTGGCGGGCCGCCGGCGCGGACGCTTCACGTGGCTGCCCCTGTCGAAGGGCTGGACGAAGTATCGTGATTTCCCGGCCCCGCAGGGCGAGACGTTCCAGCAGCGCTGGAAGCGCGAGCGCCGGGGAACCCACGCATGAGCGCCCGCGACGACATCCTCGCCAACATCCGCCGGTCGCTCGGCGTCAAGGGCAGCGAGACCATCCGGCAGCAGATCGTGGCGGACCGCCTGGAACGCGCGCCCAAAGGCGTGATCCCCAAGCGTGGACAGGTCTCGGGCGACGAGCGGATTGCTCTCTTCAAGACCATGGTCGAGACGGCGCTCGCCACGGTGACGGAGGTCGCCTCCCCGGCGGAGGTGCCGCAATCGATCGCGCTCTTCCTGCGCAACCACAACCTGCCCGCGACCCTGCGCATGGGCGACGATCCGCGCCTCAAGGCCATGCCATGGTCCGACACGACCCTCGAGATCGCCCATGGGCCGAGCCGGGGCAGCGATCTCAATGCGGTGAGCCATGCCTTCGGGGGCATTGCGGAATCCGGCACGCTGGCCATGGTGTCCGGCTCGGACAATCCCTCCACCCTCAACTTCCTGCCCGACAACCACATCATTGTGGTCTCGGCCAAGGATATCGCGAGCGACTACGAATCCGTCTGGAACCGGGTGCGCTTCGCCTATGGCAAGGGCTCCATGCCGCGCACGGTGAACTGGATCACCGGCCCGTCCCGCTCCGGCGACATCGAGCAGACCCTGCTGCTCGGCGCCCACGGTCCGCGGCGGCTCCACGTGGTGGTGGTGCGGGACTGAGGGCGAGGCGCGCAAAGTCAGGGCCTCGCATCCAATTCAAGGCATAAGCCGCCCCTTCCCGTCATCACCGGCCTCGCGCCGGTGATCCCGATTGGTTGAAGCGCCGCGCTCTTCCGATCGGGATGGCCGGGCCTGTCCCGGCCATGACGGCAGGGGTACTGATGCGACTGGATGATGGAAAACGCTGGAAGAGCCGCGGCCTCTCACCCACCTCCACCACGTCATCACCGGCCTTGTGCCGGTGATCTCGATGCGAAAGGCGCAGCGCTCTTCTGATCGAGATGGCCGGCACAAGGCCGGCCATGACGGGAAGGTTTCAGCCCGTCGCCCCTCCCCGCTCGAGGAAAAGCGCATGGCTTTTCTCAAGCGCCTGCGGAGCATTCGATTTCACAAGCCGTCCGGCTGAGCCATAATTGTCCGGCAAAGCAGCTGTGAAGCTTGGAGCCTCGGCATGTCCATTCCGACACTGATTTTCCGCACCATCCGCTGGTCGGCCTGGGACGGTTGCGCAACGGGAATGGAGCATGTGGATGTGCGGCCGGCCGACGGAGGGCTCCATATCTCCGGCGTCGTGATCGCCCAGGAAGGTGAGAACAAGTTCGGTCTCACCTATCGCCTCAAGCTGGATGCCCTGTGGCACACGAAGGAGGTTCACGTGAGAACCACCTCCGGCCAGGCGCTGCATCTGGAGAGCGACGGCCGGGGGCATTGGCAGGAGAACGGCAAGGACCGGTCGGATCTCCAGGGCTGCATCGATGTCGACATCCAGGCGACGCCGCTCACCAACACCTTACCCATCCGGCGCCTCGATCTTGAGACCGGCGAGAGCATGGACATCCGCCTCTGCTACATCGACGTGCCTGGTCTGACCGTCGCACCCTCCGACCAGCGCTACACGGCACTCGAAACAGGCTCCCTTTATCGTTTCGACAGCCTGGAGAGCGGCTTCACAGCAGACCTGCCGGTGGACGGGGACGGTTTCGTCCTGGACTACCCCGGATTGTTCAAGCGCCTCGCCTGAGCGTTACGGCTTAACCGTGACATCTGGGCACAGGGAATAGGGCTGGCGCTTGGCCCATTTCTCAGCTAAGTATTTGAAATCGCATGTAGTTTTTAGTCATTCTAAACTAGAACAACAAATGATCGTCTGCTCCTGCAACATCCTCTCCGACGGTGATGTCAAAGCGTGCCTCAGGCCGGGACCGGAATGTCCGCGTACCCCGGCGCAGGTCTATCGCTGTCTCGGCTGCAGTCCCAATTGCGGGCGCTGCGCGCGGACGATCCGCGCCATCATGGACCAGGCCCTGAGTGACGCGGGCGTGGAACCACTCGCCGCCTGCAACCGCGGCTGCTGCCCGACGACACTGGAAAAAGCGGCTGCCGAACCTACCCTTTGAACAAAAGGACTTTCACCCTAGTTCATAAATCCTCTAAAGAATGGTCCGGCGCATCCGGCGCCGATTGGACGAGAGGGTAGGATGAAGGGTGATCCCAAGGTAGTCGAGTATCTCAATCGCGGCCTGCGTAGCGAGCTGACGGCGGTCAACCAGTACTGGCTGCATTACCGGCTGCTGGACGATTGGGGATACAAGGAGCTTGCGAAAACCTGGCGCAAGGAATCCATCGAGGAGATGCACCACGCGGATCGCTTCATCGAGCGCATCATTTTCCTCGAGGGCTTCGCCAACCTGCAAGTGCTCGATCCCCTGCGCATCGGCCAGAACATCCAGGAAATCCTCGAATCGGACCTCGCGGCGGAATACGACGCCCGTAACCTCTACGGGGAGGCCGCCGCCTATTGCGAGAGCGTGGGCGACCGTGTTTCCAAGATCCTGTTCGAAGAGCTGATGAAGGATGAGGAAGGCCATATCGACTTCCTCGAGACCCAGATCAATCTTGTCGAGCAGGTCGGCATCGAGCTCTACGCCCAGAAACATATCGGCGGCCTCGACGATCACGATTAAGATTCTGCTTCCAGTAAAACAGAACAATACCCTCCCCGTCATCACCGGCCTTGTGCCGGTGATCTCGATCCGAAAAGCCCTGCGCTTTTCTCGATCCGGATGGCCGGGACGGATCCCCGGATCACGTCCGGGGACGGCCCTTACGTCAAGAGGGGAGCGGTGTGGGCCTTCTGCTTGTCACACCGACTGAGCGAGCTTCTCCGGCTCCTCGATCGAGGCGATCGGCAGGGTCACGAGGCGCAATTCCGGGTCGTCCGGATCGATGCGGATGGAGAAGCCGAGGCTGCGACACATGTCGAGCATGGTGGAGTTCTCGCGCAGAACCTGCCCCTCGATCTCGTGCAGCCCCTCGGATTTCGCCCATTCGATCATCAGCCGCATCAACTCCCAGCCCAATCCGAGGCCCTTGAGGTCGGAGCGGAGAAGGATGCCGTACTCGCCGGTCTCATGATTGGCATCCGCGTGGAGACGGACCGCGCCCATCATTTCCCCAGTCTCCTCATCGAAGGCCACGAAGGCTATGGCGCGGGCGTAATCGAGTTGCGTCAGGCGGGCCAGGAACATGTGGCTGAAATCCCGGACCGGGGCGAAGAAGCGAAGACGTAAGTCTTCCGGGGTGATCTTCTCGAAAAAGCGCCGGAACTCCTCCTCGTCCTCCGGCCGCACAGGCCGCACGAACGCCTCACGCCCGTTGCGAAGCTTGATGTGGCGCTCCCATTCCCTGGGATAGGGCCTGACGGCAAAACGCGGATGGCCGCTGCCCTTGCGGGTTTCGGGCGCGACCGCCACGCGGGCATCGACCGCGATCACACCGGTATGGTCGGCCAGCAGCGGGTTGATGTCGAGCTCACGGATCTCGGGCAGATCGGCCGCCATCTGGGCCAGCTTCACCAAGGTGAGGGCAATTGCACCTTCGTCGGCAGCCGGGACGTCCCGATAGGCCTTGAGGCGGCGCGACACGCGGGTGCGGGCGATCAGGTCGTGGGCGAGCTTGAGATCGAGCGGCGGCAGCGCCAGCGCCTTGTCGTTGATGACCTCGACCGCCGTGCCGCCGCGCCCGAACAGCACGACGGGGCCGAAGGAGGGATCGTCCGCCAGGCCGACGATCAGCTCGCGGGCCTTCGCCCGCCGCACCATGGGCTGAACGGTCACGCCGGTCACGTGGGCCTGGGGCTTCAGGCGGGCGGCACGCTCGAAGATGTCGGTAGCCGCCTTTTTCACCGCTTCCTCGGTCGTGAGATCGAGCTTCACGCCGCCGATGTCGGATTTGTGCACGATGTCGGGCGAGAGCACCTTGACGGCTACCGTGCCGCCCTCGGCAATGATCGGACGGGCCGCCTCGGCCGCCTCCTCCGGCGTCGTCGCGAGGGTCACCGGGGCGGTCGGAATGTCGTAGGCCCGCAGGAGCGCGTTGACCTCGAGCGGGTCGAGCCAGCGGCGGTTCTGCGCGAGCACGTGCTCGACCACCGCGCGGGCTGCCTCCGGATCCGGCTCGAAGTCGCGCGGGAGGTTATCGGGCGTCTCCATCAGCTGATCCTGCGCCTCCCGGTAGCGCACGAGCTGCATGAAGCCGCGGACCGCATCGGCCTCCGTCGCATAATGGGGAATACGCGCCTCCTCGAAGACGCGGGCCGAGTCCGGATCCTCGCCGATCCAGGCGGCAAAGACCGGCTTCTGGCGATAGCCCCTGGCACGATCGCGCTTGACCACATTGGCGACAGCCGCGGCCACATCGGACGCGCCGGCGATAGCGGTCGGCACGTTGAGGATGAGAACGGCATCGTTCTCCGGATCGGCGAGGAGGGCCTCGAGGGCTCCCGCATAACGGGCCGGGTCCGCATCCCCGACGATGTCGATGGGATTGGCATGGGACCAGGTCGGCGGCAGGATGGAGTCGAGAGCGTTCCGCGTTTTCTCCGACAGAGTGGCGAGGGTGCCGCCGAGATCGACCAGCCGGTCGACGGCGAGAACCCCGATGCCACCTCCATTGGTAAGAACTGCCAATCGACTTCCAGGAAACGGCTTCTGCCGGCCCAGCGTCTCGGCTGCGGCGAAGAGTTGATCGAGATCGAGAACCCGCAACAGGCCGGCCCGGCGGAAGGCGGCGTCATAGACCGCATCGGAGCCGGCCAGGGCCCCGGTATGGGTCGCGGCGGCCTTCGCTCCTTGAGCATGCCGTCCGGCCTTGATGACCACAACCGGCTTCACGCGCGCGGCGGCACGGGCGGCCGACATGAACTTCTGCGCGTTGTCGATGGACTCGATATAGAGCAGGATCGCCCGGGTCCCGCTGTCGGCGGAGAAGAAATCCAGGCAATCGCTGAAATCCACGTCGACCTTGTCGCCCAGCGAAACGATGGCCGAAAAGCCGACCTGCCGCTGGGCCGCCCATTCCACGAGGCCCGCCGCGAGAGCACCGGACTGGGACACGAGAGCCAAGTCTCCGGGCCTGACGCTGCGGGCCGCAAAGCTGGCATTCATCTTGGCACGGGGCGCCAGAACGCCGATGCAGTTCGGACCGACGATGCGCAGGCCATGGGCGCGTGCCGCAAGCCTGACCTGATCGCCCAGAGAGTTCGGTCCGTAGCCCATTCCCGCCGTAGCCACGATGGCGGCGCTCACGCCCACGCTCCCGGCCTCCTCGATCACGCCGAGCACTCGCTCGGTCGGCACGGCGACGACGATGAGGTCCGGCACCTCGGGCAGCTGGGACAGGGAGGCGAAGCAGGGCCTTCCCTCGACTTCGACATGATGTGGATTGACGGGAAAAAGCTCTCCCTCGAAGCTGCCTGCTATAAGATTGCGAAGGAAGGTCAGGCCGAGAGAGCCGGGACGCGGACTCGCGCCGACCACCGCGATGGAACGGGGAGCAAACAGCTTGTCGAGGCGATAGGTAGACATGACGATCCTTCGTCTCGTGGCCATCCGGAGTCAGTACGTATTGCAGCCACTTATAATCGCAATATGGACCGACACCGTTGACTGATCGCAATTGGGCGCCAGGCGGTCGGCGCTCTGACCGAAAATGCTTCAGCGCACCCAGCGATACCGGGCATCCGGACAACGCTCTTCATTGCCTGAACCGTCCGTCATTGTGATCAGCCTGAAGCCTTGCCGCTCATAGAAGCGGCGGGCCTGGACGTTCTTCTGAAACGTCCAGAGATTCAACTCGTCGTGATCTTCCCTGACTGTGGCGAGCAGAGTCGATCCCACACCCCGGCCGTGCCACGCCGGATCGACATAGAGATGATCAAGCCAATCGAGCTTTGCCCCGGCAAATCCGATCAGTTGCGGGCCGGCCGCGGCCAGCCAGACCTCGGATGTCGGAAAAACCTGCTCCTGAAAGAATGTCAGATCCTCATCCGGCGTATGAAGATCCGGCAGGTAATGCAGGCAGGTCTTGCGCACGTGGCGGTTCAATCGCGCGACAGCCGACATGTCCGACAAGGCGGCGCGGCGCAGGGTGAAGCGAGACACTATTCCGCCAGAACCCGCGTCGGCGGGAAGATCACTTCGACGAGCGTTCCCTCGCTCGGCTGGCTCGCGATCTGGAGAGCGCCCCTGTTCGCCTCGACGAGTGCCTTGGTCAGCGGCAATCCAAGACCGGTGCCGCCGCGCTTGCGCGAGGTGGCGAGCTGCCGGAACGGCTCGAGGGCGGCCTCGACTTCCTCCGGCGTCATGCCGATGCCGGTGTCCCGCACCCGGAATGCGACCTCGCCCCGGTCGGTCACGGCCGTGGAGACGATGACCTGCCCGCCCGCATCGGTGAACTTGATGGCATTGGAGACGAGGTTGAGCACGATCTGGCGCATGGAGCGCTCATCGGCCACCACCGGCGGCAGCTTGGGTGCAAAACTCATGCGCATGACGATGCGGTCGCGCGCGGCCTGTGGCTGGAGCAGGGTCACGCAGGACGAGACCAGTTCATTCAGGCTGACACCCGTGAAGGACAATTCCAGCCGCCCGGCCTCGATCTTCGCCAGATCCAGCAGATCGTTCACGAGGCTGATCACATGGGAGCCGGAGGCGTGAACGTCCTTGAGGTATTCCTTGTAGCGGTCATTGCCGATGGCCCCGAACCGCTCCTCGAGCATGACCTCGGCAAAGCCGAGAATGGCGTTCAAGGGTGTGCGGATTTCATGGCTGATCTTGGCCAGAAGATCCGATTTCTGGGCGCTCGCCTCCTCGGCCGCATGCTTGGCGCCGATCAGTTCGCCCTCAGCCTTCTTGAAGGCCGTAATGTCGCGAAGAACCGCACAGAACCGGCGATCGGGCCCATCGCCCAGACGCCCCATGGTCATGAAGAGCGGAATCGATCCGCCCTGCCGTTCCCGGCCCAGAACCTCGCGCCCGTCGTTGAGCAAGCTTCTGACACCGGGAGTGCGCAGGCTTTCGAGATAGTCGAGGGCCACCATATGGCTCTCGGGCGCCAGGAGCACGGTGATGGCATCGCCTGCCACGGCCTGCTCGTCATAGCCGAACAGAGCTTCGGCTGAACGGTTGAGGGAGAGGATGCGCCCCGTCTCGTTGAGGACGATGACTCCGTCGGTCGCCGTATCGAGGATCGCCTCAAGCTCATGGACGCGGCCGTCCTGCGGAGGCGACGGAGCCTCTGTGCCGGACGACTTGCGGATGAGCATGAGGTCCGCCGGCTCGCCATCCCATTCGGCCAAGGAGGAGCGCACGGTGACGGCGATGTTCTTGTTCCCCCGTGTGGTGAGTGCGAGCGCGGAATCCTCGTCCCCTTGTCCGCCAAGCGCGGGAGAGCCGCGGAACAGATGCACGAGACCGCCCTCGGCTCGGATCTGCTCGACATCGTCATGGCCGGTCAGGTCCAGGAGGAAGCGGTTGGCGAAAAGGATGGTCTCGCCACGGTGGACCAAGATCCCGATCGGCAGCCGGTCAAGGACAGAATTGCCATTGACGGGAGCCGCTGGCGGCGGAGGAGCCCGCTCGATCCCGGCCACGGGCTCAGTCTTTTCCGAAGCTGCCGCTTCTTCTCGGCTTCCATCCTGAACAGGCGTGTCTTCCTCAAGGCGCGCTCCGAGCGCGCGCGCGATCTCACGGAAGGCGTTGCGCTCCGCATTGGAGAGGCCCGATGCCGGAGCTGGCTTCTCGGCCGGACGGATTGGCTCGGCAGGTTCCGGATTGCTGTTGCCTAGCGCTTCAGCCACCTGATCGCGAAGGTTCGAAAACCAGCTTTCCTCCTCGGGCGGTTCGGGCTCGGCAGCGGGCTCTAGCGCCGGCATTTCCTCAGGCGGCCGGAATGGGAACGTCTCGTCATGGGCCAAGCTCTGCGCAATCAGATCGGCGGCGGCGTCGGAGGCCTCGCGCTCCTGGACGGCATCCATGCGCAGGAGGCCGAAGCCGCGGAAGCCAATGAGTTTCCGGCCCGGACCGAAGACGGGCATGCCGGCCCAGTCGACTGGCACCTGCAGGCGTGAATTGTCGATGTTCCAAAGGACCGTGCGTCCGCTCCAAGTCTCGCGGCGGGCGAACAGCGCCGCAACGGCTCCGCTCGGATCCTCGACGACCGAGCGGGCTACCTCGTCCCAGGTCTGTCCGACGATGTTGCCGGCCATCGCTCCAACAGCTTGGGCAAGATCGGCTGACACATCGGTGAAACGAGTTTCCGCATCCGTATGCCAGATGAAACGGATCGGACCGGGACGCCTTTCCGGCTGAGGAGCGGCTTCGGCTTGCGTGACAGGTTCAAGATTTGCGGGCTCGGCCCGCCGTGCCGTACGAGAAAAGGAGGATGCTTTGGGCACGGGTCCCATGAATGCGGTCACGAGAACGGTCTCGCCGTTCTCGTGGGACGCCAGGCGACAGATGACGGGGACCGGCAGCCAGGGGCGGGTCGGATCGAGCCGCAGCCGCTCCTGGTGGACGCCCTGCCGCGGCGCCTGGCCGCTGGCCAGGGCCTTGATACGATCACGCGCCCGGAAGCCTGGGTTGACCCGGCCGGCTTCATCCACAAAGGAGTCCCGCAACCCCTCGGCGGCCGGCGATGCCCAGAGCAGCCTCTCCCCTGTCTGATCCCAGACGAGGACGCCCGCTCCGGACCCAGCCAAAAGGCTCAAGTCCGGCTCGGCGGCAAGCCGCGCAATCAGCGCTTCGAATGGGTTGGGGACACCCGTCATCAACGGCCCTTGCTGTGAAAGGTCTCAGAGAAACCTCTTCGGGAGCTTCTAGACTAATATCAGCAGCCAAGCATGCAAGGCAGGACACTTGAATCCTTTTACTTTGAGGTAACCTTAATATGACGAGGCATCAGGGAGTTGATTTTGCGGTGCACAATGTGATATTGCACTGCACAAATGCCTTAACAACAAGGAGCAGCCCATGGCTACCAACCAGCCCCAAGGTTACGAGATTCCCCCGGAGATGCGCGATTTCGCTGAGAAGAGCGTCGAGCAGGCACGTAAGGCCATCGATGGCTTCATGAGTGCCGCGCAGAAGACCGCCGATACGTTCGAAGGCTCGGCGACCACCGTCCAGGCCAGCGCCAAGGATGCCGCCCGCAAGACCTTCTCCTATACGGAGCAGAACCTCTCGGCCGCTTTCGACCTCGCTCAGAGGATGGTGCGCGCCAAGGACATGCAGGAAGCCATGCAGATCCAGGCCGAGTTCGTCCGCAATCAGTTCGAGGCGATGCAGACCCAGATGAAGGAATTCGGCTCCCTGGCCCAGTCGGCCATGAAACAGCCGGGCTCCAAGAAGTAATCTCCTTCTCCCTGAAATCTTACGAGGACGTCACGATGGCGGAAGTGAAGAAGCCCAGAGCCAAGAGTACAGTCAAGAGCATGCCGAAGGCCGATCTGGTCGAGATGGCCGCCATTTCGGCAGCCGAGACCGTCGAGGCCGTCAGGGAGACGAAGCCCGCTTCGCTTCCTGCGACTGCTGCGACAACCGTCGAGGCAGGAGCCATCTTCTCTTCCGCCAAGAAGCAGGGTGACGCCCTCCGCCAGGCCATGAGCGAGGCCGTGGCGGCCTCGGCCAAGGGTGCCCTGGAAGTGAACGACAAGATCATCGACGCCATGAACACGCAGCGCTTCGCTGCCCTCGATCTCTGGCGCTCGGCGATCAGCCCCTCCCCTCTGCCCGAGACCCTCAAGGCGCAGAGCCAGGCGACACGCCAAGTCTACGAGACAGCTTCCGCCCAGTGGAAGGACATCGCCGAGACCACGGCGCTCTGGTTCACCAAAAGCCTGGAGCCCCTGCAATCGGCACTCCACCGTTCGGGTCGCTAAGCAAGCTACCCAGCGGCAAACTCATGCGTTAAGGCTCGGCCATCCAAGGCCGGGCCATTTTCATGTCGTCTTCACCGATTCCCGCCGTCATCGCCGTCGTCGTTCACGAGGGCCGGGCCCTGCTCGTGCGCCGTGCCAATCCGCCCGATGCCGGATTGTGGGGCTTTCCCGGCGGCAAGATCGAGTTCGGCGAGACGGTCAAGGATGCAGCGATCCGGGAGCTCCGCGAGGAGACCGGCGTTCATGCAGCGGCCCAAGACGTCCTCACTGCTCTTGATGTTCTGGTGCGGGACGCAGGCGGCGACATTCGTCAGCACTACATCCTGATCGCCGTTCAATGCCGTTGGATTGGAGGCGAGCCCATTGCCGGCGACGACGCCCTCGAGGCACGCTGGTTTCCCATCGCGGACCTCAAACCGAACACGCCGGCCATGAGTGCTGATGTGGATGTGATTGCTCGACGCGCTCACGAGCTTCGAACCTGAGCGACCTTTAAGGATCGAGCACAAAACAAAAAGGCCTCGCCTCGACAAAGGCGAGGCCAAGTTTTGTCTCTTACTTTGAGGCCTCGCGGCCGAACTTCACGTTGCAATCTGCGCACAAACGGCTCGTGATCTCAATCCGAGTGCGGACGCTATGGTTGATGATCAGTAAACATTCATAAATCATCAATCATGTTTCGAATGGTTACAGGCCAGCATATTGCAACAATCTCTCGTTATCCCTTATTAGACCTGTGACAGGCAATAAATGCCTATCCGATCTTTTGTTGTTAAGCACGGAATACAGTAATGCGTACCTCTGCTCTTGGACTGCTCGCTGCCACAGCGGCTCTGGCCATTGCGGCCTCGACGGCCCACGCGGCTGACTTGCCGGGCCGCTATTCTCCTGCTCCGGCCTACAATGCACTGCCGGTCTTCACCTGGACCGGCTTCTATGCCGGTCTGAATGCCGGCTATGGCTGGAATGTGGGTGACAGCCGCTATTACGATCCGGCGTTCAGGAACGGCAAACGGAGCGGTGGCTTCATCGGCGGTGCCCAGGCCGGCTACAATTATCAGTTCGGCATGTTCGTGGGCGGCCTTGAGACGGATCTTCAATATGCCGCCGTCGGCAACAAGGGTGCCTCCTACGGGACCACCTACTATCCGGGCGACTCGGACGGCTTCTTCGGCACGATCCGCGCCCGCGTCGGCGTCGCCTTCGACCGCGCCCTCGTCTATGGCACCGGCGGCTTCGCTTACGGCGATATCGGCGGCAACCGCGGCTACGATCCGCTGCTCGGCTATCACAGCGGCGACGAGGTCAATTGGGGCTGGACCCTCGGCGGCGGCGTGGAATACGCCATCACCAACAACTTCACCGCCAAGGTGGAAGGCCTCTACGTCGATCTCGACACGAAGGACAACTACACCCTTGGTGGCCGCGTGAACGTGGACCGCGACGCGGAGTTCGGCGTGTTGCGCGCCGGCGTGAACTACAAGTTCAACTGATCAGGCGCCAAAGCATCGAACATCGAAGTGGGATGCACTTTCGGGCCCGATGCTCCTCCTCATGACTGGCACATCCTTGAGCCTGAGTTCGAAAAGCAAAGAAGCCCGGTGGCAGCACCGGGCTTCTTTGCGTGATGGACGCTCATCGCTGCATCAGGGATCGTTCACACTCTTCGGCACCTTGAATGCAGCCTCTTTCTCGCTTCGCTTCAGGGCCAGCAGACGCCGCGCGGCAACGCCACCCGACTCCGACGAATAGAGCCTCTTGTTGAGCACTTCGATCTGCCAGAGTTGCAGTTCGAGCAGGGCCTGCAAGCCCTTGACCCGCGCCTGGAGAGTGAGAGCATCCTTCAATGGGTCTGGTCCGCCTGTCGCCATAGGACCATCCCTGACAATCTTGCGATGAATCATGTCTGAACGCGCAATGTGAGAGGTTAAGCATTAATCAATTTTGCCGGCCAGGAACATAGTCCCTGAAGCCATCGAGCAGTATTGATCAGGCTAGATATTATTACGTCAGAAATATGGTCCTGACGCGGACCAACCCGGCGTGCAGGAACCGGGAAGACGTCAGGCAGTTGCATTGGCATAGCTTGCTGGAGATTGTCATGCCTGAAACGCGCCATGAGATGGAGGCTCAAAGGATTCTCGCCACATTGAGCGCGGCCATGCCGGATGAACATGCTCTGATGCAGAGCCGCCGCCTACTCGCTGAAGCTTTGGAAAGGGCCGAGCAACGAGGACGCCAGTTGTCCGGGCATCAGAAGGAGTCCAGCGGCTAAGGTTATTTAGACATTTCTAACGGTGGCCGTGCAATATCTGTCGATGACGGCGGCCCGCCCTCCCCTGCGACATTGACGGCGAGGAACGGTCCGTGGTGAGGCACGTTCCTTCCCCGTGTGCGATAGGACACAGCGGAAAACCCTCGGGAGTGGTGTTCTCCGAGCGTTAGGAGAATCGGTCAATGCGCTCCTCTTTGCTTGCAATCATGCTCGGCACCATGGGTGCCCTTGCGAGCGGCTCGGTTGTCCTGGCCCAGTCCGCTGACACGCGCATTGCATCCATGCCATTCGGGGAATGCCTCTCCATCATCAACGAGGCTGCGCAGGAGGTGGACGAGGAACCGGTCAAGCTCGTGAGCACGAGCGATGTGGTCACAGTCCGGATCAGCGCGTCGGACGGCTTCGTCACGGTGTCGTGCGACCGCGGCAACAGCAAGATGACGCTGACCAAGAGCCCGGTTCCCGAAGCTGCCGGCATGACCGCAGCGGCTCGCTAAGCCAAATTTCTGGAGAAAAGCTCCATATGGAAACGGCGAGCCTTGGCTCGCCGTTTGGCTGAATGCTCGCTTGAAGCCAGCAACAACCCTCACTTCTTCCGGTTGTAGACATCGAGGGACACGGCTGCGAGCAGCACGAGGCCTTTGATGACCTGCTGGTAATCGATGCCGATGCCGAGGATCGACATGCCGTTGTTCATGACGCCCATCACGAAGGCGCCGATGACCGCTCCTGTCACCTTGCCGACGCCACCGGTTGCCGAAGCGCCGCCGATGAACACTGCCGCGATGACGTCGAGCTCGAAGCCGAGGCCGGCCTTCGGCGTGGCCGTGTTGAGGCGGGCTGCGAAAATCAGGCCGGCGAGGCCTGCCAGCACGCCCATATTGACGAAAGTGAGGAAGGTCAGGCGTTCGGTCTTGATGCCCGACAGCTTGGCCGCCTTCTCGTTGCCGCCGAGCGCATAGATGCGCCGGCCGATCGTGGTCCGGTTGGTCACGAAGGCATAGAGCGCGATCAGCACCGCCATGATGACGAGCACGTTCGGCAGGCCGCGATAGGTCGCCATCAGGTAGCAGAACGCGACGACGAGAAGGGCCAGCAGAACGTTCTTGAACGCGAACAGGCCGAACGGCGCCGTCTCGACTGCGTGCTTCAACTGGTTGGCGCGGCTGCGGAAGCTGAAATAGATGATGACAGCCACGCTGGCGGCGCCGAGGAACAGCGCGGTGTAGTTGAAGCCCTGGCCTCCGAAAACATCCGGAATAAAGCCGGAGCTTAGGCGCTGGAACACCACCGGGAATGGACCCACCGACATGCCGCCAAGGAGCGCCAGGGTCAGGCCCTTGAAGACGAGCATGCCGGCGAGCGTGACGATGAAGGACGGCACCTTGAAATAGGCGACCCAATAGCCCTGAGCCGCACCGATCATGCCGCCGACGATCAGGCAGGCGATGGTGGTCGTCACGGGATCGAAGCCCCACCGCACCATCATCATGGCAGCCAGACCGCCGACAAAACCGACGATGGAGCCGACCGAGAGGTCGATATGCCCGGCGACGATGACGAGCAGCATCCCCAACGCCATGATGACGATGTAGCTGTTCTGGAGCACCAGGTTTGTGAGATTGAGCGGCCGCAGCAGGGTTCCGTCGGTCACCACCTGGAAAAATAGCATGATGACCAGCAGCGACAGCAGCATGCCGTAGTCGCGGAAATGGGTTTTGACGAACGCCGTCCACGACGCCTTTTGCTGGGGAACCTGAATCTCGTCAGCGGTTCTCGTGTCCATCTCAGCGCCTCCCCGACTTAACGATAGCGTGCATGATCTTTTCCTGGGATGCCTCGGCGATGTCGAGCTCGGCAATCAGGGAGCCTTCGTTCATGACGTAGATCCGGTCGCACATGCCGAGCAGTTCCGGCATCTCCGAGGATATCATGAGAACACCCTTGCCGGCATCGGCCAGCCTGTTGATGATCGTATAGATTTCGTATTTCGCCCCGACATCGATGCCGCGGGTCGGCTCGTCGAGGATCAGGATCTCCGGGTCGGAGAAGAGCCACTTGCTCAGAACCACCTTCTGCTGGTTGCCGCCCGACAGGTTCACCGTCTCCTGGAAGACGCTGGGGCTGCGGATCCGCATCTTGGCGCGATAGTCGTTGGCAACGGCGAGCTCCTGGATCTCGTCGATCACAAACCTCTTGGAGACACCCTCGAGATTGGCAAGGGTCACGTTCTTGCGGATATCCTCGGCCAGCACCAAGCCGTAGGTCTTCCGATCCTCGGTGGCATAGGCAATCCCGTTGGAGACCGCCTTCTCCACCGTGCCGACATCGATCTCCTTGCCATGCAGGGTCACGCGGCCGGAGATGTTCTGGCCGTAGCTGCGGCCGAACAGGCTCATGGCGAACTCGGTCCGTCCGGCCCCCATCAGCCCGGCGATGCCGACGATCTCGCCTCGACGGATGTTCAGGTTGACGTTCTTGACCACCTGCACATGGTTGTGGAGCGGATGATAGGCCGACCAGTTCTCAACCTGGAAGATGGTCTCGCCGATCTTCGGCTCGCGCTTCGGGTAACGGTCTTCCATGGTGCGGCCTACCATGCCGCGGATGATGCGGTCCTCGCTCACTGCTTCAGCCCGGCAGTCGAGCGTTTCGACCGTGCCGCCGTCGCGAAGAACCGTGATGAAATCGGCGACCTTCGAAATCTCGTTCAGCTTGTGCGAGATCAGGATCGAGGAAATGCCCTGCTCCTTGAACCGGAGCAGCAGGTTCAGGAGCGCGTCACTGTCCTTCTCGTTCAGGCTCGCGGTCGGCTCGTCGAGGATGAGCAGCTTCACCTTCTTCGAGAGCGCCTTGGCGATCTCCACGAGCTGCTGCTTGCCGACGCCCAGATTGGTGATCAGCTCATCGGGCGATTCCTTCAGACCGACGAGCCGCAACAGCTCCTTCGTTCGTGCGAAAGCTACAGACCAGTCAATGACGCCGTACTTGGCCTGCTCGTTGCCGAGGAAGATGTTTTCCGCAATCGACAGGAGCGGCACAAGGGCCAGCTCCTGGTGGATGATGATGATGCCGAGCTTCTCGCTGTCGGCGATGCCGGAGAAGCGCCGCTCCTCGCCGTCGTAACGAATCTCGCCGGAATATGAGCCGTGCGGATAGACGCCGCTCAAAACCTTCATCAGCGTGGATTTGCCGGCACCGTTCTCGCCGACCAGGGCGTGGATCTCGCCGGCCTTGACCGTGATGTTGACGTTGTCCAGCGCCTTCACGCCCGGGAACGTCTTGGTGATCCCTCGCATCTCAAGGATCGCATTCATCGCATGACCTCAGGCAACAGCCTTCCAGAAATGAGCAAGGACCCTGCGCAGGTGCGCAGGGTCCAGTCTTCGTCAAGCTGATTACTTGAACTGGTCTTCCTTGTAATAGCCGCTGCCGACCAGAACTTCCTTCCAGTTCGAAGCATCGACGCTGACCGGCTTCAGCAGATAGGACGGAACGGTCTTCACGCCATTCTCGTAAGTCTTCGTGTCGTTGACTTCAGGCTGCTTGCCGGAGAGCACCGCATCGACCATGTTGGCCGCGACCTTGGCGAGCTCGCGGGTGTCCTTGAACACTGTCGAGGTCTGCTCCTTGGCAAGGATCGACTTGACGGACTGGACTTCCGCATCCTGTCCGGTGATGACCGGCATCGGCTGCTGCGGCGTACCGTAGCCCACGCCCTTGAGCGAGGAGATGATGCCGATGCTCAGGCCGTCATAAGGCGAGAGAACCGCATCGACGCGCTTGTCGGTGTAGTAGGCGGAGAGCAGGTTATCCATGCGCGACTGCGCGACCGCGCCGTCCCAGCGCAGGGTCGAGACCTTGTCCATGCCGGTCTGGCCGCTGGCGATCTTCAGCTTGCCGCTCTTGATGTAGGGGTCGAGAACGGACATGGCGCCGTTGTAGAAGAAGTAGGCGTTGTTGTCGTCGGGCGAGCCGCCGAAGAGTTCGATGTTGAACGGGCCCTTGCCTTCCTTGAGGCCGAGCGCCTTCTCGATATAGCCGCCCTGGAGAACGCCGACCTGGAAGTTGTCGAAGGTCGCATAGTAGTCGACGTTCTTGGAATTGCGGATCAGACGGTCATAGGCGATGACCTTGATGCCCTTGTCGGCGGCTTGCTGCAGCGCGTCGGACAGCGTCGTGCCGTCGATGGCCGCGATTACGAGCACCTTGGAGCCCTTGGTGATCATGTTCTCGATCTGCGAGAGCTGGTTCGGAATGTCGTCTTCGGCATATTGCAGGTCGACGTTGTAGCCCTTCTCTTTGAGCACTTTGACCATGTTGTTGCCGTCGTCGATCCAGCGCGCGGACGACTTCGTCGGCATGGCCACGCCGACCGTGCCCTTATCCTGTGCCTGGGCGGCGCCGAGCAGGCCAAAGGCTCCAAGAGCCACGGCTGCCATTGTGGTCGTGAATGTCTTCAAGGTCGTTCTCCCTCTCGTCCATGCCCGGGACGACATTATCTCGCCCGGCGCATATTCAGCATTCTTCGTTCCAGGGTCCCGATGGTCCCGACCCGGCTTGGGCATCCAACGTCACCCGGCAGCCTTTTGACCCTATGATAAGGGCAGAACTCCTTCTTGGGGCAGCCCTACCCGTCTCCGCGGGCCGAGTGTTAGATCCCTCACGCCGGCCCATAAATCATACTATAATACTATTTTGTCCAGCAAGGCTCCCTGAGCGCGCCGGAGCGTCTGGTTTCCCATAGGCGAACGGAAAGCAGGCGTTCTACTCCACGCCCGAGAAGGCGTGGATCTGGACCGTCGCAAGCGAGCTTTCCACATGCTTGATCTGAACCCGCTCCGCTGCCTGCAGGATAAGCTCGGACATGGCCTCGCTTGCTGCGACAGGGTTGCGCTTCTCAATGGCATCGAACACCGCCTGATGCTGCCGCATGACCTCCTTGAAGCGCTCGTCGCTGGAGACGGGCGAGCTGATCGTGAACGAGGTCGCCAAGGCGGCACCGATAACCGATCCGATCGATTGCAGGAAGGGGTTTCCGGAGGCTTCCAGAATGGCTTGATGGAAGGCGAGGTCCGCCTTTGTGAAGCCCTGCCGGCTGCTCTCGCACTGGTACATGGCCTGGAGGGACCGGTACATTTCCTTGAGCTGCTCCGGGGAGCGCCGCACGGCGGCGGTTGCGCAGGCCAAAGGCTCGAGCATCTGCCGGATCTCGAAGAGCCACCCCAGGAAGCGGGCATCGACACCCATCTCAAGATGCCATCCGAGGATGTCGGCATCGAACATATTCCAGTTGTTGCGATCCAGAACCTTCGTGCCGACCTTCGTCTTCGACTCGATCAGGCCCTTCGCGGCAAGCGTCTTCAAGGCCTCCCGGAGAGCGGTTCGCGAGACTCCGAAGATCTCCATAAGCTCCGCATCGCCCGGAAGCGTGCTGCCGACGGGAAAGTGGCCCTGCATGATGTTCTGGCCGATCCCATGGGCAACGAGATCATGGGCTGATCGCGCTCTCGAAGGCCTCTGGATACCGTTCAGCAACACCATTCTCCTTCCTGGCTCTACCTTGTTCGAAGCGATGCCGCCGACAGGCCCCGCTGCAGCACGATGAAGGCGAACAGCAGGGCGCCGATGGCGATCTTGGTCCACCAGGAACTCAAGGTTCCCTCGAACGTGATGTAGGTCTGGATCAATCCTTGGATGAGTACGCCCACGAGCGTGCCGATGATCGTCCCATAGCCGCCCGTGAGAAGGGTGCCGCCGATCACGACCGCCGCAATCGTGTCGAGCTCGACCCCGGTCGCAGCCAGGGAGTAGCCCGCGGAGGTATAGAAAGAAAACACGATTCCGGCCAAGGCTGCGAGAAAACTCGACAGCATGTAGATCCGGATGGTCGTCCTCCCGACCGGCACGCCCATGAGTTCCGCCGAGGTCCGGTTGCCGCCAAGTGCGTACACATTGGCACCGAAGCGGGTGAAATGCGCCACGACTACGCCGACCGCGAACGTCAGCAACATGACCATGGCGATGAAGGTCAGTCGCCCACCGCCCGGCAGACCGAAGGCAATATCCGTGATCTGGCCATAGGCGGGGGCGCTGATCGGAATCGAATCCGTGGTGAGCACGAAGCACAGGCCGCGCGCCAGGAACATGCCCGCTAGCGTGACGATGAAGGCCGGGAGCTGGAACGTGTGGATCAGGAAACCCATGCCAGCCCCGAACAGAGCCGCAATTCCCAGGATCAGGACGAAGGCAAGATAGGGGTTGAGCCCGTACTTCTCGATGGTGACGGCCAGGAACACACCTGTGAAGGCGATGACTGAGCCGACCGAGAGATCGATGCCGCCGGACAGGATCACGAAAGTCATGCCGACGGCCACGATGCCGAGAAACGCATTGTCGGTCAGCAGATTACCAATCACGCGGGTCGAGGCGAAGCTCGGAAATTGCGCGAGACAGATCAGATAGCCGAGGATGAAAACGGCGAGCGTGATGAGGACGGGAAGGTGACGCCTGATCATGCCTTTGCCTTCCACACGGAACGGATGGCCGACAGGACGGGCGACTGGGCGAGAAGCACGGCGAGCACCACGATGGCTTTCACGATGAGGTTGTATTCGGGCGGGTAACCGCTCAGGAGAATGCCTGTGTTCATGGCCTGGATGATCAGGGCACCGACAACCGAGAGGCCGAGACTGAAACGTCCGCCGAATAGGGACGTGCCGCCGATCACCACGGCGAGGATTGCATCGAGTTCGAGCCAGAGGCCGGCATTGTTGGCATCGGCACCGCGGATGTCCGCCGTTACGATCAGCCCCGCGATGGCCGCGCACAGGCCGCACCACATGTAGACCGCGATGGTCACGACCTTGGTGCCGATGCCCGCATAGGCGCTGGAGCGGACGTTGGCGCCGATGGATTCGATGAAGAGACCCAGGGCCGTGTGGCGGACGACGAAATGCGTGATGATCAGCATCACGATGGCAATCACGACCGGCATGGGCAACATCAGGAAGGAGCCGCCGCCGATGGCAGCAAACCCCTCGCTCACGAAGGTGATGATCTGCCCCTCAGTGATCAGCTGCGCGAAACCGCGTCCCGCTACCATCAGGATCAGGGTCGCCACGAAGGGCTGAATCTCGAGCACGGCGACGAGGAACCCGTTCCAGAGGCCACAGACCAGGCCGATTCCGGCAGCGGCGGTCAGCGCAACAGGCAACGGATAGCCCTGCGCCGTCAGTGTCGCGGCCGTGGCGCCCGCAATCGCCATGACGGCACCGACGGAGAGATCGATGCCCCGGGTCGCGATGACGAGGGTCATCCCTAGGGCCAGAATGGCCACCGGCGCTCCGCGGTTCAGCACATCGATGAGGCTGCCGAAGAGGCGCCCGTCCTGCAGGCGCAGGGCGAAGAAGTCGCGGAAGACGAGCCAGTTGACGAGAAAGACGAGGATGAGAGCCGCAATCTGCGGAAGCCCCTTGGGAAGGATGCGCGAGGGACTGGCCTGAATCATACCGCTCATTCAATGGCCTGCAATGGTTGTCATGATGGTATCGGCGCTCACCTCGGAGCCGGAGAGTTCCCGCACGTGGCGCCGGTCGCGCAGGACGACGACCCGATCGCTGTAGGAGGCGATCTCCTCCAGTTCGGATGAGATGACAAGAAGGGCAAGCCCGTCTTCGCACAGGCGCTCGATCAGGCGGATGATCTCGGCATGAGCGCCCACATCGATACCGCGTGTCGGTTCATCGAGAATGAGGAAGCGCGGTTCGGTGGCAAGCCAGCGGGCGAGCAGCGCCTTCTGCTGATTGCCGCCGGAGAGAAGCCCGATGGGCTTTTCCGCATCCGGCGTGCGGATGTCGAGCAGCTTGATGAAGCGTTCGGCGATCTCCTCCTGCTTGCGCCTCGGGATCAGACGCAGCCAGCCGCGCTGCGCCTGAAGGGCCAGGATGATGTTTTCGCGCACGGACAACTCGGCCACGATGCCTTCCGTCTTGCGATCCTCAGGGGTAAATCCGAACCGCAGTCGCGCTGCATCGCGCGGCGTGGCGATGCGCACGGGCTTACCGTCGACGAAGGCCTGTCCGCTGTCGGCACGCTCGATGCCGAAGACCAGTTTGGCCGTTTCCGTCCGGCCGGAGCCGAGGAGGCCTGCAAGGCCCACCACCTCGCCGGGACGCACGGCCAGATCGAACGGCTCCAGAAGGCGGCGCTTGCCGTAATCCTTGAACGCGACCAGCGGCTCTCCCAGGACAGCGCTGCGCTGGTTGCGATGGAGCGCTTCCGCCGCGAGCTCGCGCCCCAGCATCATGGAGACGAGCTCGATCCGCGGCAATTCCGAGATGGGGCGGGAGCCCACGAGACGTCCGTTGCGCAAGACGGTGATCCGATCGCAGACCGCATAAACCTGATCGAGGAAATGCGTGACGAACACGATGCCGATTCCGCGGTTCTTGAGGTCACTCAGGAGCTTGAAAAGGGTTTCGACCTCCTGGGCATCGAGGCTCGCCGTCGGTTCGTCGAGGATGAGCACCTTGGCCGAAAGATCGACCGCACGGGCGATGGCAACGATCTGCTGCACAGCCACCGAATAGGCGCTCAGGGGATTGGCGACATCAATGTCGAGACCATAGCCTGCCAGGAGTTCTTCGGACAGGCGGCGCATCTCGCCGGTGCGCACGAGGCCGAAACGGTGCGGCTGACGACCGATGAACAGATTCTCCGCAACCGACAGGTTCGGCAGCAGGTTGACTTCCTGATAAACGGTTCCGATGCCCAGCGAGAGCGCGTCCGCAGGATCCCGCGCCTCGATCTCCTGCCCATCAAGGCGGATCGTGCCTGCGTCGCGCTTGAAGACACCGGTCAGCACTTTGATCAAAGTCGACTTGCCGGCACCGTTCTCCCCCAGGAGGCCATGGATTTCGCCCGCGTGCAGCGTGAAGTCCACATGGTCGAGCGCCTGCACGCCCGGGAAGCCCTTTGTCAGACTCCTGATCTCAAGAAGCTGAGGCTGGTCACTCAATGGCTGCATTACATCCTCGACGGCTCATGCGCAAGGCGGCAGGCGATTGCCCGCCTGCCGCCTATACAGAAGATCTCAGTAGAGATCCTTGCGCTTGTCGTACTCGGCCTTTGCCGTCTCGGGCGTGAAGACCTTGGATTCCGTCTGGATCCACTTCTTCGGAGCCGTGCCGTCCTTCTTGAAGGCCATGAGCGCGTCGAGCGCCGGGCCTGCCATGTTCGGTGTCAGTTCGACCGTGACATTGGCCTCACCATCGGACATGGCCTTGAAGATATCCGGTACGCCGTCGATGGAGACGATCTTGATGTCCTTGCCAGGCTTCAGGCCCGCTTCCTTGATGGCCTGAATGGCGCCGATCGCCATGTCGTCGTTATGCGCGTAGACGGCGCAGATGTTCTTGCCGCCGCCTTCGGCCTTGATGAAGCTTTCCATGACTTCCTTACCCTTGGTGCGGGTAAAGTCGCCGGACTGCGTACGGACGATCTTCATGCCGGGATTGGCGGCAACGACCTGATCGAAACCCTTCTTGCGGTTGATCGCCGGGCTCGAGCCGACCGTGCCCTGCAGTTCGACCACGTTGCACTTGCCGCCGGTCTCCTTGGCCAACCACTCACCAGCCACCTTGCCCTCGTAGACGGTGTCGGAGGTCACGGCGGTGAGATAGAGAGACTCGTCCTTCGTGTCGATGGAGCGGTCGAGCAGAACGACCGGGATCTTGGCATCCTTGGCTTCCTTCAGGACGGCGTCCCAACCGGTCGATACGACCGGCGCGATGAAGATGGCGTCGACGCCCTGCGCGATGAAGGAGCGGACGGCGCGAATCTGGTTTTCCTGCTTCTGCTGCGCATCGGAGATCTTCAGGTCGACGCCACGCTTCTCGGCCTCGATCTTTGAGACCTTCGTCTCGGCTGCGCGCCAGCCGGATTCCGATCCGACCTGAGAGAATCCGATGGTCATTTTGTTCTGGGCGTAGGCGGCGCCTGAGGACAGCATCAGCGCAGCCATGCCGATTGTCGTCAGAAGATGACGGGCCTTCATGAGCTTTCTCCCTAAATTTGTCGTTGCTGTTCGACTTTAGCAGCCTTAACAGCTGACTATTAGTACTATTATATGAATCGAATTGAGCGCCTATTCAACCAAAGTCGCGTTCCCTTAAGCCTCCTTCGGCGAGGCGATACAGAGTTTCAAAGGCACCGAGAGAATGACCGAGGACAAAAAACGCCAGCTGCGCAGCCAAGCCTGGTTCGGCCGTCAGGACAAGATGGGCTTCTATTATCGCTCTTTCCTGAAGAACAGCGGCTTTCCCCAGGACCAGTTCGAGGGCCGGCCCGTGATCGGCATCTGCAACACTTGGTCCGAGTTGACGCCCTGCAACGCCCATTTCCGCACGATTGCCGAGCATGTGAAATACGGCGTGCTGGATGCCGGCGGCTTCCCGCTCGAATTTCCCGTCTCCTCCCTCGGCGAGGTGACCATGCGCCCGACCGCCATGCTGTTCCGCAATCTGGCGGCCATGGACGTGGAAGAGGCCATCCGCGCCCATCCTCTCGATGGCGTCGTGCTCCTCATGGGATGCGACAAGACCACCCCTGCCCTGCTGATGGGCGCGGCCTCGGCGGACCTGCCGACCATCGGCGTGTCGGGCGGTCCGCAGCTACGCGGCGTCTATCGCGGCAAGTATATCGGCTCCGGCACGAACATCATTTCCATGAGCGAGCAGCTGCGCGCCGGAGAAGTGACGCTGCAGGAATTCCATGAGGCGGAAGGCGGGATGAACCGCTCGGCCGGTCACTGCATGACGATGGGAACCGGTTCGACCATGGCCTCCATGGTCGAGGCGCTCGGCGTGGGCCTGCCGGAGAATGCCGCGATCCCCGCCGCCGATGCACGGCGCAACCATCTCGCCCGCATGGCCGGACGGCGCATCGTCGAAATGGTGAACGAAGACCTCGTGCTGTCGAAGGTCATGACGCGCGAAGCCTTCGAGAACGCCATCCGCACGCTGGCCGCCATCGGCGGATCGACCAACGCGGTCGTGCATCTTCTCGCCATTGCGGGACGCGTCGGCATCGACCTGACCCTCGACGATTTCGACAGGCTCGGCCGCGAGATCCACTGCCTCGTCGATCTCATGCCCTCCGGCCGCTTCCTGATGGAAGATTTCTACTATGCAGGCGGTCTGCCGGTCGTGCTGCGCACGCTGGGCGAGCGCGGCCTGCTGCACAAGGATGCGCTCACCGTCAACGGCAAGCCGATCTGGGAGAACGTGAAGGACGCACCGTGCTGGAACCGCGAGGTGATCACCACCTTCGAGGAGCCCTTCAAGCCGGAAGCCGGCATTGCGATCCTGAAAGGCAATCTCGCCCCCAACGGCGCCGTCATCAAGCCGTCGGCGGCCTCGCCCGAGCTCATGCAGCACACGGGCCGTGCGGTCGTGTTCGAGACCATTGAGGATCTGCATCACAGCATCGACGATGAGGATCTCGACATCGACGAGACCTGCATCATGGTGCTGAAGAACTGCGGCCCGAAGGGCTATCCGGGCATGGCGGAGGTCGGCAACATGCCGCTGCCGCAGAAGCTGCTCAAGAAGGGCATTCGCGACATGATTCGCATCTCGGATGCGCGCATGTCCGGCACTGCCTACGGCACGGTGGTGCTGCACGTGGCGCCCGAGGCTGCCGCCGGCGGCCCGCTCGCCCTGGTGCAGAACGGCGACCTGATCACCCTCGATGTGGCAGCGCGCAGCCTGCATCTTCACGTCGAGGCCGAGGAGATGGAGCGCCGGCGCGCCGCCTGGGTTCCGCCCACACCGCACGCCGATCGCGGCTGGGCCAAGCTCTATATCGACCACGTTCTGCAGGCCGACAAAGGTGTCGATCTGGACTTTCTCGTCGGACGGACAGGATCGCCCGTTCCACGCGACAACCATTGAACACGACACTGTAGATATTGAAGGGAGAAACCATGTCCTTGTCTGGCAAAACTTCCACGCGCCCCTATCGTGGCGTATTTCCGGTGGCACCGACCATTTTCGATGACAACGGCAAACTTGATCTCGAAGGGCAGAAGCGCGCCATCGATTTCATGATCGATGCGGGCTCCGACGGAATCTGCATTCTCGCGAACTTTTCCGAGCAGTTCCTTCTGACCGACGGCGAACGCGAGACCGTGATGACAACGGTGCTCGATCACGTTGCCGGGCGCGTTCCGGTCATCGTCACCACCAGCCATTTCTCTACGGACATCTGTGTCGAGCGCTGCAAAGGGGCGGAAGCCGCAGGTGCGGCCATGGTCATGATCATGCCGCCCTTCTTCGGTGCGACGCTGCGCGTCTCGGAACCCGGGATCTACGAGTTCTTCCGTCAGGTCTCTGATGCCATCAGCATCCCGATCATGATCCAGGACGCGCCAATGGCAGGCACCTCCCTGTCCGCCACATTCCTTGCGCGCATGGCCAAGGAGATCGCCAACGTCTCCTACTTCAAGATCGAGGTTCCCGGCACGGCGTCCAAGCTGCGCGATCTGATCGCTCTCGGCGGGGATGCCATCGAAGGACCGTGGGACGGTGAGGAAGCGATCACCCTCATGGCCGATCTCGATGCCGGCGCCACGGGCGCCATGACGGGCGGAGCGTATCCGGACGGCATTCGCAAGATCATCGATCCTTACATGGCCGGCAACAAAGAAGAGGCCGCCGCGGCTTACGAGCGCTGGCTCCCGCTGATCAACTACGAGAACCGGCAGTGCGGACTTCTGGCCGCCAAGGTGCTCATGAAGGAAGGCGGCGTCATTCAGTCGGAAGCCGTCCGCCGTCCGCTGCAACCCCTGCATCCGGAGACAAGGAAAGGCTTGATCGAAGTCGCCCGCCGCCTCGACCCGATGGTGCTGCGCTGGGGCCGGTAAAATGAAGCCGCGACCTAGCATCGCCTAAAGTATAATTCGCCGCAGATGCATGACATCTGCGGCTTTTTCTTTCTATTTGAGGCAAATATTCTTCTCCGCGAAGAGACGCTATGAGCTGATTTAAAGAACCGATAATAAGGCGTCAGAAAGCTCTAAGTGTTTTCACTTATTGACGAGCACGGCAACTCTTTCAGACTTGAAGAACCTGGTAGAGCGTGTCGTGGGGGCGCGCGCCCCCCGTGGCGATGCGGGCAGGTTCGCAAAGAAAAATGTCTGATAAGAGTTCTACCATTCGCAACAAGCTGACGCGTTCGTTCTCCGGTGTTGCCGGCCGGTTCTATGCTGGGATCGCGGCAGGAATTGTGGGCCTGATTGCGCTCGCGAACTTCGGCTCCGTCACGATCTCGACCGTCCTGACCGAACAGAAGAAAACTGAGCTCAAGCACCTCGTGGAAACGGCCGTCAGCATCGTGGCTGATTTCGAAATCCGCTCAAAGCGTGGAGAAATGTCCGAGGACGAAGCGAAGAAGCGTGCGTCCGATACGCTGCGCGTTCTGCGCTATGGCGGCTCCGAATACTTCTTCATCCAGGATTACCAGACGGTGATGCTGATGCATCCTTTCAGCAAGACCCTGGAAGGGAAGGACAACTCTGCGGTGAAGGATGCCAACGGTGTCGCGTTCCTCAAAGAGATCGGAAATGCCGGGCGGACCGGTGGCGGCTTCGTTGCCTATCTCTTTCCGAAGCCGAACCAGCCGGAGCCTCTTCCAAAGCTCTCCTATGCAACGAGTTTCGACAAATGGGGATGGGTGATCGGCAGCGGCGTCTACATCGATGACCTTGCCGCGACCGCCGCTTCCTACCGCAACCTGTTCCTGACGCTCGTTGCATGTGCCGCAGCGTTCCTTCTCCTGATCGCCTTCGGTCTCGGACGCAGCATCTCCAGGCCGATCCAGAAGCTCGTGGCGAACATGCGCGCGCTCGCCAGCGGCGATCTCGGCGTGACGATCGACGGGACCTCCCGCCGGGACGAGATCGGTGTGATGGCCGGCTCCGTTCAGGTGTTCAAGGATGCGCTGCTCGCCAAGAAGCAGGCGGATGAAGCGGCCGCCCTGGAAGCGGACGCCCGCATGCGCCGGGCCGAGGTGCTCGACCAGCTGACCAAGCGCTTCGAGCTGAACGTGTCGGCCCTGACCCAGGGGCTGTCCGCGGCGGCCACCGAGATGGAGGCCACGGCCCAGACCATGACGTCGATCGCCGGCCAGACCACGCAGCAGTCGGTCACCGTCTCGTCGGCCGCCCAGCAGACCTCCTCGAACGTGCAGACGGTGGCGGCCGCCACCGAGGAGCTGTCGATCTCGATCCGCGAGATCGCCAGCCAGGTGAGCCAGTCCTCGCAGATCGCCGAGCGGGCCGTGCAGGGCGCCCGGCGCACCGATGCGGCGGTGCAGGACCTGGCCGCC
>NZ_JAHAMK010000024.1 GCF_018383585.1 Microvirga sp. 3-52
GTGGCCAGCACAAGCCTGGCCACGACGTCGAGGTTTGGCCGCACTAGGCCGGCAAGCAAGAGGAAAGGTCCCAAACATGCGGGCCCGAGAGAGGCCTCTTCCACCGCTTGAGCCTGCCCGAGCGTCTCAACGAATGAGGAGGGCGCTTGCGTAGAGGCCCAGTCCGAACACGATGTGCCCGGCGATGTTGAGAGCCCGGATCTGGGTCGCATTCGGGCGTTTCGAGGCCGCGATGCCCGCGCCCATGCCGGGTTGCAGCAGGAACCATCCCGCGCCGACCGTCACCAAACCCACGATCAAGGCGGGCATCAGGGTCGGCTGCCGGGGCCAGTCGGAGGACGTCACCGCGAGCAGGACCGCAGCAAACAGAATGCCGACCACATAATGACAGATCCAGCCCACCGCCCGCTCGTAGGCGAAGGGCCGGGCCTTCGCGATGTCCGCGTGATACACGGTACCGCCGGCAAGATGGCAGAACCAGCGGCCGACCGGGCCCCAGTTTGCGCCGGGAAGTCCGAAGGCGTGTTTCAGAAAAAGTCCCCACAGGTCGAATATCGCCGTGGCGCCAATCCCGATCAGAATGGAATGGTACAGGAAGTCCATCACGGTTCGGTCTCCATGGAGATCACATGAAACGGGCCTCCGAAGAGGCCCGTTCGACATAGCGTCGTTCCGCCTACTTGGTCGCGTTCTCGTACATCTCCTCGACATGCTCCCAGTTCACGAGATTGTCGAGGAAGGCCTTGAGATAGTCGGGACGGCGGTTGCGGTAGTCGATGTAGTAGGAGTGTTCCCACACGTCGCAGCCGAGGATCGGCTGGGCGCCGTGCACGAGCGGGTTCTCGCCGTTCGGTGTCTTCATGATGGTGATCTTGCCGTCCTTCACGGCAAGCCAGGCCCAGCCGGAGCCGAACTGGCCGACGCCGGCCTGGATGAAGTCCTCCTTCATCTTGTCGACCGAGCCGAGGTCCTCGACGATCTTCTTCTCGAGCTTGCCGGGAATGGCGCCGCCGCCATTGGGCTTCATCCACAGCCAGAAATGGATGTGATTGTAATGCTGCCCGGCATTGTTGAAGAGGGCCTGGTTCTTGCCGTAGGAGCCCTGCACGACCTCCTCGACGCTCTTGCCTTCGAATTCCGTGCCTTTCAGCAGGTTGTTGCCGGTGTTGACGTAAGCCGCATGATGCTTGTCGTGGTGAAACTCCAGGGTTTCCTTCGACATGTAGGGCTGCAGGGCATCATAGGCATAAGGCAGTTCGGGCAGAGTGAACGACATCGGCGTCTCCTTTGGATTGAGCGACCCGGAGCATCGGACCCAAGAGTGAATTCACCTTTGGAATCGATCCAATGCCCCTCCTTTACCTGCGCATCCCCCGATGCGGAAAATCGGGGCCACTTTTCGCTGACGCGGCCCTCTGGGTCCGCACGATGCGCCTGAGCGTTAGTTAAAGCGCCATATGCCCAAGAGCAACGGCCGAGCTGCGGACTTTTTTCTGCCCAAGCTTCCCAGCCGGTTGTCTTTTGCCTATACAGGCATAGCTTTGCCTTGATTGTCTTTGGTTTGCGTATGATGGAGACGGCATGATCATCGCTCTTCTGGCCCTCGCTTTTGCGATGATCCTCGGCGGACTGTTCGCGGCATTCTTCGGATGGGATATCGTTCTGGTCGAGCGCGGCTGGACGATGGTGATCGCCGGCAGCGTCACGGCCGCGAGCGGTGCGCTTCTGCTCGGCATCGCAGCCGCCGTCTCCAAGCTGGCGAAGATCGAGACCCGGCTGCGGCAGCTCCAGAGCGGCTTCGGCGAGGAAGCCATCCTCGGGGCGCAGACGTCCACTAAGGATCTTTCGCTGGCATCGCTCTCCGGCGGCCTCGTGGCCGGAAAGGCGGCTGCCGAGGCTGACGAGGGCGGACGCCCGGATGAGGCACAGCCCACCCTTCCGCTCTTCGAGGACGAGAGCGTGCGCGAGGCGAGCAAGGAAGAGGTGAAGACCGCCGAATGGCCGGAGGAGCCGCGGGTGCCCGAGCCCGTCGTGCCATTCCCGCCCAGGACGAGCCTCTCTCCCGCGCCGTCCCATGAAGAGGACGAGCCGGGCATGAAGGTGCCTGACTTCCTTCTGGCGGAGCGGGCGCGCGATGAGGACGAAGAGCCGCGCGTGATCGACGGCGCCGACATCCGGCAGCGCGATTTGGACGATCGCGGCCCCGAGCCGCATCAACCCGACGAACGTGACGAGCGGCCGGAGCCCGCTGTCGAGATCGTGTCGGATCTCGAGCCCGAGCCCGGTCGCGAGCCCGCCGTTACGGCGGATGCCGAGACGGAAGCGGAATTCGACGACGAAACCGATTCCGATGCGTCGCGTCCCGCTGTCGTCGTGGGCACCTACAATTCCGGCGACAACAAGTACGTGATGTTCTCGGATGGCTCCATCGAGGCGCAGACGCCGAGCGGCGTGTTCCGCTTCAAGTCCCTGGACGAGCTGAAGGAGTTCATCGCCGCGGGCGGCGAGGGGAGTCCGTCGTCCTCTATCTGAAGAGGGGGGCGAGCGCGCGGAAATCGTCCGTGGCCGCTTCTCCCATCCACTCGAAGGCGACCATCTCCGTCGTCACCCAATGGCAGCCTGCATGAAGCAGCCGCGCGCAGGCGGCGGCGACGCTGTGGTTTGAGCGGCTCGACACCGCATCCGCAACGACGAAGACTTCCAGGCCCGTGCTTCGGAATTCCAGAGCGCTTTGCAGCACGCAGATATGGGCTTCGGTTCCGCAGA
This sequence comes from Microvirga sp. 3-52, assembly GCF_018383585.1. Lineage (GTDB taxonomy): Bacteria > Pseudomonadota > Alphaproteobacteria > Rhizobiales > Beijerinckiaceae > Microvirga. Next base: position 2,767 of record NZ_JAHAMK010000024.1, read on the forward strand.
TCACGAGCTGATTCAGGCCGCTGCCGCGCAGAGCCGCCATCCGCTCGGCAATCGCAGGCTCGCGGGCGGCCGAGAAGGTGGTTTTGGCCAAAGTGACCGCTTCAGGCGGCAGCGCCTCCTGGACGGGTGCTACGGTCGGGCCGAGGCCCTTGGGGTACTGCTCCGTCACCGAGACGGGTATTTTCAGCCGTTTGGCGGCTTCCAGCAGGATTCTCACATTCCGGAGGACATTCTCACCTTCATGGATGGCAGGCATAAGCCGGGCCTGAAGATCGACGACGAGAAGATGAGAGCGTTTTGCGTCGAGAAGCATGGAACCCTACGTGTCCGGGTTGAAGGTGGGAGGATCGACCGGGATCGGCATCTGCATCGAGAAGTGCAGACCCTCCTCGAGAAAGTTCATGGAGACCTCCGCCTGCAGCTGTGTCGCCAGCACCCGCTGGAGCAGGCGCGTCCCGAAGCCCTGGCGCGTGGGCGTGCTCACGCGAGGCCCGCCACGCTCCACCCAGGAGAAATGCAGCATCGGGCGCTGCTCCCCGGGCTCCACCCGCCAGCGAACCTCGACCTGCCCGCCGAACGAGGACAGGGCTCCGTGCTTGGCCGCATTCGTGGTCAGTTCATGAATCGCCATGCCGATCGGCACTGCCGCCTCCGAGGGGAGTTCGAGATGCGGCCCCTCGATCGTGATGCGGTTGCGTGCCTCGTCCTCGTAAGGGCCGAGCTCGGTCTGGACGAGTTCCTCGAGCGCCGCCTTCTGCCACAGATCCTCGGTGAGGAGGTTGTGGGTGCGCGCGAGCGAGACGATGCGGCCGACGAAGCCCTGGTAGAATTCGTCGATGCTCGAGGCCGTGCGGGCGGTGGAGCCGACGATCGCCTGGACCGTTGCCAGAGTATTCTTCACCCGATGATGAAGTTCGCGGATGAGGAGATTCTGGCGCTTCTCCGCCTCTTTGTAGCGCGTGATGTCGATGTTGACCCCAACCATGCGCAACGGAGCGCCCTTGTCGTCGTAAAAGAACAGCGCCGTTGTATCGATCGTCCGGATGTTTCCGTCGGGGCGCCTGATCCGATAGGCCAGGTTGATCTCCGGGTCATGGCGCGCCAACGCTTCCGCTATCGCTCTGTTGGAGGGCTCCAGATCCTGCGGGAGCACTCTCGCCTCCCAGCTGGAGAAATCTTCTCCGAACGTGCCCTTTTCGAGGCCGAAGAGGCGCTCCTGCTCGGCCGTCCATGTCACCTTGCCCGAAGGGACATCCCAATCGAACACGCCAATTCCGGCAGCGCGCTGTGCGAGCGACAGGCGTTCCTCGCTGATCCGCAAGGCTGCTTCCGTCAGCTTCAAATCATGGATGTCGACGCTCGTTCCGACCCATCCGTTGAACTCTCCCGTAGCGGCATTGTGAACGGGCGCCGCGCGGATGATGTGCCAGCGGTACTCCCCTTCCGCCGAGCGGTAGCGGACCTCGGTCGTATAAGGGGTCGCGTTGGCCATGACAGGTTTCAGCTCCTCGGTCATCCTGGCCCAGTCGTCCGGGTGAATGGCAGCCGTCCAGCTATGGCCGAGAGCTTCTTGCGGAGGCAGGCCCGAGTACGTGACCCATCGTTCATTCGTGTAGGTCAGTTCCAGGTTGGGCTTGACGATCCACACGAGGGCGGGAAGCGATTCCGCGATAAGGTTGAAGCGCGCTTCGGTTTCGCGAAGTTTCGTCTCGGCCCGGACTTTCTCGATCGCCAGCCAGGTGCGCTCCGCCACATCTTCGACAAGGGTGATTTCGTCGCTCGTCCAGTCGCGCGGCACCGATGAATAGACGTAGAATTCGGCGATGAAGCGCCCGTTCTTGTGAATGGGAACGGCGAAACCCGAACGCGCGTTTATGGTGCTGTAGAAGGCCTGAAGAGCAGGGGCGCGGAGGCGTGGGTCGGTCCTCACATCGTTGATGATGGCGGGTTGTCCGCGCTTCAGTGACTCGATGATGGGGCTCGCCTGCTGGTCGATCTTTTCGACCTTGCCCTCATTGGTGATGAGCCCCCAGGACCACTCGCGTTCAACGATGATGACGCCGCGGTCTTCATAGACCTCGCCATAGCCTGCAGTGTCGACCTTCAGAAGTTTGCTCACATTGCGTGCAGCGATCTCCATGACCTCGTACTGGTCATCGATGTTGCTGAGCTGGTCGTTGAGCTTGAGGAGAAACTCCTGACGGCGTTGGGCCTGGCCCATTTCGTCCCGGATCTTCTGCCGCTCGTTGATGTCCTGCAGCACGCCGACGAAGCGGACAGGCTTGCTGCCTTCATAGATGATGCCGCCACGCACGTGAACATGGCCGATGCTTCCATCGGCCTTCAGGATGCGATGCTCGATGTTGAAATCCGTCTTGGTGCGGAGCGCATAGGAGATCGCCTGATTGATCCGCTCCAGGTCGGCCGGATGGAACATGGCCTGCAGATCGGCAAAGGTCAGCTTCGCGTCCGGCTGGAGCCCAAGATAGGTCTTGAAGACGGCTGTGCCTGTGACCTCGCCGGACTCCAGGTCCCGCTCCCATGCACCGAGCCGGCCGATGTCGAGGGCCAGTCTCAACTTGAAGTTGCTGGAGCGCAGGGCTGCCTCCGCCTGGGCCAAGCGTGATTCCAGCTCCGCGATACGTTGTTTATCGCCTTCTCGAGAGACGATATCGTCCTCAGCCGTTAAACTGCCGCGCTCGGTCATCGATTTGTACTCTCATAGTCTCGTACGCTCTGCGGCTTGGGGCGGCTTCCCTCGAAGTGTTATGTTTTGACATAGCGCATCGAGTCAGTTCTGGAACCCTTGGATGCAACGAATGGCAAAGGTATAGGCTAGGGCGACCTCCTCGAGCCGATCGAAACGACCGGCGGCGCCGGCATGCCCCGCCTCCATGTTGAGCTTGAGCACGACAGGGCCCCCGCCCGTCATGGTGGCCCTCAGCCTCGCCACCCATTTCGCGGGCTCCCAATAGGTGACGCGCGGATCCGTGAGCCCGGCGAGGGCCAGGATTGCCGGGTAGGCCTGAGGCTTCACGTTGTCATAGGGGGAGTAAGATAAGATCGTGTGGAAAGCCGTCTCGTCAGCGGCCGGATTGCCCCATTCCGGCCATTCCGGCGGGGTGAGGGGCAGCTCGCTGTCGAGCATGGTGTTGAGCACGTCGACGAACGGCACCTCGGCGATGATTCCCGCGAACAGGTCCGGTGCCAGATTGGCCACCGCTCCCATGAGCATGCCGCCCGCACTGCCGCCATGGGCCACGATGCGTCCAGGGGAGGTGTAGCCGGCTTGGACGAGAGCCTCGCCGCAGGCGACGAAATCCCTGAACGTGTTCGTCTTCTTCTCACGCTTGCCGTCCATGTACCAGCGCCAGCCTTTCTCCGTGCCGCCCCGGATATGGGCGATGGCATAGACGAAGCCGCGATCGACGAGGGACAGAATGCCGGTACGAAAGCTCGCGGGCATGGACATGCCGTAGGAGCCGTATCCGTAAAGCAGGCATGGGGCGGAGCCGTCGAGCACGACCTCGCGTCGGTGCACGAGCGAGATCGGAACCTGTTCGCCGTCGGGAGCCGTTGCAAATAACCGGCGGGTTACGTAATCGGCCGGGTTGTGTCCGCTCGGCACTTCCTGCCGCTTGCGGAATGTGCGCTCTCCCGTGCCCAGATGATAATCGATCACCTCGCTCGGTGTCGTCATCGACGAGTAGTGATAGCGGATGACATCCGTGTCGAACTCGTAGCCAGCCGAGAAGCCGAGCGAATACGCCTCCTCCTCGAAAGCGACACTCTCTTCGCGGCCTGTTGCGAATTCCCGCAGCACGATGCGCGGATTCGCATTCTCGCGCTCGAGGCGCACGAGATAACGGGCCAGGGCAACGACGGAGAGGATCATCGTGCCGGGTCGATAGGGCACGAGATCTTTCCAGTTGGCCCGTCCCGGCGTCGCGACGGGCGCGGTGACGATCTTGAAGTCCTCCGAGCCGTCCGCATTGGTGAGAATGATCAGGCTGTCGCCGTGATGCTCCACGTCATACTTCAGCTGGGGCGTGCGCGGCTCGACGATCCGTGGCGACGCCGATGCGTCCGTCCGGTCGAGCAGCCGGATTTCGGAGGTCTCATGATCGCTCGCCTCGATGAGCACGAAGGCGTTCGACTGCGTGATGCCGAGCTTCACGAAGAAGCCGGGATCCTTCTCCTCGTAGATCACCTGATCCTCATCGGCGCTCGTACCGAGGAGATGGCGTTTGACTCGCACAGGGCGGTGGTTTTCGTCGAGCTCGACGTAGTAGAAGCCGGACGAATCGTTGAGCCATACGGCGCCGCCCGATGTTTGCGACACCTCTTCCGGCAGATCGGCGCCGCTTTCGAGATCCCGCACCCGAATCGTGAAGTATTCAGAACCTTTGATATCCGCCCCCCAGGCCATCAGACGATGGTCGGGCGAATGATCCGCTCCGCCGAGATCGAAGAAGGGGCGTCCCTCCGCCTCCCTGTCGCCGTCCAGCATGATCGTCTCGGGCCCGCCGTCGCGGGGCTGTCGGCAGACGAGCGGGTGCTGCCCGCCCTCCCGGTAGCGGGTGAAATAGGCGAAGGGCCCGTCCGGCTCCGGAACCGTCGAATCGTCCTCCTTGATGCGTCCGCGCATCTCGGCCACGAGACGGGTCTGAAACTCCTCCGTTCCGGAAAAGGCTGCCGCTGCGTAGGCGTTCTCCTGCTCCAGGGCGGCGCGGATGGAGGAATCGAGGACGGACGGATCCTTCAGAACGTCCTTCCAATTCTCGGCCTTCAACCAAGCGTAATCGTCCTGGATCCGAACGCCATGCACGTCGAAGACATGCGGTTTGGCGGGAATCGACGGCGCAGCAGGCAGGGGATGGAGGGGAAGGCGTTCAATATTCATGAAATTGTCCAGGCAAATCATCGAGAGGCGGGATTATGCACAGATAACGGAGATTGCCCATGATGGGTCCGGCTTCGGGCCGGAGGGACCTCAATCGTGCAAGACGAGCGCCTTTCTAGTTACTTCTTCGGATCGGAAGAATGAAATTTATGTGATGAAAGCCTTAACCTATGGCAGGAGGCATTAACTGTTCAACGTAGGTTTATTGCAAAGTGAAAGTTGATACGTAGTTTTCCAAAGTTTTCCTTTTGCACATCTTGCAATGGGGCTCGATTTGACATACTTGGACGAGCGAGCACGATTTCTGTGCAACTACGGTGCGGCTCAAGCAAGAGGCAAGCATTGCTTCAGACGAGAATGCTCAAATTTAGGTTGAAATGCTTTTTTGAGTCATTCCAAAGAGCCGGAAAGGAAGAAAATCAAAATGAGCGACAACATCGCTGCTTCGAACTACATTGAGCTGGCTGCAGATATCGTTTCGGCTTATGTGAGCAATAATTCTGTTCCTTCGGGCGACCTGCCGACGTTGATCAGCGACGTCCATTCGGCTCTTCTGCGTGTCGGGGGCGGCACCGTGGAAGTGCCTGTTGAGGCGCCGAAGCCGGCAATCCCGGTGAAGAAGTCCGTCACGCCGGACTACATCGTCTGCCTCGAGGACGGCAAGAAGTTCAAGTCTCTGAAGCGCCATCTGCGCACGCAGTACAACATGACGCCCGAGCAGTATCGCGAGAAGTGGGCTCTGCCCGTCGATTACCCGATGGTGGCTCCCAACTACGCCAAGGCTCGCTCGGAGCTCGCCAAGGAAATGGGCCTCGGCCAGCAGCGCCGTAAGCGCCGTTCGTCGCGCAGCAGCAGCTAAGGTCGGCCGTCCGAGCCGAAATCAGCCGCCCTAAGGGGCGGCTTTTTGTTTTTCAGGGCCTGGCGTGTCCGCGAACCGCTTCATTCCCGGCGCGAACCGGTTGCGATAGGTCCCAGGGCTCGTGCCGAGGCGCACCCGGAAATGGTGGCGAAGGGTGGCAGCGGAGCCGAAACCGGTCGCGTCGGCGATGCTCTCGACGGAATGGCCCGTGGTTTCCAGCAGTTCCCTGGCGCGGACCAGGCGCTCCGTGAGCAGCCACTCCCCCGGCGGCAGGCCGGTTGCGGCCTTGAAGCGGCGCAGGAATGTGCGCACGCTCATCCCGGCCTCCGCGGCCAGTTCCGCCACCGGCTGCTCCTCGCCAAGGCGGGCCCGCATGCGGTCGAAGAGGGGCGCGAACCGTAGACCCTCGCGAGCCGGTGGCACGGGCCGCTCGATGAACTGCGCCTGGCCGCCTTCGCGATGGGGCGGCACCACGAGGCGGCGGGCGAGGCGGTTGGCGATCTCGGGCCCGAAATCGGCGCGCACCACATGAAGGCAGAGATCGATGCCGGCGGCGCTGCCGGCAGAGGTCAGCACCCTGCCTTCGTCCACATAGAGAACATCCGGCTCCACCTTGATGTCCGGATGGACCTGCGCAAGCTGCTCCGCGTAGTGCCAATGCGTGGTCGCCCGCTTCCCGGAGAGAAGGCCCGTCGCGGCAAGCGCGAAGACGCCGGAGCAGATGGACATCAGGCGCGCGCCTCGCGCATGGGCCCGCTGCAGGGCGGCGATCAGCGCCGGAGGGACGGGCTCCCTGGAGGCTCCGCGCCAGCCCGGGATGACGATGGTGTCGGCCTCGTCCAGCAATTCGAGGCCGCCGTCGGCAATGATCTGGAAGCCCCCGATGGCCCGCAGGGGACCCGGCTCGATGGCGCACACCGCGAAGCGGTACCAGTCCGGTCCCATCTCGGGCCGGGGCAGGCCGAAGATCTCGACCGCGATGCCGAACTCGAAGGTGCTCAAACGATCATAGGCGAGGGCGACGACGAGGTGGTTTGGCATGATGTTTACGTCTGTTGGCAGGAGTGCCACTTTCCACCATGACGCCTCTGCGGAAATCTGGCGACGGCTTTTCCACAAGGAGGTTGTCATGCCAACGAGTTCCGTCGCGGCCATTCCCGCCGCCGCTCCGTCCAAGGCTGCGGAGCATTTCGCAAGCCGCCTGGCCTTCGAGACGGATTGCGCCGACGTACACGAATCCCTCTCGGGCGGGACCGTCGATTTCGTTCTCGTCGATGCCCGCGGTCCCCATGCCTACGCGCGCAGCCACGTGCCAGGGGCGCTCAATCTTCCGCACCGGGAGATGACGGCCGAGCGCATGGCCGCCTGGCCCGAGAAGACGCTGTTCGTGGTCTATTGCGCCGGTCCGCACTGCAACGGCGCCGATCGCGCGGCCCTGAAGCTGTCGCTGCTCGGCCGCCCGGTCAAACTGATGCTCGGCGGCATGACCGGCTGGGCCGATGAAGGCTTCCCCTTCGCGCAGGGCTCCGAACCCGGATCGCTGACAGTGTCGTCCGCCGCCTGATCCCGGCATGGTCCTTCGTCATCCAAGGCGAAGGACCAATGCGGCCTTTGTGCGGAGGGAGCATGCGCCGTCCGACTTATCCTCACTCTTATCAACAGGTTTGAATCTTCGTTGACAACTAGGAATATGCCCCCACTATCAGGGGTGGAAGGGGCGACCCTTTCTTACTTTATTTATAGGAACAAAACATGAACATTGAAGACGGCGATGCGGTTCATCAAAGTATTGCCGCACCAGGGATTTCAGCCTCGAAGGGGGCCCGTTCGGAAAGGCGTGCGCGGAAGGAGAGCAGCAAACCTGGAACGACCGTCGGAGGCATGGCGGGCGATTCCCTGTCCAGGGAGGCGCGGCGGCTTCTGACGGCCCTCGACCAGCCCGAGACCTGCGCCATCGTCGATCCGACCGACCCGGCGAGCGTGCTTGTCCACAGGAGTCGATCGGGAATCTCGGTGGGGGCGGGGCGCTTCGCCCATGCCGCTGCGGAGGCTCTCGTACGCCAGGATCTCGGCTGCTGGAAGCAGGCTGAATCCGGTCGGAAGGCCCTGTTGCTGACGAAGGCCGGCGAGGCCCATCTGCGCCGCGCGTCGGCGCCGGAAGCGGACATGGCCTTCTTTCACCAGCATCGCGAGACGGATCTCGCCTCGGTCGAAACGGAGACGGGAATCACACGGGTGCGCGTGGACTCGGATGAGAGCCCGCTCGATTGGCTGCGCCGCCGTAAAGGTCGTGACGGGGCGCCGATGATCGATGAAGCCTCATATCAGGCCGGCGAGCGCCTGCGGACCGACATCATGCTGGCGGGGTTGCTGCCCGGCGTGACGGCCCGCTGGGACGGCATGCCGAAGAGCGGCGGCCCTGTCTCTCCGGGCGAGGCCACCGATCGGATGGTCGCTGCCCGCCAGCGGCTGCAGAACGCCTTCGACGCCATCGGGGGCGATTTCAGCGACCTGCTCCTCGACCTCTGCGGCTTCCTGAAAGGTCTGGAGCAGATCGAACGCGAACGGCAATGGCCGCCGCGCTCCGGGAAAATCGTGGTGCGGCTCGCCCTGGCGCGGCTGGCCGAGCATTACGGCATCGAAGCCTCCGCCCGCGGCCCGGCTGCCTCGCGCGGCATCCGCGCCTGGCAGGCGGTGGTCATCGAGGGCGGGCGGGTTTGAAAGGATTTGATGGGAACCACGCCCTCCTTGTCATGGCCGTCCGCGGATCTGATCCGGGGGATCAGACCATCCCCGGTCGCGCGTGCACCGCACTCGAACCCTCTCACGTCATCACCGGCCCTGTGCCGGCCATCCCGATCCCGTGAGGTGCTGTGCTTCAATCCATCGGGATCACCGGCACAGGGCCGGTGATGACGTCGGAGAATGTCGGGGCCGTTCCTGAACACGCTCCGGCGATCACGCCCTCGGACACGCTGCCCTAATCCTGAGGAGCCGCGCAGCGGCGTCTCGAAGGAGGCTCGAGAATGCACCGGAAATGCCCTGATCTTCCGGGGCAGAGCCTCAGCGCTGCTCCCCGGATGAGGGCAAAGCGAGAGAAAGCGGGTGCGAGAGGACAGGGACTACCGGCACCGGACCGGCGACGACGCGACGGCGGCCGGGCCGATTGACGCCTCGTGATCCTGATCGGCGGTCAGGACGCCGCCACGGCCATCTGCGCATCGCGGCGGATGCGGTCGACCATGGATCTGACGCCGTTCGACCGTTGCGGCGTCAGATGCTCGGACAGGCCGAGCTCCTTGAACAGCACCAGGGCGTCAGTCGAGAGAGCCTCGGAAGGCGTCTTGCCGCCATAGAGGGAGATCAGGAGCGCCACGAGGCCGCGCACGATGTGGGCGTCGCTGTCGCCGCGCAGGTGCAGGACAGGCTTGCCACTGGACGAGTCGAGATCGGTCTGGAGCCACACCTGGCTCGCGCAGCCCTGAACCTTGTTGATGTCGTTATACGCCTGTTCCGGCAACGGCTCCATGAGCCGGCCGAGTTCGATGATGTAGCGATACCGCTCCTCCCATTCGTCGAGCAGCTCGAAATTGGAAACGATTTCGTCGATTGTCGGCAGCATGGCAAACCCGTGTTGTCTGCCTGTCATATAACCATCACCAGGCATTTTGGCGACGGAAGGAGCCCGATTTAAGTGCGAGGCTTGGACGCAGCAGGCTCGCGGTCTTCGGGTCGCAGGGTGTCCGAGGACCTGGTGGAGCCGGCAACGGGAAAGCCGGAGGTGGTGAGGATCTTGTCGACCACCGCCTGCTTGGCGCTGTCGGGGAGCGCCTTCCAGACGGTCTCGAGATGGCCGGTCTGATCCGGCGTGGCAGCAGGGCCGGCAGCGGCCGGCTGGCTCTTCGTGGGCGCAAGGAAAGCCTCGAGCGCCGCCGTTTCCTCGCCGTGCCGGCGCACCGGCGAGTAATAGAAAATGGCGCCGACGATGAGGATGAAACGGAGAATCGAAAACATGCAGCGGTCGGTTGCCAGAAACGAAGGACGATGCAGCACCATAACGTATGCAGGCAGCGCCGTGTAAGAAGCCGCAGGGGGAATCTGGAAACAGGATGAACAAAACCTTGCCGTTCGATCCTATGGATAAGTTATTGTAATGCAAAGATGATTTACGGAGCCGATATGCTTCCTCCCCGGTCGCGCGCTTCTCATCAGCCTCTCCAGGCCGCCTCAATTCGCGCAATTAGGTTTCGCTTAAACCGGCTCTGTCAGGCTTTGCCGTCAGAAAGACAAGAAACGGTGCCCCGCCGTCTTGTCTTGCTGACTGGGCGGACCAAAACGACATCATTCTTCGAAGACGGAACCGACTCCTTTGCGTGAAGCTTTTGTCGATCATCCCGATGACGATCTCGATCTGCCCGCTGTCGTACGCCGGAAGGCTCCGGCACGACCGACGCAGAAGCGCGCCGCCAAGCCACCGCGCAAGCCGAGCGTGGGCGAGCTAGCGGCCTCCTTCGTCTTCAACCATCCGCGCCAGATCCTCGCCGCCCTTCTGCTCACCGGATGCGGCGGCGCGATTGCCTGGAACGCGCTGGCGCTGCAAAGCAGCCGCCATCCGGCTCCTCTCTTCAACACGCGGGAGATCGTGCTGACACCCGAGCCGACGGAGGAGACGGGGAGCGAGGCCGTCCAGGCTCTGCCGCCCGCCCGTCCTGGAGCGCAGCCCGCCGAGGAGCTGGCGTCGGTGCCCGCTTCGCATGAATCCGTCGCGCATTCCTCACCGATGCCCGCGCCGGCCTCGGCTGTCGCCACTCCCAAGGCGCCTCAGCGCAGCCCGATCGCCGAGATGATCCGCAACGGAGGGCAGCCCGTTCCCGCCGCGGCACCGCCGGCCCGTGCACCGCAGGCAGCCGCTGCGCCCGTGCCTGCGCCTGCGCGGAGTGCCGCGCGAGATCCCATCGCCGACATGATCCGCATGGGCGGTCCGGTGCCGGTGCCTCCCGCCAATGTGGGCCGCTCCGATCCCGGCGACATCGTCCTGGCGGGCCAGCGTGCGCTCGCAAGGCTGGGCTACAGCGTGAAGGTGGACGGCCTGATGGGCTCCGGCACCCGGCAGGCGATCGAGCGCTTCGAGCAGGACCGTCGCTTGCCGGTCACCGGCGAATTGAACGCACGGACGATCCGCGAACTTTCCGCCGCATCCGGCATTACGGTTCAATAGTGTCCAGGCTTCGCTCGGACTTCTGGGTCTCCGCCTATCTGCGCCGCTGTTCGGTGGAGGGACTCGAGGCGGCCCTGCGCAAGCGCGGCGCCGCCGAAGCCGGTGCGGTTTTCGTGAAGGTGGACCGGCTCGACGGCACCGCAAGCCTTTATGGTCCCGCCCCGCAGCTCTTCCTCGACGACAGCGGCGAGCGCCTGTTCTCGCCGATCCTGACGGACGTGATGCCCCTCGACGTGGAGGAGCGCATGACGCGCGAACTTCGCTTCGATCCCGATCTCTGGCTCGTGGAGGTCGACGACCGGGCAGGGCGCCACTTCCTCGACCTCGCTGCCGAAGATTAGGCAACCGGGAGAGCGGGGCGGTCGATCAGATCGAACTTGCCGCCGGCGCTGCGCTGCTGCGTTCCGGCCTCGTGGATCATCGTGTAGGGAAACACGGGCGGCAGGCTGCTGACCGCGTCGAGCCGCGCGGTCTGCTCGGGCGACAGTCTGACCTTCGCCGCCGCGAGATTGCTCTCCAGTTGGGCCACGGTGCGCGGTCCGATGATGGGGAGCGAGCCTTTGGCCGCGACCCACGCGACGGCGACCTCGCCCGGCGAGACGCCAAGCTCCTCGGCAACCGTGATCACTGTATCAAGCACCGCGCTGCGCTGGGCGGAGTTCTCCGCCTGAAACACTTTGCCGCCGAGCCCCTGTGCGCGGCCAGCCTCTCCCTGCCGGTACTTGCCCGTGAGCATGCCGCCGCCGAGCGGTGACCACGCGACGATGCCGAGGCCCAGCGCCAGTCCGGCGGGGATGAGTTCCTGCTCGGTCGTGCGCTCCACGAGGCTGTGCTCGACCTGGAGGCCCGCGATGGGAACCATTCCGCGGAGTTCGGCGATGGTGGCCGCCCGGGCCACGCGCCAGGCCGGGAAGTCCGAGAGACCCGCATAGAGAATCTTGCCGGCGCGCACGAGATCGTCGAAGCCGCGCACGATTTCCTCGATCGGCGTAACGCCGTCCGAATAATGCACCCAGTAGAGATCGATGTGATCGGTCTTCAGGCGCTTGAGGCTCGCCTCCACCGACGACATCATCGCCTTGCGGCTGTTGCCGGTGACGAGGATGCCATCCTTCGGGTTGGCGCGCTGCGTGAACTTCGTCGCCACGACGAAATCGTCGCGCCGTCCTTGCAGCAGGTCGCCCAGGATCTTCTCGGATTGACCGAACTGGTAGCTGTCCGCCGTATCGATGAAATTGCCGCCGGCATCCGCATAGGCGTCGAGGATGCGGCGGGCCTCGTCAGGTTCGGTGCCATGTCCCCAGCGCGTACCGAAATTGCCGGCTCCGAGAACCAGTTCGGAAACACGAAGTCCCGTATGTTGGCCGAAGAGCTTGTCGCGCATGACTAGACCTTTCCATGATGGGGTTCTGGGCGCTGACGAAGAAAGATGACGAGGGCGAGAGCCGAGCCTCCGGTGAGGATGACGCTCAGCGCGCCCAAGGGTGAGAGCGGAAGAGCGGTGGTCAGCGCGGTGCCGGTCCCCGCGCAGGCCATCTGCAGGAAGCCGAGAAGCGCGGACGCCAGGCCGGCCTGGTGTCCGAACGGTTGCAGCGTGAGGGCCGTGCCGAGCGGATTGACCAGCCCCATGCCAAGCAGGAAAACCGCCATCGCACCCGCGAACCCGTAGAAGGTCGGGGCTGCGCTCGCCGCAAGAAGCAGGCCGCCGCCGAGCATGGCCAGGCCGATGCCGATGGTGGCGATGGGGCGTGCTCCGCATTTGTGCGCCAGGCGTGGCGCCAGCAATCCGCCGGCGAAGACGACGAACACCGTCGTGGCGAAGAACAGGCCGAGCTGCCATGCGGAGAGGCCGAGGCCCAGAATGAGGATGGCAGGTGCCGCAGCGAAGAAGGCATAGAGACCGCCGATGACGAGGCTGACGGCAAGCGCCGGCAGAATGAAGCGGGCGTCCGCCAGAAGCCCACGATAGGCAAGCATGGTGGCGGAGAGCGAGGCCGCGGAGCGGCGGTCGGCCGGATGCGTCTCGCCTGCGCTGAGTGCGTAATAGGCTGCGAGGACGGCTCCCAGTACGGCGACCAGCACGAAGGTTGCGCGCCAACCGAACTGCGCGTCGAGCGCACTGCCGAGGAGGGGCGAGAAGCCGGGTGCGGCCGCCATGGCCACCATGGTCAGCGACAGAGCCTTCGCTAGCGCCTCGCCATCGAAGAGATCGCGCGCGATGGCGCGGGAGAGAACGGACGCCGCGCAGACGCCCAGCGCCTGGATGACGCGGCCGACGATCAGCATCGGAAAACTCTCGGCTCCGCCGCAGATCGCGCTGCCGATGATGAACACCGTCAGGCCGCCGAGCACGAACCATCTTCGGCCGTAGCGGTCGGACAGAGGGCCGACGAACAACTGCCCGATGGCGAAGGCGATGAAGAAGCTCGAAAGCGTGAGGCCGAGATCGCGCGTCGGGACGTTCAGCGCTGAACCGATCGACGGGAAGGACGGAAGGATGATGTTGGTCGAGAGCGCGCCGATGGCCGCCAGTCCTGCCAGCAGGGCCAAGAGCCCGGCGGTCAGCTTGCGCTCTGCGGCAGGTTCCGCCGCTTCGGTCGGCAAGGTTTCAATGATGGACACAGGCATTCTCCTGTGGGAGGTGGAGCACGGATCGTGCAGTTTTCCGCGTTATTCCGACCGGGCTGCGATCTCATCGGCGGCCGCAGAGAGGATCTTCTGCGACAGCGCCTCGTCGCCGACGGCACGCGACAGGACGAGGGCTCCGACCATGGTCGAGAGAGCCGCGATGGATTTGGTGCGTCGGTCCTCCCCGGATGATGCTGGCACGACCCCGTCGAGAAGCCCCAAGTACCCCTCGATGCCGTCCTTGAAGGCGGCCTGGAGCTCCGGGCTGTAGCGCGGGGTCTCGCCTCCGAGCGCCGCAAGCGCGCATCCTTCGCCGCGCCGGTCCCGATGAGCATCCGACAGGTAGAAGCGGGCCAGCGCCGCCAGTTTATCGCTCGGCGTCTCGGCGAGAACCTGAGCCCATCTGTCCTTGTTTCTGGATAGGGCACGGCGGCTCGCCTCAACCTTCAGATCCTCTTTCGATTTGAACTGGCCGTAGAAGCCGCCGTGGGTGAGACCGGCCTCCTTCATGAGGTCGGCAACCCCGATGCCCTCGAAACCCCGCTCGCGGAAGAGACGGCTGGCGACGACGATCACATGCTCACGGTTCCTGTCCGCCTGTTTCCGGCTGACGCGCATCGGCATTCTCCAACAAGGAAGATCGGAGGGCATATATATGATGGACGACATTTAAATGCAATGATAAATGTCGACCATCATATAAAATGGCTGAGGGATTTCCGAGCTGCGCTGGAACTCTCGGTCGAAGAGCCTGGAGAGGCCATCCTGCTGTTTCAGGGCGAGCGGCCCACGCTCATGGTCGTTCGGAATTCTGCATCGTCGTCGATGAAGGCAGTCTCGGTCCCGGCGCCCATGGCGTCGAAGAAGCGGCTGACGAAGCAGCGGAAGGCGGCACAGAGGGCGATGTCGCAAATCTGCCGGTCTGAGAATCCGACCCCGCGCAGGCGGTCGATATCGACCTGCGAGATCCGGGATGCGTCCTGCGCGATCGTCTCCGCATAGGCCAGCATCTCCACATCCCGGTCCGACAATCCGGCGGTCCGGAAGTCCCGCTGAACGGCCAGCACGGCTTCCTTCGAGCCGAGATCGGCGATGAGCTGCTTGCCGTAGACATGGGAGCAATAGGTGGAGGGGATGTGCTTTGCCGCGATCAGCGTGATCAGGCGCCATTCGCGAACGCCGAGGGAAAAGCCGGCGCGGATGCTGTCGGAAAAATCCGTGTAGATCGGCAGCAGGTCCGGCCGGGCGGTGAAGCATTTCGCGGCTTCCATCACGAAACCGAGCTGCGCTTTCTGCTTGTCGTAAATCTCCGCAACGCGGCCGGCTGCCTGTTCTTCCTCGATCGTCTCCAGGAACATCCGACCCTCCAGTCAGACCGCCACTCCCGACAATCTAGCAGAAACCCGGTCGAGCCGGCATCCCTCCTGCACGCCGCCTCAGAGCCCGGCTCGTAAAGGGCCAGCAGCCTCCTCACGTCGTCGCCGGCCTCGTGCCGTTGATCTCGATCGGACGAGCGCATGATGAGCTGACCTCTCAGGTTGAGCGCTGAGAGGCGAGCTGATTGACGATCGGGCTTTCAAGATGAGGATTGCGGATAATGATGTGCTCTACGCGAGCGCTTCGCCCGAGAGGGTCCTGACATCCAGAATGGCTTCGATGAGGGCGAGGGCGACCGGGGCTGAAACATCCCGCATTTCCTGCACCAGGGTCCTGATGGCGGAGAGCGGGTAGGAGAGGGCCGGGTGCAGGGTGAGAAAGATCCTCATCGCATCCTTTTGCGTCACGCCCAGAACCTTCAGCGCGAGGGCGAGAAGGCGGTGGCGTCCGATTTCGAGCACGCGCCAATCCGTCGACGCGGGAAAACCGAACAGGGAGGTGAGGAGACCTTCAAGCCTGCGGTCGTCGCCTTTGAAGCCTGCAGCCGTGAGTTCCGCGAGGTCCTGCTCAATCAGCGTGAACGAGAGGCTGATGCGCCGGTGGGCGAGGGAGGCTGCGACTCGCTCCCGGATGTCTTTGCGGCGCTCCGCATCCGCCACGAGGTAAAGGGACGCCTGACCGGCCGTCGGGAGGTCGGACCGCTCGAGAAGAATAGCCGCGAGGGTAGGGCGATGGCGCGCCCGCCGCAGCAGATCCGTGAAAGGTGCGGTGTCGGGAGCAAAAGCCGGATTGGATGCGAGCGCGTCCTCGACGGCGCTCTCTCTCAGCGCCAGCAGTTTCTGAATGGTCGTCTGATCGAGATCCGTCCGTGAGGCGAGGGAGAGGCGCCCCTGCGGAGTCGCAAGCTGCCTACTGCCTGCCGCAGGCAGCAGACGCGCCGCATCATGGTGCAGGATGTCGCGCGCGTCGGGGGAATGCTGCGCCAGGTAATCGAGAACGGAGGCCGGCGTGTCAGGGCAGGAGGCCAGGATACGGGCGAGGTCGAGCAGGGTTGCGGGATCGGTTTTCGGCAGGAAGCCCAGGACAAGGGTCTCGAAGGTCTCGATGCTCTCGCGGTCGTGCGCCGCAGCGGCGACGAACATCTCTGCATTCACTTTCAGGAGAGCGGCCCGCGCGTCGGAATGGCTGCCCTCCGAAGACCCGAAACCCGACAGGTTCGACCACAGGTCAGGATTTGCAGACGACACCATACTCATACTCGCTTCAACGCAACCGGCCGAAGGCTAGGATTCGTTCGTTAGCGCATCTTTAACGGGCAGGAGCGGCCCGGATATTAGGCCCCCTGCATGGGGAACCTAAGCGCGACAGTGGGTGTTGTTTTCATGTCAGGGAAAGCCTTTTTCTACGGTGCAAACCCCGGCGGAAACGAACTGTTAACCATGGATCTCTTTTTGTGAGTCAGTCGTAGAGGCAGCCAGTGACACGATAGAGGAGGGCACAATGCGAGACATCTGGACCAGATCACCAGGAGTGGTGATCGCTTTTCCGGAGAGTACGGACCGGCCGCAGCGGCCGCTCCTGCCCGCAGACGAGCCCCGGGGCGAGATCCTGCTCTTCACCGGCGTCCGCTATGAGAGACCTTCCCCCAATCCCGGTCCTTCCCGCCCACTGGCCTCCAACAGCCCCGGACGTCGTCGCTCGTAATTCGTATTGATTTTCATGACGATGAGACGCCGTTAGGCGTCATGTCGGGCTTGCCAGATCGCGCACCATGAGCACCGCATCAGGCCCGTAGCTCACGAGCTTTGCGTCCAGGCCGATTATGGACACCACGCGGAAGCCGAACCTCTCCCAGAATGCCTGAGATCTGTTGACGGCCACGAGCGACAGATTGCCGAAGCCTTCCGCTCGCGCATGGGCAATCAGCCTCTCCGCTGCCTGCATGGCATATCCCTTGCCGCGTGCGGTCGGCAGCAGGGCGACATCGTGGATGTAATAGGTCGTGGGGGCGGCGGGGAGTTTGCCCAGCAGCCCATTCAGGGGCGGCGGCCCTCCATAGCGCCAGGGATGGGTGAGCGCGTAGCCGACGGCCTGTTCGTTCTCGGTCAGCATGAGGCAGCCCGGCGGATAGAGACGCTGGCGCTCGGCCAGGATCTCAAAGTCCTCCGGATGGCTGACATGGATCGTATCCGCAAGGACTTGCACCAGAGGCATGTCCTCGGGCGTCATGGAGCGCCAGGGCATGGATTTCAGGCGTCCTGCTCGGCCGTGCAGGAGATCGCCTTGGCCGCCTCTTCCGCCTGAGGCCGCAGGCTTGGGCTCGGAGCAGCAACGCGGACGATGACGAAGCCCTGCCGCTCGGGCGAGACGATCCGTACATCGCGCGAGGGATCGTTCTCGTCCTCCGCGGCGCGAGCCTCGTCGAGCTGGCGGGCGGTCATTGCCACGATCTCGAGTTCGCCCCGCACGGCGGCACGGTCCGTGACGGCGAAGAACACGCCGCCCGATTCCTTGTGAAAGGAGAAGGACAGCGGGAGCGAACCGGTCTGGCCCGAGATGCGCATGGGGCCGTTGCGAAGATCGAACGCGCAGGTTGCCACGGCGACGGCCGGATCTGGTCTTGGCAGCCAGGTGTTCTCACCGCCCGGCGCGCTGATGATCTGTGCCCTGTCGGCAGTCAGCGTGGCCTGGACCTTGGCGAAGGCATCCTGTTCGGCGAGGTAGGGGCTCGCGAGGATCGCCGCGATATGAACCCCCGCGGCGATCACAATGCCGCAGAGGGTGGCGACGAGAAAACGACTGAAGCCTCTCATGCTCCGCACTCCAGACGTTGGATGACAGGAAAGTCGACCTCTTCAAGATTGGCACCGGCCGCGCCCGGTGGATCATAGAGGCGCAGCACCACCGTGAAGGGACCGGATGCGGGAAGCTGGAGCCAATTGCCTGGCTGCAGATTGCGGGACAGGGCGATGGTGAAAAGGTCCTGAGAGTCCCGGAGGACTTCCGCCGAGGTGAAGCTTCGGCGTCCAAGCTCGGTCGCAGGCAGGCGTCCCTCCCCGTCGTACAGTGTCAAGGTCCAGAGCCGCGCGATCGGAGCGACGGCGCCGATCGTGTAGGTGCAGGCGGAGTCGAGCGGCCTTCCTTCGCTGTCTGTCCGGGCGGTGAAGCCCAGTCCTTCGCCGGTGGCCAGCGGAACGTCGCCGCGCCGGGCAATGATCGCGCGCATGTAAGGATCGGCTCCAGGAGAGCCGAGCTTCGGCCAAGCCTGCCATGACCCCAGGCGCAGGCTGCCGAAGGGCGGATCGCCGTTCATGGCCCAGTGGGCGGAGCTCAAGCCCAGGCCCAGCGCCAGCAGCAGCGCATAGACGACGAGAAAAGCTGTTGGGACACGTCTGACAATCACGGGCGACAACGGGGTCGATGGCGCGCGCATGGAAGCGGCCGCAGGGGCGTTCGTCAAGGGAGCCTCTGTCTGCATTCGTTAGGGCATGGCAACTTGGCGGCGGGCATCCACGGCAGCCGAGCTGCGCGGCGTCTCCGAGGCCTTGCCCGTCGTTACGGAACGGTCGACCGACTGGAACAGGGTGCCGATGCCGCCCAGAGCCTCATAGGACCTGCGGGAAAGAGTGCCGGCCAGGAAGCCTTGCGCAGGCGTCTGGGCCTGATCCGCCGCCGGGCCCTTGGCGGAGGCCACGCGGGACGCATTGGCCGGGCTCGCGCCGGGAATGGGGCGGATCTCCAGGTTCTGGTGAGCGAGGTTCATCACTTCATGCCAGGTCATTGCCGGAAGCGTGCCGCCGGTCATGTCGTTCATGGGGCTGGAATCGTCGTTGCCGTACCAGACGCTGGCAACGAGGTTGCCGGTATAGCCGACAAACCAGGCGTCCTTGTAGCCGTTGGTGGTGCCGGTCTTGCCGGCAACCGGAATGCCTTCCAGGGCCGCGCGCTTGCCGGTGCCTTCCTCGACCACCTTGTTGAGCATGAAGTTCATGTCATGAACGACGCGGGAGTCGAGCACCTGCTTGGGGGGCGTATCCCGGTCATGACGGTAGATGACCTCGCCGGAGGAGTTGCGGACCTCCCAGGCGGCGTAGGGGTCGGCGCGCTTGCCGCCATTGGCGAAGACCGCGTAGGAGGCTGCCATGTCGATCGGCGTCACCTCGGCGGCGCCGATGGGCAGGGAGCTCGAATCCGTCAGCGGATGGGTCAGGCCCATGCGCTTGGCCGTATCCACGATCACCGCGCGGCCCGCCTTGGCGTTGCCCTTGCCGATCTCCACCGACATGATCACGGGGATCGAATTGATCGAACGCGCCAAGGCAGAGACGAGCGGCATGGAGCCCGAGAAGGAGCGGCCATAGTTCTGCGGGCACCAGTTGCCGAGGCAGACCGGCCGGTCGACGACGGTGGAACTGGGCCGCAGCTTCGGATTGGTGGTCAGGGCTGCCGCGTAGACGAAGGGCTTGAAGGACGAGCCCGGCTGCCGCAGGCCCCCGGTGGCGCGGTTGAACTGGCTCTGACCGTAATCCCGCCCGCCGACGATGGTGCGCACGGCACCGTCCACGTCCATCACGACGATGGCACCCTGGCCCGCCTTGTACTGGCGTCCATGCTGGCGGAGCATGTTTTCCAGCGTCTCTTCCGTATGCCGCTGAAGCGCCGTGTCGAGGGGCGTCTTCACGATCAGCACCCGCTCGTTGCCGAACTTCTTCTGTGCCGCGAGAGCCTTCACCTGTTCGAAGGCCCAATCGAGGTAGAAGTCGGGGGTCGTCTCGCGCTCGCGGTTGATCGGGGTGGCCGGATTGCGACGTGCCGTCTGGATCTGGCCTTCGGTCAGGAACCCCGCCTCGACCATGTTGCGCAGAACCTCGTTCGCTCGGGCGCGGGCTGCCGGCAGGTTCACGTGCGGCGCATATTTGGTCGGCGCCTTGAACAGGCCGGCGAGCATGGCGGATTCCGCGAGGGTCAGCTCCTTGGCGGGCTTGCCGAAATAATAGTCGGCCGCCGCCACGACGCCGTGGGCGCCGCCGCCCATATAGGCGCGATCGAGATAGAGCTTGAGGATCTCGTCCTTGGTCAGGTGGAACTCCAGCCAGACCGCCAGGAAGGCTTCCTTGATCTTGCGCTCGAGGGAGCGCTCGTTGGTGAGGAAGAGGTTCTTGGCCAGCTGCTGGGTGATCGAGGAGCCGCCCTGCACCACGCCGCCGCCCTGAGCATTCACCACGACGGCCCGGAAGGTGCCGATCGGGTCGATGCCCCAGTGGTCGTAGAAGCGCCGGTCTTCCGTCGCCAGCGCGGCCTTGACCATGTAGTCCGGGAAATCCTCGATCTTGTAGGAATCGTCGAGGTGGAGGCCACGGCGTCCGACCTCCTGACCGTAGCGGTCAAGGAAGGTGACCGCGAGATCCTGGGTCTTGAGCCAATCGTCCTCCGTCTCCCGGAAGGCCGGGAGGGCGAGCGCCAGCATGACGATGGCCCCAACGGTGCCCAGGGTGGTCGCCTCGCTGGTCAGATCCAGGATGCCGCGGAGAGGGCCGCGAAACCGCAGGCATGTGAGCTTTTCCGAGTACCAGCCCCACGCACCCGCCAGTCCTCGCCCGCTCTGGAACAGCGCGGAGTTGAGCCACGCATCGAACCAAAGCGCGCCGCGCTTGATCCGCGTCATGAGAGGGATGGGGGGCTGCTGGCTCACGGCGGTCCTCGGGCAGGTCAGTGGGCTGACACACCTTGTTCTATGATCTTTGAATCCCTAGAGCATCGGCCCAAAAGTGGAAACCACTTTCGAGATCCATCCGACGCTCCTTCTTGGCCAGCGCATCGTCCGGCGTGGCAAACCGGATCCCATTTCCGCACGATGCGCGAGCGGCAACGCCGAAGCGTGGCGATGCTGATATATATAACTCAGAACCTTGTTTGTAGGTTCACGGAGATTTACCTCTTCGGAAGTATAGTCTGGCCGATGTGCGGTTTAGCACCTTCCTTCAAACCGCCTCAAAGAGACGTCAAAGCGCCCACATGCCAAATGCCGCACCCGTCACCCGCCCTCAGCCGGAGGAGAAACCCTTCTGGCAAGTGAAGTCGCTCGAAGCCATGAGCCCCGACGAGTGGGAGAGCCTGTGCGACGGCTGCGGGCGCTGCTGCCTGGTCAAGCTCGAGGATGAGGATACGGCCGAGGTGATGTACACCGATGTGGGCTGCACCCTCCTCGACGACCGGACCTGCCGCTGCCGAGACTATCCAAACCGCCAAGCCAAGGTGGCCGATTGCGTCCGCCTGACGCCGCAGGCGGTG
This sequence comes from Microvirga sp. 3-52, assembly GCF_018383585.1. Classification (GTDB taxonomy): domain Bacteria; phylum Pseudomonadota; class Alphaproteobacteria; order Rhizobiales; family Beijerinckiaceae; genus Microvirga. Next base: position 24,043 of record NZ_JAHAMK010000024.1, read on the forward strand.
CGCAGCCTCTCCTGGCTGCCCCATACCTGCGCCTACCGTCTCTTGGCCGAGGGGCACGACCTCTACTGGTGGCATCCGCTCGTCTCGGGCGATCCTGCGACCGTCCATGCGGCCGGAATCTCCGTCCGGGACCGGGTGGCGGGACCGGAGGAAGACTTCACCGTTGCCGAACTCCTGAACCGCATCACCGATTGGCCGATGGAAGACACCGGTCGCTGAGCGACGAGAGTTGCCCGGTTCGTCGCGGAGCGTCTCGGCCGTTCCGGACGGGAGACGCGCAGGGCTGGGAAGATCGGTCTCTTCGAGCCGTGAAGGCAGGTTGGATGTCAGCCTGCCTAGGAATGACGATCCGAGGCCGCCGCATCTCCGCGACGGGGACGATCCGAAACAGACCGGATAACTCGGAAGGATAGGTCGATCCCACGCGCGGCCCGTCTGCAGGGCAAAGCGTCGCAGTATCAATCGTATCGATGATCGTCGGCAGCCGGTTTTCTTGAGAGCGGAATTCGGGACTGGTCCCGCCGTTCCAGCGTGGCTGAGGATAGGGACGGCTCGCAGAACCGGAATCTACCTCTTTGGAGTAGTTGCCAGCGTCGCGTTCAAAAGCAAACCTGTTCGGCCCTACAGCAGTTCTGATCCCCAATTCTTTTGCTCTTCAGAATAATTTCCGAACAGGATGGTTTTATGCCTGCGGTTGCTACTTATGGCCTGACTGGAAATTCGTATGTCGATGGTGTTCTTGGCGGATATAAATGGGCGGGCAACAGCGTAACCTACAGCTTTCCTGGAAGCGGATCGTATTACGGAAATTCGTACGGCGCAGCGGAGAACACGACGAACTTCGGCAGCCTCGGCGCGGTTCAGCAGACGACCGCCCGCAATGCCCTGAAGACCTATGCCTCCGTGGCCAACCTGACCTTCACGGAGATCGGTGAGAGTGCAACGCAGCACGCCGATGTGCGCTTGGCGATGTCGGACAGGACCGGCTCCGCATGGGCCTATCTCCCCAACACGGCGGCCGAGGGCGGGGACGTCTGGTTCAACATCTCGAACGGCTACTTCACCAGCCCCGTGAAGGGCAATTACGCCTTCATGGTCTTCCTGCACGAGATCGGGCATGCGCTCGGGCTCGAACATACGCATGAAGGCACCGTCATGCCGCAGAACCGGGACTCTCTGGAGTACACGGTCATGAGCTATCGCTCCTATGTCGGAAGCTCGACGACCGCCGGTTACACGAACGAGAACTGGGGCTACGCGCAGTCGCTGATGATGTACGATATCGCGGCCGTGCAGCACATGTATGGTGCGAACTACGCCACCAACGGCGGGAACTCGACCTATTCCTGGAATGCGGCGACCGGAGAGATGCTGATCAACGGTGCGGGCCAGGGCGCGCCCGGGGGCAACAAGATCTTTCTGACCATTTGGGATGGCGGCGGAAACGACACGTACGACCTGTCGAACTATTCGACCGCCCTCAAAATCGATCTTCGCCCCGGGGAATGGACGAAGACATCGACCGTCCAGCTCGCGAAACTGAACTGGGACGGTTCGAAGGTCGCTGTCGGCAACATCGCCAACGCGTTGCTCTATCAGGGTGACGCGCGCTCGCTCATCGAGAATGCCGTCGGTGGATCTGGCAACGATTTGTTGACCGGCAACGACGGCATCAACCTGCTCAGAGGCGGTGCAGGTTCGGACAAGTTGTACGGGCTCGGCGGAGGCGATACCTTGGATGGCGGAGCCGGAGTCGACACGCTCTCGGGCGGTGCCGGAACGGACATCTTCGATTTCAACTCCGTGAAGGATTCTCCCTCGAGCGCGCGCGATACGATCCAGGACTTCGTGCGGGGCGTGGACCGCATCGATCTGCGCACCATCGATGCCAACACCGCAACCGGTGGAGATCAGGCCTTCTCGTTCATCGGCAGCACGGCCTTTACGGGGAAGGCCGGACAGTTGAACTTCACCGGCAATGTGCTCGCGGGAGATGTGAACGGCGACAGGACCGCGGATTTCCGCATCAACGTCTCGGGAATCTCCACGCTGGCGGGCAGCGACTTCTATCTTTGATGGAGGCTCATGGGAGCGGGTCGATGAGTGATTGGATCGACTTCGACCAATGGCACAACTGTGCCCGGATGGAGCGGCCCGGCTTCGTGTTCGAGGTCCGGAACGGGGAGGGGCGCAGCCTGCTGACCACCTGCACCGCCTCTCTCCAGCTGCCGTTCGACTGGACATCGCCGCCTGTGCGGTTCCGTCTGGTCGAGGCTCCGCGGCCGCGCCGCTCCAACCCCGTCCCGAAGCCGCAGTTCTGACGATGCCGGCCGGGGGCTTGCAAAAAGCTCTGCCTTCGAGCCCTTATTGTGCAGGCTTTCGGCGGCGCGACGTGACCGTCGGCGCCGTTCCCTGAGCGATCTGCAGGCAAGTGAGCATGTCGACATAGCTCGGCGTTCCACCGATCTGTGCTTCCTGTCCGCACATATCGCGCTGGTTCACAGCCGCACTGCGCCAGATTTCGCGAAGCTGGCGTTCCGCAGCCGTCTCATCTCTCATGCAGCTCTCGTACGGGGTCGTGTCCTGGGGGGTGAGGGGCTGGGCGGCCTTGCAGGTCGCCTCGACGTTGAATCGGGGAGGTTCTTGTGCCGCGGCGGGAAAGCCCGGAAGACTTCCCAACAGCACCATCATACCAAGCGTGTATGCCTTCATGGCAGCCTCCCTGCATTATGTGTCGATTGCGCGACCCCGATCTCGACAGCCAATCCCCGAATACAGAACACTTGAGACCCGCACGATTTGCCCAACGGCACAGCGCTCAGGGTCACATGTCGCCGCGCAGAGGCTGAAACATAGTGTAAGGCGTGCGCCCCATCCCTCAAGGGCGCATGTCGGTGGCATTTCAGACTGGTTCCGGATCGGCGTAAATCCGCTTACGCCTTAAGAGCCCTCCAGCGTGATGAATGGTCGACTTCCGAGCTAACCCCGGGGTTACGAACCGGCCTCCTGGCGGCTGTCATTCCCGGGTTCACCCGGGACGTCGGTTTTTTCCCCAAGGGTCTCGCGCACATAGAGCTTCTTCACCAGCACATAGGTGACGACCGCGAGGGGGAAACCGAAGATCAGGCCAAGCGTACCGAACAGAACGCTGCCGATCAGGATGGCGAACAGCGCCAGGGCGGGCGGAATGCTGATGACGCTCCTGGCCACGAGAGGGAAAATGACATTGCCCTCGATCTGCTGGATCACGATCACCGCCAGCACGGTCCAGAGCGCCGTCTCCCCGCTCACGCTGAAGGCGATCAGGACGGCCGGCAGCGCTCCCAGGATCGGTCCGAGGAACGGGATGAAATCGGCCAGCCCTGCGATGAGACCGAGCGCAATGGAGGAGGGCAGGCCGACCAGCCAGAAGGCGATGGTCGACAGCACTGCGACGCAGGTCATGGCGATCAGCTGCGAGGTCAGCCACAGCCTCAGGGCCTGTCCGGATGCCTGCAGGGAGCCTTCGACCCGTGCATGATGGCGGATGGGAAACAGCTTGACAAAGCCCTCCCGGTAGAGACGGGGCGCCGCGGCGACGTAGAGGCCCGCAATCACCACGAGAACGAAATCCGCCAGGCCATCGAGAATGGCGCCGCCGATCCCCGCAAGGCGTGCCGCCATTCCGCCGGTCGGGGCATTGTTCACGATCTCAGACAGATCGTCGCTCACGGCCCCGAGGCCCAGTTGCTTGCTGAAATTGTCGATCGCGAGGGGAAGCCGTTCGACGACGTTGGAGAACTGGGCCCGAACCTGGGTTCCGAAAAGAGCAATGATCGCGAGGAACAGGACAAAGATCAGAAGGCTCGCGACGGTCAGACCCCATCGTTCGGGCACCCTGAGATAACGCACGAGCGCATCCGAGGCCGCATGCAGAAGAATCGCGACCAGCACGGCGCCGAAGGCGAGAAGTAGAACGTCCGACAGCTTCCACAGCAGGAAGGCGAGCAAGCCCAGCCCGAGGATGATGAGGGTCTTACGGACGAACTCCGCATCGCCCATGAACCCCCGAACGGAACGGTCCTGATCATTCATCGTTTACGCCTCACCTTCGACCTTGTGACAATCGAGGGGGCGGGGCTCGGTTCCCTCCATCGATGTCGATGTAGATTCAAGTTATTTTAGACTACATCTTTTTGGATCGACTTTAAGTCTGTTTGCGCAGTGTCACAATTCGGTGGAACGTATTTTAATCTTCTTGGTTGTTGTGCCATGGAGGGAACTCGAATGACCTCACAAGTCATCTGTTTTATTCTTGGCACCGTGTTTCCGCTGGCGATGGTCGGTTGGTTATTCATCCACTGATGAATATTTTAGATCTTCTTCTCTGTCGAAGAGGAATAAGCCGAAGTTGCTTTAGTGCCGCGTATCGAAAAGCCCGCCTGCTATTCTCAGGCGGGCTTTTCGACGTCTTATATCGATTTCCGGTTTATCGCACGACTTCCGTACAAGCCTGATTGCCGTAAGTATCGACCGTGCAGGTTCGCTGCTTGATCGAACCCGTTGTTGCTGCGTCGGGAACGACGACAACTCCAGGAGACGCCTGAGCCTTCGCGTTCTGGTCGGCATGCCCGCCCGCGATGCCACCGACGCCTGCGCCGACAACCGCACCCACGGGTCCGCCGACGATGGCACCGGTCACCGCGCCGGTTGCGACACCGGCAGCCGTTCCTTCCTGTGCGGAAGCAAATTGAGGCATGGTGAAAACGGATACCGTGGCGAGGACGAAAGCAAGTTTACGCATAACTCGGTCCTTGATCAGATAATCGTCTGATCGGGAACGCACCTGTCAGGCTTCAGGTTCCGATATTAGCCTTGGCGAGAACTCCTTTACTTCGTCGCGGCCGCTGCTCGCTTGATCAATTCTTCCTTGAGCGGCTCGGGAAGCTCAATCCCGGTCAGGCGCCAGGTGGTTGCCCTCAGGCGCAAGGTGATCTTGAACTGGTTGCCCCTGGGCTCATCGGCCGGAAGCGGGATGGTGATGGCGCGGAAACCCTGTGTCTCCGACATGATGAAGGTCCGCCATGCCTTTCCGAGCGAGGCTGTATCGAAGCCGAGCGGGAAGAAACCGCCGTTGCGGTCCTGGGCACCCGTAGCCTGCTGCAACTGCCCGTCATCGAGGAGGTCGATGACGGCCTGCGGGGTGATGAGTTCCTCCAGAACAGGGTTGAGGACGGCGGTTCCCGCCTGGGCGGCCGCCTGCTGGCCCAGCCCGTCGAGATCCTGCGTTTTCAGGTACTCGCCCAGGATCTGCCGCGCGAGGGAAACCCGAAGCGCGTTGAAGTTCACCCGCTCCGTGATCTGGTCCATGTCCCGGGCCTCGATGGCCTTGGACAGGTCGTACAGTGCGACGAACGGCGAGACCATGAAGATGGCCCAGGCCAGAAAGAGGAGAAAGCTGATCCGCAGAGTCCAACGCATCGTTCGTCGATTGCCCTTCGATACTCACAGGACGGCCCGAGTGCCGGTCGAAGGGCGAGGGCGCGATATGTGTCGAGAAAGGACCTTATGTGGGCATGCCGAAGGCAACAAAAAAGGGCGACCGGACGGCCGCCCTTTCTCACGTTCATGACTTCCGACAGATCAGCCGCGGGCGCGGGCGCGGATCATGAAGGTGTCGTAAGCGTATTCGGCTACTTGGAACCAGAGATATTCTTCGTTGCGGAAGCCCTTGACCGCCTCGATGACTTTCTTGAAATCGGCGTTCTTCGCAGAGACCTCGTCATAGACCTCGTTGGTCGCCTTGTAGGCGGCTTCCAGGATCTCCTGCGAGAACGGACGCAGCTGCGTGCCGGCGCCGAGCAGGCGGCGCAGGGCGGCCGGGTTCTTGGCGTCGTACTTGGCCAGCATGTCGTTGTTGGCGTAGCCGGAAGCCGCGGTCAGGATCGCCTGATACGCCTTCGGGAGCTCTTTCCACTTTGCCTGATTGACGAACAGATGGATCGCGGGACCACCCTCCCAGAAGCCCGGATAATAGTAGTACGGGGCGACTTTCGAGAAGCCGAGCTTCTCGTCGTCATAGGGGCCGACCCACTCGGCGGCGTCGATGGTGCCGCGCTCCAGCGACGGATAGATATCGCCGCCCGGGATCTGCTGCGGCACGGCGCCGAGCTTGGCCAGGACCATGCCGGCGATGCCGGCGATGCGGATCTTCAGGCCCTTCAGGTCGTCGACCGTCTTGATTTCCTTGCGGAACCAGCCGCCCATCTGCACGCCGGTGTTGCCCGCGGGCATCCCGTAGAGATTGTGCTTGGCGTAGAACTCGTTGAGCAGATCGTTGCCGCCGCCCTGGTACAGCCAGGCGTTCATCTGGCGGGCATTCAGGCCGAAGGGGGCCGCCGTGCCGAGGGCGAAGGTCGGGTCCTTGCCGAAATAGTAATAGGAGCAGGTGTGGCCGAGCTCGACGGTTCCATTGCCGACCGCATCGGCGATCTGGGGCTGGCCGACAATTTCACCGGCCGCGAAAGGCTGGATCTGGAACTTGCCGTCGGTCGCCTCGGAGACGAATTTCGCGATCACCTCGGCGCCGCCGTAAATGGTGTCGAGGGATTTGGGGAAGCCCGATTGCAGGCGCCACTTCATTTCCGGCATCGACTGGGCGATGGCCGGAGCGGCGACCGCGGTCGAGGCGGCACCGATAGCCGTGGCCTGCAAAAACTGACGACGTTTCATTGATTGTCTTCCTCTCTGGATCGTGACTTCTGTCACTTGGGCCTATTGACACTAAATTCGGTAACGTCCGCAAGAAGCCTGACGGTACTATCGACTAATGATCTATGGGCCTTGTGAAAACGGGCGAGGAACCGGCACGTCGGGGGCGCCGGCAGGGTCGATCCCCTTCGGCTCCCGCGCCGGATCTTCCTCGACCGGGCGCGATCCGGCACGCCTGCGGCGGGCGGCAAAAGGCCCGCGCGCGACGAGGCGTGGCCTCGGGGCCCGCGCGGCATCGTTGCGCTCACGGCGCGCCTGTCTCAGTTGTGGGAATGAACGGCCGCGCCGGCTCTAGCTATGAACCGCGATCGGCCGTGCGGGCTCGAATTCAGGATTCCGGCCGGGCGTGGCTTTTGTCGAAGCTCGGATTCTTCGGGACGCTGAAGGCTTCCGCGGCGCAGACCAGCATGAACAGAGCGATGACGCCGGCGATTTCGGCCACGCTCACGAGAGCGGAAGAGGGTTCGCCCAAATAAGCGAAAGCGCCCATGACGAGCGCAACAAAAGCAGCCCAAAAGATCATGGGCTTTCTCCCCGGCAAAGCTGGATGCGGACAGGTAACGGCTTAGGTCTCAAAAAGTTCCTAATGCCAAGCTGAAAAATTCCTGACATGTGCGTTTTTGGCAAGCGGCAAAGCACCCTAAATCCGACAAGCGGCAAAACTATTTCGAGGCACTTGCTCCATGCGGCCATCGATCAATCGGATTGTTCAGTCACTCGACGCGCCGGACGCTTCGCTCCTGGAGGAAGCGCGCCGGGCTGCGACGCAGCGGGAGGATGCCCATCGGGGCTTCCTGGAGCGCATCCCCGCTTTTCGCGCCGTCGAGCAGGCGCCGCCCGCTCATCCTCTCCCGTGGACGGGAGCGCTGCGGGTGGCCGCCTTCAACGCCGAACGCCTCAAGAACCGGCCGGCGACCCGCCGCCTCATGGAGCAGGCCGGAGCCGACATCACCCTGTTCAGCGAAGTCGATCTCGGCATAGCGCGCTCCGGCAACACGCACAACGTTCGCGACCTGATCGCGGATAGCCGCGCCGGCTATCTCTACGGGGTCGAATACGTGGAGCTCGATCTCGGCGACCGGGACGAGATGCGCGAGCATGCCGGCGAGCGCAACGCTTGCAGCCTCCACGGCAACGCCATCGTGACTGGGCTCGCCCTGGAGGCGCCGCACCTGATCCCGCTCGAGGAGACGGGGCTGTGGTTTGCCGGGTTCGAGGGCACGCAAAGGCGCATCGGAGGGCGCATGGCGCTCGCCGCCCGCGTGGCCGGTGCCCCGAAGCCTTTGTGGGTCGTCGGTACGCATCTCGAAAGCAAGACCGATGCGGCCGACCGGCAGGCGCAGATCCGGACATTGCTGAGGGCGCTCGACGTCATCGCCCCCGGCGCGCCGTGCGTGATCGGCGGCGACTTCAACACCAAGGCGCTGCCTCGCGCCGAGGGCGAGCGTCATCTCCTGCTCGAAGCGCCGGAGCGCTGCGAGCCGCTCTTCGCCGATCTCGGGCAGGCCGGATTTACCTGGGCGGCCGCCAATCTCGCCCTGCCGACCCAGACACCGGGCCCGAAGAACAAGCACATGCCGCCTTTCGGCAAGCTCGATTGGATCGTCGTGCGCGGTCTCGTGCCGGGCAACCCGCAGATCGTTCCGGCCCTCGACGAACAGGGCAGGGCCGTGTCGGATCACGAGATGATCGCCGTCGATGTCGGGTTCCTCTGAACAGGCGACGGCATCGCCAACGTCGCCGTCTCAAATCAATCCGCTCGAGATGCCCGCGTCCATACGCCGATCGGTTCCTTCGCCGTCCGGAGAAATCTCGTTGCGCCGAGATTGTCTCACGAGCGCGCGAAGCCGGACGAGGTTGACCGGGAGAAGGACGACATGCAGGGCAAGGACCGGAATGAACAGGCCCATCGCCCCGTAGCCGATGAAGCAGATATTGGCTCCGATCGCCATGATGCGCATGGGCATCATGGTTTTCTGGGCGAAGGTCGCCAGGGTCAGGCCGGAGGCGGCATAGCCCATGAGGTCGATCCAGCCCACAATCATGACTGAGCTCCCCGTGACGATTCACGTCATCATGCCTTGGGATCGGTTCCGGTCGGGCGAGGCTGCCTCATCGCCGATCGGGAAGCGCATCGGCGCCAGGGTAAAGGTCTACCGACGCTGAGCGTCCCCGGCGCCGCTCGTATTCCAGGCGCTTCCAGGCCGTCAGGCTCACGATCAGGGCACAGCACAAGGTGTTGGCGGCAAAGACCGCAGCCATGCGCCAGTCATCCACGACGAGGATCGCGTAGGCGACCGTGGACAGATGGGAGACGCCGAAGAGGGTCCAGGTGGTGTAGGAAATGGCCGCCGCGCCCTGGGCGTCGCGGCCGATCTTCACCATCTGCGGCAGATAGGCGAAGACCCGGGCCGTGTTGCAGGCGGTGAACACGAGCAGGGCGGCGTCCGCCGACGTGATCGCCATGATCAATCCGCAACGTGCATGCTGGTGGGACAGAAGGCGACGACTTCGCCCTGCGTTTCCAGGATCCTGTAGGCGACCCTGTTGAGCCTGTCGGCCCCGAAGCGCTCGTAGAGAACGGTCGCCGCGGAGCGCGGCTCGCTCACGTAGCTGCGCCCGACGAGGTGCAGGGCGGCCGCGCCTTCATCCGGACCGAATTTGCTTGCGTAATAGAGGCCCCGGCATCTGCAGCCTGTCGCGTCGGTTTCGGAAATGGACTGGCATTCGCCCTCCACATCCAGTGCCATCTCGCCCCCGTGGACCTGGGACGCCGCGATGACGAGGCTGAACGGGATGGCCAGTAGCGCGTATCTCATCTGCTGCTCCTGTTCGTGAGGATCGAATCAATGAAGAGCGCTCTTGAATCAGGATGAGATGGATGAAGCGGAACGTCCTCCGCCATATGGCGGAGGAGGATCGATTTGATCCCGATTAGGATGCGAAGATGTGCTCGTGCGCACTTCGCCGTTCATGCGAGCAGCGGGGGATTTCATGAAGCCCGACAGAGCCTTCTCCGACCTGATCGGCCGCATCTACGATTGCGCCCTCGACACGAGCGCGTGGCCCGTGGTCCTCGGAGAGATCGCGGACGCTCTCGGCGGTGTCATGGCGGATGTGACCGTCGTCCATCCTCTCGAGCCCAAGCTGACCACGGCGGCCGTATACAACTGGCCGGACGAACTCGTCGAGCGTATTCAAGCAAGCTCCCGGATCAACCCTACTCTTGCCATCGGGCTCACGGCGCCACTCTGCGAGCCGTTATGCACCACACGAGACTACCCCGACCTACACAAGAGCCGCTATTGGCGAAGCTGCTTGGCCGGCCGTGGGCTCTACGATTACGTCCTCGCGCCGGTGACGCGAACGGTAACCAGCTTTTCCTCGTGGGGCGTCGTGGGCAGCGAGGCCAAAGGCCCCTTCACGGATGAAGACCTCGAATTGGCGCGGCTGCTCTCGCCGCACATCAAGCGGGCGGTCGAGATCTCTGGCGTCATCGGCCATCAGCGGGTGGAGACCGGGACCCTGCGATCGGCTCTCGATGCGCTGGCAACGCCGGCCCTCATCGTGGAGCGCGACGGCACGATCCTGTTTTGCAACCGGGCCGCCGATGCGGAGCTCGCCTCGCGGCAGGTGCTGCGCGAAAACGGCGGCCGCCTGATGGGGATGACGCCGGATGCCGCGAGGCTGCTCGGCACGCTCGCTTCCGTCGGGGGGCATGGAATGCAGAAAGGCATCGATGCCTTTCTGACGGACGCTGCGGGACGAACCCTGCATGCCACCGGCGTGGCCCTCGAGCAGGCCGGAGAAGAGATCGGCAGTCCCATCCTGCTGCTGCTGCGCGAGCCCGAGGCTTCGCTCACGACGCCCCTTTCGAGCGCGGCCTCCCTGTATCAGCTCACCACTGCCGAAATCCAGGTGCTGGGTCAGGTTCTCCAAGGCCATGCCCTGGCCGATACCGCCGATATCCTGGGACTCGCCCGCTCGACGGTGAAGACGCACCTGGAGGCGATCTACCGGAAGACGCAGACGCATCGTCAGGCCGAGCTCGTTTCCAGAATCATGAGCCTGACGTCGCCCCTCAAGCGATGACCCGAATCGGTCGGTCCCGGACGACGGCATCCGCCCGCTGAACGCTGGTATTCCGTGAATGCATGGAACGGAAGGACGGTTTCCCCTTCATTGACGTCCTGTTCTGATTTCGGTCCCATAGCGGCGTGATATTATCCTTTAATTCCTCGCCTTGCAGAACATTTGCGAACGAGGATTTCCGGCCGTCGGCGCCTGAGCAGGGCCGCCCCGGGGGAGTGACAGGAATTTCCGCCTTGACAGCGTCACGCTGATAGAGTACAAAACGTGAACACTGAAGAAGTGTGAATGCAGCCCCGCATCACAGGTCCGGTGCAACCTCCGCCGCCCAAGCCCCCGCTTGGGCGGTTTTTTATTGGCTTTTGTCATGCCCCAGAGAATCGAGATCACCGACGAACAGAGGCAGCAGGCCTGGGACATCTATGCCCGCGAGCCGAAGAAGCATCTGCCGGAGATCCAGACGTTTCTCGGAGTCAGCGCAGGCACCTTCGTGCGGATGCGCCAGCGCTGGGGCTGGCCGCCGCGCCAGGCGGCGCTCTCCGAGAATGCCCTGAGCAAGGCCGCGAAGGACGAGGGCGGGGCAGCCGGCCTTCAGAAGGCCGCCGCCGCGTCCGTGAAGGATGCGGCGCGGGCTCTGGCGCAGGCGACACGGGCGCAGATCGACGCTCTCATGGATGAGCAGCGGACCGGACGCGCCAAGGATCACGACAAGACGGCCCGACGGCTCGCCTCCTACGCCAAGACGCTGGCGGCCGCCCGGGCCCTGCTGGGACAGGAAGGCTCACCGCTCGATGAAACCGGGCACAACGACAACAAACCACGGCGCAGCCTCCACGAGCTGCGCGACGAACTTGCTCACCATCTTGACCGGGTTATCGCGGAAGAGGAGGCTCGCGGATGCGACGGCATCCTGGTGTGAAGAGGATTTCGAACAGGTCCTGCGGCACTGGCCGATCCGCTGCCGGCCCGAACAGCGCCTGCCGGGCCTGGCGCGCGAGCATGCTCCCTGGTCGACCTGGCTCATCCTCGGCGGACGAGGGGCGGGCAAGACCCGCGCCGGCGCCGAGTGGGTGCGCGGCATCGCGCTCGGGGAGCCTGATTTCGCCCACGGCGCCTCACGGCGCATCGCGCTGATCGGCGAGACCTTTGCGGATGCGCGCAACGTGATGGTGGAGGGGCCGGCCGGCCTTCTCGCCATCCATGCGCGCCACGAGCGGCCCGTGTGGTCGCCGTCGTTGCGCAGGCTCGAATGGGCGAACGGCGCGGTCGCGCACGTGTTCTCGGCCGAGGATCCCGATTCCCTGCGCGGGCCGCAATTCGAGGCCGCGTGGGCGGACGAGCTCGCCAAGTGGAAGCACGTGGAGGAGACCTGGGACATGCTGCAGTTCGGCCTTCGCCTCGGGGCGCATCCGCGCCAGATGGTGACGACGACGCCGCGCCCGATCCCGCTCATCAAGCGCTTCCTCGCCGACCCATCGGTGGCGGTATCGCGGGTCAGGACCTCCGACAATGCGGAGAACCTGGCGCCCGCCTTTCTCGACACCGTCATGGGCCGCTATGCGGGCACGCGTCTCGGCCGGCAGGAGCTTGAAGGCGACATCATCGAGGACCGTCCCGATTCCCTCTGGACCCGCGACGTCATCGAAGAAAACCGCGTTTCTGCCGCGCCGCCGCTCTTGCGGATCGTCGTCGCGGTCGATCCCCCGGCCTCGTCGTCGAAACGCGCCGATGCCTGCGGGATCGTTGCCGCCGGCGTGGACGACAACGGCCTTTCCTGTGTGCTGGAGGATGCGACGGCCTCGAACCTGAAGCCGCCGGAATGGGCCGCGAAGGCCGTGGCGCTCTATCGGCGGCTCGAGGCCGACGCGCTCGTCGTCGAGACGAACCAGGGCGGCGAGATGGCGACCGGCGTGATCCGCGAGGTCGATCCGTCCGTGCCGGTCGTCGGCGTGCGCGCCACGCGGGGCAAGTATCTGCGCGCCGAGCCGGTCTCCGTGCTCTACGCGCAGAACCGCGTGCGCCACGTGGGCGCGCTGCCGGAGCTCGAGGACGAGCTGTGCGATTTCGGCCCCGGCGGCCTCACGTCGGGCCGCTCGCCCGACCGCCTGGACGCGCTCGTCTGGGCCCTGACCGAGCTGATGCTGCGGGAGAGACGCGAGCCGCGGGTGCGGGTGCTGTGAGGGCGACGACGCATGCAACCTCCATGTCGTCCTCGGCCCTGTGCCGGTGCTCCCGATTGTGTGGAACGCCGCGCCTCACGGGTCGGGATGGCGGAAGGCCGGCCATGACGGCAGAGGGTGTGACGAAAGTGGCTGCGGGCCGGGAGTGGCGAACGCGAAGGACACGACACATGCGAAGGCAAAAAACGCCCCAGCCGAAGTAAAGCGTTCACGCAGATCTCCAGCCGGGGCGCCGTGACTCCCGTAGGGGCAAAGATGGGGTCACGCTTCATTAGCTAAGCGGCGGCGGACGATCCTCAACGCCTCCTGATGGAGTGAGTCTTTTGGATGCGCCCGTCTCGAAAGGATCAATCCCATGCCGCGCACGGGTGCCCGAAAGTGGCAGCGTTCGGTGGCTGGAAGGCTGGGGCGGATGGCAGTCCATCCGTGCCGATCCGCCCCGCCATCTGCCTCGTGCCGTCCCGAATAGGAGGAAGGACGACAGAGCTCGAGAAACCTGATGGTCGCGCCAGCCGAGAGGGGGGACCAGCTCGGCTGGCGCGTGAATGTCGCCGGATGCCCCTGCAACACATCGAGATTACCCCACGACATGTGACCGTCCAATGACAACCCGGCAGGAATTGCCGCCTTCTTCATCACCGGGTGCGGAAGTTGTCGCCATTCTGAATCAACGCAGGGCAGTGATGCATCCCTGGTGCGAAAGACACCATCGCGCCGTCATCACCTCCTCCGACGTCATCACCGGGCTTGTCCCAGTGATCCCGATCCGAAGGGCGCGCCGCTCCACAGCATCGAGATGGAGGCCGCCCATGACGCGAAATTTTCCAGGTCCCGCGTGCCTGGCACTCATTCACTCTTCACACCCCTGACCATGGGCAGGAGTTTACTTATGCTCAACCGACTGACCCGCTGGCTTCAGGCGCCGCCCGAAGCCAAGGCTTCGCGCGCGCAGAGCGCCATTGCGCTCTATGTCGCCGGGCGCGCCGTGTGGACGCCGCGCGACTACGCGGCTTTGTCCCGCGAGGGATTCCAGAAGAACGCCATCGTGCACCGCGCGGTGCGCCTGGTGAGCGAGGCGGCGGCGGCGCTGCCGCTGGTGCTCAAGAGCGGGGACCGGGAGCTGTCGGGGCATCCGCTTCTCGCCCTGCTCGCGCGGCCCAATGGGCGCGAGGGCGGGCAGCGCTTCCTGGAGAGCCTCTACGGCCATCTCATGGTGTCCGGCAACGCCTATGTGGAGGCGGTGAGTCTCGACGGCACGCCGCACGAACTCTACGCGTTGCGGCCCGACCGGATGCGTGTGGTTCCCGACGCCGACGGCTGGCCCGGCGCGTACGAGTATTCCGTCGGCACGCAGAGCGTGCGCTTCGCCATCCACGACGACGACGCGCCGGCGCCGATCCTGCACCTCACGCTGTTTCACCCGGCGGACGATCATTACGGCCTCTCGCCCATGGAAGCGGCCGCGACCGCGCTCGACATCCACAACGCGGCGGGCGCCTGGAATAAGGCGCTGCTCGACAACGCGGCGCGGCCCTCCGGTGCGCTCGTCGTCGGTGGCGCGACCCTCACGGACGCGCAGTTCGACCGGCTCAAAGGCGAGCTCGAAGCCAATTATCAGGGTGCCGGCAATGCGGGCCGCCCGCTGCTTCTCGAAGGCGGCCTCGACTGGCGGCCGCTGTCCCTCTCGCCGAAGGACATGGACTTCGTCGAGGCCAAGGCCGCGGCCGCCAGGGAGATCGCGCTCGCCTTCGGCGTGCCGCCGCTGCTGCTCGGCCTTCCGGGCGACAGCACCCATGCCAATTACGCGGAGGCGAACCGCGCCTTCTACCGCCAGACGGTGATCCCGCTCGTGAAGCGCACGGCGGAATCGCTGTCGCATTGGCTGGCGCCGGCCTACGGCGAAACGCTGCGGCTCGAACCCGACCTCGACGCCATCGAGGCGCTCGCCGACGAGCGCGAGAGCCTGTGGCGGCGCGTCTCGGCGGCGGCGTTCCTGTCGGACGACGAGAAGCGCGAGGCGGTGGGATACGGGCGTGCCGCTGCGGGGAAGGGGCGCGCGTGAAAGCCGTGGCCTTCCACTCCCCCTCCATCGAGATCACCGGCCTTGTGCCGGTGATGACGAAGGATTGACGCGCCGCGCTCAACAGCATCGGGATGGCCGGGTCAAGCCCGGCCATGACGTGGAGAGGCGTTCCGGCACCGTGTTCCGATGACGATCGCGGATTCTCTCGCGCCGCCCGGCACGACGCCGGTCGAAACTCCGCACGCGGAAAGACACTCGGACCGAAAGCAGACCAAAACCACTTCACCCCCCACGCGCACCCATTCTCAACGGAGCCCTTACGCAGGAACAAATCATGAACATGTTCGACCAGATCACCGAGGCCGTCATCCGGCGCGGGGATCTTGCCCATCTTGCCCTGTTCGTCTGGGCGAGCGGGGCGTCCGCTTTGCTTGCCATGACCTTGCGCGATCTGTTCGCGGCCAATCGCCGGTTCGACGCGTTCGTGCGCGAGCTGTCCCTCTTCAATCGCCGCCATTCGGGAGATCTTCCATGACACGCCCTCTTGCTCGAACGCCGCGCAGGCCGAAGGCCACGCGCGACGGACAGAGCCGCGCCACGCTCGTGTTCCGCGACTTCGTGCGCCAGCTCGAGAAGCTCGACGCCAAACCAAGAACGGCAGCCCGCGGGGCGGCGCGATGAAGCCCGGCATCGCCACCATCCACGAGCGGAAGTTTCTCGCCGAGCCGCTGAAAGCCGTCGACGGGGACGGCGTGTTCGAGGGCTATGCGAGCCTGTTCGGCGAGGCCGATCTCGGCAAGGACGTGGTCATGCCGGGGGCGTTCTCGGACACCTTGAGAAAACGCGGCGCCACGGATGTGCGGCTGCTCTGGCAGCACGATCCGGGCCAGCCCATCGGGCGCTGGCTCCTCATCGAGGAGGACCGGCGCGGCCTGCGCGTGCGCGGCAAGCTCAACCTCGCCGTGGAGCGGGCGCGGGAGATCCACGCCCTCATGCGCGAGGGGGCCGTCGACGGGCTTTCCATCGGCTTTCGCGTCGAGCGCGCCCGCGCCGAGCGGCCCACCGGCCTGCGCCGGCTGGAGAAGCTCGACCTGTGGGAGATCTCCGTCGTGACCTTCCCGATGCTGCCCGACGCGCGGGTCGCAACCGTGAAGGCCACGGGGCCGGAGCTCGCCGCCAGCATCCGCAAGGCGACGGTGCGATTATTGTCCTGAACCTAGTCCGTGGGAGCGCGTTAGATGAACGCCCGCACGATTGCGGATACGGCGGGCCCTGTCCTGAGGGAGAGGTGTCTGTGTTCCGTTTGTCTCGGGAGGTTTTGATGAAGAAGCTCGCTTTCGTCGCGCTCCTCGGCCTGGCGGCCGCAGCCTGCACCACCACGGAAGAACGGGTCGGCGGCGCGGCCGTCGGCGCGGGCGTCGGGGCGGTTGCAGGCCCGGTCGGCGCGGTGGCCGGCGGCGCCATCGGGGCTGCGACCGGACCGGCCGTGTCCGACACGGTGCAGTCCAATACGCGGCGCGCTCGCCGCCGCTAAAGCGGCAAACGCTGCCTGTCATGAGCGCACCGTGCAGCGCCGTACTCTCCTTCGTCATCACCAGGCTTGTCCTGGTGATGACGAACGATTGACGCGCCGCGCTCTTCCGATCGGGATGGCCCGGTCAATCCCGGCCATGACGGGCGAGGGGCGTCCAGAGCTGCAATCCCGACGCGCAACACCCTCAAGATTTCCCCTCCCGGGGAAATAAACGGGCCCGCCTCCTGGCGGGCCTTTTTCGTGAAAACCTGTTTGAATCGATTGATTGATATGATCCCCATTGTAGACACCAAATCCGCTTCCGACGATGTCGCCTCGGCCTTCGAGGATTTCGCCCGTGCCTTCGAGGCGTTCAAGGACGCCAACGATACGCGCCTGTCCGAGATCGAGACGCGGCTTTCGGGCGACGTGGTGACGGACGAGAAGCTCACCCGCATCGACACCGCCCTTAACGACGCCAAGCGTCGCCTCGACCGTCTCGCCCTCGACCGCTCGCGTCCGCACCTGGGCAGCAGCGCGGATGCCGTGCGCGACCCGGCCCAGGCCGAACACAAGGCGGCGTTCCATTCCTATATCCGCTCCGGCGAGGCATCGGGCCTGAAGCGGCTCGAGGAGAAGGCTCTGTCCGCCGGCTCCGGCCCGGACGGCGGCTATCTCGTGCCCGACACGGTCGAGAGCGAGGTACTGCGCCGTCTCTCCGCGGTCTCGCCGATCCGCGCCATCTCGTCGGTGCGGGTGATTTCCGGCGGCCAGTACAAGCGCGCCTTCTCCACCGCCGGCCCGGCGACGGGCTGGGTCGGCGAGACGGCGGCCCGCCCCCAGACCGCGAGCCCGACGCTCTCCGAGATGAGCTTCCCGGCCATGGAGCTCTATGCCATGCCGGCCGCCACCCAGACCCTTCTCGATGACGCGGTGGTCGATATCGACCGCTGGATCGCCGAGGAGGTCGAGGCGGCTTTCGCCGAGCAGGAGAGCACCGCCTTCGTGACGGGCGACGGCGTCAACAAGCCGAAGGGATTTCTCTCGGCCGACACCGTCGAGGAGGAGGTCTGGGAATGGGGCAAGCTGGGCGTGGTACGCACCGGCGGCGCGACCTTCCGGCCGACAATCCGTCCGACGTGCTGGTGGACCTGATCTATGCGCTGAAAAGCGGCTATCGGCAGAACGCCTCCTTCGTCATGAACCGCAAGACGCAGAGTGCGATCCGCCGCTTCAAGGACGACAACGGCCAGTATCTCTGGGCGCCGCCCGCAAGCCTCGGCCAGACGGCCACCCTGATGGGCTTCCCCGTGGTCGAGGCCGAGGACATGCCGGACATCGCCGCGAATGCATGCGCACTCGCCTTCGACGATTTCAAGCGCGGTTACCTCATCGTCGACCGCGCCGGCATGCGCGTGCTGCGCGATCCGTATTCCGCGAAACCTTACGTGCTGTTCTACACCACCAAGCGCGTGGGCGGCGGCGTGCAGGATTATGCGGCAATCAAGCTGCTGAAGTTTTCGGCTTGAGAGGCTCGCTCATGGCGAGGCCATGGGGAGAGGCCACGGGACATCCCACTCGTCACGTCATCACCGGCCTCGTGCCGGTGATCCCGATGCGAGAGGCGCGGCGCTTCACATCATCGGGATGGCCGGCACAGGGCCGGCCATGACGCGGTGGGAACAGTTCCCGGCAGCCGTAGGCCGGGAAGGGGATCCACTCACACGCTCCCTTGCTTGAAGTCCCTCGCTGCGCTTCGGCGGGGAATGAAAGGCGGCACGGTGATGGCCTCAATTGCCCGTCCATGCGCCGTTCATGGCCGCGAGGCCGCGCATGGTCGAGGCGATCCAGCCGAGATGCTCGACGATCGGAGTGACGGCCGTGAGGCCGCCGCAGGCGCTCGGCTGACGGCTGCGCAAGGGGCCGCTCGACCAGCTCGTGATGCCGTAGAGCAGATAGCCCGATTGGGTGGCGGCCAGGATCGGCCCGCCGGAATCGCCCCGGCAGGCGCCGGCTCCCGCCGTCTCGGCGAGCCGGTTTCGATCGACGACGATCAGGACACGGTTCGACACCTCGATGGGGCCCAGCGATACCAGGTTGGTCTGTCGAAGCGTCCGGGCCGTGCGCCTCGCCCGCTCCGACAGCACGCCGAAGCCTGCGATCGTCACGCCGTCGCCCACGTCGATCCGACCGGCCGCAGCCGGATCGAGGGCCAGAAAGTCGGGGCCGAGCGGTCGATCGAGCTTGACAAGGGCGAGATCGATTCCGGGCTGGGTGCGCGGCGTCGTGCCGGGCACGAAGGTGGGATGGATAGAAAGCGCGGCGACGTTGAAGCGCTGCTGCCTGAAGGCGCGGTTGAGGGCGGTGACCCGGTAGGCCGCCCGGTCCGTCATGCAATGGGCGGCGGTGAGCACGAGATCGGGGGCGACCACCACACCGGAGCAGAGTTCGCCGGTGGAGCTCTCGATGGACACCACGGACCGGCGCAGCCCGTTCGGATCGCGCGAGGTGGCGCCTTGCAGGATGGCCCACGCGGGAGTGGCAACAAGGGTGAAGACGGCAAGAGCAAGGGTTGGCAGCGCGCGCATGGAATGATGATGCCGTGTGGGGGAGGGATTTTTTAAGGCAAGGACTTGGCCGTCAGGATAGTTCCGTTCCCTTATGGATATCTAGAGCGTTGGACGTGAAAATGCCCTTCGCTGTTCGCGCCCGTGGCAGATTCGGAATTGCGTTCGGCTCATCATCGTCCACAGGCGGCATCCCATCCGCCTCGTCATGACCGGCCTCGTGCCGGCCGAGAACGAAACCCACCACGTCATGGCCGGCCTTGTGCCGGCCATCTCGACCCGTGGAGGCGCGGCGGGTCAATCCATCGGGATCACCGGGACGAGCCCGGTGATGACGTCGGAGGGTACGAAGGCCGGGGATGACCGGGCGGGAACGGTGATGACGCGGTGGCGAAGGACACGGTCCTGGGTCACACCCTCTGCTGTCATGGCCGGGCTTGACCCGGCCATCCCGATGTGAAGAGCGCCGTACTTCTCCTAACCGGGATCACCGGGACAAGCCCGGTGATGACGAGGGAGAGAATGATGACGAGGGAGAGGATCATGTCGGTCATCATCGATCGCAGCGCATCGCGGATGCTCTAATCGGCGCTCCACGATGCGGCGCGATTCCAGCCTTTCAGGATCCGGTCGATCCATGCGCGCTGAGGGCCGACGAGGATGCCCTGGGTCACGCCTCCGCAGCTTCTGCCTTTCTCCGGCGACGACCAACTCGTGATGGCCGCGACGGTCGTTCCGGACATCATCGGCCCGCCGGAATCGCCCTGGCACGCACTCGCCGTGCCGGACCCTTCGGCCCAGAGCAGAATGCGGCTGGGGCCATAGGGCTCAACCGCCGTCAGGGATGCGGTGCGGAAGGTGCCGGAGGTCTTGGCGTCGCCCTCGCGGGACAACCCATAGCCGCCGACGAGTACAGGATCGTTCTCCGCGACTTTCGCCGTGGTGAGCGTCGCCCGCTCGAAGCGGGCGGGCAGGGACTCGGGGATGCGCAGCAGGGCGAGATCGACGGAGCGCTGCCGCGTCTCGATGGCTTTGGCGTTGTAGCCGGGATGCACCGCCTTCGCGGCGGGCGCGATCAGCACCGGCTCGCCGGTCTCGTCACGAAAATGCACCCGATGCTCGGCGGCGCCCGTCACGCAATGGGCGGCGGTGAGCACCACGTCGCGCGCCAGCACCACGGCGCTGCAGACGCCGCCGCTCGAACTCAGGACCATCACGCTCCGGCGGGCCAGGGGACCTTCGTCCTCGGCGCCGCCGACGATGGCATTCGCCTGCGTCGCCATCAGCGGCAGGGCAAGACAGAGCATAACCAGACGTTGCATGACTCATAAGGATTCCTGTTCAAGATGATTCCCATATTCATCAGCGGCCCCGCCGTCGAGCCCATAACGCTCGAGGCGATGAAGGCCTATCTTCGCGTCGACGTCGACGACGGTTCGCAGGACGACCTGATTGCGGGGCTCATCAAGGCGGCCCGCCTCATGGTCGAGGCGGCATCGCGGCGCATCCTGATCGAGCAGCACTGGCGCGTGGTGCTGGATCGCTGGCCCATCGGCGGAACGATCCTGCTGCCGCTGTCGCCGCTGATCGCCGTCGACGGCATCACCGTCACGGATGCATCGGGCAACGTCACCGATGTCCCGGCGAGCGTCTTCGAGACGGACACCTTGAGCGATCCGCCGCGCATCGCGCTCGCCGGAGCGCCGGAGCCCGGCAAGCCGAAGCACGGCATCTCCATTGCGCTGCGGGCAGGCTTCGGCGCCGCACCGGAGGCGGTGCCGGCCACGCTGAAGCTCGCGATCCGCATCCTCGTCGCCCATTGGTTCGAGAACCGGGGCGACGTGATCGGCGAGCAGATCCTCCCGCCCGAAGCCGTCGCCCTCGTGGCGCCGTTTCAGCGGATGCGGCTTTAGGCGCCACCATACTCTCCTCCCCCTTGTGGGGAGAAGTTGGAGGTGGGGGTGTGAGCGCTAGCCTATGAAGGTCAGGCGCCGACACCCCCACCCTTAATCCCTCCCCACAAGGGGGAGGGAAATGCGCATCATTTTTGCATCCCGTTGCCCGAAGTGCCGATGACGGGAGCGCTCTTCAATTGTTGGCAAGCATCTTCATGAGAACCAAACCCATTCCCATCGGCGCGCGGGCGCGCCGGTTCGTGCTCGAGATGCCGCTCGAGCGGCCCGACGGTTTCGGCGGCGTCATCCGCACCTATACCTCCGGTCCCCAGCTCTGGGGCGCGATCGAGATGCTCTCGGGAGCCGAGCGCGTGCGCGCGGACCGCCCCGAGCAGAGCCTGACGCACCGCATCACCCTGCGCTATCGCGAGGGCCTGACCGGCGCCATGCGCCTGACCTCGGGACCGCGCCGCTTCGCCATCCGCGCGGCCTCCGATCCGGACGGATCGAAGCGCGATCTCGTCTGCCTCGTCGAGGAGATGCGGGCATGACGAGCCCCGTTCTCGCCTTGCGCCGCGCGATCCTGGACACGGCCGCGGCGGATGCGGAGCTGCGTGCGCTCATGGGTGGATCTTTACGCCTCTACGACGAGCCTCCGCGCGGCGCCGAGCCGGTCTATGCCCTGTTCTCCGATGTGCGCGCGACGGATTGGTCCACCGATCACGACCGTGGGCACGAGCAGAATCTCGGCATCGCGGTCTGGTCCGAGCGCGGCGGCGCGCGCACGGCGCTTGCCGTCGCCGAGCGCCTCGACGCGCTCCTCGACGATGCGCCGCTGCTGCTCGACGGGCACCGCCTCGTCAACCTGCGCGTCACGGAGCTCGCCTCCGAACGCGACAAGGACAGCGGGCTCAGCCGCGTCACCCTGCGCCTGCGCGCGGTGACGGAAGTGGCTTGAGGGATTGCACCGTCCCACGTCATGGCCGGCCTTGTGCCGGCCATCCCGATTGTTTGAAGCACTGCGCTCTTCCAGTCGGGATCACCGGCACAAGGCCGGTGATGACGAGAAGAGGATGTGAGCTCGCCTCCGTGCACATCTGGTTTTCTCTCACACAACAAAGGACATCCCATGCCTGCTCAGAAGGGCAAGGACCTGCTCATCAAGATCGGTGACGGCAGCAGCGGCTTCGTCACCGTGGCGGGCTTGCGCACGCGCCAGATCGCCTTCAATGCCGAGACCGTGGACGTGACCCACGCCGAATCCGCCGGGCGCTGGCGCGAGCTCCTGGCCGGCGTCGGCGTGCGGCGCGCGTCGATCTCCGGCTCCGGCGTGTTCAAGGACGAAGCATCCGACGCGCGCATGCGCCAGGTCTTCTTCGACGGTGACATCCTCACCTATCAGATCGTCATTCCCGATTTCGGCCGCGTCGAAGGCCCGTTCCAGATCACGAGCCTGGAATACCGCGGCGACCATGCGGGCGAGGTGACCTTCGAGATGGCGTTCGAGTCGGCGGGTGCGCTGGCGTTCGTGGCGCTGTGAGCGCGCATCCGGCTGCTTCAACGACACTGGCTCTCCACATCATCTCCGGCCTTGTGCCGGTGATCCCGATTGGAAAAACACGGCGCTTCACATCTTCGGGATGGCCGGGACACGCCCGGCCATGACAGTGAGAGAATGCTCCAATCAGAAAGAAAAAATATGCCCAACAGACGACGGGGCGAGGTGGCGCTGCAGCTCGGCGACACGCGCTATACCCTCTGCCTGACCCTCGGTGCGCTGGCGGAGCTTGAGGACGCTTTCGGCGTCCAGGATCTCATGGGGCTCGGCCAGCGCTTCGGCACGGGCGGCCTGTCGAGCCGCGACCTGCTCACGCTGCTCGCCGTCGCCCTGCGCGGCGGCGGCCATGCGCTGAGCGACGCGGCGGTGGCGAGCCTGCCGCTGCATGACGGGATCGAACCCGTGGCCGCAGCTCTCGCCGATCTCCTCGTCACGACCTTCGGCGGGGGCGAGGGATCGCTAAACCCTCCGGATCCGCAGGATGCGAGCCGCACGCCTTCCCCTGGGACGACGCGCTGACGCTCGGCCTGAGCATCCTGCGGTGGAGCCCTGACATCTTCTGGCGCGCGACGCCGCGTGAGCTGAGTGCGGCGTGGGAAGGGCTGTGCGGCGGTCGCAAGATCGGGCCGGCGCTGAGCGGCGATCTCAGGCGATTGATGGAGGCGTTTCCGGATGGCGACAGGATCAGGGATACAGCGATTGGCTGAAGACGACTCCATTGCGCCTGAGGCATTCGACTTCCAAATCTTCCTTCATTTCTTCCCGGCCGCGGGAGGGGGCGCGTCCGGCGACTGCATCGCTCGCCTCCTCGCGGCATGAGGTCGAAAGACGTTTCCACTGTTCGTCCGGCATCGTCACTCTTCCGACGAACGTTGCACCTTTTAGTTCGGCGCACATGATGTAGATCTGTCTCCAGGTATAGGAGACGGCGGTCTTCGGGTTGGCAGATGCGGTCGCCTTCTCGGCTTCGTAAGCGCATTCCTTTTCAGCGCGGCTCCACTCAGTCGAGCTGAGTCCAGGTGTTTTGAATACCGTTCTCGTGGGAGGGGTGCTCACACAGGCAGCCTCTGAACCCAACAAGAGCGCCGCGAGAACGATCCTGATCCATGGAGCAGAAATCGTGGTTGAAACAAAGCCCGTCGCGAACGTCGGTGACACGCAAACCGAAGACCGCAAGCGCCAACTTAACACCCTCATCGGCCTCTCCGAAAAGTTCGGCGACTCCCTGTCCAATGCTTTCGCCAAGAACATCGCGGAAGGCAAGAAATTTGATAACGTTCTGAAATCCGTGCGCCAATCCCTTGTGGAAACAGGGTTGCGCCTGGCGCTGGCGCCCCTGCAGATGGCCCTGAGCCAGAGCGTCAAGGGGATGATGACGGGCTCGCTCGAGGGTTCGCTGCCGCTCGACGGCGGCGGCCTCCTCGGCGGTCTCACCAAGGGGCTGGGCTCGATCCTCGGCTCGCTCTTCGGCGCCGGAGGCTCTGCCTTCGCGCAAGGCGGCGTGCTCTCGCGCGGCATGGTGATGCCGCTCGCGCAAGGCGGGGTGATCGGCGCGCCGACCTATTTCCCGCTCGGGCGCGGGCTCGGCGTCATGGGCGAGCAGGGCGCCGAGGCGGTGATGCCGCTGGCGCGCGGGCCGGACGGGCGGCTCGGCGTGCGCTCAGGCACTGGAGGGCGGCCGGTCTCGGTGACCGTGAACGTTTCGACGCCCGATGCGGAGAGCTTCCGCCGGTCCGAGGCGCAGGTCTCCGCCGCGCTCGCCCGGGCCGTCGCGCGCGGCCAGCGCGGGATGTAGGCCTTCGTGGGCATGTCGCACGTCATGGCCGATCCGGTGAAGCGCGGCGTCTCAAGCCATCGGGATCACCGGCACAAGGCCGGTGATGACGTGAGAGGGTGTTATTCCTGGGGCTGCTCTCCAAGGATCGCGCTCAGCCGCCCGCCCCGTCGAGCATCGCCATGATCTCGTCCTTGATCCGAAGCCGGCGGCGCTTGAGCTCCTCCTCGACCTCGTCGGGCTTTGGCTCCACCCGGGTCTCGATCCGGTGGATCGTGCGGTTCAGTTCATCGTACTCGTCATAGAGCCGCGAGAAGTGATTGTTGCTCGTCTTGAGCTCGTGAATCCGGTCACGCTTGTCGGGGAAATCGTCCGCGAGGTCGTTGGGAGCATTGCTCATCGCCTGCTGGCTCCTTGTTGAATGGCGTTTCGCGACGTCAACGCCACCCTCATTCTTTCGTTTCAAGAACATGGATCGACCATGGCCTCCGATTTCCACGAGGTCCGCTTTCCGCTCGATGTCAGCCTCGGCAGTCGGGGCGGACCGGTGCGGCGGACCGATATCGTCACGCTCGCCTCCGGCCGCGAGCACCGCAACAGCCGCTGGGCCGGGTCCCGCCGCCGCTACGATGCGGGCCTAGGGATCAGGACCGTCGATGCGCTGCATAGCGTGATCGCCTTCTTCGAGGAGCGGCGCGGCAGACTCTACGGCTTCCGCTTCCGCGACCGGACCGACTGGCGCTCCGGCCCGCCCGCCAAGGAGCCCACGCCCCTCGACCAGCGCATCGGCACCGGCGACGGGCAGAGCGCGGGCTTCCCGTTGGTGAAGACCTACGGCGCGTCCTTCGCGCCTTACAGCCGCCCCATCGCCAAGCCCGTGGGCGGGACGGTCCGGGTGGCGGTCGACGGGATCGAGCAGGCGGTCGGATCGGGGTTCAACTGCGACCCCGCGACGGGTCTCGTGACCTTCACGGCCGCTCCACCTGCGGGCGCCGTCATCACAGCCGGGTTCGCCTTCGACGTGCCGGTGCGCTTCGACACGGACGAACTCGACATCGACCTCTCCACCTTCGACGCCGGCGGCATCCCGCAGATCCCGCTGATCGAGATCGTTCCTTAGGCATCCTGTCATCCCCGGCGAGCGCAGCGAGGGAAGGGGATCCATGGCGTCGAGCACGCGGGTGGATTCCCTTCCCTTCCGCTTCGCTCCGGCCGGGAATGACACCGTCATGACACCCCATCGTCACCGGCCTTGTTCCGGCCATGACGGAGCAGGGGTGAGATCTCGGTATCCACCACAAGGACACTCATGCGCACCATTCCGCAGAACCTCGCCGCCCATCTGGCGGACGGGGCGACGAATCTCTGCCATTGCTGGAAGCTCACCCGCCTCGACGGCACCGCCTTCGGCTTCACCGATCACGATCGCGATCTCTCCTTCGCGGGCACTCTCTATGCGGCCCGAACCGGGCTCGAGGCCGCGGAGGCGACGGCCGAACTCGGCTTCGCCGTCGGTGGCGGCGAGGTCTCCGGCGCCCTCGTCTCCGCAGGGCTCACCGAGGACGATATCGCCTCGGGCCTCTATGACGATGCGGGCGTGGAAACCTGGCTCGTCAACTGGGGCAACGTGGAGGAGCGCCTGCTCCTCGATGTCGGCTCGATCGGCGAGATCCGTCGCGCCGACGGCGGCTTCGTCGCCGAGGTGAGGGGGCTCATGCATCGTTTCGACGAGGAGCGCGGGCGCCTGTTCCGCGCCACATGCTCGGCGGATCTCGGCGACGAGCGGTGCGGCATCAATCTCTCCTCGTCGGCATATTCCGATTCCGGCACCGTCACGCGCACGGACGGGGCGTTGTCCATCGCGGCCTCCGGCATCGGCTTCTCGGACGGATGGTGCACGGCAGGCCGGCTCACCTGGACGGGCGGCGACAATGCCGGCCTGTCGGTCGAGATCAAGGTGCATCGCGCGACCGGCGGCACGGACGAGTTCGACCTGTGGCAGCGCGCGCCTCGGGCCATTAAGGTCGGCGACACGTTCCGGGTCACGGCGGGCTGCGACAAGACTCATGCGACGTGCCGGGCGAAGTTCAGGAACGCCGTGAACTTCCGCGGCTTCCCGCACATGCCCGGCAACGACTTCATCATCCGCATGCCGCAACAGGGCGAGCCGGGCCTCGACGGCGGCAGCTTTTTTCGGTGAGGCGCCACTTTTCCCTCGCCCTCGCCGAGAGGGGCAGGGGTGAGAGTGTTGTGACTTGGTGAAACCTTCCCGTCATGGCCGGGCCTGACCCGGCCATCCCGATGCTGTGAAGCGCAGCGCTTCAACGTATCGGGATCACCGGCACAAGGCCGGTGATGGCGTTGGAGGGAGGGTGGAGGACTTTTCGGTTGCAAGCGATTTTGAACATGCCCCAACCCCACATCATCCTCGCCGAGGCGCGCTCCTGGATCGGCACGCCCTACCGCCATCAGGCGTCGCTCAAGGGCGTCGGCTGCGACTGCCTCGGGCTGCTGCGCGGAGTCGGGCGCGGCGTCATGGGCGAAGAGCCCGAACTGCCGCCGCCGTACTCGCCCGACTGGGCTGAAGCCGGAGCCGACACTCTGCTCGCCGCCGCGCGGAAACATCTCGTCGAGATCGCGTGCGATGAGTTTGCCGCAGGCGATGTGCTGCTCTTTCGCTGGCGCGATGCCATGCCGGCGAAGCACTGCGCGATCGCAGCCTCGCCCGACACCATGATCCACGCCCATGACGGCGCATCGGTGGCCGAGGTCGCGTTCCGCCCCTGGTGGCGGCGCCACCTCGCTTACGCCTTTCGCTTTCCGGACAAACCATAATGGCCACAATCGTTTTACAAACCGTCGGTGCCGCGGTCGGCGGCATGATCGGCGGCCCCATCGGGGCCATGGCCGGGCGGGCCCTGGGAGGGCTCGCGGGGGCCGCGATCGACAACGCGCTGTTCGGCGGCGACAACACCAAACATGTCGAGGGTCCCCGCCTCAAGGACATCGACGGGCTCACCTCCACGGAAGGGGCGCCGATTCCGCGTGTCTACGGCCGCGCGCGCATCGGCGGCCAGCTCATCTGGGCGACGCGGCTCGAGGAGGTGGTGAACACGAATGTCGACCGATCCAATCAGGGCGGCAAGGGCATGGCCGGGCCGAAGACCGTCTCCACCACCTATTCCTATTTCGCCAATCTCGCCGTGGGATTGTGCGAGGGGCGCATCGCCTTCATCCGCCGCGTCTGGGCCGATGGGTGCGAGCTCGATCTCAGCACCATCACCATGCGCGTGCATGCGGGCAGCGAGGCGCAGAGCGCCGACCCGCTGATCGTCGCCAAGGAGGGCGCCCAGAACGCACCGGCCTATCGGGGCCTCGCCTATGTGGTATTCGAGCGCCTGCCGCTCGCGGATTTCGGCAACCGCGTGCCGCAATTCTCCTTCGAGGTCGTCCGTCCCGCCGACGGCCTCAACCGCATGATCCGGGCGGTCTGCCTCATCCCCGGGGCGAGCGAGTTCGGCTACGACACATTGCCCGTGACGCAGGTGCTCGATCTCGGCAGGACCCGGCCGGAGAACCGGCATCAGATGCGGCGCGACACCGACGTGGCGGCATCCCTCGATGCCCTCCAGGCTCTCTGTCCGAACGTCAAGCGGGTGTCGCTGGTGGTGAGCTGGTTCGGCGACGATCTGCGCGCGGGATCCTGCCTCATCGAGCCGCGCGTGGACGTGAAGACCAAGACCAGTGACGGCGCCGCCTGGTCGGTCGCGGGCCTGACACGGGACGGCGCGAAGGCGGTGTCCCTCGTCGACGGGTCTCCGGCCTATGGCGGCACGCCCTCGGACGAATCCGTCGTCCGCCTGATCAGGAACCTGAAGGCCCGTGGCCTGGAGGTGGTGCTCTATCCTTTCGTGATGATGGACGTGCCCGGCGGCAACGACCTGCCTGACCCTTACGGCGGCGCGGGCCAGCTGCCCTATCCCTGGCGGGGGCGCATCACCTGCCATCCCGCGCCGGGGAGGAGCGGATCGCCCGACGGAACGGGTGCGGCCGCCACGCAGATCGAGCCATGGTTCACGCGCACGGCAGGGTTCAACCGCATGGTCGTGCATTATGCCAACCTCGCTGAAGAAGCCGGCGGCGTTCACGGCTTCATTCTCGGGAGCGAACTCGTCGGCCTCACCCGCGTGCGCTCGTCGTCGGGCGTGTATCCCGCCGTCACGAAGCTGAAGGCGCTCGCAGGGCAGGTGCGGGCCATCCTGCGTTCATCCACGACCATCGTCTATGCGGCGGACTGGACGGAATACGGTGCCCATGTGCTCGATGGCGGCGCCGAGGTGCGCTTTCCCCTCGATCCGCTGTTTGCCAGCGACGACATCGATGCGGTCGGGATCGACTATTACCCGCCGATCTCGGACTGGCGCGACGGCCCCGACCACGCGGACCTGCCTGCGGCACGCAGCATCTACGACGTGGATTATCTGCGCGCGCGGTTGGGAAGCGGCGAGGCATTCGACTGATACTACGCCAACGCATCCCAGCGGGCCGCGCAGGCGCGCCGGCCCATCACCGACGGGGCCTACGACAAGCCCTGGATCTTCCGCGCGAAGGATCTCGTGTCCTGGTGGTCAAACCGGCATGTGGAGCGCGTGAACGGCGCCGAGATCGGATCGACGTCCTGGCAGGCGAAATCGAAGCCGATCTGGCTCACCGAAATCGGCGTGCCGGCGGTCGACAAGGGGCCGAACGGCCCGAACGTGTTTCCCGATCCCAAGTCGTCGGAATCCGCCTATCCGCCGTTCTTCCGCGGCGTGCGCGACGATCTCGCCCAGGCGCGGACCCTGGAGGCCATCCTCTCGCGCTTCGACCCGGCCCAGAGAGGCTTTTCATCCGAGTACAATCCTTCGTCACCGTCCTACGGCGGACGGATGGTCGACCCGGACAACGTGTTCGTCTGGGCCTGGGACGCAAGGCCGTATCCCGCCTTTCCCGATTTCGACGCGGTCTGGGCCGATGGCGGCAACTGGGAAACCGGCCACTGGATCACCGGCCGGATCGAGGGCGCGACGCTCGATCGCCTGCTGGCCCGCATCCTGCGCGATTTCGGCTTTGCCGATCCCGGTGCCATCCCTGTCGACGGTTTCGTGGACGGCTACGTGATCGACCGGCCCATGTCGGTTCGCGCGGCGCTCGAGCCTCTGCTGCGCCTCTTCGGCATCGATGCCGTCGCGCGCGGCGGCGGCATCGCATGGCAGGGGCGCGGCGGCCGGGCCATCGTGCATCTGACGAAGGACGATTTCGTGCTCGGCGACAAGGAGCCGTCGCTCAAGCTCACCTGGGCACAGGAAACCGAATTGCCGCAGCAGGTGGAGATCGGTTTCACGGAAAGCGATACGGATTACCGCCGGGCTTCCGTGGCATCGCGGCGCCTGTCCGGTTCGAGCCGCCGGGAGGCGAGGGCGGACAGCGCCGTCGTCACCCGCCGCGCGGAGGCGCAGCGCCTCGCCGATACCTGGCTGCAGGATCTGTGGGCCGGGCGCGAAAGCGCCGAGTTCGAGCTCTCGCCCCGGCGGATCGAGCTGGAGCCCGGCGACGTGATCGCGGTTCCGACCGATGCGGGTGGAAAGCTCCATCGCATCACGCGCATCGCCGACGGCCCGACGCGGAAGGTCAGCACGCGGGCCGTGGAGCCCGCCGTCTTCGAGCGGCCCGGTTCCTCGATCCCGCGGCCAGTCCGGCGTCCGCCGCCGGTGCCCGGCAAGCCGGCCGTCGTCGTGCTCGACCTAGCGGCGGCTCTCGGCGATCCCGCGCCTCTGCAATACGTCGCGGTGGCGGCCGATCCCTGGCCGGGCGCCATGACGATCTGGCGCTCCGGCAGCGGCGCGAGCTTCACGCCGTACCGCATCATCGATCTGCCGGCCGTGATCGGGCGAACGAAGACGGCGCTCGCGCCGGGTCCGCTCTGGCGCTGGGATCCGCGCGCCGTGCTCGATGTGGAGATTTCCTCGGGCGCCTTGAGCGCCATCGACGACGAGGCTGCGCTCGTGGGTCGAAATCTGTTCGCGCTGCAGGGCACGAACGGCCGATGGGAAATCGTCTCCGCCGCGCGAGCCGAAATGATCGGCGAACGCACCTATCGTCTCTCGCGCTTCCTGCGCGGCCTTGCCGGATCGGAGCCCGAGGCCGGGCGAACGGTGCCGGCGGGATCTCTGCTCGTGAAACTCGACGAGGCCGTCGTGCCGCTCACCAGGAGCCTGCAGGATCTCGGCCAGACCTGGCGCTACCGGATCGGCCCCTCGGGCCGGGACCACGCGGATCCTGCGGTCGCGGAGATCGTCGCGACGGTCGGGTGGGATGCGCTCAAGCCGTTGAGCCCGGTGCATCCTTCAGCCCGTCGGGACGCGAGCGGCATTCGCCTCGACTGGCTGCGCCGCACGCGCCGCAACGGCGATGGCTGGGAGGCCGTCGACGTTCCTCTGGGCGAGGATGCGGAGCGCTACGAGATCGACATCCTCAGGAGCGGCGTGGTCGTGAGAACGCTCACGAGTGCGCAGCCTTCCATACTCTATGGCAGCACCGAGGAGCTTGCGGATTTCGGCGAGCCTCAATCGTCGCTCAGCCTCCGCATCGCGCAGATGAGCGCCGTCGCCGGACGCGGTTTCGAGCGGCACGCGACGGTGGCCGTACTCTGATCGGGATCCTTTCCTCTCCTCCAGCTCGCCGGGGATGACACCCGCCTCGTCATGGCCGGCCTTGTGCCGGCCATCTCGATCCTGTGAGGCGCGACGCTTCAGTCCATCGGGATCACCGGCACAAGACCGGTGATGACGTGAGAGAGGTGCCATCGTCCCCGGCAAGTCCCTGCCGATTTTCTTTCCTTCATCAGAGCCAATAACCCGATGTCATCAACACCCCACCTTTCCCTGCCGCTCCTCGCCGCGGCGCAGGCGCAGAAGCATGTCACCCACAACGAGGCTCTCGCGGCGCTCGACGCGCTCGTGCAGCTTGCCATCAAGGAACGCAACCGCGCCGCGCCGCCGGCATCGCCTGCGGAAGGCGACCGCTTTCTCGTCGGCGCCGGCGCGACCGGCGCCTTCGCGAACCAGGAGGGCAACATCGCGTCGTTCGACCTCGGCGCATGGCGCTTCTTCACGCCGCGTCCCGGATGGCTCGCCTATGTGGAGGCCGAGGACCTGCTCGTCCTGTTCGACGGGAGCGAATGGAGGGCAGCCGGCTCGGTCCCGGAAGCGCTCGACAATCTGGATCGGCTCGGGCTCGGCACGACGGCCGACGATCTGAACCGCTTGTCGGCGAAGCTCAATGCGGCTTTGTTTGCGGCACTGGGAGTTGAGGAGGGGGGAACGGGCGATCTGCGCTTCGTGCTCAACAAGAGCACCGAATCCGGCGTCCTGTCGCAGCTCTATCAGCGGGGTTTCAGCGGGCGTGCGGAAATGGGCCTGATCGGCAGCGACGATTTCGGCATCCGGGTCTCGGCCGACGGGAGCCAGTGGCGCGATGCGCTGCGGGTGGACCGCCGCACGGGCGTGGCGTCGTTCCCTGGCGGTATCACCAACCTGCCGGGACCGAACCTCCTGATCAATTCCGCCTTTCTCGTGAACCAGCGCAAGTTCGCCGGCGGAGCGCTGGGTGCGGGCGTCTTCGGCTTCGATCGCTGGAAAGGCGGGCCGGGCGGCTGTACGCTCGGTCTCGCACCGGACGGCAGGATCACGCTGTCCGGTGCGCTCGAACAGATGGTCGACGGGACCCAGGCCGCCGCCGAGATCGGGGCCGCCAGTTTCGCAGGCGTGACTCTGACCCTCTCGGTCGAGGATCCCTCGGAGCCTCTGCCTGTCATGATCGGCTCGAAAGCCGCGACGATTCCGGCAGGTTCCGGCCGGTGCTCGGCCAGCGTGACCCTCGACGGGACCGAGACGGGCGACATCACGGTGCGGCTCCAACCCGCCGGCACGTGTTCCTTCAAGCGCGTGAAGCTGGAGGTCGGGGCGCATGCAACCCCCTGGACGGGCGTGTCGCCCGACATCGAGGAGCTCCGCTGCCGGCGCTATTACCAGCGCCTCGGCGTCAGCGGCGGATCCCCTGCGGTGCTGGGCGCGCTCGGGCAGCGCTTTGCCAGCAACAACATCGATATCCCCTTGACCCTGCCGGTGCTGATGAGAGCCGATCCGGTCCTGTCGACCAGCGGGTTCTCGTGGTGGAACGGACCTCCCAACGGCAATCAGATCGGCTTCTACAGCAACAGCGGAGCGTCCTGGGTGGCGCTGGCAGGAGCCCTGGCCGTGACGACGCTCACGGCGGCCGGCGCATCTGGCATCGTTCTCCGGCTTCAGGCCGGCGCCACCTTCAGCGGCGCGTCCGGAGCCGTCGGCCTCCTCTATCTGGGCAACCTGGCCTTCATCGCCCTGCAGGCGGAACTGTGAGGAAACGCGCATGACCGCTGCTCCATCGCGCTTCGAAAGAGCCGTCCAGCATGTGCTGAGGCATGAGGGCGGCTTCATTCAGCACCCCCGCGATCCGGGTGGGGCGACCAAGTTCGGCATCACCCGCGAGACGCTCTCCCGGGCGAAGAGGCGCCCGGCATCCGTCAACGACGTTCGCCGCCTGAGCCGGAAGGAGGCGATCGCCATCTACCGGCAGCACTATTGGGATGCGGTGCGCGCCGATGAGCTTCCGCCGGGACTCGATCTCGCCACGTTCGACCTGGCGGTCAATTCGGGTCCCACCCGGGCCGTGAAGATGCTGCAGACGGCTCTCGGGGTCGAGGCGGACGGGGTCGTCGGACCGGTGACCCTGAATGCCGCCCGCGAAGCCGACGTCCCGCAGGCCATTCGCCGCCTCACGAAAGCCCGCCTCGGTTTTCTCGGCCGCCTCGCCACCTGGCCGGTCTTCGGCCTCGGCTGGCGCAGGCGCGTTCTCGCCGTCGAGCAGGAGGCTCTCCGGCTCGCATCCCTTCCATCCTCGTCATCAAGGAATGTTTGACATGTTCGATACCAAGACCATTCTCGCCAGCCGTACCGTCTGGGCCAACCTGATCGGCCTTGCGGCCCTCGTTCTCGGCCTGTTCGGCTTCGACGGCTCGGCCCTCGCCGCGGGCGCTTTCGAGGAGGCGTTCGTTCAGCTCGTCGCAGCGGCAAGCTTCATCGCCTCGACGATCTTCCGGATCGTGGCCACGAAACAGATTCTGAATTAGAAGCATTTGCAAAGGGATGGGGCCGGTCTTGCCGCACGGGGCCGGCCTCGGGAGCATTCAGAATTTGTTCAGTGCGGCAAGGGCATGGTCGCTTCATGCGTCTGGTTTGGCTGGTCATAGCGTTGTGGGGCATGATGGGGGTGGCGTTCGCGCAGAGCGCGGCGGCCGCCCTGAAGAATTGCCTTCCCCCGCGCGAGATGCAGGAGGCCGTTGCCGCAAAAGGCGTTGTCGCGCCGGCGTCCGCCGTGATGACGGCGCGGCGCCAGGTACCGGGGGCGGACGTGGTCCGGGCCAGCCTCTGCCGCAACAGCGATGCCCTTGTCTATGTGATCATGGTCTTGCAAAAGGATGGTCGCATCGTGCAGGTGATGATCGACGGCTCCTCCGGGCGTGTGAAATCGGTCCATTAGAGAAAGCTCGAACCGTGCGCCTACTCGTTGTCGAGGATGACAGAACCCTCAATAAGCAGATCGTGACTGCCCTTGAACAGGCAGGCTACGCGGTGGATGCCGCCATGGACGGCGAGGAAGGGCAGTTCCTCGGGGAGACCGAGCCCTACGACGCCGTCATCCTCGACCTCGGCCTGCCGAAGGTCGACGGCGTTTCCGTCCTGACCGCGTGGCGCCGCGAGGGGCGCAAGACTCCCGTGATCATCCTCACGGCCCGCGACCGCTGGAGCGACAAGGTCCAGGGATTCGACGCGGGCGCCGACGATTACGTCACGAAGCCCTTCCACATGGAAGAGCTTCTTGCCCGCGTCCGTGCGCTCCTGCGCCGCTCGGCCGGCCACGCCACGAGCGAAATCGCCTGCGGGCCCGTGAAGCTCGATACCCGTTCGGGCCGTGTGGCCGTGGACGGCAACCCGGTGAAGCTCACCTCCCACGAGTACCGGCTCCTGTCCTATCTCATGCACCATACTGGCCGCATCGTCTCGCGGGGCGAGCTGACCGAGCATCTCTACGATCAGGATTTCGACCGGGATTCGAACACCATCGAGGTCTTCATCGGCAGGCTTCGCAAGAAGCTCGGCGTCGACATCATCCAGACGGTTCGGGGCCTGGGCTACCTCCTCGACGCGAGCCAGACCAAGACGTGACCGGCCTGTCGCCGCTCGTGCGCCGCTTTGCCAGCCGGCCCATCGCGGTCCGCCTGGCGGTCTCTTCCGTCTTCTGGAGCTTCGTGATCCTGCTGATCGCCGGGCTCATCCTGTCGACGCTCTACCGGGACAACACGGAGCGCGCGTTCGACCAGCGCCTCCTCGTCTACGCCAACACGCTCGCCTCCAACCTCGTCGGACCGGGCGACCCGGACCGGGATCTCGGCCCCATCGGCGATCCGCGCTTCGAGCTGCCCCTGTCCGGCTGGTACTGGCAGGTGGCGCGGCCCAATGCGGTGCCCGGCGAGATCCGCTCCTCGAAATCGCTGTTCGGCGGCCAACTGCCGAATCTCGCCTCCGGCGACAACCGATTCGGGCAGATCCGCCGCGGCTACGGCAGGGCGCCCGACGAGCGCTCCCTGCGCATCATCGAGCGGGATATCGATCTCGGCGAGGATGGACGCTACATCATCCGGGTCGCGGGTCCAGCCGACGAGATCGATGCGGCCGTGCGGGATTTCATCTTCGCGCTCACGGTGACCTTCGCACTCCTCGGCATCGGCCTAGGCTTCACCACGCTGCTGCAGATCCGCTTCGGCCTGCGGCCGCTCGCCAATCTCCGCAGCGCGCTCGGGGCGATCCGGCGGGGCGAGGCGGAGCGGATCGCGGGCGAATATCCCCGGGACATCGCCCCGCTCGCCGGCGAGCTGAACCTTCTCCTCGATACCAACCGCGAGATCCTGGAACGCGCCCGTACGCAGGTGGGCAATCTCGCCCATGCGCTCAAGACGCCTCTCAGCATCATCATGAACGAGGCCGAGAACGCGCCCGAGGATGTCGCCGCACGGGTCCGCGAGCAGGCGACGACCATGCGCGATCAGGTCAACTACTATCTCGACCGGGCCCGCGCGGCGGCGCTTGCGGGGACGCTCGGAACGCTCACCGAAGCCGAGCCCGTCATCGCGGGCCTCGCCCGTACCTTCGCCAAGATCTATCGCGACAAAGATCTCGCGGTCGAACTGGCCATCCCGCCGGATCTGCGCTTTCGCGGCGAGAGGCAGGACCTCGAGGAGATGGCGGGCAACCTCATCGATAACGCGTCCAAATGGGCCGCGCGCAAGGTGGAGGTGTCGGTCGAGATCGTGCGCGAGGACGACCGGCCCCGCTTCCGCCTGCTTATCGACGACGATGGGCCTGGTTTGCCGGAGGCGGCCAGGGAGGACGTGCTCAAGCGCGGCCGCCGTCTCGATGAAACGAAGCCCGGTTCGGGCCTGGGGCTTTCCATCGTCAGTGACCTGGCGGCCCTTTATCGCGGCTCCTTGAGACTCGACGCTTCGCCCATGGGCGGCCTCAGGGCCATCCTGGAACTCCCCGGGGATAGGAGTTCGACCTAGGGACATTTACGCGTGACACCGTGCCACCGTCGTGCTTGAGGGTCAGACGCGATATTTAGGATTTTATGGTGATCTGGGTAATCCTCCTGGCAATGACGGCGGCAGCCGTGATGGCGGTGCTTTGGCCGCTGTCGCGTCACTACGCCGTGACGCGGCAGGCGGACCCTGACACGCAGTTCTATCGTGAGCAGATCGCCGAGATCGACCGCGACCAGGCGCGCGGCGTGCTTCTGCCCAGCGAGGCCGAAGCTGCCAAGGCCGAGGCCGCTCGTCGCCTTCTGCGGGCGACGGGCCCCCACCACGGGCATTTCGCGGCCGTGGGAGAGCCGGCCCTGCGCCGCCGCCGCGCCGCCTCGACCCTGGCTCTGTCGATCATCCCGATCCTCGCGCTCGCGACCTATGAGATCTACGGTTCGCCGCAGATGCTGTCCGGGCCGCCCGCGGCGCAGATGCCGCAGCAGGCCGGCAATGTCGACCTCATGACGGCGGTGGCCCAGATCGAGAGCCACTTGGCAAAGAATCCACAGGACGGCCGCGGCTGGGAGGTGATCGCCCCGGTCTACATGCGCATGGGCCGCATCGACGATGCCGTGAAGGCGTACGGCGCGGCGGTTCGCTATCTGCCTCCGGATGCGGACCGGTTCGCCAGTTACGGCGAAGCCCTGGTGCTTGCCAAGGACGGCCTCGTCTCCGGCGAGGCGCAGCAAGCCTTCGAGCAGGCGGTCAAGCTCGATGCGGCGTCGCCGAGAGCCCGCTTCTATCTCGCCCGCGCGGCTGTGCAGGATGGGCAGATCGAGAAGGCGAAAGCCGCCTATGCGGAGCTGCTCTCCACATCTCCCGCGGATGCTCCCTGGGTCGGGGCGGTGCAGCAGGAACTCGCCTCGCTCGGCGCCCCGCAGGCGGCGACAGGCCCGGCGGGCGAACCCCGGATCGGACCCGAGGCGATTGCCGGCATGGTGGCGGGCCTCGCCAGCCGCCTGGAGGCGCAGGGAGGCACGGCGGAAGAATGGGCGCGACTGATGCGCTCCTATGCGGTTCTGGGCCAGCGTGATAAAGCCATGGCCGCAGCCCGGCGCGCCCGAGAGGCGCTGGCGCAGGACAACGCCGCCTTGAAGACCATCGACACGATGGCGCAGGAACTGAAACTGACCGACGCTCAGCCATGACGAGAAAGCAACGCCGCTTGACCCTGATCGGAATCGCAGGATGCGTCCTCGCGGTTGCGCTCGGTCTCGTGCTCTACGCCATGAACGACACGATCGTGTTCTTCAATTCGCCGGCCGACATCCAGGCGAAGAACGTGCAGCCCGGCACGCGCATCCGCCTCGGCGGCCTCGTCAAGGAAGGCTCGGTTCAGCGCAATTCCGACCAGCAGATCACCTTCGAGGTCATGGATGCGCAGGCGGCGATCCAGGTGAGCTACAAGGGCCTGCTGCCCGATCTGTTCCGCGAAGGGCAGGGGGTCGTGGCCGAAGGCGTGCTCGTCAGTCCGAGCGTGTTCCGGGCCGATTCCGTTCTCGCCAAGCATGACGAGAACTACATGCCCCGCGAGGTGGCCGATACCTTGAAGAAGCAGGGCCACTGGCAGGGCGAAGCCAATGCTTCGCCCAAGACGCAGTAGCAAGGGAGAATCCTCGTGTTGGTCGAGGCTGGACATTTCGCACTTGCGCTGGCCCTTGGGTTGTCCCTGATCCAGTTCGTCGTGCCGCTCTGGGGTGCACGCGCGAACGACCCCGTCCTGATGGCCGTTGCGCCCACGAGCGCACTCGCCGTGCTGGCCTGCATTGCGTTCTCGTTTCTTGCGCTGACCTTCGCCTATGTGAACTCCGATTTCTCGGTGCTCAACGTCGTCCAGAACTCCCATTCGGCCAAGCCGCTGATCTACAAGATCTCCGGCGTGTGGGGAAACCACGAGGGCTCCATGCTGCTCTGGGTGCTGATCCTCGCTCTCTTCGGCGGCGTGGTGGCGCTCGCGAGAAACAGCATCCCCATGCGGCTGCAGGCGAATACGCTCGCGGTTCAGGCTTCGATCACCATTGCCTTCCTGCTCTTCATTCTCACGACCTCGAATCCCTTCACGCGCGTCATTCCGGCACTGCCGGAAGGACAGGATCTCAACCCGCTGCTGCAGGATCCCGGTCTCGCGATCCATCCGCCGCTGCTCTACATCGGCTATGTGGGCTTCTCGATTTCCTTCGCCTTCGCCTGCGCGGCCCTGATCGACGGGCGCATTGATGCGGTCTGGGCCCGGATCGTGCGCCCCTGGACCCTCGGCGCCTGGGCTTTCCTGACGCTCGGCATCGCCATGGGCTCCTACTGGGCCTATTACGAACTCGGCTGGGGCGGCTGGTGGTTCTGGGATCCGGTGGAGAACGCCTCGCTGATGCCCTGGCTCGCAGGCACCGCGCTCATGCATTCCACGGTCGTGATGGAAAAGCGCGACGCGCTGAAGGTCTGGACGATCCTTCTCGCCATCCTGACCTTCTCCCTGTCGCTGCTCGGCACCTTCCTCGTCCGCTCGGGCGTGCTCACCTCGGTGCATTCCTTCGCGGTGGATCCTGAGCGCGGCACCTTCATTCTCGGCATCCTGATCCTGTTCATCGGCGGATCGCTGGCGCTTTTCGCCTGGCGCGCGCCCATGCTCAAGCAGGGCGGCCTGTTCGCGCCGGTCTCCCGCGAGGGCGCGCTCGTCCTCAACAATCTCTTTCTCGCCACCGCCTGCGCCACCGTGTTCATCGGTACGCTCTATCCGCTGGCGCTCGAGGTGCTGACGGGCGAAAAGATTTCGGTCGGCGCCCCGTTCTTCAACTTCACCTTCTTGCCGCTGATCGTTCCGCTGCTGCTGCTTCTGCCGCTCGGTCAGACGCTCGCCTGGAAGCGCGGCAACTTCCTCGGCACGGCCCAGCGCCTCTATGCGGTGTTCGGCATCGCGCTTCTCGCCACCCTCGCCATGTTGGCATTCCAGCACGGCGGGCCCGTGGCTGCGCCGCTCGGAATCGGCCTCGGGATCTATCTGGTTCTCGGCTCCATCAACGAGATCGTCACCCGGTCCTGGTCCAGGGGCGCTCCACTCCCCGTCGCCTGGCGAAAGGCGAGGGGCCTGCCGCGCTCGGCCTGGGGCACGTCCATTGCCCATGCGGGCGTCGGCCTCACGGTCATCGGCATTGCCGCGACGGCCTGGGGCGTCGAAGCCATCGGCAGCCTGAGGCCGGGCGAGCGGCTCGGGGCGGGCGACTATGAGGTGCGGCTCGAGCAGGTCACGCCGCGCATCGAGGCCAATTACCGGGAGGATGTCGCCGTCCTGACGGTCCTCGGCGCCGGCCGCGAGCTCGGCACCATCGAGACCATGAAGCGGCTCTACGTGACCCGTGGCATGCCCACGACGGAAGCGGGAATCCTGACCACGGGTCTCGGCCAGGTCTATGCCAGCATCGGCGAGGTGCAGGCGGACGGGTCCATCGGCATGAGACTCTATCACAAGCCGCTGGTTCTGCTGATCTGGATCGGCTCCCTCGTGATGGCCGCAGGAGGGACCCTGTCGCTGACGGATCGGCGCCTGCGCATCGGCGCTCCGGCTCGCGCGAAAGTCGCGCCGCCGGTCGCCGTTCCGGCCGAGTAGGCGATGCGCTTCGTTCTCGCTCTCATGGCGGCGCTTCTGTTCGGCGGTCCGGTCTTCGCCGTACAGCCGGACGAGGTGCTCAAGGATCCGGCCTTGGAGAAGCGCGCCCGCGAGATTTCGGCGGGGTTGCGCTGCCTCGTCTGCCAGAACCAGTCCATCGACGATTCCGACGCGCAGCTCGCCAAGGATCTGCGGCTCCTGGTGCGCGAGCGCCTGGTGGCCGGGGACACAAACCAGCAGGTGGAACATTTCCTCGTGCAGCGCTACGGCGAATTCGTGCTGCTCAAGCCCACCTTCGGAACCCATACCCTGCTGCTCTGGCTGACGCCCGCTCTCGTCCTGATCCTCGGCGGCATCGGCGCCTACGCGGCCATGCGACGCCGGCCGCGGCCGGCCGCTGCACTCGATGCCGAGGAGCAGAGGGCGCTCGAGGATCTGCTCAAGCGCGATCAGGGCGCTTGAGCGCACGCGACAAGAACAGGCGGAACACGGCCCGCGCATGGACATCAAGCCGCGCCTGCTAGGGCGCAACTCCGTGCGTTAAGCAGTTTCGATCCTTTCTGTTGATCATGCCATTTTGTCGCGGTGCCAAGCTTGAGGTCGCCTGATATCGGGCTCTCACGTCTCCCGAAATTCCCGCGAAAGGTACGGTCGTGAAACTTGCGGCCCTTGGATTGTGTCTGATCCTTCTAGCATTGCCTTCCGCGGTTCGAGCGAGCGAAGATCTCGTGGCCAAACGCGAAGCCTGCCGCGTGGAGGCGAGGAGCCGCATCGCGCCCAAGAGAAAGATCGAGGTCGACGATTATCGCCGCATCGTGGAGCGGCGCGCGGCCTACGTCGCTCAGTGCATCAACCGAACCGTCGTGGCCCACAGCACCGCTCCGCTCCCGCCGCAAAGAGTGCTCGACGATGCGACGGACAGCGACAGGCAGGGCGTCGTCGCGTCGAGCCAAAGTGAGCCTCGTCGCATTGCACCGCGTATGGAACGGCGGAAGCTCAAGATCGCTTCGGTCAGGACGACCAAGACTAAACTCAAGGGCAGGAAGGTCAGAGTTTCGTCCCGCGGGGGAAGGTAGGCTCCTCGGAGTTCGGTCGGTATTCACTTCCCTCGTCATCACCGGCCTTGTGCCGGTGATCCCGTTAAAGAGAAGCGCGGCGCTTCACGGGATCGGGATGGTCAACAAAAGGCTGATGAGATCCTGTTTCCTGTTTCCGGCCAGCCTCCCGCCCGACCTCTCCTGAAACCTTACCAACAATTCATCTGCGGGTGAGAGTACCGTAAGGCTTGAACCCCCATCTTGCTCTCATGACGAACCCAAGAGGTTCATCCAGGAGAGACAAGACATGTTGGACAAGGTTTCCACTCCCGCCCGCAAGCGCACCGCAAAGTGGCTCGGCGCAGCGGCCGTGGCCGCGATCATCGCGGGCGGCGCCGTCGAGAGCGGTCTGGTTGCTCCCAATCCCGCCCATGCCGAATTGCGCTCCATGGCGCAGCCGGTGCAGGGCGTTCCGTCCTTCGCCGACGTCATCGACCGGGTGAAGCCCGCGGTCGTGGCCGTGAAGGTCAAGGTGCAGAACGTCGCCGACCGGAACAACGACGACGAGGACGGTCAGCAGTTCTCGATGCCGGACCTGCCTCCGGGCCACCCGATGGAGCGCTTCTTCCGCCAGTTCCGCGACCAGATGCCCGGCGACCGCGGCGACCGCGGCCCGCGCCGTGAGCGTCCCCGTCAGTTCGGCCAGTCGCTCGGCTCCGGCTTCTTCATCTCGGCTGACGGCTATGTGGTGACCAACAATCACGTCGTCGAGAACGGCTCCGAGGTGCAGATCACCATGGATGACGGCAAGACCCTCGACGCCAAGGTCATCGGCACCGATGCCAAGACCGACCTCGCCCTCCTAAAGGTCGAAGGCAACGACTTCCCCTATGTCCGCCTCGCCGGCCAGAAGGCCCGCATCGGCGACTGGGTGATGGCCATCGGCAACCCGTTCGGCCTCGGCGGCACGGTGACGGCCGGCATCGTGTCGGCTCAGCACCGCGATATCGGCGCCGGTCCCTATGACGACTTCATCCAGATCGACGCCTCGGTGAACAAGGGCAACTCCGGTGGCCCGACCTTCAACCTCGCGGGCGAGGTCGTGGGCGTGAATACGGCGATCTTCTCGCCCTCGGGCGGCAATGTGGGTATTGCGTTTGCCATCCCGGCGAGCACCGTCGAGAACGTGGTGGCTTCCCTGAAGGACAAGGGCTCCGTGACCCGCGGCTTCATCGGCGTGCAGATGCAGCCGGTGACCAAGGAGATCGCCGAGGCCATCGGCCTCAAGGAGCCCAAGGGCGCCCTCGTGGCCGAAGCCATGAAGGACGGTCCCGCCGCCAAGGCCGGCGTCCGGACCGGCGATACGATCATCGCCGTCGACGGGCAGCCGATCAACGAGGCCAAGGATCTATCCCGCAAGGTCGCCAACGTGGCGCCGGGCAAGTCCCTGTCCCTCACCCTCTGGCGTGAGGGCAAGGAGCGGACCGTGACCCTCGAGGTCGCGAGCCAGCCGAAGGGCGTCTGATCCACACAAGGTAGTAGGGCACCAGGGTTTTGAGTTGATTGCCCCTGACACCTGGTGTCTTCTGCCCACGGCAGGCTGGCCTCATCCCCCTCCAAGGCCGGCCTGCCGTCGGGCATCTCATCGCGTTACAAGTGGGCTTATGCGGATTCTCATCATCGAGGACGACAAAGAGGCGGCCTCCTACCTGGTCAAGGCGTTTCGCGAAGCGGGCCACGTGGCGGACCACGCCGCCGACGGTCTCGACGGCTATGCCATGGCGGAGGAGGGGCATTACGACGTGCTCGTGGTCGACCGCATGCTGCCCAAGCTCGACGGCCTCTCCCTGATCCGCTCCCTGCGCGAGCAGCGGGTCGAGACGCCGGTTCTCATCCTTTCCGCCCTCGGCCAGGTCGACGATCGCGTGAAGGGCCTGCGCGCGGGCGGTGACGATTATCTCCCGAAACCGTACGCCTTCTCCGAGCTTCTGGCCCGCGTCGAGGTTCTCTCGCGCCGCCGGGCATCGGCCCCCAATACCGAGCCGACGCTCTACCGCATCGCCGATCTCGAACTCGACCGCCTGTCGCATCGCGTGACCCGCTCGGGCCAGGAGATCGTGCTGCAGCCGCGCGAGTTCAGGCTGCTCGAATACCTGATGAAGAACGCCAATCAGGTGGTCACCCGCACCATGCTGCTGGAGCATGTGTGGGACTACCACTTCGATCCGCAGACCAATGTGATCGACGTTCACGTCTCGCGGCTGCGCGCCAAGATCGACAAGGGCTTCGACAAGCCGCTGATCCACACCATCCGCGGGGCGGGCTACATGGTGCGTGTCGGCGCCGACGGCGATGAGGAATGAGCGTGCCCCGATGAACGCCCCCATGAGCGCCCTCGGCAAGCTCGTCCGGACCACCGCGTTCAAGCTCTCCTTCGCCTATCTTCTCATCTTCACCGTCTTCGCTTTCGTGGGCATGGGCTACGTGGCCTGGAACGCCCAGCGGCTGCTGACCCAGCAGTTCATATCGACGATCGAGACCGAGATCGACAGCCTGTCCAACCTTTACAGGTTCGGGGGCCTGCGCCGTCTCGTGACCAGCGTCGAGCGACGCTCTCGCGCACCGGGCGCGTTGCTCTATCTCGTTACGACGGAGGCCGGCGAGCGGGTTGCCGGCAATGTGGGCGCATTGCCTCCCGACGTGCTCAGCCGGACCGGCCAGTTCGAGACGCTCTACAACCGCACCGACGAGACGGAGACGCGGCCCGACACGGCCATCGTGCGGGTCTATCTTCTCCCGGGCGGGTTCAGGCTCCTCGTCGGGCGCGACATCGAGGAGCGCCGGCGCCTTCAGGAAGTGATCTATCGCGCCTTCGGGTATTCGCTGCTCTTCATCGTCGTGCTCGGCTGCGTCGGCGGATGGTTCATCACAAGGCGCGTCCTGAAGCGCGTCGACGACATGACGGAGATCACGCGGCACATCATGACGGGCGACCTGGGAGGGCGTCTGAAGATCGCCGGAACCGGCGACGAGCTCGACCGGCTGGCGCAAAACCTCAACGACATGCTCGATCGCATCGGCGAGCTGATGCGCGGCATGCAGGAGGTCTCGGACAACATCGCCCACGACCTCAAGACACCGCTGACGCGGCTGCGCAACAAGGCCGACGAGGCCCTGCGCACGGCGAGCACCCCCGATGAGCTGAAATCGGCTCTCGAAGCGACCATCGAGGAAAGCGACAACCTGATCCGCATCTTCAACGCGCTGCTCATGATCGCACGCCTGGAGGCCGGCAACGCACGCGAGGGTCTGGCGGATTTCGATGCCGCCGAGGCGGTCCGGGACGTGGCGGAACTCTACGAGGCGCCTGCC
This sequence comes from Microvirga sp. 3-52, assembly GCF_018383585.1. GTDB lineage: Bacteria > Pseudomonadota > Alphaproteobacteria > Rhizobiales > Beijerinckiaceae > Microvirga. The sequence continues at coordinate 68,118 of NZ_JAHAMK010000024.1, forward strand.
GAAGAGGCGGGCGTATCGCTGGAGGTTTCCGTGGAGGACGACCTGCCGATCCACGGCAGCCGGGAGCTGTTGGGGCAGGCCATGGCGAACCTCCTCGACAACGCCCTGAAGTATGGCGCTGCAACCGGTGGAGCGCCTCCGACGATCGGCGTGTCCGCCCATCGGAGCGACGGCGAGGTGCGCATCGCGGTGGCGGACCGGGGCCCCGGCATTCCGGAAGCCGAGCGCGGCCGCGTCCTGGAGCGTTTCGTCCGCCTCGAGACGGCCCGGTCGCGCCCCGGCTTCGGCCTGGGCCTCAGCCTGGCCGCCGCCGTGGCCCGGCTCCACGGCGGAACCCTTCTGCTGGAGGACAACGGGCCCGGCCTGCGGGTGATCCTGGCATTGCCCCTGAAGGCCGTCGAACTGCCGCAGCCGCCCCTGCAATCGGCGGCTTGAATCCGCAAGGCGATGATGTAAGGCCAAAATTTCGGCAGTGCCGGCTGCGCTGCCTGAAGATACCCTCCCTAGTCATGGCCGGCCTTGTGCCGGCCATCCCGATGTGAAGAGCGCCGCGCCCTTCGGATCGGGATCACTGGGACAAGCCCGGTGATGACGTGGAGGAGGTGACGACGTGGAGGGGCGGGTGAAAGGCTGCGGCTCATCCAGTGTGTTCCATCATCCCGTCACACCCTCTGCCGTCATGGCCGGGCTTGACCCGGCCATCCCGATGCGGTGAGGCGCCGCGCTCTGAACAATCGGGATCACCGGCACAAGGCCGGTGATGACGCGGAGGGTGTGAGGTCAAACTGAGGCACTCTCAAATTTTCGATTGCCACCGGCTCTCCGGCGTGAACACTCAAGGCGCCCGCAGACACCGATGGATTGGCCGTGCCGGACCAGACGAAACCCCTTCTCGACCGCCTGACGAAAGCCCCGCTGGTTGCGGATACGAAGCGCGCCAAGGCGCAGTTGGCCGACTTCGTCAAACGGGTCCGGGAAGAGCCCGAGGCCGAGGCGCTCGCAAGCCATGTCGAAAGCGGATTGTTCCGCGACCTCCTCCTGGCCCTGGCCGACCACTCCCCCTTCCTCTGGCAGCTTGTCGTCAACAATCCGGCCCGGATGGCGAGGCTCGCCTTCGCGGCGCCGGAGGAAGCGCATCGCGCCCTCGTCGAGAGCCAGTCCAATCTGTTCCGCGACATGCGTTCCGGCGCCCTCGCGAAACACGATGCCGTGCGCGCGTTCCGGCAGAACCGCAACGCCCATGCGCTTCTCGTGGCTCTCGCCGATATCGGTGGCCTCTGGGGCACGGAAGAGGTCACGCAGGCCTTGTCGGACTTCGCGGACGCTTCCGTCGCCGGCGGCGTGAACCTGGTTCTCACCGAGACGGCCGATCTCGGGCGCATTACCCTCAAGAACCCTGAGGCTCCCGGCGAAGGCTCCGGCTTTACCGTGCTGGCACTCGGCAAGCACGGGGCGGGCGAACTCAATTATTCGAGCGACATCGATCTCGTCATCTTCTTCGATCCTGAGACGACCGCGCTGAAGGACGCTTCCGAGGCGGCCACAATCTATACGCGCATCGCCCAGCAGCTCGCAAAGCTCCTGCAGGAGCGCACCGCGGACGGCTATGTGCACCGTGTCGATTATCGGCTGCGCCCCGATCCGGGCTCGACGCCGACCGCCATGTCGCTGTCCTCCGCTTACGTCTATTACGAGACGGTCGGGCAGAACTGGGAGCGCGCCGCTTTCATCAAGGCACGTCCCGTGGCGGGGGATCTCGCACTCGGTGAGGCGTTTCTGAACGAGCTTCGCCCCTTCATCTGGCGCAAATATTTCGATTTCGCCTCCATTGCCGACGTGCATGCCATGAAGCGGCAGATCCATGCGGTGCGAGGGCATGACGAGATCGCGGTCGCGGGCCATGACATCAAGCTCGGACGCGGCGGCATCCGCGAGGTCGAGTTCTTCGTGCAGACGCAGCAGCTCGTTTTCGGCGGACGCCGGCCGGCCTTGCGTGGGCGTCGCACCCTCGACATGCTCAAAGCTCTTCACGATGAGGGATGGATCACGGCGCAGGCGCGGGACGAACTCTCCGACGCCTATCGTTTCCTGCGCACCATCGAGCACCGGCTGCAGATGGTGGCGGACGAGCAGACGCAGCGCCTTCCTGCGGACGAGGAGCAGCTCAAGCGCTTCGCAAAGTTCTGCGGTTATTCCAGCCTCAAGGCCTTCTCCAAAGCCCTCACGGATCAGGCGAAGATCGTGCAGGGGCATTACGCGCTTCTCTTCGAGGAGGGGCCGGAACTCGCCTCCGATGCCGGCAGCCTCGTCTTCACCGGAACCGCCGACGATCCGGAGACGCTTGCAACGCTCCAGCGCCTCGGCTTTCGCGAGCCCGAGCGCGTGGCGGAAACCGTGCGCGGCTGGCATTTCGGCCGCCGCCCCGCGATCCAGAGCGCCCGCGCCCGCGAGGTGCTCACCGAATTGACGCCGGCACTGCTTTCCGCGCTCGGCGGCACGGCCGATCCCGATGGTGCGCTCGCTGCCCTCGACAGCGCCTTCGGCCGCATGCCGGCGGCCGTCGAACTTCTCACGATCCTGCAATCCCACGACAGGCTGCGCCTGCGCTTTGCCGATCTCCTCGGCACCGCACCACGCCTCGCCGCCACCGTGGCGCAATCCCCGCACGTGCTCGATGTGCTGATCGATCCCGCGTTCAACATCCCTCTCGTCGACGAGACGGCCATCGAAGAGCAGGTGCGCCAGATCATCGGCCATCCCGAAAGCTACGAGGACTTCCTCGACCGCGCCCGCGATGCGGCCCGGCAGATGCGCTTCATCACCGGTGCGCGTCTTCTCTCGGACATTCTTTCCCCAACGCAGGCCGGCGAGGCTTATGCCGCCGTCGCGTCCGCCATCGTCCGGGCCTCGTTCGAACGCGTGCGGCAGGAGTTCGAGGCCGAGCATGGCATGGTGCCGGGTGCGGAGATCGCGATCCTGGGTCTGGGCCGTCTCGGCACGAAGGAACTCACGGCCGGATCCGACCTCGATCTTGTCGTCATCTACGATTTCGATGAGGAGCGGCGCGAAAGCACGGGGCCGCGCCCCCTCGACGTGGTGGTCTACTTCACGCGCCTGACCCAGCGTCTCGTAGCGGCGCTCACGGTGCCCACGCGGCGAGGCCTCCTCTACGAAGTCGACCTGCGCCTGAGGCCTCAAGGAGGCAAGGGCCCGGTCGCGTCGCAGTTCAAGGGCTTCGTCGCCTATCAGACCACGGAGGCGGATCTCTGGGAGCACATGGCTCTCACCCGCGCCCGCGTGCTGGCGGGCGACGAGGCCTTCGGCGCGGCGGTCGAGGCGGCGGTAAGGCGGATCGTGGGAACGCCGCGGGAGCCGGCAAAGGTCTTCGCCGAGGTCCGCTCCATGCGCGATCTCATCGCCCAGGAAAAAGGCGACGACGATCCGTGGGATCTCAAGCTCGCCCGCGGCGGTCTGACCGATCTCGACTTCATCGCGCAGGCCCTCGTGCTGGCGCATGGCGCCGCCCATCCGAGCCTGATCGGCCATGCATCGGAAGAGACGTTTGCGGAGGCGGGGAAGGCCGGGCTGATCGACGAGGAGGAGGCGCGCAGCCTCGTGGAGGCTCACCGCCTGTTCAACGCGGTCTTTCAGTGGCAACGCCTCACCATCGAGGGACGCTTCGATCCCGCGTCCGTCTCGCCCGCCATTCTCAAGCGGCTTGCGACCGTCGCCGGGCTGCCCAATCCGAAAGTGCTCCTGCACCATCTGGAGGAGACGCAAGGCCAGGTGGCCAGCCTCTACGGGGAGATACTGACGGTTGCAGCCGGCCGGAAATCCACATGCGGCCGCGCTTGATGGATCGACTCCATCAGCCCGGAAGTTGAAGGGCCGTTGCTGCCCCAATGAAGCATGGCCGTTGGATTGTCGCAGGGGAGGTTTGAGGGTCTTACACCTGATGCTGCGGCTGTGGATCTAGAGCACCGGTCATTCAGACGAATCCGTATCCGGCTGCGGTGAAGTAGTTACGGCATGCCTCGGGCTCGACGAGATCACAGATGTCGCCGATGGCCCGCCAGAGCGCCTCGACGGTCCGGGCTTCGGCTTTGCGCAAATGTGCTTTGATCTGTGAGAAGACCTGCTCAATCGGGTTCAAATCCGGACTGTA
>NZ_JAHAMK010000025.1 GCF_018383585.1 Microvirga sp. 3-52
CAAGCCGCCCGCCCGCAGCAAGCACGAACTCAAACGAACCGTCATCAGCCATATGCGCCGGCTGACAAAGCTGCCCGAGAGGATCCGAAGCTACTTCGGGCATCAGCCATTCCGCTATGCCGCGTAGTTCAAGTTCTCCCAAGCCAGATCAATAATAGCGGGCGGCTTCGAGCTCATTCCTCCGACGGCATTCGCTGCTCATGGCCCTTGGTGATGGTGGCAGCCCGCTGTCCTACCAGGTAACACGGTCAGCTCTTGGCAGATTTCGTTGAAAAAGTCCTCGTGATTGGCGGCGGATCGTGATTCCCTGATCGGGCATTCTCAGCCGGAGGATCGGGCCATGATGGGCGAGCGTCTCGTGATACAGGAGAGCCTGTTCTACGAGTTTCAGCTCGAGGATCATGTTCCCTGCGATCACCTGCTGCGGCGCATCGACCGCTTCCTCGACTGCTCAGAGCTGCGCCAGCACCTGGCCGGCTTCTACAGCTCCACGGGACGGCCCTCGGTTGATCCCGAGCTGATGATCGGCATGCTGCTGATCGGCTACTGCCTGGGCATCCGCTCCGAGCGACGTCTGTGCGAGGAGGTGCACCTCAATCTCGCCTACAGGTGGTTCTGCCGTCTCGGGCTGGAGGGCAAGGTGCCCGACCACTCCACCTTCTCCAAGAATCGGCACGGACGCTTTCGCGAGAGCGACCTGTTCCGTCACCTGTTCGAGGCGGTGGTGCAGCGCTGCCTGGACGGAGGGCTGGTGGGTGGCGAGGGCTTTGCGGTCGATGCCAGCCTGATCCACGCCGATGCCAACAAGCAGCGCTCCCTGGCCGGATCCGACTGGAGGGCCCAGGGCCGCACCGGGGCAGCTCCACGAGCCGTGCAGGAGTATCTCGCCACGCTCGACGAAGCCGCCTAGGGCGCGGCCACAGACGTTGAGCCGAAGTCCAGCCGCCCAGTGGACCGGTGCCCTGCGTGGCCCGGCGTTCTTTGCCTATGCCGACAACTACCTCATCGACCTCAAGGCAGCCGTGATCGTCGATGTGGAGGCCTCCCGGGCAGTGCGCCAGGCCGAGGTGGGGGCCGCCGCACCATGCTGGAGCGCACGGCTGATCGCTTTGGCCTCAAGCCCGAGCGGCTGGCGGCTGACAGCGCCTATGGTTCGGCCGAGATGTTGCATTGGCTGCTAGACGAGCAGAAGATCGCGCCGCATGTTCTCGTCATCAACAGATCCGAGCGCCAGGACGGCACCTTCTCGCGAGCAGACTTCGCCTATGACCCTGAGGCTGATGCCTACACCTGTCCTGAGGGCAAGATCCTGACGACCAGCGGCACGGTTGTGAACGAGGGTACAACGCGCATCTACCGGGGCAGCACGTTCGTTTGCGGTCCCTGTCACCTCAAGGAGCAGTGCTGTCCCAACACGCCAGCCCGCAAGATTCCGCGCAGCATCTATGAGTATGCCCGCGAGGTCGCACGTTCCTTGAGGGGCACACCGGCCTTCGAGCGGTCACGACAAGGGCCCAAACGCATCGAGATGCTGTTTGCGCCTCTCAAGCGGATCCTCAAGATGGGACGTCTGCGGCTACGCGGTCCGTGCGGCGCTCAGGATGAGTTCTGCTGACAGCCACCGCCCAGAACCTGAGGAGTCTTGCCAAGCTGATCACCCCATCAGAGCCTCAGATGACCAAAGCAGGCTGAGGAAGGGCCGGGAACGACTCGGCGTGCCCGTCGCTTCCGCAAACAAAGCTTCGCCGCCGCGTCAGACAATTTGAGCGCCGACTTTGTCGACGCAATCGGCACTTCTCGGAAGTAAGCCGAATGTCAGCTCTGGCACGGAACATCGGATGTTCCTGACAGGCGGGAGATTTCCTTGGCTGCCCGATACGGACGTTTGCTTGTCCTGGCGGCGCTTTGATTCGCTCTAGACCCACCTGCCTTGGGATCATTCGTGAACTGTGGTCTCTCGTCCCTTGAGGAGGTATGCTCATGCCCAAGTGGTGGATGAGCTCTCATTGAGGAGGCATTTTCCTATGTCAGGCCATGCAATCCACATCAAGGTTGACGGCAGGACCTATTCCGGAACCTACGCGGTCGACCGCAAGATGCTGACCGTTACAACAACGTATGGCAGGAAGTCGGCCGAGATTGCCCCCAGGATGGCGCACGAGACCCTGGCCCACCAGCTCCTTCAGGAACTGGTGCAGCAGGAGAGGTCACGCAAGGGCTCGACGCTCTGACACAAGGTGATGCCCTCCTATGCGGCGCGTCGTCCGGCACTCTGTTCTGGGCCTCCTCGGATGGGTCGGCATGCTCGTCCCGACGCTAGCAGACGAGACAGCGGCATGGGCTGCCCTCGGCCCGGTAACGGACGGCCCAACTCTTGGCACGGCTGGGTTGGACGATGAAGTAGAGGCCGACCATGGCTCCGTCCGGAATCTCCAGCCTCTTAGCCGGATCCGGCTTGAGGTTTTAAATGATCTTATGGTTCAGAGCGTGTGCCATCGATCACTTCCAAGGCCCGCTGCCAACGCGCCTCCAGATTAGGCTCTGGGTAGCTGGGGTAACGATAAAAGCCTGATAGTGGGTGATTTGAGAAGTTAGTGTCATGGCCGCACAAAGCGCAATATAACTCTGTTGGACATGAGTTTTGTGCGACTACATCGTTATAGAATGTGAGTTAGTGTTTTGCGGTGTGCACTAACTTTTAATCAGAGGGTCCTGGGTTCGAGTCCCAGCGCGCTCACCAAGTCTTCCAGAGACTTAGGTCCTATGTGGCCCTCTGGCAGGCCATGACACCAAAAGCCGGTAATCCCATAACATGCAACAGGCGCACTTTGTGTCTGCGGCTAGCCTGGTCCTCAGGGCCGATGCCTTGCAGCCGGTTCCGCGTTCCATGGCTGGCGTCGCGGTCGACCTCCGGTTAGCATGCTGTCCGTGCAGGGATCCGGGGAGAGCCGTACACATGAGCCAGCACCGTCACCACCACGATCATGACGACCATAGCCATCTCTCCGCGATCGAGCTGCGGGTGCGCGCGCTCGAGTCGCTTCTGCTCGAGAAGGGTTATGTGGATCCGGCGGCCATTGACGCCCTCGTTGAGACCTATGAGGTCAAGGTGGGACCGCGCAATGGCGCCCAGGTGGTGGCAAAAGCCTGGGCGGACCCTGCTTACCGCGAGTGGCTGCGCAACGATGCTTCGGCCGCGATAGCCGCCTTGGGGTTCATCGGCCGTCAGGGCGAGCACATGGTAGCGGTCGAGAACACGCCCGAGGAGCACAACATGGTCGTTTGCACCCTGTGCTCCTGCTATCCATGGCCGGTGCTCGGGCTGCCTCCGGTCTGGTACAAGTCCGCGCCTTATCGCTCGCGAGCCGTCCTCGACCCGCGTGGCGTCTTGGCCGAGTTCGGCGTGAACCTGCCGGAGTCGACCCGGATTCGGGTCTGGGACTCCACGGCAGAGATCCGGTACTTGGTCATTCCCATGCGCCCTGAGGGGACAGAGGACATGGGCGAGGAGGGTCTTGCGCAGCTCGTGACGCGCGATTCCATGATCGGCACCGGCATGGCCCTGCGTCCGGAGGCCGCGCGATGAACGGCGGTCAGGATCTTGGTGGGATGATGGCCTTCGGCCCGATCGCCGTTGAGCAGGATGAGCCCTGGTTCCATGCCGAGTGGGAACGACGGGCCTTCGGCCTGACCCTCGCGATGGGTGCCACTGGCAGCTGGAACATCGACATGAGCCGCCATGCCCGCGAGTCCTTGCCGCCTAGCGAGTATCTCACCTCGAGCTACTACGAGATCTGGACCAAGGGCGTCGAAAAGCTGGTGGTTGCGGCGGGCCTCGTCTCTCCGGAGGAACTGACGCGCGGCCAATCCCTTTCGGAGGCGGCGTCGATCAAGCGCATCCTCAAGGCGGCGGACGTGCCGGCCGTGCTCGCCCGGGGCGGCCCGGCAGAGCGCCCGATCGAGCAGCTTGCGCGCTTTGCCGTCGGCGACCAGGTCCGCACCCGCAACATGCATCCAAAGGGCCACACGCGTCTGCCGCGCTATGCCCGTGGGAAGATCGGGGTCGTGGAACTGATCCATGGCGCCCACGTGTTCCCGGATTCGAATGCTCGGGGCGACGGCGAGCGGCCACAGTGGCTTTACACCGTTTGCTTCTCGGGCCGGGAGCTCTGGGGTGAGGAGGCCGATGCAACTCTCACCGTGTCTATCGATGCATGGGAGAGTTATCTTGAGCCAGCATGAGGAGATTGTGCGGGCCGCGGCCGAGATCGCCCCGATCCCGCGCGGCGATGATGGAGAACCTGTTTTTCGAGAGCCTTGGGAAGCCCAGGCCTTCGCCATGACGTTAGCTCTGTACGAGCGGGGGCTGTTTACCTGGAAAGAGTGGGCTGCCGCACTCTCGGTCGCGATCAAGGGCGCCCAGGCGGCAGGGGACTGTGACGACGGTTCGACTTACTATCAGCACTGGCTGAGTGCGATCGAGCAGTTGGTCAGTGACAAGGGCATCGCAACCGAGCAGGCGCTGGCTGAGCGCCGTCGCGCATGGGACCGTGCGGCGCACGCGACGCCGCACGGCGAGCCGATCCTGCTCGAGAATGATCCGCTCCGCTGATCATCGAGGAGCGTAGGGCGTGGAGGCGGTGAAGGGCCGCCTGTGTCGCCATCAGGCTTCACCAGTGACCCAGAGCAAACCTCCACCCTTAGGCTAAATTCCAGCTAAACTTCTGTACGCACCATGCTCCGTCGAAGCATTCTCATTCGCGCCCCATCGAACCTGGGCCTGCGGCCACGCGCGCCAGGTCACGAGCCGGGAACCTGGCGGGCACCCCAGGCACTGACGGAAGCCGGCCTTGTCGATGCGCTCCTGCCGGTCCGGATCGTCGATCTCGAGCGTCCCCCCTACCGAACCATTCCCGATCCCGGGACGCTCCTTCGCAACGGCATCGCGATCCGCGAGTTCAACCTGCAGCTGGCAGAGACCGTGGCGGCTCTGAACGACGATTCCCTGGCCTTCCCGATCGTCATCGGCGGCGACTGCTCCATCCTGCTCGGAGCCCTGGCAGGACGGCGCCGGCGCGGACCGCTGTCGCTGGTTCACATCGACGGCCACAGCGACTTTCGCCATCCTGGCAACTACGATGCCTCTGCGGTTCCGGGGGCTGTGGCCGGGATGGATCTCGCCCTGGTCACCGGACGAGGAGAGCGTCTCCTGACCGAGTGGCCGCTGGTTGATGGGCCCCTGGTTCCCGATGAGCAGGTTGTGCAGATCGGCGAGCGCGAAAGCCGGAATACAGATTTCGCCTGGCCCGACATCAACGACACTGCCATAACCCGCTTCGACGTGTTTACCGTCCATGAACTCGGCATTGCGGAGGTGATAGCGCGCACGCAGGCGACGCTCCGGCAGCAACCATCGTGGGCGTTCTGGATCCACTGGGATGTCGATGTTCTCGACTGCTCCGTCATGCCGGCAGTCGACTCACCGGGATCCCCTGGGATCGCCGAGGAGGATCTCGTCCGGCTCCTGCGGGTGCTGGTGGAGGATCCGCGCTGCGCCGGGATGACAATGACCATCTTCGATCCCGACCTCGACCCCGAAGGCCGGCACGCAGCCCGGCTTGTCTCCGTGGTCCGACTGGTCTTTCAGACGTGATGCGTCGGCTCTATGGGTGAGGCGCGAGTTGCCCTGATGAGCCAGGCGGCGCAGTCACACCAACACTCGTGCGGATGGCTTTGACGGTCGAGTGATTGCGGCATGACGGAAGTCGCGAATAAGCCGTCTATATGCTTCCGGAGGAAAGAGGTCGCTGGTGAAGAGCCTCGTCCGATCTGGCCTTTGAAAGAAAGCTGACATTCGCCACGAAGCCGGGATGTGAAAGTCTGACCCTGAATCGACTTTCGCCATTCAAATCGAAATGTGCGCTTCTGCTACAACCTATCCCGACTGTTGAAGAAGAACCGGTATAGGATGCACGTGCTTCCCATGATTCCAAGACCAAGAACGGTGGCGGGGACAGCCTGCCAATGGTAAGTCTTTCGCAGTTAGCGGCGCGCTGGACCGGGTGCATGCACCCGGTCCAGCTGTCATCTACTGTGCTCCTGCGACGGCCAGAACCGTCGTGAGGACTGTCTTCTTCACGGCGTGGTTGCTTTCCAGTTCCGTGTCGATCCACTCGTCGAGGGAGTGAGACCGCTCGGACTTGCCGACACGCGGGATCGTCAGTGCCGGAATGCCCAGGCTCATCGGCATGTTGGAGTCGGTCGAGCCGCATTCATATGTCGGCTTGCTGCCATTCGCCAGGAACGCCGCCGTGGTCAGTTGAACGAGATCCGTCTTCTCGTCCGTGCGTCCCGCCGGTCGATCACCCACGAGCTTGATGTCCGCCGTGATCGTCCCCTCTTTGTTGGATCGCGCGAAGTTCTCCGTCTCCAGGGACTGATTCACGATCGCGAGAAAGCGCTTTTCGAGCCGGTCCAGCTCCTTTGCGTCCTCGGAACGCATGTCAAACTCCATCCAGACTTCGTTCGGAATGGCGTTGACCGACGTTCCCCCCTGCGTCACGCTTGCCGAATAGGTGGTCTTTGGCTTCGTCGGGGTTTGGACCTTGTAGAGTTCGACCACAGTCTGAGCCATGGCAGTCATGGGATTGACGAGACCGAAGGCACCGAAGCTGTGCCCGCCGGGGCCCTTGTAAGTCACGCGGTATCGCTTCGATCCGACACCACAGTTTGTGATTCGGGTCGTCCCACCACCGTCAAGAGAGAAGAAGTACTTGGCCTGATCCTTGTACTTTCCCTTTGTGAAGAAGTACCGGACTCCGCGTAGGTCGCCGAGGCCCTCTTCACCGACGTCTCCCAGGAATACGATGTCGCTCTTCGTTTTGATTCCAGCGGCATCCATTGCGCGCACGATGCTGAGCAGGGTGGCGAGACCACTGCTGTCGTCGCCGACGCCTGGGGCGGCCAGGCGCGTGCCGTCGCGCTTGACCTTGACGTCCGTGCCTTCCGGAAACACGGTGTCGAGGTGGGCAGAGACGACTACCAGTGGCCCGCATCCGGTTCCTATCCGCACGCCGATGGCATTGCCTTCCGCGTCGATCTCGACGTCGGTCAAGCCATGGGCCTTGAGCATCTCTGCATAGGCTTTTGACCGCTCCTGCTCCTTGAACGGCGGAGCCGGGATCTCCGTCAGCTTGATTACCTCGTCGATCCAGCGCTCGTGGTCCTTCTGAAGCGCGTCGGCGGCCATCTTGAACGACTTGCTATCCATGATGCGCTTTACGGTCTCAGTATGGGCCGGCGCGACTTCCTGCGCGACGACAGGGCCTGCCGACAACGTTCCGACGGTTAGCGCATACAGAACTGTTCTCAACACCATTTGCATGCAACCTTCCTCCTTTTTGCTTCATCTCGGCCCTATTGTGCGACGGAGCCATCTTCGGCGGTGGTATGTCCGAGTGAGGTCCTAGCGGCGGACTCCGAAGTCCGCCGCCCATTGCTTCATTGTTCCGCGCAAAGGGACCGTTGGAGCGTCGTCGTCTCAGTTCTTCGGCTTTTCCAAGACCGGGAACTTGATCCCCAGCTGATCAAGATACGTCGCGTATTTGGATGGATCGTAATAGTACTTCTGCATCTCGGGCCGGTACTGCGCCATGATGTCGGCGTTGATCTGCACCTGTGGCTTGTCCTCGGCCGAGATCGTCGGGACGTACTTCTGGTTCTTCTGCTGCTCATTCGCGAAATATTCCTTCGCCTGCACCAGCAGCTCCGGTTTCGACAGCAGGTCGACGGTGGTCATCGCGATCACCTTCGCTCCGGCAACGACGCCCTTGTGCGCGATCGGAGTGGCCATCGACATCGCATTCGACCAGTGATGACCCGGCAGGTTGGGGATGTTGGAGGGATAGTTCAACGTGATCGTCGGAACAGTCCAGGAGATGTCGCCGATATCGTCGGAGCCGCCGCTCTCGGGCTTCGCCAGCGGAGGCTCAAGCTTCTTCACTTCGGACGCAAGCCCTTCCTCCTTGCCCTTGACCGTGCGCTGCACCGCCTTGGCGAAGGCCTGCTCGTCTTCTGTCCATTGTGGCAGTCCGACCTGCTGGATGTTGGCGTAAGCCGCTTCAGCGATCGGCTTGTTGAAGTGACGTGGCGCCGCTGTGCCGATGATTTTTCGAGTGACGCTGGTGTCCGTCATCTTTGCCGCAGCCTCCGAAATCGTGTTGGCGATCTCGAAGTTCTTGCGGATGTTCTCGAAGTCCTGCTCGCGGATGAAGTACCAGACGCTGGCAACCGACGGGACGACGTTGGGCTGATCGCCACCGTCAGGGATCACATAATGGGACCGCTGTTCGGGCCGCAGATGCTCGCGGCGCATATTCCAGCCGATGTTCATGAGTTCGACGCCATCGAGCGCGCTGCGTCCGCGCCAAGGAGCTGCGGCCGAGTGGGCGGATTCGCCGCTGAATGTGTACTCGACGGACACGAGTCCCGTACCCATCGCCTGACCCCAACTGGTCTGGAGATTGTTGCCCACATGGGTGAAGAGGACGGCGTCCACCCCGTTGAACACGCCGTCACGGACCATGTATGCCTTGCCCCCGAGAAGCTCCTCAGCCACGCCCGGCCAAAGCATAAGGGTGCCTGGGATCTTCTCCCGCTCCATGATCTCCTTCAGGGCGAGCGCGGCGACCACGTTGAGCGCCTGGCCGGAGTTGTGGCCCTCGCCATGCCCGGGGGCTCCTTCGATCATGGGTTCACGATATGCAACTCCTGGCTTCTGGGACGCCTTCGGGATGCAGTCGATGTCGCTGCCGAACGCGATGACTGGGCCGCCCGAGCCCCATTTGGCCACCCAGCCGGTGGGCAGGCCCGCGACATTCCGTTGAATCGTGAAGCCGTTCTTCTCGAGGATCTCAGTGATGTGCTTTGAGGTCTCGAATTCCTGGAACGCGAGCTCGCCGAAGCTGAAGATCGAGTCGTTCATCTCCTGTGCGAGCTTTGCGCGGGCCTCGACGCCCTGGGCAACTTGCTTCTTCAACTCCGCGACACGTTCGACGAGAGCGGCATTCTGCTCGGTTGTCTGGGCGAAGACAGGCACGGTGGTCGTGAGAAGGGCGGTGAGTAGCAGACTGGGCAGCAGGCGGTGTTTCATCAAATCCTCCCGGGTCTTCCATTCGGTGCCGGCAAATCAGGCAGCGCAAGCACCATCCGATCAGATCCCGCGCGGACATGCTTTGGCGCGGAATGCAGACCTGTCATCAGATAATTACATGGCTCCTGCTGGAACTTTTTTCTGAGTTCATGAAGTCGCGCATACTCAGACCAAGCGTCGAGATGCCAAGGATCCGACGGTGCTCTCCAGATGCTGAACGCCTCTCCACCTGCGGCGGCAGAAGCAATGGAAGCCGTCAGCGACCAATCTGCTGGGAAGGAGTTTCCCAGAAGAAGTCCCGGTTCAAGCGGACGACCTGAGCATGCTTAAGAAGCGCAAGGGGCTGGCAACCGACAATAAGTCCCTGCCAGCCCTGGTTTGCCGCTCCTACTGCCGTGGTGCGTTCGGGGGCGTGTTGCCGGGAGTATTGACGTTCTGGGGCGGCGGATTGGTGTTGCCTGCGGCTCCTGTCCGATTCTGCTCGTTCGCGTAGCGGAACTCGGGTGCGTTCTGCAGGTCCGCCTTGGTCATCCTGACCATGGCCCGCGCAGGCGTGCCGGGATCGTTGACTGCACCGGTCGTAGCGCCGGCGTTGCCAGTCGGAGCGGAGCCCCCGGTCATGCCCCCCGTACCACCTGCGGCGGTGCTGCCGGTTGTCATAGGTTGACCCGCTCCGCCGGTTGCGGTGCTCGGTACCGTCGTGTCGGCGGTTCTTGCGCTACCCTGGTTGGCGTTCGCGGAGGCCTGTATCTCCTGACTGGACATCCACCGGATCTGGTCGAACGGGATGGCTACATCTTTCTGAGCGATGCCCAGGAAGCCACCGACGCCGACGACGAGGCCATGGATCTTGCCTTGGCGGTCCACCAGAACCTCATCGATGTCGCCGATCTTCTGATTGTCCGCTCCATAAACATCAATGCCCATCAACTGCAAGCCCCGCATGAGATCCGGTGGCATCTGCGTCATGACCTGACCGGATCCAGCCGGCTGGGTGGGAGCCGATGTCTGGGCTAGGGCAGCGCTGGCGATCAGCGCGGCTGTGGCAAGGCCTGCTGCGAATGGTGTCTTCCGCATGATTTCCTCCGTACGATCAAGAACACCGCAAGTGGTGCCCCGAAAGTCAACGGAAGTGCAGGGGAGGGAGTTCAGACCCATTGAGCGCCGCGTGCATTGACCGGTATCGAAATCGCGCCTGGCGTTGTCGGCGGGTCTGACGACATGGAAAAACTGGTTCAAGCATTTCAAGAAATGAGACGGCTCCTGTGAACCCCTGTCGAGATTACTGACCGTTATCGATTTCGACGGACCTGCAGACGCCCCCGATAGGGCACTGAACGACATCAGACGTTCTTACCCAGGCGGGACGGGAAACCTCCTGAAGCGCGCAGAAGCTTCCATCGCGAACGTAGCGATTGAAGGTGCTCGGTCCCGTGTGTAGCACGGCGGAGCCTCGGGAGGAGACGATCCCTCTGGCTTGAGCACAGGTCATGGTGAGAGTGATGGAACCCGATTGGGCCATGGCGCTGGTCGACAGGCACGCGAGGGCGAGGGACATAAGGATGAATTTCATTTTGCAACTTCCGCTGATCCGTCGAGTCTCCTCCCAACAACCTTACTTCCGCTCGGTTCCGGACTTGTACTTTTGGGAGCCCATGTGATCGGTCTGATGGGCGCTCGCCTGAATGAGGAGCGACAGGAACAGAACGAGCGGGAGCTGCGGATCGGGCTCGACGGTGGGGAGGCCGGGAATGGGAGCCAGCGCCCTCCCGCCGATGAGGGCGACAGCATGCGGTACGTTGAGGTGGCAGGCCATTGGAGCGAGCGCCGTCAGGCGGCGAGCAGGTCCGGCACGCCCTCGAACAATTCCATGCGGCCTTTGATGCTCATGCGCGGTCGATCATCATCGAAGCGTCACGCTCTCCTGGTCAAAGCTGATCGTCACTGCGAGCAATGCGCGAAACTTCTTGTATCCGGCCTGCCCGGGAAAGAAGGCATGCAGAAAGAGCCACGGGTTCCCGTCCGGCCCTTGGGCCACGGAGGGATGGCCAGGTCCCATCCACTCTTCCGTCGAGCGCAGAAGCGGCCCCTGCATTTTCCGATAAGGCCCCAGCGGCGAGGAAGCGACCGCAACGCCGGTTCCGTACTCCGGAGTCGAGAAATCGTTCCCGGAGTAGAACATGTAGAACCGGCCTGAATGCTCCACGATCCAGATCCCCTCGATGAGGTGCGCTTCCCAATCCTGATCGTTCTCGAGCACAACCACCTTGTTTCCGATGAGGCCGTGAGCCTGCGGGTCGAATTCCTGCGCGTAGACCGGCGTGCGCAGAGCCGCAAGAATGCCTTCGAGAGCCTGCCGTGTATCCTCAGGCAGCTCGTGTTCCAGCAGCGATCGGAGCCGCTGCCGGAATCGGGAGAAGTCCGACACGACCGCTTCGATCAAGACCTGCTGCACGAGGAAGCGCTCCATGGGTTCCAGAGTGCGCACCCACGGCCAGATCACCAGGGCAAGCGAGGCCGTTCGTTGATCGTCGGCCAGGGGAAAGAGTATCTCGACCATGCCTGCATGGTCATGCAGGAATGCGCTCAGCAGGCTTGGCCAGAGGTCGTTCGTGTCCTCTTTCCAGAACAGGAATGTCCGACCAGTGCTGTCGACGAAGAGGTGGGGATCGATCACGCCGCCGGTGATCAGAGGTGCATCGTCGCTCTCAAACGGGCCCTCTGGCCGTGATGATCGGGCCAGCCCGATCGCAAGCGAACGGCCCTTCTCGCGCGCTGCGAAGCACAAAAGGAACTGGCCCCCGGCCATATGCATCTCGGGAGCCCAATAGTCGCTGACGTTCAGGCCATCCTCGGCCCAGGAGGGCTTTTGTCCCTCCGGAAAGGCAAACCCGGACAACTCCCAGTGATCGAGGGTTCTGGAACGCAGGATCGGGAACGAGTTTGGAGCGTCATTAGAGGTCACGAAGAGATAGTACCAGTCGCCAGTGCCGGTGCGCTCGTCCGGAACTTTGGTGACGGCAGGATCGCCGTACCCGTACCAGATCTCGGGCGTGACATTGCTGTCGAGCAGAACCCGGTAGGGGGCCGAAAAGGAGGGCAGTTCTCCGCCCTTGCGGTTGCCGGGGAGGCGGGAGCCGAAGGTGTGGGAGATCCTTTCGAACAGGTCGAGGTAATCGTCTTGTTCTCGCCCGGCCAGTTCGTGCCGTAGGAACACCATCGCCCTTGCCGCGGGATCAGGACCGTTCAGCTCGAAGACTCGGCTGGCATTGCTGGTCCTGATCCGGACTTCGAAAGGGAACGGCGTAGCCGCGGGCGCCTTGAGCATGATGTCCTGCTCAGGGCTCTCAGGTCCCCCGTCTCCCATGACGTCCTCCTCTCCGCTGGCGCTCGAAGCGCACTTGGTTGTTCGGTTCCTCATCAACCAAGCTCATCCCGTGCTCCTTCCCTTAACGCCGAACCGGTGCGCTTTGCTCAAGAGCGGGTGTTGCCGCGATCAGACGCACCGAGCCGACCAGGCAAGTGGGGCGGGAAGCGGTTCTTACCAGATCCCCGCTGGGAGGTCGGATCTGGCCCGCTCCACGTCTTGGGCTGGCCAACAGCAAATATCCGTTGAGTTGGGCCATCGCTCCCTGATGATCAAATCCCAACCTGGAAATGGAACAAGCGTGCGACCGTCACGCGGGGGAGGCGGACCGCCTCGAGTCGGACGAGACCGGCGTACAGGATCGCACCAAAAGAAGGCCCCAACATATAGATCCACGGGTCTATGGGGACATTGGCCACGAGCGCCGGCCCGAATGAACGCGCCGGGTTTGCACTTGCGCCGGAGATCGGAGCCTCCAGCCACACCAACACGCAGAGGACGGCAGGCATCACGAGTGGGGTGAAACGCCGTGTGCGGGGGTGAGCGGCTGTCGTGAGAATGGCCAGAATGAGCAGAAACGTCACTGCCGCCTCGCCCAGCATGGCGGCCCAGGCGGGCACGCCGGGCCCAGGCTGCGTTGCGCCGAACGCAATGCTCTGTCCCATCGCCCCCCAGGCCAAAAGCGGCACGGCTCCGATCACGCTGCCGGCAAACTGAGCCAGCATGTAAAGAGCCGCATCGCGCCACGCCAGCTTGCCCTCCAGCCAAAACGCAAGCGTTACGGCAGGGTTGATGTGCGCTCCGCTGATCCGGCCGATGGGCGAGAGAGCAATGAGGGCGCCCACCGAGCCGAACAATCCTCCCGTCAGAAACAAGCGCAACCCTTCGCCAGGGATCAGCGTCGATCCGGGGCCGCCCTGCCCGAACATGAGGATCACGATGGACACCCCGAGCAGAACCAGAAGGGCTGTGCCGATGAACTCGGCCAAATACAGGGCAGGGTGCAGCCGGGAAAAAGGAAAAGGGTCGCCGTGCAACGGCCGGTCGCGAGCAGGCCGCGCCGGCTCACGCTCATCCCGCATGATCGGTCATCGTCGGCGATGTCGTAGCGCCATGGCGCAGGTCCTGAGCCGCTTCCTGCTGGGATGTGGCATGTGCACTGCCGTACTGACTCGGCTGAATGATCGGAAGCGTGAGGCACACGCTCTGCGTTGGCAGCACCCGGCGCCATCTCTGGATCAACAATTGATAGGCCTTGCCCACCGGTCGGATATTACGATCCAGATCGTAGAGGCCGAGCGGATTGACCCGGCCGTTGTCTTCACGCAGGGCCGTGTCCCAATCGACCTGATCCGTCAGTGAGTACCAGGTGAAGCCGACGATTGGGACGCCGCTGTTGCGGACCCGCAAGACGTTGGCCCATTCCTTCCGCAGCCAGGTTGCTGCCTCGTCACCATTCGCCCCCTGTGCCAGGTTCGTCTCGGTGTGCATGACGGGGAGGCGGTAGCGATCGTAATATTGCCGGGTGATCTCGGCGTATCCGAAGATTTCTCCTGCGGCCCAGGTCCGGCCGTCGGGCGCGACCCGATGTTCGTTCGTGACGTAGTAGTCGTTCCCCATGATGCAGTGCTGCCGCAGATGGTGGGTCAGGAAGAACTGGTACTCGTCGCGCGTCAAGCCATTGTCCAGGAGGAACTGGTACATCTCGGAGTCGACGCGGCGGCCATAATTGAGGTCAAGCGAGAGAAACCGGCGCGCATTCAGGGTCTCGGCGCCCCCGATCGCATCGGGCTCGTCGGCATGGAAATACTCGGACGACTCGCTCTGAATGAAGATCGCATCGGGGCGGTTTTCGAGAATTGCCGCCATGGCCAGGACATTCGCCTTCACGATGTGCTTGAGCGCCGTCACGAAAGCTGTGTCGGTGGCAAGCTGCTCATTCCACCAGCCGTACGCCGCCGAGAAGGTCGCGCAAATGAACATCTCGTTTACGGGCGTATAGAGTTGCACCCACGGAAACCGCTGAGCAAATGCGCTCGCATATTCGGCGAACAGGGTCGGGAAATCGGGGTTCTGAAAATTGCCGATCCAGTCGGGCACACCGAAATGGCAGAGATCGACGATGGGAACGACGTCGTGGGTCTTCAGCACGCCGAACGTCTCATCCGGAAAGCTCCAGTCGTACCGGCCGTGGCCCAGCCAGACCCGGTGGATCGGCGGGCCGTATCGCAGGTAATGGATGTCGAGTTCCTTCAAGAGCTCGAAATCCGTTCGCCAATGCTTGTAGTGGCCGCACTTCTCCATTTGGTCGACGCGGGTGCTGCCGTTCTTGATCGTCGGATAGCTGTTCTCGATGCCTGTCGCGAACATGAACCAGGGAGCTGCCATTGCGGGCCTCCAAGCAGGGCCCACCAAGCCCCTTGAGCAAAGTGGTCAGGCGGGTTCGCCTGACCTGACGCAGGATACTGGCCTTTCACGAAATCATACGTCGATTGCAGCCCAACGCAAAGGCGGGCTGCAGCGGTCGGCTGCCTCATATGGCGTACTCCGACCCGTCATCTCAGAGCGCTGAACCAATCGGCGCCTCCGGTCCGGGCGGATCATCCCGTTCCTGGTGCGGCGGCGCGCTGGGCGACGAAACTCCGGATCGCCGATGCGACATCCTGCGGGGCCTCGAGCGGGAGGAGGTGCCCGGCTCCGGCAATCTCGATGCGGGAGGCATTGGCGAGATGGGGCAAGACGTCCGTTGTGATCACGTGAGGCGGAATGACCGGGTCGTCACTCCCGCCCATCACCAGGACCGGACAGGAAACCTGCCCGGCCTGCGCCGTGATGTCTTCACGGCTGCCCTGCGCAAGCCACCAGCGCCATGCCTCAGGCGAGGTCAGCAGGTTGTCCTGGATGTAGACTGCAATGTCAGCCGCCGAGATGGTCCGCCGCGTGATCGTGCGAACGGTTTGCTCTGCCGAGGTGCGGTCACCATGCGTCGCGAGCAGGCGGGTTCGCTCCCGCTCGTCCATCGGTTCGGGCGAGGGAGGCGAGGGTGCGACGAGAACCAGACCTGCCAAACCCGAAGGCTTCATGGCTGCGCAGGCGAGCGCCAGCTTGCCTCCCATCGAGTGGCCGACGAGAACGTAGCTGTCGAGGCGACGATCCGAGATGTGCGTCGCGACCGCCTGGGCCGCCGCATGCACGCTGTAAACCGGCAGTGGCGACGAGAGGCCGAATCCGGGAATGTCGATGCGCAGGCACCGGCCGGTGCTCGCGAGATCTCCGGCAACATGGACCCAGGAATGCAGGGAGCCGGCGAAATAGTGAAGAAACACGAGTGCAGGAGTTCCGCCGCCCTGGTCCTCGTCGTGCAGGATAAGCTCGCTCATGTCGTCACCATCGCCGCTCGAGCCATCGAGCCCTCCGATCCCTCCCGTGAGACGAGGGGTGGTGGGGCTTAGGGAGAGTGAAGCACTTGCGGCGTATCGCCAATGGCTATTGCGTGGATCCGCGCCTTCGCTCTCGTCCCGGGAAGCACGGGCTGTAAAGGTTCGGTCTCACGCCTGGGGCGCGGACAGGGCCTGCTGCAGCTGAGCGGGATCGATCATCACCTTCAGGACCGTTCCACCAAAGTCCAGAACCAGAACGGGTTTGTCTCCGCTCTGTTCGATCCGTGTGCTCAGAGGCTGCACCGGCACGCTTCTGGCATGGTTCGGCCCGGAATCTCCGGAAAACGTCCTGGGCGGCTTTCCCCGGTGGGTTCGCACCATTTCGTTGAGCAGGTCCGTCACGATGGGCGTGGAATCGACCGTGCCGAGAAGGACCTCATATTCGCGGCCCGTATCGGCGCGAACCCCCAGAGCCACGATCTCGCCATCGTCCGAGACCTGGACCCGCCAGGCCGTTGAACCAATCCGCTTGACCAAAACCCATCCCTCCCAATGCACCGCCCACCCTGTGCGTCTCGGACCATCGCTCTGTCAATCCCAACGGTTCCAGTTGCGATGCAGAACGACCTCGACCTGGATCCGAGGTTCGGTGAGATGGCCGATCTCATCGGCGGCTAAACGATGTCGCTATCCTGTTTGCAGAAATGCTCCCACAGTTCATCCGCCGCATGGTTGCGGCAATCGGGTGACCTGAAAAGGCGGATCTCGACCGGGATGTCAGAACTGCTCGGCCCGGCCCGCACGAGCCGCCCGCGCGTCAAATCCTCCTCGGCCAGCCCGAGAGGAAGCCAGGCGACCCCATGTCCCTCCCGGGCCATGGTCATCAGTGTGGCGGCCAGGTGCGAGGTGAAAGCGCTCTCCGGCGTTGACGCTTCAGCGCTCCTGCTCTGGTGAGTTGCGAGGATGCGGCCCAGCCCCGAGGCGGGGCTGTAAGAAAGCAGCCGCGCCGGCCTCCCGGGACTTCCGGGAAGTGGCCAGAGGGGGAGGCCTTGTGCATCCGGCGCACAGACCGGGAGCAGGAGATCCTGTCCCACCCGGACGCTCTCGAAGCGGCTGTCGTCAAAGCGCGTCGGCACCTCCGCATGATAGTGACAGAGCAGGAAATGCACTTCGCCCCCCAGCATGATCTGCTCGCAGGCCTCCATGCTGTCGGAGATCAGGTTGAGCGTGCCGAGCGCCTCGAAGCGCATGTGCCGGCGTATCCAGCCGGGAAAGAAGGTGAAGGACAGAGCATGGGTCGCGGCAATGGACAGTGAGCCCGTCTCGCGCTCGCCCACGGTTCTCGTGGTGCGACGGGCGCGATGCAGGTCGCGCATCAAGTCGTCAGCCAAGGGCAGGAAATGAAAACCGGCCCGTGTGAGGTTGGCGCCCTGGGTGCCCCGTACGAAGAGGGGTGTTCCTATCCACTCCTCAAGAGCGCGAATGCGGCGGCTGAAGGCCGGCTGCGAGACGTTCCGGGCCTCAGCGGCCCTGGAAAAGTTCTTCTGCTCCGCCAGAGCCAGAAAATCCTCGAGCCAGTTCAGGTCCATTTCGATGCCGATCACGCATAACGTGAACCGATCTTGGCATTGGCCTATCGGCAGTGTCCAGACTTATGAAAGGTCTCCGCTCCCGCAGCATCCAGAATCAAGAGGCTTGTCCATGCGCATCATCGACGTCCGCGAGATCACCCAGCCGATCGCCTCGCCGATCCGCAATGCCTATATCGACTTCTCGAAGATGACGACGAGCCTGGTCGCCGTCGTGACCGACGTGGTGCGCGACGGTCGGCCCGTTGTCGGCTATGGATTCAACTCGAATGGCCGTTACGGTCAGGGCGGCCTTATCCGCGAGCGCTTCCGCGACAGGATCCTCGAGGCCAGCCCTGAGAGCCTCCTCGATGAGAGCGGCGCCAACCTGGATCCGCACAAGATCTGGGCCACGATGATGAAGAACGAGAAGCCCGGCGGCCATGGCGAGCGCTCGGTCGCAGTCGGCACCCTGGACATGGCGATCTGGGATGCCACGGCCAAGATCGCCGGCAAGCCGCTCTTCCGCCTGCTGGCCGAGCGTCAGGGCCGCGAGGCCAACCCGAGGGTCTTCGTCTATGCCGCCGGCGGCTACTATTATCCGGGCAAGGACGACAGCGCCCTGCGGGCCGAGATGCGCAGCTATCTCGATCGCGGCTACAATGTCGTGAAGATGAAGATCGGCGGAGCTTCCATCGCGGAGGATCAGCGCCGGATCGAGGCGGTGCTCGCCGAAATCGGCTCTCAGGCGCAACTGGCGGTCGATGCGAACGGTCGGTTCGATCTCGAGACCGGGATCGCCTATGCCAAGATGCTGCGCAACTACCCGCTGTTCTGGTACGAGGAGGTCGGCGATCCCCTCGACTATGCCCTCCAGGCCGCGCTCTCCGAGTTCTATCCCGGCCCGATGGCGACCGGCGAGAACCTGTTCTCGCATCAGGATGCCCGCAATCTTCTGCGCTACGGCGGCATGCGGCCGGATCGTGACTGGCTGCAGTTCGACTGCGCGCTGTCCTACGGCTTGGTGGAGTACCTGCGCACCCTCGACGTGCTTGAGCAGTTCGGCTGGTCGCCCTCCCGCTGCATTCCGCATGGCGGGCATCAGATGTCGCTGAACATCGCCGCTGGGCTCGGCCTCGGTGGCAACGAGAGCTATCCCGACCTGTTCCAGCCCTATGGCGGTTTCCCGGACAGCGTGCGGGTGGAGAACGGCCATATCGTCATGCCCGAGCTGCCCGGCATCGGGTTCGAGGGCAAGTCGGACCTGATCAAGGTCATGCGCGAGCTGGCGGAGTGACCGGCGGCTGAGCGCCTTACGTCTCTGGCGGCACGCGGTACTGCTCGTCCGTGACTTGCTCCAGCCATGTGACATGGGTGCCGTCCAGGGCCTCCTGCATGGCGATGTGGACCATGCCGGCGGTGGGCGAGGCTCCGTGCCAGTGCTTCTCACCCGGCGGAATCCATACGGTGTCGCCGGCCCTGATCTCCCTGACCGGCCCGTCCCATGTCTGCACGCGCCCGACGCCCAGGATCACATGAAGCGTCTGTCCAAGCGGGTGGGTGTGCCATGCGGTTCGAGCGCCTGGCTCGAAGGTGACACGGTTCGCCCGGATGCGGGCCGGCGGCGGGGCATCGACGATCGGGTCTTGCCAGACGGTCCCGGTGAAGGCGTCGGCGGAAGCCTGCTTCGTGGGGAACGTCCCTGCGACATGGATCTCCATGAATTCCTCTCCTCAATATGGTGGTGGGCGCCGAGCCGATCCGTCACAGATGCTTGATGCCGAAGCTCTCGATCAGCGGAAGCAATTCGTCCCGGGCATGGATACGATGTTGGCGGGCATGCTGGTGAGCCTGGGCCACTTGGCCCTTCCGGACCGCCTCGGCGATGCTCCTGTGGGCGGCGGCCGATCCGGTGGGCCGGGGCCGGAGCTTGAGCGTGAGCATTCGGGCCCGGTGGGCCTGGTCCGTGATGGTCTGGGCGATCCTGCGGATGCGGCTGTTGCCGCAGCGCTCGACGAGGATGCGATGGAACTGGTCATCGGCGATCGCCCAGCCGTGGAGATCGTTCTCCGCAAGAGCCCGCTCCATGCGGGCGGTCGCTTCTTCGAGTTCATCGGCGATCTGACGTCGGATTTCGTAGGGCATGGCGGCCAGAAGCTCTGCGGCTCTCGCCTCTATCGCGATGACGACGTCGTAGATCTCCCGAATGTCCTCGGGGGCGAGGGGGCAGACCTGGACGCCCCGCTTGGAGAGCACACGGACGAGCCCGTCCTCCTGAAGCCGGATGATGGCCTCGTGGACCGGTGTCCGGCTCATGCCGAGCCGCAGGGCAATTTCCTGCTCCGAGCCTTGATAGCCGGGAGGGAAGACATTGTCGCGGATGGCCTCCTTCAACGCCCGATAGGCGTCCTCGACCAGCGAAGGCTTCCTCGTCGTCTCCTGTGCCGTGCGCAGCTGCATCTTGTCCACCGTGCATCCCTCCCGCTTCATCATGCCTCTCCTGGCGCTTCCATACAAGGATAAATGGATGGTTGACAAAGCTGGGAATGGGGTGCAGCGTTCTTGCATGCCAACTTCCATGGAAGCTGCGGAACGACGGACGCGGCAAGCCGAGCGCTCACGAGAAGCGGGGGCATTCAGGAGGCAAAAGCACACGGCCCGAGGTACATCCGCCAAGGACCAAGCTCCGCTGATAGGCGAATGGTAGCGATTGCCGACAACCAAGACTCAAGGGAAGGAAACGCAAATGAAGAAAGCTCTCTTCGCTCTCGCTGCGGCCATTGGCTTCGTCGCGACGGCTGCACAGGCACAGGGCACCTATCCGACGCGGCCCATCACCCTGGTGGTTCCGTTCGCCGCCGGTGGCACGACCGACGTGGTGGCGCGCCTCATGGCCGACCACATGAGCCGCACGCTAGGGCAGCAGCTCGTGGTCGAAAACGTCACCGGGGCAGGCGGCACCGTCGGTGTGACCCGCGTGTCCAAGTCCGAGCCGGATGGCTATACGATCCTCATGGGCAATCTCGGTACGCAGGCGGCAAGCGTCGGTCTCTATCCCAAGCTGGCCTACGATCCGCGCACCGACTTCGAGCCGATCATGAACTCGGCGGCAACGCCGATGCTCGTGGTCGCGAAGAAGGATCTGCCGGTCAAGGACTTCAAGGAATTCATCGCCTACCTCAAGGCCAACGCCCCCAAGATGAACTACGGCTCCGGCGGCGTCGGCTCGACCTCGCACCTGACCTGCCTGTTCATGGAATCCCTCCTGGGCGTGAAGCCGCAGCACGTGCCGTTCCGCGGCTCGGGTCCGGCCTTGAACGCGCTCCTCGGCGGCCAAGTCGACTATGTGTGCGACCAGACGGTCGCCATCGTGCCGACGGTGCAGGCGAAAGAAGCCAACGGTCTGGTCGTCGCGGTGCAGAACCGCCTCCCGGTCGTCCCGGACGTCCCGACATCGGCCGAGCAGGGCCTGCCGCAGTTCCAGGCCACCGGGTGGAACGCGCTCTTCGCCCCGAAGGGAACGCCCAGGGACATCGTCACGAAACTGAATGTGGCCGCCAGGGCGGCGCTGAAGGACGAGACCACGCGCAAGCGCCTCCTCGACCTCGGGGCCGAGCTCCCGGACGATGCGGGCCAGACGCCCGAGGCTCTCGCTAAGCTCGTGAGTTCCGAAATTGACAAATGGGTTCCGGTCATCAAGGCCTCAGGCGTGACCGGACAGTAACAACCAAGGACCGATGCGGGTCGCTCCGGCACCTGCATCCGTCGGCGCAATCATGAAGGACGAACGGGTTTCACATGGCATCGGATCAAAAGAGGCAGTATCGGCTGGCAGTCATTCCGGGCGATGGCATCGGCAAGGAAACGACCCCCGAGGGCGTGCGGGTTCTTGAGGCCGCCGCCAAGAAGTTCGGCTTCGCCCTGCAGCTCGATCACTTCGACTTCTCCTCCTACGACTACTACGCCAAGCACGGCCGCATGCTGCCGGAGGATTGGAAGGCGCAGATCGGCTCTCACGATGCCATCTTCTTCGGCGCCGTCGGCTGGCCGGAGAAGATCCCGGACCACGTCTCCCTGTGGGGCTCGCTGCTGCAGTTCCGCCGCGAGTTCGACCAGTACATCAACCTGCGGCCGGTGCGCCTGATGCCGGGCGTGCCGACACCGCTCGCCAACCGCAAGCCCGGCGACATCGACTTCTGGGTCGTGCGCGAGAACACCGAGGGCGAGTATTCGTCCATCGGCGGCAGGATGTTCCCCGGCACGGAGCGCGAGGTGGTCATCCAGGAAACCGTCATGACGCGCATCGGCGTCGACCGCGTGCTGCAATTCGCCTTCGACCTCGCGCAGAAGCGGCCCAAGAAGCACCTGACCTCGGCCACGAAGTCGAACGGGATCTCGATCACGATGCCGTACTGGGACGAGCGCGTGGAGGAGATGGCCAGGAACTACCCGGACGTGAAGTGGGACAAGTACCACATCGACATTCTCACGGCCCATTTCGTCCTACATCCCGACTGGTTCGACGTGGTCGTCGCGTCGAACCTCTTCGGCGACATCCTGTCCGATCTCGGCCCGGCCTGCACGGGCACCATCGGCATTGCGCCCTCGGGCAACATCAACCCGAACAGTGATTTCCCTTCGCTCTTCGAGCCGGTTCACGGTTCGGCGCCCGACATCGCCGGGCAGGGGATCGCAAATCCCATCGGGCAGATCTGGGCCGGCGCCATGATGCTGGAGCATCTGGGCGAAGCGGAAGCGGCAGCCGCCATCGTCCAGGCCATTGAGGATGTGTTGAGCGAGCGGACCCTGCGCACCCGCGATCTCGGCGGGAATGCCGGAACCGAGACCACGGGCAAGGCCGTGGCCGACGCGCTCGGCTGATCAGGAAAAGTGATGAATCGATCCTCGGTCGCCGCCGCCGGCGGCCGCACAAACCAGGTGCAGTCATGAACAGCTACAAGATCGCGGCCATTCCCGGCGATGGAATCGGCAAGGAAGTCATCGCGGCCGGCGTCGAGGTTCTCCAGGCTTTGGCGGCCCGAGACGGTGGCTTCAAGCTCGATTTCGAGACGTTCGACTGGGGGTCGGACTATTACAAGAAGCATGGGGTCATGATGCCGGAAGACGGCCGCGCCAGGCTCCAGAAATTCGATGCGATCTATTTCGGGGCTGTCGGCGCTCCGGACGTTCCCGATCATGTCACCTTGTGGGGCTTGCGCCTCGCGATCTGTCAGCCCTTCGACCAGTATGCGAACGTCCGCCCGACCCGCATCCTGCCGGGCATCGAGGGACCTCTTCGCAACGTGGCGGCGAAGGATCTCGACTGGGTGATCGTGCGCGAGAATTCCGAGGGCGAATATGCGGGGCAGGGCGGTCGCTCGCACCGCGGCCTCCCCGAGGAGGTGGCGACGGAGGTTTCGATCTTCACCCGCGCGGGCGTCACCCGCATCATGCGATTTGCCTTCGAGGTGGCGCGCTCGCGCCCGCGCAAGCTTCTCACGGTGGTGACGAAGTCCAATGCGCAGCGCCATGGCATGGTCATGTGGGATGAGATTGCGGCGGAAGTGGCGGCGAATTATCCCGATGTGACCTGGGACAAGATGCTGGTCGATGCCATGACCATGCGCATGACCCTGAAGCCGCAGAGCCTCGACACCATCGTGGCGACCAACCTGCACGCCGACATCCTGTCCGATCTCGCGGCGGCATTGGCGGGTTCACTCGGCATCGCGCCCACGGCGAACCTCAATCCGGAGCGCAGATTTCCGTCGATGTTCGAGCCCATCCATGGCTCCGCCTTCGACATTACGGGAAAAGGCATCGCCAATCCTGTCGGAACTTTCTGGACGGCCACGATGATGCTCGAGCATCTTGGTGAGAAGCGGGCGGCCGAGCGCCTGATGCGCGCCATCGAGCGAGTGACCGCCGATCCGTCGCTGCATACGCCGGATCTCGGCGGCTCGGCGACGACCCGGCAGGTTACGGATGCCGTCATTGGCGCCATTCACGGCGACAACGCATAAGAGCGCGGGCGCTCCCGACCCGTGCAACCGACGGAGCCGAGCAGGGCGTACGCTCACCTTCGTGAGAGCGCCTTGCACGGGTCGGGTTCCAGCATTGCTCGCATGACCGCGGCCGTGCGCCGCGAGGGACACGCGTCCTCGAACGCATCTCTGACGCCCATTGCAACGCTTGCGATGCCCATCCAGTCGGTCTGACGTTCCACGACTATCGTCGTTCGGGAGTTCGCAGAACTAGTGCCGCAGCCGCGGGCGGCAAGCTCCCTCATCCTGATACCTGCCTCGTCAGAAACGCAATTGTCCGTTGCACGGCAAAAGGCCGAGCATCGGATTCGATTGATTCCCGAACGCCACTCCAATCCTGGAGAACAGGGGAACGATCGGTTTCGCTCACGGAGGAAAACTCGATGAGGGCTTTGACCAGAACCGCACGCCTGATGCCTTATGTTGGCGCGCTGCTCGCAAGTACCGCCATTCCGGCTTTCGCCGACATGTCGAGTGCAGTTCGGACCGCGACGCAGCAGGTGAAGGGGCTGCAGGCTCCCGCCGAAATCATCGTCGATCATTGGGGCATCCCGCACATCTACACGGCAAACCAGCACGATGCCTTCTTCATGCAGGGCTACAACGCGGCACGCGACAGGCTCTGGCAGATCGACCTGTGGCGCAAGCGTGGCCTGGGTCTGCTGGCGAAGGATTTCGGCCCGGATTACGTGGATCAGGACCGGGCCGCTCGCATGTTCCTCTATCGTGGCGACATGGACAAGGAATGGGCCTCCTACGGGCCCAAGGCCAAAACCTACACGGAAGCCTTCGTCGAGGGCGTGAATGCGTTCGTGCAGGAGGTCCGGGACGGCACCCGTCCGGCTCCGGCGGAGTTCAAGATCGCCGGAACGCAGCCGGACATGTGGAAGCCCGAGGATGTGGTTCGCATCCGCAGCCATGGCCTGACCCGCAACGTGGTGTCCGAAGTCCGGAGGGCACAGGTCGCGTGTGCAGCCGGTCTCGATGCCGATCGCCTGCGCACCAAGTTCGAGCCGGAATGGCAAACATCGGTCCCTGCGGGTCTCGACCCGTGCTCGATCCCCAAGGATGTCCTGAAGGATTATGAGCTCGGCACGAAGGATGTCTCATTCGCGCCACCGCAGAAGAAAGCCTCTCTGGACACGCATGAGGACTTTCTCAACGAGACGATGGCCAATATCGACAGGATCGGATCCAACAACTGGGTTGTCGCAGGCTCCCGCACGGCCACCGGCCGGCCGATCCTGGCAAATGATCCGCATCGCGCCCACGGCGTGCCGTCCCTGCGCTATATCGTGCACCTGAATGCGCCCGGGATGTCGGTCATCGGAGCGGGCGAGCCGGCGCTGCCGGGCATCTCCATCGGACATAACGGGAAGATCGCATTCGGCCTGACAATCTTCGGGATCGACCAGGAAGACCTTTACGTCTACGAACTGAATCCGAGCAACCTCAGCCAGTACAAGTTCCGCGACGGCTGGGAGGACATGAAGGTCGTGCGGGAGACGATCGAGGTCAAAGGCGAGCAGCCGCGCAGCGTCGAACTGCTCTTCACGCGCCACGGACCCGTGCTGTCGAGGGACGATGCGAAGCAGCGGGCATTTGCCATGCGCTCGGTCTGGTTCGATCCCGGCACTTCCGCTTATTTCGGCTCGTCGGACTACATGACGGCTCAGAACTGGAACGGATTCCTGGAGGCCATGAACCGCTGGGGAGCTCCCTCCGAGAACCAGGTCTACGCTGATACCGATGGCAATATCGGCTGGGTTCCGGGTGGGCTGACGCCGAAGCGCGTCAGCTATGACGGCCTGATGCCCGTGCCTGGCGATGGCCGTTACGAGTGGGAGGGCTTCATCCCCATGTCCGACCTCCCGAAGGAGTTCAATCCGTCTCAGGGCTTCTTCGCGACCGCCAACCAGAACAACCTTCCTCCCGGCTATCCGGTGAACGAACGCAGGATCGGCTTCGATCAATGGGCGGATCCCGCGCGGTTCCAGCGCATCACGGAGGTGCTTCAGGCAAAGCCGAAATTCACGTTGGCCGATGCCATGGACCTGCAGAACGACGATACGAGCATGCTCGGCCGCAGGCTCATCGTGCTGCTCAAGCCTCTTCGTTCGGAAGATCCGAGGCAACGGGCTGCTCTCGAGCTGCTGCAGAACTGGGACGCTAAAGAAACTGCCGGCAGCGCCGGGGCTGCGCTCTTCGAGGTCTGGACCAGCAAGCATCTGGGCCGAGCAACGATTGCCGCAACGACGCCGGAATCGGCTCGCGCCATCATCGGCAACGGCAGTCTCTCGGCCATTGTCGATTATCTGGAGAAACCCGACCAGGCTCTCGGTGCCGATCAGGCTGCGGCACGGGACAAGATCCTGCTCACGAGCCTGTCCGCTGCAGCGGATGAGGTCGGCAAGCTGCTGGGCGAGGACATGGCGCAGTGGAAGTGGGGCAACCTGCATCAGGCCGAGTTCAACCATGCCCTGAAGCCTCTCGCCGACAAGGCGACGCAGGCGCAGATGACCGTCGGGCCGCTCGTGATGGGCGGCGGCAACAACGTGCCTCATGCGGCGGGCTACAGCCTGTCCACGTTCAAAGTGACGTCCGGTGCCTCATTCCGCATGGTGCTCGATGTCGGCAACTGGGACGCCAGCCGCGCGATCAACACGCCCGGCCAATCCGGCAATCCCTACAGCCCGCACTATCGCGATCTCGCATCGCTCTGGGCGACGGGCGATTACGTGCCGCTGCTCTATTCCCGGGAGGCGGTGGAAAGGGTTGCGAGCGAGCGCTTTCAGCTGACCCCTTGAGCCCGATCGCGAGGGACAAGGTTTCCTGTAAGGAGCAAGGTTTCCTGTAAGGAGAAGGACCGGCCAATGGCCGGTCCTTTTCTATGGACCGATCGATTGGAGCGGAACCAGAGGTCCGCACGATGCGCTCGTCAGTCGGGCCAGCGCATGATGGCCTGGGAGGACCGGTTGCGCCGCGCCTCGAGCGGCGTTGCAATGATCTCGTTGGATTGCCGGGCCTTCTCCAATTCCTCGACGAGCCGCTCGGCGACGAGTGTTTCCTGTCCGGGATGAAGATTGCACGGGTCGAGATAGAAATAGCCGTGCTCGACTTCGTGATCGCGGACGATGATCGGTGTGCGCCCGGACGCGAGGGCGTCGGCAAGGTCCCAGGCCGTGATGTGGGCGCCCTTGGGATCGATGGCGACCTTGAGACGATCGAGGGGATTGTTGGTCGGGTCCGCTTCGCGGACCGGCGTCACGCCGGGACGGCCGGACAGCCTCTGCTCCCACAGTTCCAGATACCGCGTCTCGCGTTCGCGGACCGCCCCATGGTCCCGCTTCTCCCAGGCTTCCAGTGCCGCGATGGTGCCGAGTATGCCTTCCTTGCCGATCTTCATGCCGCGGCCGATGCCCATGTTCTGCATGTAGGTCGCACGCACGAGCTCGGTGCGGCCGGCCACGATGCCGCCGGTCAGGCCGCCGAGGAACTTGTGGGAGGAGTAGAGCGCGATGTCGGCGCCGGTGGCCAGGAACCCCGTCAGATCGTATTCCGACGCGGCATCGACGATCACCGGCACGCCGCGCGCGTGGCAGATCTCGACGAATTCCTTGAGCGGGATCAGGCCGTACTGCACCGTATGGTGCGACACGACGTAAACCGCGACGGCCGTGCGCTCGTTGATGGCGCCGTCGAGCTGATAGCCATAGGCCGAGGTGGCCTGACCCACCGGCACGACCTTCGCGCCCGCGAGGCGGATGCCCTGCTCGACGGGCGCGCCGTAGCTGACCATGTGACCGGTCATGAGCAGCACTTCGTTCTTGAGGCCGTCCGAGGCGGGGAGCCGCTCGACGGCGGCAAGATCGCAACCGGTCATCGCGCCCGCGACGGCAAGCGTAATTCCCGCCGAACAGGACGCCGTCACGAAACCGGCCTCGGTGCCGCAGAGGCGCGCGATCACGCGGCTCGCCTTCTTCTGGAGATCCCCGATCTCGACGAATTGCGGAAGGATCGCCGAGACGGCGGCGACCGCTTCGGGCACGACGATGGATGCGCCGAGGGAAGTCATGGTGCCCGATACGTTGATGATGGGGCGAAGGCCGAGGTCGAGGCGGATGTCTGTCTGGGTCATGGGGCTGTTTGTCTCTATGTTTTATGTTGCCGGAATGGCGTATATTCCATTATTGGGGAAGCGCGTGACGGGGTGCTGCCAGTCGTGACGGTGGGCCGCAATTTCTGAAGATCCGGGAGAAGATCCAGTGGACACCAAGTTTCCTGAGGCCGCGAGCGCCTCCCCCGAGAAGCGCAGCCGTGGCGCGCGCGTCAGCGGCATCGATCGCGCCTTGCAGATCCTGGATTTCCTTCAGGCGGAGATGAAGCCGGCCGGCGCCTATGCGGTGGCGAAGGCCGTCGGCGCGCCTCTCTCGACGGTCTACGTGATCATCGAGGATCTGGTCGAGAAGCGGCTTCTGCAGCGGCGCAGCGACGGCACGGTCTGGCTCGGGCCGCGCCTCTATCATTACGGTTTGGCCTATGCCGAATCCCTCGACTTCCTGAACGTCGCCACGCACGAGATGCAGGACCTGTGCCGGGAGGTGGAGGAAACCATCCAGATCTGCGGGCGCGATGGCGACCACATGGTCGTCATGGCCATGGCGGACGGGCCCGGGCATTTTCGCGTCGCGTCGAAGGTCGGCTCGCGCGTGCCGCTGAACTGGACGGCCTCGGGACGCCTTCTCCTCGGCCATCTTCCCGACAAGGAACGGCTGGAGATCTTCAGGCATGCCGCGAAGGGATCGCCCACAGGGCGTGCCGATACGAATCCGGAGGCGCTTTCCAAAGCCTCCGCGACCGCCCTGCGGGAGCGCCTGTCGATCCAGATCAACGAGTCGGATTTCTCCGTCGCCTGCATCGCGTCGCCGATCTGCCAGCCGTCCGGCGAGTGCGTCGCGACGATTTCCATCGTGCTGCCGGAGCATCGGGTCGTGCAGGATCGTGACCGCTACACCAATGCGGTCGGCAGGGCGGCCGAGAGGATCGAGGCAACGTTGGGCTGGCGCTGATCCGGGCATGGCGAAGCGCCTCATTCCGCGAGAGCGATGATGGCTTCGATCTCGACCGTGATGTTGTTGGGCAGAGACCCGAAGCCGACGGCGGAACGGGCGTGGCGCCCGGCGTCTCCGAACACCGCCATCATGAGATCGGAGCATCCGTTGATCACCCTCGGGTGTTCGCCGAAGTCGGAAGCCGCGTTCACCATGCCGAGGAGCTTCACGATGCGTTTCACGCGCGACAGGTCGCCCAGGGCATCCTGCATGACGGCGAGCAGATTGATGCCCGTCAGCTTGGCGTGTTCGTAGGCTTCGTCCGGGTCGACGTCGATGCCAACCTTGCCGGTGTGAAGATACCCGTTTGCTTCCTGCGGTCCCTGGCCGGACAGGAACAGAAGGTTGCCTTCCTGGACATGCGTCACGAAATTGGCAATCGGGCTTGGCGGTCGGGGCAGCGCGATGCCCAGTTCCTTCAGGCGCTCGTAAGGGTTCGACGCGGTCGGATATTGAACTTCGTTCACAATGTCAGTCCTTGAGAAATCACTTCGGAGTCGCCGTGGCGGATGCAGGCGACGTGATGGTTCGAGCCGATATCCTCCAAAGGCGGAACGATCTCGGCGCAGGCCTCGACGGCGTAACGGCAGCGTGTTCGGAAGACGCAACCGGACGGCGGATTGAGGGGGCTGGGAATATCGCCTTTCAGAACGATCCGCTGTCGGCTCGCGGTCGGGTCCGGCACCGGGGCTGCCGAGAGAAGCGCCTGCGTATAGGGGTGGCGCGGCATGGCATAGATCTCGCGGCTAGGCCCGCGCTCCATGACACGCCCGAGATACATCACCACGACCTCGTCGCAGAGATACTCCACCACCGACAGGTCGTGAGCGATGAACAGCATCGTCAGGCCGAAATCCTGCTGCAGATCCTGGATCAGGTTCAGGACCTGAGCCTGGACCGATACATCGAGAGCCGAGACCGGCTCATCCGCCACGATGAAGTCGGGCTCGACCGCCAGGGCCCGGGCGATGCCGATGCGCTGACGCTGGCCGCCCGAGAATTCATGCGGGAAGCGCCGCGCCGCTTCGGGATTGAGACCCACTCTGTGGAGCAGTTCCGCGATCCGGCCCCGCCGGGCGCTGCCCTTGACGGGCCGATGGATATCCAGCGCCTCACCGATGATCTGATCGACGCGAAGGCGGGGATTGAGGCTCGAATAGGGGTCCTGGAAGATGATCTGCAGCCGGCTGCGGTAAGCCCTCATCTCCCGCTCCGACAAGGTCCGCAGATCGACCCCGTCGAAAACGATCCGGCCCTCGTTCGGCTCGACGAGGCGAAGCGTGCAGCGGCCCGCGGTGGTCTTGCCCGATCCGGATTCTCCCACGAGGCCCACGATGGTGCCGCGCTTCACTTCGAAGCTGACGCCGTCGACGGCCTTGACCGTGCCGCTGCGGGTCTGGAACTGCTTGGTGAGCCCCTGGACACTCAGAAGGGTTTCGGTGCTCATAGGTCCTCATGCCTCCAGCATCGGCTGAGATGGGAGGGGCCTGCCGCCATCAGCGGCGGCGCCTCATCGCAAAGCGGGATGCGATACGGGCAGCGGGGGGCGAAGCTGCATCCCGGCGGCAGCGCCGTGACCGGGGGCACATTGCCCGGGATCGGATTGAGCCGCCGCCTCTCCCCGGCGGCGCCGCGATCTCGCGATGCGTTCGGGATGCAGGCCAGAAGTCCGCGCGTATAGGGATGTTTCTGATGCCTGAAGAGGCCGTCGACCGGGCTCTTCTCGACCACGCGGCCGGTATACATGACCACGACGTCGTGAGCGATCTCCGCCACCACGCCGAGATTGTGCGTGACGAACAGGATGCTCATGCCGATCTCGCGCTGCAGCCTGCGGAGCAGATCGAGGATCTGGGCCTGAATGGTCACGTCGAGGGCGGTGGTCGGCTCGTCGGCGATCAGAAGGTTGGGATTGCAGGACAGGGCCAGTGCGATCATCACGCGCTGGCGCATGCCGCCCGACATCTGATGCGGGTACTCGTCCAGCCTGCGGTCGGCCGCCGGAATCTCGACCAGATCCAGCATCCGCTTGGCCTGCCGACGGGCCTCGGCGGTCGAGAGCGGCTCGTGAAGCCTGATCATCTCCACGATCTGATCGCCCACCGTGTAAAGAGGGTTGAGGCTCGTCATCGGCTCCTGAAAGATCATGGCGATCTCCCGGCCGCGGATCGCCCGCATCTTCCGCTCCGGCAGGGCCGCGATGTCGATCACCTGGCCCTGGCTCGTGCGGTAGAGGATGTTTCCTGCGACGATCCGGCCCGGGGACGACAGAAGACGCATGATCGACAGGCTGGTGACGGATTTTCCGGAGCCGGATTCACCGACGACCGCGACCGTTTCTCCGCGCCTCACGTCGAAGCTCACGCCATCGACCGACTTGGCGACGCGGCTGCCGAGTTCGAAGTGAGTGTGCAGGTCCGAGACCCTGAGCACGGTATCGTCGGGCAGCTCCGTCATCGGGCGTTGATCCACCCGCAATGCGGACAGGCGGAACTTTCCAGGGCGGACTTTCCGGGAGGGACGTAGCGACTGGCCTTGACGGCATCCCGTCCGAGGATGGTCCAGACTGGCTCGATCAGGCGCGGCAGGTGCGCGTCGTAGCCCATGGAATCGACGATCCGAAGGTCGCTGTCGTTGACCTCGAACACCGTAAACTCGGCCCGCGTGCCGGGGGAGAGAAGATTCTCGGTCGGAAGACCGATCACTTCCATCGGCGCCCGTGTCGAAGCGTCGATGACCGCCTCGAACGGCATCCCGACCGAGAGAAGCTTCGACATGGTCGTGCCCATGTCCCAGACGGGATTGTCGAGGGAGCGCGCGTGCAGGTCGGTCGAGATCGAGAACGGCAGGAGGCCGCGCTGAATGGCGAGTTCGGCCACCTTGAACGAGAACGAGGCGCCGCCATGGCCCACGTCGAGGCGGACGCCGTCCCTGGCGCAGCGTTCCGCGAGCTGGAACAGGTCCTCGTCCTCCATGATGTTCGCCGCGGCCTTGCCGTTGAAGCAGTGGGTCACCACGTCGCCGGGGCCCAGGATCTCGAGAACCTCGTCGAAGACCGGGGGCGGTTCGCCCACATGCACCATCAGCGGGAGCTTCAGGATCTTGGCGACCTTCTTGGCGATCTTCACGGGCGTGATGCCCCAGGCGCCGACGATCACGCCGCTCGCCCGCACCTTGATGCCGATGATGATGTCGCGGTTGGCTTCGACGCAGGCGATGGTGCGGTCGATGTCGATGGACCGCATGTCGATCAGTTCGCTGACGCGGTTGCAGGCGACGAGGCCGATCGAGCCGATATTGAGGAAGGCCTTGATGCGCTCCCTGGCCGGCTCGATGATGTACTCGCGGAAACCGTGGAAATTGGCCTCGCCGGCCGAGCCGGCGTCCACGATGGTCGTGACGCCCCGCTCGATGCCGCAGACCTGCGGCTTGATGGAAATGTCGGTTCCTCCGTGCCAGACGTGAGCATGGAGATCGACCCATCCGGGCGAGACGTAAGCGCCTTTGGCATCGATGCGGCGGGCGCCGTCCGGCCCCTGGAGCGAGCTGCCGACGCCGGCGATCCTTCCGTCTCCGCCGATGAGGATGTCCGTTGCCTCCTGCGGCACGCCGCGGCCGAAACCGACCGGCTTCACGCCCGAGATCAGAAGGGGCGACGCGTCTTCGTGGGAAGTCATGAGATCAGAGATCCTTTCTCAGGCGCGGATCGAGAAGATCCCGGAAGCCGTCGCCGACCATTTGAAGGGAAAGAACGGACAGGATGATCGCGATGCCGGGAAACAGCGTCATCCAGTCGGCCTGTCCGATATACTGCCGCCCGGCCGCGATCATCGTTCCCCAGGTCGGCACCTCGGGACTGACTCCGAGGCCCAGGAAGGACAGTCCGGCTTCCGCCAGCATGGCATAGGCGAAGATGAAGGTGCCCTGCACGAGAATGGGAGACACGAGGTTGCGCAGCACATGTCGCGACATGATGCGCCAGGTCGGCACCCCGAGGGCACGGGCCGCCTCGACATAGGGCAGTTCACGGATCACCAGCGTCGAGGCGCGCACGATGCGCGCGAGGCGCGGCGTATAGACGATTCCGAGAGCCACGATGACGGTGACGAGGGACGGACCGAGGGCAGCGACGAGCGCGATCGCCAGGAGAATGTCCGGGAAGGCCATCATGGCGTCGATGATGCGGGCGATCGGCATGTCGAGACGGCGGAAGAAGCCCGCCACCAGACCGAGCGTCACGCCGAAAACGGCGGCGAAAGTCACGACCGAGGCGCCCACGAGCAGCGAGAGCCGGCCCGCGTAGATGGTACGGCTGAACACGTCCCGGCCGAACTCATCGGTTCCGAACCAGTAGATGCCGCTCGGCGGCTTGAGCCGGTTCACCACGGAGAGGCGGCTTGGCGAATAGGGGGCGATCAGCGGCGCCAGGATCGCCAGTGCGGCGACGATCACGAGGATCAGAACACCGACCATGACGGTTTTGCGGGTCACCAGCCGCGAGACGAAACTCGCTTCGATGACGGCAGGGGAGCTGACCGCGGCCATCAGTAACGCACCCGTGGGTCGATGAGCAGGTAGAGCATGTCGATGAAAAAGTTGATGAGAACATAAAGCGCCGCCACGATCAGGAGTGCGCCCTGGATGACCGGGTAATCGCGCCGCAACACGGCCGAGACGACCAGGTTGCCGACACCGGGAAGGCCGAACACGGTTTCCGTCACGACGGCGCCGGATACGAGAAGCGCGGCCGTCAGGCCGATCACCGTCAGAACCGGAATGAGCGCGTTCTTGAAGGCATGTTTCATGACGACCCGGAACTCGCCCATCCCCTTGGAGCGCGCGGTGCGGACGTAATCGTCGTTCAGAACATCGAGCATGCTCGCCCGCGTGAAACGGAGGATCAGGGCCGACGACACGATGCCGAGAGAGAACGCGGGAAGAACGAGATGGGACAGCCGCGTGCCGAGCCCGGCCCCGGGCCCGCCATATCCCGAGACCGGAAAGATTCCGAGGCGCACGGCGAAGAACTGGATCAGCAGCAGGCCGAGCCAGAAGCTCGGAACGGACGCCGCGAGCATGGCCAGGGTCGTGGAAGCCTGATCAAAGAGCGAACCGCGCCAGTAAGCCGACAGGATTCCGACCGGAATGGCGATCAGCGCCGCGATGAGAATGGAAAACACCGTCAGAAAGAAGGTCGGCTCGGCGCGGTCCGCCAATGCGGACAGGACGGGACGGTTCAGGAAGATGGATTCGCCCAGATCTCCTTGCAGAAGCTGCCCGAAGAAGATGCCGTATTGCACGATGAGCGGTTGATCGAGGCCGAGGCGCGTGCGCAGCGCTGCGACGTCCTGAGCCGTCGCGTCCGGCCCGAGCATCACGGCGGCGGGATCGCCGGGGGCGATGCGCACGATGATGAACACGATCGTGACGACCACGAACATCACGGCCAGCATGCCGAGCAAACGTTGAAGGATGTAGCGGCTCATGCGTCGATCTGCAAAGAGGGATGTCGGGGGAGCGCCTAGAGGAGCGCTCCCCAGCTTGCTGTGCTTACTTCTTCACCGACACGTTCCAGAAGTAAGGCCAGGGCGCCGGCACGACACCTTCCAGCTTGGGAGACTGCGCCGACAGGGCGTTGAAGTCGCCGATCTTGATGCTGGGGGTTTCGTCGTAGATCACCTTCTGAACCTCGGCCCAGAGGGCAGGGCGCTTCGCCGGATCGCTCTCCGTATTGAAGGCATCGACCGCCTTCTTGCGGGCGGGCGTCGACCACCAGCCCGGAGAGCTCTCGGACAACTGGCCGATGAGGGCTGGCTCGGGCAGGAACGGGCTGTGGGTGATGTAGATGTCCCACAGGGCCGGATCGCCGCGCCGCTGGGTCAGCGTCGCCCAGTCGACCACCTGCAGATCGACCGTGAAGCCGGCCTGCTTCAGGTACTCTGCCGCCACCTGCGCCATTTTGTAGTGGAACTCGTATTGGCGGCTGGTGAGGATGCGCAGCGGCGCGCCGCTGTAATCGGCTTTCTTCAGGAGCGCCTTCGCCTTGTCCGGATCGGCGACGTTGTATCTGCCTTCGACACCGGCATCCGTGTTCCAGACATAGCCCTTGGGATACATGGCTCCGTCGAGCGAGTAGAACTCGGGATTGCCGAATGCCGCGGCGAGCATGTCCTCCATGCTCAGGGCGAGGCGCACGGCCATGCGGGCGTCGTTGTTGGTCATCACGCCCTGCTTCGTGTTCATCACGAAGACAGGCCAGCCGAACGGCTTGAGGATGACCGGCTTCGACGTCTGGAGGTTCTTGATCCGGTCATAGGATTCGACCGGGAGGGAATCCACATAGTCGAACTGTCCCGAAATCGCGCCTTCGACCCGGGTGTTGGGATCCGGAACCGGCACGAAGCGGATCTCGTCGAGGATCGGCTTGCGTGCGCCGCCATAGCCGTTGCCGGTGCCGTCGAGAGGCTTGTAGGAATCGTTGCGAACGAGCTGGATGTATTGATCCGGCTTGCGCTCCTTCAGCTTGTAGGGGCCCGTGCCGACCGGCTCTTTCATCGGGACGTCCATCTTCTCCGACGGCATGATCACCGCGGCGGAATTGTTGAAGGACAGAAGCGCCAGGAGAGGAGCGTAGGGCGTCTTCAAGGTGAGGCGCACGGTCGACGGATCGACAGCTTCCAGCTTGTCGACGTTTCCGGCGAGCTGCTTGCCGCGCGACCCCTGCTCCATCCAGCGCTTGAGAGAGGCGACGACGTCTTCGGACGTCATGTCCGAGCCGTCATGGAATTTGATGCCCTGACGCAGCTTGATCGTGTAGATCTTGCCGCCCTCGGTGACCTCGGGAAGCGATGCAGCCAGGAGGGGCGTGACCTTCCAGTCCTTGTCGAAGGTGAACAGCGTCTCGAAAAAATGCTGAGTGACGATCCCGACCAGATCCGCCGTGGAGACCATGGGATCAAGTGTCGGCGGCTCGCCGATCGTCGCCACATTGATGACCCCGCCGCCCGACTGAGCGAGAACCGGGCCCGATGCAAGTATCGCCAAGCCGGATAGAAGTGCTTCTCTGATCCTCATGTTTCCCTCTTGCTCTATAATTATAGATTATTTGCTCTAGTTATGTCATAGTGAGCGCGCAAAGTTCCAAGGTCAATAGGGATGAAGTGACATGGCCTTCCCTGGACCTCGCCGGCGTTCTGCGGGGCGATGCTCATTGCCGTTGCACCGTGTCACAATCATGCCTGGAAGAGCGCAGCCTGGGTGCCTGCGCCCGCAGGCTTGATCCCGGCATCCCGTCCGTCAGGCCGGGTGCGAAGAAAACAAAGAATTTCGCAAGAATTTCGAATGTGTGACGCGCTTCACAGCGACGGCGGCCGAAGTGGTTCAAAGTCCATTCATCGCCAACAGAGAGAGCATCTCAGGCGGTCTTGAGAGCAACGCCAACTTGAAGAGGTAATACAATGGAAAACTTCCAGGTCTCCGAAAACGACATCTTCCAGGACGCCTTCAACACCGCTTTCGGCGGCAACGCGACCTCGGCCCAGGTGGCCAGCATTGCCGACCCCGATAAGCTCCTCGATGCCGGCAGCAGCTGGTTCGGCGGCGGCAACGAGCAGCTGTCCTTCAACGACATCGATCAGGTCGCGACCAACACGGCCCTCGGCGGCAACGCCACCTCGGCCCAGGTGGCTTCGATCTCGGACGGCGACACGCTCGTCGATACCGGCCACGACTTCCCCGTCTACTACTAACCCTTGCCTCCCGGAGCGCCACAGGCGACAAGCCGTGGCGCTCCGCTCCAGCCCTCTCAGCTCCCTGGGAGGGCTTTTTGCTTGTGTCGAGCACGGTTGCGTCGCGTAATCCGTCGAGCCTCTTTCGACAGTTTCCTGTCGATGAAGGCGACGTCCGGCTGTGAAGCAAC
This sequence comes from Microvirga sp. 3-52, assembly GCF_018383585.1. Classification (GTDB taxonomy): domain Bacteria; phylum Pseudomonadota; class Alphaproteobacteria; order Rhizobiales; family Beijerinckiaceae; genus Microvirga. Next base: position 36,540 of record NZ_JAHAMK010000025.1, read on the forward strand.
TCACAGCCCCGGCCCTGAAAGTCGTGCAAGGTTCACCGATCGCCAACTGAGAGAGCAGCTCGGGCGGTCTTGAGAGCAACGCCAACTTGAAGAGGTCATTTCATGCCGAATTTTCAGATTTCCGTAAACGAGATAACCCAAGCAGCGGCCAATACGGGCGTGGGCGCCAACGCGACCTCGGCTCAGGCGGCCGGCATCCACGATCCCGATGCGATCTTCGATACCGGAGGCAGCTGGGACTGGTCTTCCGGCTCGCCGGAGATCAATGTCCAGCTCGACACCAACATCGTCAACCAGACGGCGGTCAACACGGCATTCGACGGCGATGCGACGTCGGCGCAGGCCGCCGGCATCAACGATCCCGACGCTCTGGTGGATTCCGGCAGCTATGACAGCTCCGCCGACTTCAACTTCCAGATCTCCACCAACCTGATCAACCAGACGGCGGTCAACACGGCCATCGACACCGACAGCCTGTTCCCCTTCTGACCCTCAGCCCTCCTGGAGCGTCGTGGGCCGCGGGCCTGTGACGCTCCTTTCCTCACCGCATCGCACGCCCGACCTCGCGCCGGCACGGCCTGGCGGCGTCTGCTATTGGATTCCGTTCAAGGCACGATAGGAGCGGATGACCTGACTGTCGTCCTCATGGCCGTCTCCGCGTCCCGAGGTTGCAAGGAACATCTGATGGGCCGCCGCGGCCAGGGGAAGCGCCGCCTTCGTGTCCCGGCCCGCATCGAGAACGATGCCCAGGTCCTTCACGAAGATGTCGACGGCGCTGGCGACCTCAGGGGCCGGCTGCAGCATGCGCTGTCCTCGATCCTTCAGCATCCAGCTCGAGGCGGCGGACCCGCTCAAGATCTGCAGCAGGATATCGAGATCGACGCCGACCTTCGAAGCCAGGGCGAAAGCCTCCGCGACGACGGCGATGTGCACGCCGCAGAGGAGCTGGTTGACGGTCTTGACCATGGCGCCCTGGCCCGGGCGCTCGCCGACATGGAAAACCTTGTCGCCCAGCGCGTCGAAGAGCGGCTTGACGGCCTCGAAGGTGTCGCGGGACCCGGCGGCCATGATCGTCAGCGTGGCTGCCTTGGCGCCCGCGACGCCGCCCGACACGGGAGCGTCGATCAGACGCCTTCCGGCCCGTCGCACCCGCTCCTCGATGGCTTCCACCGCTGCAGGAGGGCAGGTTGCCATCAGCGCGACCACGCCGTTCTCGCGCAGCTTCTCCAAAGCGCCGCCTTCGAAGAGCACGGACTCGGCCTGGGCCGCGTTCACCACCATCAATATCAGGACATCCGCGCCGCTTGCCGCTTCACCCGCACTTCCCGCGCTCTTTCCTCCGGAAGCCTCGAGCGCGCTGAGGGCATTGGTGTTCAGGTCGAACCCGGTGACCGGGAACCCCTTCGTCAGGAGATTCGACGCCATCGGTAGTCCCATGGCGCCAAGGCCGACAAATGCAACGCGGATCATTTCGTTCATCCCTTGCGGTCGTGATTATCGATACTGTGCCGGCCTGATCGTCAGAGCGAGTGTCGTGTCCGACTCATGCTTTAAGTAGGACGGCCCACGGGCCAGTAAATCACCGCGGACTTCCCGGTAACGGTCAGGCTCGTTGACCTATGTGCCGCGACCATGGACCCGCTGTGAGGGCCGTCGACGTCACTGCTTGATATGAAGCGGTTCTTCCTAGAATATCCTGTCCAACAACATCCGAAGCCTGCGTCAGACGGGCCGGGAATGAACGGGGCCGGGAGGAAGCGTATGCCTGGATGCGAGCGCGCGGCTTGGGCGTTCCAGAGGTCGGCCGCCGATCCGGATGAAATTGTCCGGGCTCATGATGCTGCGGACAGGTCCTTGTCCGGCCAGCGCGAAGCGGCAGTTCCATGAGTTCCTGCCCATGAGTTCCCGCGAGATCCGAGCCGCGGCATCCGCCTTGGAAGCGTCCCGCGAGCTCATCCCTGTCACATTCGATCCGGCTCTCGACGGCGCCGACCCTTGGAGGACATGGCCGGCGATCGGTTGACTTCAACGGCGCGGCTCACCCGGGAAGGCCGCGCATGTCACCAGAGATCCCGGATCATGGAGGAAGCGAACGATGACCCTGTCTAGACGTGATCTGCTTCTTGGAACGGCGGGCCTCGCCGCAGGTGCGGCGGGAGCCCAGCTTCTGAATGCCGGGCCGGCTTTCGCGCAGGCAGCCGCCCCGCAGTACAAGCCAGAGCAGGGCGCCACCTTGCGCGTGCTGCGCTGGACGCCCTTCGTGAAGGGGGACGAGGATTCCTGGCTCGCCAATACGAAGAAGTTCACCGAGGCGACGGGCGTCGAGGTGCGTGTCGACAAGGAAAGCTGGGAGGACATCCGCCCCAAGGCGGCCGTCGCGGCCAATGTCGGTTCGGGCCCGGACGTCATGCTCGTCTGGTTCGACGATCCGTTCCAGTATCCGGACAAGCTCCTCGACGTCACCGACATCGGCAACAGCTTCGCCAGCAAATACGGCGGGTATTATCCGGGTCCCGAAGGCTACGCCAAGCAGGGCGACAAGTTCATCGCGCTTCCCCTCGCGGCGATCGGCAACGGCATCCTCTACCGGGACAGCATGGTCAAGCAGGCGGGCTTCTCGAAATTCCCGGAGAAGAGCGACGAGTTTCTCGAATTGTGCAAGGCCCTCAAGGCCAAGAGCAAGCCGGCCGGATTCGCGCTCGGAAAGGCCGTCGGCGACGGCAACAACTTCGCCCACTGGATCGTCTGGAGCCATGGCGGCAGGATGGTCGACGAGGGCGGGAAGGTCGTCATCAACTCGCCGGAGACCATCAAGGCGCTGCAATATGCCCGCGAGCTCTATCAGACCTTCATCCCGGGCACGGAAAGCTGGCTCGACATCAACAACAACCGGGTCTTCCTGGCAGGCGACGTCTCGGTGACGGCGAACGGCGTCTCGCTCTACTACTCGGCCAAGAACGATCCGAAGATGGCGGAGCTGGCGCAGGACATCCGCTCGACGACCATGCCGATCGGGCCCGTCGGCCAGTCCGTGGAGCTGCACCAGACCACCTCGGCGGTGATCTTCAGGTACACGAAGTTCCCGAACGCGGCGCGCGCCTACCTGCAGTTCATGCTCGACAAGCCGCAGATGGATGCCTGGATCACCGGATCGAGCGCCTATTGCTGCCCGCCCTTGAAGGGCCTGATCGACAATCCCGTCTGGACGTCGGATCCGGTGCACGAACCCTACAAGCGTGCCTCTTCGACCTTGCGTCCCAACGGTTACGCGGGCCCGCTCGGCTACCCCTCCGCCGCCACGATGGCGGATTACGTCATGGTCGACATGGTGGCCGAGGCTGCCACGGGACAGCGCACGCCTGAGGAAGCCGCCAAGCGCGCGGAGCAGCGGGCCAACCGCTACTACCGCGTCTGACAACCTGAAGGGGCGGTGCGCGTGCACCGCCCCTTGTCCTGTGTTGACGATCCCGGAGGTGCTCCATGGTCGATGCCGCCCTTACCCGCGCCGGCGCGACGGCTGCGACCGCACGTACGCCCCTGATGCAGAGCAAGCTCTTTCTCGGCCTGCTCTTCATGCTGCCGGCCGCCATATTCCTTCTGGTCTTTCTNGATGCAGAGCAAGCTCTTTCTCGGCCTGCTCTTCATGCTGCCGGCCGCCATATTCCTTCTGGTCTTTCTCTCCTATCCGCTCGGCCTCGGCGTCTGGCTCGGGTTCACCGACACGCGCATCGGCCGCACGGGCGTCTTCGTCGGGCTGGAGAACTACCAGCTCCTCTGGGAGGACAGCATCTTCTGGCTCTCGGTCTTCAACACGATCCTGTATACGGTGGCGGCCTCGATCCTGAAGTTCATGCTGGGCCTCTGGCTCGCCCTTCTCCTCAATGAACATCTGCCCCTCAAGGCCATCATCCGCGCCGTCGTTCTTCTGCCCTGGGTGGTGCCGACGGTTCTTTCGGCGATCGCCTTCTGGTGGATCTACGACACCCAGTTCTCGATCATCTCCTGGGCGCTCCTGGAGCTCGGTTGGATCTCCTCGCCCATCAACTTCCTGGGCGATCCGAACAATGCCCGCGCGACGGTGATCCTCACCAATGTCTGGCGCGGCATTCCCTTCGTGGCGATCACCTTGCTGGCGGGGCTTCAGACGATCTCGCCGTCGCTCCATGAAGCGGCGACCCTCGACGGTGCGACCTCCTGGCAGCGGTTCCGCTTCATCACCCTGCCCATGCTCTCGCCCCTGATTGCCGTGGTGATGACCTTCTCGGTCCTGTTCACCTTCACGGATTTCCAGCTCATCTACGTGCTGACGCGCGGCGGTCCTCTCAACGCGACCCACCTGATGGCGACCCTGAGCTTCCAGAGGGCCATTCCCGGCGGTCAGCTGGGCGAGGGCGCGGCCATCGCCGTTGCGATGGTGCCGTTCCTTCTCGCGGCCATTCTCTTCAGTTATTTCGGGCTGCAGCGCCGGCGCTGGCAGCAGGGAGGAAGCGACGCATGACCTCTGGCGCCAGACCTGTCGATCCTGCTGCCGCCGACGACAGCGTCGGTATGAGCTATCTCAACCGTACGCCGCAGAGATTGCTCACGGTGTACCTGCCCTTGGGCGTCTTCGTGTTCGTCCTCCTGTTTCCTTTCTACTGGATGACGATCACGGCCCTGAAGCCCAACGAGGAGCTCAACAACTTCCGTGACTACAATCCGTTCTGGCCCTCCAGTCCGACACTGGAGAACATTCGCTATCTTCTGTTCGAAACGTCCTATCCCGGCTGGCTCGTCAACACGATGGTGGTGGCGATAGGATCGACGTGCCTGTCGCTCGTGGCATCGGTGTTTGCGGCCTATGCCATCGAGCGCATCCGCTTTCCGGGTTCGCGCTGGACGGGCCTGGGGATTTTCCTGGCCTATCTGGTGCCGCCCTCGATCCTGTTCATTCCGCTGGCGGTCATGATCTTCAAGTTTGGGATCTACGACACGAAGCTCGCCCTGATCTTCACCTATCCGACCTTCCTGATCCCCTTCTGCACTTGGCTGCTGATGGGTTACTTCCGCTCCATTCCTTACGAGCTGGAAGAATGCGCTCTCGTCGATGGGGCGTCGCGCTGGCAGATCCTGACGCGGATCATGCTGCCGCTGGCGGTCCCGGGCCTCATCTCGGCGGGCATCTTCGCGTTCACCCTCTCGTGGAACGAATTCATCTACGCGCTCACCTTCATCCAGTCCTCGGAAAACAAGACCGTGCCCGTGGGCGTGCTGACCGAGCTCGTGCGCGGCGACGTTTACGAATGGGGAGCCCTCATGGCGGGCGCGCTCCTGGGGTCGCTGCCGGTCGTGCTGCTCTACTCGTTCTTCGTGGACTATTACGTGTCTTCGATGACAGGTGCGGTGAAGGAATAAGTGACGATAAACGACCGGCGAAAAAAGTGCTTCGGCCCGGTGACTGGGCCGGAGCAGACGGCGCTGAAGGGTGGGAGTTCGTCGGAGACTGATCCACAGGTCATCTGCCTTGAGGTGGGGGGCAACACCCTCCAGCAGGTTCTGCATATTCCCTATGAGAGAGGGAGGCCTACATAGTCGTGTGCCGCTGCCCATGAGGATACTTTCTTGAACACCTTGTCCCCGTCGGGAAGTCCAGCACGAGCCTCTGTCGAGGCTGGCATCTTCCCAACCTTCTTCCTGTCAGGTTTCGAGTGCTCCACCTTCATCTGGAAGGATCAGGGCCGTCGCAATCTCGTGGCCGAAACGCAGCACCACAAGCATGTGGAGGAAGATTATGCCTTCCTGCGCTCGCTCGGCATCGCGGTCGCACGGCAAGGCATCCCCTGGCCTTTCGTGGACAGGGGCGGGACTTACGATTTCTCGGGGCTCGATCCCTTCGTCGAGGCCATGAACCGCCAACAGATCCTGCCCATCTGGGATCTGTGCCATTACGGCTATCCTGACGACGTCGATCCTTTCGCTCCCGAATTCGCGGACCGGTTCGCTGCTTACGCGAGAGCGGCGGCGGAATACGTGACGCCGCGCATTCGCGGGCCGCATTTCTTCACGCCGATCAACGAGATCACCTTCTTCGCCTTCATGGGCGGCGAGTGGGGCTGGACGGCGCCGTTCGGCAAGACGGACGAGCAGCGTCAGAAGCTGCGTCTCGCCCTCTGCCGGGCCGATATCGCGGCGGTCAAGGCGATCCGAGAGGTCGATCCGCAGGCGCGCATGGTGCACATCGATCCGCTCATCCTCGTGGTCGCGCCCAAAGATCGGCCGGACCTTCAGGACGAGGCGGACCGCGAGACCTTCGAGGACACCTTCTATGCCTGGGACGTGATCGCCGGACTGCGCCACCCGGAACTCGGCGGCTCCCCGGACGTGCTCGATATCGTCGGGGTCAACTGCTACTCGTTCGGTCAGATGGAATATCGGGAGAATGGCCCCCATGCTTCGCTCGAACCTCATGACGAGCGAATCCGGCCGCTGGGCGATCTCCTCACATACGCTTGGGAGCGCTACCGCCGTCCGATGATCGTGGGCGAGACGAGCGGCCTGCGCGAAGGCCGTCCGGACTGGCTCTGCGACATCGTCGAGGAGTCCCTCGCGGCCGTCCGCAAAGGGATCGATCTGCATGGGGTGTGCTTGTTCCCGGCCGTCGACATGCCCGACTGGCACACCGGCGAATGGCTGCACAACGGCCTGTGCGATCTGGTCGAGGAGAACGGCACACTGAAGCGGGTGCCGTTCCAGCCTTACATCGACGAGCTGAGGCGGTGGCAGATGCGCCTGAACCGGGTGACGGAACTCGACGAGGATCCGTTCAGCGATCCGGTCGATCTCTCCGACATCAGGAAGGCCGCCGATGAGATGAAGATGACCTCGGACAAGGATTGGTGCTGAGGTCAACGAACCACCGGTTTCGCCGCGGTGATCAGCCCAGGGTGGCTACGCTCATGTCTCCCTGCTCCGACAGTCGGGGGCCGAATTGCGACGTGCTGACGGTCGGCCGGCCAGTGATGAATTCTGCGCAGCGGCTTCCGAGCATCATCGCGGGCGCATTCGTGTTGCCCGCATTGATGGTGGGCATGGCCGACAGATCGCAGACCCGCAGGTTCTCGATACCACGGACGCGGAGGCTGGAATCGAGGACGGCCATGGGGTCGCTCGCCGTGCCCATCCGGCAGGTTCCACTCGGATGGTAGTTCGTTTTCACGAAGCGCCGGCAATGCTTCATGATGGCCTCGTCGCTGAGATCGTTCGGGTCGGGGATCGAGACGCGCTCGATCCGTTCCGCCAATGGACTGGTCTGGAAGGCACGGATGAAGTAGCGCTGGCCGTCGATCATGGTCCGCGCGTCATCGGGGTGGCTCAGCAGGTTGGGCGAGACGAGGGGCATATCCTCCGGATCGCCCGAGCGCAGGCGGACATAGCCGCGGGATTTCGGTTTCACCACGACCGTGGTGATCGTCAGCCCATAGGTGTCCTCGACCAGCCCGAGCGTGTCCCGGTCGAGATAGATGATCGGCACGCAGAAGGCCTGGATCGTCGGTTCCGCATCCGGATCCCTGGGATTGACGAAAGCCCCGGCTTCGACGCCGGCCGAGAGGATCGGTCCTGAACCGAACAGCCGGAAATGAAGGCCGTTGAGGAGCATCCGCCATCCGACGCCCTGCTTGTAGTAGCCATAGGGCCCGTTGGCTTTCGCGATGAGGGGCACCTCCGGGTGGTCGATCAGGTTCTCTCCGATGCCCGGTAGGTCGGCAATGCAGGCGATCCCGTGCTCCCGCAGCTGATCGGCCGGGCCGATGCCCGACAGCATGAGGAGCTGCGGCGTGACGAGGGCCCCGGACGCGACGATCACCTCGCCGTCCGCATGAACCCGATGGTCGACACCCTTTGCGTCACGATAGGTGACGCCGACCGCGCGGCCGTTCTCGATCTCGATCCTGCGCACCCGCGACTGAAGGCGGATGACGAGGTTCGGGTTGTCCGCCAGCGGCGCCAGGAAGGCATAGGCCGCGCTGCTCCTTCGGCCGCGCCGGTTCATGAACTGGTAGAAGCCGACGCCCCGCTGCTTCGACCCGTTGAAGTCCGGGTTGAACGGTTCTCCGAGGGCCTGGATGGCCTGCACGAACCATCGGGACATGTCGTTGATGTGGCCGGGATCCGAGACCAGCAGCGGACCGTCAGCGCCATGGAGCTCATTGTAGAACCTGTTGTTGCCCTCCATGGTGCGGAAGTGGGGCAGCACGTCGGACCAGCTCCAGCCGGGGTAGTCGTTTTCCCCGCGCAGCATCTCGTGCCACTCGTCGTAGTCCGAGGGGCGCCCGCGCATGTAGACCTGCGCGTTGACCGACGAGCCGCCGCCGAGAACGTTGGCCTGAGGGATGTCGTGCACGCGGCCATCCAGATGGTCCTGCGGAACCGTGTGGTGATACCGCATGTATTTGCTGCCGTTGATCATCTTGAAGATGCCGGGCGGCATGTCCAGGAGCGGATGGCGATGGGAGTAACCGCCCTCGAGCAACAGCACGCGCCTGCCTTCGTTGACAAGCCGCGCGGCCGCGACGGAACCGGAGGAGCCGCCGCCGACGATGATATGGTCGAAACGCTCGTTCATGGATGCACCTGCTTCGCTATCGGCCGATGACGGTCGGTGTCTCAGGCCCTGATCGTGTCGAGACCCTTCCAATCGAAGGCGATGCCGTGGCCAGGACGATCCGGCGCCAGCGCGAAACCATCTTGGATCTTGAGCGGTTCGGCGATGTAGCGCTCGAGCCCAAAGCCGTGGGCTTCGAGATAGGAGCGGTTCGGGCAGGCTGCGAGCAGATGAACGGTCACGTCGTGAGCGCCGTGGCTGGTGACCGGAAGATTGAAGGCCTCCGCCAGATGGGCGATTTTCATGAACGGCGTGACGCCGCCGCAATTGGTGACGTCGGGCTCGGGATAGGTCACCCCGCCGCCGGCCACGTAGAGCTTGAACTCCCAGAGCGTGCGCAGGTTTTCACCCGCGGCGATCGGCAATCCGCCCTCGCGCACGATGCGGGCGTGGCCTGCGGGATCGTCCGGGATGGTCGGCTCCTCGAGCCAGGTGAGGTCGTAGGGCTGCAGGGCCCGCGCCGCGCGGATCGCGCCATCGACGCTCCACTTCATGTTGGCGTCCGCCATCAGCGGGAAGCCGGCGCCGAGATGCTCGCGCATCGCCTTCACCCGCTCCACATCCTCGAACAGGTTGGCGCGGCCGACCTTCATCTTGATGGCGCGGAAGCCCTTGGCGAGATTGTCGTCCGTCTGGCGCAGCAGCTTGTCGAGGGGCAGGTCGAGATCGATGCCGCCCGCATAGCACGGCACCTTGGCGTCGAAGCCGCCGAGCGCCTTCCAGAGGGGGAGGTTGGCGCGCTTGGCCTTGAGGTCCCACAGGGCCATGTCGAAGGCGGAGAGCGCCAGGACCGTCGGCCCGCCACGGCCGCCGTAATGGAGCGCCCACCACGCCTTGTGCCAGAGGCGCTCGATTTCATCGGCCTCTTCGCCGTCCATGATCTCGGGGAGCTCGCGCGCCAGGATCGTGTCGATGGCGGCACCGTTGCGTCCCACCGTGAAGGTGTAGCCGACGCCCTCGGCTCCATCGGCATCGCGAAGGCGCACCGTGTTCAGCTCGAAGGCGCGCATCTCGCCGTGCATGGAATCGGTCAGAACGGTCGGCAGCGGGATGCGGTAGAAGCCGGGTTCGATGGAGGTGATCCGGGGCATGGTTATCCTTCGTTTGCTCGATGATCGAATGCGTGACCCGTTACGAGGCCATCTCTTCGTTGCGCATGCTCAACCTCGCCTGGATGGCGACGACGAGCAGCAGGAACGCGCCCCGGATGACGGATTGCCAATAGGCCGAGAGGCTGATCCAGCCGAGGCCATTCTCGAAATTCAGGATGTTGAAGATCAGCCCGAGCAGGAGCACGCCCGCGAGCGTCGAGCCGACGGAGCCGAGACCGCCCGTGAGGAGCGTGCCGCCGACCACGACCGCCGCGATGGCGAAGAGCTCCCAGCCGACCCCTTCGATGGGCTGGCCCGCGCCGAACTGCGCCGCGAGGATCACGCCCGCGAGACCCGCGAGGCCGCCGCTCGCCAGATAGACGAGCGCCTTCACCCGATTCGCCGGAAGGCCCATGAGGCGCGCCGCATCCTCGTTGCCGCCGATCGCCAGAACGGTGCGCCCGAAGGACGTCAGGTTGAGGACGAGCGAGCCGACGAGATAGGCGACCAGCGCGATCCAGGCCGGAACGGGAAAGCCGAGGAGGTCGCCCTGGCCGAGCTCGGTGAAGCCCGATTCATAGGACACGGAGACGGATTGATTGCCGGCGAGCAGCAGCGCACAGCCGCTCGCCGCCAACATCGTGGCCAGGGTGGTGATGAAGGGCAGGATGTTGAGCCGCGTGATGATGAAGGCGTTGCAGGCGCCGACCGCCAACCCGGCGGCCAGTCCGCCGAGCAGCCCCGGCAGGACGCCGTAGGGAGACAGCAGGGCGGCCACGACGCTGCCGAGCGCGGCGGTCGAGCCCACCGAGAGATCGATGCCGCCGGTGATGATGACGAAGCACGTCCCGAGCGCGACCAGCGCGAACATGCTGTTGTAGCGCAGGACCGAGAGCACGTTGAACGCGCCGAGGAAGTTCTCGTAGCGCACCCAGCCGAACAGGATCAGGGCGACAAGCGCCAGGAGGACGCCGTAGCGCCCGATGCCCTGGAAGAGTTTGAGCGTGGTGGGGTTCATCGACGACCTCAGCGATGGCTCTGCCGCTGTAGCCAGACGGCCAGCACGATGATGACGGCCTTCGCCACCAGGGCCGCCGCATCCGGCACGCCGTTGGCGAGCAGCGTATAGCGGACGAGCTGGATGATGAGCGCGCCGACCAACGTGCCCGTCACCGTCGCCCGGCCGCCGGTGAGAAGCGTGCCGCCCACGGCCACGGCCGCGATGGCGTCGAGCTCCATGCCTAGGCCGACGAGATTGGCGTCCGCGGCAGAGTTGCGGGCGATGACGATGAGACCCGCGATCCCGGACAGAAGGCCGCTGATGAGATAGACCCGCTGCTTCACCGAGACCACGGGAATGCCCGCGAGCCTCGCGGCCTTCTCGTTGCCGCCGATGGCGAGGATCTGCCGGCCGAACACGGTGCGTCTGAGCATCCAGGCCGCGGCCGCGACGATGACGACCATCAGGATCGCCTGGAAGGGGATGCCGAACACGCGCCCGAGGCCGATGAACTGGAAGCTCGGCAGGTTGAACACCTGCAGGTTGCCGTTGGTGAAAACCTGGGCGATGCCGCGCCCTGCGATGAACAGCACGAGGGTCGCAATGATCGGCTGGATTCTCAGGCGCGTCACCAGCCAGCCGTTGAACCAGCCCAGCGCCGCCGCGACGAGAACGGGCACCACGAATGCCAGCGCGATGCCGACGGCCGGGTGGGGCAGGGGGAAGAGCTTGCCGAGGAAGATCAGCGGCGCCAGCGCTCCGGCGATGGCCATGAGCGCGCCGACGGACAGATCGATGCCGCCGGTGGCGATCACGAGGGTCATCCCGACGGCGACGATCACGATGGTGCAGACCTGCGTGAGGTTGACGTTGAGGGTCTGCCAGGTGGCGAAGTTCGGGGTAATGGCGAGATTGACCAGGATGAGAAGCGCCAGGGCGATCCAGGCGCCGTAGCGCGTCAGCGCGAGCCTGATGTCGAAACGAGGCGCCCCTTGCGCGGGAGGAAGGGTGGTGGCGGATTCAGCCATGGGCCTTCTCCCGGGCATCCTCGTGGCCATGGGCCATGGCGGCCATGACGCTCTGCTCGTTCACGGAATCTCCCTTCAGTTCGGCGGCCGTATAGCCGTCGCGGAGCACGAAGATGCGGCTGGCCGCCTCCACGACCTCCTCCAACTCCGAGGAGATCATGAGAACGCCGAGGCCCTGACCGGCGAGCTCCCGGATCAGGCTCAGGATCTCGGCCTTGGCCCCGACGTCGATCCCGCGGGTGGGTTCGTCGAGGATGAGCAGTTTGGGATTCATGCACAGCCAGCGGGCGAGCAGCACCTTCTGCTGGTTGCCGCCCGACAGCTCGCGGATGCGCTGTTCGGGTCCGGCACAGCGGATGCCGAGGCGCTTGATGAAGCGGTCGACGATCTCATGGCTGCGGCCCTCGTCCACGATGCCGCGCCGGGCGAGCTGCGGCATGAGCGCGAGCGTCAGGTTCTCGCGCACGGACATGTCGGGAATGATGCCCTCGAGCTTGCGATCCTCCGAGCAGAAACCCATGCCGGCCTGGATCGCATCCGACGGGGCCGCAATCCCGTTCGCGCTTCCGGCGAAGGTGACGGTGCCGGCGTCCGGCTTGTCGGCTCCGAACACGGCGCGCACGGATTCCGTCCGACCGGCCCCGAGAAGCCCGGCGAGACCCGCGATTTCGCCGGGCCGCACCTCGAAGCTGACATCGCGAACCTTGCGACTGACGGCAAGGTTTTCGACTTTCAGGACCGGCTCGCGCGCTTCGCTCTCGAGGTCGCCCGCATTGTGTTTGTCGTGCAGAACCTGGGTCAGCTCCCGTCCGAGCATGGCGGTGACGAGATCGAGCCGCGACAGCTCCGCCAGAGGAGCCACCTGCACGGTGCGCCCGTCGCGCATGATGGTGACGCGATCGCAGACGGCGTAGAGCTCGTCGAGCTTGTGGCTGACGAAGATGACGGACACGCCGGCCGCCTTGAGCTGGCGGATGACGCCGAACAGCACCTCGACCTCGCGTTCGTCGAGCGATGACGTGGGCTCGTCCATGATGACGAGCCTGGCCTCGAAGCCGATCGCTCGGGCGATGGCGACCATCTGCTGCACGGCCGTCGGATAGGCCATGAGCGGACGATGCACGTCGATGTCGATGTTGAACCGGGCCAGGAGCGCGCGGGCCTCCGCGTGCATGGCAGGCCAGTCGAGGAAACCGAAGCGCCGCTTCTCGCGACCCAGACAGATGTTCTCCGTCACGGACCGGTAGGGCACCAGGTTGATCTCCTGGTAGATCGTGCTGATGCCGGCGCGCTGCGCCTCCTGCGGCGAGGAGAATTCCGCCGGCCTTCCGTCGAACAGGACCTCGCCCGCATCCTTCCTGTAATAGCCGGTCAGGATCTTGATCATCGTCGACTTGCCTGCGCCGTTCTGGCCGATGAGGGCATGGACTTCGCCCTTCTCCACCACGAGTTCCGCCGCGCGCAGGGCCGGTATTCCGGCGAAACGCTTGTCGATGCCGTGCATGGTGAGAAGCGGCGCCATGAAAGGTCCGTCGATCTGTTCGGCCAAGCGAAGAAGGGCGCTGTCCGTCGACATGACAGGCAGCGCCCTTCGCGTTCAGTATGCGTCGGCGATGAGCTGGGTCGCGTTCGACTTGTCGAAGAAGCGGTCGGTGTTGATCACCCACGGCTCGATCTGCTCGCCTTTGGCATAGCGAGCCAGGGTCTCGAAGGCCTTCGGTCCGAACTTCGGATTGCACTCGACGGTGGCCAGCATCTTGCCGTCGATGATGGCCTGGAGCGCATCGCGGGTGCCGTCGACGGAGACGACGATCACGTCCTTGCCGGGCTTCTTGCCGGCCGCCTCGAGTGCCGCGATCGCCCCGATGGCCATCTCGTCGTTGTGGGCGTAGATGGCCGTTGCATCGGGGTGCGCTTGCAGCAGCGTTTCGGCAACCTGCCGGCCCTTGTCGCGGGCAAAGTCGCCGGACTGGGATGCGACGATCTTCATGCCGGAATGGGCCTTGATGTAATCCTCGAAGCCCTTGCGGCGGTCATTGGCCGGCGAGGAGCCGGTGGTGCCCTCGAGCTGGATGATCTTGGCGTTGCCGTTCATGGCCTTGGTCAGGGCCTCGGCCGCGCGCTTGCCTTCGTCGACGAAGTCGGAGCCGATGAACGTGACGTAGTCACGACCGGCCTTGGCGAGGCTCTGATCGACGTTGCGGTCGAGAAGCACCACCGGAATGCCGGCCTTCTTGGCCGCCATGACGGCGGGAATCAGGGGCTTCTCCTCGCGCGGGGCGAGGAAGATCAGGTCGACGCCCTGGGCTATCATCGAGTTGACGTCGGCCACCTGCTTGGCGGCGGAACCGGCCGCGTCCGTGTAGACCAGTTGATGACCGAGCTTGGCGGCCTCGGCCTTCATGCTCTCCGTCTGCGCGATGCGCCACGGATTGTTCGACTCGGTCTGCGCGAAACCGACCTTGTACTTCTCTTTCTGCTTCAGCTTGGGCAACTCCTGCGCCGAAGCGCCGCCCAGGCCGAGTCCGATGGCAGCGACACCCGTCGCGAGCGCAAGGAAAGTCCTTCTCAGCATCATCTTCCTCCATGAAGTTCTCATGCCCCTTGACGGGGTTCTTGAGGGATTGCCGCAGCTCTTACGGCTGCGGGTCGTCACCAACGGACATAGGTCGTCTGCTTGCGCAGATATCCGTCGAAACCGTATTTGCCGTCCTCGCCGCCGAGGCCGGAGTGCTTCCAGCCCGTATGGAAGCCTTGAACGAGCTCGCCGCAGGGGCGGTTGACGTAGAGTTCGCCAAAGGCGAGCTCCCGCGAGAGCCGCATGACCCGGCGCAGATCGTTGGTGTAGACATAGGCCGAGAGGCCGTAGCTGCTGTCGTTGGCGAAGCTCAGCGCCTGCTCGAAGCTGTCGACCGTCATGACGGGCGCGACCGGGCCGAAGATTTCCCGCTGCATGACCGACGCCTTGTTGGTGTCGACCCGCAGCACCGTCGGCTCGAACCAATGGCCGCGGGAGAAATCGCCTTCCGTGAGGCGGTGTCCGCCCGCAAGCACCTCGGCACCGGCCGCGATGGCGTCGTTCACGATCTCCTCGACCTTGTCGACCTCGGGCCGGTTCACCTTCGGGCCCATGTCGGGATTTGTCATGGGGTCGGCGAGACGCATCTGCTTCACCCGGGACACGAACTTGTCGAGGAAGGGCTCTGCAATGCTCCGATGCAGATACATGCGTTCGTTGCAGGTGCAGATCTGCCCGCAATTGGTGAACCGTGAGACGATCGCGGCTTCCACCGCCGCCTCGATGTCGGCATCGTCGAGAACGATGAAAGGCGCCTTGCCACCGAGCTCCAGGCGCACGACCTTCAGTTCATGCGCGCCCGCGGCATAGATTTCACGACCGGCGCGGACGCTGCCCGTCATGGTGATCATGGCGCTCAGGGGCGAGCGCACCAGCGCATCGCCGACTGTGCGCCCGTCGCCCGTCACCACGTTGAGTACGCCCTTCGGAATTCCGACCTCATGGGCGAGGCGGGCGATCTCGAGGGCCGACAGGGGCGTGGATTCGTGGCCCTTGACGACCATCGTGTTGCCCGCCACGAGGGCAGGGCCGATCTTGCGCGCCGCCAGGGCTGCCGGATAGTTCCATGCCGTGAGGCCGACGACCACGCCGAACGGAACACGGCGGATCCAGACTTCCTCGTTCTGGAAATCGGACGGGAGAATATCGCCCTCGATGCGCCGCGCGCTTTCGGCCGCGAAGGTCAGAAACGTGATGACGGCGTCAATCTCGCCTTCAGCCTGATTCAAGGGCTTGCCCTGCTCCAGCACGACAACCCGGGCGAGATGCGCCTTCTCCCGCTTCACGGCTGCGGCGAGATCGTTGACGTAACCGGCGCGCACGATCGGCGGCAGGGCTGCCCATGCGGGCTGCGCGCGTCGCGCCGCCTCCAGGGCGGCTACCGCGTCCTCCGCCGTTCCGGCGGGAACGGTTGCGAAAACGACCTCGTTGGCGGGGTTCTCGACATCCGACCGGTCGGCGGATCGTCCGTCCGTCCAGGCCCCGTCGATGTACATCTGGTAATGGGTCACGTCCTCAGCGCGGGTAGCCTGGAGCGAGCCGGTCATCGGGCGCCCTCGCAAGATCCCAGACGGGAAGGCTGCGGATCGGAGTTCGACAGCGGAGTGGCTTGGAATGGCGTCACCAGTCTCTCTCCCTGAATGCTCGATCTGAGCATCTCGAAACAAACACCGTTTACCGGCTTATTTGGTTCGACCGAAATCAGGATGGTCGGACAGCCGATAGCTGTCAAGTGTCATCATTTTCCGGTTTCCGGGCTGCGATGAGCCGTGTTTTGCCGTCAATTCTCATGCATCCTAAGCACTTGGCTTGTGATCCGTTGGATTTTGGTCCGACCATATGGTATAGGTTGGCTGCCCGTCGATCGGCTGTGGTTCGTTCCGGACAGGTTCTCGATCTTGAACGACGAAGAGGTGACCATGGACCTGAGCGAGAAGCTGGATGGCCACGGAGCAGCCGGGACGGCAGGGCGCCGGTCCGATGCCGTGGCAGCCGAACTGGCGCGGATGATCCAGACAGGAGATCTGCAGGAGGGCGAGCGCCTGCCGGCCGAGCGCGAGCTGATGCAGCGCTACGGCGTGAGCCGGACCGCCGTGCGTGAGGCGATCGTTTCGCTGGCCAATCGCGGCTTCATCGAAACCCGCCTCGGCCACCGGCCGATCGTACGGAAGGCCGATTACGAAATCGCCGTCGACCGGGTCGGAAATCTCGTCGGTCATCTCATGGTCGACCGGGAGGGCGTCTGGAATCTGTTCGAAACGCGGATCTTCATTGAAGGCGGGCTTGCGCGCTGGACCGCCAAGCATGCGCGACCTGTCGATCTCGAGGAACTTCGGTCAGCCCTCGAGAGCAATCGCCAGGCGATCGGTGATCCACTCCTGTTCGACGAGACGGATGCTGCCTTCCACGCGGTTCTTTACCGGGCGCCGGGAAACCCGATCTATCCGGCCATTCACAAGGCTTATGTGGAATGGCTCACCCAGCACTGGCGCTCGATGAAGCGTGGCGCGGGAATCGACCAGATGAATCATGCGGGCCATGTGGCGATCTTCGAGGCGATCGTGGCGCGCGATCCCGACGATGCCGAGGAATCCATGCGGCGGCACCTCGTTGCCGCCTGGGAATTCGTCCGTTCGACGTTTCCAACGGACAGATAAGGGACGCCTGCGGACTCGTCGAAGGTGGACTTGCATCACGTGCGATGCGGGCGCGCGTGCCGTCCTATCGCCGCGAGATCGGCCCGGTCGAAGAAGCGCTCAGTGTCCGCCGAGGCGCGGATGACCGGCAGAGGGCCCGAGGCAGATCGGAACGACACGACTCTGGCGCCGGCAATCCCCATCGAGCTCCGTGAGGCACGTTCTCTATAACGAACAAATCTGCGTGCCAAGGGATGAATACCGGCCGGAATCTGACCCGTTTGAAGGAGCATGCCTGCACAATCTAGAACAAATTTCTCCCATCCGAGCCGAAAAGAGAAGGTTCTGCTCGTCCGGGCCGTTCTAAAAAAAGAACGTTCCAATTGCTTTTCCGGACGCTTCCCCGCGATAATCCATCAGTCGTTCGGCTCGATGGCCGGCCGTGCAGGGGATGTATCGTGACACACAAATCTCGCTTCAGCAGCAAAGTCGGCCTCACGGCCCTGGTCGGAGCCACGGTTCTGGCGGGCTCCTCCCTATGGAGCAGCGGCGCGATGGCGGCGGGACCGGAAGGGGCGCCCGCGAAGGGCGGCACGCTGGTCTATCTCGAGCAGCAGCCCCACACCAACCTCTACCCGCCGGCCGGCGGGTTCTATCCCAACGGCGGGATCCTCAACCAGATCACCGACAAGCTGACCTATCAGAATCCCAAGACGCTCGAGATCGAGCCCTGGATCGCCGAGTCGTGGACGGTAAACGCCGACGCGACGGAGTACACCTTCAAGATCCGCAAGGGCGTGACCTTCTCCGACGGAACGCCGCTCGATGCCGCCGCCGTGGCCAAAAACTACGACACGTTCGGCCGCGGCAACAAGGAGCTGAAGCTGCCGATCTCCGAGGTCATCAACAATTACGAGCGCAGCGAGGTCATCGATCCGCAGACGGTGAAGTTCACTTTCAGGAAACCGTCGCCGGGCTTCCTGCAGGGCACGTCCGTGATCGGCTCCGGCCTCGTGTCGCTGAAGACCCTCGCGCTGCCCTACGAAGCCTTGGGCGACGCCACGAAGATCATCGGCTCGGGCCCGTTCGTCGTCGCCAGCGAAACGCTCGGACGCGAGCTCACGCTGAAGGCGCGCCCCGACTACAACTGGGGTCCGACCAAACTCGAGCACCAGGGCCGCGCCTATCTCGACGAGATCAAGTACATCGTCACGCCGGAAGACAGCGTGCGCATCGGCGCTCTGGTGGCCGGGCAGGCCGACGTCATCCGCCAGATCCAGGCCTATGACGAGAAGCAGGTCGAGGATGAAGGATATCTGATCTACACACCCTCGACCCGCGGCGTGAACAACAGCGTCGTGTTCCGTCCCGACAATCCGCTCGTGTCGGACGTTCGGGTCCGTCGCGGGCTGCTGCACGCCACCAACACGGACGAGATCGTCTCGACCCTGTTCTCGGCCCATTACCCGAAGGCAAGCTCGATCATCGCCAGGACGGCGCTCGGCTATGTCGATCTCTCGTCGAAGCTGTCCTACGACATCGAGAAGGCGACGCAGCTGCTCGATGACGCGGGCTGGAAGGTCGGCGCGAACGGTCGGCGCCAGAAGGACGGCAGGACGCTCGAACTGTCGGCCTACGAGTCCCTGCCGCAGCCGCAGAACAAGGAGACGCTGCAACTCGTCGCGCAGCAATGGGAGAAGATCGGCGTGAAGCTGAACGTGCTGACCGCCGACTCGGGCAGCGCCATCGTGAACAACCTCGATCCTGCCAAGGCGCCGGTCTCGCCCGCCATGGTCGGCCGCGCCGATCCCGACGTGATCAAGAGCCAGTACTACCCGACCAACCGCAACGTTCTGCTGCAGAAGGGCGGAAACAGCGACAAGGTGCAGTCCTTCGTCGACGAGAGGCTGAACGCGCTCCTGGATCAGCTCGCCTCCGAGCCGGATCGCGCCAAGCGCCTCGCGGTTGCCGGCGACGTCCAGAACTACGTGATCGATCAGGCCTACGCCATCCCGATCTTCGAGGAGCCGCAGGCCTTTGCCGCCGCTCCTTACGTGAAGGGCGTGGCCTTCGAGGCGGTCGGCCGTCCCAGCTTCTACAGCACCTGGCTGGCACCCCGCCGCTAAAAATACCTCTACGTCGGTCGGGTGTCGCAGACGAACGACATCCGGCCGGCCTCTCGGCTCTTCTCGGTTCTAGGACTGGATCTCTCATGTCGCGATACGTGATTGGAAGGATCGGGCAGGCGGCCCTCGTGCTCTGGGCCGCCTTCACCGTTTCATTCGTCCTGCTGCAGGCCCTGCCGGGCGATGCCATCCTCATCAAGTTCCTCAATCCCGAACTCGGCCTGGGTCCGGAGCAGATCGCGGAGATCCGCGCGTCCTATGCGGCCGACAGCCCGCTCTGGATGCAGTATTTCACGACCGCCACGAATTTCCTGACCGGCCATTTCGGCTATTCCATTCACGCGGGCGTCCCCGTCGGGGACCTGCTTCTCGCCAACCTGCCTCCGACCCTGTGGCTTGCGACACTCGGCTTTCTGCTGTCGCTCGTCCTCGCGGTGACGCTGGCCGCCCTTTCGGCCCTGTCTCCCTTCTCCTGGCTGCGCTCCTTCATCCAGTCGATTCCGGCTCTCTTCATTTCCACGCCCGTGTTCTGGCTCGGCATCCTGCTGATCCAGGTCTTCTCGTTCCAGCTCAGGCTCATCCCGGTCATCAACCCCGGCCCCTGGGAGGCGCTGATCCTTCCCGTCGTGACATTGGCCGTTCCGATCTCCGCGCCGCTCGCCCAGATCCTGATGCGCAACATCGATCACGTGCTCACGGAACCCTTCGTCGCGGTCGCCCGCGCCAAGGGAGCTTCTCATCGGTGGGTGTTGTCAAAGCATGTGGCGAAGAACGCCGTTCTGCCGACGCTCACCATCGGCGGCATCCTGTTCGGCGAGCTGCTCGCGGGTGCGGTCGTCACGGAGGCGGTGTTCGGCCTCAACGGCATCGGCGGGCTGACGCAGCGGTCCGTCGGCGATCAGGACATCGCGGTTCTCCAGGCCATCGTCGTGTTCTCGGCCACCGCCTTCGTGCTCATCAACCTCACGGTGGACCTGCTCTACCCCGTCTTCGACCCACGCCTGAGAGTGAGACAAGGAGCTCTCGCATGACCGGCCTGAACACGATCGGACGCAGCCTGCTGCGCGACGATGCGGATATCCTCGAAAGCTCCTCGCCAGGATCGACGCGGGTCTCGTCGAATGCGCAGCGGCTGAAGAGCATCAGGAGCATCCAGCCCGGTCTGGTGCTGGCCTGGTTCGTCATGGCCGTCGTCGTGCTCTGGGCGCTGTTTCCGCAATGGTTCACGGGCTACAGCCCCACGGCCGGAGTCGCGCGCCAGCAGCTTCGCGCGCCCAGCGCCGAACATTGGCTCGGCACCGATGCGCTGGGACGTGACGTGCTGGCCCGCATCATCTACGGCGCCGGCAACTCGCTCTCGGGCGCCTTCGTGGCTGTCGGCGTCGGCCTCCTGGTGGGAACCACGCTCGGCATCGTCGCGGGCTCGGCCCGCGGCCGCATCGACGGAGCCATCATGCGCGGCGTCGACGTGCTGCTGTCGATCCCGCAGCTTCTTCTGTCGCTCAGCATCGTGATCCTCCTCGGCTTCGGCATCGTGAATGCCGCCATCGCGGTCGGCGTCACGTCGATCGCCAGCTTCGCGCGGCTTGCCCGTTCCGAGGTGGTGAGGGTCCGTGCCAGCGATTACGTCGAGGCGGCCTTCGGGAGCGGCGGAACGTTCACCCGCGTGCTGCTGCGCCACATCCTGCCGAATTCCCTGACCTCGGTGATTGCCTTTGCGGCCCTGCAGCTCGGCTGGGCCATTCTCACCATCTCCACCCTGGGCTTTCTCGGCTACGGCGCACCGCCGCCGACGCCGGAATGGGGCCTGCTGATCGCCGAAGGACGGAACTACCTCGCGCGGGCCTGGTGGCTGACGACCGTTCCCGGCATCGTGGTGATCCTGGTCGTCCTGTCGGCGAACCGCATCAGCCAGTCTTTCGGAAAGGCCAGGGCATGAGCACGGTCATCACCTTCAAGCCCGTGTCGACCGCCCATTCGAACGCGCCGGTTCTCGAGATCGGCCATCTCGCCGTCGGCTATCGCGGCAGCGACGGATTCCAGCGGGTCGTCCACGACGTTTCGCTCCGGGTGCGTCCGGGCGAAGTCGTGGCGCTCGTGGGCGAATCGGGCTCCGGAAAGACCACCACCGCGCAGGCCGTCATCGGGCTTCTGGCGGAAAACGGCCGCCTGGAGGCCGGCGCGGTCCGGCTCAACGGCACCGACATCGCGGGCTGGTCGCAGAAGCAGCTCGACACGATCCGCGGCAGCAAGATCAGCCTGATCCCGCAGGACCCGACGAGCTCGCTCAATCCGGTCAAGACCATCGGCGCCCAGGTCGCCGAAGTGCTGCAGATTCACCGCCGGGGCAGCCGGGCGGAGATCGACGCGAGAGTCGTCGAGCTTCTGGCGCGTGTCGGCCTCTCCCGACCGGAACTGCGCGCCAAGCAATACTCGCACGAATTGTCCGGCGGCATGCGCCAGCGCGTCCTGATCGCCATCGCCATTGCCCTGCGCCCGGCCCTGATCATCGCCGACGAGCCCACCAGCGCCCTCGACGTTACGGTACAGAAGCGCATCCTCGACCTGATCGACGAGCTGCGCCGGGAATACGGCACCGCCGTTCTGCTCGTGACCCACGATCTCGGTGTCGCGGCCGACCGGGCGAACCACATCGTCGTGCTGAAAGGCGGGCGCATTCAGGAGCAGGGGCCGACCTCGGAGATTCTGGCGTCGCCGCGCAGCGAGTATACGCGCAAGCTTCTGGCGGATGCGCCCTCCCTGGGCAAGATCCGCGCCGTTCCCCGGGCACGATCCCCGCGCATCCGCGGGAGCGATGACGCCATCGTTGTCCAGAACCTCGTGCAGGATTTCTCCGTCGGTGGCCGCCGGGAGGCTTTCCGCGCGGTGGACGACGTGTCCTTCACCGTCCAACGGGGAACGACCCACGCCATCGTCGGCGAATCCGGCTCGGGCAAGACGACGACCGCGCGCGGCATCGTCGGCTTCCAGAAGCCCACCTCAGGGCGCATTCTCGTGGACGGCGTCGATGTGACGACCCTGCGCGGAGAAAACCTGCGCCGGTTCCGCAAGACGATCCAGCTCGTCTACCAGAACCCGTTCGCTTCGCTCGATCCGCAGCAGACCATCTTCCAGATCGTCGAGGAACCGCTGCTGAACTTCGATCCGCTGCCGCGGGACGATCGGGCGAGGAAGGTCCATGCCATTCTCGAGCGGGTGGGTCTGCCGCAATCGGTTCTGACCCGCAAGCCCCGCGCCCTGTCCGGAGGGCAGCGGCAGCGCGTGGCCATTGCCCGTGCGCTCGTGCTCGATCCGCAGGTGCTGGTGCTGGACGAGGCCGTGTCGGCTCTCGACGTCACGGTGCAGGCGCAGATCCTGGAACTGCTCGAGGAGCTCCAGCAGGCCCTCGGACTGACCTACCTGTTCATCTCCCACGATCTCGCCGTCGTTCGTCAGATCTCGGACACGGTCTCGGTCCTGCACAACGGGCGCCAGGTCGACAGCGGCCTGGTCGAGGACGTGTTCCTGCGCCCGGGCAGCGCCTACACGCGCGAACTCATCAGCGCCATTCCCGGACAACGCAATGTCAGCCCACGCTGATTCCAGAAGAGCAAGTGGAGCAAACCGATGACGAATTCCCCACATCGACAAAGGCTCGGATTCTTCACCCGCCTTCTGGACGAGGCGAGTGCGAGCGAGCGCTACCGGTTGGCGGCCGAGCAGATCGTTCATGCGGAGCGGCACGGGTTCGA
Source organism: Microvirga sp. 3-52 (assembly GCF_018383585.1). Lineage (GTDB taxonomy): Bacteria > Pseudomonadota > Alphaproteobacteria > Rhizobiales > Beijerinckiaceae > Microvirga. The sequence continues at coordinate 59,392 of NZ_JAHAMK010000025.1, forward strand.
CTCGGCCTGGGTCGCCCAGCATCACTTCCATGAAGCCGAAGGCGGGCTTCCTTCGCCGCTCGTCTTCCTGTCCCATGTGGCGGCACGGACCTCGAAGATCCGCCTGGGCACGGGAATCATCACCCTGCCGCTCGAGAATCCCATCCGGGTCGCGGAAGACGCGGTGGTGCTCGACCTCATGTCCGGTGGTCGCCTCGAGGTCGGCGTCGGAACCGGCGGCACGCCGTCGTCCTTCACGGCGTTCGGCCTGGACAGCGCCAACCGCTCGGAGATCTACGACCGGAACCTCGCCGTCGTGCGGGACGCCTGGGACGGTCGGCCTCTCGAGGGAGGCGATTCAATCTATCCGGCGGCACCGGGCCTGAACGATCGCGTGTGGCAGGCGACCTTCTCCGTCGGAGGAGGCATTCGCGCCGGAAAGGCAGGCGACGGCCTCATGCTGTCGCGTACGCAGCCCCGGCCCAAGGACGCGCCGCACGCCTCCCTTGCCGACATTCAGCATCCCATCATCGATGCCTATCTCGAGGCGCTGCCGGAGGGCCGGGAGCCGCGCATCGTCGCCTCACGCTCGCTGTTCGTCGCGGACAGCAGGGAGGAGGCCCTGCGCCTCGCGGAAAAGGGATTGCGCCGCGTGGTGGCCGATTTCGCCGCCAAGGGGCACGTGATCCCGGGCGACACCCTGGTGGACATCATTGCCGCCCTCGACACCCACGTGGGCACGCCCCAGGACGTGATCGAGAGCCTCAGCCGGGACACCACCCTGCCACGGGTGTCGGACCTCGTGTTCCAGGTCCACTCGATCGATCCGCCACACGAATACATCCTGCGGTCGATCGAACTGATCGCGAGCGAGGTCGCCCCGGCGCTCGGCTGGCAGCAGCCCGCAGCCCGACCCGAAAAGCGCGTCGCCCTCGTGCGTTGAACCCGCCACGCCAACAACCGGAATGTGAGACAGCCATGAGCACCATCATATCGGACGTCATCGATCATCTGGCCGGCATCCGGCCGGGAACCAGCCTCGACCGGCTGCGGGACCAGCGGCCGCAGGCGCGGGAGAATGCGCAGAAAAGCTATCGGGCGCTGTTCGAGCCGGAGTTTCCCGGCCATGTGACGACAATCGAGCGCTACGCCGTCGCGGCCTTCGTGGCCGGTCTCCACCGTCAGCCTCATGTGACCGACTTCTATGCCGCCTCCCTGCAGGGGCTCGGGCATCCCAGGCTGACCGATGCGATCAAGGCGGAGATTGCCCGGGGTTCCGTCGAGGGCCCCTACGGCCGCTATCCGCAGGGCCCTCTCACGGTCGAGGACAAGGAGGGGCCCGTCTACCAGGTCTCCGCGGACAACCGGGAGAGCCTCGGGCCGCGGCTCGCCGCGGCGCTCGAGCATGCGCATCTGCTCGTCTTCCATCCCCGCGACGCGAGCCCGGCCGCGCTGCAGACGCTGCTCGATGCCGGCTGGTCGACGACGGACGTCGTGACCCTGTCGCAGCTCGTGTCCTTCCTGTCCTTCCAGATCCGCGTCGTCGCGGGCCTGCGGGCCCTTGCAGGCGCATCCGTGCGCGAGAGTGCCGATATCGATCCCACGCAGATCTTCACGGGCGTGCTGGCGTCCGGTGCCGTTTGAGAAGGGGCCATTCCATGTCCGAGACAACCCTGTCGCATCCCGACAACCGGGAGCCCACCGCATTCACGCAGGACGAGCTGGGCTGGCTGCCCTGGCTGGAGCCGTTCCCCGCCGATGAGCTGACCGAGAGGCACTGGGCCGGCCTCGTCGACGCGTCGCGCGCCAAGTCGCCGTACTTCCTCCTGCTCGCCCGCGATCCGGATATCCTGCAGGCCCGGACGAAGACCGACAAGGACATCTTCTACAACACGAGCAACGGCCTTCCCCGCGCCGAGCGGGAACTCGCCGCGACGGCCACCTCGCGTCACAACGGCTGCATCTTCTGCGCGTCCGTCCATTCCCGGTTCGCCACGCAATATTCCAAGCGCGGCGCCGACGTTCAGCGTCTTCTGGATGAGGGCGTCGAAGCGGACATCGACGGCCGGTGGAACGCCATCATCGAGGCTTCCGTGGCACTCACCGACACGCCGGTCGCGTTCGGCGATGCGGAGGTCAGGGCGTTGCGTGCGGCAGGGCTCGACGACCTGGAGATCGTCGATGTGATCAACGGCGCGGCCTTCTTCAACTGGGCCAACCGGTTGATGCTCTCCATCGGCGAGCCGACGCCGCCGAAGCAGTAGGCGCAAGTCCACGGCAAAATGCGCCCACCGCTTCCGTCGTCACCGGCCTTCGGACCCTCCGACGGCATCACCGGGCTCGTCCCGGTGATCTCGATTGTGTGAAGCGCCGCGCCTTATGGGGTTGGGATGGCCGGGTCAAGCCCGGCCATGACAACAGGAGGAGGGGTGCGACGAGATGATGAACGACGCCTGAAGAGCCGCAGCCTTTCACCCCCCCCTCGCACGTCATCACCGGCCTTGTGCCGGTGATCTCGATCGGAAAAACGCCGCGCCTCACGGATCGGGATGGCCGGGACAAGCCCGGCCATGGCGTGGGGGCGTGTGACCAAGGACGGTTGACCGACGACAGTGTCATGCTCCGCCGTCATCACCGGCCTCGTGCCGGTGATCCCGATCCGAAGAACGCGGCGCTTCACAGCAGCCTCATGGCCGGACGGGCCCGGCCATGCCGAGTGAGAAGGTCAAATCGTCCCCACCCGATGCTCTAGCGCTCCGCGGACCGGCGTCCGCCGCCGTCGATCTGCTGGCCGAGCAGCGCGAGCGCCTGCTGGTAGACCGAGGCGGCGTTCCAGGCCTGGATCGCCCTGAAATTGGGCTCGCCCGGCTGATACCCCGCACCCGCGCGCCAGCCGTGGCCCTTGAGGAAATTGGCGGTCGCTTCCAGGGCATCGGCCGTGTTGTCGAGATTGCCGCCGTTGCCGTAGTTCAGGATGCTCTTCGGCATGAACTGGGTCTGGCCGATCTCCCCGTGCATGGAGCCGCGCGCATTGCTCGAAAGGGCGCCCTGGTCGATCAGGCTCAGGGTTGCGTAGAGCTGGTCGGTAAAGAACTCCGACCGGCGGCAATCATAGGCGAGCGTCGCCACGGCCGAGAGCGTGTGCTGATTGCCGCGCTGGCGCCCGAAGGCCGTCTCCATGCCCCAGATGGCGATGAGCGGCCCGGGCGGCACGCCATAGCGCTGCTCGAGGGACGCGAAGAGGGCCGCGTTCGATTGCTTGAGGGAACGCCCGCGCGCCACGATGGTCGAGCCGCCCCGCTTGGCGAGGAACTGGTCGAGCGACAGCCGGAAGCTCTTCTGTCCGCGGTCGGCCCGGATCGTGGCCGTCGCGTAGTTCGTGGCCATGAGGGCCGAGATGGTCGAGGCGCTCACGCCCCTGGCCCTGGCTTCCTGGGCGAATTCCTGCTTCCAATCGTCAAAGCCGGCCGCGCTGTTGCCGCATTGGGCAGCGCTCGCCGTGTGGGCCGCGCCCAAAAGCGACACGAAAGCCGTGACGGCCGCGATCCTGTATTGCCAGCCCCTGGTCATCTGTATTCCTTCCACATCGGTTGTACCGGACGAAACGTTGCCGGATCATCCCGGCCAAGTTGAGGCATAATGGTCAAGCTTCGTAACGCTCAGTCCAGATGGACGGTTCCCAAGGCGAAGCCGCTCTTGTCGCGGGTGATCCAGACCGCTCCGTCTCCGAGCATCATCCCCTTGTCCCGAACGAAGACATCGTCGAACGTCGTCTTGGCGACCGCCTCCCGGACGGCCGCGTTCATGACGGTCTCCTTCGCGGCGATCAGCTGCTCGCGGTTGCGGATGGTGCGCCTCACCTTGCCCGTCACCGCCAGGGGATAATGGGCCACGCGGGACAGAAGTTCGGCATCGTTGGACCGGAAGGCGGCCTTCACGCGCCTGAAGCCGTAATAGGCCGCATAGGGGTCGAAATTCTGGGCGCGGTAGCTCGCCTCGATGTCGGGATTCAGCTTCGGCCGCGAGAAGCCGGTTTCCGGCGTCCTGACCGGCAGGTCCAGGGAGCGCCGCAACTCGCGCACGAGGAGGTTCAGGGCCCTGTGGCGGTCGTAGAGCGTCTGGAGCTCCGGCGAGCGCGACGGACCGTTTCCGGCCGCCAGCGATCCGGTGATCTCCTGCTTGAGCGCGTTCTTGTCCGACCCGGCGTTGCGCCGGTCCCGGGACCCGGCCGTGTCGTCCAGTTTCCCGTCGAGCTGGTTCCGGGCGATCCAGACCCTTTCCTCGACCTCGGCCAGAACCTCCTCGTGCGAGGGCCGGACGCCGGGACCGCGCCCGAGATCGGACGGCAGGGCCTTCATGGCCTCCTGCGGCTTGGGGCCTTTCAGCTCATCGGACGGATAGCGCGGATCGATCTTGTACGTCCTCCCGTAGACCCGGACGAAGAAGGGATCCGCCTGGGCGGGAAGGGCGACGGAAAGGGCCAGCAGGCCGCCGAACAGCCCGAGGATCCTGACGGTCATGCGGGTCATTGCCATCTCCCTCCATGAGTCGATCGGTCGGCGCCTGGGCCTTTGCCGGGTTCGCACGGTGAAACGATAGAACGGCATATGGCCGAACTTGCGGCAGTCAGTCCGCCAGCACGGCGGTCAGCGGTCCTTTCGCCTCGTTCTCCGGGCCGGCGCCTGCAGGCGGTAGCGTTGCATGTCGGTGCGGTCCCGGTTGACGATCTTGTCCTGCCGCTCGCCGGACAGCACGGCGACGATGTCGTCCCGCACCACCGGAAAGATCCGATAATACTGATGGCTCTGGAAATCCTGCCGCGGGTCGATGGCGTCGCTGACGTCCACCGCGGTGACCTTGTCGCTGATCGTCCCCATGTTCTCCGGTCCGTCGACGCCCAGGCGCGGCCCGTTGAACTTGGTCACGGAACTCAGGGTCGAGAGGATCCAGTCCGTCTGGGTGTGGTACACGGTGACGCGCGTGCCGAGGCGGGGCAGGTATCGCAGCTCCCGGGCGTCGTCGAACGCGTCCTCGTCCTCGTCGGCCGCCGCCAGGACGATTTGGTCGAAGGTGCGGCGCAGGCGGTTGGGATCGGGCGCCTCGGTCGGCATGGCGACCAGGGCCGGAAAGTGGCGATCCTCGGTGTCCGGCGCGGGAGCGTCGACCGTGCGGACATACTCGCGGGGCTCGCCCTGGGGCACCTGCATCAACGCCTGCACGGCATAACGCAGCGCGTAATTCCCCATGCTGTGGCAGATCAGGTGCAGCGACTGGCGGCAGACCGCCTGACGGGGGAGGTTGTCGATGAAGTCGTAAAGGATGCGCATCGTCCGGGCGATCGCGACGCCGGAGGCCCGCGCGGTGCTGCGGTCGTGGAAGTAGTCGTTGTAGGGCAGGGGCGTCGGCAGGAGCGAGCCGATGGACGGCCAGGTGAACGCGAACACGTTGGCATCGATGCCGTAGAAGCTGAGGATCATTGCGGCGCGCTCGATGGCCTCCTTGAAGGTGTTCGAGAAGCCGTGGATCACCACGAGGGTGGGGCGTCCTCCGTCCTGCATGTCCTGTCGCAGCTTTTCGAAGATGTCGCGGCTGCCCCGCTGGATCGCCGGTCCGATGAGCTGTTCCGGCGCCACATAGAGCGAACCCGAGATGAAGCTGGCGTTCGTTGCGGTGACCCTCGCCTGCGCGCTGCCGAACCGTACCGCCGTGCCGTCGATGGGCCCGAGCTCCGAACCGAAATCCACGATCGCGGTGCCGCTCGCGTCGGTGAGCGGCATGCGGTTGGTTGCGAAAAAGACCGTCACATCCTGCGCCATGAACTGTCTCTCCACACGGGGCCCAGTGTGTCACGTCCAAGGCGCGGTGTCAGCCGATGGATCGGCGTACGGGATCGGGCAAAACCCGTGTGCGGGAAGGAGAAAACCCTGATCGTCGGTTCGATTGTTCTCGCGTGGCCGGTCCGCGATCCGAGCGTTCTCGGCGTGCTTTAGCGGCTCGCCGTCATCACCTCCTCCACCGTCATCACCGGGCTTGTCCCGGTGATCCCGATCGGAAAGGCGCGGCGCTCTTCACATCGGGATGGCCGGCACGAGGCCGGTGATGACGGCAGAGGGTTTCATTCCCGTCGGGATCATCGGCGGAGGGGAATCCGCGGACACGCGATGCGCCTGAGCGCCTGCTGTCAGTCCCTCGCCCCCGCCGGTCGATTTTTGACAAGAGGGGAAACCCGGATAACTCTGTGGCCGGGGCGACGGGAAGGCCGGGGTATGCGTATTCGGATCGGGTATCAACCCTCTATCACGGCGCTTTTCGTGGCGGTGGTGCTGACGGTCGGACTCACGCTGGTTTTCCTGAGCTTCGAGCAGGCCCGGTCGATCACCCGTTCGGCCGCTTTGTCCTTCATCGACCGCGTCGCCGATCATACGGCGGACCGGGTCGACGGACAGTTCAAGGACGTGCTCGACATCCTCGAAGTGCTGCGGCATCTCCAGCCCGTCGAGACCGGCGCGATCCGCGACAATCCGCAGCTTTATGCGATCCTGGCCGCCCTCCTGCGCCAGCATGAGCAGCTTTACAATCTCTATGTCGGCTATGCCGACGGCGCCTTCGTCGAGCTCGACGTCCTGGATCGCGCGGGGCCTGCGTTGCGCGCCGAGCTCAAGCCGCCGGCGGATTCCGCGTTCCGGCTCAGCGTCATCGATACGTCGACGGGCGGATCGTCGAGACTGCGCTTCACGACCTACTTCTCGTCCGATTTCAAGGTTCTCGCCCAGGAGCGGCGCGCGGCGGATTACGATCCGCGCGAGCGGCCGTGGTACCAGGATGCGTTCAAGCCCGGCGCCGGTGCCATCACGGAGCCTTACGTCTTCGGGGCGGCCAGCCTGATCGGCTATACGGTGCGCGTGCCGTTCACGCAGGGACGGGGCGGGATCGCCGCCGGGGACATCCTGCTCATCGATGCGGACGCCTTTCTTCGATCGCAGAAGCTGGGAACCTCCGGTGTCGTGTTTCTCTTCGACGACAGCGGCAAGGTCGTTGCCCATCCGCGCATGTCGGAAGTCCTGTCTGCGGGAGCTGCGAGCGTTCCGCTCGATCTGCCGCCTTTCGCGCGGATGTTGAGCGTCGACATCACCCGGCCCCTGAATGCGTGGCACCGGGGCGGCGCGGCGCAGCAGATTTTCGATGACGCCGACGGGCGAACCTATGTGGCGGCCTTCCGGTCGATCAAGACGTCCGGAGCCTCAGGGCTTCGACTGGCCGTCGTGGCACCGCTCGACGAGTTCTTCGCGGAGATCGAGGAGAGCCGGCGGCGTCTGGTTCTCCTGGCGCTCGGCTTCGTTCTCGCCTCTCTTCCGGTCATCTGGGGCATCGGCTCGTTGCTGTCCCGCTCGATGAAGGCGCTCGCGGCCGAAACGGATCGCATCCAGAAGTTCGAAACCAATGGACCGACGAGGGATGTCCGTTCGATCGTCCGTGAAATCGACGATCTCGGTCGATCGATCTCCACCATGCGAACCGTGGTGCGGACCTTCGCGACCTTCGTTCCGAAGCGACTGGTCCAGCAGCTTCTCGCGACAGGCGATGCCCTCCGGCTCGGCGGCTCCCGGCGCGAGGTTACGATCCTGTTCACCGACATCGCGGGATTCACCAACATCACCGAGAAGGCCGATCCCGAGCAGGTGATGCTCCGCACGTCGCGTTATCTGGCCGTTCTCTCCGCGGTGATCATGGAGCACGGCGGCACGGTGGACAAGTTCGTCGGGGACGCGATCATGGCGATCTGGAACGCGCCGGCGGACGATTCCGACCACGTCGCCCATGCCTGCGCGGCCGTCCTGGCCTGCCGGGAGGCCAACCGGAGGCTCAACGAGGAATTCGAAAGAGAAGGGTGGCCCGCCTATCGAACGCGCTACGGTGTCCATACCGGGGAAGCGGTCGTCGGCACCATCGGATCCTCGGACCGGATGGCCTATACGGTCCTTGGCGCGGCGGTGAACCTGGCAGCCCGGCTGGAGCCGCTCAACAAGGAGTACGGCACCGAGGTCCTGGTCAGCGACGCGGTCCGGCAACGCGCCGCCGACCGCTTCGCATTCCGGCTGGTCGATGAGACGCAGCCAAAGGGATTCGCGGCGAAAGTTCGGGTCTACGAGCTGTGCGGGGCGGTGCAGGAGCGGGTCGAGATGCAGGCCGGGGGTGGCGTGGGATGACGGTGGTGCTCGACGGATCGGGATCACCGGGACAAGCCCGGTGATGACGTTGGAGGGAGGGGTGAGAGGCCGCCGCTCCTTCAGTGTCATCCCTCCTCCTGCCGTCATGGCCGGGCTTGACCCGGCCATCCCGATGTGAAGAGCGCGGCGCCTCAACGTATCGAGATCACCGGCACGAGGCCGGTGAGGAGGTGATGACGGTGGAGGAATAGCGATGACTTGTCCGATTCAAGGAAGTACGCCAGTCTCGGATTATGAGACTATATTACGTCTACATCCTCGTAAGCAGGCCCGGCGGCGCCCTTTATGTCGGCGTCACCGACGATCTGGCGCGACGCGTATGGGAGCATAAAACCGGACGCGGCAGCGATCACGTCCGGCGCTACCGGATCGACCGGCTCGTCTACTACGAGAGCTACCCGAGCATTGCGGATGCCATTCAACGTGAGACGTCGATCAAGCGTTGGCCGCGCGCCTGGAAGACAAGCCTGATCCTTGGGATGAATCCGACATGGCGTGACCTCTATGAGGAGCTGAACGCCTAAAGCGCTTTTGGTCTCAGTGTAGAGCATAGCCGGCATGCCTGATCCAGCCTTGAGCATCCTTTGCGCTGATGGTGTCGAGGGCTGGTTTGAGCTCTGCCTCCAAGGCTTCAAGGCTACGTGGGGCTTTTGCCTTGAGCCG
>NZ_JAHAMK010000026.1 GCF_018383585.1 Microvirga sp. 3-52
GCCGGCTCCCACGCTGCGACGCCTCGAGCGCGCCCCTCGTCAGGAACCGATCTAAGGCAACTCTCTAGCTTGTGTGCAACACAGTGTCAAGAACAAAGTGAGAACATTGTCCCCAGGCCTGACCACGCCCTCCACGTCATCACCGGCCCTGCGCCGGTGATCCCGATCGGAAAGGCACAGCGCCTCTCAGCATCGGGATGGCCGGGTCAAGCCCGGCCATCACCCCCGAGGGATGCACTTGCTGTCATTCAGGGGCCGCGTGAGCGCCCCCGGGATCCATCATCGCAACGTTGCAGAATGAGGCGGTGAGCGTCGCGCACTCTTCGGAACCGTCGTGATCATGGATTTCCACGCCTTCGCGCGGTCCTTCGGATCGGGCTCGCCTACGGCGCACGGAATGACGGTGCGAACCGCAGCGGTCGAGCGGCTCACGGCAACGGTGCCGGGACAAGCCTCAATCCCCGCTCCTCCAGCAACGCGCGAAAAGCCTCCGATTTCAGATAATTCAACTCCGCCACCCGGCTGTCCAGCGCCGGGTCGAGGGCGCGCAGCTCGTCATCGACATAGCCCGGGTGGCACATGACGAGGGGCCGGGCTCCAAGTTTCGAGAACGCCTCCTCGAAGATGCGAGCCGCCAGAACCGAGAGATCGAGCGGGGCGAAGCCCGAGAAGCCCTTGTTCGTCCGGAAGCCCGCCGCATGGGCGCTTCGAGCAAAGCCGCGGGCCAGGGATTTGACGATCAGCGCCTTGTTGCGCCCGACGGGGCGGCGCAGGATCGCCGTGGCTTTGTCCGAGGGGTCGCGCAGCCACACGCGGCCCGCATAGCCCCTCGCCTGCAGCGCCTGGATCAGGGCCGGCCTGATCGCCGGCAGGACATGGACGTGCTGGTGGCCGTCGACGAAAGCGGGGGTGTCGCCGAAGGTCTCCTCGAAGGCATCGATCTGGCGGCCGATTTCCTCGGCGATTTCGGTATCGGGCAATTGCCGCTTCAAAGCCTTCGGCAGCAGGTCCTTCAAGGCTGGAAATGTCCCCGAAGGCGCCAGTCCCGGCATCGGTCCCAGGGGCGAGCCCACGGTGAAGTTGAGGTGCAACCCGACGGCGATCCGATCCCTCAGGGGGATCAGAGCCGGCGCCGCCCGGCGCCAGCCGGGCATGTTGCTCATCGCTCCGGTAGCCGACAGACGGCCCATCTCGGCCAGTTCCACGATGCCCCGGCTTACCCCAGCGGCAAGGCCGAAATCGTCGGCACAGAGGATTACGCTACGAGAGAAGCTCATGCATGTCCTTAAAAATCGGCTTTGCCGCAGCCTAATGCTCTTGAGCAAAGGCGCAAACTCGGCTCTTGATGCAGCCCGACAATCAAGGGTCCTTTGCAGTGGCGTCGCCTCAGCTCAGCGTCATCATCCCCGTGCACAACGAGAGCGTGAACATCGCCCCCCTGTGCGAGCGCCTGCTCCCCGTCCTCAACCGGATCACATCGGTCTGGGAGGTGGTCTTCGTCGACGACGGCAGCCGAGACGAGACCTTGGACAGGATCAAGGAGATCAGCCGCTCCGAGCCTCGCATCGGGGCCGTCTCCTTCAGCCGCAACTTCGGCAAGGAAATCGCCATCGCGGCGGGGCTTGACCATGCCCAGGGCGACGCGGTGGTGATCATGGACGCCGACCTGCAGCATCCGCCGGAGATGATCGAGACCTTCGTGGAGCGCTGGCGTGAGGGCTACCTGATGGTCTACGGCCAGCGCACGGACCGCTCCGACGAAACCCGCGTCAAGCGCGGCTTCGCCCATCTGTTCTATCGGCTCTTCTCCCGCTTCGGCGAAATCGGTCTGCCCGAGGGCGCGGGCGATTTCCGCCTCATCGACCGCAAGGGCGTCGAGGTGCTGCGGACCCTCGGCGAGAAGGCCCGCTTCTCGAAAGGCCTCTATGCCTGGATCGGCTTCAAGGCGACCGGCGTGCCCTTCGTGGTGGAGGAGCGCCAGTTCGGCGCCTCGAAATGGAGCTTCAGGACGCTCTTCCGCTTCGCTTTCGACGGCATCGCGGCCTTCTCGACGGTTCCGCTGCGGATCTGGACCTATATCGGCTTCCTGATCTCGATCCTGTCGATCGCCACCGCCGTGTTCTTCGTGATCCGCACCCTCCTGTTCGGCACCGATCTCCCGGGCTTCCCGAGCCTGATCGTGTCGATCATGTTCTTCTCCGGCATCCAGCTCATGTCGCTTGGCGTCGTCGGCGAATATGTCGGCCGCATCTTCGCCGAGGTGAAGCGACGGCCGCTCTACGTCGTCGCCGAGCGCATCGGTGGCGCTGCGGAGGTATCGAACGGCCTCGTTCCCGACAATTATCGCATGCGCCGGGCCTGACAGCGATGTTCCGAAAAATCCTCTCCGTCGGCGGCTGGACGCTCGTCTCGCGTCTGACCGGCTTCATCCGCGACGTGGTGCTGGCAGCCGTCATGGGTGTCGGCCCCATCGCCGATGCCTTCGTGGTCGCGTCTCGCATCCCGAACCATTTCCGGGCCATCTTCAGCGAGGGCGCCTTCAACAGCGCGTTCCTGCCCACCTATGCGCGGGTCCTGGAGACGGAGGGCGCCACTCCCGCACGCTCGTTCGCCAGCCGCATCAGCACCCTGATGCTGATCGTGCAGGTCGCGCTCCTCGCGCTGGCGCTCTCCGCGATGCCGGCGGTGGTGACGCTGCTCGCCCCCGGCTTCTCGGAGGATCCGGCAAAGTTCGACCTGGCGGTGACGCTGACCCGCATCACCTTCCCCTATCTGCTTTTCGTCACCCTGGTGACGATCCTGTCGGCCATCCTCAACGCCCACGAGCGGTTTGCCGCCGCCGCCGCGGCCCCCGTCCTGCTCAACGTCTCCATCGTGGCCGCTCTGGCGGTGGCCTTCCTGTTTCCCAATGCCGGCTATGCGGCAGCCTGGGGCGTCACGGTTGCGGGCGTTCTCGAACTGCTGCTGGTCTGGGTCTCGGCCAGGCGCCTGGGCGTTGCGCCCGGCGTCGAGGCGCCGCGCCTCGATCCGGCCATGAAGCGGTTCTTTAAGACCCTGGGACCGGCCGTGATCGGCTCGGCGGGCGTGCAGCTCGCCATGTTCGCCGACACGATCATCGCCTCCTTCCTCCCCACCGGCGCTGTGGCCTCGCTCTATTATGCCGATCGGATCTATCAGCTGCCTCTCGGGGTGATCGGCATCGCGGCCGGTACGGTGCTGCTCCCCGAAATGAGCCGCCGGATCGCCGCGGGCGATGTTGCGGCAGCCCATGGGGCCCAGAACCGGGCCGTGGGGCTGACGCTGGCCCTCGCGGCACCGTTCGTCGTGGCCTTCCTGACCATGCCGGATCTCATCATGTCGGCCCTGTTCCAGCGCGGCGCCTTCGATGCGGCCGCAGCCCAGCGCTCCGGCGCGGTGCTCGCGGCCTATGCCGTCGGACTCCCCGCCGCCGTGCTCATCCGCTCGGCCGTGGCGAGCTTCTATTCGCGCTCCGACACGGTGACGCCGCTCATCGCCTCGCTCAGCGCGGTGGCCGTCAACGTGGCCCTGAAACTCATCCTGACCGGCCCCTACGGGGTCGTCGGCCTGTCGCTCGCCACCGCCATCGGCATCTGGGTCAATCTCGGCCTCCTGGTGCTCCTCGCCATGCGCCGGGGCTGGATGGATCCGAGCGGCACCCTCGGCCGCACCTCGGCTGCGGTGGCCGCCGCAAGCCTGCCGCTCGCCGCCTTTGCCTGGTTCGCGCCCGTGCCTCTCACGGAATGGACCGCCGCCCTCCCCGCCTGGCGCAACGAAACCCTGCTCGCGGGTCTCGGCGCTGCCGGCGCCCTGATCTATGGCGGCATGCTTCTCGCGGGCCTCAAGGTGCTGGGCGTCAGGCTGTCCAGACGCTGACGGACGCGAAGGTGAAGAGCTCCCGTTCCGTCGCGATGCCCCGGAGCCGGTGCCGGCCGAGGGAGCGGACGGGGACCGGGCTCGCCGAGGCCACGCTGTCGGACAGGACGACGGAACAGTCGAGGCTGCTGCACAGCGCCTCCATGCGGCTGACCTCGTTGACCGCGGGGCCGATCACCGTGAAGTCGAGGCGCCCGGCCGCGCCGATATTGCCGTAGAACACATCCCCGCAATGGAGTGCGATGTCGAGGCTGAGCGGCGTCTCGCCGGCACGGAGGCGGTTGACGGCATCGTTGCGGTCGAGCGCCGTTCGCGCAGCCCGTATCGCGGCCGCGCAGGCGCTCTCGCGGGAACGTTCCTCGGTGATCGGAAACGCCGCCAGGACGCCGTCTCCCATGAACTTGAGCACCTCGCCGCCATGCTCCGCCACCGGATCCGCCATGGCCTCGAGATGCTGGTCGAGCCGGGCGATCAGGTCCATGCCGGCGGTGTCCGCCAGACTGGTGAAGCCGCGCAGATCCGCGAACAGGAGCGCCGCCGTCACGGTCGTGCCGAACCCGCGCCGGATCTCGCCGCTCAGGACCCGTCTTCCGGCCGACAGCCCCACATAGGTGTCGAGCATCGCAACCGTGAGGTCGAACAGCGTCATGCGATAAGCAGCCAGGCCCAACAGGGGCAGAAGCCCGTCGATCCCTGCGATCTGCTCCGGCTGGAGCCCTTCGGGACGGCTGCTGGAGAAAGAGATCCCGATGCCCCGGAGGTCCGGGGCGCTCGTGTTGTCGAAGCTGAAGAGGCGCGCCAGATAATCAGCCCCGCCCTCGCGCCTGACATCCTCGAACACGTCGAACTGCTGGGCCGTCGGATCGTCGATACGCCAGTAGCAGCTCGTCTGCCCGGTTTGCATCATGTGGTTGAAGGGGCTCCGGTCGAACGCACGTTCATTGCGCTCATGGGAGACGCCCTCGACCATCAGGCCGGCCGAGCGGGTCCAGACATGGGTGTAGACGCGGATCGTCGGATTGACGGTCGGCAGGGCGAGATAGACCCGGACCAGCGGCATCCCCTCCGCCACCAGCTGCTCGGCAAAGCCTGAGAGCAACGAGCCGACATCCGTTCCCCGCAGGCCTTGTTCGATGATCCAGTCTTCGAGATTCGCCATGGCGGCCAGTCTAGCATTCCGGTCGGGAATGTCTTCTGGGACCGAACATCGGTTACCGGCCGGCGTGGCGGGTTGCCCCGCCGGTCCCGGCGATTTCCGTCAGGAGCTTGCGGCGAGCGGCGACCGCGAAGGGCCGCATCTCGTCGGCGATCTCGACGAAGGAACCGGGGCCCCCGATGACGCTCTGGCCATAGTAATCCTCCAGCGACATCCCGCCGGGCCCGCCCGGGCGTCCGCTGCCGGGACGGCGGATCGCCAGGGCGTTGATGGTGAAACCCTTGGCAAGCGCATCCGCCCTCGCCTGCTCGAGCGACCGGCCGTTCATGTTCGGGCCGTCGCCCGACACGTCGATGACCTTGCGGGTGCCTTCATGAGCGTTGGTCTCGACGAGGCGAACGGAAAAGTCGATGGCGTTGGAGATGGAGTTGTAGCCATAGGCTCCGCGCGGCGCGCTCATGAGTTTGTCGGCGAAGACCCTGGCGCTCGCCTCGTCGCGGAGCACGTGCCAGTCGACGATGAGAACCTGGGAGCTCGGCCCGCCCCATTCCATGTAGGCAACGGCAATGGCGCCGATGGACCCATCCTTGATGCCGTTGAGCACATCGGGGCTCACGAGCGCATCGGCCCAGCCCTGGCGCTGGAGGCGCAGTTCCGCATCGTCGATGGAGCCGGAGCCGTCGGCCGCGAAGACCAGTTCCAGGTCGACGGACTCCGCGAAGGCCGGAGCCGTCAGGAGGCCAAGGGCCACAAGGCTTTTCAGGACAAGGCGCATCGAAGGCTCCAGCGTTGGGCACAATGCTGGAGCCATTTAGGGCATTCCGTGGGGGAGACGGCCTCACCGGGCGATCACAAGTTTGTTGGAGGTCTCGGTGTCACTCGCCACTGAAGCGTTGCTGGAGGGGGTGACACCCTCCACGTCATCACCGGCCTCGTGCCGGTGATCTCGGTCCGAAAAGGCACGGTGTCTTCCAATCGGGATGGCCGGCACAAGGCCGACCATGACGGCGGTAGAGGCAGGATGAGATGAGACGGTGGCAAAGACAGCGTCGTGGCGAGAGGCGTTCGTTCAGCCAGACTCCTATCGCAGAGGAAGATCAGACTTCAGCGTTCAACTTCGCGATCAAATTGCAATAAGTCCGCCAAAATCCAACCCCTCAATAGTGCGAACACGGTTAACCCGATGTTTCACAATTCCTGAAATACTTTCCTGCAAGGGCATAGAATTCTCATGGGGCAAAAACGGTGTCTTTCTCGCTTCGATCCTGGTCCATTCGGACCAAGCTGTTTCTCAATTTCGGTGTACTGGCGCTGCTGATCGTCTCTGCCGTCGGTGGGGGCTGGTTCGGCACCCAGTCCATGCACGATTCCATCGACAGGATCTATGTGGATCGCATCGTCCCATTGCGGGACCTGAAGGTCGTCGCCGATCTGTATGCGGTGAACATCGTCGATACCTCCCACAAGGTGCGCAATGACAATCTGGGATGGGCCGATGCCCTGAAGGGCGTCGAGATCGCGAAGGCCGACATCGCCAAGCACTGGGCCGCGTACAAATCGATGATCGACGATCCGGGCGAGCTGAAGGCCGCCGAGGATGCTCAGGAACTCATGAAGAATGCCGACATTGCGATCGAAAAGCTCGTGGAGTTTCTGAAGGCGGAAGACAAGGTCAGCCTGACCTTCTTCACGATGACGGATCTCTATGCCGCCATCGACCCTGTGTCCGAAGCCGTCGGAAAACTCGTGAACATTCAGCTCGAATCGGCCAAGGCGCGCGCCGACTCGGCGAACAGCCTGTTCTCGACGATCAGCATCGCGTTCATGGCTATCGTGGCCTTGAGCGTGGTCGCCCTTGTCATGGGGGGCTGGTCGGTCGTTGCAGGCGTCTCCCGGCCGTTGACCCGCATCACCGGGCAGATGCAGGACCTGGCCGGCGGCAACCTGGCGGTCCAGGTGACGGATGCCCACAAGGGCGACGAGATCGGAATGCTCGCCCGGGTGCTGCAGGTGTTCAAGGATGAGCTGATCGCCAAGAAGCAGGCGGATGAAGCGGCCGCCCTGGAAGCGGACGCCCGCATGCGCCGGGCTGAGGTTCTGGACCAGCTCACGAAGCGCTTCGACGCCACGGTGTCGGCCCTGACCCAGGGGCTGTCCGCGGCAGCCACCGAGATGGAGGCCACGGCCCAGACCATGACGGCCGGCGTGGAGCAGGCCGCCGATCAGCTGGTGACCGTCTCATCCGCCGCCCAGCAGACCTCCTCGAACGTGCAGACGGTGGCGGCCGCCACCGAGGAGCTGTCGATCTCGATCCGTGAGATCGCCAGCCAGGTGAGCCAGTCCTCGCAGGTGGCGGAACGGGCCGTGGCCGGGACCCAGCGCACCAGCGCCACGGTGCAGGACCTCGCCGCCAGCGCCGAGAAGATCGGCAATGTGGTGCAGCTGATCAACACCATCGCGGGCCAGACCAACCTGTTGGCGCTCAACGCCACCATCGAGGCGGCGCGCGCCGGCGAGGCCGGCAAGGGCTTTGCCGTGGTGGCCACCGAGGTCAAGGACCTGGCCACCCAGACGGCCAAGGCCACCGAGGAGATCTCGGCCCAGATCGGCTCGGTGCAGCAGGCGACGCAGCAGACGGTGGCGGCGATCCAGGAGATCGCCCGCACGATCACCGAGATGAGCCAGATCTCGACCTCGATCGCGGCGGCCATGGAGGAGCAGGGTGCGGCCACCGCCGAGATCGCCCGCAACGTCCAGGAGGCGGCGCGCGGCACGGAGCAGGTGACCGGCAACATCGTGGGCGTGCAGCAGGCCGCCCAGGAAAACGGCGCCGCCGCCTCCCAGGTGCTGAGCGTCGCCGAGGAACTCGCCCGGCACTCCAGCGATCTCGGCCGCGAGGTCGAAACCTTCCTGTCCGGCGTCAAGGCTGCCTGAGTCTCAGAGCGCGATCCGAATAAGATGGGCGCGGGCGGCTTTCGAAAGCCGCCCGCGCCCATTGTCTTTTCCTCAGGCGTCTCGCCCTGCGTGCCGGGCAGGCCTCAGGCGGCCTTGAGGATCCCCTTGTCATGGGCGAAGGCCCAGTAGAGCTCGCGCGCCCGGCGATAGAACGGGCCGGGCTGCAGATCGCGGCTGTCGATGCGCAGCACCGGCATGACCTTGGAATAGTTGCCCGAGATGAAGATCTCGTCGGCGCTGGCGAAATCCTCGTAGCGCAGCGTTCCCTCGACCACCTCGGCGCCGTCGTCGCGCAGGAGCTGGATCACACGCTGGCGGGTGATGCCGTTCAGGAACGTGCCGTTCGGATACGGCGTATAGACCACACCGCCCTTGGCCATGAACACATTGGATGTCCCGGTTTCGGCCACGTTGCCGAGCGCATCGCACACGAGCGCGTTGTCGAACCCCTTCTCCTTCGCCTCGCGGATCACCCGGGCATTGTTGGGGTAGAGCGCGCCGGCCTTGGCGTCGGTCGGCATGGATTCGAGGGTCGGGCGGCGGAAGCTCGACTTCATGACCGAGAGCCCGCCCGGCACCGGCATCGGCGCCTCGAAGACGGACAGGCAGAACTGGGTCGATTCCGGATCCGGCGCGATGGTGGCCAGGCCCTCGGCCTCGCCCCAGTACATGGGCTTCACGTAGAGCGCCGTCCCCGGAGCGAACTTCTTCACGCCCTCGCGAACCAGATCGAGCATGGTCCCGACATCCATGGTGGGCTTGAGGCCGATGGTGGGGGCCGAGCGGTTCACGCGCTCGCAATGCCGGTCGAGATCGGGCGCGACGCCCTCGAACACCCGTGCGCCGTCGAACACGGACGAGCCGAGCCAGGAGACATGGGAGCGCGGCCCGATCAAGGGCGGATTGCCCTCATGCCATGCGCCGTTGAACCAGTTCCAGGTCTGCGAATGCCAAGCCACTTGTCTCGATCCTCTTAGGTCAGAAAGCCTGTCGCATCGAATCCCCTTCAGCCTCACCCGTCAATCGTTCCTTCGACCATCGGGGCATAAAGACTTGTGATGGATTCCATCCGGAGTGCTGATCATTGGCCGGATTGCCATCGATCCCTGTCGGTGCGAACCTTGCCGAATGCCCGCCTCAGCCGTCATCCCGGTCTCTGCCAAAGCCGTCGTCTTCGACGCCTATGGCACTCTGTTCGACGTGCACGCGGCCGTCGCCCGCCACATGACCGACATCGGACCGGACGCGGCGCGCTTCTCCGAGGTCTGGCGCGCGAAGCAGCTCGAATATTCCTGGGTGCTGTCGCTCGCCGGCCGATACGAGCCCTTCTGGACCCTGACCGAGAAGGCGCTCGACCATGCTTTTGCCCGGTTCCCGCAGATCGACCGTTCGGTCGGACCGCGCCTGCTGGAGGCCTATCGCACCCTCGATGCCTATCCTGATGTGCGGGAGACATTGCGCGCCCTGCGGGCACTCGGTCTCATGACCGGAATTTTGTCGAATGGCGATCCGGGCATGCTGAACGCGGCGGTGTCATCGGCAGGACTAGCCGATGATCTCGATACGATTCTGTCGGTCGATGCCGTGCGGGTGTTCAAGACGAGCCCCCGCACTTATGAACTCGTTCTCCAGGCTTTGCCCGTCGCCGCGAGTGAAGTCGTCTTCGTCTCCTCGAACCGCTGGGACATCGCGGGCGCCGCCGCATTCGGCTTCCATCCCGTATGGGTGAATCGGGCGGGCCTGCCGGACGAATATGCGGAGCTCGCGCCAAGCGCGGTGGTCAGGTCGCTCGGAGAGTTGGTGTGAACCGTCGTCATGGCCGGGCCTGTCCCGGCCATCCGATCAGAAGCGCGTTGCGCTCCACCGAAGCGAGATCACCGGCACGAGGCTGGTGATGACGTGTGCGGAGCACCGAATGTAAGACAATTCACTTCGCCAATGCCGCCAGGATCCGCGCCCAGGAGCGCGTGCCTTTGTGGAAGCTCTTGAGATCGTATTTCTCGTTCGGCGAGTGGATGCGGTCGTCGTCGAGACCGAAGCCGACGAAGAGGGTGTCGAGGCCGAGGGTGCGCTTGAAGTCGCCGCCGACCGGAATCGAACCGCCCATGCCGATGACGATGGGATCCTTCTGCCATTCGTCGTGGAGCGCCGATTTCGCCGCCGTGATCGCCGGGAAGTCGTGCGGCAGGGCCAAGGCGCGCGAGCCCTTGTGCCTGATGAATTCCACCGAGCAATCGGCGGGAATGCGCTCGCGCACGAAGGCCTGGAAATTCTCGGAGATCCTTTCCGGATCCTGATCGCCGACGAGACGGAAGGAGATCTTGCAGCGGGCCTCAGCCGCAATCACCGTCTTGGTGCCCTCGCCCGTATAGCCGCCGATGATGCCGTTCACGTCGCAGGTGGGGCGCGACTGGATCTGCTCGATCAGCATGCGTCCCTTCTCGCCGGCGGAATGCCTCAGGCCGATCTGGCCGAGGAATTCCTCCTCCGTGAGATTGAGGTTCTTCCACTGCTCGAGAACCTGCGTCGGCGTTTCCGGCACGCCCTCGTAGAAATCCGGAACCGTGATCCGCCCGTTGTCGTCGTGAATGGCCGCGACGATCTTCGAGAGCACATGGATCGGGTTGCGGGCCGCGCCGCCGAAGGTGCCCGAGTGCAGATCGCGGTCCGCGCAGCGCACGATCACTTCCTCGTAGACCATGCCGCGCAGAGAGGACGTGATGGCGGGCGTGTCCTGATCCCACATGCCCGTGTCGCAGACGAGAGCCACATCGGCCTTCAGCTCGTCCTTGTTGGCCGCGATGAATTCGGGCAGGAACTTGGAGCCGTCCTCTTCCGCGCCCTCGACAAGGAACGTGATGTCGATCGGCAGCGAACCCGTCACGGCCTTCCAGGCGCGGCAGGCCTCGACGAAGGTCATCACCTGCCCCTTGTCGTCGGAAGAGCCGCGCGCGCTGATGGCCTTGCGGCCATCGGCGAGCGTGATGATGCGCGGCTCGAAGGGGGGC
This sequence comes from Microvirga sp. 3-52, assembly GCF_018383585.1. Taxonomy (GTDB): domain Bacteria; phylum Pseudomonadota; class Alphaproteobacteria; order Rhizobiales; family Beijerinckiaceae; genus Microvirga. The sequence goes on from NZ_JAHAMK010000026.1 coordinate 11,014, forward strand.
GTTTCCCAGAGTTCGAGCGGATCGACGGGCTGCACGTCGTAATGCCCGTAGAAGAGCACATGCAGCTTCCCCTCGTGGCCGGCACGGCCGAGCACCACCGGATGCCCGCCCGTCTCGCGCAGGGAGGCCTCGACCCCGATGCTCTTCAGCTCGTCGACGAGCCATTGCCCGGCAATGCGGCAATGATCCTTGTAGGTCGGGTCGGTGGAGATGGACGGCACTTTCAGCCAATGGAACAGCCGCTCCAAGGAAGTGTCGAGATCGGCGTCGATGCGCTGAAGAACCTGGTCGAGATGGGACATGGGAGAATGCAACTCACTTGAGACAAGCTGCCGATTCCATGCTCCCGATCCTGGCTTATTGCAAGGCCTCCGCTGCTTTCACGGGCGCGGGCTCCAGGATGCCCACGGGACACAGCAAGGCGCCGAGCCGTGCCTGGACGGCGCGGTACGAAGCCATGTGCACCCCGTCCCGCATCGTACCGGGCTGAGCGGTGCTTCGATCGCGCTCACGGGCGGAGTCGTACGGATCGACAAATTCGCATCCCTCGCGGGCGCACAGATCGCGGAGCATCTCCGAATAGGCCGCAACGGCCGGGATCTCGAAACCGTCCTTGAAGGAGCTGACCGGTGGAACGGCCGTAACGATCACGCGGGGCGCCACCTTCCGGAAGGTGGCGACAATCTGCGAGACGTCGCGCTCGTAGGCGTTCTGTGATGCCGGCGCGAGCGGATTTCTTTTCCGGGTCAGGTTGTTCGTGCCGATCGTCAGCACGATCGCCTCCGGGCGGGAATGGAACTCGAGCCTTGAAGCGAGATCCCTGTAGAGATCGGACTTTGCGCCGCTGATGCCGCCATTCACGATCTCGCGGCCGCACAGACGGTAGGTTTCATTGAACAGTTCGACGTGGGAGTCGCCAGCGAGAAAGATGAAACCCTTCCGGACCTCGTCCAGATGGGTGTTGATCTGCGGGAGCCGCTGCTCCGCATAGGTTTCGGAACTGAGCCCCCTCGACTGCTTGGTTCCAGCCCAGAACGCCAACCCGCCACAGAGAGCAAGGACCCCGAGTGAACTCGCGATCAAGCGGGATGGGTGTCCGGCCCGGCCGGCCAGGACGAAGGAGTGGAAAAACCTGAGGAACATCGGGCAACGGGACTCGGTTTACGCAGATACGCCTGCCGATTCCTTACATAATTACACTGCAAAACCTCAACGTTCCCTTACCGGGCACCTCCTCAATTTGTGACATTGTGACATTTTTGCCTTACCGCCGCAGGAGACCGCCCAGGGTTCCGCGCACGATGGCGCGTCCGATGGAGCTGCCCTGGCGGCCACCGATGGTTCTGCCGATCTCGGCCGCCAGGCCGCCCACCGTCTGGTTGACGATCGTGCGGGTGACCTCGCGGGTCACCCGCTGCGTCGCCGTCATCGATCCCTTGCGCTGGCCCGTCGTGCCGAAGAGACCGCCGAGCATGTCCAGAATGCCTCCTCCGCCTTCGGCCGCCTTCGCTTCGGCGGCCGCCTGCTCGGCGCGCTTGGCGAGCATCTCGTAGGCGGATTCCGGATCGACCGGCTGGTCGTATTTGCCCCGCATCGGGCTGGACGCCACGATCCGCTGGCGCTCGGACAACTCGATCGGCCCGACCTGCGCCATGGGCGGCGCGATCAGCGTGCGCTCCACCATGGAGGGCACCCCCTTCCCTTCCAGGGTCGAGACCAGGGCCTCGCCGACGCCGAGTTCGGTGATGGCCTTCTCCGTGGCGAAGGCTGGGTTCTGGCGGAAGGTCTGCGCCGCCACGCGCACGGCCTTCTGCTCGCGCGGGGTATAGGCGCGAAGCCCATGCTGCACCCGGTTGCCGAGCTGCGCCAGGATGCTCTCGGGCACGTCGACCGGGTTCTGCGTGATGAAGTAAACGCCGACGCCTTTCGAACGGATGAGGCGGACCACGCGCTCCACGGTCTCGACGAGCGCCTTCGGGGCATCGTTGAAGAGAAGGTGCGCTTCGTCGAAGAAGAAGACGAGCTTGGGCTGATCGACATCGCCGACTTCCGGCAGTTCCTCGAACAATTCGGACATCAGCCACAGGAGGAAGGTGGCGTAGAGGCGCGGATTGCTCATGAGCTTGTCCGCCGCCAGGATGTTGACGACGCCGCGTCCGTCGCGATCCGTGCGCATCAGGTCCTTGATGTCGAGCGCCGGCTCGCCGAGGAACTCGTCGCCCTGCTGGTTCTCGAGAACGAGAAGCTGGCGCTGGATCGTCCCGATGGTGGCCTTTGACACGTTGCCGTAGGTCGTGGTGAGTTGGCTCGCATTGTCGGAGATGAGCTGGAGCAGCGCCCGCAGATCCTTCAGATCGAGCAGCAGCAATCCTTGCTCGTCGGCGATCCGGAAAGCGATATTGAGAACGCCCTCCTGCGTATCGTTGAGATCGAGGAGGCGCGAGAGAAGCAGCGGCCCCATCTCGGATATCGTCGCCCGCACACGGTGGCCCTGCTCGCCGAACAGGTCCCAGAACACCACCGGGAACGTGTCCGGCACGTATTCGATGCCGATCTCCTTGGCGCGTTTCACCAGAGGCTCCTTGCCGTTGCCGGGAGCCGCCATGCCGGAGAGATCGCCCTTGATGTCGGCGGCGAAGACCGGGACGCCCGCGTTGGAGAATCCTTCCGCGAGCACCTGGAGCGAGACGGTCTTGCCCGTACCCGTGGCGCCGGTCACCAGGCCATGGCGGTTGGCGAGCCTCAGGTCCAGATATTCCGGCTTGGTGCTTTTGCCGATGAAGATCTTCCCGTCTTCGAGCATCGTGATCCAGAGCATCGGGCCCAAAAGCGAATCGCACTCTCGGGATCAATCCGATGCTCTCCTCTTCGATAAGCGCATCGTTCTGCGCGAAAACCGGATCCACTTTTCCGCACGACGCGCTAAGGATCTTAGACGGCTTGTGGCGAGTTTCCACTCTCGGGTTTCTTGATTTAACAGTTTAGTCGTGAACTATCGCCCCCGTACCAGTATCAGGAGAATCAGATGGACGAACTCATCGCCCGCGTGACGCAGAAGACCGGCCTCGACCAGGCGACCGCCCGGAAGGCCATCGGCATCATTCTGGGCTACCTCCAGAAAGAGGGACCGCAGACCGAGGTCAACCAGCTGATCGCGGCCCTGCCGGGTGCCGAGGACGCCATCGAGCAGGCCAAGACCGGCGCCGGCGGCGGCATGATGGGCATGATCGGCTCGATGGGCGGCGGCGTGATGGCACTGGGCGGCCAGCTCATGGGTGCCGGCGTGTCCATGGGCCAGATGCAGCCCCTGGGCAAGGAGCTCTTCGCCTATGGCCGCGAGAAGGCCGGCGAGGACACGATGGGCACCATCATGGGCTCGATCCCCGGCCTGTCGCAGTTCGTTTAAGGGACAAATCGGGCACCGCCGGCCACGCAGGTGATCCCGATGCTGAAAGGCACGGCGCCTCTCAGCATCGGGATGGCCGGGTCAAGCCCGGCCATGACGAGGCAGGGTACGACGGGATGATGGACGACGCCGGATGAGGCGCAGCCTTTCACTCCTCCCTCCACGTCATCACCTCCTCCACGTCATCACCGGGCTTCTCCCGGTGATCCCGATTGTGTGGAGCGCCGCGCTCCACACAATCGGGACGGCCATGACGGCGGAGACATGACGGCAGGCCTGCGCAATCCCCGTCCTTTGGGGCATTCCCACGGCATCCCCATCCCGGTATTGTCCGGCGCAATCTCAATGCCCTGCCCGAATGGGAATGCCCATGGACGATCTCTCTCTCGCGGCCGATTTTCCGCCAGCCACCCACGAGCAATGGCTCAAGCGGGTCGAAGGCGTGCTGAAGGGCGCGGACTTCCAGAAGAAGCTCGTGTCCCGCAGCCATGACGGCATCGCCATCCAGCCGCTCTATCCGAAGGCGGAAGGGTCCGCGCCGGTTGCCCGCGAGCAGGCCGGCCGCTGGCGTGTGTCGCAGCGGGTCGACCATCCCGATCCCTCCAAGGCCAACGAACTCGCCCTGCTCGATCTCGAAGGCGGCGCCGATGCGCTCACCCTCGTGACCCACAAGGCGCCCGCCGCCCGCGGCTTCGGCGTGCGGATCGACAGCCTCGACGATCTCGACCGGGCGCTCTCCGGCGTGATGCTCGATCTCATCCACCTGCGCCTCGACGCCGGTGGCCATGGCCGCCAGATCGCCGCGCTGGTGCTGGCTCTGGCCGAGCGGCGCGCCCACAGGCTCTCCGACGTCTCCCTCGATCTCGGCCTCGACCCCATCGGCGCCATGGCCGCGCAGGGGCACATGTCCGCCTCGTGGGACGCCATGGCCCGGCGCATGGGCGACACGCTCGCGAATCTGACGGATCAGGGCTTTGCCGGCCGCACCTTCCTGGCCGATGGACGGGTCTATCACGAGGCCGGCGCCAGCGAGGCGCAGGAACTGGCTGCCGTGCTCGCCACAGGCATCGGCACCCTGCGCGCGCTTGAGGCCCAGGGCCATTCGCTCGATGCCGCGCGCCGGGCGCTTTCGTTCCTGCTCGTGGCCGATGCCGACGAGTTCCTCACCGTGGCGAAGCTGCGTGCCCTGCGGCGCCTCTGGGCGCGGGTCGAGCAGGCCTGCGGCCTGGAGCCGAGGCCGATCCGCCTGCATGCGGAAACCGCCTGGCGCACGACCACCCGGCGCGACCCGTGGGTCAACATGCTGCGCACCACGGTCGCGGTCTTCTCGGCCGGGATCGGCGGGGCGGATGCGATCACGACGCTCCCCCTCACGGCGGCCCTCGGTCTGCCCGACGCCTTCGCCCGCAGGATCGCGCGCAACACGCAAGTGATCCTCCTCGACGAATCGAACCTCGCCCGCGTGGTCGATCCGGCCGCCGGTGCGGGCGGATTCGAGGCACTCACCGATGCTCTCTGCGAAAAGGCCTGGGGACTGTTCCAGGAGATCGAGCGCGAGGGCGGCATTCTGGAGAGCCTGAAAGGCGACAAGCTCCAGGGTCGGATCGCCACGGTCCGGGCCCGGCGGGAGAAGGCCGTGGCCACCCGCAGGGAGCCGATCACCGGCACGAGCGAGTTCCCGAACGTCCATGAGGCGGATGTGGCGGTCCTTTTCCCCTCCCCCATGTGGGGAGAGGCCAGGGTTGGGGCTGACGGCGCTGAACTGGACCAGCGTGGCGCTCACACCCCCTCCTCCACCTCCTCGCTACAAGGGGGAGGAGAGCTGGTCGCGGCGGCAGAGACCCCTTTCGCCGCTCTCGTCCAGATGGCCGTGCAGGGTGCGAGCCTGCCGCAACTCGCCGGCACGGCTTCCGGCCCCTCGCCGGTCTCGATCGCACCTCTGCCGTCGATCCGCACGGCCGAGCCCTTCGAGCGCCTGCGCGATCGTTCGGATGCCTATCGGGCCAGGACCGGAGAACGCCCCAAGGTCTTCCTGGCCAATCTCGGTCCGATCTCGGCCTTTTCGGCCCGCGCCACCTTCGCCAAGAATTTCTTCGAGGCGGGCGGAATCGAAGCCGTCATGACCGATGGGTTTTCAGACAACGACAAGCTCCGGCAAGCCTATATCGAAAGCAAGGCCAAGCTGTCCTGCATCTGCTCGACCGACGAGATCTACGAGAAGCACGCGCTTGATGCCGCGGGAATCCTGCGCTCGGCCGGATCGCCGCTCGTCTGCCTTGCGGGGCGGCCGGGTGAGCGTGAAGCGGAGCTGACCCGCGCAGGCGTCACCACTTTCATCTATGCCGGGTGCGACACCCTCGAGGTCCTGAGCCAGGCTCTCGACGAGGCCTGCGCCTGAAGCTTTGAGCCTCCTCCCGGTTCTTCGGGTGCCGGATGGTTCGGAGGCCCACCGGCGACGCCTGCTCCAGTCCCGTCCATCAACATTCCAGAGCCGCTGCATCCGCCGGTGCAGCGGCTTTTTCGCGGCTCACGCAAAGCTGAAAGACACAGCAGGAACCTGCCCGAAAACCTCACGTTGGTTCAGCCCATTCCTCGATGTTTCGGAGTGTTTCATGGGTGTGATGTCCTGGCTTGGCGCGGCAACCCTGACGGCCATCGTTCTTGCGCCCCAAGCTCATGCGCAAGCCAACCGGTTCGACGGCAACTGGAGCGTGGAAGTCGTCACGGAGAGGGGCGCCTGCGACCGGGCCTATCGCTATGCCGTCGTCGTTCAGAACGGCCGCGCCCGCTACGGCGGCCCGGAGAACTTCAACGTCAACGGCCAGGTCAGCCCGAACGGCTCCGTATCCGCCAGCATCTCGCGCGGCCAGGACCGGGCCAGCGTCTCCGGCCGCCTGACGGGCAACACCGGCCGGGGCACCTGGACGACCTCCGGCGGACGGGTCTGTTCGGGCTATTGGAACGCGGAGAAGCGGGGGTGATGTTCCATGTCATGGCCGGGCGCGTCCCGGCCATCCCGATTGATTGAAGCGCGGCGCCTCCCGGGTCGGGATCACCGGCACGAGGCCGGTGATGACGTGGTGGAGCATCGGCCTACCTTCTCCGACCATGCGCCGATAGCATCCCGGTGCCGGATGCCCTAAAATGAAGCCGTTCATATTGTTTCATCCGTCAAGGGCACCCGTTCCAAGGTCATGACCAGCATCCCGGACTTTCCGAGCGTCGCCTTCGCCGACGCTCCCCTGGCATCCTCCTCGCCGCAGCAGGCCGAGCCGTGGCTGACGCCGGAGGGCATCGCGGTCAAGGCCGCTTATGGAGCCGAGGATCGCGCCGGGCTGGATTTCCTCGACACCTTGCCGGGCATCGCGCCGTTCCTGCGCGGCCCCTATCCGACCATGTACGTGAACCAGCCCTGGACCGTGCGCCAATATGCCGGCTTCTCCACGGCCGAGGATTCCAACGCCTTCTACCGGCGCAACCTCGCGGCGGGCCAGAAGGGCCTCTCGGTCGCCTTCGATCTCGCGACCCACCGCGGCTACGATTCCGATCATCCGCGCGTGGCGGGCGACGTGGGCATGGCGGGCGTCGCCATCGATTCCATCTACGACATGCGCACGCTGTTCGCCGGCATTCCGCTCGACCAGATGAGCGTGTCGATGACCATGAACGGCGCGGTGCTGCCGGTGCTCGCGCTCTACATCGTGGCCGCCGAGGAACAGGGCGTGCCGCCGCACAAGCTCTCGGGCACGATCCAGAACGACATCCTGAAAGAGTTCATGGTGCGCAACACCTACATCTACCCGCCGAAAGGGTCGATGCGCATCATCTCGGACATCTTCGCCTATACCTCGGCGAACATGCCGAAGTTCAACTCGATCTCGATCTCCGGCTATCACATGCAGGAGGCGGGTGCGACGCAGGATCTGGAGCTCGCCTATACGCTCGCCGACGGCGTCGAGTACATCCGCGCGGGCATTGCCGCGGGTCTGACCATCGACCAGTTCGCCCCGCGCCTGTCGTTCTTCTGGGCGGTGGGCATGAACTTCTTCATGGAAGTGGCCAAGATGCGCGCCGCGCGCCTTCTCTGGGCGAAGCTCGTGAAGGGCTTCGACCCGCAATCCGAGAAATCGCTGCCGCTGCGCACGCACTCCCAGACCTCCGGCTGGTCGCTCACCGCGCAGGACGTGTTCAACAACGTCACCCGCACCTGCATCGAGGCGATGGCCGCCACGCAAGGGCACACGCAGTCCCTGCACACCAACGCGCTCGACGAGGCGCTCGCTCTGCCCACCGACTTCTCGGCCCGCATCGCCCGCAACACGCAGCTCTTCCTGCAGCAGGAGAGCGGCACCACCCGCATCATCGATCCGTGGGGCGGCTCGTACTACGTCGAGCGTCTCACTTATGAGCTAGCCGAGAGGGCCTGGGCCCATATCCAGGAGGTCGAGAGCCTGGGGGGCATGGCCAAGGCCATCGAGGCGGGCATTCCGAAGCTGAAGATCGAGGAGGCGGCCGCCCGCACGCAGGCGCGCATCGATTCCGGTCATCAGAAGATCGTCGGCGTGAACTGCTTCAAGTCGACGGACGAGGCTTCCATCGACATCCTGAAGGTCGACAACGCCGCCGTGCGCGCGAGCCAGATCGAGAAGCTCGCGCGTCTGAAGGCCGAGCGCAGCCAGGCCGACGTGGAGGCTGCTCTCAACGCCCTGTCGCAGGCGGCAGCCGGCGCGGGCAACCTGCTCGACCTCGCCGTGAAGGCGGCGCGCGCCAAGGCGACGGTGGGCGAGATTTCCGACGCGTTGGAGAAGGTCTGGGGCCGTCATCGGGCCGAGATCAAGGCGATTTCGGGCGTGTACAAACGGGAGGTCGGCATGGCGTCGCCAGCGGTCGAGAAGATCCGCGCTCTGGTGGAGCAGTTCGAGCATGACGACGGCCGGCGCCCGCGCATTCTCGTCGCCAAGATGGGCCAGGACGGGCACGACCGCGGCCAGAAGGTGATCGCCTCGGCGTTTGCCGATCTCGGCTTCGACGTCGATATCGGCCCGCTCTTCGCCACGCCTGCGGAAGCGGCCCGTCAGGCGATCGAGAACGACGTGCACATCATCGGCGTGTCGTCGCTGGCGGCGGGCCATCTGACGCTCGTGCCGGAGCTGAAAGGCGAGCTCGCGAAGTTCGGCCGCGACGACATCATGATCGTGGTCGGCGGCGTGATCCCGCCGCAGGATTTCGACGCGCTGCATCAGGCCGGCGCCTCGGCGATCTTCCCGCCCGGCACCGTGATCGCCGATGCGGCCGTGAACCTGATCGACGATCTCAACCGGCGTCTGGGATACGGGCCGAAACAGGCGGCGGAGTAACGCCGCCTCGCTTTCCGCGAACACCTTTCGATGTCATGGCCGGGCTCGTCCCGGCCATCCCGGCTCTGTGAAGCGACATGCTTTTCCTAATCGGGATCACCGGCACGAGGCCGGTGATGACGAGGAGAGGTCAGTTGAGACGACGGCCGGAGAGTTGGCCAGTCGGTGATGTGGTCGAACTACGACCGCTCGATCGCCCGCTTGATCACCTGCTGCACTTCATTGTTCGACAGGAACAGGTCGTGGTTGATGATGCCGCCGCCGAATTCGGAGGCGTCGGCCACGCGCACGCCGAGGGATTCCAGCCGCTCGCGGTCCGCCGCTCCGGCCCGGATGATGCCGCCCGCGAGACGGCTCGAGACGGCGAGCGCCCGGTCGTTGGTGGAGCTGATGACGGTGATCTTCTTCGCATCCGGTCCCAGCCGCTCGAGGCCGCGGGCGAAAAGATCGATGTCGATGTCGGGGGCCGCCAGCACCACGGCGCCGATGCGCTCCATGGCGTTCTCCCCGCCCGAGGCGCGCAGCATCCGAAGGGTCTCGAGGGTGAGCAGGGTGCCCATGCTGTGGGCCACGATGTGGATGCGCCCGCCGCTCGGGGTCTTGGCGATGGCGGTGAGCAGATCCTCCAGGGCGTCGCGGGACCACATGGCGCTTTCGCGGTCGGCCACGTAGCTGAAGGTGGAAGCCGCGGAGGGCCAGGTGAACAGGCCCGTCACGCCGCCGAACTTGATGCCCTCGGAAAGATCGATCGTCGAGGTCGCGGCCGTCTCGAAGCTTTCCTTGTAGCCGTGGATGTAGAGCAGCAGGTTGTGCCCGAAGGCCGCCTGAGCGAAGGCCTGGGCCGCGTTGCCGTGATCGACCTTCTCGACTTTCGAGATGCTCCAGCCGCGGGTTCCGAGGAGGGAATCGGCCGGCGGCGTCAGGCGCGCTTCCGCGAAGACCAGGTCTGCGGAGCGCTCGCTGCTGAACCAGGGCTTCCTCGGCGGATCGCCGACCGGGAGCCGCGTGGTCGCCACGAGGAGCTTCGGATCCCGCGCGAGACCGACCTGCGACGAGACCGGGGTGGTGAGCGCCGATTCCTCTCCGAGGCAGCCGGACAGGGCGAGGCTTGCAAGGCACACGAGAGCAAGGCGCGAAACAGGGAGGAGCATGAGGCCTGGTTTCAAGAGACAATGGGGGCAGTGCTGTTTTGGCCCCGATCATGGCATGCGCAAGGCAGAGGCCCGATGAAGACGCGTCGGAGCGGAAATACGGTAACCCAATGGTGAACGGGAGCGCCCGCATGTCACCTTGATGCTCCGGCGGAGCCTCCGTACCTTGGCACGATGCTTGCTTTCCTTTCCCGTGTTTTCCTCGTCATCGTCGGCCTGTTTGTTCTTCCCCTAGGGGCTCATGCGCTCTGGTGGGCGATGCGCGACGACGTCGCGCCGAGTTGGCGCGCGGCGGACTGGTCGAGCGCGAAGCTCCTGCCGGCCGTGTCCGAAGCGCCGCAGGCCATCGTGGCGATCTATGCCGCGCGGGTCGGCCGTTGGCGCGGCATCTTCGCCCATCACACCTGGGTGGTCATGAAGGAGGCCGGGGCCGGCACCTATACCCGCTACGACAAGGTCGGCTGGGGCAGCCCGGTCCGCACCAACGGATGGGCGCCGGACGGCCGCTGGTTCGGCAATGCGCCGCATCCCGTCGTGGTGATCGAGGGCGAGGCGGCACAGCGCCTGATCCCGCAGGTCCGCCAGGCGGTGGCGAGCTACCCCTATCAGACCTTCGGCGCCTACAACGCCTGGCCCGGCCCGAACTCGAACACCTTCGTGGCCCATGTGATGCGCTCGGTCCCCGAACTCGGCGCAGCGCTTCCGCCGACGGCGCTGGGCAAGGACTGGCAGCCCTGGCGGGAGATCATCGGCCTGACCCCGAGCCGCACCGGCATCCAGATCTCGCTCGGCGGCTATGCGGGCGTCGCGCTCGGCTGGATCGAGGGCATCGAGGTCGACTTCATGGGCCTCGTGGCCGGCATCGACGTGCGCCGCCCGGCCATCAAGATTCCCGCCTGGGGACGAATCGGCATGGACCCGATCACCTGGTGAAAGCCGGGCGCAGATGCGCTAAAGCTCTCCCATGACCGGGGGCTCGCACAGGAAAACGGACATCACGGCTGAAGCCGTCGCAGCAGGCGACCGGGCCGCGCTCGCGCGCGCCATCACCCTGATGGAATCGCGCCGCCCCGATCATCGCGAGGCCGCGCGCGCTCTTCTGCAGGAACTGATGCCCCGCACCGGCCATGCGGTGCGCATCGGCATCACCGGCGTTCCCGGCGTCGGCAAATCCACCGCCATCGATATGCTGGGCTCCATGCTCACCGAGAAGGGGCACAAGGTCGCCGTGCTCGCGGTGGATCCCTCCTCCACGCGCACCGGCGGGGCGATCCTCGGCGACAAGACCAGGATGGCGCGGCTTGCCGCCGACCCTAATGCCTTCATCCGCCCCTCCCCGTCCTCCGGCACGCTCGGCGGTGTCGCGGCCAAGACGCGCGAGACGATGCTGCTCTGCGAGGCCGCCGGCTTCGACGTGATCCTGGTCGAGACCGTGGGCGTGGGCCAATCGGAAACCGCCGTCGCGGATCTGACCGACTTCTTCCTCGTCCTCATGCTGCCCGGCGCGGGCGACGAGTTGCAGGGGATCAAGAAAGGCATCCTGGAGCTCGCCGACATGATCGCCGTCAACAAGGCGGACGATGCGGGCATGAAGGCGAAGGCCGCCGCCGCCGAGTACAAGGCTGCCCTGCACATCCTGGCGCCCGCCTCGGCCACCTGGACACCGCCCGTGCTCACGGTCTCGGGCCTGACCGGACAAGGCCTCGACGAACTCTGGATCAAGGTTCTGGATCACCGCAGGCGCCTGGAGGCGACAGGAGAGCTGATGGCCAAGCGCCGGGCGCAGGACACGAAATGGATGTGGGCGCTCGTTCATGAGCGCCTCCACGAACGCCTCCATCACGATCCGGCCCTGCGTCGGCGCGTGCCCGAGATCGAGAAGGCCATCGCGGACGGTACCCTGTCGCCCAATGCCGGGGCGAGCGAGATCGTGAATCTGCTGGGGATTTAGCCTGCAGCTCTATCCATTCGTCATCACCGGCGTTGTGCCGGTGATTCCGATGGGACGAGCGCCGCGCCTCACCGGATCGGGATGGCCGGCACAAGGCCGGCCATGACGTGGAAGGGGCCTATCCGTAATTCCACCTGATCTCCGTCCTGAAATCCGCTTCACTCTGCAGTGAGCAACCGTCAGCCGCGAAGAAGCGAACCGCGTCGTGATCGATAGGCTGCATCAATTTCCCATCGTGACGGGCGCAGTGATCGTCTGCCTCGTCTTCCTGGTGCCGACCCTGATCGGCTCGGCCCTGCTGCAGCCCGCTGTCGGGCGCCTGCTGCGGGACGAGCGGGATCCGAACACGGTCGTGGGGCTGCTCCTGAATGCCTTCTCGCTCTATTACGGCGTGCTCCTGGCGCTGCTCTCCATCGCGGTGTTCGAGAATTACGGCAAGGCGCAGGATGCGGTGGGGCGCGAGGCGTCCAGCATCATCGCCCTCTACCGCACCTTCAGCGGCTATCCCGAACCGATCCGCACATCCCTGTCCGACAATCTTCGCCAGTATGTCGACGAAGAAACGGGACCGGGCTGGGCTTTCCAACGGCGCAATCAGGCCTCGACACGCGGGACGCTGCTTGTCGACCAATTGAGTCGTCAGCTCCTCCGCTTCAGGCCCGATCGCGCTTCAGGTGAAGACCTGATTCATCAGGCGGCCTTGCGGATCTTCGAGGATTTCGTCGAGCAGCGCCGCCTGCGCATTCAGGCGGCCGGGACCAGCATTCCAAGGGTGATCTGGGCAGTGGTCATCGTCGGCGCAGCCCTGAACGTCTTCATTCTGTGGCTGTTCGACCTGAAGCGAACGACGCATTTCATTCTCGGCGGCGTGCTCATGATCTTCGTGGGCCTGGTCGTCTACATGGTCGGCGTGCTCGACCGGCCGTTCCACGGCGCCCACGGCCTTCAACCGGGCGACCTCGTCCATGCCCGCCAGCAGATGAACCCGCGACCGTGAGCCACTGCCGATCAAACTCTGACCTCATCCTGAGGAGGTCGCGCAGCGACCGTCTCGAAGGAGGATCCAGCGCATTCTGGAGGCGCCCTCTCCTTCGAGACGCCGCCTCCGGCGGCCCTCAGGACGAGGGCTCGGGAATATGCTGATTTGGATCCAAGCTCCGGTGTGCACTCGTCATCAGCGCATCATGTGAAGCGCCGACCGCGTTGCCATTCGAGCAGGATCCGCTAAGCCGCGCCCTTGATCTCCGCCGAGACGCGGATCTGTCCGACCTCGACCCCGTTCCAGTTCTTGAGCACCGGCTGGGCCAGCGCTTCGACAGCGCGACGCTCCTCGGTGTCCAGGTTGAGGAAACGGAGGACGAGCCCGGCCATCATGACCTCGGCCGCGCGGGCATTGCCGTCCTCGATCTTCAGGGCGACGCCGTAACCGAGTTCGGGCAGGGACGCGCAGTAGACGCCTTCGGCCCCCACCTTCACGAAGGCGCGCTCGCCGAGGATCTCCATCAGCCTGGTGTCGAAACGGCCGGTGCCGGCGACCATGAAGGGATGCCGCGCCACGGCCTTGCGGATCCGGGCCGAAGCGGCCCTCCCGTCACCCGGCAGCCCGCTTCCGGTGCCGAACCGCGCAAAGCCGAAAGCGAGCGAGGGAAGACGGATTGCATAGGTCGGGATGGAGCAGCCGTCGATGCCGCTCTTCTCCACCGTATGGCAGGCGCCGGTGATCTCTTCCAGGGCCTCGCGCACGCTTCGCTGCACCGGATGGTCCGCCAGCACATAGCCCTTCGGGTCATGCCCCACGCCACAGGCGAGGCAGACGAAGCCCGCATGCTTGCCCGAGCAGTTGTTGTGCAGGGCACTCGGGTTTCCGCCGCTTGCAGCCAGCGCCCGGTTGGCGGCCTCGCCCATGGGCCAGTGCACGCCGCATTCGAGGCAGCCGACATCCCGTCCGGCCTTCGTCAGCATGGCCTGGGCGGTCGCCGCGTGTTCCGGCTCGCCCGAATGGGACGCGCAGGCGAGCGCGATCTCCGCGTCGGTCAGGCCGTACTTGTCCGCGATTCCGCTCTCGACCAGCGGCATGGCCTGGAGCGCCTTCACGGCGGAGCGCGGAAAAACGCGCCGGTCCACATCTCCAATCGACAGAACCGTGGCCCCCTCGGCATCAACCACCGAGACGCTGCCCCTGTGGCGCGACTCGATCAGTTTGCCGCGGGTGACCTCGACAAGAAAAGGATTGTCCATCAATGCCCCGTTCAAAAAGCGGCGGAGTTGTGGAGGCACTTGTCCCAGAAGTCAAAGGGGGCATTGTTGCAATAGCCAGGAAAACTGCCCCGAAATCGCCAGACGCCACAGCTTGCTGCGAAGCCCTGGCCACACTAAACCCAAGTTTCGGACAATCAGGGAGTTCTCGATGCGTGTCGCGATGATCGGAGCGGGCTATGTGGGCCTGGTCTCCGGCGCCTGCTTTGCGGATTTCGGCCACGAGGTCTGCTGCGTCGACAAGGATCCGGCCAAGATTGAGGCTCTCAACCGGGGCGCCATCCCGATCTTCGAGCCGGGCCTGGACGATCTCGTGGCCAAGAACGTGCGCGAGGATCGCCTGACCTTCACGACCGATCTGTCGCAGGCGGTCCGGAACGCTCAAGCGGTCTTCATCGCGGTGGGCACCCCGTCGCGGCGCGGCGACGGCCATGCCGATCTGTCCTACGTCTACCAGGCCGCCCGCGACATCGCCGCCACCATGGACGGCTACACGGTGATCGTGACCAAATCGACCGTGCCCGTGGGCACCGGCGACGAGGTGGAGCGCATCATCCGCGAAACCCGGTCTGATGCGGAGTTCGCCGTGGTGTCGAACCCGGAATTCCTGCGCGAAGGCGCGGCGATTGCCGATTTCAAGCGCCCGGACCGCATCGTCGTGGGCACCGAGGACGAGCGCGCCACGGGCGTGATGACCGAGCTCTACCGCCCGCTCTACCTCAACCAGTCGCCCCTGCTCACCATGTCCCGGCGCACGGCGGAGCTGACGAAGTACGCGGCCAACGCGTTCCTGGCCACCAAGATCACCTTCATCAACGAGATCGCCGATCTGTGCGAGCAGGTGGGCGCCAACGTGCAGGACGTGGCCCGCGGCATCGGGCTCGACAACCGCATCGGGTCGAAGTTCCTGCATGCCGGGCCGGGCTATGGCGGCTCCTGCTTCCCCAAGGACACGCTGGCCCTGATCAAGACCGCGCAGGATTACGAGGCGCCGATGCGCATCGTCGAGACGGTGGCGGCGGTCAACAGCCAGCGCAAGCGCGCCATGGGCCGCAAGGTGATCGCCGCTTGCGGCGGGTCGGTGCGGGGCAAGACGGTGGCGGTGCTCGGGCTGACCTTCAAGCCCAACACGGACGACATGCGCGATGCGCCCTCCATCGATGTGATCACGGCCCTGCAGGATGCGGGCGCCCGGGTGAAGGCCTATGACCCGGAGGGGATGCAGGCGGCCCGATCGGTGCTGACGGACGTGGCTTACGCCAAGGACGCCTATGACTGCGCCCGGGGTGCCGACGCCCTGGTGCTGGTGACCGAGTGGGACACGTTCCGGGCGCTGGACCTCGCCCGCCTGAAGGCGACGCTCGCCGCCCCGGTGGTGGTGGACCTGCGCAACGTCTACCGGCCCGAGGAAATGCGCCACCACGGTTTCACCTATGTCAGCGTCGGGCGGACCTGAATCCCGGCGTTCCGTGTCATTCCCGACAGTCGGGACCGGAAAGGGAATCTGCTGATCCGCGTTATCCCCGGTGGCCGCAGGCCGGGAACGACACCGTGGATGATCGAGCCGGGAGGTTCTCACCGGCACGGTCCCGTGCCATATCTCCCTGACGATCGAATTCCAGACGACCTCTCGGAGCCCCCCATGCAGACTTTCTTCGTCGAGATCAAATGCAAGCTCGGCAAGACCTACGCCGTCGCGAACGCTCTTGCCGACCGGGAAATCGCGTCCGAGATCTATTCGACGGCCGGCAATTACGACATCCTGGCCAAGTTCCACGTGGACGACGGGGTCGATATCGGCCATTTCATCGCCGAGAACGTCCAGGTGATCCCCGAGATTGCCGACACGCACACGATCATCACGTTCAAGGCGTTCTGAGCTCCCTGACCGTTTTCAGGTGCTTCCAAGCACACCACGGGGATTCCACCCGAGATAATATCGACGCTCCTTCAAGGAGGAGCCGATGTCATCACATATGGATTGGCGCAGGGTCTACGACTTCTGGTTTCCGGTCGACCTTTCGGATTCCCATATCGCGGCACACTGGCAGATGATGGCCTGGTGGATGCGCGGCGGGGCCAATGCGGAACTCCACCGGTTCGCTCCCCTGGTTCACGCGGCCAAGGCCGGTCAGCTCGATCACTGGGCCGGAACGCCGCTCGGGCGGTTGTCGCTGATCATCGTTCTCGACCAGTTCCCGCGCGGGTTGTTCGCCGGCACGCCGGAGGCCTATTCCTCCGACCCGGACACTCTGAGGATCGCCGAGGAAGGGCTCAGGAACGGGCACTACGATGCCCTGACCAGCCCTTACGAGAAATTCTTCCATTTTCTGCCCCTCGCCCATGCGGAGGGACCGGACCACGTGGACCGGATGCGGCGCATCGTGGCCATCTCGGAGCGGGCCATCGAGGACGCTCCCGAGCATCTCAAGCCGGTCTGGCAGTTCTCCCTCAGCCAGGCCCAGGCCAATTTCGACGTCATCTCCCGCTTCGGCCGCTTCCCGCACCGCAATCCGGTCCTCGGACGCGCCTCCACGCCGGAGGAGCTGGCCTATCTGGCCAAGGGCGATTTCGTGCACACCCGCTCGCTGCCCGCGTCGGCGTCTTCGGCCATCAGTGCGATCGGATGATCGGGGAAGGGGCAGATGCGGTTCAACGAACTGCGCCGCCGGATCGAGGGTCTGTCGCAGAAGATGCTCTCGCAGACGCTCAAAAGCCTCGAGCGGGATGGGCTGGTCAGCCGCAAGGCGTTCGCGACCGTGCCGGTCACGGTCGAGTACAGCATCACGCCGCTCGGTCACACCCTTACATCCACGGTCGACACCCTCCGGATCTGGGTCGAAACCCATATCGGAGAGGTCGTCGACGCGCAGAAGCGCTATGACGCAGCGGCCTGAAGCTGGGAAGCGGAAGGATCGAGCGGAGACGTTCCTCGCTGCTCGTCGAGGGCAGAGCCGCCGAACGCGAGCGGCAGCGCCAGAATTCCGTTCTTACTGGATGAGCGGCTCGGCGACGGCCGTCCGCTCCGTCTGGCGGGAGATCTCGGCCAGGTAGGGGCCGATGCCCTCGTAGCGGTCGAGCCGGCGGACGATCTTCGTGTCGATCTTGTTGTAGAGTTCCGCCACGCTGACCGAGCGGCGCTTGCGACCCTTGCCTTCCGTGAACAGCCCGGCATTGGCCTTGGCGGCCTTCGGGAAGAGCTTGGACGCCTTCATGTTCGGGTCCTGGTCGAGGACTTCGAGGAACCGGACGGCGCTGGATGCGCCGAGGAAATGGGCCAGGTAGAGCTCGGCCTCGGCCAATTCCCGTTCGCCTTCGGCCTGAAGGGCGCGCTCCACGTCCTTGATCAGCTCGCCGGCCATGAGAGCGGAGAAATAAGGATCCGTCCGCAGGCTCATGATCCACTCGCGGTGCTTCGCATCCACCTCAAGCTCGCCATTGACGTAGCCGATCGCTTCCGCGGCAGCGCCGAACCCGTAATCGGCGGCATGGTGGTAGACGGTTTCGATCCACGTGCTGTCGATGAACTGGAACAGCCCCTGGGCGGACGAGGTCGGCGCCTTGGCTTCCGGCGAGAGGCTCGATTCGACGTCGGCCAGGGTCATCATGTAGACCGGGTCGACCCCGGTCGCGTGGGCGGCCTTGAGGATGGAATGCACCAGCCAGCGTGGAATGGTGCGCCCGTTGAACGGAATCAGCTCGTCCGGATCGCCGGCCGCCTCATCCTGCATCTCCTGAGGCGCCGGCTTCACGGCCCGCGGCTTCTTGAACGAGAAGGCACCGTCGAGGATGGCCTTGAAGAGGCTTGGATCCCTCATCAGCTTCGGGGTGAAATCCATGGAGGCCGTGAGGATCGAGCCGGTGGAGATCGGCTGGGAGGCGGAAGCGGCGACGGGTCTGGCCAGCAACGCGCTCGGGAGGGTCGCCACGGCCGCCGGTCCGGCGGCGAGACCCTGGAGCCCCAAAATCAGGCCCGCGGTCAAGGTCAAGTGAAGGAAACGGCGGCGAAGTCCGGACTCGCGCACATCCGCAACAGGCTGCGGAACTGCGCACAGCAGCGTTCTCGCGTTACTCATCATCACTTATCCCGCAACAGCCCGACCTGATGGCTGGGCCTTCCCTTGTTCTGAGACAAGGGTTGACGGGTAGATGTGACGAGAATCGGTCAGCTTGGCCATAAGAAGTAGGATTTTGCTAACCTTAAGCGGCATTTCCCCCGAAAAATCTCAGGGTTGACCGGAAATTCAGGATGAGGACTGTGCGACAAGCTGTGCGTTCGTCCGCTCGAGGCGCTTCGCCAGTTCCCGCATGATCGCCAGGGACATCTGGGGAAACTGGGCGAGAAGCTCGAGAAAGACCCGCTTGTCGATTCGCAGGGCCGTGGTCGGCTCGGCCGCCATGATCGTGGCGGAGCGCGGCGTATCCGACAGGATGCCCATCTCGCCGACAAGGGCGTTGCTCCCGAGTTCGGCCACCTGGATGTCGCCGCCGGGGGTATTGAGGAGCACGCTCGCCCGGCCGTCGAGGATCACATAGGCGGCGTCGGACGGATCCCCTTGCGAGAAGAAGCGCTGTCCGTCGGAGAACTGCACCCGCTCGCTCGTGAAGGCGAGAAGTTTCAGGCGGGCCGGATCCACATCCCGAAACATCGGCACCTGACGCAAGGACTGAACCTCGGTCTCAAGGGTCATGCCACCTCTCCTGCTACTCTCTGCGCGGCATCCGGCTCGGGCTTGGGAGGCCTGAGATCCGGAGCGGCCGTCTTTTCTGTGATGATCTGTCCATTGCGGAAGCGCAACTGAACATCGAAAGCGCCTGCCTGTCGATCATTCGGAAGGACCATGAACAGGCTTTGTTGATCGAGAAGCTCCAGCAGCAATTCGAGCAGTTGCTGACCGCGCGCCTCGTCGAACGCTGCGAGCGCCCCGTCGATGACGAGAATGTCCGGGCGCTTCACCAGGCAGCGCACGAGATTCACGCTCGCCCGCTCCTCAGGCGCCAGAAGCCTGCCCGCCGCGCCGACCTGATAATCGAGGCCGATCCGCTCGATGTCTTCGAGCAGATCGAGCTCCCGGACGACCGTCCCGACGGCTTCGGCGACCCGGGCGCGCGCATTGGCGACCTGATAGCTGACGCGCCCGAACAGGAGATTGTCCCTCAACGGCGCTGCGGCGCAGTAATGCTCAGGGTCGTAGAAATCCACCCCCTCGGCGGACTTCCCGAGAACCTCCCGGACGAGGCCGCGCGCCTCGACGATCCGCTCCATCAATCGGCCGTCGAGGAGCCCGAGGCGGTGCCGGGCCTCGATATAGGCGAGCGGAAGGGCCAGGAGCCGTGTCCGGTCCTCCCGTCTCAGATTGCCCTCGCCCCGGCCATGCCGGCGCAGAATGGCCTCGAATTCCGACAATTCCTCAGCGCCGATGAAGGAAAACTGTTCGAAGAGCGAATGGCCGGGGGGCAGCCCCTCGAAGATTTCGGTCATGGTCTCTGCGATCTGCAGGCCCATACGGACGAGATCGTCGGTCAGACCGGCCCGGTCGATGGCGCTGCGGAACTGGCCGTTCTCCGCCAGATTGCGGCCCTTGAACTCCTCCGAGATCGGCACCCCGAAGAGCAGGTTCTCGGCAACGGTGGCCTGGCTGTTGTAGCGCGCCGGATCGAAGGGCTCGACAAGATCGGCCATGCCGTTCGACTGGAACGTTTCGCGCAGGCGTCGCCGGGCCTCGACGACACGCTCGGCAAGGGCCGTGTGGCGTTCGGGATTGATCCTGCCCGCAAGGCCGAACAGGTAGATCGTGTCACCCATGCCGACCCGGTCCAGCAGGTCGAGGAGGATGCGATCGAGATCGCTCTCGTCCCTCGCGCCGACGCGCTCGTAATCCACCCATTGATCGGCGATGCTTTCGACCGGATTTCCCGTTCTGATCGCCTCGGCGATCCGGCGATCCATCTCCCGCTTCTCTTCCTGGATCCTGCCCAGAGGCTTCGAGCGGAGGCCGTAAATCAGATTGTCTCGGATGCTGCCGGGGAAGAGAATCGGATCGACGCCCGCATAGGCGATACGACGCCCCACCACGGAGATCGGGAGCTGCGTCAGATCGCGCTTGCCGATACGGATCTGTCCGCTGAATTCCGACGTGCGCCGGGCGATGATGCGCGCCAGCATGCTCGCCGCGGCGCCGCCATTGGACACCAGCGCGACGCTCGCGGGGAGATCGACGGCGAAGGCGCCTCCTTCGATGATCATGTCGCCATGGGGGCCGGCCACGCGAACGTCCTCGGCCACGAAGGGACCCGCCAGCGGCTGGTCCTCCTGCGCCTCCTCGGCGGCTTCGAGCGGAGGTGCGAGCCGCTCCTCGGCGAAATGCTGGGTGACCTGATCGTATTTCACCTGAACGTCGAGACGCTGCTGGTCCCAGTCGATCAGTTCCTTCAGAGGCGGCGGCAGCTCGCGATAGGCGCCGATGACGGCCACGAGCTGACCGATGTCGAGAGTGCCGCGCAGGGCGAAATAGCCGCCGATGGCATAGAAGAAGAAGGGCGTCAGCTGCGCCAGGAAGTTGTTGAGCGATTTGACGAAGAATTTCCGGTTATAGATCTTGAGCCGGATGGTGAAGAGATTGAAGAGGCGCTCACCGACCTCGGCCCGCTCCCAGCCATAGCTGTTGTGGACGTGAACGACCTCGATGCCGTCCTGGACCTCCGCGATGCGGCCCGCCAGTTGCCGGGAGGCGATCTGCCGCTGCCTTCCCAGGCGAAGCAGCTCCCGCCGCAACCGCGGAATGATCGTGAACTGTATGGCAATCACCGCCAGGGCGATCAGGCCGAGCCAGACGTTCTGGATCATGATGAAGGCGAGCGCCGTGATGGCCTGCATGCCGAGGAAGATCGGCGTGATGAAGGCATCACCGATGAAACCGCCGATGGGCTCGACCTCATCCTTGATGATCGTCGCGGTCTCGGATGCTTTGACGGTGCGCAGGGCATCCGGGGTGAAACGGAGCATCATGGAAAACAGGTCGAAGCGCATGCGCCTCAGCATCCGCTCGCCCAGGATGCCCTTGGCGACGTTGATCCAGTACTTGAAGGCTCCGTTGACGATGACGAAGAACAGGAACACGGTCGAGAGGCCGAAGAGCAGGCCGAGCCGGCCGACCTGAAAGCCCTCGAAGATTTCCAGGGTGCCGCCCCCGAGCCATCCCGGCCATTCGAGGTTGAGATGAAGGAAGGGAGCCGTCGTATTGCCGTCCCTGAAAGCCTCGCCCTGGATGGCCTGGTTCACGATCTGGCGAGGCAGATCCAGGGACATGAAGTAGAACGGCAGGGAAGCGAGGACTACGGCGCAGACGATCAGCTGGTCGCGCTTGGAATGTGTCCAAATATACCTAAAGAGGCTCTTTTCCATTGCCCAACGGTTACCACTTCTGTACGCCTGGATGAACCTCTTTCCGATCTCGGGCAACGCCTTATTTGATCGATAGGGACCGTAGAAGGTAGAGAAGGCGGATGGGTCGTCAATCGACCCGCCGGCCTTATCGTAGGGGCAGCCCCATGGCAGACCTGGTGAAGGACTTCGATCAGGACGCAGGTCCGTCCCCGGTGCAGCCCGTGAGCAGCCGTGGAACGAGAGTCCTTATCTACAGCCATGACACCTTTGGCCTCGGGCATCTGCGACGCTCGAGGGCGATCGCTAATGCGATCGTGCAGGACCGGCCGGACACCTCTGTCGTCATCATCTCCGGCTCACCCGTCATCGGCAATTTCGAGTTCGACAGCGGCGTCGATTACATCCGCATCCCAGGGGTTACGAAGCTGCCGGACGGGGATTACCGCAGCCTCAACCTCAATGTGGAGCTGGACGAGGCGGTGGGCCTGCGCCAGGCCCTCATTCTCCAGGCCGCCAAGGCTTTCAGGCCGGACGTGTTCATCGTCGACAAGGAGCCGACGGGTTTCCGCGGCGAGGTCGTGCCGGCGCTCGATTACCTCAAGGCAGCCGGGTGCCGCCTCGTGCTCGGCATCCGCGACGTGATGGACGAGCCGGCCCTTCTCGTGCCGGAATGGGAGCGCAAGGGCGCGAAGGAAGCCCTGATCCGCTATTACGACGAGATCTGGGTCTACGGCCTCAAGGACGTGTATCAGCCGCTCAAGGCCCTGGACCTGCCCCCGTACGTGGAACAGCGCATCACCTATACCGGCTATCTGCGCCGGGACGTGCCGCCGACCCCGTCCCTGACCCGATACCCCAAGATCACGAAGCAGCCCTTCATCCTGGTGACCACGGGGGGCGGCGGCGACGGCGACGACCTGATCGACTGGGTGATCTCGGCCTACGAGTCCGATGCGGAGCTCGAACAGCCGGCGCTCATCCTGTTCGGCCCGTTCATCGACCGGGACATGCGCCGTTCCTTCGTGGAGCGCATCGCCAAGCAGCCGAAGCTCGATGTGATGTCCTTCGACAACAAGATCGAATGGCTCATGAAGAAGGCGGACGCCATCGTGGCCATGGGCGGCTACAACACCTTCTGCGAGGCCCTGTCCTTCGACAAGCGCACGCTGATCGTTCCGCGCACCCGTCCCCGCCTCGAGCAACATATCCGCGCCGTCGAGGGCGAGCGGCTCGGGCTGGTGAGCATGCTGAGTGACTACAAGAAGCCGCGGACGCCTGAGCGCATGGCCGCCGCCCTGCGCTCCCTCTCGTCGCAGCCGCGTCCGTCGGAGGTGATCGTCCCGGGCCTGCTCGACGGGCTCGACCGGGTGCAGGAACGCCTGAAGGCTCTCGCGACCAAGGCGCCGTTCGCCACCGCGTATCATCAGGCGGCCGAGTAATCGCATCCATGCTTCCTTCGATGACAGCCCGACGCATCGCGGTCGTCGTGAAAGGCTATCCACGCCTCTCCGAGACCTTCATTGCCCAGGAGATCCTGGCTCTCGAGAAGCGCGGCCTGGAGCTCGAGATCTGGTCGCTCCGGCATCCGACGGAACGGGCCGTTCATCCCATGCACAAGGCGATTGCGGCCCGGATCGCCTATCTGCCCGAGTATCTTTACGAGGAGCCGCTGCGCGTGCTGCGTGGCGCCCTCTGGAGCCTGGGCCGGAAAGGCTTCGGCCCCACGCTCAGGGCCTTCTGGCGCGATCTGAAGCGTGATTTCACCGCCAATCGGGTGCGCCGCCTCGGCCAGGCCTTCGTGATGGCCCGGGAGATGCCGGGGGACGTGCGGCATCTGCACGTGCATTACCTTCACACGCCGGCATCCGTCGTCCGGTATGCCGCATTGCTCACAGGGCGCAGCTGGACCTTCTCGGCCCATGCCAAGGACATCTGGACGACGCCCGACTGGGAAAAGCGCGAGAAGATGGCGGAAGCCCTCTGGGGCGTGACCTGCACGGCGCAGGGAGCCGGCAATCTTCGATCGCTGTCGCAGCCTGAACGAGTGTCGCTCGTCTACCACGGGCTCGATCTCTCCCGCTTTCCTTCGCCGCCCGAAAGCCGCCCGGTCCGGGACGGATCGGACCCGCTCGATCCGGTGCGCATCGTGTCCGTCGGGCGCGCCGTGGCGAAGAAGGGTTTCGGCGATTTGATCCAGGCGCTCGCAGCACTGCCGCAGGACCTCCATTGGCGCTTCGCCCATGTGGGCGGAGGAGAACTGCTCAACAGCCTGAAGAAGCAGGCGCAGGAGGCAGGCATCGCCGACAAGGTGGCCTTCCTCGGCTCCAAGGCCCAGCCCGACATCATCGCGCTCCTGCGCGATGCGGACCTTTTCGTCCTGCCCTCGAAAGAGGCGAAATCGGGTGACCGTGACGGGCTTCCGAACGTGATCATGGAGGCGGCGAGCCAGGGGCTCGCCATCGTGGCGACGGACTTTGCGGGCATTCCCGAATTCATCCGCAACGACGTTGAAGGCCAGCTCGTGCCGCCGGGTAACTGGGAGGCCTTGTCCAACGCGCTCAACATCCTCGCCCGTGATCCGGAGCGCCGCAAAGCCCTTGGCGCGGCAGCCTTTTCGCGCCTGCGGCAGGACTTCTCCATGGAGGGTGGGATCGACGTGCTGGAAGCCCGTCTGCGAGCCGCGACGGAGAACCCCGAGAGAACACCGGAGCGGGTGTGACGATCTCGCGGCCTGTGGCGTTCTACGCTCCCTTGAAGAGCCCGAGCCATCCGCTTCCCTCGGGCGACCGCACCATGGCCCGCCTGTTGATGAAGGCTCTCGAACGGGCAGGTTATTCGCCGCTCCTCGCCAGCGAACTGCGGACGCTCGACAGGACAGGCGACCGCCAGCGTCAGGAGAGCCTCCGGGAGCAATCGCTGGAGGAGGCCGATCGCCTCATCGCCCATTACAGGGCGCTGCCTGAAGGGATGCGGCCCTGCCTGTGGTTCACCTATCACGTCTACTACAAGGCTCCGGACTGGATCGGGCCGCTGGTCGCCGACGCGCTGGGCATCGCCTATGCGATCGCCGAAGGATCGCGAGCGGCCAAGCGCGCGCAAGGACCTTGGGCTCTCGGGCACCAAGGGGCGGAAGCGGCGCTCGGCCGGGCCGATGCGATCCTCGTCATGACGGCCCATGACCGGGAGGCTTTGGAGGCGGCGCGACCGCAGCATCAGGTTCTGGTGGACCTGCCGCCGTTTCTGGACCTGCAGGAATGGCCTGCATCGGGCTCTCGTCCCTTGCCCGTAGCCGAACCGCGCCTTCTCACCGTGGCGATGATGCGCCCGGGCGACAAGCTCGCCTCCTATCGCATTCTCGCTGCGGCCCTGGACCGGCTGCGGCACCTGCCCTGGACCCTCGATGTCGTCGGAGACGGCGAGGCGCGGGACGAGGTCGCACGGCTCTACTCGCCCTTGGCGCAACGCGTGCGCTTCCATGGGCAGATCGAGAGCAAGGCCAACCTGAAAGCGCTCTATGAGGCGGCCGATCTCCTGGTCTGGCCTGCCGTCAACGAGGCCTACGGCATGGTGCTGCTGGAGGCGCAGGCTCTCGGTTGCGTGGTGATTGCGGGCGCCTATGGCGGCGTCCCCAGCGTGGTGCGGGATGGCGAGACCGGAATGCTGACGAGGCCCGGCGACGTCATGGCCTTCGCCGATGCGTTGAGCGAACTCCTGCAGGACCGGGAGCGGCTGCGGGCGCTCGGCACCAGTGCGTCTCGCTTCATCAAACATGAACGCGATCTCGATCATGCCGCTTTGCGCTTGCGCAATGCGCTCGCAGCGCTCACGGATTAGAGGGGAGAAAGAGTTTGCGCGTCCTGATCGCCGTCACGCATCTGCTGGGAGCGGGCCACCTGACGAGGGCCGCCGCCCTGGCGCGGGCTTTCGCGCGAAAAGGGCACGAAACGATGCTTGTGTCGGGCGGAAGCCCCGTCCGCCTGTCCGATCTCGCGAACGTCACCTTCGTTCAGCTGCCGTCCGTGCGCACCATTGGGACGGATTTCAGAACACTGCTCGGCGAGGACTTCGAGCCCGTCGACGCGGCCTATCTCGAAAGGCGCCGAACCCTTCTGCTCCAAGCCTTGAAAGCCGTCCGGCCCGACATTCTCATTACCGAGCTTTTTCCCTTCGGTCGCCGCGTTCTCGCGGATGAGTTCTCGGCCCTGCTCGATGCCGCGCGCAGATCGAGCCCGCGCCCGCTGGTTCTGTGCTCGATCCGGGACATCCTGGTGCCCTCCTCCAAGGCGTCCCGGATCGCCGAAGCGCACGAGCGCGCGCTTCGCGACTACGACGCCGTACTCGTCCATGGCGATCCGGATCTGCTGCCTCTGGAGGCTTCATGGCCGGTGGACGAGCGGATCAAGCCGCTCATCCACTACACAGGCTATGTGGACGAGAACGACGGCTCTGTCCCGGCGTCTCGCAGACATGGAATCGTGATCTCCGGCGGATCGAGCGCAGCGAGCCTGCCGCTCTTCCGGACCGCTCTTACGGCGTCACGGGAGATCACCGATCGGCCCTGGCGCATCCTCATCGGCCGGGGTGTCGCGGAACCCGACTTCCTCGCTCTCCAGGAGGTTGCCCCGGCTCACGTCGTCGTCGAGCGGGCGAGATCCGATTTCCGGGCCCTGCTCGCCGGGGCCGAGCTCTCCGTGAGCCAGGCCGGATACAACACGACAATCGACCTCCTGCGGTGCCGGGTCCGATCGGTTCTCGTCCCCTTCGAGGCGGGCCATGAGACGGAGCAGCGCCTGCGCGCCGAGCGCCTGACGGCGCTGGGGCTTGCCGAGATCCTGCCCGAGACGGACCTGTCATGGCAGAATCTGGCCAACGCGATCCGGCGCGGGCTGACCAGGGCGCCCTCCCCGGCTCCATCCATATCAATCGACGGGGCCCGGCGGAGCGTTGTCGTGGCCGAAAGCCTCGTGCATTCCAGGCCCGCGCTTCACCGGACCACCGACTGGTCGCCTCTCGACCGGGCCCTGGACCGGGCCGAAGATCAGGGCTACCCGGTCCGCGTCTGGTGGCGGGACGACGATGCGGTGGCAGACACACCCCAGCTCGACCGGCTTCTCGGTCTTGCCCGCCGGTCCTACGCCGGGATCGGCCTTGCCGTCATTCCTGAAGGCATCGATGCCTCGCTCGCGATGCGTCTGGCGGACGAGCCGAAAGCCGTCGCTCTCGTCCATGGCTGGAGCCATGCCAATCATGCTCCCGCCGGCGACAAGAAGGCGGAGTTCGGCCCTCACCGTCCCCTGGAACTCATGGTGGCGGAGGCGGAACAGGCTCTCCATGCGGCGCGGGAGCACCTCGGATCGAGGCTCCTGCCGGTCTTCGTGCCGCCCTGGAACCGCATATCCCCGGAAATCGTCGCTCACCTGCCGCATTTGGGGTTTCGGGGACTATCCACCTTTATGGACCGGAAGGCTGTCCATCCCGTCACGGGACTTGTCCAGATCAATACCCATGTGGATCCCATCGATTGGCACGGCACGAGAAGCCTGGCCGATCCGGCTCTGATCGTTGCCAGTCTCGCCAGCGCGATCGAACGACGATCGGCCGGCAAAGCGGATCGCGACGAGCCGATCGGGCTTCTGACGCATCATCTCGTCCATGACGAGGTCATCTGGTCGTTATGCGAAAGGCTTATCGCACACCTTGCCGCGAGAGGCATACGTTTCATGTGCCCTGATGAGTGTTTCGGCATGGAAACAAAATTGCATTTGAGATCTAATGGGATTTGATGCGTTATGCTCATAGTTCCTGGAGGAGCATATGGAAGCGCCACTCCTGTCGGTTCGCGAGCTGACAGTTGATTTCAACACCGATGCCGGAAACTTCCGGGCCGTCAACGGCCTGACGCTCGACATTCCCAAGGGGAAGACCGTGGCGCTCGTCGGCGAGTCCGGCTCCGGCAAATCGGTGACGGCGCAAGCCATCCTCCAGATCCTGTCGAAGAAGGCCAGGATCACAAGCGGCTCCATCGTGTTCAACGATCCCAGGGGCGGCGCAGCCATCGACATCGCGTCGCTCCCGCCCGAGAGCGACGCGATGCACGCTCTGCGCGGCGGACGCATCGCGATGATCTTTCAGGAGCCGATGACGTCCCTGTCCCCGCTGCACACCATCGGCGACCAGATCTCCGAGGCGCTGATGATCCACTCGGATGTGGATCAGGCCAAGGCGAACCAGAGCACCATGGACGTGCTGGCCCGGGTCGGATTTCCCGATCCGAAGCGCGCCTTGAAGACCTACCCGTTCGAACTCTCCGGCGGATTGCGCCAGCGCGCCATGATCGCCATGGCGCTCATCACCCGCCCGGCCCTGCTGATCGCGGATGAACCCACGACGGCGCTCGACGTAACCACGCAGGCGCAGATCCTGGATCTCATCAAGGAGCTTCAGGTCGAGACCGGCATGTCGGTGCTTCTCATCACGCACGACCTCGGCGTCGTCGCCAATGTGGCCGACGAGGTGGTGGTGATGTATCGCGGGAGGATCATGGAGGCCGGCTCCCGGGAGAACATCTTCCGCAACGCGCAGCATGCCTATCTCCAGGCACTCATGCGCGCAGTCCCGCGCTTCGCCATGGAGGAGAACGAGCGCCTGACCCCGATCCGGGAGGTGACGAGTTCAACCCTCGCGTCGGCCAACGCGCCTGAGCGCGTTCAGCCCAAGGGTCCCATCCTGAAGGCCGAACACCTCACCAAATGCTTCACCCTTCGGTCGGGCTGGTTCTCCGGCAAGGCGCAGGACATCCGCGCCGTCAGCGAGGTCGATCTGGCCCTTCCCGCCGGCAAGACCCTGGGGCTCGTGGGCGAATCCGGCTGCGGCAAGACCACCGTGTCCAAGATCATCATGCGCGCGCTCAACCCCAATTCGGGCCGCGTGCTCTTCGACGACGGCACGGGACCGAAAGACGTGCACAAGCTGGAAGGAGATGCGCTGACCGCCTATCGCCGTTCGGTACAGTTCATCTTCCAGGATCCGTTCTCGTCCCTCAACCCGCGCATGACGGTCTACGAGCTTCTGACCGAGCCCCTGCGCATCCACGACATCGGCACCTCGGACGAGCGCTATGAGCGCGTGAAGCAACTCCTCGACATGGTCGGGCTCGATCAGCGCTCGCTCAGGCGCTATCCGCATTCCTTCTCCGGCGGCCAGCGACAGCGCCTCGGCATCGCGCGTGCGCTCGCCCTCGAGCCGCGCGTCCTGCTCTGCGACGAGCCGGTCTCCGCGCTGGACGTGTCGGTGCAGGCGCAGGTGCTCAACCTGCTCAAGGACCTGCAATCGGCCCTCGGCTTGTCCTATCTCTTCGTCTCCCACAACCTCGCGGTCGTGGACTACATCGCCGATACCATCGCGGTCATGTGCCGGGGCTATATCGTCGAGGAGGCGCCGAAATCCTCCCTCTTCCGCAACCCGGTGCATCCCTATACGCAGGCGCTCCTCGCCGCCGTGCCGGATCCGGATATCGACCGGCCGCTGGATTTCGCCAAGCTACGAACCGGTCGCTTCTCGCAACCGTCGGAATGGCCCGAGCCCTTCCGCATCAAGCCCGGCGAGTTCGGACTGATGAAAGAGATCGAACCTGGTCACAAGGTTCGCGTGGGGCACCTGACAGCCCAGGAGGCTGCGTGATGCTGCTCAAGATCCGGACACGATCGCTCGTTCTTGCCGCCGCCCTCGGCTTCCTGGCCCTGCCCGCTGCGGCGCAGGACTTCAAGGACGCTCCTTTCTTTGCCGATCAGCTGAAGGAGAAGAAGCTGCCGCCGCTCGCGGAGCGGCTTCCGAAAGTGCCCATCGTGGTCGACGCAGCGGGTCAGTATGGCGGCGATATGGTCACCCTGGTGCCGCGGCCGCGCGATATCCGCTACATCTCCACATTCACCTATACGCGGCTCGTAGGCTACGACAGGAATCTCCAGCTCCAGCCCGATCTCCTGGAAAAGTTCGATAACGAGGACGACCGGGTTTTCACATTCACCCTGCGCCCCGGTCATCGCTGGTCGGACGGCTCTCCCTTCACCACGGAGGATTTCCGCTACTATTGGGAGGATGTGGCGCAGAACGCGGATCTCTCGCCGGCCGGACCGCCCGAGTTCATGATGGTGGACGGCAAGCCTCCACGCTTCGAGATCCTCGATGAGCGGACGTTGCGCTACACCTGGGACAGGCCCAACCCCCGCTTCCTGCCGCAATTGGCCGGGGCGCTCGATCCGGGCATTTATCGGGCTTCCGCCTATCTCAAGCAGTTCCACGCCAAATACGCGGATAAAGCCGCACTCGACGAAAAGGCGAAGCAGCAGAAGCTGAAATCCTGGGCCGCCTTGCACAACCGCGTGGACGACATGAAGGAGCAGACCAACCCTGCCCTCCCCACGCTCATGCCCTGGCGCGTCATCACGGCGGCACCGGCCAACCGCTTCATCTTCGAGCGCAACCCCTATTACCACCGGGTCGACAGACAAGGGCAGCAGCTGCCTTACGTCGATCGGCTCATCATGGACGTATCGGCGAGCGGTCTTTTCGCCGCGAAGGCCAATGCGGGAGAACTCGACCTCCTGTTCCGCGGCCTTTCCATGAGCGACATCCCGGTTCTGAAGGAGGGCGAGAAGGCAAAGGGTTACTCCACCCTGCTGTGGCCCTATGCGCGCGGCACCGAGCTGGCCCTTTATCCCAACCTCAACACGGTGGATCCCGTCTGGCGCCAGCTCAACCGGGACATCCGCTTCCGCCGCGCCCTGTCGCTCGGCATCGACCGCAAGACCTTGAACAACGCGCTGCTCTTCGGGCTCGGCACCGAGGGCAACAACACCATCGTGGCGGAAAGCCCGCTCTTCTCACAGGAGCTGCGCACGACCAATGCCGACTACAATCCGGGCGAGGCTTCCCGTCTGCTCGACGGGATCGGCCTGACGAAACGCAACGGCGCCGGCATCCGCCTGCTTCCCGATGGGCGCGAGCTGGAGATCATCGTCGAAACCGACGGCGAGAGCACCCTCGTGGTCGATGGCCTGACCCTGATCGGCGAGTTCTGGCGCGAGATCGGCATCAAGCTCTTCGTGAAGCCGCAGGACCGCACCGTTCTGCGCAACCGCTCCTATGCAGGGCTGACGGTCATGGTGGCGGCCCCTGGTCTCGACAATGCAATTCCCACCGCGATCATGCCGCCGACCGAGCTTGCCCCCATGCGACAGGACAATTACGCCTGGCCGAAATGGGGCCAGTTCGCGGAGACCAAAGGCAAGAACGGGGAACAGGTCGACATGCCGGAGGCCCAGCGCCTTCTCGACCTCTATACGACCTGGATGAACACCGGAAACCGCGACGTCCAGAGGGACGCCTGGACCGAGATGCTGCGCAACCATGCCGAAAACCAGTGGGCCATCGGCACCATCTCGGGCGCGCTGCAGCCCATCGTCGTCCGCAATGGCCTGCACGGACTTCCGGCCAAAGCGCTCTACAGCTGGGAACCGACGGCCATGATCGGGATCTATCGCCCGGATGAGATCTTCTGGAACAAAGCCGCCGGCAAAGAGGCCCGTCGATGATCCGTTTCCTGTTGCGTCGCATCGTCACCATGGGAGTGACCCTGCTGATCATTTCGGCCCTGGTCTTCTTCATCATCAAGCTGCCGCCGGGCGACTTTCTGTCCAATCAGATCGCCGAACTGAGAGCGCAGGGAGAGTCCGCCTCCATCGCGAAGGCGGAGTTTCTCATCAAGCAGTACGGCCTCGATAAACCCGCCTGGCAGCAATACCTGGTCTGGATCGGCGTCATGCCCGGACCGAACGGATTCTCCGGCTTGCTGCAGGGCGACTGGGGATGGTCGTTCGAATACGACAAGCCGGTCGTGGACGTGATCGGCGATGCCCTGTGGCTGACGCTCCTGGTCAATTTCGCCGCGGTGATCTTCATCCATGTCGTCTCGATCCCGATCGCGATCTATTCGGCGACGCGGCAATATTCCATCGGCGATTATCTGGCCACCTTCATCGGCTATATCGGGCTCGCGACCCCGAGCTTCCTGCTTGCCCTGATCCTGCTCTACTACATGAACCGCTGGTTCGGAGTTTCCATCGGCGGGCTCTACGATGCGCAATATGCGGGCGAGCCTTGGACCTGGGCCAAGATGCAGTCCCTGCTCTCGCATCTCCTGGTCCCGACCATTGTGATCGGCCTCGGCGGCACGGCGGCGATGATCCGGCGGATGCGCGCGAATCTGCTCGACGAGCTCGGCAAGCAATATTACGTGACCGCGAAGGCGAAGGGCCTGGGCCCCACCAAGGCCCTGCTGAAATATCCCTTCCGCATGTCGCTCAATCCCTTCATCGCCGATATCGGCAACCTGCTGCCGCATCTCGTGTCCGGGTCGGTTCTGGTCTCGCTGGTGTTGAGCCTGCCGACGGTCGGGCCGATTCTCCTGAGTGCGCTGAAAAGCCAGGACCAGTTCCTCGCCGGCTTCATTCTCATGTTCGTTGCCGTGCTCACGGTGGTCGGCATGCTGGTCTCCGATCTCCTGCTGGCAGGACTCGATCCGAGGATCCGGATGGGAGGCGGGCGATGAACACGGCTCTCCCCTCGAAGCGCCACTACGTCGACCCGGCGCCCTTCGATCCCGGCAAGACCGAGCCCGTCGGCGCCGAGAGCGAGAGCTTTTACCGCGCCTCGTCGTGGCAGCTGATGTGGTGGAAGTTCCGCCGCCATAGGGTGGCGGTGGCGGCGGCCTTCGTGCTGCTCGCCTTCTACGCTCTCGTGCCCTTCGTCGAGGTGATCGCGCCCTACAATCAGACCAAGCGCCACGGCGACTTTCTCTATGCACCGCCGCAGGGCATTCATCTGATGCACGAGGGGCGCTTCATCGGGCCCTTCACCTATCCCTACACCTACAGCTTCGACCTGGAGAGCTTCCGGCGCGTCTACACCGTCGACGCCTCGAAGCCTCAGCCGATCCGTTTCCTGTGCCGGGGCGATGCCTACCAGTTCTGGGGCATGTGGGAGATGGACTTCCATCTCGCCTGTCCTCCGGAAAACGGCACCATGTTCCTGCTCGGCACCGACCGTCTCGGGCGCGATCTGCTCTCGCGTATCATCTATGGCGCGCGGATCTCGCTCACCATCGGCATTGTCGGCATCGCCGTGTCCTTTACGCTCGGCCTCTTCTTCGGCGGCCTCGCCGGCTATCTCGGCGGCTGGGTCGACCACGTGATCCAGCGCATGATCGAGATCCTGCGCTCGCTCCCGGAGCTGCCCCTCTGGCTGGCGCTCTCCGCCGCCCTCCCGGCGAACTGGAGTCCGATTCTCGTATTCTTCGGCATCACGATCATCCTCGGCCTTCTCGACTGGCCGGGCCTGGCGCGGGCCGTGCGCTCGAAGCTGCTCTCGCTGCGCGAGGAAGATTTCGTGAAGGCGGCTGAGCTGATGGGCGCTTCCAAGCAGCGCATCATCGCCCGCCACCTCATCCCGAACTTCATGAGCCACCTTATCGCCTCGGCGACCCTTTCGATCCCCTCCATGATCCTCGGCGAAACGGCCCTCTCCTTCCTAGGGCTGGGTCTGCGCCCGCCCGTGACGAGCTGGGGCGTGCTGCTCAACGAGGCGCAGAATCTCGCCGCCGTGCAGCTTCACCCCTGGCTGCTCTTCCCGATGGTTCCGGTGGTGATCGTGGTGCTCGCCTTCAACTTCATGGGCGATGGCCTGAGAGACGCAGCGGATCCTTATCACTAGGCAGGTGATCTGTTGCCCTTGAGGCATGGGAATGCGAGACATCCTCCTTCAGCAGTGTCGGAGGTGTTTCGTGGCCGAATACAGGATTGATGCGTCCCCCGAGAGCGTTCACTGGGGCTATTTCGATGCGAACCTCAAACCGCTGCTGACGCTCGATTCCGGCGACACGGTCACGATCTCGACCGTGTCGGGCGGCCCCGAGGCGATGCCGAAGGCCCCCTTCATGATCCCGCAGGCGCTGTCGGACATCCATGCGGCCCTCAAGCCGAAGCTGCCCGGCCATATCTGCACGGGCCCGGTTGCGGTGCGCGGCGCCAAGGCCGGTCAGGTTCTGGAGGTGCGCATCAAGGACATCGAGCTGCATTACGATTGGGGCTTCACCTATTCCGCACCGCAGAAGGGCGCCCTGCCCGACGATTTCGACGAGATTCATTTCATGACCATCCCGCTCGACCGCGAGCGGATGACCGGCCGGATGCCATGGGGGCTCGATCTGCCCTTGAGGCCCTTCTTCGGCGTCATGGCCGTTGCACCGCCCGCGCCCTGGGGCGCGCTCAGCACCCTGCCGCCTCGCCGCAACGGAGGCAATCTCGACAACAAGGAACTCGTCGCGGGAACGACCCTCTACCTGCCGGTCCATGTGGATGGCGCCCTGTTCTCCGTCGGTGACGGACATGGGGTCCAGGGCGACGGCGAGGTCTGCGTGACGGCCATCGAAACCGGTCTGATCGGCACGTTCGAGCTCCATCTGCGCGAGGACATGCATCTCACTTGGCCCCTGGCCGAGACTCCCACGCACGTCATGACCATGGCGTTCGATCCGGATCTCGACGACTGCGTCGTCATTGCCCTGCGCGACATGATCGACCTGATCGTCGCCCGCACCGGCATCACTAAGGCGGAAGCCTACGCTTTGTGCAGCCTCGCGGCGGATCTGCGGATCACGCAGGTGGTCAACGGCAACAAGGGCGTCCACGTGATGCTCGACAAGACCCTGCTGCAGAAGGCGCAGCGTTAAGCGGTCCCGTCCGGCGGCGGCTCGTCTCCGAAGATCGAGCGGCCGCCATAGGAATGCGACGTCGCCCGCTCCTGCCGGATATGCTCCTCCACATCGGGCCCCGTGGCGTGGCGCTCCAGCTGGCGGGCCTGGTCGTCCAGACGCCTGAGGGCGAAAAGCTCCTCCTGCTGCCCGAGCATCGCCTTCTGGACCGCCGATTTCAGCACCCGGATGGTTTCATCATAGACCCGCACCGGCACCGGATACGGGTGCCGGTCCTTGCCGCCATGGGCGAAGGAGAAGCGGGCCGGGTCGCTGAACCGGCAGGGCGTGCCATGGACGACTTCCGCCACCATGGCGAGAGCCTGCACGGTGCGCGGCCCCACGCCGGGGGTCATCAGCAGATCGGGAAAATCCGCAGCCCCGCGATCGGCCGCCGCCGCGAGGCTCCCGTGCAGGCGGCGCAGCACCACGTCCTTCGGTCGAACGTCGTGATGCTCCGGCATCACCAGATGGGGCAGCAGGGGCTGCGGGCTCACGGCCGGCGCCGTATCCGCTTCGCGCTGCTCGAGCGCCAGGAATTTGCGGGCGACACCGTCGGGTCCCAGGGTGTCCAGGATCTCGATCTGAGCCCGGCGTGATGCCTCGGCCCGCCGGTCGGTGAGATTGACGATCGTGCCCTGGCCGACGCCGTCGATGGCCGTGTGCGGTTCGTCGACGAAGCTTTCGAGATCCTCGGACAGCCAATGGTAGCGGCGCGCCTGCCGGCGCCCATCGTTCATCCCTTGCTGGACGACCGCCCATTTGCCGTCGTCGGTGACGATGAAGCCATGGAGGTAGAGGTCGAAGCCATCCTGGATGGCGGCGCTGTCGACCTTCGCCACCAGCCGGCTGGCATTCGCGAGTGCCATTCCGTCGAAACCGACGCGCTCGCCGATGGAAACCAGTTCGTGAGGCGTCTGCCGCGAGTGCCGCCCGCGCCCACCGCAGACATGGATTCCGAGCTCTTTCGACAGGGGCGTCAGCCCGCGCTTCAAGGCGCCGATGACGCTGGTGGTGATGCCGGAGGAATGCCAGTCCATCCCCATCACGGCTCCGAACGACTGGAACCAGAACGGATGGGCGAGCCGGCGCAGCAGCTCGTCCCGGCCGTAATGGTGCACGATGGCCTCGCTCACCACGCCGCCGAGGCGCGTCATCCGGTCGGCCAGCCATTTCGGCACATGGCCGGAATGCAGCGGCAAGTCGGCGCTTCCGGCCCGTTTGGCCATTAGGCGATGTCTCCTCGGAGCTCGGATGTTACAGCGGGTTCTATGCCAGATCTGGACTTGTTGGTCACATCCAGGGCCCGTCATTTGGTGACAAGATTAGCGCAATGAGCCCTCCTCCTCGTGGGGAGGAGTTGGAGGCGGGGGCGTGAGCGCCACACTGGTCCAGCTCAGCGCCAGCACCCCCACCCTAGCCCTCCCCGCAAGGGAGAGGGAAGATCGTTGAGTCTCCCAACGAAAAAAGGCGCCTTGCGGCGCCTTTTCTGTCGTCATGCCTTAGCGGCGGCGCGGGCTTTTTTCGAGCCAGGCCACCTGGGCTCCGTCGCCCCGGCGTCCGTCCTGACGGCCCGACGCAGGCTTTCCTTGAGCGGGCCGCTGTCCCTGTGCGGGACGCTGGCCCTGGGCCGGCCTCTGCTGGTTGCCGGCAGGCTGTCCGCCCTGCGGCTGAGCATTGCCGCCGGGCTTGCCGCGGCCGCGACGACGCTTGGGGCCGCGCTCGGCATTCGGATCGGCGCTGCGCGACTGGCCATGTCCCTGATGCCCGCGGG
Source organism: Microvirga sp. 3-52 (assembly GCF_018383585.1). GTDB lineage: Bacteria > Pseudomonadota > Alphaproteobacteria > Rhizobiales > Beijerinckiaceae > Microvirga. Next base: position 47,104 of record NZ_JAHAMK010000026.1, read on the forward strand.
CATGGGGAGCGGGACGTCCGCGCTGCGGTTCGCGACGCTCGGAGGTCTCGCCACCGGCAGGAGCAGCAGGAAGACCCTCAGGCAGCGGCATGACCGGCACCTTCAGGCGGGTCAGCTTCTCGATGTCCTTGAGGTAAGCCTTTTCCTCGTCGTTGCAGAACGAGATCGCGAGTCCGGTCGCTCCCGCGCGGGCCGTGCGGCCGATGCGGTGGACGTAGGATTCCGGCACGTTCGGGAGGTCATAGTTGATGACGTGGCTCACGCCCTCGACGTCGATGCCGCGTGCGGCGATGTCGGTCGCCACAAGCACCCGGCACGAGCCGTCCCGGAATCCAGCAAGCGCACGCTCGCGCTGCGGCTGGGACTTGTTGCCGTGAATGGCCGCCCCTGCGATGCCGGCCTTGTCGAGGCCGCGCACCACCTTGTCCGCGCCGTGCTTGGTGCGGGTGAAGACGAGGACGCGTTCGATGGACGGATCGCGCAGGAGCGTTTCGAGCAGGACCTGCTTGCGGCCGGTCTGCACGAAGATCACGCTCTGCTCGACGCGCTCGGCGGTGGTTGCCACCGGCGTGACGGCCACGTTGGCGGGATTGCGCAGGAAGGAATCGGCCAGCGTCGAGATCGTCTTCGGCATGGTGGCCGAGAAGAACAGGCTCTGGCGCTCCTTCGGCAGCAGGGTCACGATGCGCTTGAGCGCATGGATGAAGCCGAGGTCGAGCATCTGGTCGGCCTCATCGAGGACGAGGATCTCGATCTCACGCAGGCTCAAGGCCCTGCGGTCGATGAGGTCGATCAAGCGGCCGGGCGTGGCGACGAGCACGTCGACGCCATTGGCCAGCGCCTTCTCCTGGCGGGAGATGGTGACCCCGCCGAACACCACCTCGGTGGTGAGCCTGAGGTTGCGGCCATAGGCGCGGAAGCTGTCGGCGATCTGGCTGGCGAGCTCACGGGTCGGGCTGAGCACGAGCACGCGGGGGCTCTTGGCCCGGCGCGGCTTCGGGTTCGCGTTCAGGCGATGCAGGATCGGCAGCGCGAAGGCGGCCGTCTTGCCGGTGCCGGTCTGGGCGATGCCGCAGACGTCATGGCCTTCCATGGCATAGGGAATGGTCTGGGCCTGGATCGGCGTTGGCTTCTCATAGCCCTCGGCAGTCAAGGCCTTCAGGATCGGCTGGGCCAATCCGAAATCGGTGAAGAGTGTCAAAGTGGATGTCTTTCGAACGGATGCGGTGAGCCGCAAAGCAGGTTCGGCTTGATAAAGCAAAGGCGCTTCAGGGCTCTTTAAGGCGAGAGCCCGCGTGATGGGGCCGTCGTATGATTGAGCGATTGAAGAAGGGGACCGGGGTCTTCGCCGTTTCGCGATTATCCGTCACGCAGTCCCGCTCAAGCTGCTCGATGGTCGAGCGCCGTCGCCTGCTGTGCATATGGAGGCTAAAAACCTATCCGTCAACCGCAAGGCCTGACATAAAGCGAGAATGTCTCCCTCCGGCTCCATGCCCTGGCGCTTCGTCTCGGCCCTCTCGTTCACCCAGCTGATCTCCTACGGGACGCTCTTCTACGCCTTCGCGCTCATCATCGAGCCCATGGAGCGGGAGCTGGGATGGTCGAAGACGGCCCTGACCGCCGCTTATTCCCTGGCCCTCGTCTCCTCCGCCTTCTTCGCGGTTCCGGTCGGCCGGCTGATCGACCGGGGCTATGGCCGGGCCGTGATGACGGGCGGCTCGATTCTCGCCGCCGTTTTCCTCGGACTCTGGGCCTGGACGGACCATTACCTGGCCTTCCTGCTGATATGGCTCGGCATCGGAGCGGCCATGAGCGCCGTGTTCTACGAACCGGGCTTTGCGGTTCTGGCATCCCGGCTCGGCCTTCTGACCCGCCGCGGGATCACCATCATGACCCTCGTCGGCGGCTTCGCCAGCACGGTCTTCATCCCCCTCACCCATGTGCTGATCGAGGCCTATGGCTGGCGTGGCGCGCTGCTCGTGCTGGCCGCCCTGAACTTGGCAATCTGCGCCGTGCTGCATGCATCGAGCATTCCGGCTGCGCCGGTCCGCCCCAAGCATGGCCGCGAGACGCCCGCCGCCACCCGGCCTGCGTCCGATCCCCGCCGCGTGCTCGCCAATCCGGCCTTCTGGCTGTTCGTCGTCACGAGTGTCCTGCAGGGGATCATTTCCACGGGGATCCCGGTCCATCTGATCCCGATCCTGCTCGAGAGGGGCTTCACCATCGATGCCGCCGTGGTGGCCTATACCGTGATCGGTCCGGCCCAGGTCGCCGCACGGTTCCTGACCGGGTTCGGCGAGCGCGCCATGAGCCTGCGAGGGATCGGGGTCGCCACCATGGCCCTGAGCGTCCTCGCCTTCGCTCTCCTGCCTTTCGTCCCGGCCGGATCCTGGCTGATACTGGGATTCGCAGGCCTCTATGGCGCGGCCAACGGCATGCTCACCATCGTGCGCGCCCTCCTGCCGCCGGAGCTGTTCGGCCGGGAGGATTACGGGGCGATCCAGGGCATGATCGCCATGCCCGTCCGGATCGCCATGGCGGGCGCCCCTTTCGCCTTCGGGGCCCTCTGGGCCTGGCAGGGCAGTTATGACGCCGTCGTGCTGCTGTGCTTGGGAATGGCCGTGTGCGCCTTCGGGGCTTTCATGCTAAACCTCGCCTTGGCAAAGGAGCCCTGAGATCCATAAAAGAATCCACTTGCTTTAGACGGCTAAAGAAATCATGTGCAGGGGTTCGGGGTATCCGGGTTGCAAGGAAAGACGCGTTCCGTGACGACAGTGACTGATCTTCTGATTGTGGGCGGCGGCATCAACGGCGCGGGCATCGCACGCGATGCCGTGGGCCGGGGCCTCTCGGTGGTGCTCTGCGAGCAGGGCGATCTCGCCGGATATACCTCCTCCGCCTCAACCAAGCTGATCCATGGCGGCCTCCGCTATCTCGAATATTACGAGTTCCGGCTGGTGCGCGAGGCCCTGTTCGAGCGCGAGCGCCTGCTGGAATCCGCCCCCCACATCATCTGGCCCCTGCGCTTCATTCTGCCTCACGAGAAGGGCATCCGACCGGCCTGGTTCGTGCGGCTCGGCCTGTTCATGTACGACCATCTGGCACCGCGCAAGAAACTGCCCGGAACAGAAGGCATCAAGCTCACCCGGCACCCCGCCGGCCAAGCTCTCAAGCCCGGCTTCGACACGGCCTTCGTCTATTCCGACTGCTGGGTCGAGGACAGCCGCATGGTGGCCCTCAACGCCCTCGACGCCTTCGAGAAGGGCGCCGACATCCGGGTGCGCACCAAGCTTGTTTCCGCCCGCCGCGAGGGCCAGACCTGGGTGGCCACCCTGCAGAGCGCGGAGACCGGCGAGACGCAGGACGTGCGCGCGAAGGTCATCGTCAACGCCGGCGGCCCCTTCGTGGCCGATGTGCTCAATGCCAAGCTCGGTCTCAACACCACCAAGAACGTGCGCCTGGTGAAGGGCAGCCACATCGTGGTGCCTAAGCTCTTCGACACCAAGGAAGCCTTCATTCTCCAGAATACGGACAAGCGGATCGTCTTCGCAATTCCGTACCAGGAGAAGTTCACCCTGATCGGCACCACGGACATTCCGGTCGAGTCGGTCCCCGACAAGAAGGTCGAGATCAGCCAGGACGAGATCCAGTATCTGTGCAACGTCGTGAACCACTTCTTCAAGCGCCAGGTCACGCCGGCGGAAGTGGTGTGGACCTATTCCGGCGTGCGCCCGCTCTTCGACGACGGCTCGAGCAACGCCTCCGCGGTGACCCGCGATTACGTGTTCGACATGGACGCCCCGCAGGGTCAGGCGCCGGTGCTGTCGATCTTCGGCGGCAAGATCACCACCTTCCGCAAGCTCGCCGAGCACGCCCTCGACGAGTTGAAGCCCTACTTCCCGACCATGAAACCGTCCTGGACCGAGAAGGCGAAGATGCCGGGCGGCGACATGCCGGATGCGGATTTCGACCGCTTCTTCGCCAATGTACGCCAGCGCTGGCCCTTCCTGCCCGAGCACCTCGCCCATCGCCTGGCGCGGGCCTACGGCACGCGGATGGAAGAGCTCCTGGGCTCCGCGACGTCGCTTGCCGATCTCGGTGAGGATTTCGGCGCCGGGCTGACGGCGGCCGAGGTCGATTATCTCATGCGCCGCGAATGGGCGCGCACGGCCGAGGACATCCTCTGGCGCCGCTCCAAGCTCGGACTGCATGTGCCGGTTGACGCTGCGGCCAAGATCGATGCCTATTTGGCCAAGAAAAAAGTGGCGTCGGTCGCCGCGCAATAAGGTTTGGGGAAGGACATGGCTCAATACGTCGGCGCCATCGATCAGGGCACGACCAGCTCGCGCTTCATCGTGTTCGACAGGGCCGGAACGATCGTTTCGGTCGGCCAGAAGGAACACGAGCAGATCTACCCCAAGGCCGGCTACGTGGAGCACGACCCGCTCGAGATCTGGCGGAACACGCAGGAGGTGATCGGGCAGGCGCTGGCCAGGAAGGGCTTGAAGCCTCAGGACCTCGCCGCCATCGGCATCACCAACCAGCGCGAGACGACCCTGATCTGGGACAAGCGCACCGGCAAGCCGCTTCACAACGCTCTCGTCTGGCAGGACACCCGCGTCGATTCCATCGTCGAGGAGTTCGCGCGGGACGGCGGTCATGATCGCCTCCGCGACAAGACCGGCCTGCCGCTGGCGAGTTATTTCTCAGGGCTGAAACTGCGCTGGCTCCTCGACAATGTGCCGGGCGCCCGGGAGAAGGCAGCGGTCGGAGACGTGCTGTTCGGCAATATCGACACCTGGCTGGTCTGGAACCTGACCGGCGGCGTCGATGGCGGCTGCCACATCACCGATGTGACCAATGCCAGCCGCACGCAGCTCATGAACCTCCATAGCCTCGACTGGGACGAGGAGATCCTGGGACTCTTCGACATCCCGAGGGCATGCCTGCCGCAGATCCGCTCGTCGAGCGAGGTCTATGGCGTGGTGACCGACGGCCTCGCGGGCGTTCCCATCGCGGGCATTCTCGGCGACCAGCAGGCGGCCCTCGTGGGGCAGGCCTGCTTCCAGCAGGGCGAGGCCAAGAACACCTATGGCACCGGCTGCTTCATGCTCATGAACACCGGGGAGACCCCCTACCCTTCGAAATGCGGCCTGCTCACCACCGTGGGCTACCGCTTCGGCCAGGGAAAGACCGTCTATGCCCTGGAGGGCTCGATCGCGATCGCCGGCGCCCTCGTGCAATGGCTGCGGGACAATCTCGGACTGATCCAGAACAGCACCGAGATCGAAACCCTCGCCCGTGGCGTCGAGGACAATGGCGGCGTGACCATCGTTCCGGCCTTTTCAGGCCTCTATGCGCCGCACTGGAACTCCCATGCCCGCGGCCTGATCGGCGGCCTGACGCGCTTCGCCAACAAGGGCCACATCGCCCGCGCGGCGCTCGAGGCCACCGCCTTCCAGACCCGCGAAGTGCTCGATGCGATGGCCAAGGATACCGGGATCACCGTCAAGGAACTGCGCACGGACGGCGGCATGGTCATCAACGAGCTTCTGATGCAGTTCCAGGCCGATATCCTGAACGTTCCCGTGGTGCGCCCCAAGGTGATCGAGACCACGGCTCTCGGAGCGGCCTATGCGGCCGGACTGGCGACGGGGTTCTGGAGCGGAACGGACGAACTGGTCAGCAATTGGGCCATCGATAAGCGCTGGACACCGGCCATGGGTGCGTCTCGTCGCGAGCGGCTGAACGCCGTCTGGGACAAGGCCATCGCCCGCTCTCTCGATTGGGCGGACTGACCCTGGGCCACCGTGAACGTTTGACGGGATCTCCTCACTCCACGTCAGGGCCGGGCTTGTCCCGGCCATCCCGATTTGAAAGGCGCATCACTTCAAGTCATCGGGATCACCGGCACAAGGCCGGTGATGACATGGCGCGATGAGATCGCAATCCTTCGCCGATCCCGGTCACGCCGCCGGCAGCTCGGCGCGGATCTTCGCAGCGAAATCCGCCAGCACCTCAGGCTTCTCCATCTGACCCGTATGGGGCTTCAGCGCCACCCCTTCGAAACGGGGGAGCACATGGAAGTGGATGTGGAAGACCACCTGCCCGCCCGCGCTCTCGTTGAACTGCTGGATCGTCAGGCCATCGGCGGAAAGCGCTTTCTTGGCGGCCTTCCCGACGATCTGCACCGCCTTCGCCAGTTCGGCTAGATCGTCGGGATCGACATCGAGGAGGTTGCGGGCCTTGGTCTTGGGAATGACAAGCACGTGCCCGTCGCTGCGCGGCATGACGTCCATGAAGGCGAGCACGCGATCCGTCTCGTAGACCTTCTGGCATGGAAGCTCACCGCGTAAGATCTTCGCGAACACGTTGTTGTCGTCGTAGGTCATCCCGCCCTCTCGTCCTGAGCCATCATCCTGGGCGCTCCCGAAGGAACTCCTGCGCAGAATCTTTTATACCGATCATCTTTTATACCGATCCGGGCGGACAATCATCTCTCCAGATCGGCACTCGCATCCGCAGCCCTGATCCTTTGTTGAAGGTTGTCTCCAGCCGAGACCGCAGCGTTCCTGGGTCTCGAGATCAGACGACGGGCACAGAAGCCTATTTATTCGCAAATAGAACCGCTCGCCAGCGTGCGACAAAGCAAGTACCTTCTTGGTTCATATTCCCATGAACAAGATGTTGCCACGTTTATCCGGCTTAAGCGATTGCGCTAAGCTTAACAATTGGAAGTGAATGAATATTTTCATGGAATTTTTTGCAACGGTTCCCTCTTCCATATCGGAACCATCGAATCCGAGAGCGGTTGAAGAAGCACGGACACGATTCGATAAGGAGGCATAAATGACGCCAGGTAGTTCGACCTCGAAGCGTGGCTTCGCGTCGATGGACTCTGACCGGCAGCGGGAAATTGCGAGCAAGGGCGGCAAGAGCGTTCCCGCCGAGAAGAGGTCCTTCTCTCAGGATCGCGAACTCGCCTCCGAAGCCGGCCGCAAAGGCGGTCAGGCCTCGGGCAACACGCGTGGCAACCAGGAATAGTTTATTTCTGATGCATACTGGTTTAGGGGCCGCTGAGCGGCCCCTTTACTTATGAATTCTAGATGAGATCCCATCGCACCTCACCCGGATGCCGCCGGCTCCATGATCTTCTTTTCCGAGAGAGATAGAGCCGTCGCGGCCAGCATGATTCCCATGCCGAGACCCTCGGCCCAACCGAACGGCTCATCCGCGTAAACCACCCCGACGGCAACGGCGATGATCGGGCTGACGAAGGCATAGAGCCCGGCCCGAAAGGCGCCCCAGTCGCGCACGAGCCCAAGATAGATCCAGAACGCGATCAGCGACCCTCCCAATACCAGAATGCTCAGGCCGAAGATGGCTCTTGCATCGGAAAGCCCGGTGAAATGCGCGGGATCGTATCCTTCGATGAAGAGGGAAACAGGAACGAGCGCCATTCCACCGATCAGGCTCTGCCAGAAGGCGAGCACCAGGGGCGGCATGGAAAGGGTCAGCGGTCGGCTGATCACCGAACCCCAGGCGTAGGACACCGTTCCAATTGCAACCGCGACGAGACCGACGATTGGCATCGGACCGCTCTGGGTCGCGCTCGATCGACCGGAGAACAGAAGGACGAGCCCCAGAATCCCGAGGCCGATGGCGCCGACCCGCCGCATCGTGATGCGCTCCTGGCCGTAGAGGGCACCGATAATCACGAGGAAGATGGGCATCAACGACAGGTTCACGATCGCGGACAGGCCGCTGGGAGCTCTTGCGACGCCCCAGAACAGGAAACTGTAGCAGCCCGTGGTGATTAGGAGAGAGGCAACGACGATGCGGCCGAACTGGCTGGACCGCAGGGACAGGCCCTGTGCCATCGCAACCGCTAGAAAGCAGGGCCCTGCAAGCAGAAAGCGCATCGCCGCGAGAAAGATCGGCGGAACGACCTCCGAGGCCACTTTCATCGGGAGCCACGTCAAGCCCCAGATGAGCGCCATCAGGGTGAAGGCTGCGATGCGACTCACGCGCTACGCCCGAAGAGGGTCATTCGGTTTTCCGGAAGAACAGGTTGCGGCGGGCCTATCGTGGCAGCAGGGAGAGGCATTGAACAGCCGGTTACGACGGCTCTTCACAGGCAGGCAGGATATTTCAGCTCGATCGGATGGCGTCTAATTCCTGAAGTTGAACTCCGCCCTGCCCGAATTGGCCTCAACGAGGACCTCCTTGGACGATTCACGGCTCATCATGGCCCTGAAGTCGGACAGGCTCGGAGGCTCGAAAACAAGCGCCCCGCTGTCCATCTGGCGAACGATTTCCCCAACCAGCGGCACCACCGCATCAAACGATGCGATGTCCAGGTATGCGGCGGCCTCAAGGGCGACGTCCGCCGCGGCATGGCCCAAGGAACCGATCAACGCCAGCAGGCAATATTCGTCCACGCTCCCATGACGGGATCCGAGAGGTCTATGGAGAAACGGCCGGCCTCCCCGCTGCCGGGTCAAAGCGAAGGCCAGCAGCAAGGCGTCCGATACGATGCCCTTGGCCGCTTCGGGCTGGGTATAAACGGTCAACCCCTGCTCCGGCCCATCGAGAAGAGACAGATCGTATTGATCCTCAAGACTGCTGAGCGACCGGAACACGTCGGTGACCGGAACCATGCTCGGATGAAGCAGGAACGCGATCGAGCCAGAAGTTGTCGGGTACGAGGATACTTCAACCATCAATAGACGAACCTTAGATACGGGGAATGCTTGCCGTCGGCACCACATGGGGCAATGCCGGGACGAGCAGATGCCGCCTCAGCAAAAGGGGACAGGTTACTTCGTCCTCACTGCAGACGGGAATGATGCCGCTGAGCATGGAGGCCACCGACGGCTTGTCTCTCGGGGAGGAGCTCGAAGCGAGTCGGGAAAACTCGTCCGGAAGCTCTTCCTGGCAAAGCACCGCATCCAGTTCATTCGTCGCGGTCATCGTCATTCCCTCCGCATTGCGCTTGAAACGGCAACGTATGCGCAAATCACCGGTTCCGTGCGGCAAGACGTCTGGCCCGCGCGACGCCGGGCAGGACAAACTTTCCCGGACTTTTTCGGGAACCGGCTCGGTAGTACGGCGTTAGGACTTCAACCGGTCCGAATGCCCCCTTGGACTGGCACCTTCGAGGCGCAGCTAATTCAGCTGCGCCTTTTATTTTGGGATCAGGTAGCCGGCACCCAGATAAACGGAACGGCGCCTGAGTTTCCTCAGGCGCCGTCTCTCAACAGGAACCGTTGTCCCGATTACTGCTTCGGAGCCGTCGTGGTGCCCGTCGTGCCGGTCGTCGAGCGGTTGGCATTGTTGTCGCCATCCTCATCGAAGGCCGGGGNGGAACCGTTGTCCCGATTACTGCTTCGGAGCCGTCGTGGTGCCCGTCGTGCCGGTCGTCGAGCGGTTGGCATTGTTGTCGCCATCCTCATCGAAGGCCGGGGCAGCCTGGAGCTCAGCCTTCGTCATGCGAAGGACGACGCGTTCGGGCTGGTTCTGATTGCTCGACGCGGTGTTCGCCGCCGTGCTGGTCGAGCCAGCCGAGCCCGTGCCGGTCGTGGCGGTGTTGCCGGTCGTGGCGGTCGAACCCGTCGCGGTCGTCGAGCCCGTGGTGTTCACGGCGTTGTTGCCGCTGCTGCTGCTGTCCATCGCCTGAGCCTGCTGGGCGCTCGCGAACTCCAGCGACTTGAACGGAACGGCAACGTCCTTTTCGCCGATTCCAAGGAAGCCGCCCACGCCGACGACGGCGGCCATGACCTGACCGTTACGATCCACGATCACGTCATTGATGTCGCCGATCGACTCGTTGTTCGCGCTGACCACGCGGGTGCCGATCAGATCGGAAGCCATGATCTGGTTCGTTTCCATCTTGGTCATGAACTGACCGGACATGGCGCTGTTCTGGCCCATGGTGGTCGAAGACTGTCCCGTGGCGGACGAACCGGAAGCACCTGGCTGCATGGCCGGCGAGCCCGTGGTCGTCGACCCGGAACCCGAAGCGGCCGGGCGGTCGGTCGGAGCCGACGGAGATGAAGTTTGTGCAAGGGCCGGCGCAGCCGCGAAAGCCGTCACTACAAGGCAAGCTGCCATATGCTTCTTCAGCATTGTATATTTCTCCTGAGGATCCATTAAAATCGCTTTGTGCACCGAAGTGCGCGGGGGTGTAACGCACAGCATCAGCGACCGTTCCGAATATCGACTCGATCAAGTCAATGTTATCGGGATCTATATTGCTGAACTTTGATATGAATACTTGTTAATATTCCAGAACAACAAAGCACCCTGCCACCTGCCGACCGACAAGCAGCAACAATCACGCTAATAATGGCAACTACTTTTCAGTCGGTTGGTTCCAGCAGAGGAAAGTGGGGCGAGCGAGCCAGCTCTGGAACCCGATGGCTTCATTCAATCGAACAATTGGATGAGAACGGGAAGGCCGGCGCCTGGCATGCACGGGAACAATGGCAAGGGAACAATGGGTTGACTTTGATCCATGCCGGTCACTGGCAGGCTTCAGATCAGCGACTGTTCCAGAAGTGCTAGACAGAGGCTCGGCATCCGATTGGCACTCGCCTTGGCAAGGGGGCTGACATCGCCCATGCAGCCGACCGGATTGCGGCTCTTCGGCTTCTGTTCCTGCGGAGTTTCGTTGCCCTCCTGACGGCGAGCGGGGTGCTGCGCCACCGGACCCTGCACCTCTTCCTTCAAGGTCACGACCGGCAGATCCGTATCCCGCGCGAAGGACGTGATCCCGGTGCGCGGATCCGACCTGTAGAGCACCTTTCCATCATGGTCCCGCAGGATCACCGCAGCATTGGCCACCCCGATCAGTTCCACGATCGACACCGCGTTCGGATTGCGCGCAGGAACAGGCGCAGCCACGCGGTCACCTTTTGTCGACATGGACGTTTCGAAGGGCAGCGACCCGGATTGCGCCAAGGGAGACATGCTGAAAGAAGCGGGGGCGAAGCTACCGGCCACGAAGAAAGCCCCAGCCAGTCCGACCAAAGCCACAGGTGTACGGAACATCCCTCTCTCCCGCTGTCTCAGCTCTGCAATTCGAAAAAACAACGCGACCATATCTTTGATGTTCCTGTCTTCTTCTGCAGGAATGACGAATAAAAAGAGGGATAAAAAAGCCGGGAACATTTGATTTCGATAGGGCGTTCTTAAAGCACCGGCCTCCTGGTCCTCCCCGCATTCCCCTTGTGCATTGGCCGGCACCTTAGACGGGCTCATGAGCCCGTCTTTTTTTGCGCCTAATACATCATGATAAAAGAAAAGCCCGGCCAGTGGCCGGGCTATTACTTGGTAATCCTAGCAGCCTGAGGGTTAGGCCGTTGCGGCCCGAGCCTCCCGACGCCGGGCGCTCTGCTGGAAGAACAGAGCCTGGCTGATGACGGCGGAGACGTTTGCCGGCTGGAAGGGCTTGGCGATCAGGAAGGCCGGTTCAGGCCGCTCACCGGTCAGGAAGCGCTCGGGGTACGCCGTGATGAAGATCACCGGCACCTCGAACGCCTTGAGCAGATCGTTGACCGCATCGAGACCGGAGCTGCCGTCCGCAAGCTGGATATCCGCCAGGATCAGACCCGGCTGCTTGCCCGACGCGAGTTTGACGGCTTCAGTCCTCGTGCGGGCGACACCCGTCACGTTGTGGCCGAGGCCTTCGACAAGAGCCTCCAGATCCATAGCGATCAGGGGTTCGTCCTCGATGATGAGGATGTCCGTGGCCATGTCGGCCGCCAGTTCCCGGCCCGCCTCGTCGACGAGCTCCCGAACGGTCTTCGTGTCGACGTCGAGGATCTGGCCGACCTCTTCCTCTCCGAAGCCTTCAAGGCAGGACAGGAGGAAGGCCTGACGGGGAAGCGGGGTGATCTGTCCGAGACGGACTTCCGCCGGCAGATCGCGCTGGATCTGCTCGCTGCGGCCGTTCACCGACAGGGAATTCCAGATCCGCGTGAAGACCTGGAAGAGCTCGACCTTCACGTTTCCGGAAGGACCGATGGTCTCGGGCTCGCTGACGAGGGTTTCCAGGGTGGCAGCCACATAGGCGTCTCCAGCCATCTGGCTGCCTGTGAGAGCGCGTGCGTAGCGGCGAAGATACGGTAAATGCTGGACGACAAGCTGAGCTGTCGACATTCGCTTCCCCTTAACTGTGCTTTTGACTCGTTATACCGACGGTCCATTCAACGTGGCAAAGCTGCAAAAGTTCCATGAATGGAACTGGTCGCAGCAATGAGCGTTATTGCTCGAAAACTAATATATGGATATTGCCAAGGTTGGCTATCCCTCTGAAAGATGGGATGGCAAGGGGACGAAGATGACGGTTGATAAGGGGAAGAAGCTTGCCCGGACCATTCTGGACATGTCCGTGAACGATAAGCTCACAACCGATCCCAAGCTCGACAGCGGCAGCCAGAAGCGCATCGGCGATCAGCTCCGCGCCATGTATGACGAGCTCATGCAGCAGCCTGTTCCCGACCGTTTCAAGGACCTGCTCGATCAGCTGGACAAGAAGAATGAGGGAAAGGAGGGGTCTGAATGACCCCAGAGCCCGACCCGGAGTTACGGGAGGCGCTTCTCGCGGCAGTGCCCAGCCTTCGCGCGTTTGCAATCTCGCTCTCGGGTCAGGTCGACAGGGCAGACGACCTCGTTCAAGACACGCTCCTCAGGGCTTTGGCCAATCTGCATCGGTTCGAACCTGGAACGAATCTGAATGCCTGGCTTTTCACGATCCTGCGCAATCTCTTCCATTCCGAATACCGCAAGCGCCGCCGTGAGGTCGAGGACCCGGACGGGTCCTATGCCGGGCGCCTGAAGGTGCAGCCCGAACAGGGCTCTCACCTGGATTTCGAGGACTTTCGCAGCGCGCTCGCCAAGCTTCCCTCCGACCAGCGCGAAGCCTTGCTTCTGGTCGGCGCCTCTGGATTTTCCTACGAGGAGGCCGCGCATATCTGCGGCTGTGCGGTCGGCACCATCAAGAGCCGCGTGAACCGCGCGCGCTTTCGCCTCGCCTCCCTGCTGAACGTCGAGGACATCGAGGACCTTGGCCCCGACAGCATGACAAGGGCAGCCCTGCAGGGCTGAACCCCTTTCCTCCCCTTCCGTATCGGCAATGACGCGCGAACGAAAACGCCGCCCTTGTGAGGCGGCGTTTGTGACCAAGACGCCTGTCGGCATCACATGGGGCTTCGTCCGCGCAGCAGGCCGATCACGGCCGAGATGGCGAAAAGGACGATCGCAACGAAGAAGATCAGCTTCGCGATCTCGACAGCCGTACCGGCAATGCCGCCAAAGCCGAACAGAGCTGCGACCAATGCGATGATGAGAAAAGTGACTGCCCAACCGAGCATGGTGTTACCTCGCTAACTGTACAATCGACTACTAGCCGACGATGTTCAAACAACGCCAAGCGCGACTGTAGGGTTCCACGCACCGAACATTATCAGCTACGTTCATCAATCGTTCAAAAGTATTTTTGCAGGCTTTTATTCGCATGGAACCTGCCCTCAACCCATACGTTTTCCAGATCACTTGGGAGAGATGGTCAATGACTCGTTCAGTTGCCCTTCGTGCATTTTGTATCTTTTCCGTTGTTACTGCCCTCGCAGCGATTACGGGTGCGGCCTCTCAGGTCGAAATCGCAGAAGTACTTTTCCTGATCGGCGGTTCGCTTTCAGCCGTCATGCTTTTCTTCGCCTTCACGGCACCATCGCAAAGCCTCGTTCCGGTTCGCGTGCGCCGCAGACGCTGATAGGCCCTCGACTCTCTTGAACTGGGCGGCTCGCGCGAGCCGCCCTTTTCGTGTCAGGCCTCCGTCGGATCGCCGCCATTCGGATGCAGAACCGAACCGGTGATGTAGGACGAATCCTCACAGGCCAGGAACAGATAGGACGGCGCCACTTCGTTCGGCTGACCGGGGCGCTCCATGGGCGTGTTGGCGCCGAACTGCTTCACTTTCTCGGCCGGGAATGTCGACGGAATCAGCGGCGTCCAGATCGGCCCCGGCGCCACGCCATTGACCCGTATCCCCTCGCTTGCAAGCTTCTGCGCCAGCGAACGCGTGAATGCGACGATGGCGCCTTTGGTGGCGCTGTAATCAAGAAGATCCCCGCTGCCGCGATAGGCCGTCACCGACGTGGTGTTGACGATCGCGGCCCCCTTCTTGAGGTGCGGCTTGGCGGCCTGCACCATGTAGATATAGCCGAAGATGTTGGTGCGGAAGGTGCGCTCGATCTGATCGGGCGTGATCTCGCCGATATCCTTCTTCGGGTGCTGCTCGGCTGCGTTGTTCACGAGCACATCGAGCTTGCCGAAACGCTGGATGACCTGATCGACGGCGGAACTGCAGAAATCCGGATCGCCGACATCTCCGGCGATGGTCAGGCATGTGCACCCTTCCCGCTCGATCAGACGCTTCGTCTCCTGCGCATCCTCGCTTTCATTGAGGTAGAGGATGGCGAGATCGGCGCCTTCCCGGGCAAAGAGAACGGCGGTCGCCCGCCCGATGCCGCTGTCCCCACCGGTAATGAGAGCTACCTTCCCCTTCAATCGCCCGCTGCCGGGATAGCGGGGCTCGTAATCGGGCCGCGGATTCATCTCCGTTTCGTGACCGGGCTGCTGGTCCTGAACCTGAGGCGGCAGGGTCTGTTTCTGTTCGGAGCTCATGACATCTCCCATGCAGGAAAAGGATGCGGAGCTTCGATCGGCCAGGGTCGAAGATGCCCATGAAAGGCGAAGCCCGCGTTGAGGCTCAACGCGGGCTCCGAAGGCGTGTTCCTGGAAAAGGATCGTGTCTATTCCGCAGCGCGCGGACGTTCAGCGGTCGCAGGCGTCATCCGCAGCAGGTGGTAGAGGATGATGGCGCCGAAGGTCGCCGTGCCGATACCATCGAGCGTGAAGCCTGCGACATTCAGCTTGAAGTTGCCGGCGCCCAGGACGAGCGCGACCGCTACCGTGATGAGATTGCGCGGGTTCGAGAAATCGACCCGGTTCTCCACCCAGATCCGGCCCGCGGTCGCGGCGATGAGGCCGAACACCACGATGGACAATCCGCCGAGCACGGGCCCCGGAATGGTGCCGATGAACGCTCCGAACTTGGGCGACAGACCGAGAAGCAGGGCGAACCCGGCCGCGATGATGAAGACCAGGGTCGAGTAGATGCGGGTCACCGCCATCACGCCCATGTTTTCGGCATAGGTGGTCATGCCCGTGCCGCCGGCAGAACCGGACAGCATTGTGGCAAGACCGTCGCCCATGAAGGCGCGGCCGAGATAGGGATCGAGGTTGCGGCCCGTCATGGCGCCGATGGCCTTGATGTGCCCGAGGTTCTCCGCCACGAGGATGATGGCGACGGGCGCGATCAGGCTGATCGCCCGCGCGTCGAAGACCGGGCTCTGGAAGGTCGGCAGGCCGAACCAGGCGGCCTGGCCGATCCTGGCGAAATCGATCGGCGGCCCGAAGCCCAGGACATTGGCGCAGATGTAATAGATCAGATAGCCGGCGGCACCGCCGATCAGCACGGGCAGGCGGCGTGCCGTGCCCGGTGCATAGACAGCCACGAGGCCGACCGCCACGACGGTGGCGAGCGCAATCCAGCGGGCGAAATCGCTGCCGGCCGCATTGTCCGGGGTGACGCCCGAGGCGCTGTTGATGGCAATCGGGGCGAGCACGAGACCGATGGCGGCGACGATGGCGCCGGTGACCACCGGCGGCATGAGCCGCTCGATCCAGCGATGGCCCGCCATCTGCACCACGAGGCCGATCAGGAAGTAGAGCGCACCCGCTGCGATGATGCCGCCGAGCGCCAGAGATATGTTCGGGTTGGGGCTTCCCACGCTCGCGCCCGTGGCGACGAGAACGGGCCCGATGAAAGCGAAGCTCGAGCCGAGATAGCTCGGGACCCGGCCGCCGACGACGAAGAAGAAGATCAGCGTCGCCAGGCCGGAGAACAGGATCGAGACATTGGGATCGAAGCCCATCAGGATCGGCGCCAGCACGGTTGCGCCGAACATGGCGACCACATGCTGCAGGCCGACGACGATCATCTGGCCGGTCGGCAGCCGTTCGTCCGGCATGATGACGCCTTCGGTCTTCAGGCTCCATCGTGGCAGGAAACTGTTGCTCATGAATACTCCCCCAAGCTTTGACTTTTCGACCTGCACCGTAGACCCACGGTCACAGGAATGGCTAGGTGCGAGAAGGACTTATTAACCGGCTCGAACGCCCGGATTCTGGACAAGTGCCCGTTCGGGAGCCACATCTTGGACGATCAAGATCGATGAGGATGACGATGCGCAAGGACCATGATGTGCCGGCCGGCACGGTGCACAGCCTCTGGCTCGACAGCCAGAGCCTCAGGGACAACCTTCTCGGAGACCCGTGCCGCCGGCGGATCGACGTCTATGTGCCGGCAGGCCATGACGGCCGGGGCCTGCCCCTCCTGGTCGATCTCGTCGGCTATACGGCGGGAGGGCCTGCCCACACCAACTGGAAGAATTACGGCGAGAACGTCCCCGAGCGCCTCGACCGCCTGATCGGCACCGGGGCCATGCACCCGGTCGCAGTGGCCTTTCCGGATTGCTTCACGCGCCTTGGCGGCAACCAATATGTGGACAGCGCCGCCATGGGGCCGTGGGAGACGTTCCTCATCCGCGAGATGCTGCCCTTCGTCGAGGAGCGCTTCGGCTGCGGCGGGGACGGCCGCCGGGGCGTATTCGGCAAAAGCTCTGGCGGCTACGGCGCCATGGTCTATGCCTTGCGCCACGGCGGCTCGGTCTGGTCGGCAGCGGCCTCCCATTCAGGCGATGTGGGCTTCGAATACCTCTACCATCTCGGCGAGTTCGCCGGGGCGCTGCGCCACCTCGTCGACCACAACATGTCCATCGAAGCCTTCTTACGCAAATTCGAGGCCGGACCGAAGGCGAAGGACAAGGATTGGCATGTGCTGATGCTGCTCGCCCAGGCCGCGAGTTTCGATCCCGATCCGAGCCAGTTCTACGGTGTCCGCCTACCGGTGGATCTGCAGACCTGCGAGATCATCGAGGAGCGCTGGTCCAACTGGCTGCGCTGGGATCCACTGCGCATGGTCGATCAGGGCGAGCACCAGGCGAACCTGCGCAAGCTGAAGGCCTTCTTCATCGATTGCGGCGATATCGACCAGTACAACATGGTCTATGGATCGCGGATCATGCACCGCAAGCTCGAGGCCGCGGGCATTCCCCATACTTACCAGGAATTCCACGACGACCATTCCTCGGTCGACTACCGCATGGACATCAGCCTTCCGCTGCTGGCCAAGGCGCTTTCCTGAGGGGCAGCCTCACGCCCCGCCCGGCTCATCCTCGGTCGGCAATTCGCAGTGATTGTGAATGTGGGTCGCGGCGAGCGCCGCATGGCCCATGCCGACCACGATCTGATCGAGACCGCGGACGATGTCGCCGGCGGCGTAGAGGCCTTTGACAGTGGTTTGGCAATGGCCGTCGACAACGAGAGCCCCTGACTTGTCATGGTCGGCGCCGAGCGAGATCGCCAGGTCCGAGCGATACTTGAGCCCGAGCGCCGAATAGAGCACGTCGAAGCGGTGCTCCTTGCCTCCCATATGTACGGCGGAGATCCGGTCGCCCTCCATGTCGAGGGATTCGACCGGGGTTTCCGCGATCTTGATGTCGTGCTCCTCGAGCCTCGCCCGTTGCTCCGGGCTCAGCTCCAGAGGTTGCCCCAGCGTGAGCAGGGTCACGTCGCTGGAATAGGTCCGGGCGATGAAGACCGCCTCCCCTATCCCGTGGGAGCCGTAAGCGATGACGGCGATCTTCCGATCCCGGGATTCGTAGCCGTCGCAGATCGGGCAATACCGAACAACCCCTCGCTGGACGGCATTGGGCACGTCCGGCAGATCGGGCTCGATATCGACGGATCCTGTCGCCAGCACCACGCGCCTGGCCGCAATCTGGCTCATGCCGCCATCATCGTCCTCCACGACCCCGATGAAGCGGTCCGGCTGCTTGCGCAGACCCGTGACCCGCCCGGACTGGATCGCGGCCCCATATTGCTCGAGATTGGCGCGGGCCCGCGCCAGGATATCCTTGCCGGAGATGCCTTCCGCGAAGACCGGGATGTTGTGGCTGGTGGGGATCCAGGCCGCCCGGGGCGTGCCACTGTCCACCACCAGGAATCGGCGCTTGAAGCGGGCCAAGTACAACGCCGTCGTCAGCCCCGCCGGGCCCCCTCCGACGATCAGGCAATCCAGAATATCCCCGTTCGACCCCATTCCCGCACGATCCTCCCGCTGGTGTCACAGAAGGCACAACACATGAGGGCGGGAAAAGATCGGAGTTAGGGAACGCATCCTTGGCGATGATCTTGATCGATGGATGGCTCGAGCCTCTGTCGAACGGTCTAACCGAACAGGGTCGCCCAAACTTGGCGCAAGTATCGATATCCGGGAACAACCCCATGCACAGTACAGCCAGAAAGCTAATCAGCTGTTTTGGACTTCCCCTCTCAAGCATTCACATTCTAGTTATCGTCCGTTTTATCCACTGTTACTAGGCTTAGCCGTGTGATTTTGCACTGCCATCCATCCGTGGTCGTCTGATATCTCTCACTCAGTTCATTTTACTTGCGAGACCCTAGAGCACCGGTCATTCAGACGAATCCGTATCCGGCTGCGGTGAAGTAGTTACGGCATGCCTCGGGCTCGACGAGATCACAGATGTCGCCGATGGCCCGCCAGAGCGCCTCGACGGTCCGGGCTTCGGCTTTGCGCAAATGTGCTTTGATCTGTGAGAAGACCTGCTCAATCGGGTTCAAATCCGGACTGTA
>NZ_JAHAMK010000027.1:2500-5703 GCF_018383585.1 Microvirga sp. 3-52
AGCCACAAGTCATCCGAGACTTTTTCAACAGGCACCGGTTCGGTCCTCCAGTGCGTGTTACCGCACCTTCAACCTGCTCATGGCTAGATCACCCGGTTTCGGGTCTAAAGCAACGAACTCAAACGCCCTGTTCAGACTCGCTTTCGCTGCGCCTCCACCTATCGGCTTAAGCTTGCTCGTTACTTTAAGTCGCTGACCCATTATACAAAAGGTACGCAGTCACCCAGGACGAACCTTGGGCTCCTACTGTTTGTAAGCATCCGGTTTCAGGAACTGTTTCACTCCCCTCGTCGGGGTGCTTTTCACCTTTCCCTCACGGTACTAGTACACTATCGGTCGCTGAGGAGTACTTAGGCTTGGAGGGTGGTCCCCCCATGTTCAGACAGGATTTCACGTGTCCCGCCCTACTCAAGTCCTGCAATCACGTTGATCCGTACGGGGCTGTCACCCGTTCGTGCCCGCCTTTCCAGACGGTTCCGATGACGTGTCATGCAGGCACTGGCCTGGTCCGCGTTCGCTCGCCACTACTAACGGAGTCTCAATTGATGTCCTTTCCTCCGGGTACTTAGATGTTTCAGTTCCCCGGGTTCGCCTTAAACCCCTATGTATTCAGGGCCTAATCCCTTCATCTGACCCCTCGTAGTGCCAGCACAGAACGCATCCTGTGCTCACAATACAAAGGGTCGAAGGGGGGTTTCCCCATTCGGAGATCCTTGGATCAAAGCTCGTTCGCAGCTCCCCAAGGCTTATCGCAGCGTACCACGTCCTTCATCGCCTCTCAGCGCCAAGGCATCCACCAGATGCTCTTACGACACTTGATTACTCTCATGATCAATGTCCGCTCGGCTAAAGCCGAACAAAGATCCAAAAGAAAGACCTGTCTTCGGCTTTCGCCAAAGACATGTTTTTGCTTGCCAAGCATATCCGACGCCCACGGCTGCGGGCCGGGGCTGGTTCGCGGGACTAGGTCGCCCGCTGGTCGAATATGCTGCCTCTTTACGATTTCAAACATCCGCGCTCCCCCCAAGAGGGCAGGCGAATTCCTTTGACGATCCACGGCCATGACCAGGTCATGCCCTATAGACCTTCCGGATCCAAAAAATGGTGGAGCCTGTCGGGATCGAACCGACGACCTGAAGCTTGCAAAGCTACCGCTCTCCCAGCTGAGCTAAGGCCCCTTGATACCTGGCCTCAGGCGCCGGCGAAAGCGTCCGCTTTCTTGGCTGTCCGCGCCACGCGGCGCGGCGGCCGGTCGGCCTTCGCAAGACCGCAGGACGGCGTCTGAGCCTAACCAAGATAAATGGTGGGCCTGGGACGACTCGAACGTCCGACCTCACCCTTATCAGGGGTGCGCTCTAACCACCTGAGCTACAGGCCCCAATCGGGGTCAAACCCCGACCGATGTATCCGGAATGAGAAGAGAAACGAAGACGGCAGCGTCCCGCATGTCAGGGTCTGACTGACCCTTATTGTTCAAAAGAGGTCCGATAGAGGAGGCCATAAGCCTTCTCATAAGAGACCATCCTTAGAAAGGAGGTGATCCAGCCGCAGGTTCCCCTACGGCTACCTTGTTACGACTTCACCCCAGTCGCTGACCCTACCGTGGTCGCCTGCCTCCTTGCGGTTGGCGCAGCGCCGTCGGGTAAGACCAACTCCCATGGTGTGACGGGCGGTGTGTACAAGGCCCGGGAACGTATTCACCGTGGCGTTCTGATCCACGATTACTAGCGATTCCGCCTTCATGCACTCGAGTTGCAGAGTGCAATCTGAACTGAGACGGCTTTTAAGGATTAGCTCCCCCTCGCGGGTTCGCTGCCCTTTGTCACCGCCATTGTAGCACGTGTGTAGCCCAGCCCGTAAGGGCCATGAGGACTTGACGTCATCCCCACCTTCCTCTCGGCTTATCACCGGCAGTCCCCTTAGAGTGCCCAACTCAATGATGGCAACTAAGGGCGAGGGTTGCGCTCGTTGCGGGACTTAACCCAACATCTCACGACACGAGCTGACGACAGCCATGCAGCACCTGTGTTCCCGCCAGCCGAACTGAAGGATCCTGTCTCCAGGATCCACACGGGACATGTCAAAGGCTGGTAAGGTTCTGCGCGTTGCTTCGAATTAAACCACATGCTCCACCGCTTGTGCGGGCCCCCGTCAATTCCTTTGAGTTTTAATCTTGCGACCGTACTCCCCAGGCGGAATGCTTAAAGCGTTAGCTGCGCCACTGACGAGCAAGCTCGCCAACGGCTGGCATTCATCGTTTACGGCGTGGACTACCAGGGTATCTAATCCTGTTTGCTCCCCACGCTTTCGCGCCTCAGCGTCAGAACCGGACCAGTCAGCCGCCTTCGCCACTGGTGTTCTTGCGAATATCTACGAATTTCACCTCTACACTCGCAGTTCCACTAACCTCTTCCGGTCTCAAGCCATGCAGTATCGAAGGCAATTCTGTGGTTGAGCCACAGGCTTTCACCCCCGACTTACAAAGCCGCCTACGCGCCCTTTACGCCCAGTGATTCCGAACAACGCTAGCCCCCTTCGTATTACCGCGGCTGCTGGCACGAAGTTAGCCGGGGCTTCTTCTGCGGGTACCGTCATTATCGTCCCCACTGAAAGAGCTTTACAACCCTAAGGCCTTCATCACTCACGCGGCATGGCTGGATCAGGCTTGCGCCCATTGTCCAATATTCCCCACTGCTGCCTCCCGTAGGAGTTTGGGCCGTGTCTCAGTCCCAATGTGGCTGATCATCCTCTCAGACCAGCTACTGATCGTCGCCTTGGTGGGCCATTACCCCACCAACTAGCTAATCAGACGCGGGCCGATCCTTCAGCGATAAATCTTTCTGCTCTCGCACGTATCCGGTATTAGCCCAAGTTTCCCTGGGTTATTCCGAACTGAAGGGCACGTTCCCACGCGTTACTCACCCGTCTGCCACTCATCCCGAAGGATGCGTTCGACTTGCATGTGTTAAGCCTGCCGCCAGCGTTCGTTCTGAGCCAGGATCAAACTCTCAAGTTGAAGAATTTGATCTCGACTAAATCTCTACGCAAATTGACAGAGTACCATCCTTCTCCAGGTTTCCCTGAAGCGGTGTACTCACCAAAGCATAGACATCGGTCGATGTTCTCATTCGATCGCCCCGAAGGACAATCCGCAAGGACACCGCCGCCTACGCTTCTCTTCTCTCTTCACTTGTCAAAGAACA
>NZ_JAHAMK010000027.1:5714-70908 GCF_018383585.1 Microvirga sp. 3-52
CAGAGTACCATCCTTCTCCAGGTTTCCCTGAAGCGGTGTACTCACCAAAGCATAGACATCGGTCGATGTTCTCATTCGATCGCCCCGAAGGACAATCCGCAAGGACACCGCCGCCTACGCTTCTCTTCTCTCTTCACTTGTCAAAGAACAGGTGCCCCACAAGAGACACAAAAGAACCCCAAGCACCCCCGCCATCCCTTGCCAGGATGACCAGGCCCCGAAGCCCCGAAAGCAGAAGGACCAAACAACCCCGCCGCCGATGAAGTTGTTCTACCCGAACCCCTTCCTTAGGTCAACACCTATTTCGAAGAAATTTCTCGAAATCGGCGTGCCCAGCCTTCTTCTTCAGTATTCAGGCAAGCTTTGCCGTTCGCAAAAGCGTATTCGCCTCTGCGTGGATGCCATTCGAATCGATTAAATTCATCCGAATGCTTCTCGATTGTCGTCAGAGGAGCCGTGGGTTGATGCCATATACTGGCTTCCATGGCTCGTGCCGTTGATCGGGATCAAAGGAGATCGCGATCGGGACCCGAACGATCGCCGAGATCCGTGGATCTCGGCAACGTTGGCGTCGTGTGAGAGTGAAGCTTGCCAGAACCAAGTTCCGGCGGGGCTGCGGATATGTCGATTCCCGGATCGTTTGTCAACACCTGCGGGCTCGACCGATGGCAAATGGCTCCGGAGCGTCCTGCTCTCTTGGAGGAGCGGCCTCCCGTACGAATGCTCGCCAGGAAAGTTATGGAGCGGACGGGGGGATTGAACCCGCGACATTCGACCTGGAAAGCCAGATGACTGGCCCCTCCCCTCACCGGCAATGCTTCAATTCTCCTGCAACGATGCTTGCTCCCTCATCATTCCCGACGATTTCCGGATCCTGATCCTAAGGTCTGGTTTGATCCCGCTGCTGTACCACGCCCTGTTCGAGCCGCTCCACTCATCGCGATCCGGCCTGTCGTCACGACGTAAAGCCCGAGTTGAGCTTCAAGCCCCGCCACATGAATGGCGGAACTCGGATGACCGCAGGACAGGGGCCGCATCTCCGGCAGCCGCCGGCCTCGCGGCGCGTGACATGCGCGATCATGGCTGCCTCGCTTTGCGAGCGCCTTTCGGGCTTCACTCCGCCGGGGCGGCAGGCGCGACACCGGTCACCTGCGCGGAGGGCTCTTCGCTGAGCCAGCGGTAGAGCATCCCGCCGAGAGCTCCGCCGATCAGCGGCGCGACCCAGAACATCCAGAGCTGCGCCAGGGCCCAGCCCCCGACGAACAGCGCCGGACCCGTGCTGCGGGCCGGGTTCACGGAGGTGTTGGTGACCGGGATGCCGACGAGGTGGATGAGCGTCAGGCCAAGCCCGATGGCGATGGGCGCGAAACCCGCCGGAGCTTTGCCGTGGGTCGCCCCCATGATGATGAACAGGAACATCATGGTGAGCACCACCTCGGCGACGAACCCGGACATCATGCTGTACTGGCCGGGCGAGTGCGCGCCATACCCGTTGGCGGCAAACCCCTTGGCGAGGTCGAAGGTCGGCGAGCCGATGGCGATTGTGTAGAGGGCGGCCGCCGCGACGATGGCGCCCACGACCTGCGACGCCACATAGGTTCCAATGCAATTGGCCGGGAAGCGGCCTCCGGCCCAGAGGCCCACGGTCACGGCCGGGTTGAGGTGGCAGCCCGAGATGTGGCCGATGGCGTAGGCCATGGTCAGGACCGACAATCCGAACGCCAGCGAGACGCCGAGCAGGCCGATGCCGACCTCCGGGAAGGCCGCCGCGATGACGGCGCTGCCGCACCCGGCGAAAGTGAGCCAGAATGTGCCGATCGCCTCGGCGGCGCATTTGTGGATGGTGCTGCTGTTCATGGGCTCCTCCCTTGGTTGATGCAACCGAACGGTTCAGGAGAGACGTCGACAAAGCTGTCGATCAAAAGCGGCTCGTCGGGAGCCCAGGCTGAACGCAGATCTTCTTTTGTCGACAGGATACGCCCTCCTGCCCCGGTGGGAAAGCGGCACTGGGCCGGCCAGACGCCAGAACCGAGCGAAGGTCCGGGAAGCGCCGAACACGGTCGTTCGCAAGACCACGTCGATGGATCCGTCTATTCGTCAAACAGGAAAGCCGGACACGGGGGCGAAAGGGCCGATAGAGCCGCACTCCCGCCGCACCCGTACCGGGCGCGGGAAGATCCGGTTCGAGACGCCGATGATCTGGGTGATGGGCTTCATCCCGACCTTCGTGATCGGCGGATTGACCGGCGTGCTGCTCGCGGTGCCGCCCGCCGACTTCGTCCTACACAACAGCCTGTTCCTGGTCGCCCACTTCCATAACGTCATCATCGGCGGCGTGGTGTTCGGGCTGCTCGCAGGCGTCCAGTACTGGTTCCCCAAGGCCTTCGGCTACAAGCTCGATCCGTTCTGGGGAAAGGCGTCGTTCTGGTGCTGGCTGGTCGGCTTCTGGGTCACGTTCATGCCGATCTACATTGTCGGCCTGATGGGCGTGACGCGCCGGACGCAGCATTTCGACGATCCGGCCGTGCAGCCCTTCCTGACGCTCGCCGCGATCGGCGCCTTCATCATCATGGCCGGCATCCTGGCGTTCGTGGTCCAACTCGTCGTCAGCTTCTTCCGTCGCGAGCAGCTGCGCGACCTCACCGGCGATCCCTGGGGCGGCCGCACGCTCGAATGGTCGACCACTTCGCCGCCCCCACCCTACAACTTCGCCTTCACGCCGGTCGTCCACGACCTCGATGCGTGGTGGGACATGAAGAGGCGCGGTCACGACCGGCCCATGCAAAGCTTCAGGCCGATCCACATGCCCAGGAACACCGGCACGGGCGTGATCCTGGCCGGGCTCAGCACCGTACTCGGCTTCGCCCTGGTCTGGTACATCTGGTGGCTGGCCGCCCTGTCGTTCGTCGGTCTCCTCGCGGTCGCCATCATCCACACGTTCAACTACGACCGGGACTACTACATTCCGGCCGAGGACGTCGTCCGGATCGAGAGCCAAGGAGCGGCTCAACTCGCAGGGGGAGGCTGAGCCGATGCATGAAACGACCCCGCCGCCCGGTGCCACGGCGCCCGTCTTCTACGAACAGGAGGAGCATGCCCACGGCGACGGGGGCACGCTGTTCGGCTTCTGGCTCTATCTGATGAGCGACTGCCTCATCTTCGCGGCCCTGTTCGCCACGTTCGGCGTGCTCGGCCGCAACTATGCGGCGGGCCCGTCGGGGGCCGACCTGTTCGATCTGCGGCTCGTTGCCGTCAATACGGGCCTCCTCCTTCTGTCCTCGATCACCTACGGCTTTGCCATGCTGGCGATGGACAAGGACAGGATCGGCCCGACCCTGAAGTGGCTTGCGGTTACAGGCCTGTTCGGAGCGGCCTTCATCGCGATCGAACTCTACGAGTTCACGCACCTGATCCGCGAAGGCGTCACCCCTCAGCGCAGCGCCTTCCTTTCCTCCTTCTTCGCGCTGGTGGGGACGCATGGACTGCATGTCACGTTCGGCATCGTCTGGCTCGTGACGCTGATGATCCAGGTGCGCCGGCGGGGGCTGATCGCGGCCAACCAGCGCCGGCTCATGTGCTTGTCCATGTTCTGGCACTTCCTCGACGTGGTCTGGATCGGCGTGTTCACCTTCGTTTACCTGATGGGAGCCATGCGATGAGCGAAGTCGCCGAGCCGGGGCTCGCCCCGAAGCCGCAAGGCCACGGCGGGGGGCACGGGGAGCATCCTCATGGCGCGCAGGGCACGTTCAGAAGCTACATGACCGGCTTCGTCCTGTCGGTCATCCTCACGGCCATTCCGTTTTGGCTCGTGATGGGTGACGTCCTGAACGACACGCTCATGACCAGCATCGTCATCATGGCATTGGCGGCGGTGCAGATCGTGGTCCACATGATCTACTTCCTGCATATGAACACGAAGTCGGAGGGCGGCTGGACCTTCCTGGCCCTGCTGTTCACGCTCACCCTCGTCGTCATCACGCTGGTTGGGTCGATATGGGTCATGTACCACATGGACCAGAACATGATGCCGATGTCGCCGCACGAGGCGCTGCAAAAGCCGTGACGCGCAGAAAAATCGCCGCGCTGATTGCCTTCAATCTCGTGGCGATCGTGCTTGTGGCCTGTCTCGCTGCACTCGCCGTCTGGCAGATCCATCGCCGCGCCTATAAGCTCGACCTGATCGCGCGCGTGGAGGCGCGGGTCCATGCGGCTCCGATTCCTGCGCCGGGGCCGGGAAGCTGGACTGGTATCTCGGCCGCTTCGGACGAGTACCGCCGCGTCGTTGCGGCGGGCGATTGGCTTGAGGATCGCTCGACTCTCGTCCAGGCCGTCACGGAATTGGGTGGCGGATATTGGGTCATGACGCCTTTAGCCCGGAATGACGGGACGACGGTTCTGGTCAACCGCGGCTTCGTTCCCGGGAACGGGCGCGACCCGGCCTCCTGGCGGCCGCGAAACCCGGAGCCCGTCACCGTGATCGGGCTGCTGCGCATGTCCGAGCCGGGCGGCGCCTTTTTGCGTGCGAACGATCCCTCGTCCAACCGCTGGTTCTCCCGCGACGTGGCTGCGATCGCCGCAACGCGCGGCCTGGACAAGGTCGCGCCCTACTTCATCGATGCCGAGCGCATGCTGGGGGAAAGCGGCCTGCCGGTCGCAGGACTGACGGTGATCGCCTTTTCCAACAACCATCTCGTTTACGCGCTTACCTGGGGCGCCCTCGCCCTGATGGCCGCGGCGGGGGCGATCTTCGTCAACCTGGACAGGTTGCGCTCCGACTGGATCGGAGCGCGCCAGACAGACCCGCACGGCTCATGACATACAACGCTGCCGTCTCGTGTCGGACTTCAGGGCCATGGCCGAGCCGACAGACCTAGCCCTGGATGGAGTCGAGATAGGCGAGCAGATCGTTGATCTGAGCAGGATCGAGCTGGAACTGGGGCATGGAGGGATGGCCTGTCGTGATACCTTCCGCGAAAGCCTCGGCCAGGCTTTCAATGGGATAGCGAGTATGCAGGGTGCGGAAGGGTGGCGCCTCGGGAACGGGACTCTCGCCGACACGGCCGATGGCATGGCATTGGGAGCAGTTCGTCTGCGCAAACACCTGTCCGCGCTGTACCCGGCCCGATTGAGCCATGGCGGCCGACGAGGCGCATGCGAGGGCGAGGCCGAGAAGAGTGAGCCGCCTCATCATCGGTTCTCCTATTCTCGAACGGGCTCAGCCCGTTTTACGGAGACGACCTGAAACGTGTAGGGCTTCCCGTCATCGTCCTCGATCGTGACGTACTCGCCCTCAATGAACCGATGCTGATGCAGGTGATATCCCGCCTCCTCGTCGCCGGGACGGCCTTGGTTGTAGTGGATCATCCAGGTCGCTCCACCAGCCCCACCTGGCCGATGGACGAGAGCACCCCGCCGCTCGCCCTCATTGGCCCAGAAGCGGCGGACCCGGCAGTAAGCCCGTTTGTCGGACCATTCTTCCTGATCGAGATGGCCCTGCCCGTCGAGCGGCGCGGTGATCTCGTAGCCGTAGCGCGGGCTGCCCTCCGGAAACTGCTTGCTGCGGGCCAGATGGAGCGTGATGTGATGGAGCATGGATCTCTCCCGAAAACGGCCGCGTCTCTACCAGGACATGCCATTGTGGCAGAGCTTAGGAGACACTCGCTCTGCCGCCTTGATCCTGATCAACAGGGAACGGCCTGAGCGGAGACTTCCATGGTTGTGCGCGCTTGCCCCTGGCAGGAGCAAGTCGCGGTCAGTGCGCCAGGAGGATGGGGCGATCCGCGATCGTCAGCATGTCCAGGGTCGCGCCGCCGAAGACCTGTTCCCGCAGGCGGGTATGGCCGTAGCCTCCCATGCCGACGAGATCGGCGGAAATCCGGCGAGCCTCGTCGAGCACCACATCCGCAACCCGACGTCCCTGACTCTCGACCGGGACGATCTCCGCCGTTACGCCGTGGCGGGCGAGATGCCGTTCGATGGCCTGGCCCATCCTGCCGTCGGCCTTGGGATCGATCATGAGTACGGCAGTGCGGTCGGCATCCTGGATGAAACCAAGCCCTTCGCCCAAGGCGCGGGCGGCCTCGCGGCTGCCGTTCCAGGCCAGCAGAACCGTCCGAACGGATCCCGACTGACGGTAGCCCGGCGGGACGACCAGGAGACCCCGTCCGCTGCCGAAGAGAACGGACTCGACCAGGTCCAGCCACATGGGGGGGTCGCCTGCGCCATAGGGACGGGTGGCAACGAAGAGGTCGGCGTAGCGGGCCCGCTCTGCCACCGTGATCGACATCGATCCTAAGGTTTCGTCGAAGCGGAGCAGCTCGGTCGGCGCCCCACGCCCGCCGAGCCTGTCTGCCAGGCGCCTGGCGACAGCATCGCCGTCCTTGCGGGCCTGCTGCTCGAGTTCCATCACGACCTGCACGACGGCGGCGGCACCGCCATCGAAGGGCATGGCCATCGAGAGTTCGGGAAGGAGATTGGTAAAGGCGCCGACCAGGTGAACCGGCATGCCGGACGTGATGGCCTGGGCGTATTCCAGCCGGACCTCGTCCTCGGGACTTCCATCCAGATGCACCATCAGGTCCTTGATCATCGTTATCTCCTGCTGCCCGGCCGGGGAACGCAGGCGCCGGACCTTCGAGTTCGATCATGATGCAGACGGATCAGGACGGATGCCTTGATCCAGCGCAAAACGCCGCGCGAATGCGGATGCGCCCGCTTTCCGCCCTGGAGAACCCGCTCGAGCGCCATGCCGGATGCGGCGACCATTGCAGAGCGCCGTCCCGGCTGCGGAAGCCAATTACCCTTGCGGCTTATGAAAGCGTTCGGGCACCTGCGGGTTGTTCGCCGGATTCGTGTCATGTCGCGAGATCCGCAGGATGGATATGCCATCCACCACAGGGTGCAGATCAGCCTCGAGGCCGTCTGCTTCCTGCTTTGGATACACGGGCTCACCGTTGATGTGGAGGGCGAATGACCTGAGGTGCTTTGCCCTCTTCACGGGATCCTCGATCGTAGCCTTCGTCCACTCATAGAGAGGGTAGCCCCCGACCCCATGCGCCTCGGCCTCCGTCACATAATCTGCAAAGGCGTCGAGCTGGCATTTCATGGTCGCGCCGTGCTTTTCCAGCACGGCGGGCAAGGGCCCGAGTGCGGCGGCGGCGGAATCACCGCGGGCCACCTCAGCGAGCTCATCAGCCAGATAGATCCGCAGTTGGTACTGCCACTGGTCGCCCATGCTACAGCTCCATCGGAAATGTCAGCCGAACCCTCATTGAAGGGAATTCTAGCACCATTCCCCAACAGGCCGCTCCGCCGGGTAGCCGCACCCACCCGATCAGAATGATCCGCCAGTCCTGAAGCCCCCGCCACCGAAGGACCCGCCGGTGCCGAAACCGTCCGGAGGCGGAATGGGCAATCCGCCGCCAAAACCGGAATCCCACGGGCTCGGCCCATGGTGGAAGCCGCCGCGCAGAACCTGTCCTAGGATGGCCCCGCCGATTGCACCCGTGAGAACGCCGCCCAGCACGTTGCCGAGGGCGGCCTCGTTACCGAAGGTTCCATATGGGGTGTCGTATCCCTGGCTTCGCAACTCCTCCCATTCATGTTCGATCATCGCCCGCCGCTGGGCGACCTCCTTGAGCTGACGGTGGGCATCCACCGCCTGGCGCAGCGCCCGGTTGATCATCACGTCGGTGGCCTGAATGCGGCGCACGATCTCCTCATCGCGCGGCGTCGGGGTGCGCAGCGCCTCCTGGTAGAGCTGGTCGAGGTCTTCGCGCTGGTCGGCGGCGGCCAGGACCTCCACGCCCTCGCGGTACGGGGCGTCCCCCTCCAGGACCGAGACGTCGTAGGTGCGGTCGAGCATGGCGAGCGCATCCCTTGCCTCGGCGAGCCTGCCGTCGGCCTCCGCCACGGCGTCCCGCGTCTTCGCCGCAGCAGCCTCGGCGGCTTCGATCCCGGCCTCCACGAGCGCCGTGCGCTCCAGGGCCGTCAGCCTGTCCCGGGCATCCCTCAACTCGTCGATCAGCCGGCGGGAATGCTCGCGCAGGCGCTCCGGGATCTCGTTGAGCAGGCCGTAATTGGCCCGTGCCTTGTCATAGCCGACGACACGCGCCACCAGGCGGTCCATGGTGCGGGTGAAGGGGCCGACCCGATAGGCGGCAGTGCCGAACTTCCGCTTCCACAGATACATGAACAAGGGGTCGTCCTCGTAGGGGCGGCGCTTCTCGTCCCGATCCGTTTCAGCCTGCACGGCCTTCTGCTCCGCCTGCTGCGCCTGTCCGGTGAGCTCACCGACCCGGGCCCGGGCCATGACCCAGTCGGCATTGGCGCTGATCCTGGCCTCGACATTCTTGCGGGTCGTCTCGACATCGGCCAGGGCCCGCTCCAGAACGTCGACTGCGGCCTGCCGCCCCGCTTCCGCCTGGCGCACGCGCTCCTCTGCCTGTCGGCGCCGCTCGGTCAGCTGCCGCAGGGCCTCCTGGCGGCTGCTGAGCAGGTTCATGGCCTGGCGTTCGGCAGCATCCAGCTGGCCGACAACCTGTTCCTGCCTGATGGCATCCAGCTTCAGCCGCGCCAGCTCACGGAAGCGTTCCGTGCGCTCAATTCGCAGGCGACCGACCTCCTCGGTTACGGTGGCATAGGCTCGCCCGCATTGCGCCTCCTGCTGACGGGCCTTCTCGATGAACTGCTCGATCTGCGCGAGCGCGTGCCGTCCCGATATCATGGCCCTACCATTGCGTGATCGTGCCGCCGAGAACCGGCATCAGGTAGCTCACGTCGAGCTGGCCGCGGCGTTTCTCACCGAGACGGTTGCGCTGCACGATGCCGTCGTCGTTCCTGTCCCGCTGCACCTGCATGGCCACGTCCTCGCTCACGCGTATCCCCCACTTCGATGCCGTCACGGTCCGGCCGTCCTCCTCGCTGGTGACCGGCAGGCTGAGGATGCGTCCATCGGGGGCTACCGCCTCCACGATCAGGTAGTAGTTCCGGCCGGCTGGGTTGCGCTCCGGCACGCGCCAGACCCCCGTTGGTTCGCCCGGCCGCGAGACGATACGCAGGACGTATTCGCGCCGCAGATCCGCGCGCAGAACCTCCAGGTCATTGATGGCCTGCCGAGCCCCTTCGCCGTCGCTGCGGGCAACGGCTGCCTTTCCGTCCGCCAGGAGCCGATCTGCCCGTTCGCGCGCCGCCGGCACCTGCGCCTCCCGCAGCACGTCCTCATGCCCCTGCTCCAGGGCGGCTGGCAGCCTCTCGGCCAGCTCGATCCGGTTGCGCTGTTCTTGAGCCTGCTCCTGGGCGGCCCGCTGCCGGGCGGGCTCGACCACGCCGAACTGATAGGCACCCCAGCCGAGACCAAGAAGCGCCAGGGCAGCGAGGAGGCGACGACCGATCCGCCCGCGATTGACCCATGCCCGTGCGACCGTGCGGGCGAAGCTCGGGCCGGGCGGGGTGTAGACGAAGCGATGCTCCTTGAGGGCCTGTACGCCCTCCTGCAGGATCCGGTCGGGAACCTCGATTCCCTGTCCGTGGTAGATATCGCGCAAACGCTG
The DNA here is from genome assembly GCF_018383585.1 of Microvirga sp. 3-52. GTDB lineage: Bacteria > Pseudomonadota > Alphaproteobacteria > Rhizobiales > Beijerinckiaceae > Microvirga. Next base: position 15,266 of record NZ_JAHAMK010000027.1, read on the forward strand.
CAAAAGCTGGGCGTCGCGATCTTCCTCGCTGAGCTCACGGCTGACAAGGTTCTCCTGATGGCGGAGCGTGTCCACCACGTCCATCGCGAGCATCACCTCGTCGAGGCTCTGAGATGGCTTGTCCGGAGGGCCCGCGAGCGTCCTGGCGACCATCTCAGCCATTGGCCGGCAGGGCCTGTCCTTCTGCCACGAGGCGTGCGATGCGCCGTTTGCCGTCCTCGACCGCATCGCGGATTTCGGCCGAGTTCTGCGTCGCGAGCCGGCGCATCTCGCCGATGATCTCCTGGGAGCGCTCCTGGAACGTGATCACGGAATCCACGAGCTTCCTGACCGCGTCTGCCCGGATCGTGGGGCCGTAACCTGCCTTCACGGCTGCCTCGCCGACCTGGTCGCCTATCTCGGCCAGCACCTCCAGGCTGCGGGAGACCCCCTCCTTCATCTCGTTCAGGGTCTGGGTCGACTCGTTCAGGCCGAACATGCCGGTGAAGGAGGCCTTCAGTGCCGTGAACACGGAATCATTGGTCGAGAAGAAGGTCACGGCCTGGGCATAGACACGCTCCTTGGCATTCGTCATCTGCATCAGCCGCGCCATGATGACCTCGGAGGTGTTGTAGCTGACCGTCAGGTTGTCCGAGAGGTCCTTGGCGATCTGATAGCGCTTCTCCTCGTCCTGCGTTCGGCGCAACTGTTCGTCGCGGGCGAGCTCGAGCCGGGCGCGATCGGCCACCTCGGCGCCCTTGAAGGTACCGACGGCATCGGACGACCTCTGCAGATCCGCCTTGGCAGCCTCCAGCTTCCGCTCCGCGGTCCGAAGCACCTCCAGGGCCATCACCTCGGCGTGCTTGAGGGCGCCGCGGAAATCACGGTAGGCGTCGAGGATGATCTGCTCACGCTGAATTTGATCCTTCGTCGACTGGGTCACATCGAGGTAGATCTCCTTGATCTCGTCAAAGCGGTCCGCGACGTCGCCCCGGGAAAGCTTCATCCAGACATTGTTGATCCGTTCGAAGAAGTCGATCTTCTGGTCATCGAGCTGGTCGACCATCTTTTTCGTGTCGTCGCGGATGGAATTGAAGGCTTCCGTGATCTGGCGGTAGCGCTCGCCGATCTCCATCGCCTGGGTCTGCTCGCGGACGACCTCGTTGAACACGCTGGTCTGGCCCAGGGTACGGGCGATGATCACGATCCGGTCCTGATCCAGGTCCGAGATCTTCTCCAGAAGGCCGTTGATGGGAGCGTCCATGGCTTGCGGCGGGATGATGCCAAGGTCGCGCAGGGCCGATGTAGCCCTGTCGAGATACTGCATGGGGCTTTTTACGACGATGTCAGACATGGCGTCTCTTCCGATCACGCGCAGCGTTTCGGACATCCGGGCGAACGGAAATGCTGCGCTTGGCCTGTTGCGGTGGTGAAAGCACAGCGGGCTAATGTCCAATGTGAACGAGGGTTCCCCATATGGTTCGTCCGGGAGGTCTCTTCCGAGCCAAGGAACGCGGTTCCCGACATCTCGCGAGAAATTCTTTAGCCATGGTTGGAAGCAAGACTTCGCCGTAGAGACAAAGTTCCTGAGTTCAACGGCAACATCGCCGAGTCCACCATTCATCAATCGGCAAAGCATGCAGCCCGACGATCGAAAGCCGCAGAACCTCGAGGCTATTCAGGGCCTCCTCGCCAAGCAGGAGATTAAGAACGCCTTTTGCCTTGGCTATTGTGTCAAGCTTGTCTCTCGTGACACGCGGCCTCTTCATCTTCCACGGCCTTCAAAGACCCTGACGAGCTTCAAAGGCCCGATAATCTTTCCGCTTTATAGTCAGAATGGAGGATTTCACCCTAGAACTGTCATCTACCCGACAGACAGAAGGGGTGTGGGCACGTTATAGGAATCCGACCGGCCTTTTATGCCCCTACGGGTCGGACTTTAGAGCGCTCCCTGAGACGGTGGGCGCTTTCTTTTTCTGTGATCTCAACTCGGGACGGTCTCACGTTTTTGGCAGTTGCTGTCAATGCGGTGGCTCATTCACTCGAGTCCAACCGAGAGGCCATGCTCCTGCTCTGCTTCATCATGGGGCAGCAGAACGCCACCATGACCAAGATTTCCGGCGCTCGTATCCGCATGATCCATACGATAGGCATGATCACCGATGCCAGGATTGAGGGGAGAAAGCGCGTCGACTGGAACAGAGGGATCACCCGTTCGGCAATGCCCTTGGCCCATGCAGGGCATCCGAAGCCGCGCTTGCAAAGTCTATCGGAACTGCTCATGCGCAGCCGTGAGGCTTACGGCGTCTTCACGCTGCCTCGACACCGTTTTTCCATGCGGCAGGCAACGGCGCACTTATGTCGCACAGAACCCCGTTAGGCTCGTAGCTGATATGGACCTCGCCCGCGAGTTCCAGCGCCAGACTGCGTTCGATCAGGCGTGATCCAAAACCCTTCTGGCTGGGCGGCGATACAGGAGGGCCGCCACGCTCCTGCCAGCGCAAGGCAAGGTGCGGCGGATCGCCGGGCCTGACTGTCCACGTGATCGCCACCCTCCCTGTCGGGACGGAGAGCGCGCCATACTTGGCAGCATTCGTCGCCAGCTCATGCAGCGCCAGGGTCAATGCCAGGGCCACCCGTGGGGTCAATCGCAGCTCTGGCCCGCCGATCTCGAAGCGTTGGCGCTGGTAGGGTGCAAGAACTTGGCCAACGACAGTCGCCATGTCGGTCCCGTCCCAGTTCTCGCGGGTGAGCAGATCATGGGCACGGGACAACGCTTGCAGGCGCGCCTCAAATGTCTCCCGCGCCCTGCTGTCCAAGGGACCGCTGCGGAAGCTCTGCCGCGCGATGGCCTGCACCGTCGCCAGCGTATTCTTCACCCGGTGGTTCAGCTCGTGCACCAGGGTCTGTTGGAGGCGCTCCGCCCGCTTCTGGTCGGTGATGTCGCGCGCGATCTTGGAGGCACCGGCGATCACGCCCTGAGCATCTCTAACCGGCGAGATCGTCAGCGATATCTCGATCAAACTGCCGTCCTTGCGCTGGCGGACGGTCTCGAAGTGATCGACGCGCTCGCCCCGGCGGAGACGTTCGAGGATTCTCGGCTCCTCGTCTTGCCGGTCCTCGGGGATCAGGACGGTGACCGGCTGCCCGACCACCTCTTCGGTCCGGTAGCCGAAGAGCCGTTCCGCTCCCCGGTTCCAACTCGTGATGATGCCGTTCAGGTTCTTGCTGATGATCGCATCGTCCGACGACTCGATGATCGCCGCCAGCCACTGTCCGAGCTCGCCGGCCTGCTTGCGCTCGGTGATGTCAACCCCGGCACCGGCAAATCGCAACGGCTTGCCGGCCTCGTCGTAGATGCATCCACCGCGCGCTTCGATCCAGTGGACCGTACCGTCCCGGCGCAGGAGGCGGTACTCCTGAACGTATTTCTCGCCTGTTGCGATAGTCCGATCAACCGCACTAGCAATCCGATCCCGGTCGTCGGGATGGATGCCGGCGAGATAGTCGGCAATCGGCGCCCCCTTCTCGCCCTTCTCGGGGTCCAGGGAGAACATCGTCGCAAACCGTGCGTCCGAGTAGAGCGTATCGGATGGAATGTACCAATCGAAAGTACCGATCATCCCCGACGCGCTCAGAGCATGAGATAAGCGCTCCTGGGTTTTCGCCAGCGCCTGTTGAGCCAGGACGCGCTCCGTCGTCTCGCTGACGATGCACAGGACGCCCGCCACCGCGCCTGCCTTGCTGCGAACCGGGGAGTAGGAGATGTCGAAGTACACCTCCTCAGGATAGCTGTGCCGCTCGATGTAGAAGGGCCGATCACTGGCGGTGACCGTCTCGCCCGTGCTGAGGACACCCTGGAGCAGCGGCTCGAGATCGTCCCAGAGTTCGCTCCAGTTCTCCCGCGCCGGGCGTCCGAGTGCCCTCGGATGCTTGTTACCGATCACCTGTGCGTAGGCGTCGTTGTAGAGCGCGATGAATTCCGGCCCCCAAAAAAGCACGATCTGTGCCTTCGCGGGCAGCATGAGACTGACAGCGGACATGAGACTTGGCGGCCAGTCGGAGATTGGCCCCAAGCTGGTCGCCGACCAGTCGTAGACGCCGATGAGCGCGCCCATTTCGCCGCCACCTGGGAAGTCAGGGCTAGGCGGAAGTGACTTCTTGTCCATCGGGTCTGTTCTTTTTCTGCCGGTGATGGCTGCTGGGTTCCATGCGGCGCTCCTGTTCCGCCAACAGGCGCAGAGCGGCCCGGACGACCTCGCTGGCGCTGCAGTAATGGCCAGTTGCGATCTTCTGGTCGATGAACGCGGTCAGTTCCCGCGTGAGCGACACGCTGCGAACGAACTTGGCGGGCACGGGAGGGCGTCCTGTCAGGGTCGTGAAGGTTCATACCCTTATAGGACCTACCGCAAGGGGAACAAGTATCAACCCGGCCGTTCCGCACCTCTGCGCCGGTTGAGGTTCCTCGTCTTGCAGGGGCGGCCGCCATGCGGATGGGCCTGCCCAACAAAAGTACGATTTGCGGGTAGGCTGGTCGCATTCAAACTCTTCTCTGCCCAACAAGAAGAAAAGGTAAGTAGATGAAATTGTTAGTTGGCGATAAGGTCCGCGTGCATTTCTATCCTCCAAAGTCTACGCGCAGCTTTGTTGAAGGTATCGTAGACCGCAACGAGATCAGCACTTTCCGAGGACTGGGTTTTTCGCTCCAAACTACCCGGGAAGTCGTCCTGGGACACGAGATCTCCACCCCTCGGAGCCTGCCGTATATCATCGCCTACGTGAAGGAAGACGATTTCGAGGGGCGGATCGAAGTCTTGGAGACCGCCGCAGAGCCGGTGATTGAGGCTGTGTCCGGAGCCGAGGCGGATCACACGCCTCAGACAGAGCCCGTGGAAATCGCCGAGGAGCCTGATCTGCTGCTTGAGACGCAGGTCGAGGCGGAAGTCCAACCAGAGCCCCAGAAGCAGGGCTGGCGACGGCTGTTCAATCGGGCGGCCTGACAGACGTCGAGAAGACGAACATCGACTGATTCCATTGGACGTGTACGGGACCGACGTGCACCGAAACATCCAACAAGCCTGCTTTGTTCCCGTGCCTTCCCAGTCCTGGAAGATCCCGCAAAAATGAAAAACCCCTGCAACTGCAGGGGTTTATTGGAGCGGGCGATGGGAATCGAACCCACGACATTCAGCTTGGGAAGCTGACGTTCTACCTCTGAACTACGCCCGCGTTCCCTTATTCATATCCGGCCTTGTCGCGATCCGGCAAGGGGGTCGACTGAAGTGGCGCGAAAGCTCAGCGGAAGTGCTTGGAGAGCTTCAGACCCTGCGCCTGGTAGTTCGAACCGGCGCCCGCGCCGTAGAGCACCTTGGGGCGCTCTGCCATCCGCTCGTAGACGAGGCGCCCGACGATCTGCCCGTCCTCGAGGATGAAGGGAACGTCGCGGGAGCGCACCTCGAGCACCGCGCGGGCCCCCTCCCCTCCGGCTTCGGCGTGGCCGAAGCCCGGATCGAAGAAGCCGGCATAGTGGACCCGGAACTCACCCACGAGAGGATCGAAGGGCACCATCTCGGCGGCGTAATCCGGCGGCACATGCACCGCCTCCTTGGAGGCGAGGATATAGAACTGGCCAGGATCCAGGATCAGGGTCCTGCTGGCGTCGGCATAGAGCGGTTCCCAGAAATCGGCGACGCGGCAGGAGCCGGGCCGGTCCACATCGACCAGGCCCGTATGGCGCTTGGCCCGGTAGCCGATGAGGTTGTCGGGGCCGAAGCCCGAGAGATCCACGCTCACGGCGACGCCGTCCTGAATGGACGGCTCAGTCGAGGTCACGACCCGCTCCCGCTCATGAACCGCCTGGAGTTCGGCATCGCTCAGGCGCACGTGGCCCTTGCGCAGACGCAGCTGCGACAGGCGCGTGCCGGTCCTGACCAGCACCGGGAAGGTGCGCGGTGAGATCTCGGCATAAAGACGGCCGCGGTAGCCGGCGCCGATGGTGTCGAATTCCTGGCTCCGATCGGTGATGACCCGGGTGAAGACGTCGATGCGGCCGGTCGAGCTCTTCGGGTTCGCGGCAGCCGACAGATCCTCCGGCAGAGCCAGTTCCTCCTGCAATTCGGCGATATAGACGCTGCCTGTTTCCAGGATCGCCCCTATGCTCAGGTCGATCTCATGGAAGCTCAACTGGTCGAGCCGGTCGCGCACCGTGTGATTGCGCCCTGGCAGGAAGCTGGCACGGACCCGATAGGCGCGGCGCCCCAGCCTCAGATCCAGGCTTGCCGGCTGGACCTGATCGGACGCGAAGGGCGTCTCCGGTCTGATGGCCCCAGCCTCAGCAAGGCGCATGATGGCATCTGCCGATTGGATCCCGTCCTTCAACGTAACCATATCCGTCTTCCGAGGGGCCTGCCCTCATTGAGATGTTGAGCCTGGCAGTATCTGTAAGGGTTGTTACGGAATTCTCAATCGCTTTCCTTGCCATGGGAAAATTCCGGCTGGCGGGTCGGTCTCCCTTCCCTCCTCGATTGACGAGGCTCGAAGGCCGCCGTACCACGGGCTCATGGAACTCTTCGACCGGCGTGAGGCTAGCTCATGTATAAGGCCGTGACCCGCGGCATCAGCGTGACGGTGACACCCCGCTACATGCCCGAAGAATCCTCGCCCCAGCAGGGCCGCTATTTCTTTGCCTATACGGTCGAGATCATCAACACGAGCCTGGACCGGGTCCAGCTCCGCGCCCGTCACTGGACAATCACCGACGAGCACGGTCAGGCCCAGGAGGTGCGCGGCGCCGGCGTGGTCGGAGAGGAGCCGGTGCTGGGTCCCGGCGAGAGCTTCAGCTATACGAGCGGCTGCCCCCTGCCGACGCCCAGCGGCACCATGCAGGGGACCTATCTGATGGAGACCGCCACCGGCGAAACCTTCGACGCCGAAATTCCCGCCTTCTCACTCGACATTCCCCGCACCAATCGCGTGCTGCACTGAGGTTCCCGATGTCTCCTAACGGTCAACGGCTGACGCCGCTCGACATGCTGGCGAAGCTGGTCTCGTTCGATACCGTAAGTACCAAGTCGAACCTGCCTCTGATCGAGTTCGTCGAAAGCTATCTGCAGAGCTGGAATGTGCCTTATGTGCGCGTCCCGAACGAGACAGGCGACAAGGCGGCCATCTACGCCACAATCGGCCCGCAGGACCGAGGCGGGATCGTGCTCTCCGGCCACACGGACGTGGTGCCGGTGACGGGCCAGGCCTGGACATCCGATCCCTTCACCCTTCGTGTCGAGAACGGACGCGCCTATGGGCGCGGTGCGGTGGACATGAAAGCTTTCGACGCGCTGGCGCTTGCGATGGCGCCCGAATTCCAAGCCGCCCATCTCACGACGCCGATCCACATCATGCTCTCCTACGACGAGGAAACGACCTGCCTCGGCGTCGTCGACACCATCCGCCGCCTCGGACACGATCTGCCTCTGCCGAATGCCGCCATCGTCGGCGAGCCGACGATGCTGGAGGTGGTGGATGCGCACAAAAGCGTCGTGACCTTCTCCACCACGGTGCATGGTTTCGAGGCGCATTCGTCGAAGCCCTATCTCGGCGCCAGCGCCGTCATGACGGCGGCTGAACTGATCGCGGAGCTGAACCGCATCGGCGACGACATGATGGAGCGCGGCGACTCCAGCGGGCGCTTCGATCCGCCCTACACGACGGTGCATGTGGGAACGATCTCAGGGGGCACGGCGCGCAACATCCTGTCGAAGACCTGCACCTTCCATTGGGAGTTCCGCGGCCTGCCGAGCCTCGATCCGCAGGAGATCCCCGATCGTCTCGACCGGTTCGTCGGGGAGGTGGCTCTCAAACGGCTCAACCGCTTCGGCGAGTTCGGACGGATCGAGACCGTCCTACACGCCGACGTGCCGGGCCTCGCACCGGATCCGGGCTCGGCGGCGGAAGTTCTGGCCCTGCGCCTTGCCGGCAAGAACCACACGCAGACCGTGCCCTTCGGCACAGAGGCAGGCCATTACCAGGCCGCCGGGATTCCCACCGTCGTCTGCGGACCCGGCTCGATCAATCAGGCTCATCAGCCTGACGAGTACATTACCCTGGAACAGCTCGAGGCCGGCATGGCGTTCATGCGGCGGCTCGCGGCGACCTGTGCGCGTTCGTGACGCCGTCACGTCTTAGTCAGCATTCATCCTGAGCGGCTGGCTCGGAATGCGCTGCCCGTCCCTCTTACGTCATCACCGGCCTTGTGCCGGTGATCTCGATGGCATGAAACTCTGAGCTTTTCCGTATCGGAATGGCCGGCACAAGGCCGGCCATGACGACGGAGAGAAGGACTTATCGGCCACACGCTGACGAGCTTAGTCTGCGTTGAAGCGTCGTCAGTCCGATGCTTCCGACTTGGCGATCTCGGCCTCGACCTCCGCCGGATCCAGATCGTAGAAGCGCGAGCAGAACTCGCAGGTGATGCCGATGCGGCCGTTATCACCGACCATGTCGTGGCGATCCTGCGGAGAGAAGCGGCGCATCATGCCCATGATGCGTTCATGCGAGCAGGTGCATTCCTCATGCACGTGCTGGCCCTCGAAGACGCGCACGCCCCGCTCGTGGAACAGGCGATAGAGAAGCGTCTCGCTGGAGACGGTCGGATCGACCAGCTCGTGATCCTCGACCGTGCCGACCAGGGATTTCGCTTCGAGCCAGGCATCGTCCTCCGACGACGACGCGAGATCGTTCGAGGGGTGTCCCTCCGGGATGTCGCCCGGATGCAGATCGGCCTGCCGAAGGCGCTCCGATGAGGATGGCAGGAACTGGATCATCAGGCCGCCGGCGCGATAGGTGTGACGGCCATCCTCGAACTGCTCGGCCACGGCCAGACGCACCTGCGTCGGGATCTGCTCGGACTGGCGGAAATACTGGTGGGCCGCCTCCTCGAAACCCTGCCCTTCCAGGGCGACGACGCCCTGGTAGCGGCTGCGCTCGGAGCCCTGATCGATGGTCATGGCAAGATAGCCCGAGCCGAGGAGCTCGCCCGTTCCCGGCGAGGTCTGGCCGAGAGCCTCGAGCTTGTCCTTGTCGAAGCGGGCCGTGGCGCGCAGGCGATCCGGTGCGTTGAAATCGACCACCACCATGTCGATGATGCCGTCGGTCTTGGTCTGCAGCTGGAAGCGTCCCTCGAGCTTGAGGGACGCACCGAGCATGACCGTCAATGCGGCCGCCTCGCCGATGACGCGGGCCACCATGTCGGGATAGCCGTGCCGGGCCAGGATCGTGTCGATGGAGGCCCCGAGACGCACCACGCGCCCACGCACGTCGAGAGGTTCGACTGCGAACGGCAGAACGACGTCGTCGTTTCCTTCAAGCGAAGCTGAACTCATGCGCTTGCTGCTCCGAGGCACCACGCCAGGATGCCCTTTTGTGCGTGAAGCCGGTTTTCGGCCTCGTCGAAGACCACCGATTGCGGACCATCCATCACCTCGTCAGTCACCTCTTCGCCGCGATGGGCAGGAAGGCAGTGCATGAAGACGGCGTCCTTGTCGGCCACGCCCATGAGCCTGCCGTTGACCTGATAGGGTTTGAGCAGATTCTGGCGGCGGAACTCGTCGTCGTCACCCATGGACACCCAGCAATCGGTGATGACCGCATGGGCGCCCTCGGCGGCCTCGTACGCATCGGTGGTCACGCTGATCTTGGCCCCTTCCTGTTTCGCCCAGGACAAAAGCTCCGGGCGCGGGGCAAGTTCCGGCGGCGATGCGATCTTCAGCGTGAAATCGAGACGCGCCGCCGCGTGAACCCAGGAGGCGAGCACGTTGTTGGCGTCGCCTGTCCAGGCGACGGTCCGGCCTTCGATGGAGCCGCGATGCTCCTCGTAGGTCATGATGTCGGCCATGATCTGGCACGGATGCGTCACCTTGGTGAGGCCGTTGATCACCGGGATCGAGGCGTACTGGGCGAGTTCCGTCACCATGGCATGATCGAGGGTGCGGATCATGATGGCGTCCACGTAGCGCGAGAGGACGCGCGCCGTATCGGCGATGCTCTCGCCGCGACCGAGCTGCATCTCCTTGCCCGTCAGCATCAGGGTCTCGCCGCCAAGTTCGCGCATGCCGACATCGAAGGAGACGCGGGTACGGGTCGAGGGCTTGTCGAAGACCATCGCCAGGACCTTGCCTTCGAGCGGCCGATCCTTGGCCTTCTCGCCGCGGCGGCGCTTCGACTTGATCTCCAGGCCGATATTCAGGAGGTGCCGGATCTCCGCGCCGGAAAAGTCGCTGAGATCGAGGAAATGGCGGGTCTTCATTGAACGGCTCCCGGCGGAACGGCGGTTTTCTGCTTAGCTTCGATGGCCGCGCAGGCGGCGTCCAGACGGTCGATGGCCTCTCCGAGATCGGCCTCCGAGATGATCAGCGGCGGCAGAAGCCGGACGACATTGTCGCCGGCTCCGATCACGATGAGCTTCTGGTCGCGCGCGGCGCTGACGAAGTCCGTGTTGGGCACGACGGTGCGCAGGCCCATGATGAGCCCCTGTCCCCGTACCTCGGCGATGACGTTCGGATGGCGGTCCTTCAGCTCGGCGAGGCGCTGCGTGAGCAGCAGGCCCTTGCGTTCGACGCTCTCCAGGAAGCCGGGCTCCAGGATCACGTCGAGCACGGCGTTGCCGACCGCCATGGCCAGCGGATTGCCCCCGAAGGTCGTGCCGTGAGTGCCGAGGGTCAAGCCCTTGCCGGCCTCCGCCGTGGCAAGGCACGCGCCCATCGGGAAGCCGCCGCCGATGCCCTTTGCCACGGTCATGATGTCGGGCGTCACACCGCTCCATTCATAGGCAAAGAGCTTGCCCGTACGGCCGACGCCGGTCTGGATCTCGTCGAAGATCAGGAGCAGTCCCTGGCTGTCGCACAGGGCGCGCAGCTCGCGCAGGAAGGCGTTCGAAACGGACCGGACGCCGCCTTCGCCCTGGATCGGCTCGATCATCAGGGCCGCCGTGTGGGGGCCGATGACGGCTTTCAGGGCCTCCAGATCCTCAGGCGGAACCTGATCGAAGCCCTGCACCTTGGGGCCGAAGCCTTCCAGATACTTGGCCTGCCCGCCGGCCGCGATGGTGCCGAGCGTGCGGCCGTGGAAGGCACCCTCGAAGGTGACGATGTGGAAGCGCTCGGGATTGCCGTTCACGTAATGATAGCGTCGCGCCATCTTGATCGCGGCTTCGTTGGCCTCGGCGCCGGAATTGGCGAAAAAGACGAAATCCGCGAAGGTGCTGTCGACGAGGCGCTGGGCAAGGCGCTCGCCTTCCGGGATCTGGAACAGATTGGAGCTGTGCCAGATCTTGGAGGCCTGCTCGGTCAGGGCCTTGACCAGATGCGGATGGGCGTGGCCCAGGGCGTTCACGGCGATGCCGGCTCCGAAATCGAGATATCGCTCGCCATCTCGGCCGTAGAGCCAGGGGCCCTCCCCCTTCTCGAAGGAAAGCTCGGCACGGGCAAAAGTCGGCAGCAATGGCGATGTCACGGGTGGTCTCCGCCTCAAGAGAGGCCCAAGGTCGCACCCGGGCCCGAAAAAGAAAGCGCCGCCCCAACAAGGGGCGGCACGGAGAGGGATTCTAACGAGGTGCGAGACCCTGTCAATTCAAGAGAAATGAAGTCATTCATCACAAGGAATTTTTGCCGATTCAGGGGCACGGGCGAGTTCCTTGGGGAAAACGACAGGGCCTGTCCGGGGACTCTTGCGCCGGAGTCCACCCATCCTGTACCTTCGGGGCAGTCGAGTACAGCATTCGTGCCACGGCATTCACCCTCAGGAGCGGCCCTCGCAACGCGGTCGGACATCAAAACCCTGTCCGCGAGGCATCCGGGATTCTGAGCTTGAAGCCGGTCACGATGGAGGAAAGTTTAAAAATGATGGATGCGGGCGGAACTTGGACGGACGAGCGGGTCGAGCTTCTCAAGAAGCTCTGGACCGATGGTTTGAGCGCGAGCCAGATCGCCGCCGAGCTTGGCAACGTGACCCGCAATGCGGTGATCGGCAAGGTTCACCGCCTCGGCCTCTCCGGCCGCGCCAAGGATGCGAAGCCCGCCGCCTCGGCCGCCGCCCGCCCGCGCAAGGCGACCCGCGCCCCGAGCGCGCCGGCTCCGATTGCGCCCCAGCAGCACAACAACAACGTGGTCATGGCTCCGATCGCCCTGCAGCCCGTGGCCGAGGAGCCGGTGGCGTTCGCCGACGACGACATCGCCATTCCCATGTCCGAGCGCGTGACCATCATGGATCTGCGCGAGTCCATGTGCCGCTGGCCCATGGGCGACCCGACCAAGCCGGAGTTCCGCTTCTGCGGCGCCCGCTCCATCACGGGCCTGCCCTATTGCACCCATCATGCGCGCATCGCCTACCAGCCGGTGGCCGACCGCAAGCGCGAGCGCAAGCTTGCCCGCGCTTAAGAACTATTCTCGATAAGAAGGCCGCGCTGATCGTGTTCAGCGCGGCCTTTTTGCTTTCCCCTTTCACGTCATCACCGGCCTTGTGCCGGTGATCCCGATGGATCGGAGCGCGGCGCTCTTCCGATCGGGATGGCCGGGACCGATCCCCGGATCAAGTCCGGGGACGGCCATGACGGGGAGAATTGAGGTATCAGAGCGCACCCTGCGGATCCGGGGAGACGCNCGGGACCGATCCCCGGATCAAGTCCGGGGACGGCCATGACGGGGAGAATTGAGGTATCAGAGCGCACCCTGCGGATCCGGGGAGACGCGCCCTATGATGCCTCAGGCGCTCACGGCCGGCTCCTCGCGGGCGAAGGTCTCGTCGAAGGAATAGCCGGCGCCGCGCACGGTGCGGATGGGATCGGGACGGCGCGGCAGGCTGATCGCCTTGCGCAGGCGGCCCACATGCACGTCCACGGTGCGCTCGTCGATATAGACGTCGTGGCCCCAGACAGCGTTGAGCAGGTGCTCGCGGCTGTAGACGCGACCGGGGCTCTGCATCAGGAATTCCAGCAGGCGGAACTCCGTCGGCCCGAGATGGAGTTCCTGGCCGGCGCGGCGCACGCGATGGGTCTCGCGGTCGAGCTCGATGTCGCCGGCTCTGAGAAGCGTTGCGATATGCGTCGGCTTCGCCCGCCGCAGGAGCGCACGGACCCGGGCCAGGAGTTCCGGCACGGAGAACGGCTTGACGATGTAATCGTCCGCACCGGTGGACAGGCCGCGGATGCGATCGCCCTCCTCGCCCCGCGCCGTGAGCATGATCACCGGCAGGCGCTCGGTTTCGGTCCGGGCGCGGATGCGCCGGCAGAGTTCGATCCCGGACAGCCCGGGCAGCATCCAGTCGAGCAGCACGATGTCCGGCACCTGCTCCCGCAACCGGATCTCCGCCTCGTCACCACGCGATACGCTGTCGACCTCGTAGCCTTCGGCCTCGAGGTTGTAGCGCAGGAGCAGCATCAAGGGCTCTTCGTCCTCGACGATCAGAACGCGAGGTCCCATGGTCAGGCTCCGGGGCCGATTGTCGTGTCGATGGAGCGGTCGTTCTTGGGCCGGTCGATGGCCAGCGTCTCGCCCGTGACCAGGTAGTGAACGGTCTCGGCGATGTTGGTGGTATGGTCGCCGATGCGCTCGATGTTCTTGGCGCAGAACAGGAGATGCGTGCAGAACGAGATGTTGCGCGGATCTTCCATCATGTAGGTCAGGAGCTCCCGGAACAGGGAGGTGTAGAGCGCGTCGATGGCGCCGTCCCGCTTCCAGACATCGAGCGCCTTCGCCGTGTCCTTTTGCGAATAGGCATCGAGCACATCCTTGAGCTGCCCGAGCACCAGATCGTTCATGTGGCGGAGCCCGACGACGATCTTGTGCGGCTGGAAATCGTCGCCGATGGCAACCGCGCGCTTGGCGATGTTCTTCGCCAGATCACCGATGCGCTCCACGTCGCCGGCGATGCGGATGGCCGAGATGGTCTCGCGCAGGTCGACGGCCAGCGGCTGGCGCCGGGCGATGGTGAGAATGGCGCTCTCCTCGACCTCGCGATGCAGGACGTCGAGACGGGGATCCGAGGCGATCACCGTCTGGGCCAGAGGCTTGTCGTGACGGGCCAGCGCGTCAACGGAATCCACCAGCATCTTCTCGGCAATGCCACCCATCTCGGCAATGCGCTGCCTGAGCCCTTGGAGGTCGGCGTCGTAGGAGCGGACGATATGCTCTGACATGGAAGTCCCCCTTGGACCGCTTCGATCAGCCGAAGCGGCCCGTGATGTAATCCTGAGTTTGTTTCTTGGTCGGGTTCATGAACATCTTGGTCGTGGGCCCGAACTCCACGAGTTCGCCGAGATACATGAACGCCGTGAACTGGGAGATGCGCGCCGCCTGCTGCATGTTGTGCGTGACGATCACGATCGTGAACTCGGAGCGCAGCTGCTCGATCAGCTCCTCGATTTTGCCGGTGGAGATCGGGTCGAGCGCCGAGGTCGGCTCGTCGAGCAGGATCACCTCCGGCCGCTGAGCGATGGTGCGCGCGATGCACAGGCGCTGCTGCTGGCCGCCCGACAGGCTCATGCCCGATTGGCGCAGCTTGTCCTTCGCCTCGTCCCACAGGGCCGCCTTGCGCAGCGCTTCCTCGATGCGCCCGTCGAGCTCGGATTTCGGCAGCCGCTCGTAGAGTTTGATGCCGAAGGCGATGTTGTCGTAGATCGACATGGGAAACGGCGTCGGCTTCTGGAACACCATGCCGACACGGGCGCGAAGCTCGTTCACGTCGATGGAGGGCGAGAGCACGTTCTGCCCGTCGAGCAGGATCTGACCATCGGCGCGCTGCTCGGGATACAGGCTGTAGATGCGGTTGAAGGTGCGCAGCAGCGTCGACTTCCCGCAGCCGGACGGGCCGATCAGGGCCGTGACCTGCCGGTCGTAGAAGTCGAGCGAGATGTCCTTCAGGCTGCGGAAATCGCCGTAGTAGAAATTGAGGTTCCTGACGGCGATGCGCACCGGCGCGCCGGCATCCGCAGCGGCGGCATTTCCGATGGCGCTGCTTGTGTTGAGGGCAATCGTGCTCATCGGACTTTATCCTTCCTCAGGAGCAGGCGCGCCACGACGGACAGCGCCAGGATCGACATGGTGATGATGAGGGCGCCGGCCCAGGCGAGTTCGCGCCAGTTCTCATAAGGCGACAGGGCGAACTGGTAGATCATGACCGGCAGGTTCGAGACGCCGCCCATCAGGGTCGGGTTGAACCAGAAATTGTTGTTGAGTGCCGTGAAGAGCAGGGGTGCCGTCTCGCCGGCGATGCGAGCGGTCGCAAGCAGGACGCCGGTGACCATGCCGGCGCGGGCTGCCTTCCAGCTGATCTTGATGATCACCGTCGACATGGGTGCGCCGAGCGCCGCTCCGGCTTCGCGCAGCGAGCCCGGCACGAGGCGCAGCATATCCTCGGTGGTCCGCACGATGACGGGAACGGCGATGATTGCGAGGGCCACGCCGCCGGCCCAGCCCGAATAGCCCCCCATGGGCTGCACCATGAGCATGTAGACGAAGAGGCCGATGAGGATGCTGGGTGCGGCGAGCAGGATGTCGTTCACGAAGCGGATGACCTCGGCAAGCTTCGAGCTCTTGCCGTACTCGGCCAGGTAGGTGCCGGCCAGCACGCCGACGGGCGTGGCCACGACGATGCCGAGGACCGTCAGGATCAGGCTGCCGACAAGGGCGTTGGCGATGCCCCCGCCCTGGCTTCCGGGGCCCGGCGTCGTCTCGGTGAAGACCGCAGGCGAGAGGCCGCCGATGCCCTCGACCAGCAGCATCAGCAGGATCCAGCCGAGCACGGTGGCGCCGAGAATCGTGAACAGGGTGCAGACGATCTTGAGCGCGCGGTCGGCCACATGGCGGCTGCGGCGCACCCGTCCCCAGGGAGCCGGGGCGGGCGTCGACCTTGCAGGCGCGCGGGTCTGGAGAGCGGTATCCATCGTCATTCTCCTACCCGACCTTCACACGCGCCACCAACAGGCGGGCGAGCACGAGAACGGTGAACGTGACCAGGAACAGGATGCATCCGAGAGCCATCAGCGCATTGAGCTGCAGGCCGATGGCCTCGTTGAACTCGTTGGCGATGCGTGACGCGATGGTGGAGCCCGGATCGAACAGTGAGCCCGACAGCCGGTTGGCGTTGCCGACCACGAAGGTCACGGCCATCGTCTCGCCGAGCGCGCGTCCGAGACCGAGCATGACCGCCCCGATGATGCTGACGCCGGCCTGCGGCAGGAGCACGTTGCGCACCACCTCCCAGGTGGTGCAGCCGATGCCGTAGGCGCTCTCGCGCAGCACGGACGGGATCTGATCGAGGATGTCGCGCGCAATCGAGGCGATGAAGGGAATGATCATGATCGCCAGGATGATGCCGGCTGTCAGAATGCCGACGCCGGAGGGTGTGCGCGCATAAAGGATGGTGCCGACGATGGGCATGCCCTCGACGATGTTGGACACGGGGATCTGCACGTAGTTCGCGAAGAGCGGCGCGAAGACGAAGAGGCCCCACATGCCGTAGATGATGCTGGGCACGGCGGCGAGGAGTTCGATGGTGGTCGCCACCGGACGCTTGAGCCAGGGCGGGCAGAGTTGGGTGAGAAAGATCGCAATCCCGAGGGACAGGGGAACGCCGATCACGAGGGCGATCAAAGCCGTCGACAGGGTGCCGACGATGGCAACCCACGCACCATACTGATCCTCGTTGACGTTCCAGACGCTCGACGTGATGAAGCCGAAGCCGAATTCGCGGAAGGCCGGCAGGCCGCCGTAGATCATGGCGCCGATGATGCCGAGAAGCACGATCAGCACCAGGAGGGCCGATCCAAGGCTCGAGAGACGAAAGAGCCGGTCGAAGCTCGGAGGGGTGGATCGGCGAGCGGGAGCATCCGCGCTCGACACGAGACGTTCTTGCGAGAGAGCTACCATTCGCCGATCCGCTTTGTTGTTCAATCGATCGAGATCAGATTACTGCGTGAAGACCGCTTGGCCCGAAGCGTTCTTGATCTCGCTCGCCCAGGTGGCGCGAACCTGATCCTTCAGCTTGCTCGGAAGCGGCACGTAGTCGAGCTCGACGGCCATCTTGTCGCCGTTCTTGAAGGACCAGTCGAAGAACTTCAGGGCCTCGGCCACCTGCTCGGGCTTCTCGGGGGTCTTGGGCACGAGGATGAAGGTCGGAGCCGTGATCGGCCAGGCCTCGTCGCCGGGCTGGTTCGTCAGCGAGATGCCGTAGCCTGGAGCAGACTTCCAGTCGGCGTTGGCAGCGGCGGCCTGGAAAGTCTTGGCCTCCGGCGACACGAACTTGCCGTTCTTGTTCTGCAACTGAGCGAACGGGATGCTGTTCTGCTTGGCATAGGCGTATTCGACATAGCCGATGGAGTTCGGCACCTGCTTCACGAGAGCGGCGACGCCCTCGTTGCCCTTACCGCCCTGACCGACCGGCCACTGCACGGAAGAACCGGCGCCCGGGCCGCTCTTCCAGCCTTCCGAGACCTGGGACAGGTAGGTGGTGAACACGCTGGTGGTGCCCGATCCGTCGGAGCGGTAGACCGGGGTAATCGACGCGTTGGGAAGGGTCACGCCCTGGTTCGCCTGTGCGATCTTGGGGTCGTTCCACTTGGAGATCTTGCCGTTGAAGATGTCGGCCAGAACCTCGCCCGTCAGCTTGAGCTGACCAGCGCCTTGGACATTGTAGACGGCCACCACGCCGCCCATCACGGCCGGAAACTGAACGAAGCCGTCCTTCTGGAGATCCTCGCCCTTGAGGGGAGCATCGGTCGCGCCGAAATCGACGGTCTTGGCCCGGATCTGGCGGATGCCGCCGCTGGAGCCGATCGACTGATAGTTCATGCGGTTCCCGGTTTCCTTGTTGTAGGCCTCGGCCCACTTGGCGTAGATCGGGAACGGGAACGTCGCGCCTGCGCCGGTAATGTCAGCAGCAGTTGCCGTGGTCGTAAGGCTCGCGACGGCAAGGCCGGCCGCAATGGCGTAGGACAAAATCTTCACGGTAAGTCTCCTGTTCATAAGCGCGACAGGCGGCTTCGAAGCCTTGGGCCGTGTCTCGCGATGGGACAGCTAGGCCCGACGGATGTCTCCTCTACGACAGTTGGATGACAATTAAATGACACCCCAAAAGGATCCCTTGGGAGGGGTGGAACCTTCACGTCATGGCCGGGCTTGTCCCGGCCATCTCGACAAGGTGAGGCTCGGCGCTTCTTGGATCGGGATCACCGGCACGAGGCCGGTGATGACGTCGCGGGTGTCATCACCGCCACACCTCTCCCTCTCCCGCCCGGGAGGGGAATTCCGTAGCCCCTACGGGCGAGGCCCCGCTTCCGGGAACCGCACCGTGAATCGGGCGCCCTGCCCCGCCTCGCTGGTAATGTCGAGATGACCGCGGTGGCGGTTGACGATGTGCTTGACGATGGCCAGCCCGAGGCCCGTTCCGCCCTTGCCCCGGCTCTGCACGACATCGACCCGGTAGAACCGCTCGGTCAGGCGCGGCAGGTGCTCCGGGGCGATGCCGGGACCGTAATCCTGCACGAAGAACGCAACCTGCGGCACCGGCCCCTCAATATGGGCGACCTCCACATCCACCTTTCCGCCGCTCTCGCCGTATTTCACGGCGTTCTCGATCAGGTTCTCGGCCACCCGCAGAAGCTCGTCCCGGTCGCCGAGCACGAGGCTGGGCCGATCCGGAAGGGTGGCCTTGATGACCACCCCCCGTTCCTTGGCCAGAGGCGAGAGAGTCTCGACCATCTGGGAGGCGATGGTGGCGAGATCGACCGTCTGCGTGGGCGAGAGGTGAGCGCGCATCTCGATGCGCGACAAGGACAGAAGATCGTCGATCAGGCGCTTCATGCGCTGCGCCTGCCCCTTCATGATGTCGAGGAAGCGCTCTCTCGCCCTGACATCGTCGCGCGCCGGGCCCTGCAGGGTCTCGATGAAGCCGAGAAGCGAGGCCAGCGGCGTGCGCAGCTCGTGGCTCGCATTGGCGACGAAGTCGGCCCGCATGGCCTCGAGCCGCCGGGCCGAGGTGAGATCGCGGAAGAACAGGACGACGCCCGCTTGGACTTCCGCATCCGCAACATCGGATTGGAGAGGGCCGATATGGACCTCGAAGGTCCGCTCAGTCGGAATCCGCTCGGAATATTCGACCTTCATGGGCTCACCCGTCTCCAGCACCTCCTGGATGCCGTCGAGCACGTACGGGGTGCGTAAGGCAAAGGACAGGGGATGGCTCGTCTTCAGCCCGGCCAGGAGATCGTAGGCGGCCCTGTTGGCCTCGATCACCACGGAACGCTGGTTTACCAGAATGACGGGATCGGGGATCTGGGCCAGAACCGCTTCGGCGACGCTGGAGCGGGGATTTGCCTTCGGCAGCGACGTGATCCTGGTTCCGAGCCCGAGGTTGCGCTTGGGTCCCGCGACGAGAAAGCCCGCGAGAATGGCCACGGCGGCCCAGAACAGAAGCCACGCATCCCCATGACCCCGCACCAGCGCAACGGCGACCAGCACGAAACAGGTCACGACGGTCCCGCGCAAAGCGGCGTCACGGACCAGGGTGGCACTCTGACGGCCAGGGTCCGGCGTGAGGTCGTCGGGATCGCTCATGGCGGGACTGCTTATGGGAGGAGATGTCTCGAGGGCGCTGCCTGCCTTCTTTAGGCGAGGCAAGCTCGGGTGTCATCTCCCGCCAAGCTCGGCCTCGGTCGCGACATCGCCGTCATCCGGCTTGAAGGCCAGTCGGGCGGACCGGATGCGGTTGCGGATCTCGTACGCGCCGAGAATGGCCAGGGCGATGACGAAAGGAACGAGGTAATAGCAGAGGCGGTAGAGGAGCAGCGCTCCGAGGACCGGTTCGCGGGGGTAGTTGGACAAAGCCAGGAGAATCGTGGCTTCGAAGACCCCGAGCCCTCCCGGCGCATGGCTCGCCACGCCCAGCATGACGGCGAAGATATAGACGGCCAGGAAGGTCTCGAAGCTGAGATTGTGCCCTCCCGGCAGAAGCACGAAAAGGACACCGGCACCGGCACACACGTCGCCTGCCCCGATCATGATCTGAGCCAGCGACAGGCGAAAGCCCGGCAGTTCCAGCTTCCAGCCCTGGATTTTCACGGCCCGGCGCTTGATCGAGACCCAGATCATGTAGCCGACGACGAAGCCGGCGGCACCCAGGCCGACCAGCTGGTTCATCCAGATATGGGTATAGACCAGGCTCGCCAGCTCGTCGGCCTTGCTGATCAGGCTCCAGGCAAGGACGAGGGCCATGCCAAGCCAGAAGGTCACCCCGGCGATCACGGTGAGGCTCGCCACACGCCCCGGGCTGACGCCCTTGGGGGAGTAGATCCAGTAGCGCACCGTGCCCGCCGTCAGCAGGGGGAACCCCAGCGTGAAGCTCACCGCATAGCTCGTGAAGGAGGCGAGAGCGGTGGTACGGTAGGGGATCTGCAGCTTGAGTTGCCGCAGGGCGATGGCATCGTAGCAGGTCAGCAGACTGTAGCTGATGGCGGTGAAGAGCACCGCCAAGCCGATCTGGCGCAGGCTCGCCGCCGTGAAAGCGGATTTCAGTTCATTGACATCGATTTCAGATACGATGTGCCAGAGAACTACCAGCGAAGCCCCGAACAGGAGGATGCTCGCCGCCATCCCGATCCAGGCGAACCGGCGGGAGCGGCGCTCCTTCGGATGAAGGGCTTCGGCAGAGGACATCTCCGGCGGAGACACCGGACGGGGGCTCATATCATTCATGAAAACGGTCAATCAGCCTCAGCGTGGGAGTGATCGCATCGGGGTCCGAGGGCTGTCCTGCATCTATGCGCTGGCAGGAGGAACCGCCAGACATCGCCGGCCTTTTAATGGTTTCGTATGCCTGGCGCTACTCTTTCGCCTGAGAAATCGCCGCTGGTGTCCGATGTGGGTTGTCAGCCTCGAAAAAGGCCTACAACAATGCTTCCTTTGCCATCGGAGACTTGGCTGCAGGAGCGGCCCCGGGAGTTTTGAGTGGATTTCAAGGAAACAGAAACGCAATTTGCTGTTCTGGCGGAGTCTCTGCCTCAACTTGTCTGGTCATCCCGTCCCGATGGATCTGTTGATTATGTGAATCGCCGGTGGCGCGAGTTTACGGGGATTCCAGGCGATCAGTTCCTTGGAACCGGGTGGGAAGCAGCGGTTCATCCCGACGATCTTCCCCAGGTTCGAGAGCATTGGACCCGGTCCCTTGAAACCGGACAGGCCTATGAATGGGAGTACCGGGTTAAAGCCTCGACCGGGGGATACCAATGGTTTCTCAGCCGGGCCATTCCGATCCAGGATCTGTCAGGAAAAATCACCCGATGGTTCGGTACGAGCACGAACATCAACGCGCAGAAAATGGCAGAAGAAGCCCTGCGCATGCTCGAAAGCCAGTACCGGCTAGCCCTTGAGGCCGCCAATCTCGGGACTTGGCAGATCGATCTGGAAAACAACCTGATCACCTGGGACGAGGGTTCATGTGCTCTCTACCACATTCCTCATAACGGGTTGTACAGCCTCACCCTCGAGGAAGCCTGGGCGATGATCCATCCAGAAGATCTGGAAGGGGTCAAAGGGCGGATTGCAGCGGCCGCCGCTCCCGAATCCGATGGCAAGTACGACAGCCAGTACCGTGCCATTCTGCCTGATGGGAAGCTCCGCTGGTTCCGCTCGCACGGACAGGCGCTTTATACGAATGAGGGCGGCGTCCATCGCGTCATCAGCCTTTATGGCGTCGTCAGCGACATCACGGAGCGCCATGCGCTGGAAGAGGGTCAGAAGCTTCTGACGCGAGAACTCAACCATCGCGTGAAGAACCTGTTCGCCATCGCCAACGGCATGGTTTCGATGACCGCCCGGACGGCCAAAGATACCAAGGATATGGCCAATGCCCTGCGCGGGCGCCTGAGCGCCCTGTCACGGGCGCATGAACTGGTTCAGCCTGCCTCAGCGAGCGAGATGGGCGAGGGCCCCGATGTGGAATTCGCCCGGCTGATCGAAGCCGTCCTCGAGCCCTATCGACAGGCCGGCCAAAACAAGATCGCCATCGAAGGACCAAGCGTTCTCGTCGGGTCCAACACGACGACGAGCCTTGCCCTCGTCCTGCACGAATTGGCCACCAACGCCGCTAAATACGGCTGTTTGTCATGCGCGGAGGGCGAGCTTGTCATTCGGTGGGCCATCCAGGATGAGAACGTCGATTTGCTCTGGACCGAGAGTGGCGGTCCATCCATCGAGAGCCCCCCGACCTTTGAAGGGTTCGGCACCCAGCTGTCGCAGCGGAGCATCGCCGGGCAACTCGGTGGAGCTCTTGAGCGCGAGTGGAGAACGGAAGGCTTGCGCGTGCGCATGATTCTACCGCTCAACCGCCTGAGCGCCTGAGCGATCATGACCGTCTATCGCCGCGTCCTGGTCCTGGGCGGAGCACGCTCCGGAAAAAGCCGTACCGCCCTGCAATTGGCCGAGAGCGCATCGTCCGAGCGAATCTACATCGCGACTGCCCAGGCCTTCGACGATGAGATGCGCGAGCGCATCACGCAGCACCAAGCCGAGCGCGACGGTTCCTGGCGAACAGTGGATGCTCCGCTGGATCTCGCACAAGCGGTTCAGGCGCAGACGGCTCCTGGAAAAGCCGTTCTGGTCGATTGCCTGACGCTCTGGCTCTCCAACATCGTCCTGGCCGAGCATGATCTGGCCCGTGCGGCGGGCCGGCTGGTTGAGACGGTACGGGATGCACGAGGCCCGCTCATCCTGGTCTCGAACGAGGTCGGACAGGGCATCGTGCCCTCGACACCCTTGGGGCGGAGGTTCCGGGACGAGCAGGGCCGCCTCAATCAACGGATTGCAGAGGCGTGCGATGCGGTCGTCTTCGTCGCGGCGGGCTGCCCGATCCTCCTCAAGCCGGCCCCTCCCCTGCAACTGCGGCTGGGATAGGCTTGTCCCGATCAGCGCACCTTGGCCCTAACCGTGTTGCTCAACATGTTGATCGCGACAGGCGTCGAGGGCCCTCCGCAGATCGTAAGCCGACGAGGCAGCGCCAGGCGCCGCTCTGGGGGTACGGCCTCTGCAAGGGCCGGGTGCGCGAAGAGCGCCGTACCGCTGTCGACCGCCCGGCTTGAAGCCGCATCGACGAGCATGAAATCCGGCGGCACCGTGACGATGGATTCGAGGCGCGCGACCCCGCCTTGGTCTAGTCCCAAAGCCTCCTGATGCAGCCTGAAGCCCATGTGAACCAGGATCTCGCTGAGCGGTGAATGGGGGGCCAGGACCCAGCCGCCTCGTTCATAAACCAGGATGCTGCGCCTGTCTGGGACGATCCCCCTCCCCCGCTCCAGGGCCGCATCGATCCGGGTGATCAGAGCCTCGCCGCGATCTGGATGTCCCAGCCTACGGGCCAGGGCGCGAATTTGCCCACGCCCATCCTCAAGGCCCGCCCAGGGCCCGAGGGGCAGCACCTCCAGCCCCTGCCGTCGCAGAAGAGCGATCTGCTCCTGCTGGCCATAGGTGCCCGTCAGTACGAGGTCCGGCCTCTCGAACAGGATCGTTTCGGCACTTCCGTCATTCATGGGCAGCCCGGCGACCTGATGGGCTAGAAACGAGATCGAGTCGTCCTGGGCGAGACGGCTCAAGGATAGGATCTGCCCGCGATCGGCGAGAGCCAGAAGAAGCTGATCGGTACAGAGGTTGAGAGACGCAACCCGCGACGGCCTGGGCTGGGCCTGCGCCGCCCCGGCGATGAAAGCCGCCAGGCACGCGAGCAGAACCAACGCTGCATGGCAACCGGCGTGTCGGTGGAGCATCATAGTGCTTTCGGTCTGCGGCCCGCACTTTCTTTATCACCGGGGAATGGAATTGGGAGAGGCAACAACCCACTCTGGGGCCCGCCCGGCATGGAATACCGCCCTCCCGAAGGATCGCTTGAGTTGATGGCGCAACCGGAGTTTCAGCTCGTCCGGACATCTTTCCGATCAAAGATCGTAGTATTACGTTGCGATACCTCAATAAAGCAGGCTATTTCCGCCTCATCAAATCGTATTATTAACCCTGCGTCATCTCGTCGTCAGTCATAAGCGTTACAGGTTAAGAGTTTCCTTGAGAAACAAGGCCTCTTTGAAGATGAACATCTATCAATAAACAAGCGCGAATGGTCGCACCCTGGAACATAATCGAAATTTTAACGCCAAGCTGACCTATTCTGGACATATCGACCTATCACATACTTGCCCCTGTTAAACGAAGAACGACCGTGTCCCCGCCTTGTCGGAGAAGCGGTGCATTTCTGGGGGTTTATCCGTATGCAAATCGCTCTGACAGCGTCTCAGGACGCATGCCAGCAGACGGCCATTTGCCTTAAAAATGAAGCGAAGAGCGGACTCAAGGACCGTATCGTATCCCGCCAACGCTCGCGCTTGCAGGGTGGAAGAACCCTGTTGGACCTCACCAAGTGCTTCGGTTTCGGTGCTTGCCTGACGATCGCCATCGGTACGGCGGTCCACACGCGCTCCGCCTCGGCTGCCGAGGCGTGGACGCCTCTCCCGTCGGCTCTCGCTGCCAGTCAAAACGCCATCCGTGTGCCGCCCGCCCAATCGGCGATGCCGTCCACGACGTCCGCTGGGGAAGTAGCCCTGGCCGATCCGCTCGAAGCCATCGTCCCGGTCGCGCCCGTGGAGGCGTCTCCTGCCGAACTGCAGAAGCAGATCATCCTGACAATCCCTCTGTCCGATGCGTCGGCTTCGGGCGGCAGCAAGGACGAGGAACCCGTCTCCCGCGAACTCACGGAGTTCATGGAATTCGAAGAGATGCGCGTTCCCGTCTGGATCGTCGACACGATCCTGCGGGCCTCCAAGCTGACGGGTGCCGATCCCGTGTACATGATGGCCCTCGCGGACAAGGAATCGAGCTTCCTGCCCGGCAACAAAGCTTCGACATCCTCGGCCGTTGGCCTGTTCCAGTTCATTTCCAGTACATGGCTCGAGGCCGTGAGATCGTTCGGCCCGCTGCATGGCCTGATCGCAGAAGCGCAAGCGATCGTCGGCTCGGGTGCGAAGATCGACGTCACAGACGGAGCGATGCGCCAGCACATCCTCGGCCTGCGCCGGAACCCCTACATCTCCGCCCTCATGGCCGCTGAGATGATGAAGCGCGACAAGGCGAAGATCGAGACGAAGCTCGGGCGCAGGCTGAGCCGATCGGAGTTCTACCTGTCCCACTTCTTCGGGGTCGACAGCGCGAGCAAGTTCATCGCACTGGTGGACGACACGCCCAAGAAAAGCGCGCCCGATGCCTTCCCGGCTGCTGCAAAGTCGAACAAGTCCCTGTTCTTCACCAAGGACGGCAAGAAGAGCCGCCAGCTCAGCGTGGCCGAGGTCTACGACAGAATCGACGACATGATCGACAAGCGCCTCAATCGCTACGAGGCAGTATCGGCCCGGGCGACGGCAGACGCGTCAGCCTTCTGATCGGGCTCTTCCGCCTCGCGCGAATTGTTTGACGCCGGAGCCTGATCCGCAACCGTATCGATCTCCGCACGAGGTGTCAGGCCCGCCGCGGCAGAGCTGGTTGGCGCGATATCCGCAAAGCCTCCCTTGGCAGGCGAACGCTGCACCTGGAGGATCCGCATCACGATGAAGACGACGAGCCCAAGCGAGGCTACGGCCGAGTAGATGAACAGCCCCCTCGGCCCCGTCATCTCCATCGCGGCCGCCCCGAGCAGAGGGCCGACAGTGACACCGGCGGCCCAGGAAAACAGCAAAGTACCCACGGTGGAGACGATCTGCCCCGGATCCACGATATCGCAGGCATGGGCCACGCAGACGGAATAGATGCATAGGGCCAAACCGCCCCAGGCTGCGAAGGACCAAAGGATCAGCAGGTTCGCGCCCTGCGCACTCGCCCACAGGATCAGCAGCGAAACAAGGCTTGTCCCTGCAGCCAGACCGGCAATCACATAGCGGCGATCCGCCCGGTCCGAGAGCCACCCGAGCGGCCATTGCATTGCGAGGCTGCCGGCCTGCAAGGCGAACAGAAGGGCGGCCGCCTGATCCTGGCCCAATCCGATGCTGACGCCGAAGACGGGCGTGATCGCGATGACAGGGCCATTGACCAATCCGACCACAAAGGCCCCGACCACGGCGGACGGCGCCGCCGCGAACAGCTTCCGAACTTCGATCCGCACCCCCTGCGGGGCGGCCGGCTCCTTCGTTGTCGTTGCGGCAATCGGGAGGAGCGAGAGCGTGATCAGCGCGCTCACCGCCATGAACAATCCATCCGTGCGGATGTCTCCGAAGCCGATGCCGAGCGGAGACAGCATCAGGGCGACCTTGGTGCAGATCATGTAGATCGACAGAATCCGCCCGCGATGGCTCGATGTGGCGCGCGCGCTGATCCATCCGTCGGTGACGGTGAAGATGCAGGCCAATGTCACGCCCGTCAGCCCACGCAGGATGATCCACGCCAGAGTGGAATGGGCCTGGGTCATGATGAGCACCAGGACTGACACCATGGCCGCGAGGCTGGCGAAGGCCCGGATGTAGCCCACGTGACGGATGAAGCTCGGAGCCAGGAAGCAGCCCGTCGAGAAGCCCAGCCCGTAAGCCGCTGCCACAATGCCGATGGAGGCAACGGAGATCCCCTCGGCCTGCATGCGCAGAGGCATCAGCGCCTGAAGCAGGCCATTGCCGGCCTGCAGCAAGGTGGTTGCTGCCGTGATGGTCCAGATAAGAGCGAGGGAGGAGTTCACAATCGAATCGATGATGCAAAGCGGCGGGCGCAAAGATCAGCAAGATAGAAAGCAGGTGCTGCCCAAGATCAAGAGTCGATCCGAATCGTGGCGATGTTCTTTAGTCGGTCCGGCATGCCTGCGCCGGGCATGCCGAGGGGCCGCCAGACCCTACCGGCCCGGACGGTCCTTCTGGAAGCTGGCGAAAAGATAGAAACCGTTAAACCGAACGCCTTCCATGGCGGCCTTCCGGTCGAAGCCGAGGGGGGCTTCCTGGCTCTCGATCCGCCCGCCGAATTGCCAGTGCGGCCCGACGACGAAAGAGGGAACCGAGCGTTCTTCCGGAACAGCGCAGACAAGCCCGTCCGGTTGCGTACTTTGGAACAGATTATATGAGTACATGTCCCTGCTCCTTTGTTCGCTTCACGAATCGCACCCTGCAGGAAAAGAGTGACAGGAGTGTGATATTGCAGCGCAGCAAAAGCAGAATTTCTTCTTTTTATCGAGTCGAGGGAAGTGGCGCAAAGGGACGATCCTTTGTTAGGCTCCTCTTATTCCGCCGGATTCAACGACGAAGAGGGAGCACGATAATGACGATCCAGAGCGCTCTGCGGCGAGGCCTTTTTGGTCTTAGCCTTCTCGCGAGCCTTCCCCTGTCTTTACCGGCTTTCGCCCAAGCTCTCGCGCCTGCTCCAGAGGCTCCTACCGGGCGCACGCTCAAGCCTTCAGGGATGGCGACGAAAGACATGGTTGCCGCGGCCAATCCCCTGGCAGCGCAAGCAGGCCGGGAAATTCTGGCCGTTGGCGGCAGTGCCGTCGATGCGGCGATTGCCGTTCAGCTTGTTCTCAATCTCGTCGAACCCCAGAGCTCCGGCATCGGCGGCGGCGCCTTCATGGTTTTCTGGGACGGAAGGACCATGACAACGCTCGACGGGCGCGAAACGGCCCCTGCCGCAGCCAAGCCCGAACGATTTCTCGGACCTGACGGCAAGCCGGTGAAATTCTACGATGCCGTATTGGGTGGCCGCTCGGTCGGCGTGCCGGGCACACTGCGCCTCTTGGAAACCGCGCACAGGAACTGGGGCAAGCTTTCCTGGCCTCAGGTGATCGAACCGGCGGCACGTCTCGCCGAGGAAGGCTTTGCGATTTCGCCGCGCCTCAACGGCCTTCTCACGCAAGAGAAATACCTCCAGAACGATCCGGTGGCACGCGCCTACTTCTACGAGGCCGATGGCAAGCCGAAAGCGGTGGGGACCGTTCTCAAGAATCCAGCCTTCGCCAAAACCCTGCGCACCGTCGCCGACAAGGGAGCCGATGCCTTCTACACGGGCGAAATCGCGCAGGACATCGTCACGACCGTCACCGGCCATGCCATGAACCCGGGCGACATGACCCTGGACGATCTGAAGGGCTACAAGGTCCAGGAGCGTGATGCTTTGTGCGGGAACTATCGGACCTATCGGATCTGCGGCATGGGCCCACCGAGCTCGGGGCAGGTCGCGGTGCAGCAGATCATGGGCGTTCTTGAAACGCACGATATGGCGTCTCTCAAGCCCGGACCGGATGCGATCCACTGGATCGCCGAAGCGGGCCGCCTGGCCTATGCGGACCGGGCGCTCTTCCTGGCCGATCCCGCCTTCGTGAACGTGCCGGTCAAGGGCCTGACCGATCCCGGCTATATCAAGAGCCGTGCGGCTCTCGTCGATCCGAACAAGTCCATGGGCAAGGCGAAGCCTGGCGATCCGCCCTTCCAGAAGACCTTCCTGTGGGGCGCATCGGACGGCATCGAGTTCGGCACGAGCCACATCTCCATCGTGGATCGCAACGGCAATGCGGTCTCGATGACGACCACGATCGAGGACGGCTTCGGCTCGAGGCTGATGACGAAGAGCGGTTTCCTGCTCAACAACGAGCTGACCGATTTCTCCTTCGCGACGACGGAAGACGACAAGCCCATCGCCAACCGGGTCGAAGCCGGCAAGCGGCCGCGCTCGTCGATGGCGCCGACCATCGTGCTCGACGGCAGCGGCAAGCTTTATGCGGTCGTGGGCTCGCCGGGCGGCAGCCTGATCATCAACTACGTGGCCAAGACCCTCGTGGGCATTCTCGACTGGAAGCTCGATCCTCAGGTCGCCGCCGATCTTCCCAATGTGGGGAGCCGCAACGGCCCCACCGAGCTGGAGGCCGGAACGGAAGCGGAAGGGTGGAAAGCTGCACTGGAAGCGAAGGGCCACGAGGTCAAGCTGATCGACCAGAATTCCGGCATTCATGCTATCGTCGTGACGCCGGCAGGACTGGTCGGCGGCGCTGACAGCCGCCGCGAAGGCGTTGCCATTGGCAACTGATCTTGCCTCGGCGGTTCTGTTCCGATAGGGCCGCCCGCACCACCAAAGGGGATCGCGAGTGTCCATGCGTATCATCGTCGTCGGCAAGGAGGGGCAGGTCGCGCGCGCCCTCGCGGAACGTGCGCGGGCTCATGGCGCGCAGGCGGTGCTCGTCGGCCGCCCCAAGCTCGATCTCGCCGATCCGTCAGGCATTGAGGACGCCCTGATCGAAACCGGCGGCGACCTCATCGTGAATGCGGCCGCCTATACGGCCGTGGACCAGGCGGAATCGGATCCGGAACTGGCGGAGGCCATCAACGGCATCGGCGCGGGCGTCGTGGCCGGCGCAGCAGCCGCCATGAACGTGCCCGTCATCCATCTCTCCACCGATTACGTCTTCGATGGCACGGCCGACCGCCCCTACCGGGAGGACGATCCGGTCTCTCCGCTGGGCGCCTATGGCGCCTCGAAGCTTCTGGGCGAGGAGGCCGTGGCTGCCGAGGCGGAGAACCACGTCATCCTGCGCACCGCCTGGGTCTACAGCCCCTTCGGCAAGAATTTCGTGAAGACCATGCTGCGCCTCGCCGCCGACCGCGAGGAGCTCGGCGTGGTGGGCGATCAATACGGATCGCCCACAAGCGCCCTCGATATTGCCGACGGCATTTTCGCGGTCGGGCGCAATCTGCTCGAAAAGCCGGAGGACCGAACCCTGCGAGGGCTGTTCCACATGACGGGAACGGGCTTTGCGAGCTGGGCGGAATTCGCCGCGGAGATCTTCGCCCTCTCGGCCCGTTTCGGCGGCCCGTCGGCGAAGGTCCGGTCGATCGCAACCGTGGATTACCCGACGCCGGCGAAGCGGCCCGCCAATTCCAGGCTCGACTGCAGCAAGCTGAAGGAATCCCATGGGGTGGTTCTCCCGCCCTGGCGCTCCTCCCTGGAGCCCTGCGTCAAGCGGCTGATCGAGGAGGCCCGCAAGGAAGTCGCTCGCTGAGGGCGGGATCGGAGAAGGAAATTGTGAAACTTTCCGCGAAAGAAGACGATTGTTCTTTTTAAAGAACAATCGTAGGATCGATTCATGACCTCGCCTCAACACCCCGATCATCATCTGGAAACCCGCCTCGTTCACGACGGTTCTCAACGCACGCCCTTCGGCGAGACGTCGGAAGCGCTCTTCCTGACCCAAGGATTCATCTACGAAAGCGCGGAGAGTGCCGAGCGGCGCTTCCTGAACGAGGAGCCCGGCTACAGCTACAGCCGCTACTCCAACCCCACGATCGACGCCTTCGAGCAGCGCATCGCCTCTCTCGAAGGAGCCGAGGCGGCCCGTGCGACGGCGAGCGGCATGGCCGCAGTGACGGCCGCCATGGTCGGGCAGGTTCAGGCCGGCGACCACGTGGTTGCGGCGCGTGCCCTTTTCGGTTCCTGCCGGTGGGTCGTAGAGGATCTCCTGCCCCGCTTCGGCGTCGGCTGCACCCTCGTCGATGGAGCGGATCTCAACCAATGGCGCGAGGCGGTCAGACCGGAGACGAAGGCCTTTCTTCTCGAAACGCCGACCAATCCGGGCCTAGATATCATCGACATCGCCGCCGTCGCGGCCATCGCACACGAGGCAGGCGCGACACTGACCGTCGACAACGTCTTCGCCACCCCGCTCTTCCAGAAGCCCCTGGCGCTCGGGGCCGATTGCGTTGTCTATTCTGCGACCAAGCACATCGATGGACAGGGTCGATGTCTCGGCGGCGTCATCCTGGCGTCCACCGAGTTCATCGAGACGAAGGTACAGCAATTCCTACGCATGACGGGCCCGTCGATCTCGCCTTTCAATGCCTGGGTGCTCCTGAAAGGATTGGAGACGCTTCCCCTCCGCGTCGAGAGGCAGACGGCAACCGCAGGCTACCTCGCCGATGCTCTCCACGATCATCCCAAGCTTCAGCGGCTGACCTATCCGGGGCGTCCCGACCACCCCCAGGCCGAGCTGATCCGGCGCCAGATGAGCGGCGCCTCCACCATGATCGCCCTTGAGGTGAAGGGTGGAAAGGCCGGTGCCTTCCGGTTTCTGAATGCGCTGAAACTGATCCGGATCTCGAATAACCTGGGCGATGCGAAAAGTCTCGTCACCCATCCGGCAACGACTACCCATCAGCGCTTCACGGCCGAGCAGCGGGCCGAGATGAGCATTCCGGACGGGCTCGTGCGCCTCTCCGTGGGACTGGAGCACCGCGACGATCTGCTGGCGGATCTCACCCGTGCTCTCGAGTGCGCGTGAGCGCAGCCCGTTCCTGCTGCACGGAGCCGGTCTCACGTTGACCTGAGCGCAAGAGAAGCCAGCCGGCGAGCAACATCGCGGCGCCCCAGATCAGAAAGCCCAGGTCCCAATAGATCCACTGCTCCCGAGGCACGGTTTCGTTGACGTGATGAAGGCCGAGAAGCTGATGGTTGACGAGGCCCTCGACCACGTTGAACAGACCGAAGCCGATCAGGAGCGTGCCGAAGAGCAGCTTGCTCGACCAGCGGATATGGGTGCGCCGCGCGGCCCGCCAGAGAAGCGCCAGGCCGATGACGACGAACGCGTAGGTGAGCGCATGAAAGAGCCCATCCCAGAACGTGTTCACCTTCAGGTTCTCAAGGCTGTCGGGCGGATAGCCGGCATCCGTGACCAAATGATGCCACTGAAGCAGCTGATGCAGGACGATCCCGTCGAAGAAGCCACCGAGGCCGAGGCCGAAGAAGATGCCGGCTGAAACAGGAAAGCTTGCGCTGTCTCGAGAGATCTTGCGGTCCATGGTGTCCCGAGCCCTAAACCGTATTTATTGAGGCGGCTGAGAGGGAGCCGGAGTTGTCGGTGCCCTGGTGGTCGTTCCCTGCTGAGACTGGACGCGATCGAACATGCGCAAGGCCGCATCGACACAGGATTGGGTCGATTCCCGGCTGCCGCAGACGACGCGAAGCTGCGTGTCGCCGCTGCGCAGGAAGAAGTGAGCCCCACGCTCGGAACGCTCATTCCGATCGTCATCGTCATCGTCCCGCATGCTCGAGCCGCGACGGCGATCCCTGTCGCGGTCCCACCCGTCATGATTCTCACGCCAACTTCCACGGTTGAAGTCGTCACGATCGCGTGATGATTCCTGACCGAAAGCCCCTGTCGCGAAAAGAGCAAGACCGGCAGCCAGAATGAAAGCACTCTTCATGTGAATCTCCATTCGGAGACACTCGAAAGAAGAACCCGGTTTCCTTTTTCGAGGCACCCTAACTATTGCGTGTCGTCACGCATGAAAGTGAACAGGCCACAGGGCTCATGGTTCCTGATTCAGGATCTCAATCCTTCCTCCTGACGTCGTCTGCATGGCAAAGCGCCTACGACTAACGTCGTAGCATCTGCATGGTGTTCGAAAGTAAAACTTTCTCTCGGATGCAGCACGCCCCAGGTTTCATCGACCCCCACTTGCACGGCCTGCCAAAATGACGCACCATCGATCAAGGAATTACGCGTTCGGACACAAGAAAACGCGATCCTCATAATAAAGAGGGGCGAGGGAGGAAGCTGTGAAGAAAGACAATACGTCTGCATCGAAGACTCCGAATTCATCCAAACAGTCGCGCCGCCGGTTCCTGCAGGTGGCCGGTCTGGGGGCGGCAGCAACGGTTGCTGCTCCCCAGATATCCAGAGCCCAGACGGCCACGTGGAAATTTCAATCGACCTGGCCGAACCGAGACATCTTCCACGAGTTCTGCAACGACTTCGCCAAACGTGTGAATGACATGTCGGGAGGGCGTCTGAAGATCGACGTCCTCGCCTCCGGCGCGGTCGTGCCCGCCTTTCAGCTCCAGGACGCCGTCCATGCGGGCATCCTTGATGGCGGCCATGGCGTGGCCGCCTATTGGTACGGCAAGAACAAGGCCTTCGCGCTCTTCGGCACGGGCCCGTCCTTCGGCTGGAACGCCAACTCGTTCCTTGGCTGGATGAACTATGGCGGAGGGTACGATCTCTACAATGAGTTGCAGAACCAGATCCTGAAGCTCAACATTGTCGGCTTCGTATCGGGCCCCATGCCCGCCCAGCCCCTCGGCTGGTTCAAGAGCGAAGTAACCTCCGCCGATGCCTTCAAGGGCCTGAAGTACCGCACGGTCGGGCTTGCCGCCGATCTCAACCGCCAGCTTGGCGCTGCGGTGACCATCCTTGCGGGCGGCGAGATCGTGCCGGCCCTGGAGCGCGGCGTCATCGACGGTGCCGAGTTCAACAACCCATCCTCGGACCTGGTGCTCGGCTTCCCCGACGTCTCGAAGAACCTGATGCTTCAGAGCTATCACCAGTCCGGCGAGACGTTCGAGCTCATCTTCAACAAGACGAAGTACGATGCGCTTGCGCCCGAGTTGAAGGCCATCATCAAATATGCCGCCGAGTCGGAATCGGCGGACATGTCTTGGAAGGCGCTCGACCGCTACTCGAAGGATCTCGAGGCTATCCGCGCTCGTGGCGTCAAGGTGGCGAAGACGCCCGACTCCGTACTGAAGGCCCAGCTCGACGCCTGGAACAAGGTCATCGACGAGTTCTCCAAGGACCCGTTCTTCAAGAAGGTGATCGACAGCCAGAAGGCATGGGTGCAGCGCACCTACGCCTATGAGCGCCTCAACGAACCCTCCCGCGATATGGCCTACGACCACTTCTTCAAGACGACCTGAAGAATGGCGCGGGGGGCTGCTCTCGTCTGAAAGGCTCCGTTCAAACCGGGGGCGGCATTGTCGTGCCGCCCTCGCGATATGTTCCGAAGGCTCGTGAAAGGGCTTCGATCCATGCGCTTCGTCTATTTCGTCGACCGCATCAACACCTTTATCGGAAAAACGGTCGCCTGGTCGATCGTGGCTCTGACCTTCGCCGTCTGCTACGAGGTTTTCTCGCGCTATGTGCTGCGGGCTCCGACAGAATGGGCGTTCGATGCGAGCTACATGCTCTATGGCCTGCTCTTCATGGTGGCGGGCCCCTATGCGCTCGCCCGCAACAGTCACGTGAGAGGCGACTTCCTCTACCGCAACTGGCCTCCTCGACGGCAGGCGGGATTGGACCTTGTGCTCTATTTCCTGTTCTTCTTCCCCGGGATCCTCGCTCTCATCTATGCCGGCATCCCATTCTCCCAGATGTCGTGGCTCATGAACGAGCATTCGATGAATTCGCCCAATGGCCCACCGATCTATCCGTTCAAGGCGCTTATTCCGATCGTGGGCGTGCTGATGGCGTTCCAGGGCGTGGCGGAGGTGATCCGCTGCATCACGTGCTTGCGGCAAGGAGAGTGGCCGCCGCGGCTTCATGACGTCGAAGAAACCGAGAAGCTCATTCTCGAACAGGCCGAACAGCAAGGCCTTACGAAGGGAATTATCTGATGCTGGCATCATGGGGGCTGGGGAATCCCGAACTGGGCGTGGTGATGCTCGGCCTGTTCGTGGTTTTCATCATGTTCGGATTTCCCATCGCGTTCACGCTGATGGCTTTGGGCTTCGGCTTCGGCTACTTCGCCATGGGCGACATCGTGTTCGCCCTCGTGGTGCAGCGCGCCTATTCGGTGATGACGAACGACACACTCGTCGCGATCCCGCTCTTCGTCTTCATGGGCTACATCATCGAGCGAGCGAATATTCTCGATCGCCTGTTCCACTCGATCCAGATCGCCGTCGGCGGGCTTCCCGGCTCGCTCGCCATCGCGACGCTGATAACCTGTGCCATGTTCGCCACCGCGACGGGCATCGTCGGCGCGGTCGTGACCCTCATGGGCCTTCTCGCTTTTCCGGCCATGCTGCGCGCCGGCTATGACGTTCGCCTTTCAGCCGGAGTGGTCTGCGCCGGCGGCTGCCTCGGCATTCTTATCCCGCCTAGCGTGATGCTGATCCTCTACGGCGCGACCGCCGGCGTGTCCGTGCCGAAGCTCTATGCCGGCGCCCTCTTCCCGGGCCTGATGCTCGCCGGACTCTACATGCTCTACGTGCTCATCCGCTGCGCCATCAATCCGAGCCTTGCACCCAAGCTGCCGGCGGAACAGCGCAAGGTCCCGCTTGTCAAAATCATCTGGTCGCTCGGCACCTCGTTCTTCCCGCTGGCGCTGCTCATCCTCTCCGTTCTCGGCGCGATCTTCTTTGGCATCGCGACACCGACCGAGGCGGCCGCCGTGGGAGCTCTCGGCAGTCTTCTGCTCGCGGCTGCGTACCGGTCGCTCTCGTTCGGCAAGCTGAAGGAATCGGTCATCCTGACTGCGCGCACATCGGCCATGGTGTGCTGGCTCTTCGTGGGCTCCTTCATCTTCTCGTCGATCTTCGCCTTCCTCGGCGGACATCAGCCGATCGAACACTTCGTCACGAGCTTGAACCTTTCGCCGTTCTGGTTCCTCATCCTGACGCAGGTGATCATCTTTGTGCTCGGCTGGCCGTTGGAATGGACGGAGATCGTCGTCATCTTCGTGCCGATCTTCCTGCCGCTTCTCGACAATTTCGGCATCGATCCGATTTTCTTCGGCATTCTGATTGCGCTCAACATTCAGACATCATTCCTGTCGCCGCCGGTCGCCATGGCGCCCTTCTATTTGAAGGGCATCGCGCCGGCGCATGTGAGCATCAACGAGATCTTCGCGGGTGTGATGCCGTTCCTGCTCCTCGTCATCGTCGCCATGGCGATGTTCTACATCTTCCCGGGAATCGGCCTCTGGCTGCCGCGTTATCTCTATGGCTGAGATTGAAGAACTGACACCCGAAGCTTCGCCATAAAGCGGATATTCGAGGAGCGGAACCCTGACTTCACCTCCACGTTGGCCTCCTGTTCATGCTGCAAAAGGAGGCCATCATGAAATGCCAGTTCTGCCATCAGGAGATCGAGAACCCTTGCCATAACGCTCAGGAGATGCAGCAGCGTGCGGCAAGCCATGTGGAGCGTTGCGAGCATGCTCTCGAGGACCGGCAAGGCATGGAAGCCGGCTCCCACCGCAGCGATATTCAAAGCAACGGGTGAAGCCATGGCCGGCAAGGCCGAGGACCACGCTCAGGGCTTGGCCGAGCGGAGCGTGAATACCAGCATCGTGCCTCCAGTCGAGAGCAATTCCCATCACCGGGTCCGAGACGATCGTTCCGCAAGCGATCGGCGCCTGAACGGGAACGATCAGCGAGAAGGTTTGGAGAAAACGGATCCCGGAAACTCGAAATCACAGGACTGCATGAAACGTTGAAAGCATCGCGTTGGCCAGCAACGCCTGCAAGAGACCATCTTGGAAGAAGGTGAAAGGTCAGAAGCAGAAGACATCGAGTTCCCGCAAAGAGCGGGTTACCCAACGCAGCTAACCTCTTATTGAAAAGTTGCTGCGACGGCCCGCTTTGCGGGCCGCTCCTTTATCGAACCTACCCTCGTCGCAGACACGGCATAAGACTTGGATCGTCACCCGGAAGAAATGTAATATTACAGTGTTTTACTACTGAATACCCGCGAATTATCAGTTGTGATTTTCCACACATCGGACATCGTGCTCGCGGCTGTAGTAGAAATAACAAAAGATTATCAGGGAATACTTTCCGGAGGACCTTTATGACCGCTTCTTCGCTGAGCTTCAAACTCGCCGTTCTGTTCGTCATCGCCGGCATGGCCATGGGAATCGGAATGGCCGCATCGCAAGATCATTCGATTATGCCAGCCCATGCTCATCTCAACCTGCTTGGCTGGGTGTCCCTGTTTCTCTTCGGCATCTATTACGAGCGCCGTCCGGTTCTCGATACGAGCCGTCTGGCCCTGGTCCAGGTCATCGTCTGGTCGATCGGCACCGTCATCCTGACCGTCGCCGTCGCCGCCCTTCATCTCGGCTACGCCGCCTTCGATCCGGTTGCCGCGATCGCATCGCTGATCGTGCTGGCCGCCATGGTGCTGTTCGCCTACTTCGTCTTCAGACCGGCACGTAACGCCGCGCCGTCACAAACGGCGCGCCTGACGCCCGCCGAGTAAAAGGCATGCCGACGGGCGGCGGGCTGCCGCCCCGGAACCATCACGGCCATCGGCAAGTCTCAATTCACGCCTGCAAAGCCTGCGGCTCTTTCGAGTACAGCTGGATCACCCATGTCCAGAAAAGCAAAAGCCCCGCACGGGCGGGGCTAAGCACTTGAAACCTTTGGCGCTCCCTAGGGGACTCGAACCCCTGTTTTCGCCGTGAGAGGGCGACGTCCTAGACCGCTAGACGAAGGGAGCTAGCAAGGTTGAGGCCGCTCGTATAACCACCCTTCCGAATCCCTTCAAGCCCTTTTGCTGAAAAAAGCGAACGGCCCAGGTCAAAAGAGGATGCGGTGAACGACACGACCCAACAGGAATGGCTCTTGGAAGACGGCACGACAGCCGAGCGGCTGGATCGCGTGCTGGCGCGCCTTCAGACGGATCTATCGCGGAGCCGCCTGCAGGCGCTCATTCGTGACGGTCGAGTTGCCGTCGACGACGTGCCGATCCTCGATCCGAACCGGAAGGTGGCAGGCGGTGTTCGGATCACCCTGACAGTGCCGCCGCCCGTTCCGGCAGAGCCCGCCGGCGAAGCGATTGATCTCACGATCGTCTACGAGGACGACGACGTGATCGTCATCGACAAGCCGCCGGGTCTCGTGGTTCACCCGGCGGCCGGGCACGATTCCGGCACTCTGGTGAATGCCCTCATCGCCCATTGCGGGGAGAGCCTCTCAGGGATCGGCGGCGTGAAGCGGCCCGGCATCGTCCATCGCCTCGACAAGGACACGTCGGGCCTGCTGGTGGTCGCCAAGAACGACCTCGCTCATCAGGCGCTCGCGGCTCAGTTCGCCGATCACGGCCGCACCGGCCCCTTGGAGCGCGCCTATCTGGCGATCCTCTGGGGCGTGCCCGAGCGGCGACGGGGGACCGTCGAGGCAGCGCTCGCCCGCAGCACGCACAACCGCGAGAAAATCGTCGTGGTGAGCGAGGATCGCGGCCGTTATGCCATCACCCATTATGAGGTCATGGAAGGCTTGCCTCCCGCCAATCCCATCGCGAGCCTGGTCCGATGCGAGCTGGAGACGGGCCGCACGCACCAGATCCGGGTTCACATGGCCCATCTCGGCCACCCCCTCCTGGGCGATGCGACCTACGGCTCCGGCTTCAAGACCAAGGCGAACCGCCTCTCGGAGCCGCAGAAGGAAGCGTTGAACGCCCTGAATCGACAGTCCCTGCATGCCGCGATCCTCGGCTTCGAGCATCCGCGCAGCGGAGAATTCCTGCGTTTCGAGAGCTCACTTCCCGCGGATATGGCTGCGCTCCTCCAGGCTTTGCGGGCTGAAATTTAGCGTCAATCGGTCGCAAAATCAGGTTACGCTGGCACCCTTGCGACTCTGGGGCGTTCACCACGTCTTGAAGCCTGATGCCTCTATTCGGACAAGGTCGAACCGCTTATATAGGGGCAGGGCGGCCGGCCATGGAGGGGGGCTGCCCCAGGCTTGCCTCGTGGTGAGGGAGCCAAAGGAGGAGAAGATATGGCTGCAGCGCTTCCGGTGCTTGCCAATGAAGGGGGCCTTTCGCGCTATCTCGACGAGATCCGTCGCTTCCCCATGCTCGAGCCGCATGAGGAGTACATGCTCGCCAAACGCTGGCGTGAGCATGGAGATCGCGAAGCGGCCCATAAGCTCGTGACATCCCACCTGCGCCTGGTCGCCAAGATCGCCATGGGCTATCGCGGCTATGGTCTGCCGATCGGCGAAGTAGTGTCCGAAGGCAATGTCGGCCTGATGCAGGCCGTCAAGCGCTTCGAGCCCGACAAGGGCTTCCGCCTCGCCACTTATGCCATGTGGTGGATCAAGGCGGCGATTCAAGAATACATCCTACGCTCCTGGTCCCTCGTGAAGATGGGCACCACTGCGAACCAGAAGAAGCTGTTCTTCAACCTGCGCAAGGCGAAGGGCCGCATCTCCGCGTTCGAGGAAGGCGATCTTCGCCCCGATCACGTGAAGCAGATCGCCACCCAGCTCGGCGTGACCGAGCAGGACGTGGTCGACATGAACCGCCGGCTCGGAGGCGACGCCTCCCTCAATGCCCCTTTGCGCGATGAAGGCGAAGGCGGTGGGGAATGGCAGGACTGGCTGGTCGATCAGGGCCAGAGCCAGGAGCAGGTGCTCGTCGAGGAGGAGGAAGGCCAGAACCGTCTGACCGCCCTGCGCTCCGCGCTCTCCGTCCTCAATCCGCGCGAACGCCGCATCTTCGAGGCGCGCCGCCTGTCGGACGATCCGATCACGCTTGAAGAGCTCTCCACCGAGTTCGGCGTGTCGCGGGAACGCGTCCGCCAGATCGAGGTGCGGGCCTTCGAGAAGGTGCAGGAAGCGGTCAAGAAGAACCTGACCCAGATCGAGACTTCCTCGGCCGACGCTTGAAATCAATCGACATGAACTCATGAAAAAGCCGCGCATCGAGCGCGGCTTTTTGTTGTCAGGGGCCGGTTCCTCTTACTGCCACTGATTGAAGGCGTCGTTGAGAATCTGGCTGCCGGAGCCGCCCTTCTCGAAGCTCAGGATCGCGCGCTGGCCGGATGCCATCCGCACCGGCAGGTCGATCCAGTTGCGGCGCACGAACAGCTGGGTATTGCGCGCCACATCCACCTGCAGGTTGGAAAGGCCGATCAGGAACAGGTTCTCGCGCACCGGCAC
Source organism: Microvirga sp. 3-52 (assembly GCF_018383585.1). GTDB lineage: Bacteria > Pseudomonadota > Alphaproteobacteria > Rhizobiales > Beijerinckiaceae > Microvirga. The sequence goes on from NZ_JAHAMK010000027.1 coordinate 54,937, forward strand.
CGGAAGTCCGGCAACGGGAGTTCCCCGGGCGGCTTCCTCATCCTTGAACTGCAGCAGGCCCACGTCCCGGATGACACGGTTCGCGTCGCCTTCGCGGGTGGTGAAGGTGAGTTCGACCGTATGGGAAGCGGGCAGCGTCGCGTCGAGGTTGCGCCTCAGCACCATGCGCATCGTCAGCCCGGCATCGGGCACCTCGATCTGTGCGCTGACCGCCTTCTCGAGCGGCTGGCCCTGACCGGGATTCACATCTTCGAGACGCCACGTCACACGCCCGACCTGCGCCTTGGGGGTCTGCAGATTGGTGGGATCCTCCTCATAGAAGACCGCGCGCTGCACCACACCGGTCTCCTGGCGGGGCGCAGGAGCGGTCGCGGGAGGAGCCTGACCGCCGACGCGCTCGTTGATCTTGGAATCGGCAGGAGCCGGCTGCGGCGCTTCGGCGACCGGCGTTTCGGGAGCCAGATCCTCGGGCTTGTCGCGCCACAGGAAGGCGAAGGCGGCAATCGCCGCAATCACGAGCGCCAGAACCGATCCGAAGATGATGGTCCGGGTTCGCCCCTTGCCCTGCATGGCCGGATGCGGTCGGCTGTCGATCTTGGGCCGCGCGACCGCCGGCTCGGCGTAAGTGTCTCCGGGCCGCTCCTCCGCGTCCGCGCCGGCTTGAGGAGCGGGAGCGCGCAAGCCATGAACCGAGCCTGCGCTCCGGGATCCCTCGGGCGCCGGCTGGTCGTCGGCCGGCATGCCCGAGACGGCATCCGGATCGAATCCGGCCGAAGGCACGGTGTAATCCGCCTCGACTCGGGCGATGGCCTCGTCGAGGGAACGGCCCTCATGCTGGATCTCCGCCTCGCTCAAAGGCGGGTCGAGAGTACGCAGCTGCGCGATCAGAGCCGTGCGGGCACGCTCATAGACGGCGTGCCGCTTGTCGGGCGTCTGCTCTGGCAAGCCTTCGACGGCTCGTGCGATGAGAGGGTAATAATCTGCCATTTATCTTTGGGAATGACCCGCCGTGGTTCCGTCGTCAACCCTCAAAGGGGTTCTTCATGAGGATTGTGTCGTCACGCTCCGGCGAGGTGGAGAGCACGGCGACAGGCGCCCCGATCAATTCCTCCACCCGGCGGACATACTTGATCGCCTGTGCCGGGAGGTCAGCCCAGGAGCGCGCTCCTGCGGTCGAACCGCTCCAGCCTTCGATCTCTTCGTAGATCGGCTCGACGCGCGCCTGAGCGCCCTGGCTTGCCGGGAAGTAGTCGATGGTCTCGCCATCGAGCTTGTATCCGACGCCGATCTTGATCGTCTCGAAGCCGTCGAGAATGTCGAGCTTGGTGAGCGCGATGCCGTCGATGCCGGAGGTGCGCACCGTCTGGCGGACCAGCGTGGCGTCGAACCAGCCGCAGCGGCGCTTGCGGCCCGTCACGACGCCGAACTCCTTGCCCTTCTGGCCGATCAGCTCGCCGGTCTCGTCGAACAGCTCGGTCGGGAACGGCCCCTCGCCCACGCGGGTCGTATAGGCCTTGGCGATGCCGAGCACGTAGCCGACGCCGCCCGGGCCGAGGCCGGAGCCGGTCGCCGCCTGGCCGGCCACCGTGTTGGAAGACGTGACGAAGGGATAGGTGCCGTGATCCACATCGAGCAGCGCGCCCTGCGCGCCCTCGAACAGGATGCGCTTGCCGGCGCGACGCTCCTCGTCGAGCAGGCGCCACACGGCGTCCATGTAGGGCAGGACCTTGGGCGCGACGGAAGCCAGCTCGTCATAGATCGCCTTCGGCTCGAATTCGTCGAGGCCGAAGCCGCGACGAAGCGCGTTGTGATGGGTGAGCAGCCGCTCGATCTTCTCGGGCAGAGCCGAGAGATCGGCGAGGTCCATGAGCCGGATCGCCCGGCGGCCGACCTTGTCCTCGTAGGCCGGGCCGATGCCGCGCTTGGTGGTGCCGATCTTCGTGCCGGCGCTGCCGCTTTCGCGCAGCGCATCGAGCTCGCGGTGGATGGAGAGAATCAGCGTGGCGTTCTCAGCGACCCGCAGGTTGTCACGGGTGATCGAGACGCCCTGCTCGGCAAGGCGCTCCACCTCTCCGGCGAGCGCATGCGGATCGAGCACGACGCCGTTGCCGATGACGGAGAGCTTGTTGGGGCGCACAACGCCGGAGGGCAGGAGCGAGAGCTTGTAGACCTTGTCGCCGATCACGAGGGTATGGCCGGCATTGTGACCGCCCTGGAACCGCACGACCACGTCCGCCTGTTCGGACAACCAATCGACGATCTTGCCCTTGCCTTCGTCGCCCCACTGGGCGCCCACGACAACCACGTTCGCCATCGCTCAAGCCTCACATAAAAAAACCCCGGCGCAAGGCCAGGGTTGGGTAAAAACCTTGCAAACCCTCATCGTGGATCGCGCGCCTCAGGTCAAGGCGGAATGAGCCTCGATCCCTCGATCATATGTGTCGTGAAGGGCGGGAATATGATTTTGCGTCGTACCGGGGCAGAAGGCACGGCATCGTTCGCCGAGGGGATATGGCTCATCTTCCCTCCCAATGCAGCGGATCAGCCTGAAGCCGCGAAGTCGGAGCTTCACCGTGAGGAGTTTTGACAATGCGTGCCTTACTTCATCCCCATGATCCCTGTCGGCTACCTTTCTTCCTCATGCTGAGAAGTTGGCTCATGAAGGGTCCACACCGTCCACGTCATCACCAGCCCCGGACTTGATCCGGGGCTCAGCCCCCATGATCCCGAAGAGTGTAACGTGACGCTCGTCCGATCGGGATGGCCGGGACTGAGCCCGGCCATGACCGCAGGAGGAGGGGTGCGACGGGATGATGGACGACGCCGGATGAGCCACAGCCTTTCACTCCTCCCTCCCTCGTCATCACCGGCCTTGTGCCGGTGATCCCGATAAAGAGAAGCGCCGCGCCTCACAGCATCGGGATAGCCGGGTCAAGCCCGGCCATGACGGCAGAGGGGGTGACGAAGGCAGGTGCAGGACGAAGGCGGGTGCGGGACCAAGGCGGGCGCGGGATGGAGAGGGTGTGACCAACATGACCATGGACGGCGCCACTCCCGGAGGGACGCGTCATGGGGAAGGGATCCACTCGCACCCTCAACGACTCGGTGGATCCCCTTCCCTCGGCGCATTCGCCCGGGATCACATGGCACATCACTCGTACTCTCGCACTTGGCAGAGCGGCACCCTCACGCCCGTCCGCGCGCGCTCTTTCGCGTCTTCACGCGGTGCTCGATGAAATTGCGGATCTCGCGGGTGCGATGATGGGGGTCGAGGACCTCGGCATCGATGCCGTGCCGCCAGGCGAGATCGAAGCGGGACGGGTCCCTGTCGAGGGCGGACAGATCCTGCGCATAGGCGATGGCTTCTTCGGTCGTCCGGCAGAAGCCCTCCCTTACGAGGATGTCCGTCCGGCGGCTCAGGATGGCCGCGAGCTCACCCAGGGAGAACTCGGGGTGATACTGCACGCCCCAGAACACGCCGCCATCCTGGCGGATTTCGGCGGCCTGGACCGGCGAGATGGCATTGCTCGCCAGCACTGTGCAGTCGCCCGGCAGGACCGTGACCACATCGAGGTGAATGGCGGGCGCGTCATAGACCGCAGGACGCCCCTCGAGCAGAGGATGGGCGCGGCCCGCCTCGGTGGCCGTGAGCTTGCGCGCGATGCCCACTTCGCGCCCGAGCGGATTGGGCCGCACGTCCCCGTCCGCCGCGACGGCCGCCACCTGCAATCCCCAACAGGAGCCGAAGGACGGGGTGCGGGACGCATAGACCGCCCGCATCAGGTCGATCTGGCTCAGGATGTCGGGCGTGCGGTCGTAGATGTTGAGATGCGAGCCGGTCAGCACGATGCCGTCATAGGATTCGAGCCCGGCCGCATCCGGCAGGTTCGCCCCCTCGTCCGTCGGAAAGGCGATGTCGCAGACGGCATCGCGTTCGATCCCGTGAATCACCTCCGCATAGGATTCCGAGAGCGTGAGTCCATAGGCTTCCCTGTGGGCCTGCCTTGCACCCCGCGTATTGCCCTCAACCACCAGAAACCGTAAGGCCATGCGTGTCACCCGCTTCGTTTCGTGCCGGTTTAGCCGAACGGCGCACAGCGGCAAGCGCAATTGTATCGGACCCAAAAGTGGAAACCGCTTTTGGGGTCAATCCGATACAATCTTCATAGAGTAAGCGCATCGTTTGCCGCGCAAGTGTGGAGCCACTGTTGCGCGGCAAACGATGCGCTAGAGAGGTCCGGCCTCCGATGAAATTTCTGCATTCGCTCCGGCAGGGCCTTTGGGGGCGGGCCTATGTTCTCCTGGTCCTCACCACGCTCATGTGGGCCGGCAACGGCATCGCCGGCCGGCTGGCCATCGGCGAGGTCTCGCCCATGGTGCTCACCTGCCTGCGCTGGATCGTCGTGGTGGCAATCCTGCTGCCGCTCGTCGGGCGGCAGCTCGTGGCGGAATGGGCGAAGTTCCGGGCCCGCTGGTTCTTCACCCTCATCATGGGCGTCTTCGGCTTCACCGCCTTCAACGCGCTCTTCTATGCCGCCGCTCACCACACGAGCGCGGTCAACCTCACCATCTTCCAGGGTTCGATCCCGGTTTTCGTGCTCATCGGCATGATCGTCGTCTTCCGCGCCCGCGTGATCCCGCTCCAGATCCTCGGCATGATCGTCACGCTGATCGGCGTGATCATGGTGTCCGTCAAAGCCGATTGGGAGATCCTGAAGACGCTGGCGATCAATATCGGAGACGTATGGATGCTGATCGCCTGCGTGTTCTACTCGATCTACACGCTGGGCCTCCGCTATCGCCCGGAGATGCCGGGCCTCCTCTTCTTCACCGCCATGGCCGTGGTGGCCTTCGTCAGTTCCGTGCCCCTCGTCGGCATGGAGATGATCCAGGGCACGGCGCAGTTTCCCACGCCGAAGGGCTGGCTCATCCTGCTCTACGTCGCGCTCCTGCCCTCGCTGCTCTCGCAGATCTTCTTCATCCGCGGCGTGGAGCTGATCGGCCCCGCACGGGCAGGACTTTTCGTCAATCTCGTGCCGGTCTTCGGCGCCCTGCTCGCGGTCGTTCTGCTCGGCGAGCCTTTCGCGACCTACCATGCGCTCGGCCTGGCGCTCGTGCTCGGCGGCATCTGGCTGGCAGAACGGCGGCGGTAGGCACGGCCGCCCCATAACCCAACTCTCCGCGTCATGGCCGTCCCCGGACCTGATCCGGGGATCAGTCCCGGCCATCCCGATTGGTTGAGCACGGCGTTTCGAGTAATCGGGATCACCGGCCCAAGGCCGGTGATGACGTTGTAGGTGTGACAGGCCGCAACGCTAATCCGCGAAAACCACCGTCTTGCGGCCATTGAGCAGGATGCGGTCTTCAAGGTGATAGCGCACGGCGCGCGCGAGAACGCGACGTTCGATGTCGCGCCCTTTCCGCACGAGATCTTCCGCCGAGTCACGGTGCGTGATCGACTCCACGTCCTGCGCGATGATCGGGCCCTCGTCGAGGTCGGACGTTACGTAATGCGCGGTCGCGCCGATCAGCTTCACGCCGCGGGCATGAGCCTGATGGTAGGGCTTGGCGCCCTTGAAGCTCGGAAGGAACGAGTGGTGGATGTTGATGCAGCGCCCCGTGAGCTTTGCCGCGAGACCGTCCGACAGGACCTGCATGTAGCGCGCGAGCACCACGAGATCGGCCTTGGAGTCGCGGATGATCTCCCAGACCCTGGCTTCCTGTTCGAGCTTCGTGTCCTTCGTGACGGGAAGGCAGTGGAACGGAACCCTGCCCAGATCCACATGGCTGTAGGTTTCGACCGGGTGATTGGCGATGACGCCGACGGGCTCGAAATCGAGCTCGCCGATGCGCCAGCGGTAGAGCAGATCCGCGAGGCAATGGTCGAATTTCGAGACCAGCAGCATCACCCGGCGCTTCTCGCTCGGATCGCGCAGGGTCCATGTCATGCCGAAGCGCTCGGCAAGCGGCACGAAGCCGCTCTTCAAGGCGTCGATGTCGCTCTCCCCCGACACGGGATCGAACACGACACGCATGAAGAAGCGATCCGTCTGCGTGTCGTCATATTGCTGAGCGTCGAGGATGTTGAGGCCCGCATCCGACAGATGCCCTGCCACGGCAGCCACGATACCGGGACGGTTCGCGCAGGCGAGCGTCAGGACGAAGCGTTGCGACGGGACATGGACCATCATGCTTACCTCAGCTTCTTGCATGCCGCATCTTCCGGCGAAGCGGATGCCGGTTCGCCGGAAGATGCGTTTAGAATCGCACCGCGCGGGCGCGCTTGACCTGCGGGATCTCCTCGATCTTGCGCAGGAGTTCATCGGAGACCGGCTGGTCGACCGACACGAAGCAGATGGCGTCGCCGCCCGGCTTGTCGCGCCCGAGCGCGAAGGTCGCAACGTTCACGCCCGACTCGCCGAGCAGCGTGCCGAAGCGGCCGATGAAGCCGGGCTTGTCGTCGTTGCGCACATAGATCATGTGCGGGGCGAATTCCGCATCGACCGCGATGTCGCGGATGTCGAGCACGCGCGGCTTGCCGTCTTGGAACACGGTGCCGCCCGCATGGCGAGGCATGTCCTCGGCATCGACGACGATGCGGATGAAGCTCTCGTAGTCGCGGACCGCGCTCTCGCGCTTGACCTCCTCGACCGTGATGCCGCGCTCGCGCGCGACCACCGGGGCGGACACCATGTTGATGTCCTGCAGGAAGGGACGCAGCACGCCGGTCACGGCCGCGGAGGTCAACGCGCGGGTGTTCATTTCCGCCACGGCGCCCTCGTATTCGATGCGGATGCCCTTGATCGAGGCTTCCGTGAGCTGGCCCAGGAACGAGCCGAGCTTGTCGGCGAGCGCCACGAACGGCTTCAGGCGCGGTGCTTCCTCCGCGGTGATCGAGGGGAAGTTCACCGCGTTCTGGATCGCGCCCTGCAGCAGGTAATCCGACATCTGCTCGGCCACCTGCAGCGCCACGTTCTCCTGCGCTTCCGTGGTGGCGGCGCCGAGATGCGGCGTGCAGACCACGTTGGGATGGCCGAAGAGCGGGTTGGATGTTGCCGGCTCCTCGACGAACACGTCGAAGGCCGCGCCCGCCACATGGCCGGAATCGAGGGCTGCGCGCAGCGCCACCTCGTCGACGAGACCGCCGCGGGCGCAGTTGACGATGCGCACGCCCTTCTTGGTCTTGGCGATGTTTTCGGCCGAGAGCACGTTCTTCGTCTTCTCCGTCATCGGCACGTGCAGCGTGATGATGTCGGCGCGGCGTAAGAGATCGTCCAGCTCTACCTTCTCGACGCCCAGTTCGACCGCGCGCTCCGGCGACAAGAAGGGATCGTAGGCGATCACCTTCATGCGCAGGCCGATGGCGCGATCGGCCACGATGGACCCGATATTGCCGCAGCCGATGACGCCGAGCACCTTGGCCGTCAGCTCGACGCCCATGAAGCGGTTCTTCTCCCACTTGCCGGCTTGCGTGGAGGCGTCGGCCTGCGGGATCTGGCGCGCGAGCGCGAACATCATGGCGATCGCATGCTCGGCGGTGGTGATGGAATTGCCGAAGGGCGTGTTCATGACGATGACGCCCTTCGCCGTGGCGGCGGGGATCTCGACATTGTCGACGCCAATGCCGGCGCGGCCGATCACCTTCAGGTTCTTGGCCTGATCGAGGATCTTCGCCGTCACCTTGGTGGCGGACCGGATGGCGAGGCCGTCATAGTAGCCGATGATGGCGGCGAGCTTGTCCTTGTCCTTGCCGAGATCCGGCTGGAAATCGACCTCGATGCCGCGATCTTTGAAGATCTGCACTGCGGCGGGAGACAAAGCGTCGGAAATGAGAACGCGGGGAGCGGGCATGGGTTGAACCTCATGGCGTCATGGCCGGGCTTGTCCCGGCCATCCGTGTCTGCCGGTATCGCAAGCTCAGCCCTCAGGCGTGGATCCCCGGGCGTGTCCCGGGGATGACGATCGTGGCAGGTCTGACCTCAAGCCGCTTTCGCGAGCTTCGCCTTTTCCTGCGCGAAGGCCCAGTCGAGCCAGGGTGTCAAGGCTTCCAGGTCGGATTGCTCGACGGTGGCGCCGCACCAGATGCGAAGGCCGGGAGGAGCATCGCGATAGGCGCCGATGTCGAGAGCCACGTTTTCCTTGTCGAGCGCCGTCGTGATGCCCTTGGCGACCTGCGCCACGGCCTCGGGACCCTGTGCAATCACATCCGGATCGGCGATGACGAGGCATACGCTGGTGTTCGACACGGTGGCGGGAACCTTGGCGAGATTGGCGATCCACGGGGTCCTTGCCACCCAGTCGTGGATGACCTTCGCGTTGGCGTCGGCCTTGGCCACGAGCGCATTGAGCCCGCCGATGGACTTCGCCCATTCGAGCGCGTCGATATAATCCTCGACGGCCAGCATGGACGGCGTGTTGATCGTCTCGCCCTCGAAGATGCCTTCGATGAGCTTGCCGCCCTTGGTCATGCGGAAGATCTTCGGCAGCGGCCAGGCCGGCTTGTAGGTCTCGAGCCGCTCCACCGCGCGGGGGGAGAGGATGAGCATGCCATGAGCCGCTTCGCCGCCGAGAACCTTCTGCCAGGAGAAGGTGACCACATCGAGCTTCGCAAAATCGAGCTTCTGCGCGAAGGCCGCCGAGGTGGCGTCGCAGATGGTCAGCCCCTCGCGGTCGGCCGCGATCCAGTCAGCGTTGGGCACGCGCACGCCGGAGGTGGTGCCGTTCCAGGTGAACACCACGTCGCGGTTCTTCGTATCGACCTGCTTGAGATCCGGAAGCTCGCCGTAAGGCGCATTGACGACGCGGGCGTCGGCAAGCTTCAACTGCTTGACCACGTCCGTGACCCAGCCCTCGCCGAAGCTCTCCCAGGCCAGCATGTCGACGGACTTGGCGCCCAGCATCGACCACAACACCATCTCCACGGCTCCAGTGTCCGAGGCCGGCACGATGCCGATGCGGTAATCGGCCGGCACCTCGAGCACCTCGCGGGTGAGGTCGATGGCGAGCTTCAGGCGCGCCTTGCCGAGCTTCGCGCGGTGCGAGCGGCCGAGGCTGTCGGTCTTGAGATTCTGGAGAGACCATCCGGGGCGCTTCGCGCAGGGGCCGGACGAGAAGAAAGGCGCGCGGGGACGCACGGCGGGCAGGTTTGTCATGGTAATCCATCCTTACAGATGGGCGCCTCTCGGTGGGGAGAGGTGTCCCGCCGACCGGTATGACGGAGGCAAAGACGACGGTCAAGGCACTCGTCGCGGGGCAAGCGTTCATATTACGAAATCGTAATACAAAACATCGTGTCTGCTGCGTTATCTTCAGAGCGCTTGGCATATATTGTGCTAGGACAACTTCCGACAATTTCGACCAAAAAGCCAATAAGGCCGAGAGACTGAGTAAGGAGCGAGCATGCGTGTGTCCGGTCAACTCGCTGTCATTGCCATGCTGGGGGCAGCAGGCTTTGGCGGCTGGTACGCCTATAAGGGCGGCTATCTGGCCAATCTGCCCGTGATCGGCGCGTATGTGAGCCAACCCGCAGAGCAGCAGGCCGCCCAGGGCGGGCGCGGCCGGGGCGGCGCTGCCGGTCCCGCAACGGTAGAGGTCGACATGGTCAGGACCGGCCGCATCGTCGAGATGCGGGAATCGGTCGGCACGGTCCGTGCCTATGAATCGATCACCGTGACCGCCAAGGTGGCAGGCGTTGTCGGCGAAATCGGCTTCACCGAAGGCCAGAAGGTCAAGGCCGGGGACATGCTGGTCCAGTTCGACGCCGCCGAACGACGCGCCGAGATCGAGCAGACGATCGCGGAGGCGAGCCGCGCCGAAGCCCTCAAGAACGAAGTTGCCATCAAGCTGGAACGCGCCCAGGCTTTGAGCCGCACCGGCGCGGGCACCGGCGCCCAGGTCGACGATCTGACGGCCCAGATGAAGTCGCTCGAGGGCTCCATCGCCTCCGCCCGCGCCCAGCGCAAGGCCGCCGAGGCTCGTCTCGAAGACCTGATCATCCGAGCCCCCTTCGCCGGACGCGTCGGCACCCGCTCCGTCTCCCTCGGCGCCTATGTGGCCCCAGGCACCCGCATCACCTCCCTCGACGATCTGTCCAGGATCCGCCTCGACTTCGCGGTGCCGGAAAATCTCCTGGGCCGCCTCAAGCCGGGCCAGACGGTCAACGCCACCTCGGCCGCCTACAAGGGCCGCACCTTCAAGGGGACCGTTGCGACCATCGATACACGCGTCGATCAGACGACCCGCACGGCGCGCCTGACGGCCGAGTTCGACAATCCGGACGAGGCTTTGAAGCCCGGCATGTTCCTGTCCGTCGCCCTGGAGGTTTCGACCAGGGATGACGCCATCGTGGTGCCGGAAGAGGCCGTCGTCAGCGAAGGCCTGCGCCACGTCGTCTATCCGGTGAAGGACAGCAAGGTGGAACGCCGCGTCATCACCATCGGTCAGCGTCAGGGCGGCAAGGTCGAGGTGGTGGACGGGCTGAAAGCCGGCGAGACCATCGTCGTGATGGGTGTTCAGCGCGTGCGGCCCGGGGCCGAAGTCGTTGCCCGGCCGCTCGGCTCGGGCCCGCCGGCCGCCCCCGTGCCGGCCGCGACCCGGGAGCAGCCCTCACGCTCCTCGCTGAACGTTCCACAGGCCATCGGCGCCGCCCAGGCCGCCGAGCGCAAGTGATTTTCCACTCCCGCACCGGCGGGAGGTTTTCGTTTTACTGACTGGTACAGAGCCGAACCGTCATGCAGGTTTCAGACCTCTTCATCCGCCGTCCTGTCTTCGCCGTCGTGGTCAGCCTGCTGCTGATCGTCGGCGGCCTTGCCGCGCTCATGAACCTGCCGGTTCGCGAATATCCGCAGACCGACCGTCCGGTGGTCTCGGTCTCCACCGTCTATCGCGGCGCCTCGAACGAGGTGATCGAGAGCCGGGTGACGGAGATCGTGGAAGGCGCGGTCGCCGGCATCGAAGGCATCCGCCAGATCACGTCCCAGAGCCAGAACGACCGCTCGTCCGTCTCCATCGAGTTCGAGGTCTCTCGCGATCCGGAAGCTGCGACCTCGGATGTGCGCGACGCCGTCTCCCGCATCACTGGGCGACTGCCCGACGGCGCCGACACGCCGGTGGTTCGGAAAGTCGACGCGAATGCCTCGGCCATCCTGTGGGTAGGCGTGACGTCGACGACCCTCGACGCGCTCGAACTCAGCGACTTCCTCAAGCGCGTCTACGTGGACCGTCTCTCCACCGTCCCGGGCGTGGCCAACGTCAATCTCAGCGGCGAGCGGCGCTTTGCCATGCGGATCTGGGTCGACCGACCGGCCCTGGCAGCCCGTGGGCTCACGGTGCAGGACTTGGAGACGGCCATCAAGCGCCAGAACGTGGAACTGCCCGGCGGCCGGATCGAGTCCAGCCAGCGCGAATTCACCATCAAGACCGATTCCCGCCTCGCCACGCCCGAGCAGTTCTCGCAGGTGATCGTCACCAACAAGAACGGCTATCTGGTTCGGCTCGGCGAAGTGGCTCAAGTCGAGGTCGGTCCCGAGGACACCCGGTTCGAATTCTACCAATCGGGTGAGACCGCCATCGGCCTGGGCGTCGTGCGCCAGTCGACGGCGAACACGCTCTCCGTGGTCGATGGCGTGCGCAAGGAACTGGAGGAGCTGAAGAGCTCACTGCCGCCCGGCACCACGGCGGAAGTCGCCTATGACGAGAGCCAGTTCATTCGCGCTTCGATCGAAGGCGTGCTGCACACGCTGATAGAAGGCGTGGCGCTCGTCATCCTGGTGATCCTGCTCTTCCTGCGTGACTGGCGCTCGACCATCGTGGCCATGGTGGCCATCCCGGTCTCGATCATCGCGGCCTTCATGGTCATGGCCTTCTTCGGCGCGTCGATCAACGTGCTGACGCTGCTCGCCATCGTGCTCGCCATCGGCATCGTGGTGGACGATGCGATCGTGGAGATCGAGAACGTGCACCGGCGCATCGAGGAAGGCCAGCCGCCGCTGCTCGCCTCCTTCGACGGCGCCCGCGAGATCGGCTTCGCGGTGATCGCCACCACGGCCACCCTGATGGCCGTGTTCGTGCCGCTCGCCTTCATGACCGGCAATACAGGCAAGCTCTTCCGGGAATTCGGCATCACGCTCGCCGCCTCGATCTTCTTCTCGGGCGTCGTGGCGCGCACGCTCACCCCGATGCTGTGCTCCAAGCTCATGGTCCCGGCCCATGGCCGGATCCAGCGCATGACCGAGCCGGTCTTCGAGAAGATGAACAGCGGCTACCGCTGGCTCCTCTCCCGCGCCCTGCGGGTGCCGGTCGTCATCCTTTTCATCGGCTTCCTGGTGTCGCTCTCGGCCTACGGCCTGTTCCAGTCGCTGCCGAAGGAGTTCGCGCCCACGGAGGACCGCGGCGCCGTCATCGTCCGGCTCCAGGCGCCTGAAGGTGCGAGCCTCGATTATACCCGCGACCGGGTGAAGGAGGTCGAGAAAGCCCTCATGCCCCTGCAGGAGAAGGGCCTTGTCGCCTCGATGCTGAGTCAGGTGGCCCCCGGCTTTGCCCGCCCCTCCCCGGTCAACGAAGGCATCGTGATCGTGCGCCTCGTGCCCTGGGAAGACCGTACCGAGAGCCAGCAGGACATCGTGCGCCAGATGACGCCGAAGGTGTCGAACTTCCCCGGAGCGCGCGCATCGGTGGTCAACCCGCCCGCTTTCGGCGGTGCCGGCGGGTTCGGCCAGCCGATCCAGTTCGTGCTCGGCGGCCCCGACTACGAGACGATCCGCGGCTGGCGCGACATCGTCATGCAGAAGGCCCAGGAGACGGGCAAGTTCGTCAACATGGACTCCAATTACCGCGAGTCGCAGCCGGATATCCGTGTTCAGATCGACCGCCAGCGCGCCGCCGATCTCGGCGTCTCGGTGGAGGATATCGGCCGCACGCTCGAGCTGATGTTCGGCGAGACCGAAGTTTCGACCTTCGTCAGCCGCGGCGACGAATACCCGGTGATCATGCGTGCCCGCGCCCAGGACCGCGCATCGCCGAACGACCTCTCCAACACCTTCATCCGCGCCGGCAACGGCGAGCTCGTTCCGCTCTCCTCCTTCGTCACTCTGACGGAATCGGCCGCTCCGCAGGCGCTGAACCGGTTCGACCGCCTGCGGTCGATCACGATTCAATCCGGACTGGCGCCGGGCGTCTCCATCGGCGAGGGCCTGGACATCCTGCAGCAGATCGTGCGCGACAACCTGCCGGCGGAGGTGCGCATCGGCTATAATGGTCAATCCAAGGACTTCCTGGACTCGACGGGCGCGATCTACCTGACCTTCGCCATGGCGCTGCTGGTGGTGTTCCTGGTGCTGGCGGCGCAGTTCGAGAGCTGGATCAACCCGTTCATCATCATGCTCACCGTACCGCTCGCGGTAACCGGCGGATTGCTGGCTTTGTTCGTCACCGGACAGACGCTCAACATCTACAGCCAGATCGGCATGATCCTGCTCATCGGCCTCATGACCAAGAACGGCATTCTGATCGTCGAATTCTCGAACCAGCTGCGCGAGCGCGGGTATTCGGTGCGGGATGCGGTGGTCGAAGCCTCGGTCCTGCGCCTGCGTCCGATCCTGATGACCTCGATCGCCATGATCGGCGGCGCCATCCCGCTCGCCTGGTCCACCGGTGCCGGCGCCGAGGCGCGCAACGCCATCGGCTCTGTGATCGTGGGCGGCGTCACCGTCTCGACCATGCTGACCATGCTGGTGGTGCCCTCGATCTACCTGCTCCTCGGCGGCTTCACCAAGCCCGCAACCTATGTGAGCGAACTGCTCGACAGGCTCCGCGCCGAGACAGGCCAGCGCCCCCATGGCGAGGACCTGCCGTCGCGGACGAAGGAGGTTCCTCCGGCCCACCCGGCGGAGTGATCGGGCGAGGGCGCATTCTCCCTTGATCCTCATCCTGAGGAAGATCGTCAGGTCCGTCTCGAAGGGCGAGGGCGGGTCCAGTGCTCTCTGAATCCTCCTTCGAGACGCCTGCTGCGCAGGCTCCTCAGGATGAGGTTGAGAGACGCACGCACCACCAGGAAGACAGAAAACAAAAGTCCCGGCGATCATCTCGCCGGGGCTTTTCTGTTTTGGAAAGCGGAACGGAAGCCGTGCTTACGCAGCGGCCCTCGACGCGGCCTGGGTGACGGCTTCCACCACGTCGTCCACCACGCGGTTGACGAGGTCTTCGTTGTCGCCCTCGCCCATTACGCGGATGACGGGCTCGGTGCCGGAGGGACGGATCACGAGGCGGCCGGCATTGCCGAGGGTCTCGCGGCCGGACTCGATGGCCTGGATGACCGAGGATTCCTGCAGCGGCTTGCCAGACTTGTAGCGCACGTTCTTGAGGACCTGCGGCAGCGGCTCGAAACAATGGCAGACGTCCGAGACCGGCTTACCGAGGCTCTTCACCACGGCGAGGAGCTGGAGGGCCGCCACGAGGCCGTCGCCGGTCGTGGTGTAGTCGGACATGATGATGTGGCCAGACTGTTCGCCGCCGAGATTGTAGCCGTGAGCGCGCATGTGCTCGAGCACGTAGCGGTCGCCGACGGCGGTACGCACCAGGCCGAGGCCCATGCCGTTCAGATAGCGCTCCAGGCCGAGATTGGACATGATCGTCGCGACGATGCCGGGCTGTGCCAGGCGACCGTCCTCCTTCCAGGAGCGGGCGACGACGCCCATGAGCTGGTCACCATCGACTCTGTGGCCCTTCTCGTCGACGATCAGCACCCGGTCCGCATCCCCGTCGAGGGCAATGCCCACGTCGGCGCGCAGCTCGCGCACCTTGTGGATCAGGGCATCCGGCGCGGTGGAGCCGACATCGTGGTTGATGTTGAAGCCGTTGGGCTCCACGCCGATGGATACCACCTCGGCTCCGAGCTCCCAGAGGGCCTCCGGGGCGACCTTGTAGCCGGCGCCGTTGGCGCAATCGATCACCACGCGCATGCCTTCCAGGTCGACCTGGCGCGGCAGGGTGCGCTTGGCGAACTCGATGTAGCGGGCCTGGACGCTCTCGATGCGCTTGGCGCGCCCGAGCGTGGAAGACCCGGCCAGGCGCCGTGTCAGGTCGGAATCGATCAAGGCCTCGATCTGAAGCTCAATGTCGTCGCTGAGCTTGAACCCGTCGGGACCGAACAGCTTGATGCCGTTGTCCTCGTAGGGGTTGTGGGAGGCCGAGATCATGACGCCGAGGTCGCAACGCATAGAGCGCGTCAGCATGGCGACCGCAGGGGTCGGGATTGGGCCCAGCAGCAGCACGTCCATGCCCACCGAGGTGAAGCCGGCCTGGAGGGCGGATTCGATCATATAGCCGGAGAGCCGCGTATCCTTGCCGATCACGACCCGGTGCCGGTAATCGCCGCGCTGCTGGAACATGAGACCGGCCGCCTGCCCGACCCGCAGGGCCAGATCCGGCGTGATGATCCCGTTGGCGCGACCTCGAATTCCATCGGTCCCGAAGTATTTACGCACGTGCTTTGTCTCCGCATCCCGTAGCGCCATTGCGCGCTTTGGCTTTTTCAAAGCAACCTCCCTGAATGAGGTCAAGGGACTTGAGCCAATGCGCGCCATCACAAGTGATAAGCGATTGTTACAAGTCTTAAACCTGGTCCTTAGGGATTATTAGATCTTTGAGGTAAACAAAAAAGAACGCCCGCCGGGTGGCGGGCGTCCAGAATTCTACAGGGACGGCCGTTTTAGGCCTGCGGCTGGGGCTCCATGCCCCCGTCGCTCTCCCGCGGCCGGCCACGGCCGGCGGTGGGCACGGCGGAGCCGCGGTTGGGAGAGATAGCCTCGCCCGTGTCGCGCACCGGCGGCTGTCCGTCGAGGAGGTTGCGGATCTCGTCGCCGGTCAGGGTCTCGTATTCGAGCAGGCCGCGGGCCAGGGCCTCGAGCTCGTGCGCCTTCTCGGTCAGGATGCGGCGGGCATCGTTGAGCCCGTCCTCGACCAGGCGGCGGACCT
>NZ_JAHAMK010000028.1 GCF_018383585.1 Microvirga sp. 3-52
AAACAGCGGCGCAAACGCTAAAATGATCGCGGCGAAGCGGGCGGGCAGGTGTGGCATGGCGGTGTCTCTTGGCGGGGACACGCCAGCCTACCGCATCGTTCGCTTCGCCGCCTCCAATGCGCTCAGTATGCAGCCCGTCAAATGGCCAAAGTCGAGCTAAGAGCCTGTCTCGTAAAGCTCTCACTTCATCCTGAGAGTCTAGCTTGAAACCCACCTCCGTCGTCATCACCGGCCTCGTGCCGGTGATGACGATCCGAAAAGCGCCGCGCTTCACAGCATCGGGATGGCCGGCACAAGGCCGGCCATGACGTCGGAGGGTGTCAATCCTGATCAGCCTCTAAGGGTAGAGACTTCCGGCTCGTTGTCACGACCCTAGCCTCAGGCCCCTCTCTGCCCTAATCTTTCGCTCCCACTTAGAACGAGTCGGAGTACGCTTATGGCCCTGCAGCAATCGATCGATCTTGCCCTTGACGCCAATATCGGGGGAGGCGGTCTGCCGCAGGCGGCGCTCGACGACGCGCTGCGGCTTGTCGGCGATGCCATGAAGCGGCTGGCCGAGGACGATGCTTCGGGCCGGCTGCCGCTGCTCCATATGCCTCGCACCACGGACGATCTGGCAAGCATTCGCGAGGCGGCAGCCTTCCTGCGGGATGACGCTACCGATGTGGTCATTCTCGGCGTGGGGGGATCGAGCCTCGGCGGGCAGACCCTGGCTCAGCTGAAGGATTACGCGGTGCCGGGCACAGGCCGCTTCACCGAGAGCCCGCGCATCCACTTCCTCGACAATCTCGATCCCATCACCTTCGACCGCGTCCTGCACAAGCTGCCGCTCTCCTCGACCAAGTTCGTGGCGATCTCGAAATCCGGCGGCACGGGCGAGACCCTGATGCAGACCATTGCCGTGCTCACGGCCCTGGAGAAGGCCGGCCTGCGCTCCCATCCCAACGATCTGTTCCTCGGCCTGTCCGAACCGCGCAAGGATGGCGGCAAGAACGCTCTTCGCGATCTCCTGGAGCCCGAGGGCGTGCGCTTCCTGGAGCATCACACGGGGATCGGCGGGCGCTATTCGGTGCTTACCAATGTGGGCCTCTTGCCGGCCGCCGTGCTCGGTCTCGACATCGAAGCCATCCGCCAGGGCGCGGCGGATGCCTATGAGCCCTTCCGCAAAGGCGCCGCAGCCATGGACGCGCCGGCCGCCCTGGGCGCTGCCCTGAACGTCGCGGCGGCCAAGGCCGGCAAGGGCATTGCGGTCACCATGGCCTATGCGGATCGTCTCGAGCGCTTCACCCGCTGGTGGGTCCAGCTCTGGGCCGAGAGCGTGGGCAAGGACGGCAAGGGCACGCAGCCCGTCGCGGCCATCGGACCTGTGGACCAGCACAGCCAGCAGCAGCTCTATCTCGCCGGCCCCAACGACAAGCTCTTCACGGTGCTGACCACGGGCGTTGCCGGCAAGGGGCCTGTCATGAACGAGGCGCTGGCCAAGCGCGCGGGCCAGACGGGTTTCGCCGGCAGGACCATCGGCGACCTTGTGGCGGCCCAGGGCCGCGCCATGGCCGACACCTTCGCCAAGAACAGCCGCCCGACCCGTCAGATTCACATCGAGACCCTGAACGAGCGCGCCCTGGGCGAACTCCTCATGCATTTCATGCTGGAGACGATCCTGGCCGGCTACGCCACGGGCGTCGACCCGTTCGATCAGCCGGCCGTGGAAGAAGCCAAGATCCTTGCGAAGGAATACCTGACGCAGGGGTGAGGGATCATCATTCCACGTCATGCCCCCATGTCATGGCCGGCCTTGTGCCAGCCATCGCGATCAGGAGAGGCTCGCCGCTTCATGCAATCGGGATCACCGGCACGAGGCCGGTGATGACGGCAAGCGGCATGTCCATCCTGGGTGCCGATCCTGGATCGGCTGCGCCGTCCGGGATGACACGTGAAGACGGCAGGGGAATAACGTCGCGCGTTCTGGTTTCCGCCGCGTTCGCCCCCTATGTTCTCTCTTTCGAATCTGAAGGTCAGCGCCTCGCATGCATGTCCGTCGCCTCGATCCCATCCTCGTCGACCGCATTGCTGCGGGCGAGGTCGTCGAGCGCCCTGCCGCGGCGGTGAAGGAGCTTGTGGAGAACGCCGTCGATGCCGGCGCTTCCTCCATCGAGATTGCGGTCGAGGCCGGCGGACGGCGCCTGATCCGCATCATCGACGATGGCCGGGGCATGACCCCGGAGGATCTGGAGCTGGCGGTCGAGCGCCATGCCACCTCCAAGCTGCCCGACGGCGATCTGTTTTCGATCAATACCCTAGGTTTCCGCGGCGAAGCTTTGCCCTCCATCGGTGCCGTCGCGCGCCTTTCCATCGTCACCTGCACGGCCGAGGCGGAGACCGGCTCATCCATCGTGGTGGAGGCCGGCGTCAAAGGTCCCGTGCGCCCGGCTCCTGCGCCGAAAGGCACGCGCGTCGAGGTGACGGATCTTTTTTCCGCCACGCCCGCGCGCCTGAAATTCCTCAAGAGCGACCGATCCGAGGCGCAGGCGGTGGCGGAGATCGTCAAGCGGCTCGCCATCGCGCATCCGACGATCCGCTTCACCCTGTCGGGCGAGCACGTCACCGCCTTCACCTATCCGCCGGAGGAGCCCGGCGAGCACGGCTTCCTGCGCCGTCTCTCGCGGGTGCTCGGCGCAGAGTTCCACGAGAATGCCATGTCCATCGGGGTCGAGCGCGAGGGCGTGCGGCTCACGGGCTTCGCGAGCCTGCCGACCTATCATCGCGGCACCGGAACCGCGATCCATTTCGTGGTCAACGGACGGCCCGTGCGCGACAAGCTGCTGCTCGGGGCCGTGCGCGGCGCCTATGCGGATGTGATGGCGTCCGATCGGCATCCGGTGCTTGCCATCATGATCGATCTCGATCCGCGGGCGGTGGACGTCAACGTGCATCCGGCCAAGACCGAAGTACGCTTCCGCGATCCTGCTTTCGTGCGCGGCTTCGTGGTGGGCGCCCTGAAGGAGGCCATCACCCGCCATGCGTTCCGTGCCTCGTCGACGGGCGGAACGCGCACGCTGGAAAGCCTGCGTCCTCAGGGAGCGCTGCTCTCGCGTCCCGCCTATCCGCATCGCACGCACGCGATCCGCCCGACCAGCGCCTTCGCCAATTGGCAGGCTCCGCTCGATGGACCGGAGAGATCGTATGCCTCGGCGTCCGGCCTTGCCGAACGACAGGCGAGCCTTCCCGATCTTGCAAGCCCCTCCGCGGACGGCCGCGCGACGCTTCAAGAGATCGAGCCGGAAACCGAAGAGGCGCCTCTCGGTGCCGCCCGCGCGCAATTGCACGGCACTTACATCGTCGCGCAGACGCAGGACGGCATCGTCATCGTCGACCAGCACGCGGCCCATGAGCGCCTCGTTTACGAGCGCCTGAAGCGTGAGCGCGCTTCGTCGGGCATTGCACGACAATTGCTGCTGATCCCCGAGGTGGTCGATCTCGATCCCGTCGATGCCGACCGCGTCCTGGCGGAGGCCTCCTCCCTCGAGAGCCTCGGCCTCGTGATCGAACCTTTCGGTCACGGCGCGCTGCTGGTGCGGGAGGTGCCTTCCGCTCTCGCGGGCGGGCGCATCAAGGCACTGGTGCAGGATGTGGCCGATGCCCTGGCCGAATGGGGGCAGGGGGCCCCGAACCCTCTGGAGGAGCGCCTGGATTCCGTGCTCTCGCGCATGTCCTGCCACGGTTCCATCCGGGCCGGGCGGCGCATGCGGCCCGAGGAGATGAACGCCCTGCTGCGCGAGATGGAAGCGACGCCGCTCTCCGGTCAGTGCAATCACGGGCGGCCGACCTACGTGGAGCTCAAGCTGACCGATATCGAGCGATTGTTCGGACGGCGGTAGGGAACATTGCCGCGGAGGGCGAGCGTTCTACGCATAGGCGTGTGAATGCGCTGGATTCAGCCCTAGGCCAGTCTTTTGAAAAGGAGAATGGCGATGAAGGTCACGCAAATCGTTAGTGTCTCTCTCCTCGGCGCCGCGCTGGCGGTTGGTGGCGCCTTCGCGCAAGGCAAGAAGTGGGAAACCGTCAAGATCGCCACGGAAGGCGCCTATGAGCCGTGGAACTTCACGGGCGCGGGCGGCAAGCTCGAGGGTTTCGAGATCGACCTTGCCAACGAACTCTGCGGGCGCATGAAGGTGAAGTGCGAGATCGTCGCCCAGGACTGGGACGGCATCATTCCGGCGCTTCAGGCGAAGAAGTACGATGCCATCATGGCCGGCATGAGCATCACCGACGAGCGCAAGAAGACCATCGACTTCTCGAACCCCTATGCGGCCGGACCCAACGGCTTCCTCGTTCCCAAGGACTCGCCGCTCGCCAAGATGCCGGGGACCGGCCAATCCTTCAACCTGTCGAGCCAGCAGGCGGCCGCCGAGAAGGCCATCGCCGATCTGAAGCCGCTCCTGAAGGGCAAGACCATCGGTGTCCAGACCTCGACCATCCACTCGAACTTTTCGGACAAGTATCTGAAGGATGTCGCCGAGATCCGCGAGTACAAGACCACGGAACAGCATGATCTCGATCTTGCGGCCGGGCGCATCGATGCGGTTCTGGCGGATGCGACGGCGCTGAGCGGCACCCTGCGCAAGCCCGAGTTCAAGGACTACGTCCTGGTCGGACCGTCGATCACCGGAGGCCTTCTGGGGCCTGGCGTCGGCGCCGGTCTTCGCCAGGAGGACACCGATCTGAAGGCCATGTTCAACGATGCGATCGCGGCCGCCAAGGCGGATGGAACCATCAAGAAACTTTCCGAGAAGTGGTTCAAGATCGACATCACGCCGGTGACTTGAGCGGTGTCGCAGTCACTGACTGCCATGAACCATGGGTTCGGAATCGGAGCGCGATCGGTCAGACTGAAGTGCGGTAGAGCTTGAGGTCCTTGCGCGCCGGGGCGGATGCGAGATGAGCCGGCAGGGCGGCCTGGTCGAGGCAATCCTCGAATCGCAGCGTCTCGGCTGCATTCACGGCTGGGGTCATATCGGCCTCTTCGGCGCTGAACGCGACGCCCGCGAAATCACCATGGCGCCAGCACACCCGTGCGCGGCGAACCTGCAGGTCATGGGCTGCGATGTACAGCTCGAAGGTCTCTGGCAGGTCCATGTGCCGCTTGACCGCGATCCTGGCGCCGCCGGTGGAGATATCCTTCACCATGCAGGAGATCATCGCCTCAGGGCCCAGCATGATTTTTGCCGGGTGATGGGTGCGAAAACGCCTGGCTTGCCGACGATTGTCGAGGGCGGTGACGGGAACCATGGAGGCGACCTTCGGTCAAATGGCCAATGAACCTTGGCATTAACCATTTGTTAACCGACTTCTCAAGCCCCTCCTAAGAGGTATCCGCCTAAAAGCTAAAGCATCGTGCGGAAAAGTGGACCCGGTTTTTCCGCGCACAACGATGCTCTCATTTTATGGAGAAAGCATCGGACCCAAAAGTGCAAATCCACTTTTGGGTCCGATGCTTTAACGCCTTTGACGGAATTCAGCGCGACGGCCCTTTGCGTTCCGCCGAGGCCGCCCAGATGTTCAGATTGCCCTCGCCGGCATAGCGGTCGATTTCGGCGAGTTCATCCGCCGTGAACGATGGGTTCTTGAGCGCCCCGACACAATCGACGACCTGCTCGGGGCGGCTCGCGCCGATGAGCGCCGAGGTGACGCGTCCGCCACGCAGAACCCATGCCAGCGCCATCTGCGCCAGGGTCTGTCCGCGCCGTTCGGCGATGCCGTTCAGGCCGCGGATGCGGGCGATGTTGTCCTCGTTGAGAAAGCTCGGGCGCAGGGACTTGCCCTGGGCCGCGCGGCTCTCGTCGGGAATGCCGTTCAGATATTTCGTCGTCAGCATGCCCTGGGCCAGCGGCGAGAACACGATGGAGCCGAGGCCCAGATCGTCGAGGGTGTCGAGCAGCCCGTCCTCCTCGACCCAGCGGTTGAGCATGGAATAGCTCGGCTGATGGATGATGCAGGGCGTCCCGAGTTCGCGCAGAATGCCTACCGCCTCGCGGGTGCGCTGGCTGTTGTACGACGAGAGGCCGACATAGAGCGCCTTGCCCTGTCGTACGGCCGAATCGAGCGCCAGCATGGTCTCTTCAAGCGGCGTTTCCGGATCGAAGCGGTGGGAATAGAAGATGTCGACATAGTTGGCGCCTAAGCGCTTGAGACTCTGGTCGAGGCTCGACAGCAGGTACTTGCGGCTGCCCCACTCGCCATAGGGGCCCGGCCACATGCGGTATCCCGCCTTGGTGGAGATCACCAGCTCGTCGCGCAGCCCATGGAAATCGTTGCGCAGGATCTCGCCGAACAGCGTCTCGGCCGAACCGGGGGGAGGGCCGTAATTGTTCGCGAGATCGAAATGCGTGATGCCGAGATCGAAGGCCGTCCGGCAGATCTCCCGCGCGGTGGCGGCCGACTTGTCCTCACCGAAATTGTGCCAGAGCCCGAGCGAAATCGCCGGCAGCAGCAGCCCGCTGCGGCCGCACCGATTGTAGATCATCTCGTCGTAGCGGTTCTCAGCGGGCAGGTAGGCCATCGAACTCTCCAGCAGTGCAATGAGGCAGACGATTTACATAGCGCGGCTCAGACGCGTTCAACAACATGAGTGACGCATGCATGCGTGTTTCGTCATGGCGAGGCAGGGCAGGGGCGCGCGGTCGGGTGAAAACTTGACGTCATGGCATCCTCCGCCATCACTCCGAGCCGCGCCGCGAAACCCGACCAATACCGTCTCCCGGCAGGGTCGGGCTTGTGCCGGGTATCCCGATGTGAAGAGCGCGTCGCTTTTCCTAATCGGGATGCCCAGCACAAGCCCGGTGATGACGGGGAGGAGGTGGTGGCGTGGGGAGGCGATGACGTGGACGGGGAAGTGGAAGGCTGCGGCTCATCCGGCGTCGTCCATCATCCCGTCGCACCCCTCCTCCTGCTGTCATGGCCGGGCTTGACCCGGCCATCCCGATACGGAAGAGCGCGGCGTTTCACACAATCGGGATCACCGGCACGAGGCCGGCGATGACGTGGAGGGCGTGGTCAGGCCTGGGGACAATGTTCTCACTTTGTTCTTGACACTGTGTTGCACACAAGCTAGAGAGTTGCCTTAGATCGGTTCCTGACGAGGGGCGCGCTCGAGGCGTCGCAGCGTGGGAGCCGGCCCGGTCCTGTGTGCGGGTCTCGCAAGCCCGCATGACAGGAGGCCCAGGANCGAGGGGCGCGCTCGAGGCGTCGCAGCGTGGGAGCCGGCCCGGTCCTGTGTGCGGGTCTCGCAAGCCCGCATGACAGGAGGCCCAGGATGCCTGGGCGGGTAGTCGGGATCGGTCGCAGGCCCCCGTCGCGCAGACGACCCCGCCTGCGGCGGTCGACTGAGCCTGCCTCTCCTGTCCGCCTAAAGAAGCCGTGCGCGAAGAGGCATCCTGGCTCTTCCATCAAACCCTAGATCATCGAGCCGGGCGGCCCGTCGCACCTCCCTCGATCAACCTGACGGCTCAGGGCTCCCAAGCCCTGGGCCTACGGGTGCTGGCTCTTTGACAGAGGACGATCATCCACCCGCAGACGTCATCCCACCCTCACACGTCATGGCCGTCCCCGGACTTGATCCGGGGATCAGACCCGGCCATCCCGATGCGGTGGAGCGCGGCGCTCCAATCATCGAGATCACCGGCACAAGGCCGGTGATGACGTTGGAGGGGTGAAAGGCCGCGGCTCATCCGGCATCATCCATTCACACGGCCGTCATGGCCGGGACCAAGCCCGGAGATGACAAGCACGCGCCGTGCGCTTGTCACTCTCAGAAACGCGTAATGACGCTGATGCCAAGGCCTTCGAACCGATCCATCGCCATGAGGGCGTCGGGCGCCTCATCGAGGCTGATGTGCTTGCCGACGAGCTTCTGCGGCGCGAGCTTGCCGGTGCGGATCATGGCCATCATGTCCTGGTAGCGGAAGGCCTGCATGCCGTGGCTGCCGTAGACCTCCAGTTCATGCGCGATGATCTGCGCCATCGGCACCTGCGCGCGGGCATGCTCGCCCACCATCAACCCGACCTGCACGTGACGCCCGCGGCGGCGCAGATTGGCGATGGAGTTGAAGCAGGTGGCCGGATGGCCCAGGGCATCGATGGACACATGCGCGCCGCCCTTGGTGATGTCCTTGACCGTGCCGACCACATCCTTGCTGTCTCGCGCATTCACCGTCGCCACGGCGCCCATGGCTCTCGCGAAGGCGAGCTTCTCGTCCGTGAGATCGATGGCGATCACGTTCGACCCCATGGCGCTCGCGATCATGATTGCGGACAGCCCCACGCCGCCGCATCCATGCACCGCCACCCATTCCCCGGGCTTTACGCGTCCTTGGTCGACGATGGCACGGAAAGACGTGACAAAGCGGCAGCCGAGGCTCGCGGCAGTGGCGAAGTCGAGCTCGTCCGGCAGCGCGACGAGGTTCGTATCCGCGTAATCGACCGCCACATATTCCGCAAACGAGCCCCAGGCCGTGAAACCCGGTTGAAATTGCTGCTCGCAGACCTGATGGTTCCCGGAATGGCATTCATGGCAATGGCCGCAGCCGCCGACGAACGGCACCGTGACGCGATCGCCCGTCTTCCAGCGCGTGACCTGCTGGCCGGTCGCGAGGACCGTGCCGGCGAGCTCGTGCCCCGGCACATGCGGCAGCACCACGTCGGGATCGTGCCCTATCCAGCCATGCCAGTCGCTGCGGCACAGGCCCGTCGCCTCCACTTTGATCACGACGCCCTCCGCTGAGGGTGTCGGATCCGGCACGTTCTGCACGCGCGGCGGCTGGCCGAACTGCTCGAAGAGAACCGCTTTCATGATGAGCCTTTCCTACGCGACCAACAGGGAGGAGCGGTATAGCGGGCCGGCCATGATGGGGCAAATGCTGACGCCGTCCATCGAAGATGACTGAGCAATATATTATTGCTACGCTTGCTTCATGAAGCAGATCGCTACCTTCATTCTGATGCTCGTCAACGCTGTCATGGGCGCCTCTCCGGCTTTCGCGCACCGACCTTACTTCACACAGGTCGAGAAGATCCGACTTCCCAACGGCGAGATGGGAGAGGCAAGGCTCTTGAACGGAGACGGAATTTTCGGTCCTGATCCTGTGCGTGTCCTCATCCTTGATGCGCAGGGACGCTTGCTGGCACGAAGTCATAAGTCACGTTCGATGGCACTCGACTGTTCTGATGAAGGACGATGCCTCATCTTTGATTTCTCGGCCGGAGAAATCCTTGATCCTGATTCCTCGACTTTTCAGCAAGGACCAGTTGTCCCGAGCCGTTCAGATGATGAACGCGAGGGATTATGGGAGCTGGAGGATGGTTCAGAAAGCTGGGGATTTGCGCGCCGGGATCCGAACTTTCGGGAAAAGATCCTGAGTTATGGAACGATGCTGTCCAGCAGACTGGCCGGGATAATATTCAACGGGGTCATCGGCGCTCTATGCGCTCTGTTGGCTGCAGCTGCCATCGTCATCATGCGAGAGGTAAGAACTCGATACTTCGAGACCTTCATGGCTGCCCTAGCAATCGTGCTGATCGCAGGAATGGGGTTGTTTCTTATTCTGGTGTCAGGCTTCTTCAGCATGCTTGGAGGATTGACCTCAGCTCCCTGGCTCGCTTCGCTTTGTCTGGGGGGAGCTTTCGTTGTCGTGGGTATTCGGATTCGAAAGCGGAGCGGAACACGAACGGCATCAGAATAGGCGGTCCCCCCTGAACCGCCCGAACACCACCTTCGTCTCCCCGTAATCACGCCGCTCGATCTCCTCGAACCCTTCCGGCAGCGTCACCTCGACGCCTTGCGCCTCTTCCACGATCACGAGCGCATCGGGCCCGAGCCAGCCGCCCTCGGCGCAGGAGCGCAGGGCTTTCGGCGCGAGGTCCCGGCCGTAGGGTGGATCGCAGAACACGATGGAGAAGGGAGCGTTGGGAGCGGCCTCTCCCATGCGGGTGGCGTCGCGGCGGAAGAGGCGGGTGGCGCCGCCGGCGCCGAGGGCTTCCACGTTCTCGCGGATGATGCCGCGGGACTGCGCGCCGTCGTCGACGAAGAGTGCGAAGGCGGCGCCGCGCGAGAGCGCCTCCAGCCCAAGGGCGCCGGTGCCGGCGAAAAGATCGAGCACGCGCGCACCCTCGACAGGGTCGTCATAGCCGTGCTGCAGGATGTTGAAGAGCGTCTCGCGCAGGCGGTCCGAGGTCGGGCGGATCGCGTCCGAACTCGGCCCCTTGAGCGAGCGGCCGCGCCAGCGCCCGCCCACGATTCTCATGGCTTGATCCTTGGTTCCAGGAAACTCTCCAGAAGCCCTTAACCTGAGAGGCTCACTCATGAAAGCGCAGGCGCTGTTTCCCTCCCCCTTGTGGAGAGGGGCTAAGGGTGGGGGTGCCGGTGCTGGACTGGACCAGCGTGGCGCTCACACCCCCACCTCCAGCTCCTCCCCACAAGGGGCAGGAGAGCCGCCAGGGTCATATAAGATAAACTCTCAGGTGGACCACGGTGTTGTTAGGCGTCCATCAACGGCGGCCGCGCGGGCCGCCCTTGGAGCCACCGCCTTTGAAGCCGCCCTTCGAGGCTCCGCCCTTGGACGCACCTTTCGGGCCGCCCTTGAAGCCTCCACCCCTCGGTGCACCACGGGAGGGAGCATCCCCTCTCGGAGGGCCGCGACGGGGACGGTCATCGTCGCCACGGGCGCGGAACGGACGGTCGCCCTGTGGCTTGCGCGGGCGGTCGTCGCCTCCCTCGCGGGAGCGGAAGGGGCGCTCGCCTTGGCGAGCGCGGGGACGATCCTCGGCTCCCTCGGAGCGCGCCCGGAAGGGCCGGTCGCCGGCTGGGCGCCGGGGGCGCTCGTCATCGCGGCGCGAAGGGCGGTCTCCACCCTCGCGGCTGCGGCGGGCCGGAGCCGCATCGCGGTCGTCCCGACGGCGCGGACGATCCTCGCCACCGGCAGCGCCGCGGCCCCTGCGCGGAGCGGGCGCTTCCTCTTCCTGCGGCTGGCGCACGAGACGCTCCACCACGACCTTGCGGCCCTCGCTCGACGAAATGGCGCCGACGCGTTCGCGCTGGCGCCCACCGCTGGCTGTGCGAGCCTCCTTCGGATCGGCGCCGCGGCGCGGAGCCTTCCGGCGCGGGGCGTCCTCGTCGCTCTCGCCGGCACGCCATACGCTGGTCTTCACATCGAGGCGCGACGGGTGCTTCCTGGGTTCTTCCTCGTCGCGGCCGAAGCGGTCCCCATCGCGGGAACGGGATGGCCGCTCATCCTCGTCACGGCGACGGCGCGGGCGCTCCTCGTCCCGGTCGCGACCGAAGCGCGAGGGCCGCTCGCCGCGCTCGTCACGATCCTGCTTCTTTGGGGAGCCGAAGGGCGCGATGGGCTCACGCACCGGGCTTTCGAAATCGACACCGGCCTCGAGGGCGAGCGCCTCTCCGAGCTGATCCTTCAGCACCTTGGTGCGCACCTCCTCCACGAGGCCGACCTCGAGGTCGCCAAGCTGGAACGGACCGAAGGACATGCGGATCAGGCGGTTCACCTGCACGCCCATATGCTCGAGGATGCGCTTGATCTCGCGGTTCTTGCCCTCGCGCAGGCCCATGGTGATCCATGCATTGTCGCCCTGCACCCGGTCGAGACGCGCCTCGATGGGGCCGTAATCGATGCCGTCGATGCTGATGCCGTCGCGCAGGCGGTCGAGGTCCGCCTGGTTGATCTCGCCGTGGGCGCGCACCTTGTAGCGCCGCAGCCAGCCGGTATCGGGATGGGCGATCACGCGGGCAAGGCCGCCGTCATTGGTGAGGAGCAGAAGCCCTTCCGTGTTGATGTCGAGCCGACCGACCGCCACCACGCGGGGCAGGTCCTCGGGCAGGTTATCGAACACGGTCGGCCGTCCTTCCGGATCACGGGCCGTGGTCACGAGGCCGCGCGGCTTGTGGAAAAGCCACAGGCGCGTGCGCTCCTTGGCGGGCAGGGGCTCGCCGTCCACGGTGATCTTGTCGGCCGCCGTCACGTTGATTGCGGGGGATTCCAGCACCTTGCCGTTGAGGGTGACGCGACCCTCGGCGATCAGCACCTCCGCGTCGCGGCGGGACGCGATGCCGGCGCGGGCGATGACTTTGGCCACACGATCCTCGGCAGGCTCCTGCGGTTCGGCCTGAACCTCGGGGCGCTCCTCGCGGGCGCGGCGTGGGCGGTCCTCACCGGCGCGGTCGAAACGGCGCGGGCGTTCGTCGCCGGACCGGCCGCGGAAAGGCTTGTCACCGGCGCTGCGGGCGCGGAACGGCTTGTCGCCACCCTCGCCGCGGGGCCGGAAGGGCTTCTTGTCGCCGCTCTCGGAGCGGCGGGGACGATCATCGCTGTCCCGGCTGCGGAAGGGGCGTTCGCCACCTTCTCCGCGCGGGCGGAACGGCTTATCGCCATCGCGGCTGCGGAAAGGCCGGTCGCCTCCTTCACGCGGCTTGCGCGGGCGGTCGTCGTCGCCTCGGGCGCTGAAGGGGCGATCGCCGCCCTCGCGGGGTTTGCGGAAGGGTTTGTCGCCGGAGGCGCGGCCACGGTCGGAGCGTCCCGAGGAGCGGCCCCTGCGATTATCGTCGTTGCTGTCGGTCATGGGAGCCTGATAGCAGAGGAGTGTCAGAGAAGCGAGGACTAAGGAACGAACCGTTTGACGGATAACGCCGATCAGGAGCCGCTTGATCCGGGAGGACCGGATCCCATGAGCGTGGCCTTCGACCAGGCCCGCGCCGCCGCGGCGCGTGGGGAGGTGCCGGTGGGGGCTGCCATCGTCAAGGATGGCCGCATTGTCGCCGCAGCGGGCAACCGGCCGCGGGAACTGCGCGATCCCTCCGCCCATGCCGAAATGCTCGCCATCCGCCGCGCCTGCGAGGCCTTGGACGACGAGCGGCTTTCCGGCTGCGATCTCTACGTGACCTTGGAGCCCTGCACCATGTGCGCGGCCGCCATCTCCTTCGCTCGAATCCGGCGCGTCTATTATGCCGCTTGCGATCCGAAGGGCGGCGCGGTCGACAGCGGTGTGCGCTTCTTCGGCCAGCCCACCTGCCACCACGCTCCGGAGGTTTACGGCGGCATCCGCGAAAGCGAAGCGGCGGCGCTGCTGAAGGCCTTTTTCGAAAGGCGGCGTTAGGCGCCCGGTGCGCCCCGGACGACGAGGAAACCTTGCCGGTTCATCGTGAACTTACGCCGCGAGAAACGCCTGCAGGGCCTCCAGGGTCGCGCTCGGGTTTTCTTCTGCTACGAAATGCCCTGACGTGACTCCGATGCCGGTCGCCTTGGGGGCGAAGCTCTGGTGCCAGATATCGAGCGGCTGCTTCCTGTCTCCGACAGGGCCGCTGACGAGATAATAGTCGCTCCAGATCACATAGGTCGGGCACTGGATCGTCTTGCCTGCGGCGAGATCGGCTTCGTCTGCCTCGATGTCTCGGGTGGCGCCAGCACGGTAATCCTCGCAGAAGGCATGGATGCGGCTGGGTTCGTTGCAGCTCTGCCAGTAGGCGTGGAGCGCGCGATGATCGAAGGCACTGAGATCGCCCGCGGCCGACCATTCCCGCATCAGGCCTTCGAAATAGGGAATCGGATCGCGCCCGATCTCGTCCTCCGGTTTCGGAGAGGGCTGCGAGAGATAGCCCCAGTGAACTTCCGGAATTCTGCCTGCTCTCATCTGCTCCCACACATGGTAGGTCGGCAGAATGTCGAGAAGGGCGAGCCGCTCCACCCGGCCCGGATGATCGAGGGCGAGCCGGTACCCGACACGGGCTCCACGGTCGTGCCCGACGACGGCGAAATGCACATGGCCCAGGGCCTCCATGACCTGAACGACGTCCCGGCCCATGGCGCGCTTGGAATAGGTCTCGTGCTTCGGGTCGCCTGCCGGCGCAGAGGACCAGCCATAGCCGCGCAGGTCCATGCAGACGACCTTGTAGGTCTCGGCCAGGGTCGGGGCGAGGTGGTGCCACATGGCGTGGGTTTCAGGAAAGCCATGCAGAAGAACGACCGGCTTTCCGGTCCCTTTGGAGCGAGCGAAGATGCGCCCGACTCCCGTGTCGATCCAGTGGCTTTCGAAATCGGGGAAGAGATCGTCGCTCATGAAAAGCCGCTCGCCGGTTGTAAGAAGAACGCTCCGTGAAGCTAGAGCATTCTCATGGGAAAGGGATGAGGCAGCTTAGGAAAAAAGAGAGTTTCAACTTAAAGTGGACAAGATTCCGTTTCGTCATCCCCCGATTGAAGTACGCGCTTCTCAGTGCAACTCGCGCTCCACTGCACGCCAGCCGATGTCCTTCCGGCAGAAGCCCTCCGGCCAGTCGATCCTGGCAACGGCCTCATAGGCTTTCCTCTGCGCCTCGGAGATGGTGCGCCCCAAGGCGGTGACATTGAGCACGCGTCCACCATTGGCAACGATCCTGTCGCCATCCTGTTTCGTGCCGGCATGGAAGACCACGACGTCGTCGAGTTCTTCAGCCTTCTCGATGCCCTTGATCTCCGAACCCTTCGCGACGGCTCCCGGATAGCCTCGTGTGGCCATGACGACGGTGAGCGCCGCTTGTTCGGACCATTGCAGGGAGATGCTGTTCAGAACACCGTCGCAGGCGGCAAGCAGTGCCGTTACGAGATCGGACTTCAGGCGCGGCAGAAGAACCTGGGTTTCGGGATCGCCGAGGCGGACGTTGTATTCGATGAGCTGGGGCCCGTCCCCGGTGAGCATCAGCCCGGCATAGAGGATGCCCGTATAGGGAGTGCCGCGTGCCTTCATGCCCGCGAGGGTCGGCTCGATGATGTCCCGCATGGCGCGGTCCTGGAGCTCCGGCGTCATCACGGCGGCCGGCGAATAGGCCCCCATCCCGCCGGTGTTGGGTCCCTGGTCGCCGTCGAAGACGCGCTTGTGGTCCTGCGCCGTGCCGAGGGGGATCGCATGGGTGCCGTCGCAGAGGGCAAAGAAACTTGCCTCTTCGCCTTCGAGAAACGCCTCGATCACCACCTCGGCTCCGGCCGCCCCGAGACCGCCGCCGATCATCATGTCGATGGCTTCTTCGGCTTCCTCGAAGGAGGTGGCGACAACCACGCCCTTGCCGGCTGCAAGGCCGTCCGCCTTCACCACGGTCGGCACGCCGTAACTGCGGACGTAAGCTTTGGCCGCTTCCGCATCGGTGAAGCGCCGATAGGCGGCGGTCGGGATGTTGAATTCGGCGCACAGATCCTTGGTGAAGGCCTTCGAGCCTTCGAGCTGGGCGGCAGCCTTGCTCGGACCGAACGCCTTGATCCCGGCAGCCGTGAGATCGTCCACGAGCCCTGCCACCAGCGGCGCCTCCGGCCCGACCACGACGAAATCGACCGCCATCACCCGGCACAGATCGATCACCGCTCGGTGGTCCGTCACATCGAGCACCACATTGGTGCCGTGCTGCGCCGTGCCGGGATTGCCGGGAGCGATAAGAAGCTTGTCGCACAGGGGACTCGCCGAGATGCTGCGAGCCAATGCGTGCTCGCGTCCGCCCGATCCGATGAGAAGGATGTTCATGCCTGCCGCCTTGTTGTGACAGGCTGCTCTTAACCGGATGGAGGTCCCCCTTCAACCGGGCATTGTTCCACTGACATTCCCGACCTTGCGGCGTTCAGGATGTCATGGCCGGGTCAAGCCCTGCCATGATGGGAGCGAATGTGTCCTCTCCGGAGAACGCGCACCCTCGCTCCCTTGCGAGGACGGATCTCGGAAGCATCCGGGATCCGTCGGCAAGAGAGAAGGAGCCTCAAAGGACGAAGAAATCCTTCTCGTTCATCTTGAGGTTCCTGGACAACGCAGCGACCTGAATGGCTTCCTTGGCCCCCGTGCCGTCCGCGTCGTAATACAAGGCTCCCGACTTTTTGTTGTAGATGACGTGATCGTTGCCGTCGTGCGCCTTGGTGCCGATGTGGAATTCCTTCTTGGCCAGCACGCCCTTCTTGCTAAGGGCCTTGAAGGCTCCCTTGGCAAGCCAGACTGTGTCGTCGATCACGGAAAAGTCGGTGATCTTGTCGTTGTTCTGCTTCTTGTTCAGGGCATTGGTCTTGGAGAGCTTCTTGTCGAACACGAATACGTCTTGACCAGTTCCACCGGTGAGCCTGTCGTTGCCGAGCCCGCCATAAAGCCTGTCGCTGCCGCCGTTGCCGCGTAACGTGTCATTGTTTGCGAGACCTTTGATGAGGTCGCCAGCTTCGTCGCCCACGAGACTATCCCTGCCCGGCGTGCCAATCAACGTGAGGGGCCGAGGTGTGTACGAGCCGCCGCCGGATGAGCCATCGTCGGATGAGCCATCGTCGGACGGGGGCGGAACATACACAATCTGAGTCAGATCGATGGTCTTATCGCTGAACTGTGCGTAGGAGACGGCCTTGAGCACGTCCGTCCCATCCTGGCCTGGGCGCTTATCCGTCACTGTCATGCTGCCGTCGGCATTCCGGATCAGTTGATAGGAGCTGCTGGACCCTGAGTACTTCGCCACGTCACTGCCGCCGCCGCCTTCGAGAGTGTCGTTGCCGGCTCCTCCCACAAGAATATCACCGCCCGATCGGCCCACGAGTTGGTCGTTGCCGGCTTCTCCATGGAGTCCGACGCCGTTGCCGTTACCACGGTCGAAGCCGCGGATCACATCGTTAGAGATCGTGCCTTGCACCACCTCTATGTTCGACAGCCGGTCGCCTTCGGCTGCACCTCCGTTCTGGTTCGTCATCAGGTCTATGACAATGCCGCCACCGCTCTTCGCCGTTTGGAGATATGAGACGACGTCCCAGTCATCGCCGCCGTCGATCCTGTCCGCGCCGGCTCCGCCATCGAACCAGTCATTGTCTTGCCCGCCCTCAAGAGTATCGTCGCCGATGCCGCCGCTGAGCCCATCTGCTCCTTCTCCGCCGAGAAGGGAATCAGCCCCGCCGCCGCGCAGATCGTTCCCGTCATCGTTTCCCATGATCGTATCGTTGAAGCGGGAGCCCAAGACGCCCGCGATGTTGATGAAGTGGTCGCCCGCGGCGTCTCCGGTGTTCTGATCTTCATGGGCCATGTGGATCGTCAGGCCGCTCGTCGACGTATTGTAGGAGGCGAGGCTCGTTCCGCTGCTTCCCTCGAGAGTATCCTTACCGGCTCCTCCATCGAGGAAATTGAAGCCTCCGCCACCGACAAGCGAGTCATCGCCCATGCCGCCTTGGAAACTGTCATTCGCAGCGCCACCATAAGCGGTGTCATTCCCGCCTCCGAGATCGATGAAACCCCAAGCGCTCCCGCCTTGCCTGCTGTCGTAGAGATCTTTCCCGTCTCCCAGCGAGACCGTGACAGGATCACTACTCTTCAAGACGCCCTTGTTGATGACGACGTCGTCGCTCCGCCCGCTATCAATGGCGTGAACCCCGCCCGAGATCGTTCCCTCGTTCGTCACATTGAGAGTACCGGCGCGCGTATTGTAATAAATCCCATAGCGGTTGCCCTGGACGGTTCCATCGTTCAGGACGGTAAGGTTTTCAGCACCTACGATGCCCTCTTCGACCCCGAAGATCGTTCCGTGATTCGTGACGGTTGTTGTGTTGGGGCAGAAGTAGCCCTGCTTGCCGCTCAAGGACCCATTTGCTCCCACGGTGAGGTTACCCACGAACACCGAGACTGCCGCCTCGGCAGCCGAGACATAGCCATTGACTTCGACTTTCGAGTCATAGGCGGGATATATGGTGTGGATTCCCTTGCCTGAGGTGGTCTCCACGCGTCCGCTTTCGGTCACGATGACGTGGACGGTGGTGTTGTAAACCTGCGTGACGGTTCGGCGGTCATCGATCGTTTCGACTTTATTGGCCATGACTGGCTCCCTTGTGTGCTACAACATCACGGAAATGTTATTCCGTAAAACACGTTCCATCAGAGCGCGCAAAGTGGATGCCTGAAACGCGCGTTACGTGCGAAATCGCACCTGGACCTGCGACCGGAAGGCTGTGTGCAGCCTTGATCGGACCCTTGGCAGGCCCAGGGCAGGCGGATTAGGTTCACCTCATGTTCGCAGAAAAAGCTCCCTCGAATGCTCCCGAATGGTCGGTGTCCGATCTGGCGGGCGCCCTCAAGCGCACCTTGGAGGATGCGTTCGGCCATGTGCGCCTGCGCGGCGAGGTCTCGGGTTATCGCGGGCCCCATTCATCGGGGCATGCCTATTTCTGCCTGAAGGACCAGAACGCCCGCATCGATGCGGTGATCTGGAAGGGAGCCTTCGCCAAGCTCAAGATCCGCCCCGAGGAGGGGATGGAGGTCATCGCCACCGGGCGCATCACGACTTTTCCGGGCTCGTCCAAGTACCAGATCGTCATCGACACGCTCGAGCCTGCCGGCATCGGCGCGCTCATGGCATTGCTCGAAGAGCGCCGTCGCAAGCTGAATGCGGAGGGGCTGTTCGCCCAGGAGCGCAAGCGGCGGCTGCCTTTCCTGCCGCAGGTGATCGGCGTCGTCACCTCGCCCACCGGCGCAGTGATCCGCGATATCCTCCACCGACTCGAGGATCGATTCCCGCGCCGGGTGCTGGTGTGGCCCGTGCGCGTGCAGGGCGAGACCTGCGCGGCGGAGGTGGCCGCCGCCATCCGCGGCTTCAATGCCCTGGAGCCCGGCGGACGGATTCCGCGCCCGGACGTGCTCATCGTGGCCCGCGGCGGCGGTTCCATCGAGGATCTGTGGGGCTTCAACGAGGAGATCGTGGTGCGGGCGGCCGCCGAGAGCGGCATCCCGCTCGTCTCGGCGGTCGGCCACGAGACCGACTGGACTCTCATCGACCATGCGGCCGACATGCGTGCGCCGACCCCCACGGGGGCCGCCGAGATGGTGGTTCCGGTGCGGGTCGAACTCATGGCCGCCGTGAACGATCTCTCCCGGCGCCACGTGGAGGCCGCCCTTCGCCTTGTGGAGCGCCGCCGGTCGGACCTGCGCGCCACGGCCCGGGCCCTGCCGAGCCCCGAGGCCCTGTTCTCGCCCAAACGGCAGCGGCTCGATCTTGCCGCTACCAAGCTCTATCCGGCACTCGCCCGCAACGCCCGCGGCCACGAGGAGCGGCTGCTCAAGGTTGCGCGCCAGCTTGCCCATGTATCGCCGGTGGCCAACGTGGCCCGCATGCGTGCCCGGCTCGATGCGGTGGGGCCGCGTCCCTACAATGCGGTCTGCCGCTCCGTCCTGCTGCGCGAGGAGAGCCTGAAGCAGATCGGCCGCCGTCTGGTGGTGTCCCGGGAGGCGCTGTTGCGCGCCGAACGGGTGCGCCTCGCTCAAGGGCATGAACTCACCCAGCGGGTCGCCGAGCGCCTCGGGCCAGCGCTGCAGGGCCAGATTGCACGCAAGGCCGACAAGCTGGACGCAGTGTCCAAGCTCTTCGACAGCCTGAACTATAAATCCGTGCTCAAGCGCGGCTTCGCCCTTGTTCGCGACGCGGACGGGCAGCCGCTCAACTCGGCGGATGCGGTGCTGGACGGCCAAGCGCTCGTGCTCGAATTCGCCGACGGCAAGGCGGATGCCACCGGCGGGCGGATCGGAACGAGGCCAAGGGCAGCCAAGCCGAAGCTCGTGGTGGCGGAAGAGCAGGGCGCCTTGTTTTGATTGAGGATTGGAAATCCTCGTCTACCCTGCTTATGTGAAAGACAGAGCAACGCATTTCTTGATGTCATCGATGTTGAACAAGATCGAACGCAGCGGCGGCGAAGCCGTGGTGCAATATCTCGACAGCAACCTTCGGGTCCTGAAGCCCGGAGCGTATGTGCGTTGCGCAGTGACGGGTGTCGAGATCCCACTCGATGAGCTGAAGTATTGGAGCGTCGAGAGGCAGGAGGCCTATGCCTCGCCCGAGGCGGTGATGATGCGCATCACCGGTGGGACTGGACCTCAGAATTAGAGAGCTTTCGGCCCAGGAGAGCCGGTTGGCCGTCGTTCATGCGACATGCAGCCGTCTCTCGTTGATTCGGCGCAGGAGCAGGTTGCGCAGGCCTGTCTCGTTCTCGATCCGAAGCTGCACCCGAAGCACCGTCAGATCCGGCCAAGGCTCGGCGTCCTTTACCGACGCGATCCGGACAAAATCCTTCTCCGTCGTCACGGCCTGAAGCCCGCGTGTCTCCGCTTCCTGTCGCAGATCCGTGAGCTCGGTCGCCTTGTAGCGATGGTGGTCGGGAAACGAATGCACGGCTTCGACAATGGCCCCGCAGGCGCGCAGAGTGTCGAAAAACTTTTCGGGCCGTCCGATGCCCGCAAAGGCCAGCACCTTCCTGCCTTCGAGGGATCTGGCGGCATCCGTTGCGGGCTCGAGCCTGGCTGCGAACACGCGCTTGTCGCGCCGTTCGGCTTCCTCGGCAATCCGTCGCCCGGGCTCTCCGCTGCCGATGATGAGAACCGCGTCGATGGCGGGCCATTGCACGTTCATTGGTGCGCGTAAGGGCCCGGCCGGCAAAGGCAACCCGTTGCCGATCCCGGTTGCCCCATCCACGACGGCAATGGCGCAATCCTTGATCAGCGACGGGTTCTGGAGCCCGTCATCCATGATCACGACGGTCGATCCCATCTCGTAGGACAGCCGCGCTCCGGCCGGCCGGTCGCGGGAAACGATGGTTCGCGCCATGCCCGAGAGCAGGATGGGTTCGTCGCCCACGTCGAAGGCCGTGTGCTTCATCCGGACCTGCACCGGGCCGCGCAGGCGACCGCCATAGCCCCGTGACAGGAAAGCGGGGCTTTCACCTGCCGCATCGAGGATCGTCGCGACGGCAAGTGCCGTCGGCGTCTTGCCGGCACCGCCCACGGTGAAGTTCCCGATGCAGATGACCGGAAGATCCGCCTTCTCGCCCTGCCGCCGCATCCGCTGTGCAGCGATGGAGGTGTAGATGATACCGGCCGGGCGCAGCAGGCTGGCCTGCAGCGAAGGGGAGGTCTGCCACCAGAAACGTGGTGCGCGCATCAGCGGCGCGCCCCGAGTTTCGCCTGCACGATGAAGGGCTCGACCGATTGCATCGTCCGGTCCACGGCGCCGCCCAGCGCCTGCACGGCCTCTCCGGCCTTGCGAGCCATGTCGCGCGTAAGGGCGGGATTGTTCAGCAATTCGTTGACGCCCCGTGCCAGGGTGGCGCTGTCCTTCACCATCACGGCGCCCCGCGACCGATCGAGGGCCTCATAGATCTCGGTGGCGGTATGGACATGGGGGCCGTGCAGGATGGCCGCGCCCAGCTTGGCCGGTTCGATCGGGTTATGTCCGCCGATGGGGACGAGAGTGCCGCCCATGAGGACGATGGGGGAGAGCCGGTAGAACAGGCCCATCTCGCCGACCGTATCGACCACGTAGACATCCGTCGCCCGGTCGGGGTGAATGCCCTCGGAGCGCCGGCTTGCCCGCAGACCGGCCTGTCCGGCAAGGGCGGCCACCTCCGGCCCGCGATGGGGATGCCGCGGGGCGATGATGGTGAGCAGGTGAGGATAGCGGTTCGCCAACGCGCGATGCACGGCGATGATGGCGCTTTCCTCGCCGGGATGCGTGCTGGCGGCAAGCCAGACCGGGCGCCCCGCGATCAATCCCGAGAGATGCGCCACCACCCGCGGATCGGCCGGCGGGGGAGCTGCATCGAACTTGATGTTGCCCGTCACGATGACCCGGGGAGCGCCAAGCCGCGCCAGGCGTTCGGCGTCCTCCGACGTTTGGGCGAGGCATAGGGCAAAACGTTCGAGAAGGCCTCTGATGATGCCCGGCATTCTCTGCCAGCGCTGGTACGACCGATCCGACATGCGGCCGTTGACCATGACGAGCGGGATCTCCCGCTCGGCCAGCGCCATGATCGTGTTCGGCCAGATCTCCGATTCGGCAATCAGCGCCAGATCGGGCTGCCAGTGCTCCAGGAACCGTTTTATATAACGTGGCACGTCCAACGGGACAAACTGATGAATGGCCCCGGGAGGGAGCCGCCGGGCGATCAGAGAGGCAGACGTCTTCGTGCCTGACGTGACCAGGACCGCGAGGCCACGCTGGGTCACCCGCTCCACGATCGGCAGCAGGGACAGGGTCTCGCCGATGCTGGCACCGTGAACCCACATCAGGTGCCCTCTGGGCCTTTGGCGGCTGGGAAAGCCCTGCCGCTCGCCGAGCCGCGTGCGGTCTTCGCGCCCCTTATGCCGGCGCCAATAGAGGAGACCGAGAACAGCCGGCTCCAGCACGGACACCGCCGTGCGATAGGCCTTGAAGACGATCGGGAAGCTCATGCCCGGGAGCCTCCCATGAGCACGGGACTGGGCTTGGCGCCCGGATCCCTCGATCCGACCAGAGCATAGGCCCGCTCATGCACCCGGTCGAGTTCTCTCTCGACGGTCTTTCTCAGGGATTCCAGCGTCTCCTCGTCCGCTTCCCGCGGGATACGGATCTGATCTCCGAGCACCATGGCTCCACGGCCGAACGGCAGCCCGATGCTGGCCCTGTCCCAGCTGTCGAAGTCGATGCGGCGGCTCGTGACCACGGCAACCGGCACGATGGGGCGGCCGGACAGCTGCGCCAGGGTGACGATGCCCTGGCCGCAGATCCGCGAAATCTTCGGGATATCGGCGGTCATCACCACCATCTCTCCGTCGTCCAAGGCCCGCAGCATGGCCCGCATGGCCTGGGCGCCGCCCTTCTTGCGGATGTCGCGGCCACGGGCCCCGGAGCCGCGGATGGCCCGCACCCCCAGATGGCGCAACGCGATGGCATTGAACTCGCCGTCGCCCGAGCGCGAGACGAGGCTCGCGGCGCGGTCCTGGGGCCGCTTGGCGAAATGGATCATGAAATGCTGCCCGTGCCACATGGCGGCGATCACAGGCATCTCGATCCGGTCATAGGCATCGGCCGGTTCCATGATGAACCGGTTCGTGCGCTGCACGAATTTGAGATAGCCCGCGACAAGAAGGCCCAGGGTTTCCTGGACCGCTCGCGACCGGGTGATGCGCTTCATGAAACCCATTGCGATTTAAGGAATCAGCCGTTGTGCGGATCCAGCAGGCGGTGAAGGTGGACGATGAAATAACGCATCTGCGCATTGTCCACGGTCGCCTGCGCCCTGGCCTTCCAGGCCGCGTGGGCGCTGGCATAATTCGGGAAGATCCCAACGATATCGAGCTTGGAAAGATCCTTGAAGTCGACGGATTCGAGGCTGGTGAGCTCGCCGCCGAAAACCAGATGCAGGAGTTGCTTGCCAGGCGTATCGGTCATGGTGATAGGGCTCTTCTGAAGAAGGTTGGATGGGTCGGTGTCGATGGGAGCCGACTTTGTTCAGGCTCTCATGGCTCCAATAGCACGAGGATGCAACCGTGACGCAACGGCAATCATCTCGTCGTGCGAGGGATGAGGCTTGTTGTAGATCGGGGTCGAACCGTCGAGCCCGGTCAGGCATCCGCCCGCCTCCTGCAGGATGAGATCCGCGGCGGCGATGTCCCAATCCTGGGCATTGGCCGACACGAGGCCGATATCGATGGAGCCTTCCGCCACCCGCGCCAACCTCAGCGCCAGGGACGGCACCTTGGGCAGGCGCTCGACCGGGCCCATATGGCGCTCGAGTCGGTCGACGAGGGGCTTGGGACCCGCAACCCGGGCATGAGGGACATCGTCGGCCTCGGACACCTGCAGCCTCCCGCCGTTGCACCAGGCTCCTTCGCCGATCCTTGCCTCATAAAGACGATCATGGATCGGAGCGTGGAGGATCCCGAGAACGGGTCTTGCATCCTTGACCAAGGCAATGGAGATGGCCCAGTCAGGATGGCCCGAGGCAAAGGCCCGGGTGCCGTCGATGGGATCGACGATCCAGACATAGCTCTTGTCAAGGCGTGCCGGGTCGTCGGCGGTCTCCTCGGAGAGCCAGCGGGCTTGGGGAAACAATGCGGAGAGATGCTCCTTCAGGAAGGTGTCGAGGGCGATATCCGCCTCCGTCACCGGAGAGCTGTGCCCCTTGTACCAGAGCTTGGCCGCCGTCTGCGCGCCGGCACGAAAATAGGGCAGGGCCAGCTCTCCCGCCCGGCGGGCGGCATCTCGCACGGCGGGCGCGAGGGCGGCGATTGGATGGGATGAGGAAGACAGCATCGAACCTGAAATGGGGGCCATCGGGAGGAGATACCATATTCCTCCCGTCTAAACCTTTCTTTTGGAAGATCGGTCCTTCTAAAGGAAGCAGTCAAGGGCCATCGCGGCGAACAGGATCAGGCCCGCATCCCGGTTCGCGCGGAAGAGACGCAGCGCGCCGGCGCCGTCCGTCCGGTCGACGCGGGCGACCTGCCAGCCCAGGTGAAGGGCAAAGAGGCTCAAGCCGGCAAAGGATGGCAAGCCTGCGCCTGCCAGAAACAACGATGCGGTGATGAATACGATGGTGAGCGCATAGCAGATGCCGACGCCGAGCCTCACGTTCTCGCCGAAGAAGCGGGCAGAGGATTTGATCCCGGCGATCTCGTCGTCCTCAATGTCCTGCAGGGCATAGATCGTGTCGTAGCCCACCACCCAGGCGATGCTGCCGAGATAGAGCAGGATGGCGGCCCAGCTCAAAGATCCGAAGGCCGCCGCCCAGCCCATCAGGGCTCCCCAGGCGAAGGCGAGGCCCAGGACGATCTGGGGCATCCAGAAGAAGCGCTTCATGAACGGATAGAGCGCAACGACGCCCAGGGAGGCGAAGCCGGTCGCGATCGCGAAGGCATTGAACTGGAGCAGGACCAGGAGGCCGACGATCCCCTGGAGTGCGAGAAAGACGAGAGCCCCTTTCAGCGTGACCTGGCCCGAGGGCAGGGGGCGCTGACGGGTACGCTCGACGCGGGTGTCGAGATCCCGGTCGATGATGTCGTTATAGGTGCAGCCGGCCCCACGCATGGCCACGGCGCCGATCAGGAAGAGGAGGCAATGGACCGGGTTCGGCGAGGGCAGTCCCGCCGCGAGGGCGGCGAGCGCCGCCGACCACCAGCAGGGCATGAGAAGCAGCCACCAGCCGATGGGCCGCTCGATGCGGGCAAGGCGCAGGTAGGGCCTGAGGCTCGCCGGCGCCCATCGCTCGGCCCAATGGCCCTTGACGGCATCGGGCAGGGAGGGCGTTCCGGGACGCTCCATCATCGAAGGAACCGCCTAGAGGGCACCCTTCGGAACGCTCAAGGTGCCGGTCAGGCCGCCGCCCATCTTGCTGGCAGGTCCGCCCTGCTGCTGCTGGGCCTGCTGCTTGGCGCGCTTTTCCATCTCGGCCATCTTGGCGGCCGCCCCGCAGGCCTGACCCTTGAACTGCTGGGAGCGCTTGTGGTCTTCGGCGAAGCTCTGAACCAGCTGATCGGGAACCTGGCACCAATCCTTGTTGTCGGTCATCCACTTCTGACCGGCCGAGCCGTTCGTCACGAGTTTCGAGAAGATGGTGCAGGCCGCGCGTGGATCGATCTGCTTGTTCTTCCCGCCATTGGTGAGCTTGTTGACCTGCTGGATCAGGTTCTGGCGCTCCTGCAGGATCTTCTGCCCTTCCTGGCAGGCGCTCGACTGCGCGAAGGCAGGAGCCGTCACGAAAATGCCGGCGACGGCAAGCGCAGCCAGAAGATGCGAACGGATATGCGTCATGCCCAAAATTCCCTCATAAAGCGCACGACGTCTCGCGCGCCTGCGTTCTGTTAACAGGTTCAGGGCCATGAGGCCAAGAGGCGAATGGTCGCCTTAAGCTCAAGCTGTGTCATCCCGCACCTGAATTTCACGTGACCAAAAGGGCCGCCCCTCTCCCTCGAGGCCGGGGAACTTGATACAGGAGGAGCGGTTCAGCACAAGATCCCGCAATGGCCGCATACGATTTCAACGCTCCCCGCCTCTTCATCGATGCGCCCCTCCAGGCCGGGGCCAGGATCGCCCTCGACCGGGGGCAGGCCAATTACCTGCTGAACGTCCTGCGTCTCAAAGCCGGGGAAACCGTGCTGATCTTCAACGGGCGCGATGGGGAATGGCGGGCGGAGGTCATGGTCGAGGGGCGCAAGGCCGCCGATCTCGTCTGCGCGGAGCGGATCCGGGAGCAGGAGGCTGCACCCGATATCATCTATGCCTTTGCGCCGCTCAAGCATGCCCGCCTCGACTATATGGTCCAGAAGGCGGTGGAAATGGGAGCGGGCGTTCTTCAGCCCGTCCTGACGCGCCGGACGCAGGCGTCCCGGATCAATCTCGAGCGCATGCGCAGCAATGCCGTCGAGGCGGCCGAGCAGTGCGGGATCCTGTCGATCCCGGAGGTGCGTGAAGAAGAGAATTTGGAACGTTTTCTCAACGGGTTGGAGAAGGATCGCCTAGTCGTTTTCTGCGACGAGAATGCGCCCGTTTCGAACCCTGTCGAGGCCTTGGCCAAGCTTGGGAACAATCAAGCTGGTCTTGTCGTTATCGTGGGACCCGAAGGGGGGTTCACCGATCAGGAGAGAGCGCTTGTCGCCGCCCACGAAAGATGTGTTTGCGTATCGTTGGGTCCGCGAATCCTGCGAGCTGACACAGCCGCTGTGGCCGCGCTGGCGATCGTTCAGGCCGTGCTTGGCGATTGGAACTGACCTCGTCGTCCGACAACGCCTAAAGCCGATCGGCCTCTAGCTTCAAAAGCTTAGCAGTTTCGCGTCGATTCGCCCCATTCTGGCCCCATTGAGCCGGAGTTTGGGCCCGGTCGCCGCAGGCCGATCCGCATGTGCGAAAGGTCATTTCTGAATAAGAACAGAGGACACAGGAAATGAGCTGGGACTTCAAGTTCGGCATCGAGGAAGAGTACTTCGTCAACGATGCGCCGAGACGGGATATCGCCCGGGGGAAGATCAAGGAATTCTTTGCCGCCTGCCGCGACACCATCTCCGGGGACATCCAGCCCGAGATGCTGGAGCCGCAGATCGAGGTCGCGAGCAAGCCGGCCGTGGAATTCTCCGAGGCCCGAGCGCAGCTCGCCGAGCTGCGCTCCTCCGTGGGAGCCGTCGCACGGGATTTCGACCTGTCCATCATGGCCTCGGGCACGCATCCGCTTGCCGTCTGGGCGCGGGTGCGTCCCACGGCGCAGCCGCGGTACGGCAAGGTGATGCACGATCTGCAGATGCTCGGCAGCCGCAACGTGCTGTGCGGCATGCATGTCCATGTCGAAGTGCCCGACCTGAGCATGCGCGTAGACATCATGAACCGGATCCAG
The DNA here is from genome assembly GCF_018383585.1 of Microvirga sp. 3-52. Taxonomy (GTDB): domain Bacteria; phylum Pseudomonadota; class Alphaproteobacteria; order Rhizobiales; family Beijerinckiaceae; genus Microvirga. Next base: position 27,159 of record NZ_JAHAMK010000028.1, read on the forward strand.
CCCTACCTGCCGCTGCTGCTTGCGCTCTCGACCTCCTCGCCGTTCTGGCAGGCGCAGCGCACGGGTCTTCTCGGCTACCGGCTTGCGGCCTATCGCGAGCTGCCGCGTACGGGCCTCCCGGACCTTTTCGAGAGCGCGGAGGACTATCAGCGCTACATCGACACCCTCGTGGCCGCCCGCGCCATCGAGAACTCCAGCTATGTCTGGTGGGTGATCCGGCCGTCCCTGAAGCATCCGACGCTCGAGCTGCGCGTCGCCGACAGCTGCACCCGGCTCGACGACACCATCGCGATCGCGGCGCTCTACCGCTGCCTCGTCCGCCGCCTGAGCCTGGACACCACGCTGAACGCCGGGCAGACCGGCGCCTCGCGCGCCATCAACGACGAGAATGGCTGGCGGGCACAGCGCTACGGCATTCATGGCAGCTTCGTCGACGAGAAGACCCGCACCGCCAAGCCCGTGCGGGAGCTCCTCGACGAGACCCTCGCTCTCGTGGCCCAGGACGCCAAGGCCCTTGGCTGCCAGCGCGAGCTCGATCTCGCCCGCTGGATCGTGGCCCGCGGCACCAGTGCCGATCAGCAGCTGACGCTCTATACCGAAGCGGTCGGTCGCGGCCTCTCAAGCCGGGATGCGCTCGCCGGGGTGGTCGACTGGCTCAGTGCGGAGACGATAGGAGAAACCACGATCCGGCATTAGCGCATCGCGCGGAACCGGAGGTCCGCGTCAGCGACCCGCAGGGCCACGCCAGTGAAAACGGTCCCGGCTTTCCGCAACAGCGATGCCTCGATGAGGGCGGCTCCGCCCTCATCGTATTATGTCTTCGTCCCTCATTGCGCCTTGGCCTTAAGCCCCTTATTGAGTCCCGACCCTGAGTCGGCGCGCCTTGAACGCGCTTTTTGATGAGGTGATGCATGGCGCGGGACGTATCCGATACGACCCCCATCGGTGCACGGTCGGAGCTCGTGGAATGGATCGCCTCCGGCGAGAAGCCGCGCGAGGCTTGGCGGCTCGGCACCGAACACGAGAAGATTCCGTTCTACACGGCCGACGCCAGGCCCGTGCCCTATGACGGGGGCAGGGGCATTCGCGCGCTCCTGGAAGGACTGCAGGAGCGCACAGGCTGGGCGCCGATCATGGAGAACGATCACCCCATCGGTCTCGCCGACGAGGCCGGCGGCGGAGCGATTTCACTGGAACCCGGCGGGCAGTTCGAGCTGTCGGGTGCGCCGCTCGAGACGCTGCACGAGACCGCCCGCGAGACGGCGCAGCACATCGCCGACGCGAAGGCCGTCGGGGAGAGACACGGCATCGGCTTCCTCACCCTCGGCATGAGCCCGCTCTGGACGCGCGCCGAGACCCCTGTGATGCCGAAAGCCCGTTACCGCATCATGACAGACTACATGCCGAAGGTCGGCTCGCTCGGCCTCGACATGATGTACCGCACGTCCACCGTGCAGGTGAACATGGACTACGCGTCCGAAGCCGACATGGTGAAGAAGCTGCGCGTCTCGATCGCCCTGCAGCCGATCGCGACCGCGATCTTCGCCAACTCGCCTTTCACCGACGGCCGGCCCAACGGCTATCTGTCCATGCGTTCGCAGATTTGGCGCGACACGGATAACAATCGCGCAGGCATGATTCCCTTCGTGTTCGAGGACGGGTTCGGCTATGAGCGCTATGTGGATTGGGTGCTCGACGTGCCGATGTATTTCGTCAAGCGCGACTCGACCTATCACGACGTGGCGGGCTCCTCCTTCCGCGACCTCTTTGCCGGCAGGCACCCTCAATTGCCGGGCGAACACGCGACGCGCTCGGATTGGGCGAACCACATTTCCACTGTCTTTCCGGAAGTGCGTCTCAAGCGCTACCTCGAAATGCGCGGCGCGGATGTGGGCAACCTCGAACACATCGTCGCTCTCTCCGCGTTCTGGACCGGCCTTCTCTACGACGAGGCCGCTCTCGACGGTGCGTGGGAACTGGTGAAGCATTGGAGTGCGAACGAACGCGAACAGCTGCGCGCCGATGTGCCGAAGCAGGCCCTCAAGGCCCGCATCGCAGGCCGCTCCGCGCAGGAGGTCGCCGGCGATGCCCTGGCGCTTGCCCGCGCCGGCCTCCAGCGCCGCGCCTGCCGCGACGAGGCGGGCCGCGACGAGACGCGTCATCTCACGTACGCGGAAGAGATCATCGCCTCGGGCCGCACGCAGGCCGAGCGCCTGCTGGAGCTTTACCATGGGGCATGGGGCGGCTCGGTTCTGCCGGTCTTCCGGGAGGAAGCGTTCTAGAGCATCGTTGAGCTCACCCATTGGGTTTCGTACGACCTGCTAAGAGGTTTTATGTCCCTCCTCCGTCATGGCCGGGCCTGTCCCGGCCATCCCGATCGGAAGAGCGCCGAGTCTCATTCAATCGGGATCACCGGCACAAGGCCGGTGATGACGGGAGAGGGATCCGCAGCCGTACGATCGGCATCGTTCCAGCTCAGGCCGCTTTCGCGACCGCGACGCGGTTGCGGCCGTCCTGCTTGGCCCGATAGAGGGCTGCATCGGCGAGGGTGATCAGATCCTCCGGGCCGATGCGGGACCGGTCGAGGCTTGGAACGCAGGTCGCGCTGCCGATGCTGACGGTCAGGGTGCGCGACGGGATATTGGCCTCGTGAAGGACGCGAAGCGCCTCGACTTTCGCGCGGATGTCCTCGGCTATGGCCGCCGCACCGGTCTCATCGAGATCGGGCAGAAGAACCACGAGTTCTTCGCCGCCATAGCGCGCCACCAGGTCGCCCGGTCTGCGGGCTGCGCTCGCGATCGACTTGGCGATGGTGCGCAGGCATCCGTCGCCGGCCTGATGCCCATAGATGTCGTTGTAGGCCTTGAACTGGTCCACATCGACGAGCAGCAGCGATACCGGTGACTTCTCCCGCGAGGCCCGGAGCCACTCCGTCTCGAGCTGCTTGTCGAACATGCGCCGGTTGGCAAGACCCGTCAGGCCGTCGGTGACCGCGAGCACCGAGAGCTCGGCCTCCGCTTCCTCGCGCCGGCGCAGTTCTGCCGACAGGATCCAGCCGAGGGTGGCGATGGTCCCGACGAGAAGGCTGATGACGACGGTGCGCAGGACGAACTCGCGATTCCAGTTGGCCAGCGCCTCGTCCCGGCCGACCGACGAGAGGACGCCGATGGGGAAGATGTGATTGCGGTGATAGCCGCCCATGCGGGCAACCTCGTCGACCGGGGAGACATATTCATAGGAGCCGGAACCTCTTCCCTCCCGGAAGCCCGGCTGCTTCGACAGATCGCTCCCGATGGCGCGTTCGATGTAGGGATAGCGCGAGAGGAGCGTGCCGTCCTTGTGAATGAGCGTGATGCTGCCCTGTGACCCGACATCGAAGCGGCCGAAGAAATTGGCGAAATAGCGCGGCGGAATGCTGGCCTGAACGACGCCGCCGAAGCTGCCGTCCGGCTTGTCGATGCGGCGGGAGAGGGTCAGCACCCAATCGCCGCCGAGCGGATCGCGGATCAGGGGGCCGAAGAACCAGTTGCCGCTCGGCGACGTCTTGTGGTGCTGGAAGAAAGTCTGACCTTGAGCATTCACCTTGCCACGATGACCGGGCAGGGAGCTGGTCAGGAGAAACCCGTCATTCTCGTAGACCGCGAGGGACTTGATGCGCTGCAGAGATTGAACCCGCTCGACGAGGAAGGTGTCCAGCCGCTTGACGACGTCGGGAAGCACGCCACCGGCCTCGACCCGGTCCGCCACGTCCACCAGAAGGGCGTCCGCCACCTCGAAGGTGTCCTCCGCGTGCTGGACCAGCGATTTCGCAAGGTTCAGGGTTTCCGAGCTGATCCGGGCGATCTCCTGCTCCCGCTCGCTCCAGTCGCGCCAGCCCTCCAGGCCGAGGATGACAAGGCATACCACGACGACGAAGGCCTTGAGCCCTCGTGCCGCAGACCTCGGCCTAATGTGAGCAAATGCAGACATGACCCCAAACCATAACTGCCGGGGCTAGCCTGAGGCTAACTTCAGGCCAAGGATTCCGGACACGATCAGTCCGATGCAGACGAGGCGCATCACTGTTGCGGGCTCGCCGAAGAGATATATGCCCAGCAGCGCCGTACCGACCGTTCCAATCCCGGTCCAGACCGCGTAACCCGTTCCCACAGGAAGGGTTTTCAGCGCCAGCCCGAGCAGCACGACGCTGGTGACCATGCTCAGGGCGGTCAGAATGGTTGGAATGGGGCGGGTGAAGCCATCGGTGTATTTCAGCCCGATGGCCCAGCCGATCTCGAACAGGCCGGCAAGACCGAGCCAAGTCCATGCCATGACAGGACCTCCGTCATTGGCAGGGCCGTCCCTACCGGTGTCATGAAGGCGCGAGGTCGTCCTCACCCCCTCTGAACATAGAGGGTTCGGAAAAGGTTCTCAATATGGTGCAAGCGCGGCCAAAAGTCAGTTTGTCGGCTTAGTTACCGTCTTCTTCCGCGGGCTGGCCGGAGCGGCCGAGCGAAGCGAGAGGGTTGAAGGGGGTGTAGATCTGATGCTTCCACCCGTCGCCGCAATTGACACAGATCGAACGGATCATGTGATTGCTCTGCTCGAGACGCCTGAGCAGCTTCTGCTGCCGCTCCGTCGCTTCATTCGCCGCAGCCTCATAGCCGGAAGGGCGGACGGTCAGCTGGAGGGCCTTGCTCTCCGGGGCTCCCTGGGCGAAGCCGGGGCCGGCGAGGAGAAGGGAGCTGACGGTCAGGGCGAAGCGGGGCATTCAGGATCCTGCGGCTGATGTGGGCTTTATCGACTGGACCCCAGGCGACAGTGTTTCGTCAAGGTTCGAAACCCTGACTGAGACCTTTGGCAGCGCCAGGGGCATGATTTCCCTCCGGCGCTGCACTCATTCGTCATCTGCCGACCGATGATGGTCAGATCTGTCGCACGGCGCCCTTGGCGGCGCTGGTGGCGAGCATGGCATAGGCTTTCAGGGCCGCCGAGACCTTGCGCTTGCGGGGAGCCGATGGCTGCCAGCCCTTGGCCTGCTGCTCGGCGCGGCGGCGCTCCAGCTCGGCATCGTCCACGGCCAGGTGAATGCGGCGGTTCGGGATGTCGATCTCGATCCGGTCGCCGTCCCGCACGAGGCCGATGGTGCCGCCCTCGGCCGCTTCCGGCGAGACGTGGCCGATGGAGAGGCCCGAGGTGCCGCCGGAGAAGCGCCCGTCGGTGATGAGGGCGCAGGCCTTTCCGAGGCCTTTCGACTTCAGGTAGCTCGTGGGATAGAGCATCTCCTGCATGCCGGGCCCGCCGCGCGGACCCTCGTAGCGGATGACGACCACATCCCCCGCAGCGACCTTGCCGTTGAGAATGCTGCTAACGGCATCGTCCTGGCTTTCGAAGACGATCGCCGGGCCGGAGAACTTCAGGATGCTCTCGTCGACGCCTGCCGTCTTCACGATGCAGCCGTCGAGGGCGAGGTTGCCGGAGAGAACGGCGAGGCCGCCGTCCTTCGAGAAGGCATGGTCCTTGTCGCGGATGACGCCGCCCGCCCGGTCCATGTCCACGCTGTCGTAGCGGCTTGCCTGGCTGAAGGCCGTCTGCGTCGGCACGCCGCCGGGCGCGGCGCTGAAGAACTCATGCACCGCATGGCTGTTGGTGCGGCGCACGTCCCAGCGGTCGAGGGCGGCCTTCATGCTCTCGGAATGGACCGTCGGCACGGAGGTGTCGATGAGGCCTGCGCGGTCGAGCTCGCCCAGGATGCCCATGATGCCGCCGGCGCGATGCACGTCTTCCATGTGCACATTGGCGATGGCGGGCGCGACCTTGCAGAGCACCGGTACCCGGCGTGACAGGCGGTCGATGTCGTCCATCGTGAAGTTGACCTCCGCTTCATGGGCGGCGGCCAGCAGGTGCAGCACCGTGTTGCTCGACCCGCCCATGGCGATGTCCAGCGTCATAGCGTTCTCGAAGGCCGCGAACGAGGCGATGGAACGCGGCAGCACGCTCGCGTCGTCCTGCTCGTAATGGCGGCGGGCGAGGTCGACGATCAGGTGGCCGGCTTCCACGAAGAGGCGGCGGCGATCGGCATGAGTGGCGAGCGTCGAGCCGTTGCCGGGGAGCGAAAGGCCGAGCGCCTCGGTGAGGCAGTTCATGGAATTGGCCGTGAACATGCCGGAGCAGGAGCCGCAGGTGGGGCAGGCGGAGCGCTCGATGACCTTGATGTCCTCGTCCGCGATCTTGTCGTCGGCGGCGGCGACCATCGCGTCCACGAGGTCGAGCTTCTTGGTCACGCCGTTGAGCACGACCTTGCCCGCTTCCATCGGGCCGCCGGATACGAAGACCACCGGAATGTTGAGCCGCATGGCGGCCATCAGCATGCCGGGGGTGATCTTGTCACAGTTGGAGATGCACACCATGGCGTCGGCGCAATGGGCGTTGACCATGTACTCGACGGAATCCGCGATCAGCTCCCGCGAAGGCAGGGAATAGAGCATGCCGTCATGCCCCATGGCGATGCCGTCATCCACCGCGATGGTGTTGAATTCCTTGGCGACGCCGCCCGCCTTCTCGATCTCCCGCGCCACCAGCTGACCGAGATCCTTGAGGTGAACGTGGCCCGGCACGAATTGGGTGAAGGAATTCACGACGGCGATGATCGGCTTGCCGAAATCGGAGTCCTTCATGCCCGTGGCCCGCCAGAGGCCGCGAGCGCCCGCCATGTTGCGGCCGTGGGTGGTGGTACGAGAACGATAGGCTGGCATGTTTTCCCCTAGAGCATCGGACCCAAAAGTTGTTCCCACTTTTGGGCTCGATCCGATGCTCGATCCCTTGAGTGACGCATCGTTAAGCGCGGAAAACCGGGTCTACTTTTCTGCATGATGCGCTGAACTTTGCCGCCTTGTTCGACTGAAATTGCGCGGTTTGCAAGAAAATTTGCCATTCCTTGTGGTCGCGCCTGCTTTGCCGCAATGGAATTGCCGATAGTCCGGAAGCGGACGAAGCGGCCATAGGAGTGCGAATACCATGGACGATCCACGTTCCAGCTCCGGCCTGCGCCGGGTCGTTGCCATCGTGGCGGCCCTGAACCTGGGCTATTTCGGGATCGAATTCGCGGTCGCGCTCGCCATCGGCTCGGTGTCGCTCTTCGCCGACGGCGTCGACTTCCTGGAGGATGCCTCGATCAATCTCCTCATTTTCGCGGCTCTCGGCTGGGGGCCGCGGATGCGGGCACGGGTCGGGATGGCGCTGGCAGGGATCATCCTCGTGCCGGGCCTCGCCACGCTCTGGACGGCGTGGGGGAAGTTCTGGGTGCCGGTCGCGCCCGATCCGGTTCCGCTGACTCTGGTCGGTGCAGGGGCTCTCGCGGTCAATCTAGCCTGCGCCTTCCTTCTCGCACGCTATCGCCTTCATGGTGGCAGCCTCACGAAGGCGGCCTTCCTGTCGGCCCGCAACGATGTCGTTGCCAATGTCGCCATCGTAGGGGCTGGCTTGGTCACGGCCGTGACGTTCTCGGCTTGGCCGGACCTGATCGTGGGTCTTGCCATTGCGGCGATGAATGCCGATGCCGCGCGGGAGATCTTGGAGGCTGCCCGCGAGGAGCACAGGGCTGAAACGCCTTGAGCCTGAAGAACGTTGTCCTGCTTAAGTCACTCTAGATCAGGCAGGATTGCGATATGCTGACCAAAGCCGAATTGGATGCCCCGGCCCATCTGCAGTACGAGCCGATCGGCACGGCCGGCCAGGGTCATCCCAGCGACGTGAGGGAATTCGCCACTCTCCGCGAAGCCGTTCACTGGGCCATGAACAACGAAGCCCCGGCCGGCATGGAGGCGGTCATCCGTGCCGCCTCCGGCGCGGTGCTCGGGCCGCGCCATCTGGAAGAGATCTGGTCGAGCCTGCAGGGGCCTTGACGCTTTGGGGGCGCATCGCCTGGCATGGCAAGCGGAGGCGCCTCTCGATGACGAGGGCCTCCGGCTCCGCAGGATGCCCTAGATCCATCCCAGGCTCAGCGCTCCCACGGCGAGATAGCGCCCCGTCTTGGCGAGTGCCACGAGAGGCACGAAGGCCCGCAGGGGTTCCCGCATCACGCCCGCCACGATGGTAAGCGGATCGCCGACAACCGGCAGCCAGCTCAGAAGCAGCGTCCAGCGTCCATAGCGGTGATACCAGCTTTCGGCCTTGGCCATATGCTTGCGCTTCACCGGAAACCAGGGGCGATCCTCGAAACGGGTGAAGAAGCGGCCCAGGAACCAATTCACGATGGAGCCGAGGATATTGCCTACACTCGCCGCGAGGATGAGGAGCCACCATGGATAATGTTCGGCCACAAGCATGGCGAAGAGCACGGCTTCGGACTGAAAGGGGAAGATGGTGGCCGAGAGAAAAGCGGCGGCGAACAGGGCACCGTATTCGGCAAGATGCGGCATGAGGCGATGATCACGCTGGACTGAAGACAGGCGGATTCGAGGCTTCACTGTGAAGCCTGAATGAAACGAGCCTTATCACGGTTCCAGGATACCGCCGAACTGGCCTGCCTAGCACATCGTGCGGAACCGAAGGTCCGCGTCAGCGAAACGCATCACATCCGTTCGCTGAACGTGCCGTGCTGAGCCCGCGGATTGAGGCGCGCGAAGTCATCTCCTTTCACATGAACAAGCGTGGCATGATCTCCGCCTTCGAAATAGACGTCCGGCTGCCGCTCCATGCTGTTCTCGACGATGACGTCGAGGCCATAGCACGTACCAACGGGCGGAATGGCGCCGCGATCGCAGTCGCGGAATACCTCGACGATCTCATCCTCGGACGCCAGGTGCAGTTCCTGGCCCAGTTCCATCTTGAGATCGGACAGACGCAGATGATGGGACGCCGGCAGAACGGCGAGCATGTAGTTCCGACCGTCGCTGAGCATGATGCCCTTTGCCAGCCGATCGCCCGGCACATGGCCCGCATGGGCCGTGCCCAGCGACGTCATTGCCGGTTCGTGCTGGATCAGGTCGTAGCTGATGCCTTGATCGGACATGTAGCGTTGAAGGGTTGGTGCGATTGTCATGACAACCTCCTTTGAGACGAGGACACTCGCATGCCGGGAGGGCGGCTATACTGACACACCGTCGCTTCAGGATGCGCGGTTGCTTGGAAACGCCTCGATGGTACACCCCTGACAGGCCACCTTCAATCGACTGAGGGCCGTAGCGGCAAATAATGCCCGACGCGGCTGAGCTTCAGGACTCTCGTCCCGCATGGATACTTGCGCCCTCTTGCGAGGTTCACTACGAACAGCCTTATCTCATCCTCAAGCCAAGCTTTTCAGGCGTCTCTCGAACGGGGCGCCGGAAATTTCTCGCAGGAAGACTTCTCTTGGATCAGTTCGACGTTGTGGTGATCGGCGCCGGAGCCGCCGGGATGATGTGCGCGGCGGAGGCTGGCAAGCGCGGCCGTTCCGTCCTCATCGTCGACCATGCCGGGAAGCCCGGCGAGAAGATCCGCATCTCCGGCGGCGGGCGCTGCAACTTCACCAATCTCAACGCTGCGCCGGCGAATTTCATCTCGCAGAATCCAAGCTTCGCCATTTCTGCCCTGCGCCGTTACACGCAGCGCGACTTCATCGCTCTCGTGGAGCGCTATGGCATCGCCTATCACGAGAAGACCCTGGGTCAGCTCTTCTGCGACGGCTCCTCGAAGCAGATCATCGATCTGCTGTTGAACGAAATGCGCCAGGGGAACGTGGAGCTTCGCCTCTCGACCTCCGTCGAGAGTGTGGAGAAGGCACCGGAAGGGTTTGCGCTGACGCTTTCATCCGGCGCCGTGCAATGCCGTTCCGTCGTGGTGGCGACGGGCGGAAAGTCCATTCCGAAGATGGGCGCCACCGGGTTCGGCTACGATCTCGCACAGCAATACGGCTTGAAGATCGTTGAGACGCGGCCGGCTCTCGTTCCGTTGACCCTGGAGCCCACGATGCTGGAGCGCCTCACGCCTCTGGCGGGCGTGTCGGTCGATGCGGTGGTGGGCTGTCGGAAGACGACATTTTCCGAGGCCATGCTCTTCACCCATCGCGGCCTGAGCGGCCCCGCGATCCTGCAGATCTCCTCCTACTGGCGCGAGGGCGAGGAAATCGTGCTGTCCATGCTGCCGGGCGTGAATCTGTTCGAGGAACTGCGCGCCGCCCGCACGCAGAACGGCCGGCAGGCGCTCCAGACCGCTCTGTCAGCCTTCCTGCCCAAGCGCCTGGCGCAACTGATCTCCGAAACGGAGAAGGGGCCCGCCAATCTGGCCGATTATTCCGACAAGAGACTTCGTGCCATCGATGAGGCCGTGAACCGGTGGCGCTTCAAGCCGGCGGGCTCGGAAGGTTACCGAACGGCCGAGGTGACGCTCGGGGGCGTCGATACCCGCGAACTCGATTCCAGGACCATGGAAGCCAAGGCGGTGCCCGGCCTCTACTTCATCGGAGAGGTGGTGGACGTCACCGGCTGGCTGGGTGGGTATAACTTCCAGTGGGCCTGGTCGTCCGGCTGGTGTGCCGGGCAGGCCGTCTGACCACGGCCACGATGGTGTCTCCGCAATCCTCTTTCCAGCGAACCCGGTGCCTGTGTTCTCCTGAAGGCCTGTGTTATGCTGCCGAGAGTTGGACCTCATCGGGGAGGGCTTCATGCAGTCGGGCATGATCCTCATCTGGATCGGTGCGCTGCTGATCGTGGGCGGGATTGTGCTCGCAGCAGGCCAGGTTCTTTGGAAGGGACGCCTGAGCGACCCGCATCGCATGGGCTCGACGGGCTCCGGCACGACGCTGGAACCGCGGGAGCGGGCCCGCGCGCTCCATCCCAAACACCACTGGCCCAGCATCGCCCTGGTCGCGCTGGGCATCGTCCTCATGCTGGCTGAGGCGGCTGTCTGACTGACCTGAGGACCAATCCGAACCGGCCTGTGGCAGCCCGAAAGTAGTAGAGCGAGGCAGTTTTTGCCGTCGGGTGCTTGCGTAAGGCTGCGGTTCGGGCAACGATCCGGGCATGAAGCCGCTCTCGATCCTCTTGGCTGCCGGCCTTCTCCTGACGCCCGCGTCCGTCGGCGCCTCTCCCATGCTGCTGGTGGATGCATCCACTGGTGACATTCTCGCCGCTCAGGAGGCGACCCGCTCCTGGCATCCGGCATCGCTCACCAAGATGATGACCGCCCATCTGGCGCTAACGGCCGTCAGGTCGGGCAGGGTCAGCATGGACACGTCCATTGTTCTGAGTCCAAAGGCGGCCGCACAGCCTCCCACGAAACTTGGCGTCCCGCCCGGCACATCCCTTCGGCTGGAGGACGCTCTCACGGTCATCATGGTCAAAAGCGCCAACGACGTTTCGATTGCGATCGCGGAAGCGATCGGCGGCAGCGAAGAGGCTTTTGTCGCAGCCATGAACGCGGAGGCGAGGCGTCTCGGCATGACCGGGACCCGGTTCGTCAATCCGACCGGCCTGCACGATGACCGCCAGGTCACCAATGCGCGGGACGTGGCCGTGCTCATGCTGGTGCTCCTGAGCTACCATGCCGACTACATGGACCTTCTCAGGACGCCGTCCGTGACGGTCAACGGCCGGACGCTCAAGAACACCAACAAGCTTGTCGAGGATTATGCCGGCCTTGAAGCTTCAAAGACCGGCTATGTGTGCGCTTCCGGATTCAATGTGGCCGTCTCGGCCCTTCGCGGGGGTCGACGGGTCATCGGCGTGGTTCTCGGCTCACCCAGTGCAGCGACGAGGACGCTGGTCATGCGGGAACTTCTCAACACCGGCCTGTCGGAAGCGGCGGGTCCCATCGGCAATCTCCGCATGATGAAGGCCGAGGCACCGATGCCTGCTGCGGATCTTCGTCGTCTCAGGTGCGGCCGACAGGATCCCGCACGATTGGAGGTCAGGGCGGCTGGACGCGTTGCCAAACAGACGGAGGTTCAGCCGCTTCGTCGATGACCGAAGGGTTCGCTTGCAATTTCAACAACGCTTCCGTTGCTTCAGGGGCAAAACAAATCATCCGGCCGATAAGGCCGTGGCCAGCATGTATGGATAGCGCAGTTGCCGTCTCCCGCACGGGCGGGTTGCAAGGTCAAGCAACTGCAGGACGCATCGACGAACGATGAGTCCTATGCCTTGGATTCAGACGGTCATCGGCAATACAGATTGCCGTAAGCATCCCGATAAGTGCCATAGGGGCACGGGCTGCGTGGGGCGGTGGCCGCTCCGACGATGGCGCCGCCGGCAGCCCCGACGGCGGCTCCGGCCAAGGCTCCGCTCGTCCGCCCTGTCGCCGCTCCGCCGACTGCGGCACCCGTAACCCCACCGATGACCGCGCCGCCGGCCGCACGTTCTCCCGGTGTGGTGCAGGCCGCCATGGAAAGCATGAGTGTACTCGCCGCGATGGCTGTCATGATTGTCCTCATCGCACTTTCCCTTCTCGGTTCAGGGTCCTGGACCCGGCTGAGGATCACGGCATCGGACGTGAAGATCAAATTCATGCATCGATCGATCCGATGCCCGGATGCATAAGTAGCGCATCGTTCGCGGAGGAAAACAGGATCCCCATTTTGCTCGCACGCACTTCACGCCCTGCACGATGCGCCAGGATCGGCTATAGCCTCGCCCGACAGGCCCGCTTTGACTGTTCGGAAAGTCCCTGTTTTGGAGTGGTGTAAGGCCTGAATTGTGGCTCGACAATCTCGCTCGCGTCAGGTTCCGATCCCGCCGTGAACAATGCTTCGAGCCGTGCCACGGCTGAATATTCCACCGAGCCTCATGGTATTCCTCCCGCCCGCTCGGGGTAACACCTGATGGACGTATCAGCCGTTCCCATTACTCTCCAGAGGCTGTCGCTACAGGAGGAGGGTTTCCCATGGCCGAGCTGGTGGTCGTTGGATTCGACAACCCGAACGATGCAGACCGTGTCCTGACCGAACTGACCCGGATGCAAAAGGAATATCTCATTGATCTGGAAGACGCCGTCGTTGCCATCCGTGGATCTGACGGTGCCGTGCGGGTCAAGCAGAGCGTCAACCTCGTGAGACTTGGAGCGACCTCCGGCGGCTTGTCCGGCGCGATGTGGGGCAGCTTCATCGGGTTGCTGTTCCTCAATCCGCTCGCGGGCCTCGCCATCGGCGGTGCCGTCGGAGCAAGCTCGGGAGCCTTGTCCGGGAGCATGATCGACTTCGGCATCAATGACGATTTCATCAAATCCATCGGCGAGACCCTTCAGCCGGACACGTCCGCCCTGTTCCTGCTGATCCGGAAGTCCCAGCCCGAGAAGGTGCTTGCCGAACTCTCCGGCTTCAAGGGACGCGTCATCCGCTCCTCGCTGTCGCCAGAACAGGAAGCAAAGCTCCAGGCTGCCCTGTCGCAGGCGCATGCGCCGAGTCCGAGCGAAGGCGTCGCCGCCGCAGGCTCGGTGGCGGCGCAAACGCCGTAGGATCTCATGGGACGTTCCGGAGAGTAAATATCCGCTTCGCGCCGGTCATATAGACTTCCTCGCAACGAGCCCTCCCTGATCTCATGGCCGGGGATCGAGCGACACTTACTCTCGGGCTCCCGGTCGGATCGCGATTCTACGATGCGTTTGACGCTGTCGGGATTATAGTGACGGCGCGTTCGTCGACATGGTGAAGGATCGGGAGGGTGCAATGGCGATATCGTTGGACGCCGCGGCGGAGGTATTCCGTGAAGCGATGCGGGATGCCGTCAAGCGCTATTCGCTGTGGTACCTCGTCGAGGGGCTTCTTCTGATCGCAGCCGGCGTCCTTGCGATCGTCTACCCTATCTTTTCATCGACGGCAGTGATCGTTCTCCTTGGCTGGCTACTGGTGATCAGCGGCCTGGTGCAGGCGCTCAGTCTCATCAGTGCAAGGCACGTGCCGCACTTCTGGCTGCAGCTGATCTCCATCTGCCTTGCCATGCTGATCGGCTTCCTGTTCCTGCGCGACCCGGAGCAGGGTTTGGCGACTATCACGCTTCTCCTCATCGTGTTCTTCATGATGGAGGGCATTTCGAAAGTCGTCTTCGCGTTGACGATCCGCCCGTTTCCCAACTGGGGCTGGGTTCTGGCCAGCGGCATGGTCGGCATTGTGCTTTCAGTCGTCCTCTGGACCTATCTGCCGGTGACGTCCGTATGGCTTTTGGGATTTCTGCTCGGCATGAATCTGATCAGCGTCGGTTCGGCGATTGCCTATCTCGCCTGGCAGGTGAGGACGAGCTGACGTCGTGTCGGCGACGAGCCGGGTCAGAACCGCCAGATCTGCCGCACGAGGAAGACCGATACGACGAAGAGCCAGATGAGCAGCAGCAGTCCGAGCTTCCAGTAATCGCCTCCCGGGTGATCACGTTGCCTAAACGGCTCTGTCACAGGAACATAGACAAGGGTGGAGGGACCCTGATCGGCACCTGGCGGTGGCTGCTGCTTCGTTGCAGAACAAGGCTCACGGACCTGCTGCAAGCATTCGATTGCTCGTTAGGCGAACACTCGGTATCGTATAACAAAGTCGCGCTCCAGCCTGCCCACTCCAGAATTGTCGAGATGGAAGGCCTCGGAAATTCAGGCCGGTGCGTTGGCGACAGGTGGCAACGGATAAAACCAGTGATCTCCGACGCTACGATAAACCGGGAGAGACGATGTGGATCGGCCTCAAGCTCCCTTGGAAGAAGCTCGTCGCGTATCCTCCGATTTCGGATTGACGCACTGGGCTTTGATCACGCTCGTGATCCTGGCTTTCCTGGGTGCGATCTATGTGGCCGAGGCGGTTATCGCTCCGGTTGCCTTCTCGCTGTTCCTGATCGCGATCGTCTGGCCGCTGCAATTCCGCCTCCAGACCTATATCCCACGCCTGATCGCCTTGGCGATCAGCGTCATGCTGCTCGTGGTGGCGTTCAGCGGCTTCGCTTCGCTCATCGTCTGGGCCTTCAGTCGGGTCGGGCGTTGGATCCTCATCAACTTGAGCCGGTTCCAGGCGCTCTACAACCAGATGGCTTTTTGGCTCGAGGAGCAAGGGATCGCTGTGGCGAGCCTTTGGGCCGATCACTTCAACATCAGCTGGATCGTGGGCCTCATGCAGAAGCTCACCGGCCAGGTGAATACGACCTTGAGCTTCTGGCTCGTCGTTCTCGTCTATGTCATCCTGGGCTTGCTCGAGGTCGAAGGAACGGCCAGAAAGATCGGAACTCTTCCGAACCGTCGTATCGCGCGGGTCTTGCTCGCCGGAAGCGAGGAGGCAGCGGCAAAGATCAGGCGATACATGGTGGTGCGAACCATGATGAGCGTCCTGACCGGCGTACTCGTTTGGGCCTTCGCAATGCTCTTCGGGCTGCCGCTCGCCCAGGAGTGGGGGGTGATTGCCTTCACGTTGAACTACATCCCCTTCATCGGTCCCTTCATCGCGACGCTGTTTCCGACATTGCTCGCGATGGTCCAGTTCGACACCTGGCAGGCCGTCATAGTGGTCTTCGCCTGCCTGAATGTGATCCAATTCGTGGTCGGAAGTTACATCGAGCCGCGCCTCTCCGGTACCATGCTCGCCATGTCGCCCTTCGTCGTGCTGTTCTCGATCTTCCTCTGGACGTTCTTATGGGGACTGCCGGGAACGTTCATCGGCCTCCCGATCACGATTGCCGTTCTCACCTTCTGTGCCCAGGATCCATCGACCCGTTGGCTGGCGATACAGCTGGGTCCGCCGGAGGAGACGGATCAGCCCATCCCCGATCATGCCCATCCAGAAGCCTGACCTCCACCCGCTCCGGCATGGCGAGCTTCAGCTCGCCATGGCTGACCGCAAGCGTGTGCACGAAGAACGAGGCGCTGCCGTTCTCCGCCACATCCATCACGGGAGAGGAGGCGGAGACGATCCGAACGCCCCCGGACTGCCCGATCCATTCGGTGTGCCGGTGCCCGTGGAACACCACGAGCCGGTCGGCAAAGGGGCGGAGCTGTCTGACGAACCATGAGCCGTTGATCAGAGCCGTGCCAATGCG
The DNA here is from genome assembly GCF_018383585.1 of Microvirga sp. 3-52. Lineage (GTDB taxonomy): Bacteria > Pseudomonadota > Alphaproteobacteria > Rhizobiales > Beijerinckiaceae > Microvirga. Next base: position 43,115 of record NZ_JAHAMK010000028.1, read on the forward strand.
CTCGGAGAATGCTTTCGCCGGCGTGGGATACTCTACGAGATGGTGATGAAGCGCCACGATCCAGCCGGCGCGCGGATACCGCTCCATGGTGGTCGTAAGGCCCTGCGCTTGAAGAGCCGATATGATGCCAAGAGCATTCGTGAAGGAAAAATGTGCTTCCGCGTTCGAGTTAAGAAGCACGACGCCGACGCCGTCATCTGTTTTCGGTGGAACGATCATGGGGAACACGTCATCCCAGATCTGAGCCAGTCGTAGAGATTGGCGGATCCCTCCTGAATCGGCAAAGGTCTCGATGTCGTCCCGGTACCGGGCGAGACGTTCCGTGAGGGTGAGGCCGAGGCGTCCGGTGTCGGAATCGAAGCAGAAGACCTTGTCTCCCTGCAGAGCTTCGATGGCGGAGAGGGTCCGGAACTGGCGAAGGCGCTTACCTGGACTCGTCGGCAATTCGAGCCGAGCCGGATTGGCACGATCGACGACATTGACGTCATGGTTGCCGGGAAGGATCAGCAGACGCCCGGCGAGTTCGGGATGAGCCACGACCGCATCCATGAACTCCGCCCACTCTCCGGACCGGCCCGCATCCGTCATGTCGCCGGTGATCAGAACAAGGTCCAGGGGATGCTGTGCGTGAAAAGCATCCAGCCGATCGAGGACACGGCGGATTCTCTCGTTGCCTTGAGGACCTGTCCGGCCGCTTTCGATCCGGAATCCGTAGCGCTCTCCGACCGCATGGAGATCGGACAGGTGCGCGATGCGCCAGGTTCGAGCATCGGAGGGCATATCGGTGAAGGTCATGAGGTCGGCGGGCCGTCCCAAGGCGCCATCTGCAAGGGCCCATATGAGGGCGGCGCCCGTGACATAGCATCCGACGATGACCACGGCATTGGCGAGGGCAGGGCCAATCAGCTGGAACGGCGCCAGAACGTCTCCCGCTTCACCGACCCAGCGTGAAGCAGGCCAGGCGAGGACGACGAGCCAGAGCGACAAGGAACTCACCAGGATGCCGCCTCCGACTGCCGCGATGGCGTACAGATGCGTATGCCGACGTGGCCTGAGATCGGGAGCGAGTTTGCCGATGACGTGCCGCAACCCTTCGCGAAACAAGGCATAGACGGGCTGAACGGCCAGTGCATTGAGAGACCAGAAGCTTTGTTCGGCAGCACGCAACACAGGTTTTCCGCCGATCCACGCGAGGGTGATGAGACCGGCAACGATCAGCAGCGACCAGAATCCTGCCAGTGCGGACGCGACCTGTCCGGATATTGTGGTTGCCCATCCCAGAATGACCAACGGCGCAAGGCCCAGGAGGATGGCAGGGAGGCCGATCAGCATGATCCAGGCTAGGACGAGCTTCGGAAGGCTGATCTCTGCAAGAAGTCGTCCGCCGATGGCAAGAAGAGACCGGCTCTTGGTGCTCGCGACGTCATCCTCCGCATCGCCGAGGCGCGGATCGATCAGCATGGGCTTCCAAAGATCCATTCGTGGCAACGGATTCGGCTCCCGCATGGTCTCTTACCTGCCAAGTTCTGCCAGTGCGATCTCTGCCGTGGCAGTCGGATCGATCACGAAGTCAAGCGCGTATTCCAGTTCGCTGAAGTGCTGCAACGGCATAGAGCGGCATGCGCTCGCTCAGCCCCTTCAGGGCAAAGTCGCCCCTAGCCTCCAAAGGCAGATTGGATCCGGCAACGAGATCTCGCACCGTCCGCGATACCAGTACCTCGCCACCATCTGCCAGGGAGGCGATCCGGGCCGCGATATGAACCGCTATGCCGCCGATATCGTCACCCTTCATCTCGACCTCACCGGTATGGACGCCACATCGGACATTCAAGTTCAATGGATGGAGCGCGTCGATGATCCCGCTCGCGCATCGGACGGCGCGAGCGGGGCCGTCGAAGGTCGCCAGAAATCCATCGCCGAGCGTCTTGATCTCACGTCCCCGAAATCGGTCGATTGCGTCTCGGATGATTCTATCGTGCTCGCTGAGAAGGGCATGCCAGCCGCGGTCGCCCATCGCTGCCGCTCTTCTGGTTGAATCCACGATATCCGTGAACAAGACGGTCGCCAGCACCCGGTCCGGTTCGCTCTCAGTGTGCGTGCCGGTGAGAAACTCCTCGATCTCATTGGTCAGCGGGTTCACGTTGCCCGCCCACATGACATGATCCATTCCCGGAAGCTCGACATATTTCGCTCCAGGTATGTTGGCTGCGAGATAGCGACCTCCCTCCACATTGACCCGTGTGTCGTCCGAGCGATGCAGGACGAGTGTCGGCACGCGGATTGCCGGAAGGATATGGCGCACGTCGATCGGGCTGTTCATCCGCATGAGAGTGATGACGGCCGAGGGGCTGGCGCCCATCCGCTCGAACCGCGCCCACCATTGCTTAAATCGCTCATCCGCCATCATGGTCGGTGCAAAGGCGCCGAGACTTTCGCCCTGTCCCCAGGATCGATCGACCTTCTCCAGAAACCGTTCGAACCGGTCGGGCGGCAATACCCATGTGTGGAAATCGGCATAGGTGCCGTAAAGGATCAGGGACTGAGTCCGTTCAGGGTAGGTCGCCGCAAAGAGCATGCTCATTGCGCCCCCTTCGGATATTCCCAGGAGGGCGGCTTTCCTGCTGCCCACGGCATCCATGACCGCGCGCACATCGTCCATGCGCTCCTCGAGCGTCGGAAGGTTTCCCAGGCGGTCCGAAAGCCCGGTGCCGCGCTTGTCGAAGAGGATGAGACGGCTGAATGTACTCAGGCGCGACAGGAAATGAGCCATGTTCGGCTCGTCCCAGTAAAGATCGAGATTGGAGATGAACCCTGGAACGAAGACCAGATCGAGCGGTCCCTGGCCGACCACCTGGTAGGCGATCCTGAGATCGCCGCTTCTGGCGTAGTATGTGTCGACCGGCATGGCCTGGCTCCGAAACTGGCTGTCCGACGCGATGGTCAGAAGCAGGGGGGATTCAGGTTGGGTCCGACACGGACATGCCACCATGGCATCGTGCGGGCTAGAGCAGGGACAAATGCTCTGCTCTAGCCCGCGTTATGTCAAATCGAAAAGCCAAGTGACAGCGAAACTGTGTTTCCCCGCGCGCTTGACTGAACGGTGAATGCGGACAGCGATCTTCTTCAAGCCGCCGAGGATGTATTGACCGGCAGGGACTCCAGCGCGCCCGCCTCGTCGATGCGGCGGACGAGATCGTCCACTTCCTCTTCCGTCTGGTAGATGCCGAACCCGAGGCGCAGGCGTTGTCCGCGGACGTCGGTCACCACGCGCAGCTCCGCCAGATCGCGATGGATCGCTTGAGCCGCCGGCGTCTGGAAGGTGAGGAAATTGCCGCGCCGTGTCTCGTCGGCTGGCACGACGAGCGGGGCTTCCTCGAACAGGATGGAATTACTGATGCGCCGCAGGAAGTGCTGTTGCAGCGCCTTTGCATGGGCGTGGATGATGCCCGGCGTGATGCCTTCATCCGCCAGCCAGCGCATGACCGCGTTGAAGCGATAGAGACCCGAGGCGTCGAAGGTCGCACCCATGAAGCGCCAGGCATCGTCGCTGTACCCGACCTGTCCGCTCTGCGCGTTGGTGAGATTGCCGAAGGCGGCATACCAGCCGGTGTCGCGCGGGCGCGGCCCCCATCCGGGCGGGCAGTGCATGAAGCATGCACCTTCGCCGGCCATTGCATATTTGTAGCCGCCGGCGATGTAGAATACGCGCTCCGCGATGCTGCCGAGATCCGTCGGCCGCGCCATGAAGCCGTGATAGCCGTCGATCACGATCATGGCACCATCGCAGGCGCATTCCGCGAGCCTGCGCCCGTCGGGGGCGAAGCCAGAATTGAAGAAGACCTGACTGACGAAAACGAGATCGTAGCCGTCCTGCGCAGCCGTGAAGAAGCGGTCTTCGAATGTCGTGAAGGGTTCCGCCGGCACGCGCGTGACGGCAACGAGCCGGTCTTCTTCCAGACGTGCAATCTGGCGCGTGAAGGAATGGAATTCGCCGTCCGAGGTCAGGATGCGGACCGGGCGGTCCGTGGGGAAGCAGGAAAGAACGCGCTTCAAGAGTTCATGCGTATTGGGTGCAACCGCTATCGTCGATGGATCCGGAAGGTTGAGGTGTCCGGCCACGTGGCCGCGATACTCTTCGAGAACCGGACCTAACACATGCTCCCACTTGTCGTCGATGAGGCGGGCGGCATCGTCCCAGGCCTGGAGCTGCGCGTCGCGGGTCACATCCGGCCAGGGATGGTGGCTATGGGCCGCGAAATGCAAGCGGTCCGGCTCGGTGTTGAGGAAGCGGGAGAATTGTGAGCGAAGGTCAAGCATCGTGTATGTCCTCCGTCACAGCCTGCCACGCACGGACCAGAGTTCGGGAAAGAAGTAGTGTTCGAGCGCCTTGCGCAGATAGGCCACGCCGGTGCTGCCACCTGTGCCGCTGCGCATGCCGATGATGCGCTCCACGGTCTTCATGTGCCGGAAGCGCCATTGCTGGAAGGCATCCTCCAGATCGACCAGCTCCTCGGCGAGTTCGTAGAGATCGAAATGCTCGCCCGCGTGGCGGTAGATCTCCTCCCAGACGGCCTCGACGCTGGGATGTGCCGTGTAGGGTTGCGTTACATCGCGATCGAGCACTTCGGCCGGGATCGCGTAGCCGCGCCGCGCCAGGAGGCGCAGGGCCTCGTCGTAGAGGCTCGGCGCCCGGTAGGCGGCTTCGAGCTGCTCCGCGAGGTCGTTCCGGTGTTTGTGCGGCGCCATCTTGACGGCATCCTTGGCTCCGAGCTTGAACTCCACCAGACGGTATTGCCATGATTGGAAGCCGGAGGATTTCCCGAGGGCCGGTCGGAAGCTCAGGTAGTCGGAAGGCGTCATGGTGGAGAGCACGGTCCAAGCCTGGATCAGCTGCTCCTGGATTCGGTTGATACGCGCGGTGCATTTGAAGGCAGGCTGGAGCTCGTCCGCCCGGATATGGGCCAGTGCCGTATCGAGTTCCCGGTTCAGGAGCTTCAGCCAAAGCTCCATCACCTGATGAATGGTGATGAAGAGAAGCTCGTCGTGCTCGGCCGTCAGGGGTGTCTGGGCGGAGAGGAGAGTGTCGAGCTGGAGATAGTCCCCATAGCTCATGCCTTCTGAAAAATCGGTGTGAATCCCGTCTGTCGCTGCGGACAACGCTGTCTCCCTGATCTGCCTCCGCTTTGCTGCGGATTGTCACCTTACCTTAGCAAAGTTCGACGAAAGTAGGACATTGCGGCGGGCTTGTCACGTCGGGCGGGTCGGAATTGGCATCCTGGTCCCAAGAGGGTAGGTTGCCCGCCCTGGATTGACCCATCTTTGGAGAAACTCTCGTATGACCGACACGCTTCCCGACCGCCTGTCCTCGAACCCGAACAGCCCCTATTTCAACGAGGAGTTGATCGCCAAGGGGGTAGGCATCCGCTTCAACGGGGCCGAGAAGACCAATGTGGACGAGTATTGCATCAGCGAAGGCTGGGTCCGCGTCACCGCCGGCAATGCCAAGGATCGCTTCGGAAATCCCATGACCATCAAGCTCAAGGGCAAGGTCGAGCCTTATCTGCAGACCAAGGAGTGAGGCGAGACGGAACGCGGGACGTGGCCCCGTCATCCTCTCAGGGATTGTTGCCGGTGAAGCCCGGCCGTATGCCGCTTCGCCGATCCGGGCGGGATCCAATCCCTATAGGGCACCTTCGGCTGGCCTTGCCTCATCGGGGTTGATGAGTTCGTGAGACACCGGTTCGCGGGGCGGCTCGCCGTCATGGGGTGGGGGTCCTGCGATCAAGGCTCCGCCCATATAGGAGGGCGGATCGCTGGCCGGAAACGAATATTCCGAGCCGGCGTCGACCAGGTCGTCTTCTGCCTTCGTTGCCGTCATGACCTGAACCCCTTCGGTGACCCGGAGGCCAAGAGGAATGCGGCTGGCGCCTTCGTGTTCAGCCGAGGCCATATAAATTACCGCACCGGCGCCGTTTCGCCAAAGCCGGACGTGTGGGATGGCGCGAACGCGGATCCGGGATAAGCTTGTCGATCGGGAGCATCCCAGAGCAACGGATCCAAAAAGGGGCCGATGCTCACCCCTTCATGAGCGCATCGATGGGCGCGAGCCGAAGGTCCGCGCCAGCGAAACGCCGGACCCGCGTTCCTGCACGATGCGCTGGCGAAAGGCTTATTCTGAATGGCCGTTAGACGGCGACGGACAACACTCGTGACAGCAGGCTGGCTCCTCAGCGCGCCAGCCCTGGCCCATAGCTGGTATCCGACCTGGTGCTGCGACGATCACGATTGCCGCGAATTGACCGAGGCCAGAGGCGAGACCGTGACCGAGACGGAAGACGGCTGGAGGCTCTGGGACGGGCGCCTCGTCGGCCGTGACCATGCCAAGATGTCTCCGGACACGAAATTCCACATCTGCGAAGAACCGACAACGCGAGCCATCATCTGCTTCTTCGCCCCTCAAGGATCGTCGTGATGACCAAGCTCATTCGACGGTGCCACTGGTATTGAGCGCATCGTCCGGTGCGAGCAAGACGCGTCGGCAGAGCCGGAACTGGTTTCGCCGACGCGGCTCTTGCGATCATCTCACAGGAAAACTGAGCGGTTCCCGATTGCGGCAAAAGCAAGTGGAGGCCGAATCCCAAAAAAGAAAGCGCCCGCGTTCAGGGGCGCTTTAAGGTCCGACCCGTAGGGGCAAATAACAAGGTCGGTGAACCTATCTATTCGTGGAGTATTTTGGCCAAATTGTGACCGTTCCTGACCCGAATGAGGCGTGTCAATAGAATAACTGCGCTATTCTGACGCTATAGATGGTTTATTTGAAAACTATTTCGACTTGATCAGGCATAGCATATGATTTATGCCGGGCTAACCGTAGGGGCAAATACGGTTCGAAGGGCCGCGAACACAGTCATCTTAAGACTGGGCGCGGCCCTTTTCTCTTTATGCCCATGATTTCCGTCTATCGCCAGAACCAGCGGCGTTAGGTATGGCGTCCGTTACTTAGGCCTGCTGCGGGCTTCCTGCAGCCGTTCCATCGTCGCTTTGATCTCTTCAGCTGCCTTCAATCCACGGATGCCGATCACCCCCCGGTCGATGCTACGTCCGTTTTCGTCCTTCCGGCCGTTGAAGAAGACGTCCCGCTCCTGCTTCGACATCTTGAGGACAGTGCGGGCTTCCGTCTCGATGCGCCATTCTTCGGACCAGGTGCTGATGGACTCGCCGGTGAACTCGGAGACGGCTTTGGTATCGCGGGAGTAAGTCATCACCCTTGTATGTCGGACAGGCGTGACAAGATCGTTAATGCTCATGCGGTCGCTACGACGATTGGACAAGGTGGCCTATCAGCAGGCTGAGAGTCAGGAGCGCCGAAACGATGGGCGCGCCCAGGATGGGGCCTGTCATGCGCTCATGCCGGGCGAGCTTCGCCTTTGTGGAGGACAGATTCTGGAACGCATTGCGCCGTTCCTGATCGTTCTTGCTCATTCTCCGCTCACCCGGTCGGGAAACGGAAAAAATTCACGACGTTCCGATCAGAAGCTGAACTTGGCCGGCGCAGGTCGGTCCTGCCCGTCCTAGGGCGAAAAGATGCCTGCTTGCCTCTCGCGCATCGTCAGCAGCGGGGAGCGACAAGGATCAAGCAGCCTTTGAACTCGGAAACGGGAGAACATGAGCCGCTTCCGGACCCCTCAGAGCCTGCAGGATCTCGAGAACTCTGACCGGGGATGCCGGCGGGACAAACACTGCGTGTGCGGATGGGATCTCGGCTGGATCGAGGGCTGCGATCAGCAGCACGGGCCGGTCGGGATGATGGCTCTGGTATTCGTCCTTCAGGATCCAGCCGCAGACGAGCCCTGGCAGGCTCACCTTGCTCACGAGCCAGTCGATCTCGTCCCCTTCCTGGCACAAGGTCAGCAACGCGCGCTCTCCATTGGGTGCGGCCATCACCTCGAACCCGCTCGTCTGCAGAAGCTGAGCGAGGAGCTCGCGGGTGATCGCATCATCTTCGACAACAAGGACCGTAGCCCTGGAGCGAGGAGCGGAAAGCATTCTGGTTTCCCCCAGATGATTGACGATTCTCCGCCTCCTTCGATTAACGCCGTCTTAATTGAGGCTGCTCCTTCCGGGGGATCGTACCGAATGGTCGCCGCCACGGCCCCCGAGGCGATCCTGCCGAACCGTCCACGGGCGCCAGTCGGGTCGGCTGAGGCTTTGGTGAATGCCGCCACGCTGAAACGGGAGGCTGCCTGCGCCGTTATCCTGGCATCCTTGCTCCCTTAATTTGGAGAACGAGCCATGCGTCCCTCAGATTTCAGATTCACGATTGCTGCGATGCTGGTCGCGGTCCCGACTCTGGTATGCGCGGAGGAGGGTGGTGCGGCGGCCGGCGCGATTGCCGGCGGTACGGCGGGAGCCGTCGTGGGCGGGCCCGTCGGTGCTGCCGTCGGAGCGGGCATCGGTGGGGTAGCCGGTGGTGCCGCGTCCGGTCCGGACCAGAAGAACGTGATCATCGAGCACCGGGATGTAGGGGCGACCGGCAGCACCGGATGCTCAACAACGACACAGCAGAAGACGGACGAGTTCGGTGACACCACGACGAAACAGAAGACCGAGTGCTAGCGCATCGTGCGGACCCGCAGGGCCACGCCAGTGAAAAGTGGGCCCGGTTCTCTGCGAAGACGATGCGCTGTTCCAAAAGTGGAGCATCGTCATGCCCTCCGCCCGCTTTGCCGGAGGCGCCGCGACACACCCCGAGGGCGGCTTACCTGGTCAGACGTGAAAGCACCTGATGGGCCGCCTTCACCCGGGCCTCGTTGGGATAGCCCTTGTTCGCCAGCATGACGATGCCAACCTTCCTGCCTGGAATGAAGGCCACGTAGGCGCCGAAACCGAGGGTGGATCCGGTCTTGTTGATGATCATGTCCTTTTGCGGCGCCATGGGCGGATCGATCGCGGTTGCCGGATGGACCTTCTGGTTCATCGTGTTGCCGGCAACGAGTTTGTCCAGCGCAACCGGATAGGGGTATTGCTCCCAGATGAGATCCTGGATCAGGTCGCCCGAGCGGAAGTAGCCTCTGTGTGTCGCACGGAGGGCTTGGGCGACTTTCTCCGGCACCGAGCCGATGCCCATGTTCACCTCGAGGAAGCGGATCATGTCGACGGCGTTCGATTTCACCCCATAGGCTTCGTCCGCGAGCAGGGCTCGGGAGACGCGGATCGGCCTGTCGTCGCGGCTGTAGCCCCAGGCGTATGATTTCATCTCGGCCGCGGGAACATCGATATAGGTCCGCTGCAGACCGAGATTGTGGAACAGGTCCTGCGCCAGAGGCGCGAAACCTGCGTCCATGGTTCGTGCAGTGACCATGCCGAGAAGGCCGATGCTCGGGTTGGCATAGCTGCGATGAGTGCCCGGAGCGTCCTTGGGCTTCCACGCCCGATAATAGGCAGTAAGTTGCTTTTGATCCTTCACATTTCCAGGCAGCTGAAGTGGGAAGCCGCCTGCCGTATGCGTCGCGAGATCCAAGAGCCGCACCTTGTCGAGGGCGCTGCCCTTCAGCTCCGGCATATGCCGGGTGACGCTGTCGTTCAGCGACAGCCTGCCTTCCACCACGGCATAGGTCGCCAAGGTCGCGGTAAACGTCTTGCTGATCGAACCCAGCTCGAAGAGAGTATCGCGCGTGACGGGAACCCGAGGTTCCTTCGAGGCCAAGCCATACTCGATGAAATGGCGTTGTCCGTCGATCGTCACCGCAATGGCCAGCCCGGGGATGCCGTATTGCTCGATGACCGGCTTCATCGCTTCGTCGACAGCCTGCCGCACGATTGCGCCCTGATCGGGGGCGGCCAGAGCGTCGGACAGGGTGAAGGTGCAGGCGAGAAGAGCAGCTGCGAGCCTGGGGTAAAGTCGCGACGGCAAAAGCATCTCCTTCGGTGGGTATGTCTGTCGTTTATGAAGGTAGCACGCGCTACCGTGGATGATGACGGGGGATGGCGCACCGGGAGGCGCTATCGAGCCCGGAGTTCAACTCTTTCAACAGAGATCGCTGTATTCCATCAAGAAAGTCTTTGCTTTGCTGCCGCCATCTTGAGATTTCTACTCACATTCTTTTGGAGCCTGACAATGCGCTATGTGGCTATCGCTTCGCTTCTGATGATCGGCTTGACGAGCCAGGCCTTAGGCCAAACCAGCCCTGTGCCGGCCAATGACGCCGTGACCGCAAGCCGGGCGGATATGCGCGAGTTGATCGAGGCGACGCAGGCGGTCGCGAAGGCGTCTCGCGAGAACGTCGATCATGCCCGTGTGGTCCCGGACCTCCTCTACCAGATCCTGACGAAACTCGATAAAATCGAGGACAAGCTCGATAAGGTCGAAACGACCCTCAAAGCGACCCAGGCAGCTGCTGCCAGAAAGCGGTAGCGCATGGTGCGGACAAGTGGCCCGGGTTTTCCGGATCCAGGGTGCGCTCCTCAAAGAAGCAACATCGAATGGATCCCAAAAGTGCAAATCCGCCTTTGGGTCCGCTGCTCTGGGCTGCCAAGCGCAGCGAGTAACCGCTCTCGTCGCAGCCTTGCTAATCTCGAAGAGGCTAATCTCGGAGAGCCGTTAAAGAATTCCCTGAACCTTCAGGAGGGCCGCCACGGCGATCAGAGAGCCGCTGACGGCATAAGGAAACCATCTGGGAAAAGGGCGGTCGTGCCCGTTGTAATTGCTCATAATGAGCCCCATTGCACTTCATAACGCTGTGGTCCGGTCGATCATCATGAGCGCTCACACGACACAGCTTGCAGGCATCATCATACGACTAAAGTCGATAATGGCCAGTAGAAATCTGCCGTAGGGTAAATATTCTGTTTGGCGACTTCGGCCGGTGAGTTCGGAACGGCCGCGGTGTAGCGGGACAGGTCATGCAGAGGGTATAGCCGGACTGGGTGACGAGAGCTTCACTCAACTGTCTTACAGGACGAGGAGAGGGGTGGTGATGGAGCAACCTGGGCGTTGTCTCTACCCGCTCCATATCTTTCCCGGCCGTCCCAGGGGGACCGAATAAGGATCGTGGCATGGCCAAACTCGCTCTCTATGTGGCTCTCGAGGCAAGGGTGGGCAAAGAGGAGGAGGCGGCTGAGTTTCTGCGCTCGCTTCTGTCCCTCGCTCAGGAGGAGCCTGGTACGACGACCTGGTACGCGGTGCGCTTCGACCACAACACCTTCGCGATTTTCGATGCCTTTCCGGACGAGGACGCTCGGGATGCTCATCTGGCGGGGCAGGTTGCCGTGACCTTGATCCAACAAGCTCCGGACCTCTTCGTCGACCCTCCAGAGATCCAGCGGTTGGACATATTGGCTTATAAGCCTCATCAGGAGCCGTAATCTCCCCACCTGATGTCGCCGATCAGTAGCCACGGCCGCGAGTTGTTGGCCCATTAAATCAAAGGCGGCAGTGATGTCGCGGGTGTGGGGCGTCCTCAGGTTTATAGTCGGATGTGGTGAACAAACGCTGTGCGCAGTCATTGACAACCACAGCTTTACGCCTGGGGGTTCAATGCCGCGCTTCTTCTTCGACACCTTTGACGGGAACGAGCTCGTGTCCGATGAGGCGGGCTTGGAACTGGAGAGCGTGGAGATCGCCAAAGCCGAGGCACAGAAACGTCTGCCTGAAATGGCGACGGATGCTCTTCCTGATGGCAATCACCGAACCTTCGTGGTCAACGTGAGGGATCAAGCAGGCAAAGTCACGGTGCGGATGGCCCTCTCGCTTGTGATCGAAGAGGGCGCGGTTGACGATCAGCCCGCCAACTAGGACTTGCCCCCGATATGGTAGACTACGTCGGATCGCATTGACGCTTCCGTCCTTTGGGAGAGACCCGAGGCCGAAAGCGGGCGCAATTCGGCGAATCCTGGAACCTCACAAGTCTTGGCCCGCCGCCGCTCAGGCGCGTCCGAGCGGGCCGTCGATGATTACGTGGGGACACAGCCGGGAGCATTGCTCGATGCGGCCTTCCACCTTGTAGATGTTCTGGAGCAGGGTGGCGGTGATCACTGTCTCGACAGGTCCACACGTCACCATGGTGCCGGCATCGATCACCATCACCCGGTCCGCCACGCGCAGAACCTGGTTGAGGTCGTGGATGGCGAGGATGACGCAGATTCCGCGTTCCTTGGCGAGGGAGCGGATCAGGGCCAGCACCTCCACCTGCCGATGCAAGTCGAGGGCGCTCGTCGGCTCGTCGAGGAGCAGGATCTTCGGGTCGCGCACCAGCACCTGGGCGAGGGAGACCAGCTGACGCTGCCCGCCGCTGAGTTCATGCAGGCCTTTGAAGGAAATGGCCTCGATCTGCAGGCTGTGGAGGACGCCGTCGACTTCTTCGAGATCCTCGTCCGTGACTTTGCGGCCGGCACCCTGCTTGCGGGCGAGCAGGATCGACTCGTAGACGGTCAGCACCGTGTTCACGGAGGTGTCCTGAGGCATGTAGCAGACGTGACCCGGGCTCGGCTGAAGGGTTCCGTCGTCGATGCTGATGACGCCGGGGCCGTCGAGCAGGCCGGCGATGCGTCGGAACAGGCTCGACTTGCCGGCGGCGTTCGGCCCGATCACGGCGGTGACCTCGCCGCCCTTGAGCACCGGCGTGGTGACGCCGGAGAGAACCTCCTGCTTCCCGTAGCGCACGCCGACATCGGTGAGTTGCAGGGTCGCTACCATGAGCGCCTCCGGCTGGACATGATCAGGCTGAAAAGGAACGGCACGCCCACCAGAGCCGTGATGATGCCGATGGGAAAGATCGTTCCGGGCACGATGGACTTGCTGACGACCGAAGTGAGCGACAGGATCGCGGCGCCCGACAGAACGGAGGCGGGCAGGAAGTAGCGTTGATCCTCGCCCACCAGCATGCGGGCGATATGCGGGCCGACGAGGCCGATGAAGCCGATGGTGCCCACGAAGGCCACGGGCACGGCAGCCAGCAGGCTGATGATCATCATCGTCTCAAGGCGCAACCAGCGCACGTTGACGCCGAAGCTCGCCGCCTTGTCCTCGCCGAGGCGAAGCGCGGTAAGCGCCCAGGCGCGACGCATGAAGAGGGGGAGCGAGACCGCGAGCACGATTGTGGTGATGGCAAGCTTCGGCCATGTGGCGCGCGTCAGGCTGCCCATGGTCCAGAACACCACGGCGGAAAGCGCCTGTTCGGAGGCGAGATACTGCACCAGCGCGAGAAGCGCGTTGAAGGTGAAGACGAGGGTGATGCCGAGCAGCACGATGGTCTCGACGGTGACGCCGCGCTTCTGGCTCATGAAATGAATGAAGAGTGCTGCCGCCATGGCCATGAGAAGAGCGTTGATCGACACCACGTAATCGATGGCCCAAGGCAGGATGCCGACGCCGAAGACGAGCGCGATCGAAGCGCCGAAGCTCGCTGCTGCCGAGATGCCGAGCGTGAAGGGGCTGGCGAGCGGGTTGTTGAGGATCGTCTGCATCTGCGCGCCCGCTGCGGACAGCGCGGCGCCCACCACGACCGCCATGAGCGCTACCGGCATGCGGATGTCCCAGATCACCACGCTGATCTGCAGCGAGACATCGGGCGAACCCATGAGCGCCAGAACGACCTCGCGCATGGTGTAGCGGGCCGGACCCAGTCCGAGATCGGCGATCACGGACAAGGCCAAAACAACGGAGAGCGCAAGAAGCACGAGCTTCTTGCGCTGGACTAGGACTCGGTAGGCTCCGCGTCCTTTAGGGGCCGCAATGGCGGGCGAGTGGGCCAAGGGCCTATTCCTTGTCGGTGAGGGAGACCCAGTAGCCGGTCTTGTAGGGAACCGGCAGGAAGCGGTCGTAGAGCGCCCGCATGGTCTGCTCAGGATCGACGTCCTTGAACAGATCCGGATGCAGCCACTTGGCCATCGCCTGAATGGCGATGAACTGATAGGGGCTGTTGTAGAACTGGTGCCAGATGGCGTGAACCTGCTTGTTTTGCACGGCCTTCACGCCGGTATAGGCGGGACGCTTCATCAGCGCGGCGAGCTTGTCCCGCGCCTTGGCCTTGTCCGCCCCGGAGCCGACGCCGACCCAGGCGCCGCCGGGAACGTAGAGTTCCCAGTTCGAACCCGTGACGATGACCTGATCCGGATTGGCCGCGATAATCTGTTCCGGATTCACCACCCCGAAGGTGCCGGGAATGATCTTGGCCGCCATGTTCTGCCCGCCTGCGACTTCCACGAACTTGCCGAAGTTCTCGTTGCCGAATGACATGCAGCAATCGTCGGAATAGCCGCCCGCGCGTTCCACCATCACTACCGGCTTCGTCGGGTTCGCCTTCGCAAGGCGCTCGGTCACGAGGTCGATCTGCGCTTTTCTGAACGAGATAAACTCCTCCGCGCGCGCCTCCTTGCCGAACAGCTTGCCCATGAGGCGCATGCTCGCATCGGTGTTCTCGAACGGCTTTTCGCGGAAGTCGACGAAGACGACCGGGATGTCGATCTTGGCGAGCTTCTCGATGAGCTTGGCGTCGTCGGTGGCCGTCTTCGCCTCGATGTTGAGGAGGATCACGTCGGGCTTGAGCGAGACGGCCTGTTCCACATCGAAGGTGCCTTCCTTGAAGCCGCCGAAGGTCGGGATCTTGTCGATCTGCGGATACTTGGCGAGATAATCCTTGTAGCCGTCGAGATCCGCCTTCTGCAGATCGTCACGCCAGCCGACCACGCGCTTGAACGGCTGGTCCGTGTCGAGGGTTGCCACGAAGTACATCTGGCGCCCCTCTCCGAGGATTACTTTCTCAACAGGCGCTTTTACTTCAACTTGGCGTCCCGTGATGTCGGTCACCGTGATCTTGTCGGCCGCATGGGAAGGAACGGGCAGGAGTCCCACGAACGCCAGGACAGCACCGAGAGCCAGTTTGGAGAGTTGCATGATGCGCCTCATAATCATGGGAAAGCGGGCTTTTCCTATGTCCAGCCTGGATACCGCGCAAGGAATATCTTTTAGAATTACTTCAATTAAAAAGTAAATCTCTACTTTAAAACAGTTCTATTCTATAGTTTGTAACGATTACAGTTTGACGAGTTGCGGATTTATGCCTAGAGCAGCGCCGAAATCACTGCCTTCATGAGCCTTCGATGAATTCGAACTACACCCTTCGGGACGAGATCCGCGACTATTGGTCTTTACGCGCTCCGACCTTCGACGAGCAGGTCGGGCACGAGATCTTCTCGGATGCGGAACGGCAGGCGTGGCGAGATCTTTTCCTGCGGCATCTCGGACCCGGCGAGGGCCGCAGGGCGCTCGATCTCGCCAGTGGCACGGGCGTGATCTCTCACCTGCTGCACGGTCTCGGCTTCGTCGTCACGGGTCTCGACTGGTCGGAGGCGATGCTCAACCAGGCGCGGGCCAAGGCGGCCAAGCGTGGCGCCGACATCCGCTTCGTGATGGGCGATGCCGAGCGCACCCTGGAAAAGCCGGGGACCTACGACGTGCTCGTCACACGCCACCTGGTGTGGACGCTCGTCGATCCCAAGGCCGCGTTCAGGGAATGGCACTCTCTGCTCAAACCCGGTGGGCGGCTTCTCGTCGTCGACGGGGACTTCGTATCGGATACGCTCGTCAAGCGCATGATCCGGCTCGTCGGGAAGCTGGTGCCGGGCCTTGCCGGAGCTTCGCATGCGCCCAATGCCATGCGCGAGACCCATGAGCGCATCCTGAGCCGGGTCTACTTCTCCAGGGGAGCGCGGGCGCAGGAAGTGGCGGCGTTGCTGCGCGAGGCGGGTTTCGCAAAGACGATCATCGACCGCGATCTCAAGCCGATCCACCGCGCGCAGGCGAAGAACCTGCCGCTGCTCAAAGGGCTCGAGCGCGCCACGCAGCACCGCTACGCGGTCCTTGCGGTGAAAGACTAGAGCTCGGGGCCGCACGATTCGCTGCATCTGAAAATCCGTAGCCTGCCGGGCCGGATCGTGCTCTTCTGATGCACTCTCTAGAGCTGCACCGGGAGAAGGCATATGGGACGAGCCCTGATCGAGCTTCTCGTTGTATGCGCCGCGCTGACAGGCGGGGCGGTGTTTGGGGCTCATTCCCAGCAGAGACCGGATGTCGATTTCGCAACTCCGGACGGCTTGCCCGCCGTCGGCAAATGGATGCTGACGGCCCAGGGCGTGCCGTCCGACTGGCTCGGCGAGATCTATCATGGCAAGAACCTGCGCGAGCCGATCAACGTCATCATCCTCGATGAGGGAGCCTCATCCGCCGAGGAGGCGAAGGTGAGACTGCTGGCCGCAGCCGCTCGTGCCGGCTATCCGATCCGCTTCGGCCATTCGACGGGCTATCAGGGCTTCATCGGCGGACAGCTTTATGCGCAACTGCCCCAGGGCAGGGACGATGCCTTCTCGAACGACATCTTCGAGGTGAGCAATAATCACGGCCGCATCTTCGGGCCCCATCAACTCGGACAAGGATATCTCTTCGCAGGGGCCTTCAGCCGTGAGGAGATCGATCCGCTTCGTGATCCGCCGCATAGTTACGGTTCCTTCAACCGGGCGCGGGACGATTTCACCCAACGTCTCGACCGCAGCACCGATTTCAAGGTGAGCCGGTTCGTCGATCTCGCCAACGCGCTGATCGGCGATCCGAAGTTCACGACCGGCGATCACGACGGGATCGCCGTTGTCGTACGTGTCGGTCCGTGACGCATGCAGTGCTCACGAACGCGTCCAACATCCTCCACGTCATCACCGGCCTTGTGCCGGTGATCCCGAATGGAAAGGTGGGGCGCCTCACAGCATCGGGATGGCCGGGACATCCCCCTCCGCTGCGCTCCGGCCGGGAATGACACTGGAACTTGCCTGAACCACTATCCCGCGAGGAATCCCGCCAGCGCTCTAGGATCCACGTTGCCGCCGCTGATGATGATACCGACGCGCTTGCCCTTGCAGGGCACGATGTCGTGGAGGGCGGCCGCGGCTGCGAGGCAGCCGGTGGGCTCGACCACGATCTTCATGCGCTCGACGAAGAAGCGCATGGTGTCGACCAGTTGCGCGTCGGAGACGGTGAGGATGTCATCGACGAGGGCGCGCATGATGGGGAACGTCTTGTTGCCCACATAGGTCGTCTGCGCACCGTCGGCGATGGTGGCGGGCACAGGAATCCTGACGATGGAGCCCGTGCGGAACGATTGCTGAGCATCGTTGCCGGCTTCCGGCTCGACGCCGTAAATCCGGCAGTCGGGCGAGAGCGCCTTGGAGGAGAGCGCCGAGCCCGCGAGCAATCCGCCGCCGCCGACGCAGACGAGCAGCATGTCGAGGGGACCGACCTCTTCGATCAGCTCCTTCGTCGCCGTGCCTTGGCCGGCGATCACGTCCTCATGGTCGTAGGGCGGGATGAGGGTCAGGCCGCGCTCCTGGGAAAGCTTGCGCCCGATGGCCTCGCGATCTTCCTTGTAGCGGTCGTAAAGCACCACCTCGCCGCCGTAACCCTTGGTGGCGGCGACCTTCATGGCCGGCGCATCCTGCGGCATGATGATGACGGTCGGCACCTCCTGCAGCTGCCCGGCATAGGCGATGGCCTGGGCATGATTGCCGGAGGAGAACGCCACGACGCCGCGCTTTCTCGCGTCAGGCGACAGCCGAGCGATGGCGTTGTAGGCCCCACGGAACTTGAACGCGCCGCCCCGCTGGAAATTCTCCGCCTTGAAGAACAGCCTTCCACCCGTGCGCTCATCGGCGGTGCGGGATGTGAGAACCGGCGTTCGATGGGCCACCCCGTTGATGCGCCGCGCCGCCGTGATGACATCGTCGTAAGTCGGCAGATTCACCGAGGAAGCGGCGACGGTCTCGACGGCTTGCGGGGTTGGCGCGTTCATCAATCTCTCACGCTTTTTGAAGCTTCGGACAAGCCCTTACGCCTCCCATGCGCAAGGCCCGGTTATGATTTTAGTCCATAGCAACTTTGTGCAATGCTTGTCACCTTTGGGGCTTTTTTGAGGGCCGGGAGGTCTTTGGGGTTAGGTTTGGCCAAAGTCCGTCGCCAGCGGAACAGCCCTCCGCTCAAGCCGTTCATGCTTATCAAGGCATGACAGGAGGCCTCCCATGGACCTATGGCAAATGGTGGTGACGGACCACGCGAACATCGAAGAGCTCTGCCGCGAGGTTCTCCGGGCCACTAGCACCGGGCCTAACAGCCGCGCAGAACTCTTCGCCGATCTCCAGGACGAGCTGGAGCGGCACATTGCAGCGCAGCAGAATGTCCTTTATCCGGCTTTGTCAGGCCACGAGCGCACGGCCAGCTACGTGGCCGATCTCGAGCAAAGGCAGGACGATATCCTGCGCCAGCTCGACGACCTCGCGTCCCGGCCCGACAAGAACGGCCAGGATTGGGCCGCGGACTTCAAGGACCTGACCGGCTCCATCCGGCACGCCTTCACACTCGAGGAAAACGGCGTGATGATCGTCGCCCGCGGCGCGTTCTCCCCGAGCGAACTCAAGAGCCTTCGGCGTACCTACGAGCGCGAGCGGATCGCATCCTACGAGGCGGAGCGCTGGCATATGCCGCAATCCATGATGCCGAGCCGCTATGGACTTCCCACCGGCACGGTGTTCGGTGTGCTCGCAGGCGCTGCCGCCATCGGGGCCGGTGCGCTCCTGTGGACCATGACCCGGTCCGGCCACAGCGGCTCGCGGCAGAACAGGCCGCTGCATGAGGCACGCCGACGCCCGGAACCGCCATTTCCGCTCGACAGCGGGGTCATCGACCGGAGCCTGGAAAGCTCCCGCAATGCCGTGGGACGGACCTCATCAGGGGCCCGGACCTATCGGGCAGGCGCATCGTCGGCGGCCGGCGCAGCTTCCAGCACAGGAATGTCGGCAAGCAGGGCGACGGGCAGCGCGCAGGGAGCAGCCCAGGGCGACGACGCGCTGCTGCACGGTGCCGGCGGAGCGTCTCCCGCAGCGGGTGGAAGCCCGTCCGACGACAACTGGTTCTCTTCGGCCCATCCGCCGCGCGCGCCCTCGGGCGTGTCAACCCCGCTGCAGCCGGGCGGGACGCTTCCCGCAGGTGGCCCTGCCGCCTCCACGGGCTCCATCGGCACCGGCGGCGCACAGACGGGCGGTGCGGATTCAGGGGCGCTGAAACGGGACGGGCGATAGCGCCCGTCTCTGGTCGCCTAAAGCGCTTTTGATCTGGACTTGAATCCATTCGGGTGGGCTGTGCGTTGACAGGCATATGGCCCGGGAGGCAAGCCATGCCCCAGCCCTATTCCGCTGATCTGCGTGCGCGTGTTCTGGTCGCCGGTGCGCGCGGCGACCTTCCTCAAGTTGAGA